>NZ_JBBYHV010000002.1:0-1167515 GCF_038289935.1 Aurantiacibacter gilvus
CGAGGCCGTCACCGAGGGACCGAAGGCGGCCGTCTGCGGACGGATCTGCACGTTCGGCGCGCTGTCGGCGATGGTGGCAAGGTCGGTCTGGCTGCGGGCCTGCAGTTCCTCTGCAGTCACCGCGGTGATCGCCAGCGGCGTATCCTGCAGGGCCTGCTCGCGGAACTGCGCCGTCACGATGATGACGTTGCGCGGCTGTTCCTCGTCGGCCGACTCATCCTGCGCCATGGCAGGGTTGCTTGCCAGGGCAAGGACGGACGCACTTAGCGCCAGTGCCGACCCCCTGAACAGTCTTGTAGAAACTGTGCTCATGTTAAACGCTCCCTCTATTTGTGATTTTTCATTCTTCATTGTCTGACCAATCGACGACCGGCTCTCCCCAAGGCGAGGACGAGTAGTACGGCGCCTGGTAGAACGTTGCGACGACGGCCGAGATGCAGCCGTCTTCAACCTTGAACATCTCCAGAAGACCCCAGCTTTGCGGCTCTTGGAAGATGGAAGTGGCAGGGGTGCCATCGGTCAACGTGTAGCCGTCGAGCACACCCTTGTGATCGATAAACCCCCTCGCAAGAGCGACTTGGCGAACTTCGTCGATCAGTATGACGTCGCGGCGAACGCGGTTGTTGAACAGGTAGCGACCGGATTCGAAGCCACCCAGGATGTCAGTGAACAGCAGGCCGTTTTCGCGCCGTGTCGCTTCGGGATGGAAGCAGGTGCCGCGGATCTCGCCGTCGTTCTGCTGCAGGGTATCGAAGTAGCCGTTGGCATGGGCCGCCAGCTCCTGGCGCGACAGGCGCTCTCCTTCGGGCACGACCTGGTCGATATTCGGCTCGTGCACATATTCGTCCACCTCGCCGATTGGTGTCGGCGGGCTGCTGAGGTTGCGACTTGTCGAGATGATATGTTCGGCTTCGGTAATCTCGCCGCTTTCCACCTTCAGGCGAATGGCCAGGAAGCCGGGGATCTCGCGCTGACGGATCGCGGTGAAGACGGCAACGGTGCCCAGTTCAGGATCGGACAGGGTCAGCGCCGGGCCAACCTCTTCGGTCACCGTGTCCCAGGTCCCGTCGGGAAAGGGCATGGCGATATTGTTTTCCGTGTAGCGCACGATCCCCGCGAAGGGAGCCCGCGATGGATCGTGCGCCAGGTATGCCGCCCGGTACTGGTCGGCAATCGCTTCAAGGCATTGGGCGTCGCAGGCCTGTGCTTGCTCGGCATCGGCCGTGTCTTCCTGTCCGGCCTCACCCGCGCAGCCGGCAAGGCCCGCTGCTGCCAGCAGGACAGCTGCCGGGGCCAGCCGGTTCAGCCACCGCGGGGCCGTTGTGAAGGTCTTCATTGTCATTCCTCTCCCCCGGGCTCGCTCAGGTCACTTCGTAGTAGGTGATGGTGATGCTGCGCCCGTCAGCAGCGGGGCGGCCCACGCCGATGAAGAACAGGCCCTGTACCCAGTCGTGCTGGCCGCGCACGTCGGCGTCGACCCAGCTGGTGACCCGGTAATAGCCGTCGGGCCGCCGGTAACCGATATTGCGCAAGTAAAGCCATTCGCCCTGCTCGCTGTCGTCGCGCAGCAACACGTGGCCGTCGACGTCGATCACGCCGTCCTCGCGGCCCAGCGAGTATTCGCCGGCACCGTCAGGGTAGACCGTGCCGTTTATCCGGCCGGAAATGGTGCCGCCGTCGATCCGCTTGAAGATGCGGTCCCCGCGCGGGGAATGAAACCGCTCCGCCGGCGCATATTCCAGCGTGACGGTGAAGGCAGGCTCGAAGCCCAGGTCAGCGACAAATTCTTCGCCGCGGTCGGCAGCTACGGACATCCGCTCCATCACAACACCTCGTAGTAAGTAAAGATGGTGCGGTCGGGATCGACCATCCGCAGGCCGTGACCGATGAACAGGGTGCTGTTCATCCAGGCGTGCGGACTGTTCACCGGGGCATCAAAGAACGGCGAGGTACGCATGCGCAGCGGCACCTGGTCGTTCGAGCCGGAGATGAACTCCTGGCTGAAGCTGCCATCGGCGTTCACCGGGCCAACCTCGCGCCGGACCTGGTCTGCCGGGTCTGCCCCGATACGGCGCATGTAGCCGCGATTGTTGATGTAGATGTAGTGCCCGTCCTCGGCCTGGAACATGTAGTGCGCATCCAGCGGACCGCCGCCACCACCGAAGTCGGCACCACCATAGGGCACCACCCTGCCCGTCAGGCGCGGACCCCAGATATCCCCGCCAATGGCCGGTACGAAGGCGCGCCGGTAAGGGGAGTCGATGGTAATGCGCTCGCGGAAGAAGACGCTGACGGAGAAGGCCCAGCGGTACTGCAGGCCGTTTTTGTCGCGGATCAGCTCGTCGGTGGGCGTGTCCTGTGCAGCCACGCTCTTGCTGCGGACGGCGAACGCGGTTGCACCGGCGGCTGCCGCAGCTCCGCCAAGCAGGTTTCTGCGGTCGATCATGACTGCCCTCCTCCGGGGTTTGTGAACAGGCTGGCATCGTAGTTCGCTGCCCCTGCGTGGTCGGCTTGCCCTGCTCCGGCCCCGGCCGACATCGGCATCAGCCCCGGCAGTTCCTCGGCGTCGTACCAGGCCCCGTGGACCTGCGGCCCGCCGCGGAACGGCAGGATGACGCGGGCGATATCGCCTTCGGACAGGCGCTGGGCATCGACGATGACAAGCTCGGTGCGCAGTTCGGCAAGGTTGGAAGCGGTGCCGATCAGGTAGCCGTCACCTTCCGCCTCGCTGCCCCGGCGCGGCACGAAGCTGCATTCCTGCAGGCTGTGCGTGTCGCCGACGAAATAGCTGTCCATCTGGCCCGTCTCCATGTCGAACCGGCCATAGCTGTTCGACACGCGGCCGCGCACGTTGCCTGCCCGCGCCTCGTCGAAGGGGCGCGTGGGATCGGCAAAATTGGTGAAGGCATAGCGGGCCGGCAGCGTGAGGTAACGGTGGTCGATCTTGCCGAGGTCGCTCACCTGCGTGGGGAAGAGGATTTCCTCCTCCCAGGTATCGCTGGAGGATGACAGGTCGAAGGTCAGCTTGCGGATGAAAGCATGCGCCTTCGACGGATCCCAGGGGCTGCCATCGACATTGGGGAAGAAGGGGAAGAAGTTGGAATCGTAGAAGGGCGCGTAGAGCGTGACCTTGTCGCCCTCGCTCACCGCGTTGAGCGTGTGCATCATGCAGCGTTCGGGCCCGCGGAACCAGCGCAGGTCACTGCCGTCGCCATCGCGGCGCATGATGCCGACCATGCTCGGCAGGGTGCGGTCCCAGCCCCAGTGGATCTGGCCGTCGCGCAGCCGCTCCATGCTGGTGGTGTAGCCGCCGAAAGTGAACAGCACGTGGTCCTGCGTCACCGCCCAGTCGTGGACGACAGAGACATATGGCACCTTCAGCCGCACTTCGCGCGTCACGCTGCCGTGGCGGTCGATCACGTAGTAGAACAGGTCGTCACTGGCGAGGCCTGTCGCTTCGTAGCCGAAGGTGAGCATTTCCCCGGAAATGGGGTCGATCTTGGGATGCGCGGAAAAGGTCTGGCTATTGTAGCCGCCGCCGAAATCGTGCGGCCCCATGGTGCCCAGGGTAGCCGGGTCGATGCGGTAGGGAAGCGAGTCTTCCTTCAGCGCGAAGAGCATGCCGGCGTGGGCAATAGGCGCGGTATTGGCCACCGTGGCATCCAGCCCGCGCACTTTCTCGTCATGGGTGAAGGGATTGCGATAATAGCCGAACTGCTGCCGCCCTTCGGCAAGGTTCGCGCGGAAGCGCGGCGTCTCGACATAGCGACCGCTGAACGCGCACTTGCCGTCCTTGATGCGGAAGGCGGTGATGTAGCCGTCGGAGTGCAGCGGGGCATCGTCGGCGAACTTGGGCGGATAATACCATTCCCCGCCAACGCGCACGAAAACACCGTCCATGTCAGACGGGATGGTCCCCACGACTTCGCAGTCGGCCAGTTGCGCATCGAAGCGCTGCGGCGCGAAGAAGCCCTGCGCTCCCGGCTGGTTGAATGCGTCGACGATGTTCCCTCTCCCTCGCTTGTGTCGCTGGCTATGTCATGAAGGGCATGATGTACCTGAGCCGCTCTTCATCCACGCTGGACAGACCGCTCCCCCCGCGAAAGCCGGCAGGCGGACGGTAGGCTGGTAGCTTGCCGGACTTGTCCAGCATCGGCCGATCGTCAAAAAACGAGAGGTGCCCGGCACGGACCGGGTCACGGTGCGCACGCGCGGCCGCGGCAGGCGCAGCAAGCAGCAGCGCGCCGCAGCACGATACCGCGAGTACGGCCCGCCGGTCGCACCGCAATTCGCCAGCACCTTCTTCCCCACATGATGAATCATACGACATCATTGGCGAGGAGACTTAGTCGTCCGCAAAGTCGGAGTCTTGCATGAGAGAGAACGCCTTACCGGTTCGCGACTTCGGGCGAGGAATTGGCACACGCCATATCCTGAGGGAGTCTGCAGGCAGCCTTGCAGGAGCGCAGTCCATCGGTGGTGATAGGCTCGGGCGAGCCGTGCCGCTTCAGCGCCTTCCTCATGAACCTGAGCCTGGCCGGCTTTCTGGGGCGAGGCATAGCCCCCTGCTTCAGCTGGTCAGGTCAATTCCTCCAGCTGGTGTACTTGGTCTGACAGGCCCCCTTCTTCCCAATGCGCCACCGGCCTGCCCTCGCGAATGGGCGTCGATCCGAACAACGACTGCAACCCTACAAGACAAGCGAATCCGTGCCGACAAGAGACAGCCGACGGTAATATCTGGCTAGGACGATGGATGCATTGTAAATGTCAGACATGGCAGACGTAATAAAACCTTGCCAATGCTACGTCGTGAAGGCGACGCAATTCAATGCCCTTAATTTCCTGCGGCAGGACTATGCGCGTCCGGACTATGCTCGTTGGATCAACCGAGCCACCGACCAGTACCTTCATCCCTCAACGGTCAGCCAACTACTCAGGACATTGCACAAAGACAAACTTTCGCCGAGCGCGTTGAGATTGCGCCAGGATGCGGGGTTGCGTGCCATCTTTAGCTCTGAGGCTGAGAGAAACACCTTCGCAGGTCAGTTCAACGATGCGTTGAAGTCAGAGAGCGAATGCAAGGAACATGTAGCTACAGCCATTTTTGCGTCGCGTGACAAAGCGCAATCCGCAATCTCCAGCATGGTGGAGCTCGGCATCTCAGAGAATGCATTTTGCATACTTTCACAGGCAAGCCAGTTTTTCGACGAAAATTTGCTGCACCCGGAAGGGAACAGCAGGCTCGAAATTGTCACAGCGACAGCCGGTGGTGGTATCGCCGGTGCCATGTTGGGACTCAGTATCGTTGCGATACCCGGAGTTGGTCCCTTGGTCGCTGCAGGAACCCTGGCCGCATCTGCGTTCTTTTCGGTTGCCACATTGAGCGGCGTGATCGGTGCCGCAGGCGGTGCCCTCACCAAGGTACTTTCGGACTTCGATGTCGATTCCGTCGCCAGGAACTTCTATGAGCGACAGATCAGGACCGGCGGGGCCGTCGTTTCTATCGACACGCGCATCTGCAAGCAGGATCGAGATATTATCACGCAAGTCCTGCTGCTGAACGGTGGCTCGCTCCCAAGCGCCTGAAGATCCATCAACGGTCAACGCGCTACCCCGAAGAGCTTGCCGTCAATCGATACTTAACCACTAGCCGCTAGCCTTTAGGCATGAGCGGTAACATTTCCATCTTCCTCGAACTCGCGGGAAAGGCACTTGCAGTGCTGCTCGTGGCGAACGAAATCCGTGGGCTCATACTGACCGCCCCCGTCTTCTATGGTCTCTACCAGGCTGGCGGTACGCCCATGGCAATCTGGATCGCGATCTGTTCGCTGGGCGGCATCGTACTGTCTGTCGTCGTGCCACTGTTCGCGGCAGGCAAACTCAAGAAGCTCGTCTTGCGATACGGCAATAGCTGAAGCGAAATCCGCTCGGCAAAACTTGCCGCCATCCTCCAATCCCCTCAGCTCAGCTGAGTCAGCCAAAGTCCCCCAGCGATCGCCACACCATAAGGAACCGTGAAGCTCTTGCCATCCTGTCGCAAGGGCTTGCCGGCCATCCAACGGGTTGCAAGCATTCCGACGAGCAGGATGAAGCCGGCCAGCGAGGTCCAGCCCAACATCGGCAATGCAGATGGGAGAGGCAAGGCAAACGCAGTTGCCGAGTACATCTTGGCATCACCAGCCCCAATGAAGCCGATGGCAAACAAGCCCGCTCCCAAGACGAGTGCGATAACTGCGTGGATGGCTGCAGAACCGGCGGTTGCCCAGCCTCCTGAAAGGACCGCGAAAGTCAGGGCCGCGATTGCGATAAGCAAGTTCAGCCAATTGGGTATCTTGCGACTACGCGCGTCCCAGATCGCGGCCAAGAGTGCCAGCCCCAAGCAAGCCCAGAGGCTCACTTCAGCCGGAAAGCTCACAGTTCACGTCTGATCGGATACTCGATTACGCGAGGTCCCGTGACAGCGGACGGTTGCTCTTGCTCGTCATCATCCACATCGGCGCGAGCAATTTCCTGCACTATTCCGCCAGCCGCGAAGACCTGGATCTCCGGGCGCTGCCGCGTGCCTTCAGACGTACGGACCTGAATCACGCCAGGGGTCGCTATTTCCAGACGAGCAGATGCCTGTTGCTCAACCCAGACAGGAGATTGCGGCCGCGGGGCAGGAACGGGTTCGGGTTCGACTTCGACTGCGGCCACTACCGGTTCACGCGCTGCATTATCCGCCCTTCGTTGCATGGCAAAGCTCACGTCCCGTTCCAACCGGGCAAGGTTCGTGCTGTAGAGCGCATTCTGCGGGTCAGCTTCCAGTGCTTCGGCGAAATACCTCCGCGCAACGTCAAGCCGTTGCAGCCGCGCGTAGACCACGCCTAGGGCATTTGTTGCTTCGGCGCGCGTCAAAGGGTGCTCGCGAGCCTCAGTCAGGTAGCGCGCTGCTGCTGCAAGGTTTCCATTGCGCAGGTTCTCGCGACCGACATCCAGATTGATCTCGGCAACGGCTTCTTGCGTAGCCAGTTCCATTTGCTGCTGAACATCAGCGCGAACGGTGTGACCGCCACCGAAAACTCCGCACCCTGACAGCGTTAGTCCGACGGCACCGACCACTCCAAGCTTGATAGCCTTTTTCATAATTCATCCCCCTGTTAGCGCTGGGAACAACGTTCGCACGGCTCTCACGACCCCAGGAATCATGAGAACGCCAATCATTGTCGGCAACATGCAGACCACCAGTGGTATCGAAATGAGCACTGGCAGGCGGTACGCCCGCTCTTCTGCACGCAATCTCCGCTTTTCGCGCATTTCGGCAGCATATACCCTCAGGGTATCGGCCACGCTGGTCCCCATCTTGTCGGACTGTATCAAGAGAGTTCCGAAACTACGAATTTCATCGACTTGGCTCAGCTCGCCAAGCTTGCGCAGGGCGGCTTCGCGAGTGGAGCCTGCCCGTATCTGCAAGGTCGCGACCGACAACAGTTGCGCCACGAGGGGATGCGCGCGAAGCATCTCGCGACCGACACGGTCCATTGCGGATTCCAGCCCCAGTCCGGCTTCCACGCAAACCAACATGAGATCGAGGCAGTCGGGAAAGCCGCGCCTGATCTCTTCTTCCCTGCGGCTCTTCTTGGCCGACACGACGAGATTCGGCAGATAAAGACCGATGACGGCGAACAAGACGCCGAGCAGGTAGGTGTTCACCAAGCTGAGTTCCTGCCCGCTAAGGCCAATCGCGAGAAACAGGAAGCTTGGCAGCAGGACAACCAGGACGACCCTGATTAAGGTAAAAACGCGCGGCGCACTTGGTGATGAATAACCGGCAGCCATCAGGCGTTGGCGCAGTTCGTCTCCGCGCGAGTCAGCCAGGCTCAATCCGGACTTCTCGATCTTCTCAAGCAAGCGGAACCAGGCACCATCCCGCTGTTGTCCGAGACGCTGATGGTTCTCGGGCCGCATCGCCTTTTCGGCAATCATGTTCAGCTCCCGGCGAACATTGGCGCGCCGCTGGACATATTGTCCCCCGACAAGACCGGCAGCGAGTACGATGAAGAAAATGAGCAAGAGTGCGGCTATCCGCGCGACATCGTTGGAAGCGATAAATTCAAGCATATCAGACCTCCAAGTCTATCATTTTGCGGATCGCAAATACGCCCACGAAGTACCAGGCGATCAGCACCGGGAAGCTGATGTAAAAGATCGGGTCAGTTGCCACTTCCAGATAGAAGGGCGGATTGAGCATGAACAGCATCACGAACATGATGATCGGCAAGGCAGTCAGCAGCCAGCCAGTCATCCGGCCCTCGGAACTCAGGGCCCGCACCTTCAGATAAAGGGTCTGGCGCTCGCGGATCACGACGGCCAAATTCTCAAGAACCTCGGCCAGGTTCCCCCCCGTCTCGTTCTGCAGCGAGAGCGAAACAACGAACATCCGGATGTCGTCGAGATCCCACCTTTCAGCCAGCGCATCAAGCGCCTCGGTCAATTCCGCACCGTAAGAGACTTCGTCAGCAACAAGACCGAACTCACTGCCAAGTGGGTCTTCCATTTCCGTGGTCAGAAGTTCGATTGCCGAAGCAACCGGGTGACCGGACCGTAGGGCTCGCACGAATATATCAAGTGCGACCGGAAACTGCTGTTCCATCTTCCGGTGCCGACGGTTGGCTAGAAAGCTAATGACGAGCAAGGGAATGCCGATCGATGCGGCAGCCGAAAACGCCACGATCACCTGGACAACGCCCACAGTCAGAACGAAATCGGATAGAAAGGCCAGAACCAGTACCACAAGCGTCATGGTGATGAACGCGATGGCCATGTAGAGGAGGACCTGCAGCGGCCCGATCGGCAATGCTGCCATCATCAGGTTGCGGCGCAGATTCCTGATCAACGATCCCCAAATACCAGCAGATTCCGGACCACGGTTGGGGTCATTCTTTAGAATTACCGCATGGACGCGCTCGCGATCAGCTCCCTGGGCAAACATCTTCAGGCGTTTGTTGATGGCTGCGGAATGTGCTCGGTTCTGAACACCTACGCGCAATACGACCTGCGACATCAGAAACACCGAGGCGAAGATCACCAGCAGGAACAGGAACCGACCGATGGCGCTGTCGAGGAACTCTATCATTCGAGACCCAACCCAGGCCTGAAGAGCTCCGGCGCAAGTTCAATCCCATGCTCTTGGGTTGCATTGAGGAATTTGGGCCTGATGCCAGTCGCTTCGAACCGGCCAAGGACCGTTCCGTCCTCCGCGCGGCCAGTTTGATGGAACTTGAAGATCTCCTGCATGCTAATCGCATGGCCTTCCATGCCGGTGATTTCTGACAAACTCACCAGACGTCGTCGCCCGTCGGAATATCGGGCAATCTGGATGACCACATTGATAGCGGAGGCAATCTGCGCTCTCGCCGAGTTCGTCGGCATGTCGATCCCGCTCATGCCAATCATCTGCTCGAGGCGCGACAAAGCATCCCGGGCAGTATTCGCGTGCACGGTGGTCATGGAGCCATCGTGACCAGTATTCATTGCCTGGAGCATATCGAAAGCCTCGCCGGCACGCACCTCGCCAACGATGATCCGGTCAGGTCGCATTCGCAGCGCATTCTTGACCAGATCCCGTTGGGAGACCTCGCCGCGTCCCTCGATATTGGGCGGACGAGTTTCCAGCCGGGCAACGTGATCCTGCTGCAATTGCAGTTCGGCAGAATCTTCAATCGTCACAATGCGCTCACGATTTTCGATAAATGCCGACAGCGAATTTAGCAGCGTGGTCTTGCCTGAGCCCGTACCCCCTGAAATCAACACGTTGCGACGCGCCCGTACGACGCCTTTCATCACCTCCGCTACCTGCGAAGGGATGCTGCCTATGTCGACAAGCCGATCGAGGCTGTAGGGCTTTTTGGAGAACTTGCGGATCGACAACAACGAACCATCGATCGCCAGGGGAGCCACAATCGCATTGACGCGCGACCCGTCCGCCAGACGAGCATCCACGTAGGGCGAAGATTCGTCGATGCGGCGTCCAACGGCGCTGACAATCTTCTGGATAATGCGCATCAGATGACGTTCGTCCTGGAAGCGGACCGACACCTTCTCAAGCAGACCAGCGCGTTCAACGAAGACCCGATCGTACCCGTTGACAAGGATGTCATTGATAGTTTCGTCTGCCAGAAGCGGCTCCAGCGGACCGAGGCCAAGCAATTCATCCAGCACTTCATCGACCAGAGCCGTACGCTCGGACGCATTCAGCGCTGCGTCCTCTTCCGCCAGAATGTCCAGAATGATGCCTCCGGCCTCGGCATCGATCTGTTCACGCGAAAGCTTGTCGAGCATCGTCAGATTGATGCGGTCGAGGAGCTTGCGATGGATCACGGACTTCAGGCTGAGCCAGCGATCAACATCTTCGGAGTTCTCTTCGACCAGCGCAATCGGCAAATCTCTTTCAACCGGCACAGGGTTCTCCTGTCCCTCGTCAACAGTTGCATCGGACTTGCCTCGCTTGACTTGCCAGATCATGACTTAGGCACCTTTCCGAACCGCTGCAGCAGGTTCAGCGCAAGTTTCTCGATTCCTCCGCCATACTTCGATTTGCTATGCAATTCCGGGAGTAGAAGGCCCTGGTCTTGCGCATCTGTGATCCTGGAACCTTCGTCGGCCAAGCTCGTCAGGACCTCTGATCTGAGTGTCTCAGCGACATCCTTCAGGTCGATGTTGCTGAACAGCCGTTTTTGCACCCGGTTGACTACGATGCCAATCTTGTCGGGTCCGATGCCCGCGGACTTGAATAGCTCGATACGACGCTTGGCCTGGCGCAGGCTTGCAACCTGCAATGAGACGACCAACAGCACTTGTGATGCCTCGAGCAAAACGGACAAGTTCCAATTGGTCCAGTTCGCGGGCAGGTCGAGCAGGACGACATCAAACTCCCTGCGAGCCAGCTGAATTATCTTCAGAACCTGTGATATGTCGATCTGCTCGAACGGCTCGATTTCGAATGGCGCGGCGATCAGGTTGACGCCATTGCCGCGATCGATGGCAACAGACTTCAGTATGGCACGATCGAGCCGGGCGCCTGACATGAGAAGGTCTTCGATACTGCGCCGTGGAGTGAGCCCGAGGAAGGGCGCAATGCTACCACTCTGGACATCGAGATCGATGATACAGACGCCTTTGCCAAGCGAGTCTTGCTCAGCGAATTGTTGCGCCAAATGTGTGACAAGAGTTGTTGCGCCTTCACCCCCCTGTGCTCGCAAGACTGCGACCAGTGGCGCCAGTTCGATCTCTGCGGCCGGCGTCGGTCGCTTGCTCGAGAATATGTTGGCTGCTGAATCGAGCAACTCCTCGAGCTGCAACGGAAGTGACAGGACGTCGGACACACCTTCGCGAAGCAACTGGCGCACGGTTGAAACGCTCGCATCGGCCATGGCGACAATCTGCGCCAGATCAGGGCGCCGAGCGTGAACTTGCGCGATGCGTCTCGTCGACTGCGGATCCTGAGGAACGACTTCGACGACGATGGCGTCTGCCTTGTCGATTACATCTGCCGGTATCGGCTGCGCCGGATCGAGTTCGCAAAATTCGAAGCCGTGCGATGTGCCGCGTACAAGCTGCGCCTGCAACGAACCGATGACAGCTTCGGATGCGACAATCGTCAATCGGCCTCGGGAAGAGGCCAATTCGCTGTTTGTAACATCCAAGTTAAAGCCTTCTTTCGTCATCATCCGTCCGACTCTGTTCCTGTACCGTCTTCCAGCGTCAAAGTGTAGCTGGCTGAAGGCAAAGGAACATCCACGTCAAAAAGGAATAAAGTAAGCGGTGAGTAGTCCATGTCTTGAAGTTGGACATTGACCAATGGATGAACGTCAGGACCGTTCGGATCTCCAGAGTACCCCAGGCCGGACCAAGAATATGTAATTACGACATTTTCTCTGCTCACAGCAGGCATTATCCGCCGCATGCGCTCCACAAGGCTTCCGAAAGCTGCATCATCGGCGGTAGTCCCGAAGGCACAGGCCGTAGAATCCGTGCAAGCGCAGGAAGCTCCACCGCCGGAATCGCTGCAACTGATGCCACCAAACGCCGTGATCGGTACAACCGTGCCCTGGGGAATGCCGCCCTGCACCGCAAAGCTGTAGGCAGCCAAATCGCTGGCGACGAGGTTGGTGACAACCGCGTGACGCGCACCAACTTGCGTTGCCTTTTCCGCCTTGTTGAACTCCCAGGCATATCTGCCGGCATCGATGATCCCGAACAGGAACAACAAGACGATCGGCAACAACAGCGCGAACTCGGCCCCGCTCGCTCCCTTGCGATCCTGGATGAAGCGGCGCACCGACATCACAAGCCCATTACTGCTGCTTCGGCCTCGGCATTGAGGTCGATGCTCGACAGGTCGAATGCGATCGGGCCGAACAACGATGGATAGGATACACTCGCCGATACGGTAACCCGCGGCGCACCTTCGGGCTCATTCGAATAGATACCCGTGGTGGTGCCGGAATCGCAACTGATCGATACGGTGACTTCTGTTGCGTTGTCGTCCCATCCGGGCACCGTAGGCTGCCCGGTTCCATCGACTGTGCCAGTCCTTGTCAGGTTCTTGATCGCGGTTACGACGGCAGCATCGGTGAAGCCTCCGCTTGTGCAGTCGACGGTGGAGAAGGCTTGCCTGCCTGCAAACCGCGCGCCGTCCCGCACTCCCTTGATGACTTTATGTTCGCTCCACAAGAAGTAGCCCGCCTCCATCCCGCCGAACATCAGCGCGACCAGCAGGGGCATGACAAGGGCCATTTCCGCGGCAGCTGCACCATTCCGGTCGGCAAAGAGATTACGGCACCAGCTCATCATCGCACGAGGAAGGGCACATCCCTCCGCACCGCTTGCGAGCCGCCGCCGCTGCCATCGCTGCCGACTTGGGCCACTTCGACAACTTCGAGATAGACCTCGTCATTGCCGCGTCCATTGGCACGTTCCACGCTGTCATCAACGACGGGCTCAACAAGGAACATCTCGTACCACTCGCCGATTTCGACAGCTGTCGAACCTCCGCTCAGGGTGTTGCAATTGGTCACTACAGCGACGGTCAGAAGTCGCCGGTCGATCGGACCAGGCGCACCTTGCGAGCAGACCCTGCCCGCTCGTTGACCGTTGCCGCTCGGTATTGTCCCAGCCGGAGTCACGACCGCGCCCAGGCTGTCCAGAAGCTGGCCTTGTTCCCAGAGATAGGTTTCGTACCTCGACCAGCCCGATGCAGCTGATGGCACACCAGCTGAGCCGAGGCCGCCATGGTAGGTGGCGAAATAGTCGGCACGTGGCCAGTCGCCATCACCGAACCGGTCGGCGCCACTAGCCAGGCCATCGCCATTGCAATCACCGCCATTGTAGCTGTTGTAATGGCAAAGGTCGCGCGAGTAGCCCATCGCGTCGATCAGGCCATCGCTGTCTTTGGTCGTGAAAACCGTATCAGCGGCATCGATCGCATCGGGATAGAAACGGTTGGTGGGCAATTGCCAGCCCTGGCTGCCTAACCGGCATTGGTTGTCATTGCTCGGACTAGCGTGCGTGTTCACTACATCCTTCACATTGTGGTTCGAAGCCGGGCAAGCTCCAGACCGGCAAGTGTTCAAGGGTGCATCGTTGCCCTGCGGATAGATATCCAACCGCGTATTGACCGCTTCGTAGAGCATTTGCGCATTACCGGTCTCCGGGTAGTTGCCGGTAATTCTCGCGCAATCGTAGGGCACTTCATCGTAGGCCATCGCCTTCGCCAGATCCTGGATCGAGCCCGTCCCGACCTCGAGGAACCCGAAATCTCCCGGCCCCCAGGAATTGCCCGAAGTGTGGCTTGTCGCCCGGATTCCCATGCCTTCGACAATTGACCCCAAGCCGCTTGATGGCATGCAAACCATTAGCGGCGGAACCTCGCAGACGGCGGACGAAAGTCCGGCAGTCGCAGCCGCGTTCAGCGCGCCGGAATCGAACAGTCCGATGATCGGCGTAAGCGCGTAATCTGCTGTCCGGCCGTTGACGATGACCTCGATAAAATCGGCATTGGCATCACTGGTGGCCGGAGTGGTCTTGTCAGCATCCTGCCAGAAGCGGATCAGCCCAGTGGCATCACAGGTCGTCTCGTTGGCAACGGTTACAGCGAGGCTTCCGCCTTCGAGTTCGCCTAACAGCGTTTCATTGGTCAGCAGGTTCGCCGCCGCAGTGGCCGCGCGCGAACAGGCTCCGGATTCCTCGTCCAGCTGCGTGGCACCTGCCAGCGCTGCCTGATCAGCGGCGTTCTGCAATTCGGTGTGCATTCCCGCCATCCGGGCATAGTCGTAACCGACACCTGCGACGGCAATGAGTGCAAAGAGCCCGAGGGCGTAAAGCGTGGCGACAGCTCCACCCTCGTCTTCAACAAAGCGAGATAGGCTAGAATCAACCATGCGTTTGCCCGATGATACTCTCCTGGTCAGTCGCCTCCGCGGCCCGAGCCGACACCGGCGTTTGTGGTGCGAACCCGAACCGGGTCTTTGACAGCATCGTTGCGATAGCGCTCGACGGCATCCGCGGCATGCTCGCCACTCGTCGTCATGGGGCCGTCGTATACGGGATCGGGATCGACGACCTGGGCCATCATTGTCTGCCGGTTTGCTTCGCCGAACTGGCTATCGCCCGGTCGCTCCATGACGCTGTTCATTCCGCAGGCCGAAAGCGAAAGGCCAAGTGCGAACACGACTGGCATGCAAATCTTAGTATTCATAATCGCCTCCCGGAAGATCATCGTCGCCAGCATCCTCTGCGGTCCGAGCAGGGCGTGGATCGTAGGACTCGCCAAGCAGGAACGTGTCGACCGGGTCAGGATCTTCCACCCGATCGGTCGGCAGGTAGACCTGCCCAGGACGGATCGGTTGGACAAGCCGCGGCGTGACAACGATCAGCAGTTCGGTCTGGCCCTGCTGGAATTCAGTCGAGCGGAACAGTGAACCGATAATGGGGATTGATCCGAGGAGCGGGAGTTGCCGAACCACGGACTGGATGTCGTCCTGCAACAGGCCCGCAATTGCGAAACTCTCACCATCGCGCATTTCAATCACCGTGCTCGCCCGACGCGTCTGAAGGCCGGGAATGGTGATGTCATTGAGGCTGATCGAAGCGGTCGGATCGATCGACGAAACCTCCGGCTCGACACGCAGGTTGATAGTATTGTCGGCGAGAACCGTCGGTGTGAAAGCCAAGCTGACACCGAAAGGCTTGAATTCCACCGTGATCGCGGATGCGTTGTTGCTGCTGCTCTGCGTCACGGGGATTGGGTATTCGCCACCGGCCAGAAAGGACGCGGTTTCGCCCGAAAGGGCCACCAGCGTCGGCTCGGCCAGCGTCCTCGCAAAACCGCGTCGCTCAAGCGCGGTCAGCACTCCTTCGATATCGACATTTCCGATACTGAAAACATTCGAGAATATGCCGAAGGAATCGACAATCAGGCTGGATGCCGCTGACCCCGGAGTGACCCCGTTGCCAGGCGAATAGCTGGCGCCACCACCAAAGACTCCGCGAAAACTGCCCCCTTCGGAAACACCGATCCCGCGTATGCCAAGCTCTTCGGTGACGCGGCGGTTCACTTCGGCAAAACGTACCTCCAGCATCACCTGCTGGCTGCTGCCTACAGAAATAAGGTTCACCACATTGTCGCCAGCATAGGTTTGCGCAAGCTGGACCGCTCGGTCGACGGCTCCGGCATCCGAAACCACGCCGGTCAGGACCATGGATGAACCCGAGATAGAAGCCTGGATATCGCTTCCCGAGATGAGCCTGTCGACCTGTTGCTGATAGGCTTCGATATCCGGTCCCACGGCCAGATCCATCACTGCAAGCAACCGCCCGCCGTCACCGTAAAGCGTCAGGCTGGTCGTGCCCATCGAGCGACCAAGCACGTAAACGGACTGGTCCGTCAGCGGCAGGACATCGGCAATTTCGGAATTGCCGATCATAACGCGTGCAATCGGCTGGTCGGTATTGATCACCCTGCTCTTGTTGAGTGGGAGTTCGATCGTGCCGGCGTGCACATCCCCGGCGGAAACCTGCGCAATGGCCGGCTGCGACGGCGCCGTCGCCAACAGGGCGGCGACGGACAACGTCGCCGCGGCGAGAGATTTAGCGAGAACCATTGCGTTGCACCTCGTAGCTAGTGGGCGTGGTGCCTCGAACGATTACCATTTCAGGACCGGTCCTGCGGGTGCTCGGGGACGAGGAGGAATTGCTCTGCGGCAGGGCCTGTCTCGGCGGTGCCGCCACGCGAACGGGCGCATCGCGGCCAGTCGCTACCGGCCTGCGCCCCAGATCCGCGCGACTTGTGCGCGGCATCGGACCCATTTGCTGGTTTTCGACATTGCGCAGCGCCAGTGTAAGATTGCCGATCTGGCGCGCCAGCGTCAGCTGCTGGGCAGCGATGGGATCGACCTGCAAGGTGGCGGTCTCGACTACCGCAGGTTCGTTGTTTTGCTCGTTCGAGCGCCGGTCGATCGCCAGCACCAGGACGTTCTCAAGCAAGGTCGTGGTAATATCGTCGCTCGTCAGCAAAACGTCGACCACGTCACCGGGCAAGACGAAGCCCGCTACCCCGGTGACTTCGTTGACCGGAATGGAGACGGCGCGCATGTCCAACGGGAGGTTGGCCGAGAGCGAAGCGCGTCCCGAAATTCTAGATTGGAGAATAGGTTCGCCCATGGCGATAGGACGAATGGCAACCCTGCCCCGGGCCAGTCCCGCATCGTCCAAGATAGCGCCTTGAGGCACCGAGTCTGCAGGCCAACTGGCCATGCGAACATTGTCGTTATTGAGCGGAGTGCCGAACTCCATTTCTTGTGAAGCGACCGCGATGGTCACCAATTCCTGTTCGGCAACGAAAGTATCCTGCTGCTCTTCGACACCAGAGAACCAGACGTTGGCAAGATATACCGCCAAGAGACCCAAGGCAGCGGCGACGCCGACAATTATTAGGTTACGCTGGTTCATTCGCTCCCCCCAAGTCGCGAAGTTTCTCCATTAGTAATGCATGTTAATCATAATGGAAAGAGCCCGCGCACTTGGCGCGGGCTCCATCGCTGTTAGCACGAACCGCTGGTGCCGTTGTCGATGCAGGTTGCAGCATCGCTCATGGCGGTGCCGATTGCATCACCCAGAGCGAGAGCACCAAGCACGATGCCGACGCCCACGATCACGAGGATCAAGGCATATTCGGCAGCCGAAGCGCCGGATTCGTCGCGGACGAACTGTTGGATAAAATTACGCATTTTCAAATACCCCAATTGATTAAGAATGGCCCCGGCATCTATTTCCGGTTGGCCCGGTCAATCCGCGCCGTTGCCACCACCCCCACATTCCCCTTGTGGGCCGGTGGCAACTTCCTGGCGCCGTTTGCCTGCATTAATAGTGACATATCGGTATAAATACTCAACGGAGTTTCACGTACGCGAATTTTTTCCTTAATTTCGATGGTTTAGTTGTTAACCCACTTCGGAAATCAAGGTAAATCTGTTGATATTTGAGCACACCTCCTTGACCAGTCTCGCCGAATCGGACTCGCTGCGATTCGGCGAGATTGGTTCCTTGTTCGCAGTCCTTTAGGTGCGAGGAGCGCGCCCTTCATGAGAGCCAGTCACATCGGGGAGCAGGCGATTTAACGCCAGTTTTAACGGGAACCAGATTGCCAGCATGCCCGCCGCGCCAAGCAGACCGTCGATCGCATAGTGCCAGCCAAGGTGCACCGAGCCGACGAAAATGGTCCCGGCGTAGACGGCTGCAAGAGCCGTCGGCCAAGCGGATCCGCGGAACTTCTCCCTGGCCACCAGCACGGCGAGCGTTGCGATTGCGACGTGCAGGGACGGCAAGGCAGAAATACCACCCCCGATGGCATCCGTTCCTGCGGAGGCGAGCAGGTAATCCATAGCAGTCAGTGAATGGAGCCCGTCCGTGTCGCCAATCGCGTGCAAACGCTCCATCAGAGGGGCAAAATCATCAGCTCCAAAGAACGTTTCATAGAAACATGGGCCGACGGAAGAGAGTGCTGTCGCCATGCCCGCGCCGAGCACAAGCCAGGCAAGTTGGTAGCTTAAACCGGCAAGGATCTGGAACCGTCGATCCGGAGTAAGGCATATCCAGCACAACAAGCCGATATTGACGAGGTGCCAGTAGCCATAGACGGTATCGATTATCCGCGTTCCTACCGGGCCAATGAATGCATGGGTGTAACGCCAAGCATCCATTCCAAGAAGGCTCCGCTCAAGCTCGGCAACTGCCGGATCGAGGTAGAACGGTTGGATTTGCGGGATAATCTTCTTGAATCGCGTGGCCGCATCGAGTGTCTCGGGCAAGGCCAGGATCATGATCGTCATGGCAATAAGCGTCGGCAAGTGAGTTCGTACATCGGCAAGCAACTGCTTGGCTGGCGACGGGTGCAGGCGCACGACCAGGTAAAGTGGTCGCAGCAAGGCAATCATTCCGGCGATGGCGATCGAAAATACTACAAACGGAAACCGCCCCTGGCCGACCGGTGGAAGATCATAGTCATCCGAGATCATGGTCAGCGCCAGCTCCGGCAAAAGTGCCAGCAGAATGATCAGTCCGTAGGCCACGATGTAGCGGCGATGGCAGCTGGATCCCACGAGTAACTCCATCAAAACCAGCTGCGGCCAGCTGCCCCCAAGGCCAATTTACCGGCTCAACGGATCGACGGCTTCGCCGTTTTCGCGCGTTTCATAATGCAAGTGCGGACCCGTGGCGGTGCCGGTAGATCCGACGAAACCTATGATCTGGCCTGCACTCACACGATCTCCCGTGGCAACGGCGAGGCGGGACATATGGGCATATCTGGTTTCCAGCCCTTCTCCGTGATCCAGAACCACCAGCAGGCCATAGCCGCGGGAGCGCCCGGCGCTGGTGACCGTTGCATCGCCCGTTGCTATGATTGGCGTCCCCGCGGGCGCACCGATATCGATCCCCGCGTGGTGCCGCGACGCGCCCACCATCGGCGCACGGCGGACGCCAAACCCGCTTGTCACGCGCATTGCTTCCATGGGCATTATCAGCGGAACACGGGAGGCACTGATCAAAATTACCGGCGTGTCGGAAAAGGAACTTACCCGCGAACTGTCGCCGAAGTTTTCCCGGCTTGCTGACGACGTAGTGCCGACAAGATCCAGCGCCCTGCCGACAATGATGCCCACGCCGCGACGCTCCTCCGTCCTTGCAGCAGGCACGGAAGTTTCTCGTTCGCCTTCGGGGGCAAAGGCGGTGTCGACAGTATCCTGGACAGTATCGCTGACGTTAACGACAGCAGGAACATCCTGGCTCCATGCGGGAGATGCCTCGGAGATTGCAAAGACAAGCAAGAAGCTCCAGGCAAGTGTCGCCAGGAACTGGAACGGTCCGAGCGCAAGCTTGCTCTGCGACATCTTACCCCCCTTCGTTGAACCATAGTAACCGTAGTATCGGCCTTCTGGCAATTCGCCTCCTTGGCAGGCTGACTGCCCGGTCAGGCGACAGCCGGGCGAAGCACCCATCCTGAAGCCTTCCAGATCAACGCGGTCAGGATGATCGAGACATATCCATCGACGGCATAATGGTAAGCGAGATGGACCGAGCCGATCAGGATAACCACGAAGAACGCTCCAAAAGCAATTCCTGCCCACTTGCTGACGTGGCGCATCGCCAGGAAGAACAGGAATGCAAGCGCGACATGCATGGATGGCATGGCGGTAATGCCCCTGCCCAGACCGTGGCTGCCACTGAAGTGCCAGTCGAGCAGCCGCTGCTGAACATCCAACACAAGCACCGGATACTGCGTATTCGCAGCCTGCAGATAAGTCATTTGCCCTTCGAAAGTGTCGATTCCGAGTATTGGAGAAGCGAAACACGGACCGACGGATGCGAAGCCGATGGCCATGCAAACGCCTCCAAGGATCCAGATGGAAAAATAGGCAATGAAGTAGCGCAAAGCCAAAGCACGGTTGTCTTCGTAGACGGCGAAGTACACGCCGCCCGCGTAAATCAGCAGTATCCAAGAATGGTAGGCGATCGCGAGCAGGAAGGTGACGAATGGATAGCCGAAGACGGGTTGCAGGATCAGCCAGGCATCCCGCCCGTGTATCAACCTGTCCAGATCAATAAGGGTCGCATCCCACCCGTAGCTGTTGAACAGTGGAATGGCACTTTTCATGGCGGAAAAGGCGGGCATGAACACCACCAGCGCAATGACCAGCAGCAATCCTCGCTTCAGCTTGGCTTGATAGTCCTCAACGAACTTGCTCCTCACCAGTTGCAAGGGACTCTTGGGCTTCAGAATGGCTAGCGCGATCAGGATTTGGCCGCCGACGATCACCACTATGGTTGCAAGGTACAGCTGTGCATTGCTGAGGTAGGAGAGCGGCCTGAAACCAAGGACGCCTACACTCGCAAGCGCGATCTGGACAATCGCGGCCAGCACGAAGGCTCCTATAACCACGTATTGTTCTAGCTTGGCATGCACTCGCCTTCCCCGACCGGAAAAGTGGATCTGCAACTTCTTCAGAAATCGTCTTACGAAGTAAATGAAGTTACAATGCCAAATCTCAAATTGATACAGTAATCAAACTTCGGACCGCGCTACAGCGGCGGGGAAACGGCGGCAGCATCTGTGGCTCCGGCTCCCACCAGGATTGCTGTGCGAGAATATCTGAAGCGGGCGTTGCAGCCCTACTTGAGCGCCTCGGCAACCAGCTTGTGCAGGAGCGGCGCATCCTTTGGAACTGTAGGAACAAGAGGAACAGATGCCTCGCTTGCGTTCCTTGCGTTCCTGTCGCCCAGGGCTTCATCCACCATGGCACGCCAGTTAGGTGCCAAGTCGAGAAAGAGCGGACCGTCAATTACTGGGAGGCCCGGAATGCAACGGAGACGGCCGCGCCGGGGTGCAAAGCGGACATTCACGGATATCGCTTTGTGCTCGACAGCATTTGGGCCGTCAGCAGACTGCTTGGTTCCCATACAGAACGGATACGGGCGCTGAGCGCTCTGAAACGATTGAAACCCAAATAAGGCCTTTGCGGCATCGGGCAGAAACATTGGCGGCCCAGTTAGCCATTCGTCCCCCGTCACGGTGACGGGAATGATTGATGGAGACTACCGCAATGACCGATACCCTGACCAAGCCCGCCCGCGTTGCCATGAACGGCGTCGATGTCCCGACCTTCGTCGCCACACTCGGCGCAGTCGATAGCCAGCGCGAGATCGCCCGCTTCACCTTCCGCGCCAATGGCGAGTGGTTGGCAGGCACTCACAGCCGCGTGCAGTTCAAGGACTTCTACGGCGCTTGTGCCGAGAACGAGCACAAGCAGTCCTATGCCGTTGAAGGCGACCACCCCGAAGTGCTGTGCGGCACCGGCAACGCACCGACCCCGGCAGAACTGCTGCTCGGTGCGCTGTGCGCCTGCCTGACCGCCGGCATCGGCAACATTGCCTCGATGCGCCAGGTCCAGCTGGAATCGGTCGAATGCACCGTCGAAGGCGATATCGATCTCAACGGCATTCTTGGCCTCGATCCGCAGGTCCGCAACGGCTTCCAGGGCGTCCGCGTCACCGTCGCGATCAAGGGCGATGCCGATGATGAAACGCTCGAAAAGATCGTGCGCCAGTCGGTGGCTCGCTCGGCCGTGTTCGATGTGATGACCAACGGCGTTCCCGTTGCTGTCGCCGCCAAGGTGGGCTGACAGCCGCTTCTTTCCGCATCGCGGGGCGACCGGCAACCTTATGGCGCGTCGCCCCGAAGTGCGGGAATCATGGCCTTGATCGCGAAGCCCAACACAATCCTCGCAGGAACAGACAGCTTCTCACGGACAAACAGGAAAAGAAAATGACCAAGCCAAACGAGAAAAGCCCTGCCCTGCAGGATGATTGGAGAAATGCGCACAAACCCACACATGGCCAAACGGAACCACTCGTTGTCCCGGGCCGAGGAACTACCAAGCGTCCCGCCTCCGTCCCCCTAAGCCACCCTGCAAATGACAACAATCTTCAAAGCGGGAACAGGAACTACAGCCAGTTCGCGCGCGATCATGCAGGCGATTGCTATCAACCCGCAGGAGCAAAAATGTGGTGGCTTCCATAACCACGCCGCTACGGCAAGAACCACTTGCGGACCCATGCAGAACGCCCCCGGCTGGCTCGTCGCATTCAAAATGCGGCGGGCCTTTGCGTTTCCTGCACGGTCGCGGCTGAAACGATTGAAACACGAAAGTCCGGCTGACGGCACACGAGCGATACGTTCAGAAGCGACAAGAGGCGGACCAATTCACTGGAGTTCGTTTCATGACGCAGTTTATCGATTGCCTGATTATCGGCGGGGGTCAGGCTGGCCTCGCGATGAGCCGCTGCCTGGTCGAAGCCGGCATCGAGAATGTCGTGCTCGAACGCGGCTCCCTCGCCAACCGCTGGACCGAAGCGCGCTGGCCTTCGCTACGCCTGCTGACGCCCGGCTGGATGACGCGTCTTCCGGGTCAGCAGCTGGCTGGAGAGGCCGATGGCTTCCTGGGCGCGGCGGACCTTGCCGAACGCCTCCAGGGCTATGCCAGAACACAAGGACTGCCGGTCATCGAGAATATCGATGTGCTTGCACTCGAGAAGCTGGGCGACCGGTTTCGCGCTGTTACCTCTCACGGAAGCTGGATCGCGCGCAGTGTGGTTGTCGCGACCGGTGCCTGCGACCGCCCGCGCATTCCTGGCTGGGGCCGCAAGCTCTCAGCTGCCATCCAGCAGATCTCGTCCTCACAATATCGCGGTGTGGATCACTTGCCTGAAGGCGGGGTGCTGGTGGTTGGCGCTTCAGCCACCGGCGTGCAGCTTGCCGGAGAAATCGCGGCCAGTGGACGCCAGACCATGCTTGCTGCGGGTAGCCATGTCCGCTCGCCGCGACGCTATCGTGGCCGCGACCTGTTCGAGTGGCTCGACGCCAGCGGCTTCCTTGCCGATCGCACACCGGGTGGCCGGTCGCCGGCACAGCTGATCGCGCAGCCGTCGCTGCAACTTATCGGCAGCGGCGATGCTCGCGAGGTCGATCTTTTCAGCCTGGCCCGCTCCGGGGTTATCGTGGCTGGCCGTGCCGTTAGCGCGGCGGGCAGCGTTATCGGATTTGCCGATGACCTGCCTGAAGGCATGGCCCGCGCCGAGCAGCGCAGGCAGCGCATGCTTTCAGGCATCGACAGCTTTATCGAAAGTGCCGGGATCGACGCGCCAGAGGAACCGCAGGCACACAAGCTCGGCGGCCTCTTGATACCTATGGCTGGTGCCATTGACCTACGCGAGCATGGCATTTCCACCGTGCTTTGGGCGACTGGCTATCGCCGCGATTATTCATGGATCCATTTCGATGCCTGCGATGCGCAGGGCGAGCTGCGGCAGCATGGCGGATTGTGCGACGTGCCCGGCCTGTTCGCCTTGGGCCTGCCCTTCATGCGTCATCGCGCTTCGAGCTTTATCGATGGTGTTGGCCGCGACGCAGAAGCAATCGCTCCGATTATCGCCAACTACCTGCATGCACATGAAGGCCTGCGGGTCGCATAGGGAGAAGTACCGTGACCAATATCCTCCAGGCCCAGCACTACGATGCCATCGTGATCGGCGCGCGCTGCGCAGGTGCCGCAACAGCCATGCTCATGGCCCGCCACGGGGCGAAGGTGCTGCTGCTCGACCGCGCGGCGGAAGGCAGCGACACGCTATCGACCCATGCGCTCATGCGCGGAGCGGTCATGCAGTTGCACAACTGGGGCGTGCTGCCCGCGATCATCGCCGAAAACACGCCGCCGATCCGCCGCACGTCCTTTATCTACGGTGATGGCCCCGCGATTGATATTGACCTTTCAGACAGTTTCGGGACGCAAGCGCTCTATGCCCCGCGCCGTACCGTGCTCGACCGTCAGCTCGTCCGCGCAGCGCGCGAAGCAGGGGTCGATACCCAGTTCGGCGTGGCAATGACCGATGTACTGCGAAGTCCGAGCGGCCGCGTCATAGGCGTGACCATCCGCAGCACCCAGGGTCCGCACGATATCAAGGCCGATCTTGTTGTCGGCGCTGACGGCCGCAATTCTTCGCTCGCCCGCCATGTCGGTGCGAGCCTCAAAAAGCGCGGCACCAATATGTCGCAGGTCGCCTACGGCTATTTCAACGGGCTTCAGCAACGCGGCTACCGCTGGTTTTGGGGAGATGATTGTGGCGGCGGGGTGATCCCGACCAATGACGGCCAGGCTTGCGTCTTCGTCTCGGCAGCCCACGACGGAGACTACGATCTGCGTCAGGCCCGCGGCGCGCAGGGCTTTTCTGATGCTGTCCGCAAAATGCTGCCGCAGATGGCGCATGAAATCGCAGGCGCTGCGCTAGTCGGCCGCACCGTCGCCTTCACCGGCCAGCCGGGCCACATGCGAGAAGCTTGCGGCGATGGCTGGGCGCTGGTCGGTGATGCCGGCTACTTCAAGGATCCTATCACTGCGCACGGCATCACTGACGCGCTGCGTGATGCACAACTGCTCGCCGACAGCTGGGCGCGCGGAGAATTGGATGAATATCCGGCCATTCGCGACGGCCTGTCCTACGACATCTTTCGGCTCTCGGACGAGATCGCCGGTTACGACTGCGGGCTGGATGGCCTTGGCTCGCTGCACAAGTCGCTCAACACGGCAATGCAGGCGAACCAGCTCTGGATTGCAGAGAATCTCTATGCCCGCCGCGCGGCAGCCTGATGGTCCAAGCTTGATTTCAAACCTGCGCGGGCGCAGCATGCGCTTGGGCAAGGTGGGGTACATACATGGCACAACAGAATTCGATGTTTGACAAGTACGGGGGCTTCTCGGTCGTCAGCAAGATCGTCCTCGATCTCTACGAGCGGATCCTCGACGACGACGATCTCGGGCCCTTCTTCGATGATGTGGAGTTCGCCAAGATCGTCGATCACCAGACCAAGTTCGTGTCATCAATGATGGGCGGGCCTGCCTCCTACACCGATGTCCAGATACAAAAGCTGCACAGCCACTTGCCGATCAGCGAAGCGCATTTCGACAAGCTGACAACGATCCTGACCGAGGTGCTGCGGGACCACGGCGTGGAGGACGATGATACGCAAGAAATCGTCGGCACCTTTGCTGCTCGCCGCGGCCTCGTGGTCAACACCTGACCATGTCGATAGAAGCTATCAACGAACAACTTCTGCGCGCCATCGGCGTGGGCGTTGCCCTGCTCGACACGTCAGAGTTCAAGTTCCGCTTTTTCAACGACACATTCAAGGAATGGTTCGCCGAGATCGAAACCGGCCAGCTGTTGCGCGACGTCTTTCCCGAAATCGATGTGGACGAGGTGAAGCAGCGGCTCGAAGATACCGGCCAGTTCACCAGTGAGGCAAGTTTTCGTGTCCGCCGCCGCACCATGACCATTGCCATGACCATCAATCCGGCCCTGGAAGGCAGCCAGAAGGTCGCCGTGCTCGTGTGCCAGAACATCAGCCGCATCAAGGAACTGGAATCGATGATCGATTCCTACTCGATGATGGTCGAACGCAACACTCGCGAGATCAAGCGCGAAAAGGAGCAAGTTGAAAAGCTGCTGCTCAATATGATGCCGCGCTCGGTCTACGAGGAATACAAGACCTTCGGAGTGGTGACTCCGCGTACCTACGACAATGTCGCGGTCCTGTGTCTCGACTTTGCCGACTTCTCGCGCACGGTCGAGCAGCAGGATGCTGGTGTCATCGTTAGCGAATTGAATGACATCTACACGGCTTTCGACCGCATCGGCGACCAGTTCGGCTGCGAGCGCATCAAGACCGTCGGTGACCTTTATATCACCGTGGCCGGAATGCCTGACCCGTCTGAGCGCTCCGTACAGTCTGTAACCGATGCCGCAGTGCGCTTCGTGCGCTATCTCGTAAACCGCAACCGCAGCCACCCGATCGACTGGAGCTGCCGTATTGGTCTCGCCAGCGGATCGGTGATCGGCTCGGTCGTCGGGGTGCAGAAGTACATTTACGATGTCTTCGGCCCCGCCGTTGCCGATGCCATGCGCCTGCGCGAGGCAGCTGGCGCGATGGAGATAGTGGCAGAGGCGGACTTCGCCGCAAGGTTCGGCGACGACCACCAGACCCAGGCTGCGGGCACCTGCGAGTTGCCCGATCGCGGATCGACCGATGTCGTGCAGATCCTGCCCGATAGCGGCACGAGCCCGCTATAGAGTAGCGGCAGGCCAGTGGCGGCGACACCTCCTCTCGACAAGGACGAACTGGACAGCCAGTTTCGCGAGCTCATCGACGCCTTCCCGCTGGGGGTCGGTCTGTTCGATGCCGATGCGCGCATGCTCTATGCCAACCCCGCACTTGGCCGGCTCAATCCTCAGCTTGCCGAGTTGCTCGAGGTCGGGCTCGACTGGGACCACTTGCTGGTCGAATGGGTTGCTCGCGGCGTCATGAGCCTGGAGGCCCAGTCGCGATTGCGCTGGCTGGAAGCACAGCTTGACGAAGCAGGCGGGAAGAGCGTTCGCGCCGTGATTGAAATGCGCGACATGGGCCTGCACGAATTCATGCTCACGGCCATTTCCACGGGCGGCTTCGTACTTGACCAGCGCGACGTAACGCGGCGCGAAATGGCCGAGGAATACGACCGCGAGGCTGACGCTCTCCTGCGTCAGGTGATGGAAGCCTGCCCCGCCAATCTTGTCATGTCCCGCATGGACGACGGCCAGATCATCTATCGCTCTCCTGCTGCGCGCGAGCTTCTGGGGCCGGGCAAGAAGGTGGTCGAACATTTCGCCAAGCGGTCCGATCTTGCCGATTTCGTGACAGAGATCCTGCCGCAAGGCCGGCTCGACGATGTATCTATCCTGCTGAAGAATACCGACGGAAATACCTTCCCGGCGCTGCTCTCCTCACGGCTGATCGAATATCGCGGCGAGGACGTTGCAGTTTCAGCGCTGGTCGACATCACCAAGGAAGTCGAAATGCGCAAGATGCTAGCCGCGCAACGCGAGCGCATCTTTGAAACCGAGAAACTGTCTGCCCTGGGGGAATTGCTGGCGGGCGTAGCGCATGAGCTGAACAATCCGTTGTCGGTCGTTGTCGGCCATGCGTTGATGCTGCGTGAGGAAACAGTTGATCCGGAAATTTTGCGCCGCGTCGAGCAAATCGAGAAGGCCGCCGAACGCTGTGCCAAGATCGTGAAGAGCTTCCTAGCCATGGCGCGCGAACAGCAGGTCGCAAAAGAGACACTCGGCCTCCGGGGCCTGCTCGACAGTGCGGTGCGCAGCCTGCGCGAAGGCGAGATGGATTTCAACATTGAAGTCTCCTGCAATTTCGCCGCCGATCTCCCACCATTGTCCGGTGATCCGGCGCAGCTTGAACAGGTCTTCACCAACCTCCTGGTCAACGCGCAGCAGGCGATCGAAAAGGCGGGTGCTGATGGCCGGATCGAGATTGCTGCCCGCCCGGACCGCAGCCGCAACCTGATGGTGATCGACGTGGCTGACGACGGCCCGGGAATCCCGGCACATGTCGGAAAGCGCGTATTCGAGCCACTCTTCACGACCAAGGAAGTGGGACAAGGCACCGGAATCGGACTGGCCTTCTGTCACCGTGTGCTCACCGCGCACGGAGGGTCGATCGAGCTTATTCCCTCAGACGTCGGCGCACATTTCAGGATTCACCTACCGCTTGGGGAAGTTGACCAGTCCAAGAACGAGGCGCTCGCTGACCTGGCCCCTACAGATCGCCGCGGTCAGGTGCTGGTGATCGATGACGAGCAGGATGTCGCTGCGCTGATCGCGGAAATCCTGCGCCGCGACGGCTATCGGGTGGAGATGGCCCATTCGGCGGAAGACGGCCTCGCAGCATGCGCGGAGCAGGACTTCGATGCCGTTCTGGTCGACATCAAGATGCCGGGTATCGGCGGACAGGGCTTTCTCCAGCGCACTCGTGAAGAGCGTCCCGAACTGGTAGAGCGAATTGCTTTCGTCACCGGCAGCACGATGAGCCCGGAAACGCGGGGCTTCCTCGACAACTGCGGCTGCCGGTTCCTTGAGAAGCCTGTTGCTCCCAAGGACTTGCGCGCGCTGGCTTCCCAGATTGTGAAACGGAGCCGCTGAGATGGGTGAACCCACGCTAATTTGCATCTGTGACGACGAGGAACCGCTGCGCGCAATGCTGGCTGAATACCTCGAGAAGAATGGCTTCGCGACAGTGCAAGCGCAGGATGCCGCGAGCCTGCGCGAAGTAATGGCCGAGTGCGATCCCCAGTTGCTTCTGCTCGATATCAACATGCCGGGCGAGGACGGGCTTTCGGTCTTGCGCTCGCTGCACGGCGAAGAGAATGCGCCGCGCGTTATCATGCTGACCGCAGCGGGTGAGACGGTCGACCGCATTGTCGGCCTGGAGATGGGCGCCGACGACTATCTTTCAAAGCCTGTCGATTTGCGCGAACTCGTCGCAAGGGTCCGCGCTGTGCTGCGCCGTCCGTCGACGAAGGAGGTCGAAAATCCCCATGCTGCGGAGGGTCGCCTGCCGTTCGGCAAGACCTGGCTCGACCTGGAAGCCGCCAAGCTGTTTGACGAAGACGGCAAGCAAATTCCCCTGACGGCGATGGAATTCAACTTGCTCAAGCTGTTCGCCAAGAGCCGCGGGCGCGTACTCAATCGCGACCAGATCCTCGAAGGTGCACATGACCGCGAATGGGACCCGTTTGATCGCAGCATCGACATCCGAATCTCGCGCATCCGCAAGAAGATCGAGCACAATCCGTCGAAGCCGGCGGTGATCCGTACGGTGCGGGGCCTGGGTTATATCTACGATCCCGAATAACGGTCCGCTTCTTCGGTCAGAAACATTTGAAACATGATTGGCGCATCGGCGATCTCTCGCTGAAACATTGCACGGTCATGGTCAGGGCATCGAAACCCAGCCCAGGACCGATCCCATGAACGCCCCTTTTTCTCCCCGCATTTCCCAATCCCGAAGCCTTGTCAGGCACGGGTCCGTTCTCGACCTTGTCGGCAACACACCCGTAGTGCTTGCCGAAAAACTCTCACCTCCCGGCCGTGAGGTCTGGCTCAAGCTCGAAAGCGCCAATCCGATGGGTTCGGTCAAGGACCGGCTCGCACTCGGTCTGATCGAGGCCGCCGAGCAAGACGGTTCGCTCAAGCCCGGCCAGACCGTGGTCGAGGCGACCAGCGGGAATACCGGCATCGGCCTTGCCCTGGTATGCGCCCGCAAGGGCTATCCGCTGGTTATCGTCATGGCCGAAAGTTTCAGCGTCGAACGTCGCAAGATCCTGCGCTACCTCGGCGCCAGGGTTGTACTCACTCCGGCCTCGCTCAAGGGCACGGGCATGATCGAAAAGGCTCGCGAGCTTGCCGACGAACACGGCTGGTTCCTGCCCCGTCAGTTCGAGAACGAGAACAACGAGCAGGTCCATGAAGCCACCACCGGCATGGAAATCGTGCGAGCCTTTGCAGACGCACCGCTTGATGCCTTTGTCAGCGGCCTCGGCACCGGAGGCACGATCGCCGGAGTCGGGCGCGCGCTGAAGGCGCATATGCCACAGGCCCGCATCGTCGCTTGCGAGCCCGACAATTCGCCCGTGCTCGCATCAGGCCTGCCGCAGCAATATGCTGATGACGGAGCGCCGGCGGCCAGCCACCCGCGTTTCCGCCCGCATCCGATGCAAGGTTGGGCGCCCGATTTCATCCCGGCCGTTACGGCGCGGGCGATTGCCGACGGCGTGATCGACGAAGTCCTCCCGGTTTCCGGCAGCGAGGCCTTGGCCTGGTCGCGGCGACTTGCACGCGAGGAGGGCGTATTCTGCGGCATCACCTCGGGGGCCACCTTTGCCGTTGCCCGCCAACTCGCGAGCGAAATGCCCGAAGGCGTGCGTGTTCTGGCGATGATCCCCGACACCGGCGAGCGCTACCTGACCACGCCGCTATTTGGAGACATCGAGGAAGACATGGACCAGGTGGAGATGGAAATTTCCTGCTCCACCCCGGGTTCGCGCTTCGATGCTGCCCCCGCCGCCGCTCCGGCGGCCCAACCGGCGACCGCCAGTCCGAATGCCTTGTCACATGTCGATGCGATCATCGCCGACAAGGCGCAGCCGATAGTATTCTTCTCGCTTGAGTGGTGCGAATTCTGCTGGTCGGCACAGAAGTTGCTGGAACTCATGGGCGTCAATTTCCGCGGCGTGTACCTCGATGGCCCCGACTATTCCGATCCGGATTGGGGGAGCGACGTTCGCGTGGCACTGGCCCAGTGTAGCGGCGGCGCTCCGACCATCCCGCAAATCTTCGTCGGCGGCGCACATCTGGGCGGCGCGACCGATCTGTTCGATGCTTTTAACGATGGACGCCTGACGGAGGCTCTCGAGCGCGCCGGGATTGCCTACGCCGAGCCCGAACTCGAGAATGCCTATGCCCTGCTGCCCAAGTGGCTGCAGAAAAGATGAGTTGCTTTCCCAGCCAAGAAGTTGCTCAGGGCATCCTGGAAAAGGCGGCCCGTCTGGCAACGAAGGGACGCTACGGCGAACAGGCGCTCGATCCGCATCCGGTACCGCCTGCATCACAGGACAGTTTCGATGTCCCGCTGCCCCGCAATGGCCGCGATCCGGGGGAGGTTATCGAGGCTCTCGATCGCGCTGCGCGTCCAGGCCTTTCTGGCATGACACAGCCCGGTTTCATGAGCTGGGTGATCGGCGGTTCGCATCCCGTCGGGGTCGCTGCCGACTGGATGGCCGCAGCTTGGGGCCAGAATGCCTGCGTCTACGATGCTTCTCCCGCCGCTGCCGAGGCCGAGGCCGCTGGTGCGAAATACCTTCTCGACGTGCTCGACCTGCCGCGTGACAGTTCGGTCGGCTTCGCCACCGGTGCGACGATGGCAGCCTTTACTTCGCTCGCCGCAGCGCGGCTTTGTGTACTCGAACGGGCAGGTCATGATTTCGAGCGCAAAGGTCTTTGCGGCTGCCCCGAAGTGGCGATCTACATTGCCGATGATGCCCACGTGACGAACTATTCAGTGCTGCGTTATCTCGGCTTCGGTAGCAACCAGATGCGCCGCATACCTACGCGCACAGATGGCACCTATGATTGCGACGCGCTGGAACGCGCGATGGAAAAGGACACAGCGCCTGCGCGTATCGTGCTCGCACAGGCCGGCCATATCATGTCGGGCGCATTTGACGATTTCGGAAGGCTCGCAGCGCTTTGCAAACGCCATGATGCATGGCTCCATGTCGACGGTGCCTTCGGCCTCTGGGTGCGCGCGAGCCGCCGTCTGCGGCACATCGCCGAGGGCGCCGAACTGGCGGATTCCTGGTCGGTCGACGGCCATAAGTGGCTGCAGATCCCCTATGACTGCGGCTTTGCCGTCATAAGGCACGAGGAATACCACCGCCGCGCAATGACGATGCAGGCCGGTTACCTCCCAGACGGAGAGCGGCGCCGCAACAATTCCGACTACGTGCCCGAACTGTCTCGCCGCGCTCGCGGTTTCGCGGTCTGGGCCGTTATGCACTGCCTCGGACGCAAGGGCATTGAAGACATGGTCGAAAGCCATTGCCATGCTGCGCACCTGCTCGCCCAGGCAATCAAGCGACTCGACGGTGTCGAAGTGGTCAATCAGCAATGCCTCAACCAGTTGGCAGTCGCTTTCGAGTGCCAGTCTGGTGACGGAGCCGAAGCGGTAGCTGAGGCGCTCAACGCGAGTGGCCGATACTTCGTGCGCACAGCGTCGTGGCGAGGCCGCAAACTGCTGCGTTTCTCGATCACCAATGGCGACACCGGTCCCGATGATATCGCCCCACTGGTCGATCAGATAATCGCTGCGTGGCAAGCAGTTTCACTGGCCGCTGCCTGAGCGGCTGAAACAAAAGAAACACTGCTGGTAATAACACGAAATCAAGGTGTTACACTTTTGCTCCATAGCCTCGTTGTCGCCGGAATGACGGCAACATCAACCGATGAGGAGAATGAATATGTTTGTTAAGACCGAAACAACGATCGAGCAGAAGTTGAAGCTGGGTGTAGCCGCAATCATTTGCTCGATGATCACGATTATGTCGGCAGTTGCGATGGTGGTAAACCAGACCAATTTCGCGTGATCGTGTCGGGAATCCAGCCAAGGCGCACAAAGACGGGCGAGGGTTCAAAATGGTGCTGTCAGTCTAATCGCAACTTTTCTCCGAGTGGCAGAACTCGCCCAACCCGCGCCGCAGTTCGGGCCATGAGGTTCTGCCACTCGGCCAGGGCGACCGAGCGGCGAGTCTTGTAGGTCTCTGTGTGGACAAGGTGGCGCTCTAGGCTGAAGTGGTTGTGGACTTTGGCGTGGTCGGAGGCGAACTTCTGTAAGCCCTTCATCTATCGGAACCGGAGCATGACCCCTTCCCGTCTTCGGAACGAGGGATGGCTGTTCTCCCACCGGTTGTTGGCCCAGCGGCCGACCTCCTGCAGTCCTCCGCCCGAAGAACTGTTCCCGCTGTCCTGCTGGCTCTGCCCCGCCTGCGCCAATCCGATGGAAAGCGCACCAGCGTGATCTTGCGTGGACGCTCCGACGCTCGGCGTGTCGACGGCAATGGTGCCGTGGCCGCTTGTCGCGGGGCTGCTCACGGCGGATGCATCCACGCTTGCTACCAGCGTGGCATCCTCTTCATTGTTGCCGATGATCGCCTTGCGTTTCGGTGTTCAGGTCGTTGACCGCCACCGATACGCCGATTCCGGCGCTGTCGCCCCCTGCGAGTGCCCCGGTCAGTGACCTGACATTTACCCCCGGGGTCGCGTCGAGGGTAACTGTCGGTGCACTGACCGAGGCTGACGGGGCGACGTTTGCGTGAGCCGCCTCATCAAGCAGGTACATCGCCGCGACGCCGGTAACTCCGACGCTCCCCCCGGAGCCGGACCCCGGCGCGACGATGTAATTCGTTGTGTCTCCATCAGCCGAAACGGCGACCGATCCCACGCTTTGCAGCACGGCACCGCTGGCCACTCCCGCGAGGCTGGCGTTGTCGATATCGGTCATCGTGAAGACGCCGCCGACGGCTAAACCGGAGTTCGCGCTGTCGCCCCCTGACCCGGAAGCTCCGCCAATACCGCCGACGACGTCCCCCGCTCCGCCAAGACCGGATCCAGCGTCCCCCTCGCCAGACCCGGTCCCCGAACTGCTGTTCGCCAGGGCAGCCCAGCTGCCTGACAGGAACAGCACAGCGATCTCGGAATTTGCATCCACGCTGAGTGCGGAATCGAAAGTGAAAACGGGATTTGCAGTGCCATGGGCAAGAGTGGGAACGCCGCCTTCGAGATCGGCCTCATCCATAAACCGCGAAGGATCGCCGGCTCCGGCTGGAGACGTCCGGGTCACGGTCGTTCCCGCCCGGCCATCCGGCATGATCTCCGTGGCCGTTTGCGCCTGCGCTGTCCCAGCCAGTCCGCCGACAAACAACGCCCCGGCACTCACCACCACCAAACCACCCGCGTAGGCATGCCGACGCTTGCGCGCCAAGGCGGCCGACGGGCGTAGTGCCGTGCTGGTGTGGTCGGCCATGTTGCAACTCCGGGAAGAAACCGTGTAGGCTCCATATTAGGCCGAAGATTTGGCGAATACCTGATGGAAACCTGATGGGCCGAGCCGGAACGGGAATGCAGTCTCAAATGCCTGTTGATCGTCACAAATTGGCACAGGCTTGAAACAGGTGGAGGCAATCCCGGCGACCTGGCTGGTAACGTCACCCAGTCCGATGAAGAACAATAAGATGGGACGTTTCAAAAGCGATGGCGCCTGAAGAAGCGGGAATGTTGCGCGGAAGGTTGGAGCAGGCGTCGTTCAGCGTCGGTCATTTCGATGTCCAACCTGTCAGCAACAGCCTCGAACACCGCGGCGTCACCTACTCCGTCGAACCCCTCGTCATGGATGTCCTTTGCCTGCTTGCCCAACAGGCAGGCAAGGTCGTCACCCGCGACGACCTGATCAACAAGGTATGGTATTTCAATCCGGGCGCGGATGAGAGCCTGACACGGGCAGTATCGCTGCTGCGCCGGATATTCCGCGTGGACAGCAAGACACCCAAGTATATCGAGACAGTCTGGAAGGCCGGTTACCGCCTGCTTGCTCCGGTTGTCGAGGACGGGGCCGAGCAGTTTGACAGCGTTCCCGAATTTATCGTCCGACCGGACCATCCGGACTATTCCGTTGCGATCCTTTCTTTCAACAACCTGTCGACCGATGCCTCCGACGCGTTCCTGGCCGATGGGCTGACGCGGGACCTTACGCGGATGTTGTCGCGCGTGCCGCGCTTGAGGGTTGCTGCCTACAGTTCCGCCGCGCTGCTGCAGGAGGGTGCCGCCCCCGCAGGGGAAATCGCCAGAAAGTTGCGGGTGCGCTATCTCGTATCGGGATCGCTAACGCGACATGGCAACCAGGTTTCCCTGCGTGTGTCGCTGATGGACGGCGCTACCGACAGCCAGGTTTGGTCGCACAAGCTCTCGACCGATCTGGAACAGTTGTTCGACGTGCAGGACAAGCTCGTGCTTGACCTGTCCAGCGCGATGGCCAGTGCGCTGCAGATATCCCATGCCGAGGTCGCGCTATCCCAGCGCGGCTTCCGCCTGAATGCATACGAACTGGTGCAGCGCGCAGAAGCCTTGCGGATGAATTACAACGCCAAGACCGCGCAGCAGATCATCGCGCTCTTGAATCAGGCTCTGGAGATCGACCCGCAAGACGCGGCGGTCCATGCGGGCCTGGCGATCCAGCACACGCAGAACGTTGTCAGCAATTTCGAAGGGACGCCGCCCGATGCATTCGAGATAGCCCGTCGCCACGTCGATACGGCCATGCGCCTCGCCCCCAACGATCCGGAAGTGCTGCTTGCGGCAGGGATTGCAGCCACGATGATGGGCAATGCAAGGCTTGCTGTCCGGCACTTGTGGAAGGCGATAGAGCGCGATCCCAACAATCCGCACACCTTGGCCGTACTCGGCTGGCAAGTCTGCTGGCTAAACGGCGACCCGGCAGGACGCGAGATGATCGAACTTGCCGAAGAACGCGCACCGCACCATCCGCGTTATGCCGTCTGGGCGCACTATCGCGGGCACTGCGAAATTCGCCTTGGCCGGGTCAGGCAAGCCATCGCCGCCTACGAGGACTGTGTCGACCGCAATCCGAATTACAGCCTGAACCTGGTGACTTTGGCCATGGCGCAGAGCCTGGCGGGGCGTCTTGCGGATGCCCGCGCCACGATCGCAAGGATTCGCGTGATCGCGCCGCAATACAGCCCCGATGATTTCGAGAAATTGGCAAGGCGGATGGTCTACTGGTTCGGCAGTGAAACAGCCTTGCGGGACTCGCTGGCCGCATTCCGCCAGGCATGGACCCGCCAGAGCGACCTGCAAGCGGCGGGCGGCGTGGCGAAGTGATCCTGCCGGGAATGGCGAGCTATCGCTTGAATACAGTCAATTCAAAATTTGCAGCGCTAGCGCTGGTGGTGGCCATGTCCGGCACAGGACAGGTGCACGCTCAAAGCCAGGTCCCCGGCACCGTTGCCGAACATGCCTGTCTGGGCCAGGCGCAGTGCGATCACGAGATTCTCGTGACTGCGCGGCGACAGGTCGAAGCGGTGCAGGACGCCGGGATTCCAGCGACGGTCCTGTCTGGCGATCTGCTTGCCGGATTGGGCGTCACCGACCCGCGTGACCTCACGCTGCTGGTGCCATCGCTGACCGTCCAGCCGGTGGATATCTCCACCAGCTTTTCGATCCGCAGCGTCGGTGCGCTGGCGATCAACGCGTTCCAGGAAAACGCCGTCACCTACAATGTCGACGGCATTCATTTCGGCCGCCCGTCAGCCCCGGCCGGAACACTTTTCGATATCGAGCGGGTCGAGGTACTCAGGGGACCGCAGGGTACGCTCTACGGCCGCAATGCAACCGCCGGTGCGGTTAATGTCATCACGCGCGCCCCCACTTTGGGGGAAACATCTGCCAACCTGATGGCAGAACTGGGCACCTACAGCACGCGCAAGCTGCAAGCCGGGGCCACCCTGCCTCTCGGAAACCGCGCGGCAATCCGGCTTGCAGGACAATGGTCGCGGCACGATGGCTATCTTTCCGATGGTTATGACGACGAAGATATCGCCGCCGCCCGCGCCAACCTGCTGTTCGCGCCGCGCGATGGAATGGAATTGACCTTTTCCGCCGACTACGCGCGGATCGGCGGACGGGGCAGGGGCGCGGTGCTGTTCCCTTCTGACAGGACGCCCCATGCACCGTCGCCGGACCAGCTGATCGGCGCATCCGACCCCCGGATCACGAACATCTTGCAGGACCGCTCGTTCAGCCTGTTTCGGATCAACCCGGCGCTGGCGGGATTTTCGGACGAACAAATACGCAATCTGGTCAGCGTTCCGCTGGACGACGGCTTCCAGCGAAGCGAGTTCTGGGGAGTTTCAGCGCGGTTGCGTGACAATCTCGGCTTCGCGGAACTGTCCGCCATAGTCGGTTATCGCAAGTCGAGCCCCGACCTGCTGACCTACAATCCCGGCTTTCCGTCCCGGATAGTCGAGGACTCCGACCAGTTTACCGCCGAAATCCAGCTTGCCGGAGACGCGAACGATCAGCTTGGCTACATTGCCGGCGTCTATGTCTATGGCGAGGATACCAGCAGCTTCAACAATTACGACCAGGGTGCGCTTGCCAACCCGGAGTACCGCCCGGAACTTGAAACGCGAAGCATTGCAGGGTTCTCCACGCTTACCTGGCGCCTGTCGCCTACGCTCCAGCTACTGGCCGGGGCGCGCCTTACGCGAGAGACGAAATCGCTGAATGGGCTGATCGGCAACCGCACGGCATTCAATCCCGATGCGCCGCTGGTCCCGATCACCGGGGAACGGCAGGATAACCGGCTGACCTGGAATGCAGGCGCGGAATGGAACCTGGCTCCCTCCACCCTGCTATATGGTTCAGTCTCGACCGGCTTCAAATCTGGCGGTTTCTTTCCTTCTTCCGGCGTCAACCAGTATGCTCCCGAAACGCTGACTGCGTTCACCTTGGGCAGCAAGAGCGAATTTCTCGATGGCTCGCTGCTGCTCAATATCGAGGCATTCCACTGGCGTTATCGTGACCAGCAGATCAGCTATATCGGCCCGGTCGAAGTCACGCCGGGCAATTTCGGCCAAGCCGGCGTCACCGTCAACGCGGGGGACGCCCGTATCAGCGGTGCGGAGGTCGAACTGGCGTGGTCACCTTCTTCACAAACACTACTCAGTGCCGATATCCAGTATCTCGATGCCGAGTACCGGAGCTTGGTCTACGACGCGATTTCGGCAGGCGGCGGGCCATTGCTGACGACATGCGACGTGGCGGACGCCCCGCGCCAGGCGTCGCCGCCCGCTCGCTTGTTCACGGTCGATTGCTCAGGAAAGCCGGGTCTCAACGCGCCGCGATGGACAGCTAACCTCGCTTTTCGTCATGGTATCGACCTGGGCAATGACCTTGACCTGGTCCTGTCGGCGACAAGTCGGCTGGAGTCTGGCAGCTTCATCAATCTCGACTACCTGGATGATCAACGCCGCGAAGCTTACACCGTCACTGGAGCATCACTGGAACTGCGTCGAAGGGGTGGGCCATGGAGCATCCGCGCCTTTGTCGACAACATTGAGGACAGCACGGTCATATCCGCCGGTCTGACCCGCCCCATCATCAACGTATCGCTGCTGTCAGTTCGACCGCCCCGAACTGCGGGGATCCGGCTAAACCTAAGGTTCGGTAACTAGCTTTCCCAAGGGTGCTGTCACTCTAGTCGCAACTTGGCTCCGATTGGCAGAGCTGTCCCCCACCCGGCTTGAACTCATCCGGCTGACTCGCTGGCGGCTGACATCAGCAGCGAAGATCGGGCCGGACCTGTTCCACCAGTGCCGCACGGTCTCGTGGCAGATGTCGATCCCGCGCCCCGAAAGCAGGTCTTCCACGTTCCGCAGGCTCAGTGGGAACCGGACATACATCACTACCACCAGGCGGATAATCTCTGGTGACGAGTTGAAAGAGCAGAACGGATTGGCTGGCTTGCGGGGTCTTGGCCTGAGCCTACCCTAGCTGATCTTGCTAGTTCCGCGAACCGGTGCATTTGCTCTGACAGGACCGTCTTCGGTTCAATAGTGAGCGCGGAGATCAGTAACGATAGAGGAAGATGAAGTAGGCGCTCAGGAAATACACAGAGAGCAACGACAGGCTAGCCCAGCCCAGATTGCCAAAGAAGCGGCTCTTTGGGCGGTAGAGCAGTGCGACGATGAAGATGCCGTTCATGATCACACCCGCCAGTGCCGAGGCAATATGGGCAGGTGAAACATCGGCAAAGATGCTTCCCTTAGTATAGGCCAGATCATCCAGCGCGATCACCACAATGTCGAAAAGGTTGCTTCCCAGCAGCGCAGCGATCGCCATGTCCGGCGAATTGCGCCGCAGCGCACTGATGATGACCACAAATTCAGGCAGCGAGGTTGCACCGGCAACCAGCAGCGTGCCGACGAAACCTGCATGCAGGCCGGTCGAAGCCACGATTTGCAGGCCGACCGAGGGCAGAAGGCCGCCGGCTAGGGCGACGACCAATGCCGCGGCGAGATAACGCAGCACAGCCTGGCGCAGGCTCAGCGGATCGGCTTCGCCGACCGTTGGGGAGGTAATCGCGAGTCTGCGCTCATGCATGAAGGTCGCCCTCACGGCGACGAAGTACATCAGGATGATCAGCGGGGTGTAGATGCTGAAGTGATAGAAGACGCGGCCGACGACAGTGCCCGATGTGAGGATGGTCAGCCCGGCCAAGCCGATCAGAATCACGCCGAATCCCGCGGTCAGCACATGCCGCTGGTCGACCCGGCAATAGATCGACTCATCCCTGCTCAACGCGTCGAGGGCAACCAGCAGGCCAAGATTGAGAACGCAGCTTCCCAGTGCATCGCCTAGGGCGATGTCCGGGGTGTCGAACAGCGTGACCGCGCTGATGCCGGTGAACAGTTCGGGCAACGATGTCGCGGTCGATAGCAGAACCAACCCGACCCACGAACTGGGCAGACCGGTCCGGTCCGAGATTACCGCTGCGTATCGCGTCAGCGCATGGCCGGCGAAACCGATCAGCAGTCCGCAGACGGCAAACTGCAGCCATGGGACGACGGACTCGCTCATCGTGCGCGCTCCTCCTCACCAGGGCAAGTCAGCAGGCTGGCGCACTGGATCACCAGCAGGGGAGCAAGGCTAGCCGAAAGCGCCGTGAGCCACATCGCCCCATCAGGACGGACAAGCCCGAGTAGCGCGGAGAGTTGTGGCTGGTAGAGCGCGGCCAGAATAAGCAAGCTGCACAGGCCGATGGCGGACCATACCCAGGGATTGCGGGAAATCTCGTTGCGCAGAATGCCTGCATCGGGATGCCGCATGTTGAAGACATGCCACAACTGCGAAAAGGCGAGCGTGAGGAAGGTCACCGTAACCATTGCCGCTCCGTGCAGGCCGAGCAGGCCTTCGGCAATCGTCATCGCGGCAAACGTTGCACCCGTCAGCGCTAGGCCATGCAGCACGATCCGCCGCCATTGCGGCAAGCCAAGCAATGGCTCAGCCGATGGGCGAGGTGGACGGCGCATGACCGAAGCATCACCCTGCGCTGTTGCCAGGGCAAAGGCGGGAAAGACATCAGTGACAAGGTTGAGGAACAGGATCTGCAGCGGCAGGATCGGCAGCGGGAGCGCGAGCAGCACCGCCAATCCGACCACCAGCACTTCGCTGAGGTTGCAGGACAGCAGGTAAGAAACGAAGCGACGGATATTCTCGAAGATGACCCGCCCTTCGCGGATCGCCACAACTATCGTTTGAAAACTGTCGTCGAGCAGGACCATATCGGCCGCTTCGCGGGCGACGTCCGTGCCACGCTTGCCCATGGCCACGCCGATATCGGCCTGCCGTAAGGCTGGCGCGTCATTGACGCCGTCACCGGTCATCGCGACCACTTCGCCAGCTTCCTGGAAGGCGCGAACAAGCGCCAGCTTCTCGTCGGGATTGACGCGGGCGAACACCGTGGTGGCCTTCAGCGAGGCACCGTCAAAGTCGATTCGCGCGAGGTTGTGGCCTTCAAGCGCCTTCGCTCGGTCGACGGGTAGGCCGACTTGCCGGCCGATCGCGAGCGCGGTTACCGCATGGTCGCCTGTCACGATGGCCACGTTGATCCCTGCCTGACGGCAGGCAGCAATCGCCTCAGCAACGCCGGCGCGGGCTGGATCGCGCAGGCCTGCCACGCCGAGCAGGACGAGATTGTCGTATGGCTCCTCGCTGTCCGAAGCCGCCGCCTTGCTTGCCAGGGCAAGGACGCGCAACCCCTCACCGGCCAATCGAGAGACGAGTTCGCGCCACTCCGTTACGCCATTCTCGTCCAGTGGCACATCGCCATCGGGGAAACGGACCTTCGTGCAATGCGAGAGAACCGCTTCAGGGGCCCCCTTCACGGCGTAGAGGAAGCCGTCCCCGGCTCCGTGCACGGACGCCATCATCCGGGTCGCGGTGTCGAAGGCATGTTCGTACAGCGGTGGAAGCCGTTCGCTCAGTTCGGAGCGGTCGAACCCGCTGCTGGCGGCCGCTCGCAACAGGGCAAGTTCCATCGGGTCACCGATCCCCGCGTCCCCGTTTCCTTCGAGACTGCTCGAGTTGCAAAGAGCGGCAACTTGCAGCAGTCCTTCGAGCTGCGTAGTCACAGCCCCATCAACCGTGCCGGAAACAAACTGGCCCGGCGTCAACTCGGCTGCAGGCAGGCACAGCGTAACCACTTCCATCCGGTTTTCGGTCAATGTCCCGGTCTTGTCCGTCAGGATCAAGGTGGTCGAACCGAAGGTCTCGACTGCTGAAAGCTGCCGGACTAGGGCGTCTTGCCGCGCCATGCGCCACATCCCCTGTGCTAGGGCCAGCGTAGCGACGACCGGCAGGCCTTCCGGGATGGCGGCGATCGCCAGCGCGATGCCGGTCGTTACTATCAGGAAAGGGTCGGCATTTCGCAGCAGGCCGGCGAGTACGATGAGCGTGGCAAGTCCCAGAGTCAGCCAGACGAGATGCCCGGCAACCTCTGCCAGCCTCTTTTCCAGTGGTGAGCGGGAAGATCGGGCTTCCGCGACCAGCTGGGAAATCCGACCCAATTCGGTGTCGAACCCGGTTCCGACGATCAGGCAGGTGGCAGTGCCGCGGCTAACTGCCGTGCCTTTGTATAGCATGCTGGCGCGGTCAGCGAGGCGAGCATCGGCAGCAACCGTATCGGCCGACTTTTCGACCGGTTCGGATTCTCCTGTCAGCGTCGATTCGTCGACTACCAGCCTGGACGCCGAGAGGATACGCATGTCGGCCGAAATCACATCCCCGCCTTCGACGAGAACGATATCGCCGGGCACCAACTGCTCTGCCGGGATGATGTGCTGGCCGCCTTCGCGCAGCACCCGCGCAGAGCGATGACCGAGCGAACGGAGCGCTTGCATCGACCTTGTCGCCTTGGTTTCCGCGACAAAGCCGATGAGCGTATTCGTGAGCAGGACGGCCAGAATGGCGAGCGCCTCGAGGTGCTGGCCAAATGCCAGTCCGATCCCAGCGGCGGCGGCAAGTAGGTAGGTTACCGGGCTGGCAAGCTGATGCAGCAGGATGTTGAGTGCGGAGACCTTGCCTTGCGCCTCGAGCCGGTTGGGACCGTATTGCGCCATGCGTCGAGAGACTTCGACCTCGTCGAGTCCACGGGCTCTGTCGACGGCAAATTCTAACAAAAGGTCGGCGGCGGGCCGGCTGTGGAAGTCACTGCCCCGCATCATCGAAAGCCGACCGGCACGAGAACATGGAATCTATCCATTATACCAAAGATACAGAAACCTGTCAGAGTAGGCTAGTTGCCCTGATTACGCTTCGAGCCACGAGAGCCAATGCAACGATCCGCCGTTCGCCATTCGCCGGCTTCACCGGCGATGGCGGGTTTGCCAGCCACCGCATCGCCGATGTCCGCAATTGGGCCGATTGCGGAAAGTCTGGTTGTAGTTGCCAAAGCGCAAAAGCCGACGTTCAGTTAGCGACCCAATTGTCGACGCATGCTACCACTACGCGAACGCTATTCCTTGATGTTGCCTTGGCGAACGGTGACACATTTGCCACGCGTGTTGCCGAGTTCGACGTGCTCGACAGCCCGACCACCTTCTACACGTTTGCGTAGTAGCCGCCGGTCGACCGCAAAGGCGACGAACAGGGAAATGACGAGGGCAAGGGCCGCGGTCACGAATGGATCGAAGCCAAAGATCCGCCCGAACTGCAGCACAGGGTAGTGCACAGCGTAGAGCGGGAAGGACAACCCGCCGAGAATGGCAGCGAGGCGGCCGCCGCTGGCGCGGACTCCCAGCAGGATCAGTGCCGGGCAGGCCAGCACGACGAAGACAAGGTCGAACGTCAGGCCAGCGGGAATGAACAGCAGCGCGGCGGCCAGCAGCGGCAGCGCCGCCCAGGCTGGACCCGGCAGCACGCGCCCGCGGCGGCACAGGACAATGCCGATGGCATAGGCGAGCAGGACGCGGGGCACACCGCCGAACAGGCGGTCACCCTTGTTGCCGACCAAGATATGGTCGAGCGGCAGGCACAGGACGACCAGGGCGGCCAGCGAAATAACGGCGACTAGCAGCAGCCACCGGCTGCGCAGGCGCCAGAGCAGTAGGCCGTGGAGCAGGTTGGCCAGCAGTTCGAAGGTGATCGACCATGTCGGGCGGTTCAGCGGGAAAGGGTCTGTCCCGGCGATGGGGACAAACAACAGCGATGCCAGCAGCCCGCCTGCTACCAACGGCACGGGAAGGCTGAAGGACGTGAGGAACAGCACGGCACCGATGGCGGCACCGGCGGCCATCGGTGGCCAGAGCCGGAAGAAGCGTAATTTGAAGAACTGCAGCGGGCCGAGCCCTTCGGCAAATTTCGGTTCGTAGGTCCGCGCCATCACGAAGCCCGAAAGCATGAAGAAGAAATCGACCGCGAGGTAACTGCGCGAGAACAGTCCGAATCCGCCGAACACGGTGTGAAGGTGGAAGCCCAGCACCAGCAGCGCAGCGATGCCGCGCATTGCGTCAAGTGCGAGAATTCGCCCGGTGTTCCCCATACCCGCAGCATGGCCGACCCTCTTGGAAAGGCAAGATCAACCGACAGTAGCGCACCGGTGCGGGACGGCTTGGAGACATGATGGAAAAGGTCATCTTCGCCGCAACCGCTAAAGTGCTCAAACCCGCCGGTATGCAATCAGCCGAAGATAGATCATTCAACCGCGAAGTCTTGACGACCGCTAACCACCCACATTCGGACATTCGGGCGCTGAAAACCGGGAATGTCTGCTAACAACCCGATAGCGGACGTAGCACGTCTTTTGCCAAATTGAGGCCCTCCAGTTATGGATGAGGCATGGGGGCCAAAGCCACAGTTGCAAGTAACTCACGCGAGCCATCGGTTCGTGCTGGCGACGGGACGCTGTTCGCAATTGCTGTCGGCTTGCTCGTGTTTTCCATTCTGGCTTTCAGTTTGAAAGCCACATTCAATCCCGAACGACTGGTTCGCTACACACCGATTGTCATCGTGCATGGCATCGTGATGCTGGCGTGGTTGGTCTTGTTTGCGTCCCAAGCACGCTTCGCGATGACGGGTAAGCTGCAACGCCACCGGACGTTCGGCATGGCTTCATTGCTGCTGGTTCTGGTGATGGTCCCGCTTGGTATTCACGTTTCTTGGCAATTCGGCCAAGAGACCGGCAGGATGATTGTGTTCGTGGGTAACGCAATCAACTTTCTGCAATTCGTTCCCCTCTATGCGACCGCAATCATCGCCGCCAAACGTCACCGTTTCGAAGACCACAAGCGGTTAATGCTAGTCGCCTCGATTGCATTGACAGGCCCTGCGGTCGGAAGAGTGATTGAAGTAGCGGATTTGCCCCTGCCGGTAACGATGCTCGCCTTCTTGTTGGCCATCATTGTCTTGCCATTGGCTTACGATATCAGAGTCCGGCGCAAACCTCATCGAGCCTCGGTCATGGCAATCGGCTACGTTATTCTAACTATCGGAATATTCGGAGCATACGCAGCCAGCCTTCCTTCTTCATAAGAAATTACGGCTGATGCCCAATTGGAGACTGATTTGCCGAGCTGGCGTTTTGCCAGGAGCGGACTAGCCGATAACGATCCGATTCCAGTCGGGAGGTTAGGAGCGTTCCTCATCTTCATGCCTCGGTCGATAGGTGAGCTTTTGAGGTCTGCCTAATAGGCCATCAATCCACTCCAAAGTTTTTAGACGCGCCGATCTCCAGCGAAAAACCGCGAGCTCTCGTCGAGCCTGAATGAAGTCATTTGTGGTGTAGACAAGCATTGCGACCGCCCCGATTGAAAAAGCGATCACAACTAAGAGCAGAGGCCAGTCTTCAAGCAATTTTGAAACCATAGCAAATGGCTAAGACCCTAGGTTCGTCCAGCGCAACTGGGCAGGTACTACAATGCACAGATAACGACGCTACGGATGTCCGCTTTCCACCCAATAATGGACATTCAGCCGGTTTGTGCATTTCCCGAAAAGCGGACAGGCAGCTATCCGAGCTTTTGAGATAAAAGCGGACTGTCGGCAAACGACCCGAAAGCAGCCGTATGATCGTCGGCGTCTCGATTCCGACATGGCTGGAGGGTATTCACAAGCCCGGCTTCGCTAGCGCCGCGTTCAATAGCCGAGGATGGCTTTCACCTCGCAATATTCCTCGACCGCGAAATAACCGTACTCCCTTCCGTTGCCGCTCATCTTGTAGCCTCCGAACGGTGCGTGGCGCGACCATGCCGGGTAATTGATGTGCACCTGCCCCGCGCGGATGCGGCCAGCCACGCGGCGGGCCCGTTCGAGATCGCCGGACTGCACGTGGCTGCTGAGTCCGTAGCTGGTGGCATTGGCGATGCGGATGGCATCTTCCTCGTCGTCATAGGCCTGGATCACCAGTACCGGGCCGAAGATCTCCTCCTTTGCGATGCGCATTTCAGGCGTGACTTCCGAGAAGATCGTCGGACGCACGAAGTAGCCGCGATTGAGGCCCTGTGGGCGACCCAAACCGCCACAGAGAAGCTTCGCGCCTTCGTCCATGCCGACCTGGATCAGGTCCTGCACCTTGTCGAACTGCGCGGCGTTGGCGAGCGGGCCGATGAAGGCGCTCTCGTCCAGCGGGTTGGTGACGACGATGGTTCCCGCCGCAGCCGCCGCCAGCTCTTCCACCTCGGCCAGCCGCGCGCGGGGGACGACCATGCGCGTTGGCGCTGCGCAGGACTGGCCGACGTTGCGCATGGCTCCAAGCACGCCCTTGGGGACAGCATCGGCGAAATCGGCGTCGTCGAGGAAGACATTGGGCGACTTGCCGCCCAGTTCCTGCACCACGCGCTTGACCGTCGGAGCGGCCGCCTGCGCCACCAGCACGCCCGCGCGGGTGGAGCCGGTGAAGCTGACCATGTCGGCTTCCGGATGCGACGCCAGCGCCTCGCCCACGACCTCGCCGGTGCCGTGCACCACGTTGACCACGCCCGCGGGAACGCCCGCATCGTGCACCACCTGCGCCCAAAGCTGCGCGGTGAAGGGCGAGAGCTCGCTGGGCTTCAGCACCATGGTACAACCCGCAGCTAAGGCCGGAGCCAGCTTGGCAGTGATCTGGTAAAGCGGCCAGTTCCACGGCGTGATCATCGATACTACGCCGATCGGTTCCTTGCGCACCGTGATCCCGTGGACTTCTTCCTGCCAGGTGAATTCTTGCAGGACCTCGATCGCGGCGCGGACGTGCTCGATACCGAAGTGCACCTGTCCAGCACGCGAGAAGGTGATCGCCGCGCCCATTTCCTGCGTAATGGCCAGTGCGAATTCCTCGGTCCGCTCTTCCAGCAAATCGCGGATGCGCTCCAGCAAGGCGATGCGTTCGGCCACGCTGGTCTGCGAAAAGCTATCGAATGCACGGCGGGCAGCAGCCATGGCCAAGTCGACATCCGCGGCCGTGCCTGCCGCGATCTGTCCAAAAACCTCTTCGGTCGCCGGGTTGGTGACGGGGATCAGCTTCGCATCGGGCCGGTCGGCCCATTGGCCGTCGATGTAGTGGCGGGTGTCGATCTGCAAGGCGGTATCCTCTCCTGGAAACTCTTGGCTGCTCAGTGCTTGCTCGTAGCAACAGCGTCAAGCGCACCGGCTGACCGATCTCGCCCATTGCTAGGAGCCGACCCCTGATGATAGCTTCCCTGATCGATGGCCGGAAAGGCCACGACGGGGAGAGGGTGGAGATGGCTTACAAGACGCGCGTGGGATCGCTCGACAATTACGAAAAGGGCGTGATCGAACTCGATGACGACCTGCGCAAATATGCCTTTTCCAACATTTTCGAGGTCGCCGGCACAGCGCAGCCATTCGAGCGCGTCGCCGTGGTTCAGAACCTCGAATACACCGCCGAAGTCGTGCGCAGCGAAGGCGAGTCCGGGTGGTACGCCGCCCCGCATGACGAGTTCGCCATCGTGATGGACGGCGAGATCACCTTCAATTTCGTGCAGCTGGCAGACGACCAGGTGCCCAGCCACGAGGGCGGCGCAATCAGGTTGGGCGCCAAGCCGAATGGCCCCAACATGGGCCGCGTGATCGCGCGGCGCGGCCACCAGGTGCTGCTGCCAAAGGGCGCAGCCTACCAGTTGGTGTCAGGCCAGCCGTCGGTGGCGATCCTGCAAACGGTGGACGGGCCGGAAACGGTCAAGCGGTGGTCCGAGATCTGCGTTACGGGCGGGGAGAAGGTGCAATGAGCGTTACCGAAGCGAGGGTCGAGAAGATCGGCACCGACGAGGCCACCGGCTATTCCAGCTACCGCTTCGGCAGCTTCACCTTCAGCCGCGACGAGTACTTCGCCCATGTCTCCTGGCCCAGGGGCAACCACATCATCGAGATCGACCGCTTCCTGCGGGCAATGGTGCGCGATATCGGCTGGGGCTTCTTCTACGGGTGGATCTTCTTCGACGATATTTTCGGCACCACCAACCACTATGGCACCGTCGACGTGTTCGCCGGCACCTATGACCGGGGCTGCAAGGAAGCCGGGATCGACTTCCTCGAGACCTACTCCGCCGAGGCCGTGTCCGAAGCCTTCGAAACGATTTCCAAGGACTGGATCAGCGAAGGCTATGATCCGCTGAACGCACCGCTGGAAACCGGCTCTCCCATAGGCCCCAAGGGCAAGGAACGCACCGACCCGCTGCTGCGCAGTTTCATCGCGGCAGACCGCATGCTCGGCCTGCCGGGCGACAAGTCGGTGCGGACCGAGGAGGACGGCTTCGGCATCAATCGCGCTTTCGCCGACATGGAGTTCGACCAACCCGACATCGAGTGCGAACCAGGCTTCGAGGGGCAGCTGCATGCGATCAACCTGTTCGACCACATTGCCCGCTCCGACATTACATGGAACCCGTCGATCAGCGCGATCACGCGCGCCAACATCTGCTGCGTCACATCCGAGGAACACATGTTGCCGGTGATCCACGGCAATGACCGCAACGAGTGGTTCATCCAGCTGACCGACGAGATCCACTGGAACATCGCCGACAAGAACTCGGGCGCTCCGCGCGGCCGGGTGGTGATGAAGGCAGGTGACGTCTGCGCCATGCCGGCCGATATCCGGCACCAGGGTTTTGCCCCAAAGCGATCGATGCTGATGGTGATGGAGAACGGCACGCCGGGGCTGGAGCAGCGCTATGCCTCGGGCGAACTGAAACCCTATCCGGTCAAGTTCGAGGCATAGGCTCGCGGATCGCAGCCCTAGAATAGGGGGCGTAGGCAGCAACGAGCTATCGTCGTTTTACCGACCAGCCGGCCTGTCTCGCTAACCCGACGGAGGGTGCTGTCAGTCTAATCGCAACTTGTCTCCGATCGACGCAGCAATCCCCTACCCAGCTTGAACTCAGGCCATAAGGTTCTGCCACTCGGCCAGTGCGGCCGAGCGGTTCGCTTTGTAAGTCTTGCGGTCTGTGAGGTGGCGGTCGAGGCTAAAGTGGTTGTGGACGTTGGCGTGTACGGAGGCGAACTTCTGTAAGCTCTTCATCTGTCGGAACCTGAGCATGTCCCGCTCTCGTCTTCGGAATGGCAGGTGGCTGTTCTCCACCCGGTTGTTGGCCCAACGGCCCACCTCCTGTTTCTCCTGGTTACCCAGTTCAGCCATTGCCGCCTTATACGAGCGCAGGCCGTCGGTGGTAATCTCCGCTGGCGAGCTGTGCCGCTTCAGCGCCTTCTTCATGAATTTGAGCGCAGCCTTCTTGTCACGCGCCTTTGTGACGTAGCTCTCGAGGATCTCGCCTTCCTGGTCGACCGCGCGCCAGAGATAATGCATCTCGCCGTTGATCTTCACGCAGACCTCGTCGAGGTGCCACTTCCACTGGCGGAAGCCTCTCATCCGGCTGACCCGCTGGCGCCTGACATCAGCAGCGAACATCGGGCCGAACCTGTTCCACCAGTGCCGCACAGTCTCGTGGCAGATATCGATCCCGCGCTCGGACAGCAGGTCTTCCACGTTCCGCAGGCTCAGTGGGAACCGGACATACATCATCACCACCAGGCGGATGATCTCTGGTGACGAGTTGAAATAGCGAAACGGGCTGGCTGGTCTTCTAGGGCGAGGCATGGCCCTACCCTAGCTGATCAGGCATATTCCACTAGCTGGTGCATTTACTCTGACAGCGCCCCACAGAGAAAACCGGGCAATGTGCAGCGAATTCTCTCCCCACACCGTTCTCTGAGGTACGGTTTGACCGCCTAAATGCCGCAGAACTGCGCGGTTCTGCGAGGCCAATTCTTGGTTCTCAGGAAAGTTCCAGACTAGGTGGCGGTGCTGTCAGTCTTACGCTAACTCGTCTCCGCCTTCACCAAGTAACGCGGGACCTACTACAAAGGTCTCAGACGACTGGCACATGGGCTCAGAAAGGTGCTGCGAGGCGGTGAAGCGCGCCGCCGATCATGCCGCCAATCTGGTCTGGCGGAGCACCATCCAACTGCGCGGAACCGATGGCGATGCTGCTCTCGACGATGTCGCGGCATCGATCAAAGCGGCGCTCTTCATAAGCCTTCAACGCGGCCTCGGCGTCACCAGTCTTCGCCAGCTCCTCCGCCAATACAATAGCGCTTTCAACAGCCATGCCGGCGCCGGACGCGAGGTGCGGCGTCGTTGCGTGGACGGCATCACCCAGCAGCACGATCCGCCCGTTTGACCAAGGTCCCGGCTGCAGCTTCGCCGCCAGCGGGCGATAGTTGATCCAGTGATCGCGCGTCATGTTGTCACGGATCCACCCCGCCGAACCGCCGAACCCTTCGAGGTTGCCCTTCATGTGATTATACAGCTCTTCTTCATCGAAGTGCTTCTTGCGCCGTTCATGCGGGGTCAGCATCCACAGGTAGACCATGTTCTCGCCGCAACGGGTGATGCCGACGGTGTACTTGTGGCCGAAGTACATCTCGCCCTTTTCCAACATGGGCGGCTTCTCGATCGAGATACGCCAGCAGCCCTGCCCGGTACGCTCCGGCTCCGACATGTGCGGGAAGGCGAGCTTGCGGACGCCCGAGTGTACACTGTCCGATCCGATTACCAGATCATAGCGACCTTCACTACCGTCGGAAAAGACTGCGTCTACTCCGCCATCACGGTTGGTGAGGCTGGCGACCGTCAGACCAAGACGCACAGGGATATCGAGCGCGCGAACGCGATCCTGCATCAGTTCGTGCAGGACAGGGCGCATGATGCCACCGGTAGCGGGTTCCTCGCCATCGACGGCAGGCTCGTCGAGTTCGCGCAGGTGCTGCCCGTTGAACAGAAATACGCTGGAGCCGTTGGTGATCGCGCCGTGCTCGGCAATGTCTTCCCACATGTCGAGATGGCGATAGGCACGCAGCGTGACGCCGGTGATGGTGATGCCTGCGCCATAGACGCGCCAGTCGGGATCAAGGTCGATGAGTTCGACCTCAACGCCCCGCTTCGCCAGGCTGATGGCTGCCGCCATCCCGCCAATGCCCCCGCCAACGACCAGTGTGGTCGCAATGCTATCAATATGATCCTCTGCCATGCAACGGAATTAGCGGACCGGAAAAAAGAGGCAAATCGGAAGCATTGATGGATAGCCATCCACCAAATGCGTGCGATCCGGCCAGCCGTATCAGCTAACCGTATAGCATGTGCGTGATTGCGATCGACCTAGTGGGGAGCCGCGAAGTGGTCTCCGGCCCGGTGCCAGTGTTCGACACGCGGCGGCTCGACGAAGAACGGTCCGGCCAGCGCGCGCCATTGCTGGAAGCCTTCCGATTCGCGGAAAGTGACCATGTGATGGTCGACGGTCTCCCAATCAACGCTGAGGCGATACTGCGCGGGGTCTTCGTGAACCCGCTCCAGCCGCATGCCATGGCAGCCCTCGGCCGCGGCAAAATGGGGAGCAGCCTGCCGGACAGCAGCTTCGAATTCCTCGGCCTTGGCCGGGTCGATGGTGATGTAGGCGATTTCGATTACCATGCGGCAGGAATGGCCGCTGCAAGGGGAAGAAGCAAGCTATGAAAGTTGTTGTTACCGGCGCGGGCGGCTTTGTCGGACGGCACCTGGTCGAACTGTTGCTGGCACGCGGAGACGAAGTCGTCGGGATCGACACAGTGGCGGCTGGCATCCCCGAGGGCGCGACTGCTCTGGCAGGCGACATCGCCGAAGGCGACTTGCAAGAGAGTGCCCTGGCGGGCGGCTGCGATGCGCTGGTCCACCTCGCCACTGTGCCGGGGGGAGCGGCGGAAGCCGATCCCGCTGCATCGCGCCGCGTCAATATCGACGGGATGTACGACCTGCTGGAAGGCGCGGCCAAGGCGGGCGAATGTCCGCGCGTGGTCTACGCCAGCTCTATTGCAGTGCTCGGCCATCCGCTGCCAGCAAGCGGCGTGGACGACCAGACGCCGCTCTCGCCCGAACTGATCTACGGCGGGCACAAGGCCATGATGGAAGTCGTGGTTGCCATGCTGTCCAACCGCAAGGCCATCGACGGCGTAACAATCCGCCTGCCCGGTATCCTCGCCCGGCCCAAGGGGGCCTCTGGCATGAAATCGGCCTTCATGAGCGACCTGTTCCACGCCCTGAAGGCAGGTAACGCCTTCACTTGCCCGACGCGTCCGCAGGCGATGATCTGGGCACAGTCCGTTTCGCAGTGCGCGCGCAACTTTGTTCACGCCATCGACTGCGATTCATCGAAGATGCCGCCGACGCGCGCAGTCACCCTGCCTGCGCAGCACATCGGCATGGGCGAACTTGCGGCAGAAATCGCCCGCCAGTGCGGCACCAGCGCAGACCTTGTCACCTGGCAGCCCGATCCGCCCCTGGAAGCCGCTTTCGGCGCCTATCCGCCGATTTCGACCCCGGCTGCCGAAGCTGCGGGTTTTGCAGATGACGGAACATTGGCTAGTCTGGTGACGAGCGCGCTAGAGACGCTCGAGTAATTCCTCCGGAGAGCCCAGAGCACCATCATGAGATTCCAGCGACTCGATCTTAACCTGCTTGTCGCACTGGACGCGCTGCTCACCGAGCAGAGCGTCTCGCTAGCGGCTGACCGGCTGTGCCTGTCGCAGTCGGCAACCTCCAGCGCGCTCGGCCGCCTGCGCGAATATTTCGACGATGACCTGCTGGTGCTGAAAGGCCGGCAGATGGTGCTGACAACCCGGGCCGAAGAGCTGATCGAGCCGACACGCGCCGTGCTGGAACAGATTCGCTTAACGATCGCCGTCTCACCCGAGTTCGATCCCGCGACAAGTGACCGGATGGTCCGTTTCATGGCGTCGGACTACATCACCGAAGTACTGCTGGCCCCGGCCTTTGAACGCATTGTCGACCTAGCGCCAGAGATGCGCTTCGAAATCCAGCATATGAGCAACGCACCGGTAGAGTCCCTCGAGCGAGGTTTCGTCGATCTGCTGGTGACCGTCGATTTCGCCACGTCGTCCGACCATCCCAGCGAGCTGATGTTCGAGGACGACTACGTGGTGGTGGGCGACAAGGGCAATCCCGCTTTCGACCAGGAAATGACCAGCGAGCTTTACCTCTCGCTGCCGCATGTCACGGTACGCTTCGGCAAACACCGCATCCCCGCCTTCGACGACTGGTACATGCGGCGCAAGAAGCAACAGCGACGGGTCGAGGTCGTAACCGCCAGCTTCGTCACCATGCCCAGCCTGATTATCGGCACCAATCGCATCGGCACCATGCACCGCCGCCTCGCGGAGAAGCTTCTCGAACGCTACCCGCTCGCCTTTGCCGAGGTGCCCTTCGAAATCCCGCCAGTGCGCGAACTGGCGCAGTGGGACATTGCCAACAGCAACGATTCCGCGTTGCGGTGGGTGGTCGGACAGCTCAAGCAGGTGGCCCAGACCGAAGTGCCTGGCAAGCTCACCAGCGCCCCGGTCGACGACACCATCGCCTTCCAATTCCGCAAGGAACGGGGTGGAGCTTCGGGTGTCTAGTCCGTTGCGCCGAGCCGGGACATTCGCCCGGCGCTGAAGCCGCTCGACCGCAAGGCGATGGCCTTCATCGTCTCGCTGCTGTTCCGCAAGGACTGCCCTCCCGACAAATCGATGGGGCGGATAGCTGTCCACCGGATCAATCGATGGAGCTTTTGCGCATGATCAAACCTGCAAAGGCTTGCGAGCGCGATGATCGTGTCACGTTTTTACGGAGACACGATCATGGCAATTACCGGTATCCGGCGGCTGACCTACCTCGTCGAGGACGTGGGCGAGTGCACGCGCTTCTTTTCCGACTTCGGCCTGCCGCTGGTCGAGCAAGCGGACGATGCCGCCCGCTTCGTCCTGCCCGATGGCAGTGAAGTCCGCCTGCTGCTGCGCGGCCATGCGGACCTGCCGCAGGTTACGGCACAGACCGGCAAGGGCGTTTTCGAATGCTGCTGGGCGGTGGACAGCGACGTTGCGCTGAAACGCCTCGTAACCTCGCTCGAGCCTGATCACGAGATCGAATACCGCCCCGATGGCACGGTCCGCTTTGTCACCCCGTTCGGTCAGGCCATCGCCCTCGAGGCATGGCAGCCTCGTCCCGTCTTTGGCGCGCCGACCCCGCTCAACACCGTAGGCCGGATCGAGCGGCTGAACCAGCCGCGCAAGTGGATCGCCCGCGCGCTGCCCAAGCGTACGCACCACTGCGTATGGACCTTTCCCGATGTGCAGCAGGCAGTCGAATACTACCGTGATCGCCTCGGCTTCCGCATTACCGACATGCAGAAGGGGTTCGGCGTCTACATGCGGGCCGACGGAGCTTACGAGCACCACTCGATCTTCCTTGCTGACGCCCATGCGCCGATGCCCGGCTTCAACGGCACGCTGAAGTTCCACCACGCCAACTGGGAAGTCGAAGACATCGACGAGATGATGGTGGCGAAGAACCACCTCGACCGCCGCGGCTACGAATTCGGCGACTGGAACTGGGGCATGGGCCGCCACAGGCTGACCAGCGCCGCCTTCCTCTATGTCCCCTGCCCCGCTGGCGGCGATGCCGAATACGGCTCCGACTGCGACTGCGTGGACGACAGCTGGAAACCGCGCATTTGGGACGGCGCCTTCGGCACGGCGATCTTCATGACCAACCTGCCCGATTTCATGAAGGAAGAGCCCAACTGGGACGTCACCTACGCCCGCGAAGACCAGCTCCACTACCACCGCGCGGACAGCGATCCGCTGGCCGAAGCGGCCGAGTAAGGAAGGACCACGAACATGAGCAAGAAAGTCTGTGTCATTGGCGGCGGCGTGGCTGGCCTCGCGGTCGCAATCGGCCTGCACCAGCAGGGTATCGATGTCGAAGTGGTCGAACGCGACAAGGACTGGAAGGTCTACCACGTCGGCATCATCGTGCAGGCGAACTTCATCCGCGCGCTCGAGCAGCTGGGCCTTGGCAAGGCAGCGGTCAATGCGGGATATCCCTACAGGGGCGCACGCTTCATGACCCCGGCTGGCGAAGTGCTTGCCGAATTGCCGGGCGAAAGCCAGGTCGACGGCCTGCCTGGTGACCTGGGCCTGACGCGCCCTGCCCTGCACGAAGTCCTGACAGGCAAGGTGAAGGAACTGGGCATCCCGGTAAAGCTGGGCGTCACCTTCGAAAGCTTCGAGGATCGCGGCGATGCGGTCGACGTCGAGTTCACCGACGGCAGCAGCGGCACCTACGACCTGCTGATAGCGGCGGACGGCAACTACTCGGCGGTGCGCAAGGTGCTCTGGCCCGATGCCAAGCCTGCATTCACGGGCCAGGGCGTGTGGCGCTACAACGTTCCGCGCCCGGCGGACCTCGAATGGAGCGATCTCTACATCGGGGTGCAGAACGGCTACAAAGGCAAGGCTGGCTACTGCCCGTTGACGCCTGAGGAAATGTACATCTTCGTCGTCACCGAGGAGCCGGGAAATCCCCGCTTCGACCCCGCAACGCTGGCCGACGAGATGTCCAAACGCCTCGCCGGATACGGCGGCATGCTGGGTGAAGCAGCCAAGGCCGTGATCGATCCTGCACTGGTGGTCTACCGCCCGTTGGAAGCCTGCATCATGCCCGATCCGTGGTACCAGGGCCGCGTCGTGCTGATCGGCGATGCCGCGCACAGCGCCACACCCCACCTCGGCCAAGGCGCGGCCATGGCGGTGGAGGACGCGGTGGTCCTTGCCGAGGAACTGGGCGAAGACCAGCCGATCGACGCCGCATTGCGCGCTTTCATGGATCGTCGGTTCGAGCGTGCCAAGCTGGTCGGCACCAGCTCGATTATGCTGGGCGAATGGGAAATGCACCCGGGAACGGCTGGCGACCCGGTCGAAGTCACCGAACGTATCCGTCGCACGCTGGCGGAGCCGGTCTGATGTGGACACTGGCCCCGGCAGAGTTCCGCTTCGACCCCTATTCGCCGCTGAACGATGCGGACCCCTTCCCTGCCTACGAAAGGCTGCGCAAGGACTATCCGCTGTTCTGATGCGAGGAGGCGGGGATGTGGGTGCTGTCACGCTACCACGATATCCTGGCTGCCCTGCAGGACTGGCGCACTTATTCCTCGGCAAAGGGCAACCTCGTCGACGAACTGCCCGGCTGCGCCGGGGCCACGCTCGGCTCGACCGACCCGCCCCGGCACGATCGCCTGCGCGGGCTGATCCAGAAGGCCATGCTCAAGTCTGCGCTCGAGCACACGATCGAACCGCTCCGGCTGGCAGCACGCGGACTTCTTGCAGCGGTGCGCGACAAGGACAGCTTCGACTATGTCAGCGAATTCTCCAGCCGAGTGACGCTCGACCTGATCTTCGCCCTGTTCGACCTGCCCGCCGAAGGCCGCGACGAGGTGCGGGAAAAGGCCGTGCTGATGACCCAGACCGACCCCGAGAAGCGCGCCAAGGGCGAGGAGCACCTGGCCGCCTACCGTTGGATGACGGACCATGCCGAACGCTTGGTGCGGGAACGCAAGAAAGCGCCAGGCGAAGACCTGTTGTCCAACTTCATCACTGCCGAGATCGACGGCGAGAAATTGCGCGACGACGAAGTGCGGCTGACCGTGACCACGCTGATCATGGCGGGGATCGAAAGCCTGTCAGGCTTCCTCGCCATGCTGGGCCTCAACCTGGCGCAATTCCCCGATGCCCGCCGTTCGCTCGTGGCTGATCCATCTCTGATCCCCGATGCCATCGAGGAAAGCCTGCGATTCAACACTTCGGCCCAGCGGTTCCGCCGCTGCGTGCAGCAGGAAACCGAACTGCACGGAAAGGTGATGAAGCCGGGTGACTTCGTGATGCTGTGTTACGGCTCCGCCAATCGGGACCATCGAAAGTTCGAGAACCCGGACGTTTACGACATCAACCGGAGGCCCAAGGGCCACCTCGGCTTCGGCGGCGGTGTCCACGCCTGCCTCGGTTCGGCGCTGGCGCGGCTGGCCTGCAAGGTCTCGGTCGAGGAACTGCTGCTTGCCGTCCCCGATTTCGCCCTGGCAGAGGACACCTTTCCCTGGGTCCCATCCTCGAATTTCCGCAGCCCGCAAAGGCTCCTGCTCGCACGCGGCTGACGGCAATTCGTTCGCTTCGATAGCCAGCCTGCGGAACTATCCATTTCCGCAAGGGTGCCTCGCGCGGCATATGTCCGGCGAGATCGTGGGAGCGAACATTGAGCATTCTGGGCATCGAATCCGTTGTTTTCGGGGTTGCAGACCTCGCCGAACACACCCGCTTCTGGACCGATTTCGGCCTGCCGCTCGAGCATGCCGACGATACCGAAGCGGTGTTCCGCCTCGCTACCGGCAGCCGTGTGGTGGTCTGCAAGCACGGCGATGCGCGCCTGCCTTCGCCCGACCCCTTCCCCGGGGACGGAATCAAGGAAACCGTCTGGGGTGTGGACGAACAGGCCGCGCTCGACCGCTATGCCGCCAGCCTCGCCACCGAAGTCGAGGTGACCACCAGCGACGACGGCACCGTGCGCTGCACCTGCCCGGACGGCCAGCCCATCGCCTTGCGCCTGTGGAACAAGAAGCGCGCCGTCAGCGAAATCAGCCCGGTCAACTCGCTCAGCAGCTATCCGCGCTTCAACCAGCACCGCATCTGGCGCCACAAGGCGATCCCCAAGACGATCAACCACGTGGTCTTCTTCACGCCCGACTATGTCAGCATCTTCGAGTTCTACGAACGCCACTTGGGGTTCCGCTATACCGACCACTCGAAAGGCACCGGCATCTTTGCCCGCGCCGACGGCACGAACGAGCACCACTCGATCTTCTGGGTCAATTGCGACCTGCCGATCGCACCCGACCACTTCAAGTTCATGCACGTAGCCTTCGGCTGCGACGACATCGACGAGGTGATGCTGGGCGCCAACATCATGGCCGACAGGGGCTGGGTGAACCAGAGCATGAACTCCTCCGGCGGAATCTCGCGCCACCGTGCTACCAGCGCGATATACTATTATTGCGACATTCCCGGGAAAGCGGGCGAGGCCGAGTATCACGCCGATACCGACTACATCGATGACAATTGGGTGCCGCGCGCCTGGGACTTCCGCTTCGGATCGCTACTGTGGAGCAACAATGCTCCGCCGATCTTCCGCGGCGACAACATCCCGTGGGACATGCAGTTCGACCTCGATCGCAAGAGCTTCGAAGCCTACCGAAAGACCAAGCCGGGCAAGCGGCCCGCGGAAGGCAAACTGGCCGAACTTACCGAGGACGACGAACACGCGATCTGACGGCCGATAGCCTGCAACGTTCAGCGCCAAGCCGGGTTCTCGACCTCTGGCAAGGTTAGGAAGGCAATCGACTGCCCCGGCAGTTCCAGTTCCCCGACGAAGGCGCGTCCGGCCAAGTTCATGATCGCGCCGTCCTCCGCCATTGCCGGCACTGAACCATTCACCGTCAAGGTCTCCGCATCGAAATCGTCAGACTGCAGCAGCCATGACTGGCCACCACCGCGAACCGCGAGCCGCATCGGCGCAGGGCTGTTGTTGATCGCCATCAGCCCCACGCCGCCGTCCATCTGCGGCAGGCAATGGGCGTAGACACGCGCATCTTCGGCAACTGCGCTTGCGTCCAGCACCACCGGCCCCATCAGCCGCTGCCACAGCACCGCGCCCCAGTAATTGGGCCGCGGCTCCAGCGTGTCCTGATCGATCAAACCGTACTCCGACGCCGCCAAGGTATTGTGCATCACCACCTGCACGTCACGGCGGGCAAGCAAGCCGAGCTGGTCGAGGCAACGGAAGGTGTCACGAAGGCCGCTCGCCCACGGGCTTCGACCGCAGGCTGCCTGCGCGGTTTCAGTCAGCCACATCGGTTTGTCGGAAGCCAACGCATCGCGCATCCCGCGCACATAAGCCCACTCCACGCGAGTCAAATCCAGCCACGCGTCAGATAGCGCGGCTTCGCTCGCGTCGATGCCGCGACCGCCCTGGCAGCGCGGTGAAACCCCGCCGTAGAAATGCCACGAGACGGCATCGATTTCCGGAGCGATCCCGGCGAGGAGGCGGCGGGTAGCCATCGCCTCTCCCGGCGCCAGCAATTGTTTGGCAACCTCCGGAGCGATCGTCCTTTCGCCAAGGTTGCCGGGGCCGACCACCGGCATGTCGGGCGCATTGGCGCGAGCCCAGCTGCGGAAGGCTGCAAAGTCGCGGGCGAAGGCATCAGCATCCTAGCCTTCCGGCAAGCTGCCCTGACTGACCAGCGACGGCTCGTTGATGAACTCGGCAGCGTGAAGGCTTCCGCCGAACTCCCGCGTCATGGCCCGCAGACGATCCGCCTGTACCGGAGTCCAGTTGTCCGCCGCATCGCGGGTACCAGCACTGGCCGCAAAGCTGGTGACCATGGGGGCATCAAGCGCCTCGGAAAACTCCACCAGACCGCGCCACTGATCGCGCGTCAGGACCTGTACGAAGCCTTCGGGAGCGCTTGTCGTGTTCTCGCCTGCGAGTGGCACGTAGGTTGAATTGGCCCAGGTCCCGCTGACCCGCACATAGGTCGGGGCAAGATGGACAGCGAGCGCTCGCAGGCGAGGTCGGCAGGCTGGCGCATGCGGAACATGTCGCCCTCCGGTCCGCCGTAGGGGGCCCAGAAGCGGCCACCTGTGACCTCCACCATCTCGATGTTGTAGGACTGGAAGCGTGGATCGACCCGCGCGATCTGCGGCAGGCTGGATGCATCCAGCGGGGCCGGAGCGGCAGGCATGGTGGCGCAGGCTGAGAGCGCGCAGGCAAGACCTGCCGGCAGGAACCTTGCCCTCACAGCTTGGCGTTCCCAGCGCTCCATTTCACGCTGAGCTCGATGCCCTGCCCCACCGGCAGCAGCGCGGTGTGCATGTCGCCCTTGGCCTTGATCGCGGCGCGCAGATCGCGGGCGTTGGGCCGTGCGGCTTTGGGGCTGATCATGTTGTCGGAGCAGACTACGGCCTCCTCCGACAGCTTGGGATAGAGCGCCTCGAAACCGGGGACGTAGAGGTCCTTCCAGATATCCAGCAGGGCGAAATCCCATGGGCCGGGATCGTCCGCCAGCAGTTGGATCGCATCGCCGCATCTCAGCTCGACATGGTCGGCGAGGCCCGCAGCCTGCAACTGCTCGGCGGCATAGGCCTGCTTGTAGTCGGCCACGTCCATGGTCACGACTTTCGCCCCCACCTCACGCGCCGCATGGGAGAGGAACAAGGTAGAATAGCCGTAGCTGGTGCCAAGTTCGCAGATCCGCTGGGGCCTGCGCGCAACGATCAGGGAATGGAGGAACCACGCGGCTTCCTCTCCCACCGGCAGAAGGAATTCGTCGCGGCGGGCGAAGCCTTCCGGTCCCAGCTCGCGCATCCGGCCGTCATCTTCCTCCAGCCGCCTGCGATAACCGTCGAGGACGGCCTGCACCTTGGGATCGTCGAAATTCATTGCTTGGCGGCCTCCATGGCTTCGTGCGCGGCCCGCTCCTTCGCCAGTGCCCGCTGCAATTGCGGCAGCGCCTCGTTGTCGGCGCGGTGGCGGGCGACGTTCTGCCACGGCGAGAGGTCGAAACCGCCGAACTCGGAATTGATGTAGGCCCACCAGTAATAGGTGTCGGCAATCGACCACTCGTCACCAAAGCACCAGCGGCGCTCGGCCAGTTCGCTGTCGAGCTGGTCGAGCAGGCCGCGATAGATTTCCTCGCCGCGAGCCTTCACCCCGGCGGGATCGCCCTTGGTCCAGAGGAAGGGCACCTTTATGGCGCGCACGCTGGGATGCCAGACCGATCCGAGCGAGCCGAGCACGGCGAGGTGCCTCGCCTCGTCGAGGGCGCTGTCGGCTGCGGGGAACAGCTTGGCCTCGGGATAGGCAGCGTGGAGCCAGCGTAAGATGGCGAGGTTTTCGGTCAGCGGCTGACCGTCGATCACCAGGCACGGCACCTTACCCTGCGGATTCAGCGCGAGGTATTCCGGCGTGCGGTTGGCGCCCGCATGAAAGTCGATCATGTGCAGGTCGTAGGCCGCACCGGTCACTTCGAGCGCCGTCATGGTCACCCGCGTGCAGGCGGTGTAGGCGGCGAACAGCTTCAGGTCATGCGGCATTGGCCATCCTTTCGCGGGCAGCATTCTCGCGCGCGAGGGCACGCTGGAACGCCGGCCAGGCCTCCACCCGCGCACGGTGCGCGGCGAGGTTGTCGAGGCCGGACAGGTCGTACTGGCCTTCCTCCGCCGTGGTATAGTTCCAGTAGAAATAGACGTCGATGATCGACCAGTCATCGCCGTACCACCACGGGCGATCGGCCATGCGCGCGTCGAAGGCTTGGACCAGCGGCTTCACCAGTTCCTTGCCGCGTTCGCGCACCGGGGCCGGATCGCCGGTGGTCCAGCGGATCGGCATCATGTTGGCGCGCACGCTGGGGTGCCAGCCGGAAGATATCCAGAACAGGTCGGACAGCACCTGCGCCGCATCCCAGTCATTGGCCGACTTCGGCAGCAGGCCCGCCTCTGGATAGGCCTTGTCGAGCCACCACTGGATCGCCGCGTTCTCGCCAATCAGTTCACCGTCGACAAGCAGTACGGGAATCTTGCCGCGCGGATTGACGCGGCGGAATTCGGGGCTGTGCTGTTCGCCCTTCATCAGGTTCACCGGGTGATCGGCATAGTCCACGCCACACTGTTCCAGCGCGGTCATGACAACGCGCGAACAGGCGCCGGGCAGGTGGTACAGGGTAATGTCAGTCATCGGAGTCCTCTGTCTTCAACATAGCCTCGATCTTGCGCCGGGCGCGGGTGCCGCCCTGGTCCACACCGAGTGAGAGGGGCTTGCCGGCCCAGAAATCGTCGGCCTCCATGTTGGCAAAGGCGGCCTCGATGATCGGCTTGTCCTCGACGTTGAAGGCCTGGTCGAACAACTGGGAGAGAAAGGCATCGATCTCTGCATTGTCGACTTCGTAATGCCGCGCATTGGCGGTGAAATAGTGGCTGTTGGTGGCGGTCTCAGGCGTCACGATATGCGCCTGCCCGCCGACTTCGTAGCCTTCCTCACGCGGCCTGCCGGGCAGCGTCGCGCCCAGTTGCAGCCGCATCGAGGCGGGCGCGTTGCAGCGCATGTCGAGCCAGTGGTCGGTCTGCTGGCCTTCCGTGTAAGGCGGGCGGCAGGCCGAAGGCGCAGGCACGTCGGGCATCCACCAGTTAGAGTGCAGCGTCGCGCCTTCGTCGATCACCGAGTGTTCGCCGGCGAAGATTACCCCGTCCCCGGCAAAGGTGCCGCGGTGGACGAACTCGATATGGCTGAGGTCCATCAGGTTGTCGGTGCAGAACTCGTAGGGTGCCTTCACATGTGTATAGCCACGCAGCACCTTGCGACCGGGTTTGTCGCGCACCACCGCGAAATCGGGGATCAGTGAGATGTCGGCTTTCGCTGCATCGCCGCCCCACAGCCAGACGATCCCGTCGCGCTCCTCGCAAGCCCAGCTATCGACCTTGGCAGCTGCGGGGATGCGGTCGAAGAAAGGATTGCGCACGCATTGGCCAGCCGGATCGAAGGTCAATCCGTGATAGGGGCAGACAAGGTTGTCGCCTTCCCGATCACCCAGGCTGAGCGGGGCAAAGCGGTGGGGACAGCGATCCAGCAGGGCCGCCAGCGATCCGTCTTCCTTGCGGTAGACGACCGTGGGTCGATCGGCGATCCGGCGGGTGAACATCCCGCTCTCGCCCAGTTCCTCGGCCCATCCGGCCATGTACCAGCAGTTCTTCGGAAACTCCCCCATGTCGCCCCCCTATTCCTCGAAGATGGCGACGGCCCGGGTCCAGCCCGCGCTGGCCCCTTTGATCTTGTGCGGAAAGCACGAGATCATGAAACCGGTGCCGGGGATCGCTTCGAGGTTGTGCATCTTCTCGATGTGGCAGTAGCCGATATCCACGCCCGCGCGGTGGCCTTCCCAGATCAGCTTGGGGTTGCCGGTTTCCTTCACCTTTTCCGCCGTGTGGTTGAACGGTGCGTCCCACGACCAAGCATCGGTGCCGGTCACGCGCACACCGCGTTCGAGCAGGTACATGGTCGCCTCGTAACCCATGCCTGCACCGCGCCCGACATAGCCCGGATCGCGGTCGGCAAGCGCCATCCCGGCGCTGGTGTTGACCACGACGATATCCAGCGGCTGCAATTCGTGCCCGATCCGCTGCAACTCCGCCTCGACATCGGCGGCGGTGGCCACGTAGCCATCGTCGTAGTGACGAAAGTCGAGTTTGACGCCGGGGTTGAAGAACCAGTCGAGCGGCATCTGGTCGATGGTCTGCGCCGGGCGGCTGCCGCCGGGCAGCGCGGCGTCCTGCGTCGGGTGGTAGTGCCACGGCGCATCGACGTGCGTGCCGCTGTGCGTGGTCAGCCGCACCCATTCGGCAGCGCAAAACGGCTCGCCGCCGTGCATCCCTTCGGCTTCCTCCGGATCGAACCAGTGCGCCAGTTCGTGCTTCGTATCCGCGTGGACCTCGTACTCGATGGTCGGCTTCAGGAAGGGCGGATCGCTGACAATGTCGTTCTCCAGCGTCATCGACAGGTCAACGTAGCGGCGGACCATGGGCGTTCCTGTGCAATCTTGGTTGTTTTGCCAGCCAGAGTCTGCCCGTCCGCAGCCGCGCTGACAAGCTTATCGACTGAGCCGATTTCACAAATCCGGCCTAATCAATTTCAAATCAGCGGGCGGCCCGTCCATTGCCTTGCCTAACCGAGCAAGAGGAGCTTCCCACAATGTCCCGCGAACCACGGGTGGTCGTCACCGGCCACGACGACAATGGCACCGCCATCATCATTTCCGACAAGGCCCCGCGCACCTATCCCAACCCCAAGTTCCTGACGACCTTCTACGAGGTATGGAACGAGAAGCAGGTGCCCGTCACCGTGTCCAGGCACATGCAGGACAACGAGGATTCGCTGAACCACCCGCCGCCGCGCGGCGGTGTGCGCATCCGCATGCACGATTTCGACCCCGCCGGGAAAAAGGCCGAGGCACTGACCTACGAAGAGATCGTCGAGCACTTCAAGGAAGCAGGCTCCGAAGACGCCGTGCCGCCGAAGGACAAGTGGAAGCACGCCTTCATGCACCGCACCGAGTCCATCGACTTTGGCATCATGATCGAAGGCGAACTGGTGCTGGTGATGGAAGAAGGCGAGCGTGTGCTCACCCCCGGCGACATTGTCGTACAGGTCGGCACCAACCACAGCTGGACCAACCGCAGCGACAAGAACGCACGCATCTGCTTCGTGCTGCTGGACGGTGATTACGACGACGAACTGCGCGGGCTGCTAGGAACCGAACCCAAGCCCTGATCCAGGTCAGGCGGGGACCAGTTTGACCGGCACCCGCGCAAGGGCGTGCAGGGTATTGTTGAGCCGGAACTCCGCCGGGCCATTCGCGCGCATCTCGGTCACCCGGTCGAGAAGGGCACCAAGCACGGCCTCCATCTCCAGCCGCGCGACCATCTGGCCCAGGCACTGGTGAATGCCGAAACCGAAGCCGACGTGGCCACCGGCGTTGCGGCTGATATCGAAACGGTCGGGTTCGTCCCACTTGCGCGGGTCGCGGTTGGCGGCGGCGAGGAACAGCAGCACCTTGTTGCCTGCAGGGATGGTCCCGCCTTCGACAGCAACATCGAGGCTCGTGGTGCGGAAGAACGTCTGCACCACCCCGCCCCACCGCAGCGATTCCTCGATCGCGCGCTTGGCCAGCGACGGGTCGGCGCGCAGCTTGCTCCATTCGGACGGATGTTCGGCAAGGGCGTGGACGAGGTTGGCAATGCCGTTCACCGTGGTATCTACCCCGGCGGTAAGGAAGCTGCGCACCAACCGTTCGGCCTCTTCGGGCGAACAATCACCACGGTCTGCGGCCTCATAAACCGACATGCCCCAGCCACCCGGCTTCAGGTTCTCGCGCTTGCAGCTTTCGTTGACCCACGCCGCCGCCTCGGCCCCGCGTGCCATCGATTCCTCCACCAGCCGGTTCTTCGGACCGAAAGCGTTGAAGGCTATGGTGCCGTAGGGGATCAGGTGTTCGCGCCCCTCGTCACGCAGGCCGATCAGATCGGGGAAGACGCGCAACGGGAATTCCTCCGCCAAGGCCTCGACCGCGTCGACCTCGCCGCGCGAAACCACCTCGGTCACCAATGCATCGGCCTTGGCGCGCCATTCGGGCTGGAGTGCGCGCAGGCCGGAAAGGCTGGCGACCTTGTTCATCAGCCCGCGCGTCCGGTCGTGCAGCGGCGGATCGGTTTCTAGCAGCAGCGATGGCGGCCGCCACGGCTCCTCATGTGCGAAGTCGGACAAGCCGACACCCCGTGCGGAAATATAGGTCTCCCAGTCCTTCAGTGCAGGCTGCACCTCGGCAAAGCGCGCCATGGCGTAACAGCCGATCGCCTCAAGCCAGATGACCGGACCGGCATCGCGCAAGGCCGGGTGGTGGGCGTAGGGATCGGCGAGGAACTGTTCGTCGAACGGATCGATGTCGACGACCGGAAAGGTCATTCGGCGGTCCAGCCGCCGTCAACCACCAGGCTGGTGCCGGTCATCAATGCGGAGGCGTCGCTGGCGAGGAACACGATGGCGCCCATCAGGTCCTCGACTGAGCCGATCCGACCCAGCTTGATCTTCGACAGCACGCTGGCCTTGAAATCAGCGTCTTCGAACATCGGCTTGGTCAGCGGCGTTTCGATGAAGGTCGGCGCGATGGTGTTCGAGCGGATGCCGTGCGGGGCAAGGTCGAGCGCGAAGGCCTTGTTCATGCCTTCCATCGCCCACTTGCTGGCACAATAGAGGCTGCGGTTGGAGCCACCGACGTGGCCCATCTGGCTGCCCATGTGGATGAGGCTGCCATGCTCGCCCGCATCGATCAGCCGCTTCGCACAGGCCTGCGCAACGAAGAAAGCAGACTTCACGTTGAGGTCCATCACCGCATCGAAATCTTCTTCCGAAGCTTCCCACATCGGCTTGGGCCGGTTGGTCCCGGCATTGTTGACCAGCACGTGGAACGGAGCGCGGCTGTCGAAGAACGTTTCAACCGCCGCGATGTCCGAAACGTCGAGGACCGCAGCACTGGCGTTCTTACCTATCGCCTGTGCTGCGGCCTCGATCTCGCTGGCGGTTCGCGCCACCAGTGTTACTTCGGCGCCCGCCTCGGCCACGGCCGCAGCGGCAGCCAGCCCGATCCCTCGCCCGGCGCCGGTCACCAGCGCGCGCTTGCCATCCAGCCGGAAGCTCGGGGTTGCGGGTATATCCACCATCAGGCGGCAGTCTCCTTGCTGGGCTCCACCGCGCCCGCATAGGGCACGTTACGGCCACCATAGCGGCGCACGCGGATATTGGCCTGTTCGCCGTGCCCGGCAAAGCCTTCCATCGCGCAGAGACGGCTGCAGTATTCGCCCACCAAGGTGGTCGCCTCGTCGGTCAGCACGTTCTGGTAGGTGCAGGTCTTGAGGAACTTGCCCACCCACAGGCCGCCGGTGTAGCGTGCGCTTTTCTTGGTTGGCAGCGTGTGGTTGGTGCCGATCACCTTGTCGCCGTAGCTGACATTGGTGCGCGGGCCGAGGAACAGCGCGCCGTAGTTGGTCATGTTCTTGAGGAAGTAATCGGGGCCCTCGGTCATCACCTGCACGTGCTCGTTGGCATAGTCGTCGGCGACGATCCGCATTTCCTCGTAGCTGTCGCAGACCACCACTTCGCCGAAGTTCTCCCAGGCCGGACGAGCATAGTCGGCGGTCGGCAGGATATCGAGCAGCCGCTCGACCTCGCGCATGGTGTCGCGCGCGAGCTTCTCCGAATTGGTGATCAGGATCGCCGGGCTTTCGGGGCCGTGTTCGGCCTGTCCGAGCAGGTCGGTGGCGCAGATCTCGCCGTCGACGGTCTCGTCGGCGATCACCATGGTTTCGGTCGGGCCGGCGAACAGGTCGATGCCCACGCGGCCGAACAACTGGCGCTTGGCCTCTGCGACGAAGGCATTGCCCGGGCCGACCAGCATGTCGACGCCGCCGATGGACTCGGTGCCGATAGCCATGGCGCCGATGGCCTGGATGCCGCCCAGCGCATAGATCGCGTCCGCCCCGGCCATGGCCTGTGCCGCAACGATCTTGTCCGCCGGCTTGCCTTCGAACGGCGGGGCGCAGGTAATGACACGCGGCACGCCCGCCACCTTGGCAGTGATCACGCTCATGTGCGCGCTGGCCAGCAGCGGGTACTTGCCGCCAGGCACATAGCAACCGGCAGCGTTCACGGGGATGTGCTTGTGACCCAGCACCACGCCCGGCATGGTTTCGACCTCAACTTCCTTCATCGAGTCCTTCTGGATCTGCGCGAAGTTGCGCACCTGTGCCTGGGCGAACTCGATATCCTTGCGTTCCTGCGCGGTCAGGCGCTCCACGCAATTGTCGATCTCGGCCTGCGACAGCTGGTAGTCCTCGCGGTCCCAGCCGTCGAACTTCACGCTCATTTCGCGCACGGCGGCATCGCCGCGTTCCTCGATGTCGAGCAGGGCTGCTTCCACGATCTCGCGGACCTTCTTGTCCGCATCGCGTTTTGCCTCGGCAGTCGCGCCGCGCTTGAGCCAGGTGGCCATGGGGTATCCTCTTCCAGGTTGGCTGTGATCGGCTGGCCAATGCCCCAGCCTGCCTGCGCGGACCAACGCATGTTATCGATGGCTTGCTATCGGCCAAATGCCATTGCTGGTGCGCAGGCGGCGGGTTAGCCCGACAATGTAGATATATGCAGGGAGAAGGTTCGAATGCGCCTCGCAACACTGATCGATGGAACGCCGGACGGACGGCTGGTGGTGGTATCGCCCGATGGCAGCCACTGCGCCGCGGGACCGGTGAAGACCATGCAGGATGCGCTGGAACAGTGGGACACTGTCGAGCCGCAACTGCGCGCGATCAGTGACTTCCCCGATGTGCTCGACATGGGAAAGGTCACCGCCCCGCTGCCGCGGGCGTGGCAGTGGCTCGACGGATCGGTCTATGCCAGCCACGGCGCGCTGATGGACAAGGTGATCGGGATCGACAAGCCGCCGGTCGAATGGCCGCTGATGTACCAGGGCGTATCGAGCAAGTTCTACGGCCCGACCGAGGACGTGGTCATGGCCGAGGAAGACCTCGGCATCGATTTCGAAGGCGAGTTCGGCATTCTCACCACCCGGACCCCGATGGGCACCAAGGCCGATGCCGCCGCGCCGCATATAGCGCTGGTAGTGCAAATCAACGACTGGAGCCTGCGCTCGCTAGCTGGCCCGGAAATGAAGACCGGCTTCGGCTGGATCCAGGCCAAGCCGCCGTGCTCGATGGCGCCCTTTGCGGTCACGCCGGACGAGCTTGGCGATGCCTGGCAGGACTTCCAGCCCAACATGCACCTGACGGTCAACTGGAACGGCGAACAGTTCGGCAATGCCCACGGCAAGGCCATGGGCTACGGCTTCGACAAGCTGGTGGCCCACGCTGCGCGCACCCGCGAGCTGGTGGCGGGCACGGTGATCGGTTCGGGCACCGTCTCCAACGAGAACTTCCGCGAAGTCGGCTCCTCATGCATCGCCGAGCGTCGCGGGATCGAGATCGTCGACGAGGGTAGCCCCAAGACCGAGTTCATGAAGTTCGGCGACACGGTTCGCATGGAAGCGCGCACGGCGGACGGACGCACGCCCTTCGGCGCGATCGACCAGAAGGTCGTCTCCCTTTGAGCGATGCCATTTCCGACAGCGGCCTGCCGCTGGTCCAGCGGGTGGTGACGGGCCACGACGAGAACGGCCGTTCGGTCTTCAAGTCAGAGGATTTCTCGCCGACGAAGATGATCCCCACCGGCGATGCCGCCTTCCTGCTGATGTGGACCACCGAGACGGTGCCGGCCGACAACAACGACGAAACCGACGGGCGTGAACGCGATGCCGGGGTGACGCTCAACGGCGGTTCGGTCATCCGCATCACCGATATCCTGCCGGGGGAGCAGAGCCCGTTCCACCGCACCAACTCCATCGACTACGGCATCGTCCTGCAAGGCGAGATCGAGCTGGAGCTGGAGGACGGCCGCAAGAAGTCCATCGGCGAGCACGGCGTGATCATCCAGCGCGGCACCAACCACTTGTGGCGCAACACCACCGACAAGGTATGCCGGATCGCCTTCGTGCTGATCGAGGCCCCGCCTTACCTGCACAACGGCCAGCCGCTCGAGGAAGCCAAGCCCGAGCAGGTGGACGACCGGTACGGCGACGCCAAGATCAACTAGGCCAAAGGCAACCATGATCGCCGGCAGGGAGAGGAACACAATGGAAGCCAGCACACCAGCCTATCCGCCGCGCGCCGTAGCCTGGCGATCGGCAATCATCGTTTTCGTCCTGACCGCGATTGCGCTGGCAGACCGGATGGCGATCTCCATGCTGATCGGCCCGATCAAGGCGGAGTTCGGCATCGGCGATTTCCAGGCCAGCCTGCTGATCGGCCTCGCCTTCACCCTGTTCTACGTCATCTTCCTGCTGCCCATCGGCGCGGCGGCGGACAAGTTCAGTCGCGCGAAGGTGCTGGGGATCTGCCTGTTCATCTGGTCGATCACGACGGTCGCCTGCGGGTTCGCCACTGGCTTCATCAGCCTGTTCATCCTGCGCATGCTGATGGGAGCGGGTGAAGCCGGGATCGGCCCCTGCTCGCACGGCATCATCGGCGCCAGCTTCCCGCGTGAACGCCTGTCCAAACCACTCGCCTTGCAAGGCATCGGATTCCAGGTCGGCCCAGCCGTAGGCGTGGCGGCAGCTGGTGGTATCCTTGGCGCGGGCGCGGCAGGTGCCTTCGAGGGCATCCCGCTGCTGCAAGACCTCGCTCCGTGGCGCGTAGCCTTTATCTTGATCGGCCTGCCGGGCCTGCTCGCCCTGCTGCTAATCCCGCTGTTGCACGACCCGGACCGCGCGCGCCAGCAGAGCGCTGCCACCAGTACCGAACCGAAGGTCTCCATCATGCCCTTCATTCGCGAAAACCGGCTTCTGTTTGCCGCCATGCTGCTGGGTAGCGGTATTTCAGCGATGGCCGCTGGCGTGGTGACCGGCTGGGTGCCAGAATACCTGCAACGCACGCTGGAAGTATCGCCAGCCGCTGCGGGCAGCACGCTGGGTGCAATCATGCTGGTCACCGCCTTCGCCGGACAAGGCACCTATGCCGCGATTGTGGACTGGTTCGCCGCTCACGGGCACCTCGATGCGCCGATCCGCGTTGGCCTGCTGCCGACCTTCCTTGCCATCCCGCTGGCATGGATCGCCTTCAGCGCCGAAGGCAGCACGGCCTTCTATGCCTTGCTGTTCGCCTTCGCCATGGCCATCGCGCCGTTCAATGCCATCAACAACACGGTCGCCCAAATGATCGCTCCACCAGGATTGCGAAGCCGCATCTCGGCGCTTTTCATCTTCTCTATCAGCATCATCGGCTTTGGTCTCGGGCCGGCGCTGGTCGGCTGGCTGTCGGAATTCGTCTTCGGCGAGGCGCGACTAGGCGAAGCCATGCGGCTGGTGGCGACGCTATCCATGGTGGCGACATTTGTCCTGTTCGTGATCGCCCGCAAGCCACTGTTGCGCGCCATGCAGGCCACGGGTGAGGCAGCTTGACCTCACCCTTCGACCTGTCGGGCAAGCGCGCAATCGTCACCGGTTCGACGCGTGGGATAGGACGCGCGATTGCCGAAGCCTTTCTTGCCGCTGGCGCGCAGGTGTTGGTGTCCAGCGAGAGCGTGGAAGACACTGAAACCGTCTCACGCGAATTGGGCCAGCCGGGGATCGCCGCTGACGTGACCATCGACGGCGACCTCGAAACGCTGGTCGACTTCGCGCTGTCCGAGTTCGACGGGATCGACATTCTCGTCTGCAACGCCGGGATCACCGGCAAGCCCGGCCCCTTTGCCAGCGTCGAAATGGACGATTTCGACCGGGTGATGGCACTGAACCTGCGCAGTCAGGTCATGCTCGCCAACCTTGCCTTGCCACATATTGCCGCGGGCGGTGGCGGCGCGGCGGTGCTGATGAGCAGCATCTCCGCCCTGCGCGGCAACGGCGCGATCAACGCCTATGCGCTAAGCAAGGCGGGTGTCTCGCAACTGGCGCGCAACCTGGCGGTGGAATGGGGACCGCGCAACGTTCGCGTCAATGCCATTGCGCCGGGATTCATCGCCACCGACCTGTCGCGGCCACTGCTGGAAAACGAGGCTTTCATGGCCCGACGCATGGCCATGACCCCGCTGCGCCGGCCCGGACAGCCCGAAGAGGTGGCCGTCGCCGCTCAGTTCCTCGCCAGCGATGCGGGCAGCTTCGTCACCGGCCAGACGCTGGTGGTCGACGGCGGGACTGTGATTACCGACGGCAGCTAATCACAACCTACGTCAAAGCTTGCCAGGTCGATGGCGAGGTCCAGCGGCCCCAGATAGGACTGCCGCACCCCGTCGCGCAGATAGTTTTCGCTTTCACGCAAGGGGGTGGGCGGCACGGCAAAGTGGGTCAATACCAGGTGGTCTACGTCCGCCGCCGCTGCCATGCGACCAACCTCCGCCGCGTCGACATGGTGCGTGGCGAGATGTTGTCGCAACGCGGATTGTACGGGAGGCGGCATATCCGGGCGTAGCGCCAGGATTTCCGCCAGCAGCGGCTCCAGCGCGATGACCTCGGTCACCAGCAGGTCGCTGCCTTGCGCCAGCTCGGTTAGCTCGCTGCTGGGGCCGGTATCGCCGCTGTAGGTGATCGAGCGCCCATCCATGTCGAAACGGTAGCTGAGCGAGGTTGTGCCGATCTCCTCCAGCGGGAAGTCGTAATGGGTGTTGGTCCGCGCGGTCACGATGACATCGCCGATGGCGAACTGTTGCTCTGATTCGGACAGTTCGACCACGAAGATGTTCGCCGCCGGATCGGCCGTCGCAGCGCCAGTACCGAAACCGACCCGCTCTTGGGGACGCAGCGAGGCCACGATCCCGTCGACCAATTCGGCGATACCGGGAGGGCCGTAGATCGTCAGCGGGTCGGAGAAGTTGTTCATCCAGCGCAGACCGACATAGGCGGCCAGCCCGCCAACATGGTCCCAGTGCAGGTGGCTGATCAGGACGTGGCGCGGCTCGCCAATGTCGCGACCCAGCTGCGCAAAGGCATCGGCCGTGCCGTCGCCGGTATCGACGAGGATTACCTCGCCGCCCACGTCCAGCAGGTTGGCGGGTTCGGAACGGTCCGGCGTCGGAATCGGGCCGCCTGCCGTGCCTAGCGTGGTCCAGCGCATGGTAGGGCAGCTTTCCTGCGCGACGGAGGGCGTTGCAATAGCTGCCAGGACAGCAGCTGTAGCGAGCAACCTAGCGGAAATCATAGCTCTCCTCCGACATTGGCTCGATGATATCGACTTTCTCCGCGATCAGGCCGGTGGCAGGATCGAAGCGCATGACCTCGACCACGGCATCGCCGATCTTGGTGCCGCCGGGGGTGCCAAAGATCGTGGTGATCTCGTCGCCGATGCCGATCCCTTCGACCAGCGCCAGCACCACCACCTGGTCGCCTTCCTCGATCACCCGGTGGATGCGGTATTGCGGGATGACCGGCGGGAAATAACCCGGCACCCAGTAGGTTGCCCGCGCATCGGCCAGTTCGCCATCGTTCCAAGCGGAATAGAGGTAGACCAGCGCGATGCGCTTGTTGGGGGTGTCAGCCGGGCTGAACTCATAACGCTCCAACAGGTCGGCGGGAATCTCCATCTGCGCCCGCTGTTCGCTGTCCTGCTCTTCCTGCTGCTGGCAGGCCGACAGCGCCATTGCGGCTGCTACAACGACAATTCGCTTCATCGCATGCTCCCCTCCAGCCTGCCATAGCCCAGCCGCCGCCGATAGTTGCATGGAGCCTTTCGATGCCGCGATATCGATAGAATGGGGTTCTAACCCGCGCCACGCCCAACTAGGTCCACTGGCAAAGGAGACAGAAATGAGCCGCGTTACCGATGTCCGCTATGTCGGATATGCCGTGCCAGACCTGGAGGCGGAGAAGGCCTTCTACCTCGATCAGTGGAAGTTAAAGCTGGTCGCCGAAGAGAACGGCCTCAGCTACCTTGCCACGCAGGGCCATGACGAATTGTACGTCGTCCGCCTGCGCCAGTCGGACGTGCGCCGCGTAGACGTGGTGGCACTGGCAGCGGACAGCCGCGCCGATGTCGATGCGCTGCACGTCAAGGTCGTCACCTCTGGCTGCAAGATCATCTTCGAACCTCGCGAGCTGGAAAGTTTCGGTGGTGGCTACGGCTTCCGCTTCTTCAATCCCGACGGCATCGAGATGGAGATCTCCTGCGACGTCGCGCGTGGCGAAGCGCGCGAACTGGAAGAACGCGAGGCAGTGCCCGAAAAGATCAGCCATGTCGTGTTCCACTCGCCGCAGCACAAGGAAATCACCCAGTGGTTCATCAACACGCTGGGCTTCGGCCTGGCGGACTGGATCGGCGACTTCATGAGCCTGATCTACTGCAACACGGCGCACCACCGGATCGCCTTCCTGCCCGGACCGCCGTGCCTCAACCACATCGCCTACGACATGCCCGACGTGGACGAGATGATGCGGGGACTTAAGCGCCTGCGCCGCGGCGGTTACGACACCGTCTGGGGCCCCGGCCGCCACACCGCGGGCGATAATACCTTCGCATATTTCGTGACCCCTGCCGGCTTCACGGTGGAATATACCAGCGAGCTGGAGACGATCGACCCCGACACCTGGGAGCCGCGTACCTTCACGCCCGCACCCGACATCATGGACCAGTGGGGCATCGGCACCGGCGGTCCGCAGACCATGCCGAAGCCCGCGCCCGACGCCGGGCTTTTCCAGCCTTCAGGAGTATAAGACTTGGCCCTGTTCGAACCCTTCCCGAATTACGTCTGGAACCTGTCGGTTTCAATCGCGGTAGAAAACGGCGGCAAGATCGGCGAGATCGTCGACATCATCAACCAGTTGAAGGACAAGGCCGAGGCTGGCGAGGATGCTGGTACGCAGGACTTCATGAGGGCCTGGGTCGGCATGGCCGATAAGCTGGTGGAACTGGGCGAGGAAGACCTTGCGCTGGGTCGCGAGTTTTCCGCGGGCAACAAATTCAAGCGTAGCGCCATCTATTACCAGACCGGCGAACGCATGCAGGCCCACGGCAGCGAAGGCCGCATGAAGACCTACATGAACTCCATCACCAACTTCATGCGCGGGATGGAGCTTACCAACGAACCGGTCGAGAAGATCACCATTCCCTACCAGGGCAAGGAGATCACCGGCCTGTTTCACAAGGCACCCGTCGATGGCCCCGCGCCCTGCGTGGTCTATTGCAATGGTCTCGATTCCATGAAGGAAATGCTGTGGATGGGCGGCTTCCCCAAGGCGCTCGCCCAGCGCGGCATCCACTCGATCTGCGTTGACCAGCCGGGCACCGGCGAGGCGCTGCGCCTGCACGACCTGCCCGCCACCCCGCACAGCGAGGAATGGGCCAGCGCATGGGTCGACAACCTCGAAACCCGCGACGACGTGCTCAACGACAAGATCGGCATGACCGGCATCTCGCTGGGTGGCCATTTCGCTCCGCGCGCGGTGGCCTACGAACCTCGCTTTGCCAGCGGCGCGGCCTGGGGTGCCAACCACAACTGGCGCGAAGTGCAGGACAAGCGCATCAAGCGCGAGGGCGAGAACCCCGTGCCGCACTACTGGGGCCACGTTTTTTGGGTATTCGGTGCCAAGGACATGGACGACTTCCTCGCCAAGACGACCGACATGAACCTCAACGGCCACATGGACCGGATCAAGGTGCCCTTCCTGGTCACTCACGGCGTGGAAGACCGGCAGATCAGCAAGGACTATGCGCAGCAGGCCTATGACCAACTGGTCAATTCGCCGCGCCGTGAGCTCAAGTGGTTCACTCCGCGCGAAGGCGGTGTCGAACACGTAGGCGCGGACAACCACGCCTTCGCGATCGACTACATCGCCGACTGGTTCGCCGAAACGCTGGGCGGCAATACCGCCGCCTAGCGCTCCGGCCCCAAGGAGAAGAAATTATCGCACCCCCCAATCGCCCGCCGCCGCGTGGGTTCACAGTGCTGGCCAAGGCCAATGTTACCCCCAATCTGCTGCGCGTAACGCTCGGCGGTGAAGGAATGGCGGAATTCCCGCCGAACAGCGAAGGCGCCTACGTCAAGCTGCGACTGGCGCAGGATGGTGGCAAGCCCGCCGTCCGCACCTACACGATCCGGCATCAGCGCGAGGACGCACTGGTTGTCGACTTCGCCCTCCATGCGGAAACCGCTACCGGCCATGCCGGACCTGCCACCGACTGGGCACTAAACGTCGAACCCGGTGACAACATCGAAGCAGGCGGGCCGGGGCCAGCCAAGCCGCTGCCGCCGGGCCATGACTTTTACCTGCTTGCAGGCGACATGACTGCCCTGCCCGCAATCTCAGTCAACCTCGCTGCCCTGCCGGACGATGCGCGCGGCCTTGCCGTGATCGAGGTAATGAGCGCCGAGGACGCGCAGGACCTGCCGCGCCCTGCCGGTGTCGAACTGCGCTGGTTGGTGGTGCCGCAACCCGGCTCGCAACCGCTCGCGCTGGCAACGGCCCTGCGGGGAGCAGGCTGGCCGGAGGGCAAGGTCTATGCCTGGTGTGCCAGCGAGTTCAGCGCCATGCAGGCGCTACGTGCCTACCTGCGCGACGAGCGCGGCCTCGGCCCGGACCGGCTCTACATTTCCAGCTACTGGAAGAGCGGCATCAACGAAGAGGCCCACAAGATCGCCAAGCGAGAGGATTCGGAGGCGCAATAGCCTCCTCCACACCGTTGCAATTCCTGGCTCCCAAAGCAAAAGGCCGGGGAGGTGCCGCAACACCTCCCCGGCCTTCAGGGAGAGACTTTCGGGTCCCTAGAACTCGAAGCCGGCGCGGATGCCGACGACGCGGGCGGTCAGGCCTGCCACCGGCCAGGCACGGATGCCGCCGTCTGGCCGGCCCGCGAAGGTGCTGGCGAGATAGGCCGTGGGCTCACGCTCTTCGGTCAGGTTGCGAACGAACACGCTGAGGTTCCAGCCACCGTCCGCATCACGAATGCCGAGTCCGCCGTTGATCAACTCGTGCGCCGGATAGCGGAAGCGATCGTCTGCACGGGCAGCGAGCAGGACGTCGCTCTTGTAGACGAGGTTGGCGTTCACGAAGAACTCGATGGACTCCGTCACCGGGGTCGAGAACTCGCTCGACAGCGTGAACTTGTGGCGCGGAGCGTTGAGGAACTGCGTTCCGCCCAGGTTGCCGCCATCATCGCCGACATAGCCGGAGGGGAAGGTGATGTTGTTGAACTGGTAGCCCGCGTTCACCACCCAGCCCGGCAGGATCTCGCCCACCGCGCCGACCTCGAAGCCATAGCTTTCGATCTGGTCGATGTTGAGCGGCTGCGAAACCAGGGCCGTGCCGACGAAGACACTGGTCTGGCTCTGGAAGTCGAGCAGTTCATTGTAGAACACGTTGCCCGAAAGCTGCACGTCACCGATGTTGAAGCGCGCACCCAGTTCGAAGGCATTGGCCTTTTCGGGCTCAAGCTGGAACAGCTGGCCAGCCGGGTTCGTGCCCACGGCCGGCGGCTTGTAGCCGCGCGAGTAGGAAGCAAAGATGTTGGTGTCGGGGTTCGGCTGGAAGCTGACACCGATGCGGCCCGAGATGTTGCTGTCCTCGGTGACAAAAGTGCCTGCGGTGCCGTTCGGACCACCGGCATTGCCCGGAATCGCCGGGAAGGTCTGCACCGTGGTGGTGTTCTTGTAATCATCCAGGCGCAGGCCACCGAAGATGCTGACCACCTCGCTAACCTGCACGGTGGCGTCTGCGAACAGTGCCAGCGTGCGGTTTTCGGTCAATTCGTCAGTGAACTGGTTGCCGACCGGGCAGAAGGTACCGCCCGGGTTGCAGACGCTGAAGCCGACACGCTCGCCAGGAAGGTTCGATCCGAACACGCCCCCCAGCGGAATGCGGTCGAATTCGAAGTCCTGGTAAAAGCCACCCGCGACGAAGTCGAAGGTATCGCCGACATAGCTCAGGCGCAGTTCCTGGCTCAAGCCGTTGGCGTCTTCGCGCGTCAGGTTCTGCTGCGCGGCCGGTGCCGGCAGGATACGCGAGAAATCGCGGTGTTCCTGGTCGAAGCGGCGGGCGCGGTAGGACGTGACCGAAGTTACGCTCAGGTCGTCGCTCAGGTCGAGGTCGAACACCGCCGAATAGGCCTGCACTTCGGTGCGCAGGTAGCTCGGGTCATTCTCGCAGTAGAACTCCGCCCGCTCGTCGATCACCGGCATCGCACAACCAGCGGGATCGGTGTAGGCGCCGGTCGAAATGCCGCCAATGGTGGCACCCGGAGGGCCGAACGGCGTGGTAGCGTTGGGCGCAATGGCAACCGCGAAGAAGGTCTGCCCGTCAGACGTGTTCTGGGCATATTCTGCGTTGAGATTGATCGTCAGCGCGTCGCTGGGTTCAAGCAGCAGGCGGCCGCGCAGGCCCCAGTCCTGGATGACGTTGTCCTGCCCGGTGGTGACCGAATGCTGCAGGCCCGTCTCTTCCTTGAACTGCGTGGCCACGCGCAGGGCACCGATCTGACCCAAGGGCACGTTGACACCAGCATTGATCACCCATTCGCCGACTTCGGAACCAACGGTTCCCTTGTCCGCCCAGTCCACACTGGCGTTCATGCCGAATTCGCCAAGCACCGGCGCGCGAGTGGTAACGTTCAGCACACCAGCCGAAGCGCCCTGGCCGAACAGGGTACCCTGCGGACCGCGCAGCACTTCGACCTGCGCCATGTCGAACAGTTGCGGGAATGACATGTTGCCGACCGGGACCTGGTCGATCACCAGTGCTACCGACGAGGCAACCGAGGGGTTGAACACGCCGGTACCGACGCCGCGCAGGCGTCCGCCTCCGTTCGATTCACCGCCCGAAGTCTGGCTGATTTCCAGTGCCGGGGTGATGCGCTGCAGGTCGTTCAAGCTGTAGACTTGGTCGCGGTTCAGCTGTTCCTGTGTGGCCACCGTCACCGGCAGAGGCACGTCGATCAGGTCTTCCTCACGCTTACGCGCGGTGACGTAAATCGTCGACCCCTGCTCCTGTTGCTCGGCCTCGGCAGGCCCGTCCTGGCCGTGGGCCGCCGGAGCCGCAAACATGGCCGTCCCTGTAAACACCGACGACAGCAGACCCACCTTCATTGCGGAGAAACTCATTCTCAAACTCCTCACCCGATATATTGTTCGCGGACAATTGCCGCACTGTGATTGCTCCCACGTGGGTCATCTGCGGGAGGGGGCGCTAAGTAAAACGGGCTGTTTGGATAGATGCTAATTGACGCGGTAGATTATAGAAGAACCATTCCAGTTTATGGCGTGGAAAGCAGCCGCACCGGCCCGATCAGGCCTGCCGGGCGTAGCGGTGCATCGGGCATATAGGTCGGTGCCGTTGCCTGAGTCAGCGGCTCCGCTCCCGGCTGGGCATCACCGATCAGACGATTGATCCAGCGATTGGCGACGCGCACTTCTAGGCGGTTTTCGCCCGGCTGCAGGAATTCCCCAATGGCCACGCGGTCCGGTGCCCACCAGCTGGTGCCGGCGTAGGTACCGTTGATATAAACCTCCGCAACATCAGCAACCTGGCCGAGATCGACCCACAGCCCCTCATCCGCATCCTCGACAGTGAACGTGGTGGTATAACTGGCCACGCCCGAGAAATAGCGCACGCCGTCGTCCGCATGCTCGTTGAGCGGCGATAGCTCGTCCATGGCGATGCCAGCGGGTGCGCCGCGCCCTTCCTGGAAGACAACCTGCCACGGCCCATCGATAGTTGCGACGGCTTGCGCCGAAGCCTGCGGGACAGTGCGTGATTGGGCGCTCGTCGCCTCGCGGAAGACCACGAAGAACGACTCTTCGGGACCCATTGCGACGGGCACGACGGTGTGGTCTCCATCAAACCGGTAGCTCAGCGGTCGCGCTTCGCCGGTTACCGCATCCCACAATTCCGGCGCATAGCCGGTGACGCGGAAGCGCGCTTCCACCTGTTCGGCGCGATTGCGGCGGTTGTTGAGGAAATAGCTGTGCGATCCGTCGGCCATCTGGCGGTGCAGGAACAGGATCTCCGCATCGCTGCCACCGCCGGTGAAGGCGAAGTCCGGGGCCACGCCTAGTTCGTGCAGTACTGCGGAATAGTCAGCGGTGCCGTGCACGTTCGGACCGGTCCAGAGTTGGTCAGCAAGCCGGGCAAACTCCTCCTTGTCATCGGCCAATGACGGCGTCGCCGCCGGACGCTCGCCGATTACGGTTGCGCCCTGCCCGACAAGGTCGGCAATGCGGCGCAGCGTCGGCAAGGTCATATTCCGGGCGTCCGGGCCCAGTACCAGCGCGCGGTAGCGCGTGCCGCCTTGCGTCACCAGCATGCCGTCTTCGACGTGCATTGCATCGGCCAGCATGTCCGCATTGACGAAGTCGAAGGCGTATTCCTGCGGCAGACCGTCGGGCACTGCGGCCGCATATTGCGCGGTCACGGGGGCCTCCTCGCCGCGGAACCAGGCCACGTCGGCAAAGAAGTGGCCCTGTTGGAGCATGTAGGCATTGCGCGACATGTAATCGACCCACGGCCGCGCCATGCCGGCCCAGGTCTCGTGGCGATTGAAGTACTGGCCAAAGATCGCCAGCGTCACACCGGGCTGGAAATCGTCCAGCGGCTGGTGGACCGAGGTGTGGATCACGGGGCGGTTGATGCCGTGGGCGAATTCCAAGTCTATAAAGCGCCGCAGGTCGCGCGGCGAGAAGGCCCAGGGCGAATTGGCCGCCGTCATCGATTCCGCTGCCACCAGGTTCTGGCCATAAACGTGCGCGGTGGAAGCCGCGCCGCGCATGTCTCCGATCAGCGTTGTCCGCACCGAACCGTGGCTGGGATAGGTCCACAGGGCTGCCATCGGGATGTCGGCATGGCGACGCATCGACAGGTCGTCACCCAGCATAGGCCGCTTGTCTTCCAGTGCTTCGCCGTAAACGATCAGGCCGTTCTCATGGGCCACGTCGGCAACGGTGCCGTAGTGGTTGTCGGTCAGCAGTTCGGCGAGGGTGTCGCGCCAGTCGTAAAGGAATGCCTCGGTCTCCGCTTCGGAGCCGATCACCAGGCCGGTGAGCGCAGGCAGCCAGGGGCGCAGGGCATAGCCGCGTCGTTCCTCGAACTCGCGCTCCATCGCCGGAGTCCAGTTGGCAAAACCGGTTTCGATGGAATCGGTCAGGATCGCACGCAGGCCGCGCTCGCCGATCAGGTCGTCGCCCGTCGCCTCGCGGTACATGCCAAGGTAGGTCTCGAGATAGCGACGCACGGCATGGGGGTCGTACTTGTCGACTTCCAGCCCGGTCGCCTCGGGCGGTGCGGGATGGTTGGTGGTGCCGATCAGCGACCAGCCGAAATCGAGCACCAGCCAGTCGCTGCCTGCGGGCGGAGTCCAGTCGAGCGTGCCATCGGCGGCGACGCGGTCGGAGATATCGATGACGTCGCCCAGCGCCAGTTCAACCGGCGTCTCGTCGTCAGACATAATGGCATAGTAGTCCATCACGCCCGCGAAACCGGCCTTTTCCTGCACGCGGTTCATGCGGTGGCCGGCGCCAAAGGCAAACTGGTTGACTGACACGGTTGACAGGTCACCCAAGGCAAAAACGTCCAATGCGACGGCACCTTCTACACCGTCCATTTCGGTCGGAGGGACAATGTTGGGGTTCTCGATTATGCGGAGGCGGAACTCGCTGCCGGTGACCGGTTCGAAGCCCAGGGTCATCGGGGTATTGATCAGCGGGATATCGCCTACCTGTTGCCAGCCGTCAGCAGTGCGCACTTCCAGCAGCGGCAGTACCGGCGGGCTGCGGAAGGGGCGGACAAGGCCCGGAATGGCCAGGTCCAGAGAGCGCACGATGACCGGCTGCGGATAGGTAACATAGAGCGCACCCGACTTGTCCGCCGCCAGCGGCAAGGCATGGCCGCTTTCAAGGTCCGCATCGACCATAGCAGCAGGCGACACCGCCGTACCGTCAGCGAGCGAGAACTGCGGCGTTGGCAGGGTCGGTTCGCTGACCGGAACGGCCAGCACGGCGATATGGCCAGACGCATCAGGCAATTCGGGCGGATGGCTGTCGCTCAGCGCAATCTCCGGCTCCGGCACAGGCATGGCCTGATAGGGGCCAGTATTAGTGGGTGCACGGTTGATCGCACCGTGGAAGGCCGTGCCGCCGGTCAGCAGCGTCTGGCCCCAGACGATCTTCTTCACCCCGTCCTCAGCCGGCACCCAGGGGCCACCGGTCTCGGACCAGCCGGGCGAAGCGGCGATGGCCATTTCCAGCCCGTAACGGTCAGCCTCGGACGCAGCGAAGCGGAAGGCCTCGCGCCATTCGGGCGTCATGTAGGCCAGCCGGTTCTCGACGATCTGCGGGGTACCCAGATCGGCGTCGAAGTTCTGGAAACCGCCGATGCCGACTTCGTCCATCCAGGCAAGGTCTGCGGCAATGCCTTCTTGCGTGATATTGCCGTTCATCCAGTGCCACCACACGCGCGGACGAGCGGCATTGGGAGGTGCGACAAAGCCCTGCATCAGCGGGTCCGCCTGCTGTGACGACTGCGCCACTCCCGCATCTCCGACCGGAGCCGTGGTCGCACAACCAGCCAGAGTCAGAGCAACGGTTGCTGCTACAAGTTTCAAGCCAGTCTTCATACCTACTCCCCGAACTCCCGTGCTCGCCGCCCGATTTCGGACAGTCGGCCATTCAATGGAGGGAGGCTAACACCCGGCAATTTCACAATCAATCATTTTCACTAACAAATGATCATTTAGGCGGCTAGCCGCTTCGCTTTTTCTCTACAGTGCGCCTTCCGCAAGCATGCTCGCAGTTGCATCGGCGGCGCGCGCCGACAGGGCCATATAGGTAAGCGACGGATTGACGCACCCGCTGGATGCCATGGCCGCGCCGTCGGTGATGAACAGGTTGGGTACGTCGTGCGCCTGGTTCCACTTATTGAGTACCGACGTCGCCGGATCGGCGCCCATGCGCGCTGTGCCCATCTCGTGAATGCCCAGCCCCGGTGGGGACGGCGTGCCGAGCGAGGTGACCACCGTGCCGCCCGCCGCCTCTGCCATGGCGCGCCCGTCCTCCTGGATCGCGGCGGCAAGCTTAAGCTCGTTCTCGCGCAGAGCCACGTCGATGTGCGCGACCGGAATACCCCACTGGTCGGTTTCGCTGGTGGACAAGGAAACGCGGTTGTCGGGGTGCGGCAGGATCTCGCCGAAACCAGCCAAGAACATCTGCCATGTGCCAAGCTGACGGCCGCGTGCCTTCAGGTCTTCGCCGATGCCCGGCCCCGCCATCGCGGCCCCTGCCCCGCCGTTGCGGGAAAAGCCGCCCTGGAAGCCGTAGCCGCGCAGGTAATCCCCGTCTGCACCGCCAAGGTTGCGATACCGCGGGATGTAGAACCCGGTCGGCCGCCGCCCGAAATAGAAGGTATCAGGCATGTTGTCGAAGGTGGCCACGGTCAGCAGGCCATAGAGATGGTCCATGATGTTGCGGCCGACCATGTCGCTGGAATTGGCCAGCCCGCGCGGCATGGCCTCGCTGGTGGAATTGAGCAGGATCTGCGCCGTGCCGATGGTCGAGGCGTTGCAAAAGATCACCTTGGCGGTGTGCGTCGATCCTTCCTTCGTATTGGCATCGATCACGCGCACGCCGGTCGCCTTGCCCGATGCCGCATCGTATTCGATCGAATGGACGATGGCATCGGTGATCACGGTGAGGTTGCCCGTGCGCTGCGCCGCCGGCAGCGAGGAGTTCAGGCTGGAGTGGTAGGCGCCGAAGGTGCAGCCGCGTTCGCACAGGCTGCGGACCTGGCACGGGCCGCGGCCCAGTTCGCGGTGATGTTCGCGCGCCTCGCGCAGGTTGGCCACGCGTCCGGGGATCACCTTGCGGCCGGGAAAATTGCTCTCCACCGCGCGCTTGAACTGCAGTTCGGCATCGTTGAGCTCGAACGGCGGCAGGAAGTCGCCATCGGGCAATTGCGGCAGCCCCTCGCGCGAACCGGACACGCCGATGAAGTTCTCGATGTGGTCGTACCACGGGGCGATATCGTCGTAGCGGATCGGCCAGTCGGACCCGTGCCCGTCGCGCGCATTGGCCTCGAAATCCATCGCCGAGAGGCGGTAGGACTGGCGGCCCCACATGATCGAGCGGCCACCCAGGTGATAGCCGCGGATCCAGCTGAACGGCTTGTTTTCGGGCGTCTGGTAGGGATGCTCGCTGTCCTTGACGAACAGGTGCTTGGTGGCGCTGGACAGGGCATAGCACTGGCTCTGCACCGGATAGTCCTCGGCCAGCTCCACTTCCGGGATGTTGCCCGCATTTGGCAGGTCCCACGGCTGCATCCAGTCGGTCTGGTCGGCCTGGTTGCTGCGGTCGATATTGCCGCCGCGCTCCAGCACCAGCGTCTTCAGGCCGCGCTCGGTCAATTCCTTGGCAGCGATGCCGCCGCTCATGCCCGAGCCGATTACGATTGCGTCAAAATCCATGGAATGCGTCCCTTCGCAACTCAGAACATGCCCGGCCCGCCCTGTGGGCGAGTCTCGGGCGTCACGGGCACGGAGGGATCCCACCGTCCGGGAATGTGGGTGTAGGCGATCTCCTGCGTGAGCGCGGGCTCTGACAGGTAGAACAGCACGACCACCAGCTGCTTGAAGCGCTGGTAATCAGGGTTGCTGGCAGGCGGCGGGCCAAAGGGGCTTCCCCCGCCACCTTCTGCCGGTGCCAGCGCCTCTGTATCGAAGGCAGTGAGTAGTTCGGCCTGACGGGCTTCGGACAATCCGGCAAAGTCCGCGCCATCCGGATCGAGAGCGCCGAGCGTCTCCAGCACACTGGCCATCGCTTCGCGCGTTTCGGGTGAGGCCCAGTTGGCCATCAGGCCTTCGAAACTGGCAGGCACCCCGGCATCGATCGCGCCGACCGTGTCTCCCGTGGGGACGATGACATTCGCCAGCGCGGTGATCAGGGCCATGTCTTCCGCACTGTGGCGGAACGGGCTGTCCGAATCGGCAAAGCCGATGGCGTCGCATGCCCCGATCGCGGCGGTCGCACCCGCCAGCACCAACGCGCGTTGCAGCAACGCGCGGCGGTTCATCCCGCCAGTTTCAAACATCCATTATCCTCCCAGACTTCCGGTAAACTACGAAACGCACAAGCTTCCGGCAAATCGATCCATCGGATAGAATGAAATCGGCTCGGCGAATATGCCGGGGAGTGGAAAGGACCTGAAAAAAATGATCGTATTGGGCAGGCGCGCGCTGTTGCGCGGTATGGGGGCCGTGGGCGCAGCAGCGTTCATTCCCGGATGCAGCGGATCGGAAACTCCGGCGGCCTCGGCGAGGTTCTTCGAGCGGATCGGCAAGCCGGTGGGCATCCAGCTCTACGCGCTGGTCGGGCAGGATCCGGTGGAGGACCCGGCGGCCCTGTTCGCGCAAGTGCGCAACATGGGCTTTGGCGAGATGGAACTGCCTAACCTGCTGGGCCACGAACCGGCTGCACTCAAGGCGGCGGCCGATGCTGCCGGTATCCCGATTGCCAGCCTGCACGTACCAGCCAAGGCCTTCGACCTGACCGGCGACGGGCTGGTGTTCGGCGACAATCCCGGCGCAGTCGCAGATGCGGCAGCGGCGCTGGGCGTCACCAACGTGGTGATCCCCTTCCCCGTCTTGCCGGACGATTTCGGTGTTCAGGAGGGCGAGCAGTTCCCGCAGGCGATCAGCCGCACCTTCCAGGCGGCCACGCTGGAGCATTGGCAGGCCTCAGCCGAACTGTTCAACCAGCTGGGCAGCGCCATGCGCGATCGCGGGATCACGCTGGGCTATCACAACCACAACCTCGAGTTCGCGCCGCTGGGCGACACCACGGCCTGGGACGTGCTGATGGCCGAAACCGACCCGGACCTGCTCAAGTTCCAGCTCGACCTCGGCTGGGTGGCGCAAGCGGGCCGCGATCCCGTTGCCGAGCTACAATCCCTGTCTGGACGCGTCGTCTCGCTACACGTGAAGGACATCGCTGCCGACAGCGGCCAAAGCTTCTATTTCGGCATGAGCCCGACCGAGGTCGGCTCGGGCACGCTCGACTGGGCGAACATCCTGCCTACCGCCGAAGCCGCTGGCGTCTCGCACTATTTCGTCGAGCAGGAACCGCCCTTCGCCATGCCGCGCGAGGAAGCCATGGCGCAGTCGCTGGCATACCTGCAGAACCTGGAAGCCTAGGCGGTCTCTAGACGGTCGCGGATATAGGCGTGACCCTCGTGCACGACCTCCAGCGGGTCGGCAAAGAAGTCACGCCAGACGCAGGTGGCAGCAGCCAGTTCGGGCACGGCTTTGCCGAATGCCTCGATGGTCAGCCAACCGTCGTAGTCCAGCGCATCAAGCAGGTGGATCGTCTCGCGGATCTTCGCATGCCCCTTGCCCGGGGTGCCGCGGTCGTTCTCCGAAATATGGACGTGCACCAGCCTGCCGCTGGCGTGCAGGTCGCCCAGCGCGGTGACGGGGTCCTTTTCCTCGATGTTCGCGTGGAAGGTGTCGTAGAGTACGCCCACGCGCGAATGGCCCACTCGGCTGCATAGCGCCTGCCCCTGCTCGGCGGTATTGAGCAGGTAGGCTTCGAACCGGTTGAGCGGCTCCAGCGCCAGCGTCACCCCTCTGCCATCGAGCTGCGGCACCATGTCCGACAGGAAGGCGGCGCACCGCTCCAGCTCGGATTCGGTCGGCCCGACACCAGTGAACTGGCCCAATTGCTGGAACATCGGTCCGACGACCATGTCTGCGCCCAATTCGGCTGTGCAGTTGACGACATCACCAAGGAAAGTTCGCGCGGCGGCCTGTTCGGGTTCATCAGGCGAGACCGGGTTGCCCGCGGCGCCAGTGAAGGCGCTGGACACAGTCCGCGCCAGCCCGAGGTCGTCGAGCAGCCTGCCAAGATCACGATAGTGCGCCGGATCGGTGGCGTCGAATATCGGCACCTCGACCCCGTCAAAGCCGGTCGCGGCGATCTCTTCCAGCACCGGCCGCAGGTCGCGGGTTACGTGCCCGGTCCACAGCAGCAGGTTGATGCCGATCCGCATGTCGGATCAGGCCTTGCGCCGCGCGCGTTCCACCAGCCAGACCAACCCGAACACCACGAACAGCACCACCGGCACCACGGCAATCGCCTGGAAGCTCTGCTCGGCGGCATGGGCAAGTGCGGCATGCAGTTCCGGACCCGGTTGCAGGGCGGCGAAGGCCTCAGTCCCGCCTGCGGCCTCAAGCTTGGCCTCGTCGTAGATCTTGCCGATTTCGGGCAGCACAGCGTAGATCGCCATGGCTCCGGCAAAGCCGGTGATGCCGATGCCCCAGGGCCCGCTTGCGGGATAGCGGCGGGAGACGGCAGCCAGCATCGTCGGCCACATGAAGCACACGCCGATCGCCCATGCCGTCGCCGCCAGCAGCGCCGTGGCGGGCGAGTTGGCAAGGCTCAGCAGGTAGAGGCCGATGGCCGCCGGGATCGTGCAGACGCACAGCAGGCCGATGTCGGAAAAGCGTCGCTCCAGCGGACCGGCAAAGTGGCGCATGACGAACATGATTGCAGAGACATAGACCAGCACCAGGATGCCCGGCATGCCCACCGTCTCGGTCAATGCCACGTCCACCCAGCTGCCTGGTGCCAGTTCCGCCGAAGCAGTCAGGAACATAATCGCCGGGAAAATCCAGAAGCCGGGACGCTTGAACGGCTCAGCCATCATGGTGGCGAACGGCACGCCCTTGGCGTTGGTCTCGGTCGGCGGGAAGTCCTGCGCCAGCGCCCATGCGCCGCACAGTACGGCAGGCACGATGATAAGCGCGATCATGACCTGCCAGGACACGCCCGACGCTTCGTACAGGAACACCGAGGCCAGCCCGCCAACGATGATCCCGAAAGGCCACCAAGCATGAAGCGCGTTGAGCTTGCCGGTCTTGTCTTCGGGATAGATTGCCGTTGTCACGGGGTTCACAGATGCTTCCATCGCGCCCCAGCCTAGGCCGCAAACGACCATGCCGATGTTGAGCACGATGTAGGTGGTTGCCCCGTCACCCGCGGACGGCGACAGCAGGATCAGCACCGGGCCGACGATAAAGGTGGCAGCGGAGAACAGCACCACCTTCTTGGCGCCGAACAGGTCCAGCAGCGGACTGATCGCCAGCAGGCTGAGCGCGAAACCGAGGAAGGAATAGCCAAGCGTGGCGGCGATCATCTCGCCTGAAGCCATCGGCATGTAGGGATCGAGCAGCGTCTCCTTGATCGCGCCGGAAACGCCCGTGCGGATCGAGAAGCCGAGTGCCGCCGTGAACAGCAGCAGCACGCAGATCCAGAAAATCGCCCGCGCATTCGCGGGTACCGTTTGGGCCTCATCAGTCATCGTGATCCCTCTTTCGTCCCGTCTTGTTCTGTTATCTTACTGTAGCGCCAGCCAGGCTAGGTACTGGTCGATCCACAGGTCGCTAGTGGTGCCCTGCGGTCGCAAACCAAAGCCGTGCTCCCCGCCCGAATAGAGGTGGAACTCCACCGCCTGGCTTTCCGCCAGCCAGCTGTCGACCATGGTTAGGCCGCCTTGCCGGAACAGCGGATCGTCCACGGCGATGGCCATGAACAGGTCCGGGCGCGGCCCCGGGGCGATGGTCTGCGCCATCGGCGGATAGATCAGGCCGACATGGTCAAGCAGGGCAGCCTCGGGATGGTTTTCCAACAGGCGGATGGTGGTGCGCGAACCGGCGGAAAACCCGATTGCGCCGATGGAGCCGGGATCGATTTCCCATTCTGCGGCGCGTTCGCGGATCAAGGTGATCGCGGCGGCGAGATCGTCCACCGCAGGCGGATGGTCGGGCAGTTGGCGCTGCCCCAGGTTGCCGAAATCGGCGACCAGCGCGGCGATGAATTCCTCCATCCCGGCGGGCGTGGTGCGCGGTCGGTACTTGAGTACGAAGGCGGTATACCCCTGCGCGGCCAGCCTTTCCGCGACCCAGAACCCCTCGCTTTCGATCGAGACGAAGGAATAGCCACCGCCCGGCACAACGATGACCGCGCGCCCGTTGCCACGGCCGTTCTTCGGCGCCACGCGGTACAGCCCCGGATGCGACACGTTGCGCACCCAGACCTGCCCGAACACGCGGTTCCACTGCTCGGCATTCTCGCTTTGGGGGTCAACCGTCGGCAGCGGGATCAACTCGCCCTGTACCGGCGGCACCACCTCCGCCGCAAACATCGACGGGTCCGGCTGTGCGGTCGCCGTTGCGGTAATCAGCAAAGCTGCAAGAAATCCAAGTGCTGCCTTCAGCATGCAATATCCCCTTTTCCCAAGTGGACGTTCATGCCGGACTTGAGCCGCGCAGGTAAATCGAAATTGCTGATAGCTGGCTATCCACCGCAGCACTTGCTGCCTCAGACGATACCCGCGCCCTGCCCCACGGCCTTGCGTTCCTGCGCCTTGCGCTCGCGGTACTGGCTGGCGCGATAGGTGCCAAGCCAGTCGATCGCCCCGCCCTGCTCCGCACGCGCCTTGGCAAGGATTGGGCCGACGTCGGTTTCGTAGGCCTGCCGCAAGGTGCGGAAGGCCAGCATGACGTCGTTCGCCTCCTGCGCGGCGCGAAGCGCCTCGCGGTCCACCAGCTGCGAGCGGACATAGCATCCGGCGATGGCTTCGGCGGACGACAACATGGACTCGATCGGATCGGTAACGTTGTGCGACTGGTCGATCATGTAGGCGGGATCGAAGCCGCCACGCGGATCGGCTTCGGCCTCGGCCAGTTCATTGAACACCAGGAACAGCTGGTGCGGATTGATCGACCCGGAATCGAGGTCGTCGTCACCGTACTTGCTGTCGTTGAAGTGGAACCCGCCTAGCTTGCCCGCGCGGTGCAGGCGGGCGACGATCTGCTCGATGTTCACATTGGGCGCGTGGTGGCCAAGGTCGACGAGGCACTTGCACTTGTCGCCCAGTTCCTGCGCCGCCATCAGCGAAGAGCCCCAGTCGGAAATCACGCTGGAGTAGAATGCGGGTTCGAACATCTTGTGTTCGAGCATCATCAGCCAGTCTTCGGGCAGGGCTGCGTAAACGTCCGCAGCGGCATCAAGATAACGATCAAGGCTGCGGCCAAGGTCCTGCTGGCCTGGCAAGTTTGTGCCGTCACCGACCCAGACGGTCAGCCGCTGCGAGCCGATCTGCTTGCCGATTTCTATGCAATCGATGTTGTGTTCCACGGCCTGTTTGCGCGTGGCTTCCACCGTGCTGGAAAGCGAACCGGCGGCATAGGTCTGCGCCTGTCCCGGCTGGTCCTGGAAGGTGTTGGAGTTCACCGCGTCGAAGTGCAAGCCGTAGCCCTCTGCTTCCTCGCGCAGCGCGGAGTAGTCGTCCACGCAGTCCCATGGGAGGTGCGGCGAGACGCCCGGCGTCGTGCGGCCCAGCTGGTTGATGACGGCGCAGTCTTCCAGCTTCTCGTGGATGTTGGTCGGCTCGCCTGCCAGCGGGAACTTGGCGAACCGCGTACCGCCCCGGCCTGCGCCCCAGCTGGGCACGGCAACAGCCCAGCCCTTGGCCTTGTCGGTAACGGCATCGATAGCCACGCCTTGCCGCTCCAGCTTGCGCCCGAGACTGGCGTAGTCGTCCTCCAACGCGGCGGCATGGCGCGCGTTGCTTTCGGCGATCAGCTCGGGCGAAATTACCGTGTTCTGCATGTCTTCTCCCCGCGCCTGCTAGCGCGTAAACGCCTGCACGTTACCGGCATCGACGTTGATCATGTTGCCGGTCGACTTTGCGCTGGCTTCGCTGGCGAGCCAATAGGCGGCTTCGGCGATATCCTCGGGCAGCACGTCGCGTTTCAGCATCGAGCGGTTGCGGTAGTGCGCTTCCAGCTCCTCGCCCGCGTCCACCTTGTTGGAGGCGGCGCGTTCCTTGCGCCAGTCGCCATCCCAGATGCGGCTGCCCTTGATCACAGCGTCCGGGTTGACGACGTTGACGCGGATGCCCTCGGGCGCGCCTTCCAGCGCGAGGCAGCGCGCGAGGTGGTTGGCCGCCGCCTTGGCGCTGGCATAGGCCGATGCGCCGGCGGCTGCGGCCACCGCATTCTTGGACCCGATGAAGACTACCGAAGTACCGCCCTGGTCGTTCATCTGTTTCAGCAGGCCCCAGGCATGCTTGGCGGTGAGGAAATAGCCCTGCGCGAGTACGTCGTAGTTGCGGTCCCACAGTTCCACGGTGGTCTGTTCGATTGGCGCGCTGGAGGCGATCCCGGCATTGGCGACGAGGATGTCCAGGCCGCCGAATTCGCGCGCGCAGTTAGCGAAAGCCGCAGCAACCTGTGCCTCGTCGGTAACGTCGCAGGTGACGCAGCGGACTACGTCCTTGCCGTATTGCCTGGCGAAACTCGCGCGGACTTCTTCCACCACGTCGCCGTCACGGTCTGCCAGCATGACGCAGGCGCCGCCCTTCAGCAGCCGCGCTGCGGTTGCCGCACCGATGCCGCCAGCACCGCCGGTGACCAGCGCAATCTTGCCGACCATTTCCTTCGGCGCAGGCATACGTTGCAGCTTGGCTTCCTCGAGCAGCCAGTACTCGATGTCGAAAGCTTCCTGCTCGTCCAGCGCGATATAGTCGCCAATGGCTTCAGCTCCGCGCATGACGTTGATGGCGTTGAGGTAGAACTCGCCTGCGATGCGCGCCGTGGCCTTGTCCGCGGCAAAGGTGATCCGGCCCACGCCGGGCACCAGCACCACCACCGGGTTGGCATCGCGCATGGCTGGGGAGTTGGCGCGCTTGCAGCGCTCGTAATAGGTCGCATAGAGCTCGCGGTATTCGGCCAGCGATTCCGCCAAGTAGGCGTCATCGTCCAGCTTCGCGGGATCGAGCAGCAAGGGCGCGATCTTGGTGCGCAGGAAGTGGTCGGGACAGCTTGTGCCCAGCGCCGCAAGGCGCGGCAGGTCAGCCGAATTGGCGAACTCGAGGCTGGCCTCATCATCCGAGAAATGCCCGACTTTTCGGCGCGCGCCGGTCATCAAACCGCGAAGGCGCGGCATCAGGTCTGCTGCGATGGCGGCGCGGTTTTCGTTGGGAGCGGTAACCGCGCCGCCAAAGGCCGGATTCCCGGCAAGCTTGTTGTTCAGGTAGTCAGCTGCCTCGGCGATCAGGTGGACGGTCTGCTCGTAGCAATCTTTCGCCGTGTCGGCCCAGCAGATGATCCCGTGACCGGCCAGCATGGCGCCTTTGGCTTGGGGATTGGCCCTCGCGAAATCGCGGATCATCACGCCCAGCGTGAAGCCCGGGCGCTTCCAAGGCAGCCAGCCAATCGCATCCCCCCATATCTCTTTCGTCACCGCCTCGCCGTTCGACGAAGCGGCCAGCGCAATGACCGCATCCGGGTGGACGTGGTCGATGTGCTTGTAGGGCAGCAGCGAATGCAGCGGCGTGTCGATCGAGGCCGCGCGGCTGTTCAGGTTGAAGGTGCAATGTGGCAGGAAGCCGACCATCTTGTCGTCGTCTTCCTCTCCCGCATAGTGGCCTTCCAGCGCCAGCAGCTTGTCTTCGTAAAGCGTGGCAAAGCCGTCCAGCTTCATCGAGCCGATGTCGCCGCCAGAGCCCTTGACCCACAGCACCTCGACCAGTTCGCCGGTCAGCGGATCGGTCTCCATCACCTTGGCCGAGGTGTTGCCGCCGCCAAAGTTGGTGACGGTCAGGTCGCTGCCCAGCAGGTTGGAGCGATAGAGCAGCAGCTCCGATTCGCTTTTCCCGGCTGCGGTGGAATCGTCCCAGCGACTGGCGGGGATCGCGAAGGGAATGGCCTCTCCGGCCAGAGGTGTCTGCATGTTCATCACGATCGAGACCCTAGCATTTGCACTTTTCAATAACAATCATTTTCGCTAACAGGCAATCATGAAAGTGCAATGACAGGCGCTACGGGAGGGAAGTCTTGAGTCAAGGTTGGGCCATTGTCCTTGATGTCGGGAAGACACTGAGCAAGCTCAGCCTGTGGTCGCGCGACGGCCGCATGCTCGACCGTGCCACCCGCCCCAACCAGTCAACCAATGGCGTGCTCGACACCGCCGGAACGACGGACTGGGCAATCGAAACGCTCAAGCAATGGGCCAGCCATCCGGTAGAATACATCGTACCCGTGTCGCATGGCGCGGCAGTGGCTGGCATTCGCGGCAAGGCGCCGGCCTTTGCAACCCCGAACTACGAGATGGAACTGCCGCCCCATGAACTGGCCGGCTACCGCGAGCAGCGCGATCCTTTCGCCGAAACGGGCTCGCCCGCCCTGCCTGCGGGACTCAACCTTGGTGCGCAGTTGCACATGCTCGAAGCGCAAGCCAGCATACCGTTCGGCTCCGAAACTCTGATGCCCTATGCCCAGTACTGGGCCTGGTTACTAACCGGCGTGGCGACGAGCGAGGTCACCAGCCTCGGTTGTCATTCGGACTTGTGGAACCCGAGCTCCGGGCAATTCTCCACCATGGCCAAGCGCCGTGGCTGGGCTGACCGTTTCGCACCGCTGGCAAAGGCGAGCGACGTGGTCGGTACGCTGAAGGCGGATCTCGCCGACTACATCGGACTACCTGCCACGGCCAAGGTGCTTGCCGGTCTCCACGATTCCAACGCTGCCCTCATGGCGGCGCGCGGTTTCGCCGAGATTGCCGATAATGAAGCGACAGTGCTCTCAACCGGCACCTGGTTCATAGCGATGCGGCTCGCCAAGCAGTCCCTGAACCTACTAAACTTGCCAGAAGCGCGCGATTGCCTCGTCAATGTCGATGCCTACGGGCAACCCGTTCCGTCAGCCCGGTTTATGGGCGGGCGCGAAATCGAAAGCCTGATCGAGATCGACACCCGCCGTGTCGACATCAAGCCAGACCAGTCCCACCTCCTCAGCGCAGTTGATGGCGTGGTGGACAGCATGGCCATGGTCCTGCCGACGCTTGCGCCCGGCAACGGGCCTTTCCCCGATGCTGCAGGCGGCTGGGCCAACCGGCCGACCGAATGGTACGCCCGCCGCGCCGGTGCTTGCCTCTATGCCGCGCTGGTGGCTGACGTCTCGCTCGACCTGATCGGATCGCAGGAACGCCTGCTAGTCGAAGGCCGCTTTGCCGAGGCCGAAGTCTTCGTCCGTGCCCTCGCGTCCTTGCGGCCTGACACCAAGGTGTTCACCGCGAACGCGCACAACGACGTGAGCTTCGGCGCCCTGCGACTGATCGACCCCACGCTCCAGCCCGATGGCGAACTGCAGCAGGTCGATCCGCTACCCGAGGACCTGACTGCCTACAAGGAAGCATGGCATGAACGCATTGCAGGTGCCGCGTGATCGCTGCTTCCGTCACCGACTATCGCGAGCTGTCGCGGCGGCGCGTGCCGCACTTCCTGTTCGAATACGTCGACGGCGGCTCTTATGCGCAGGTTACATTAGGGCGGAACGTCAGCGACCTGGAGCAGGTCGCCTTGCGCCAGCGCGTGCTGCGCGACGTTTCCAAGATCGACCTGTCGACCACGCTGTTCGGGCAAGAGCTTTCCATGCCGCTGGCCCTTGCGCCTGTCGGGCTGGCAGGGCTCAACGCGCGGCGCGGCGAGTGCCAGGCCGTACGCGCTGCCGATGCAGCCGGCGTGCCTTTTACGCTCTCCACCGTCTCTGCCTGCGCCATGGAGGAAGTAGCCGCTGCGGCCTCGCGGCCCTTCTGGTTCCAGCTCTACATGCTGCGCGATCGCGGCTTCATGCGCGAGATGATCGCGCGGGCAAAAGCCGTCGACTGCCCGGTGATGATGTTCACGGTCGATCTGCCCTTGCCCGGCAGCCGCTATCGCGATGTGCGCTCGGGTCTCTCGGGGGCGGATAACCTGAAGGGCGAGATTCGCCGCATGTGGCAGGTGCTCAAGCGCCCGCGCTGGGCCTGGGACGTGGGACTGAACGGTCGCCCGTTGTCGCTCGGTAACGTCGCCAGCGTGATGGGAGCTGATGCACCGATCTCCGATTTCCTCGCCTGGCTGGGCAGCAACTTCGACCCGTCGGTAACGTGGGACACCCTCGATTTCATCCGCTCGGAATGGGATCGCCCGCTTGTCATCAAGGGTATTCTCGACCCGGGCGATGCGCGCGAAGCAGCAAAGCTGGGCGCGGACGGGATCGTGGTCTCCAACCATGGCGGGCGGCAGCTTGACGGCGCGCTATCCAGCGCCCGCGCCCTACCCGCGATAGCCGATGCCGTGCGTGGAGAAATGACTCTGCTGGCCGACGGCGGCGTGCGCTCGGGCCTCGATGTCGTGCGGATGCTGGCGCTGGGGGCCGATGGCGTACTGATCGGCCGCCCCTGGGTCTACGCGCTCGGCGACAGCGGCGAAACGGGCGTGCGCCACGTGTTGCAACTGATCGAAAACGAAATGCGCGTCGCCATGGCGCTCACCGGAACAACCGCGATCAACCAGATCGACGCGAACATAATTGCACAGGAAGGGATAGCATGAACCAGGTACAGATCGTCGACGATCCGCATATCGAGAAGGACAACTGGAAAGGCACGATCCTTGCCGGTCTTGCCAACTATATCGACAGCGGGTCGATCGTCTCGGGCGCAGCCGCGCTGGCGCTGTGGCAATCGCTCTACGGCCTGTCCGACAACCTGCTCGGCCTCATCGCTGCCTTCGGTCCCAATGCCATTGGTGCGGGGGTCGGCGCGATGATCGGCGGTTGGCTGTGCGACAAGCTGGGGCGTAAGCGCATCTACCAGTATGACATGCTCGTTTACGCCTTCGGCATGAGCATCCTGGTCTTCGCGGTCGCCCCGTGGATGATCGTGCTGGGCTTCATCATCGTCGGCCTTGCCGTGGGCGCGGACATTCCCGCCAGCTGGTCCCTGATCGCCGAGGAAGCGCCAGACGACCGGCGCGGTAAGCATTCGGGCGTGGCGCAGATCCTGTGGAACCTCGGCCCGGTCGTGGTTCTCTTGATGGCGCTGGGCCTGTCCGGGCTGGGCGACCTGGGCGCACGCCTTGTTTTCGCTCACCTCGTGGTCGTGGCGCTGGGCCTCACTTTCCTGCGCCGCAAGATGCGCGAGAGCCGCCGCTGGGAGGAAACCCAGAAGGCCGACTTCAAGGCGCCGCCGCTGACCGAACTGTTCAAAGGCAAGTTCCTTGTTTCGATCCTCGGTCTCGTCGGCATCTACGGGTTCTGGAACCTCTGGGCAGGAACCAACGGCCTGTTCTTCCCATACCTGATGGAAACGCTGGGAGTCGCGACACGCAGCGAATCCATCGCCTTGCAATGCCTGAACTTCGGTCTTGGCATGCTCGCCAACTGGCTGATTTTCATGAAGTTCGTCGACAAGGTCAGCCACAAGAAGATGTTCATGATCTCTGCTGTGATGCAGGTGGTGGGCATGAGCCTGCTGGCGATTTTCCCGCTCAGCGTTCCGGTGGTACTGGCGCACGTGTTGATCATCGGTTTCTTCCAGGGCTTTGGCGCACAGAGCTTCTTCCAGCTGTGGAGCGCGGAGATGTTTCCCACCGCCCTTCGCAGCACGGCGCAGGGCGTCAGTTTTGCCATCGTGCGCATCGTGCTGGGCATTTTCAGCTTCTTCGTGCCGGTACTGGCCAGTTGGGATTTCACGCTATTGGCGTGGATACTTACCGGATTTCTTGTAGTCAGCGCACTGATCGGTTGGCTATGGGCACCTGACAATGCCGGTAAGTCGCTGGAACAGATCCAGCGGGAACAGCAGGGAACCTGACGGTCAGATCATGCACGCCGCTGAACGCGAGAAACTGATCCTGGAGGCGCTGTCCGGAAGCGGCTTCGTCAGTTATCGTGAACTGGAGGCGAGCCTGGCTGCCTCCCCCGCGACCATCCGCCGCGACCTTGCGCGGCTGGAGGAACAGGGGCGCATCCGGCGTGTCCATGGCGGAGCGAAGGCGGTGGAGACGGAAGAGGACACAATCTCGCCGTTGGCCCTGAAGGGCACGCCGTTCGCCAAGTCGATCGCGCTGAACCTTGCCGCCAAGTGTGCGATAGGCAAGGCCGCTGCACAGTTGTGCCAACCCGGGCAGGGCGTGATCATCGACGGTGGCAGCACCACCTACCAGATGTGCGAGCACCTGGCGGGGAAAGACCTGCAGGTGCTGTCCAACTCGCTGCACATCATCAATGCGCTGCTGCCGCAGGATGGCACGACGCTTCTGGTGCCTTCAGGCACGATCTTCCGCGAACAGAACATCATCCTCGCCCCCTCCGGCGAGCACTCGATGCCCGAATTCCACGCCGCCCGCCTGTTCATCGGCGCGGCAGCCGTCAGCGCGCGCGGCATCTTCCAGGCGGACACCGTACTCGTCGCCAGCCAGCGCCGCCTGCTGGAAGCGTCGGACGAGGTCGTATTGCTGGTGGATTCGAGCAAGTTTGCCGTTTCCTCCGGTGCCATCGTCTGCCCGCTCGACCGGATCGACGTGGTTGTCACCGACAGCGGCATCAATGACGAAGTCCGCGCCCTGCTGGAAAAACACTGCGGCCGCGTGCTGGTGGTCTAGGCTACCAGGCGGCTGCTCCAGAATCGACCGGGAAATCTCCGCCGGTGACATAACATGCCTCGTCGCTGGCCAGCCAGATGGCACAGAAGGCGATGTCTTCGGGCTCTCCCAGTCGCTTAAGCATGTTCTTGGCCAAGACCTTTTCCTTTAGCGCAGGTTCGGCCTCCATATGGCGGCTCGTGGCTTCGGTCAGGATAAAGCCCGGACTGATGGTATTCGCGCGGATGCCGTGAGGGGCACCTTCCATGGCCAGCTGGCGCGTCATGGCGAGTATCCCGCCCGGGCCTGCCACATCCGCCGATGGAGGGTACGGAGCCATACCGCCGCAGCCTGCCGGTTACCGGCTAAGACCTGCGCCGCGCCGCCGATGCCGTACTAGCAGGCCAGCCCGCGCCGCAGCCGCAAGTGCCCAGCGCGGGCTGTTCCATCAAGTGGAAGGCCGGCCAGGACCCCAACTGGGGCTAGTCGATCCCCATTACCCGGCGATTGAGATCGCGGTCGGCGCTGCCGGCGGCGAAGTCATCGAAGGCATGTTCGGTCACGCGAATGATGTGGTCGGCGATGAACGGTGCACCTTCTGCCGCGCCCTGTTCAGGGTGCTTCAGCGCGCATTCCCATTCCAGCACGGCCCAGCCGGCGAAATCGTACTGCGCCATCTTGGAGAAGATTGCCGAGAAGTCGACCTGCCCATCTCCCAGCGAACGGAACCGTCCAGCGCGCTCGACCCATGACTGGTAGCCGCCGTAGACGCCCTGCCGCCCGGTCGGGTTGAACTCGGCGTCCTTCACGTGGAAGCACTTGATGCGCTCGTGGTAGATGTCGAGGTAATCGAGATAGTCGAGGCATTGCAGCACGAAGTGGCTGGGATCGTAGAGGATGTTGGCACGCGGATGGTTGTTCACCCGCTCCAGGAACATCTCGTAGGTGATCCCGTCGTGGAGGTCTTCACCGGGGTGGATTTCGTAGGCGACGTCCACGCCGCAATCGTCGAAGTGGTCGAGGATTGGCAGCCAGCGACGTGCCAGTTCGTCGAAGGCGTCTTCCACCAGTCCGGCGGGCCGCTGCGGCCAAGGGTAGATGTAGGGCCAAGCCAACGCACCCGAGAAACTGGCATGGGCGTTGAGTCCCAGACGCTTGCTGGCCGTGCCCGCCTTCTTCACCTGGTCGACCGCCCACTCCTGCCGCGCCTTCGGGTTGCCACGTACGTGTTCCGCCGCGAAGCCGTCGAACATGGCATCGTAGGCAGGATGCACGGCAACCAGCTGGCCCTGCAGGTGGGTGGATAGCTCGGTGATTTCGAGGCCATGCGAGGCGGCGACACCTGCCACCTCATCGCAGTAGTCCTGGCTGTCGGCAGCCTTCTCGAGGTCGAACAGACGCCCGTCCCAGCTGGGGACCTGGATGCCCTTGTAGCCTAGGCCCGAGACCCATCCGCAGATCGCATCGAGCGAGTGGAACGGGGCTGTGTCGCCCGCGAACTGGGCGAGGAAGATCGCCGGTCCCTTGATCGTTTTCATGTGCTCTCTCCCGGTAATCAGACGTTGAGGTCCACCCAACCCGCCTCGGCATTGCTGGCGCGGACGGCGGTATCGATGAAGGCCATGCCGCGCAGCCCTTCGGCGATGCCCAGCAAGCATGGCGCGTCTTCGCCGCGCAGCTTGGCGGCGAAATCGCGGTAGATATTGGCGAAGGCCTCGAGGTAGCCTTCGGGATGGCCACCAGGCGTGCGGGTGAAGCTGGCTGCGAGCGGGCCGAGCGAAGCATCGCCGGCGCGCACCACTTCGGTGCGGCCATCGGCCTGGTGTTGCAGGAAGGAGTTGGGCTCTTCCTGCTTCCAGTTCATCCCGCCCTTGTCTCCGTAGCAGCGGATGCGCAGTCCGTTGAGTTCGCCCACCTCGATCTGGCTGGCCAGCAGCACGCCTCGCGCACCATTGGCAAAGCGCAGCAGCACGGCGCAATCGTCGTCGAGCGCGCGGTTCGGCACCACGGCGGCAAGGTCTGCCAGCAGGCACTTGACCTTCTGACCCGTAACGAACTCGGCGAGGTTGAATGCGTGGACGCCGATATCGCCGATACAGCCGCCCGCGCCCGCTTGCGCCGGATCGACGCGCCATTCGGCCTGCTTGCCCTCTGCGGGCTGTGACAGCCAGCCTTGCGGATATTCGACTACCACCTTGCGCAAGGTCCCGATAGCGCCCGCCGCGATCCGCTCGCGCATTTCGCGGACAAGCGGATAGCCGGTGTAGGTGAATGTGACGCCGAACGGCAGGCCAGCCGATGCCACCAGTCCCGCCAACTCCTGCGCTTCGGCGAGCGTGGCGGTCAGCGGCTTGTCGGTCATCACCGGCAAGCCCGCTGCCAGCGCTGCCCGCGCCGAAGGCAGGTGGTTGTGGTTGGGCGTGACCACGGAGACGAAGTCGATCCCGTCCTCCCGCGCTTTCTCGGCGGCGAACATCTCGTCCAGCGAACCATAGGCGCGGGCCGGATCGATCAGGTACTGGGCGGCAGCAGAACGCGACCGATCGGGGTCTGAAGAGAACACACCCGCCACCAGCTCGATCTCGCGATCCAGCTCGGCGGCGAAGCGATGCACCGGACCGATAAAGGCCCCCGGCCCGCCGCCAATCATGCCCATCCTGAGGCGCCGCATTCTCACTCTCCCAAACAATTTGTAATGCTTATTCTAGTTTGATAACAACCCTTGCGTCAAGGGTCATAGCCCTGATCTGCGGGAGGGTATCATCGTGTTTCTCGGCATCGACTTCGGCACTTCGGGCGTCAAGGCGGTGGTGCTGTCGGCAGATAGTTCGGTCGCTGCCCAGGCGAACGCCCCCCTTAGCTCCAGCGCTCGAGCGGGCGGAGCGGAGCGGAGCGGCGTCAGCCACCCAGCGCCTCGCGTGCCTTGGCGAGCGATTGCTCGCTCGGCATGGTGGGGAAGTATTCGAGCCCGATGGGACCGCTGTAGCCAAGGTCGGCCAGCGCCTGCATCACCTCGGCATAGTTGAGGTCGCCCGTGCCCGGCTCGTTGCGGCCTGGGCATCCCGCGACCTGAACGTGTTCGACCAGGTGCATGCGGCCGGCCAGAACCTCGCGCGGGTCCTCGCCCATCACGCGACTGTGGTAGACATCGTAGAGCAGCTTGAGGCGCGGGCTGTTCACGGCTTCCACCAGGTCGAGGCCCAGCTTGGTGTCGACGAGGTACATGGTCGCGAACAGCTCCGTGTTGAGCGGTTCCGGCACCAGCGTGACGCCGGCCTCCTCGGCCAGCGCGGCGGCGCGTTTCAGCACCCACACGGCATTGGCGAAGTGTTCCTCCTCGCTCATGCCCTCAACGCGGAAGCCCGAGGCAACGATCAGCGGGGGTGAGCCCAGCTTCACCGCTTCGGCCAGCGTATCGGCCACGGCGGCGAGCATTTCGCCATGCTCGGCAGGATCGACGATGGAACGGCGCGGGTCGACACAGATGCCGGTCAGGGCGACGCCCGTCTCGGCCATGGCCGCGGCAATGCCGGGCAGGTCCTTGTCACGCCAGAGATGGAATTCGGCCAGTTCGTATCCCGCGGCTGCTGCCGCCCGGATCCTTTCGGGGAGGCCATCCCCGGCTTCGGCAAATTGCCATTCGACACACGACGACAGTCGCATTGCTGCCAACCTTTCAACGGTCGGCAGGCTGCCGGATGGCGGGGGACAGTCGCCAATCCGTCCCCCGGTAATCAGGTACTTAGTAGTCGACCAGCAAGCGGACACCGTAGGTACGCGGCGTGCCGAACTGCCAGTTGAAGATATCGTCCGGACCGGCCGAGACGAAGCTGCCGTAGGTCAGCAGACGCTCGTTTTCGAGATTGCGAGCGAACAGCTGGATGCCGAACATGTCGTTCGCCGAGCGCCAGTAAAGCAGCAGGTCGGTCTGCGTTTAGCTGCCCTGCTCACCGTCCGAATAGTTGTAGAAGTCGGTGAAGTAGGAGCTCTTGAACGTGGTCGAGACACCAGCGGTCAGCGAGCCGGAATTGCCCAGGTCAAAGGTGTGGTTCAGACCTGCGCGGATCACCCATTCCGGCGAGAACGGCGCGGTGTTGCCAGCGAAGTTGGGCGATTCCACGGCGACCGTCGTCGGATCAAGGTCACCGATACCGTTGATATCGTCGCCGGTACCGGAAACGGTGAAGACGTTGAACTGGGCAAACAGCTCGTCGTACTCGGCGCTGAGGTAGTTCACCGACAGGTCGAACACGGTGTTTGGCGTCAGTTCGGCGACGAAGTCCGCTTCCTGGTCCCAGATCGTTGCCGCACCGGCGTTGAAGGTCTGGCCGCCGACAGTCGTGTCGAGCAGGACGGAGACCTGCAAACCCGAGTAGTCGTAGTAGAAGGCACCGGTGTTCAGCTGGAACTGGCCCATGTTGCCGAAGGTGAACTTGCCGCCGATTTCGTAGGCAATGTTGGTTTCGGGTTCATAGGTACCGACCGAGTCGAAACCGCCGCCCTTGAAGCCGGTCGAAACCTTGGCGAACAACAGGGTGTCGGGGTTCGGCTCGTAGTTCAGGCCGGCCAGCCAGGTCACACGGTCATCCTGGCTGCCCAGGTTGAGCGTGGACAGGAAGGCCATCTGGTTGAAGTCCTTGCGGGCCGGACCTGCGTTGAACAGGTAGGAGTCAGGCGGGCCGGCACCGAACGGCGAACCGTTCAGGTAGACTGCCGAACGCTCGTTGTCGGTGTATCGGATGCCGCCAACTGCCGTCAGCACATCGCCCAACGGAACTTCGATCTGGCCGAAGACAGAGGTACTCTCGCTTTCGACGTCACGACCGAAGTAGCTGAGGAAAGTACCGTTGTTGCCGATCGGCAGAAAGAAGCCGCTTTCGCGGTCCTGCGTTTCGTTGAAGTAGAAGGCACCGACCTGGTAGACGATGCCGTTGTCGAACTCGCCGTTCAGGCGCAGCTCATGGCTCTGCGTTTCGGCTTCATCCATGAACGTGAAGCTGCGGTAAGCCACCGGCAGGGTGACGAAGTTGCTGTCGTCAGCCGAGAAGCCGCGAATACCGGCGATGTAGCTCAGGGTCGCAGCAGGGCTGAATTCATAGGATAGGCGCCCACGCACAGCCCAGGTCTCGTCCTGGATAAGACCCAAGCCGAAGCCGGGCGAAGCATATTCGCCGCGGTCGATACCGTCGAGGAAGTTGGTGCCCGAGGGGACGCAGAGCGTCTGGGTATATGCCGGGGCAACCGGCTCGTAACCGCTTGCGTTACAGCCAGGGCCGGTAGGACCGTTGCCAGCACCATTGAGATCGCCAAAGGCAAACGCCTACGGAGTGAACTCGCGCTCGGCATATTCGGCGGCGATCTGGAAGGTCAGGCCGTCATCGCTTTCGAGCAGCAGCGTAGTGCGGCCACCGAATGCGTTGTTGTCGTCGGAAGCGCCACCAGCGAAAGCCGGGAACGGACCGAAGCCGTAGCCTGCCGGGTGCTCAACATAGCCGTCCCGATCTTCGTAGAAGCCGGAGATACGTAGGCCGCCAATGTCGCCGACCGGGATGTCGATACCTGCGTCAGCACGAACGGCGTCATAGTTGCCGTAGGATACCTAGGCGTTGAAACCGAATTCACCGCTGGGGCGACGGATGATGAAGTTGATCGCACCAGCAGTCGAGTTACGACCATAGAGCGTGCCCTGCGGGCCGCGCAGTACTTCGACGCGGTCGAGGTCGAACAGGGCGATGCCCAGCACGTTGGGACGGTTGATGTATTCGCCATCAATGTTGGCGACCACCGAGGTGTCCTGCGCTTCGTCGTTCGACGTGGTGCCGATGCCGCGCAGGGTGATCTTCACCGTACCCTGGTCCTGCACGACCTGTACGGCCGGAGCAATCGCGGTCAGGTCGTTGGCGCTGCTGAAACCGGCTGCGGCCAGCTCGTCGCTCCCGACGACGTCCATGGCAATTGGCACATCCTGCACGTCTTCGGTGCGGTTCTGCGCGGTCACGTAAATGGTGGAATCGGCCTGTACGCCTTCTTCCCCGTCCTGCGCCATGGCAGGGACCGACATTGCCATTGCGGCGCAGCCGACAAACAGCAACGACTTGTTCGAAATGATCTTCATTACATCCTCCCAGACGGCGCCGGCGGCACCGCGTTTTCTGATCTTTCTGGTTTGCGCCTTTTCACGGCGACTGACGGTTTGCCGCCAGCCAACATCCTCTGATTTAGTTCGGCGCCGCCACGTCGCGTGCAGCCTGGTCTTGCATCTCTCCCACCTGATCAGTGATCGCGCAGTCCAGACATCGAAGCAAATTGTATGTTTCCATCAATCGCTATCAATTCTATGGATACATTGGCGTGCTCGTTGGCGCCTTCCGCCCGTCAGCAACACCCGATCTCAGGCTTCCCAAATCCTCTTCACATCTCTCTCCACCCACAATTCCAAACCGTTATCGAATCAAAACCGATCCACGAATCAAAATTAGAATTGCAGTTCTTATTCCTTTGAGCGATTGGAGCAGATATGTCAATCATCGGACCAGAAACCGCTGCGCTCGCCGAAGGTGCTCCCAGCCGGAAACCGCGCCAGGGCCGCAGCCTTGCTTCGTTCGAACGCATGCTCGACGCGACCAAGGCGCTGATGCTGGAACGGGGCAGCGACGACTTCACCCTGCAAGACGTCAGCGACCGCGGCAACGTGTCGATCGGCTCGATCTACCTGCGCTTCGAAAGCAAGGACCGGCTGATTCACGCAGTGATCGCGCAGGAACTGACCACGGTGATCGAGAGCGAGAAGGCCATGCTCGACCTGGTGCTGGCGCAAGCGAGCGACCTCTCCGAGTTCCTGACCATGTATATCGACCGCTACAGCGCTTTCCTGGCGGACAATGCCCCGTTGCTGCGCACGATCATGCAACGCGCGTCCTTCGATCCGGCGGTATCCGGCCCAGGGCGGGAAACCGCGCGCAAGTCCGCGGCCATGTCGATCGACGCCATCATGAGCTTCGAGAAGGAAATTGGCGGCGCCGACAAGGCCATCAAGGCCGAAGCCATCTTCCAGATCATCTTCGCCACCATGGTCCGTCAATTCGGCTTGGGCGCAACGGCGGAATCGGGCGACGTCGATGTCTGGCGCGTCACCAAGGGCGAACTGGCCCGGATGGCGCTAGCCTATCTCAAGTTCAAAGGCTGAACCGGCAATTTTTCCATCGCCCGTTGCAATGGTGCTGTCAGTCTAACGGCAACTCGTCTCCGATTTGCACAACTCGGCCTTTGCCGTCCAGAATTCAGGCCGCAAGTTTCTGCCACTCAGCCAAGGCGGCTGAGCGAGCTGCTTTGTAGGTCTGGCGATTTACGAGGTGGCGCTGAGTATCAAAGTGATTGTAAAAATTGGCGTGGACCGAGGCGAATTTCTGCAAGCTTTTCATCCTGCGGTACCGCTGCATGACCCGCTCTCTTCGTCGAAACGGTAAGTGCGAATTCTCGGCTCGATTGTTGAGCCATCTGCCCATTTCGCGCCAATTTTCGATGTCCAGTTCGCGCATCGCAGCAGGGTAGGATTTGAGGCCGTCGGTGACGATGGTCTCGGCTCGCCCGTGCCGCTTCAGCGTCTTCTTGAAGAACCGCAAAGCGGCCGATTTGTCGCGTTTCTTGGTGACGTAGCTTTCGAGGATCTCGCCCTCATGATCGACCGCGCGCCATAGGTAGTGCGTCTCGCCATTGATCTTCACGAAGACCTCATCGAGGTGCCAGCGCCAATGCGTGAAGTCTCGCATCCTACTGATCCGTTGGCGCTTGATGTCAGCCGCGAACATCGGGCCAAAACGGTTCCACCAAAACCTCACGGTCTCGTGGCAAATATCTATGCCTCGCTCAAACAGCAGGTCCTCTACATTGCGCAAACCCAGCGGGAAGCGGACGTACATCATGACAACGAGCCGAATGACCACGGGCGATGAGTTGAAACGTTTGAATGGGCTATCCGGTTTGCGACGTCTGGGCATCCAATCGCCCTACCCGTGCCGCATCAATCCGCAAGCGGTGCAGTTATTCTGACATGACCCGTTCAATGGCTGAGAAGCCTCGTCACCAGTTCCGTCCGGGATGAAACCCCGGTTTTACCGAAGATATTGAAAAAATGCGCCTTAACCGTGGCGACTGTGACGTTGCACAGGTTGGCGATTTCCCGGTTGCTTGCGCCACTGAGCAGATGCTGGACGACCTCCACTTCACGATTGGTCAACTGGCTGGCGAAGGCTGAGGCACGCCATTTTGCGTCATCTGTACTGGCGTTCAGATAGGCGGCGAGCGCCAGATGCAGGAACGGCTTCACCTTCTCGATCAACTCGAGATCGCTGGCACGAAACCGCCCTGATCGCTCGTCGCGAATCATGCCGATACCCATGGCGATGCGTCCGTCAGGCCTTCTGAAAAACATCTCCACTTCGTCGCAATAACCATGACGATGCAAGAAGCCCTCGAGATAGCCGGCAATGTCGCGGTGCGCTGAAATATCCTGCAGCGCGACGATGTCTTTCCCCGAAGGCTGATGCAGGGCAGGAAGGAAGGGATCGCATTCGCAGTAGTCCTGCCGGTATTCCTGCAATTGTTCGCGCGACAAACCATCCAGCCTGTGTCCGAAGGGGCGTCCCTGCTCGTCAACGAAGTAGCAGCTCGCACCGGCGATGGGCATCAGGTCGCGAATTGAAGCAAGCAATTGATCAATGACTGAACCGGGTATCGGTAGCATATGGAACCCTCTGCCTCCGCGTCCTTCTCACGACATGTCTCCTGAAGATCCCGAGCCCGCGCTTTGTATTTCCGGCCAAGTTTGAGCGATTGCCGCCTTCTAAGCCTTTGGTTGAGTAGTCGGTCGCCGATATGCCTGCCAGCCTGACCTCTCGGCAAAGAGCAGGAGTACGGTAGTATGGGTTCACTGAAATGGCTTGTTACAACGGGTGCCCTGCTGACGGCGAGCGGAGCTGGTGCCCAGTTTCACGGCCCGGGTGAGCGGGTTCCCGACCCGCAAGCCGAGCTTATGGTGAGCAATGCCCGGATCCTGTCCGGCGAAGGATGGGCAGACGCCATGGCCATCCAGGACGGCGCGATCATCGCGATCGGAACGCGAGCAGAAGTCGAACAGTTCCTCGGCGAAAGCACTGAAATCCTCGATGCTGGCGGGAGGTTGGTTGTTCCCGGCCTTTACGACATGCATGTCCATCCACTGGGCGCGGGCCTCAACGCGCGCAATTGCGCCCTCGCGCAGGGAAGTGGAAGGGACGAGGTCCTCGCCACCATTCGCGAGTGCTCGGCAGACAAAGGGGACGATGAATGGGTCGTTGGCAATGGCCACGATAATGCCTCGTTCGGACAGACCCCGCCAAACCGCTACATGCTGGACGAAATCTCCGAAGAGCAGCCGATGCTGTTCTTCGATATCAGCGGCCATTCTACCTGGGCCAATTCGCGCGCGCTCGAAATTGCCGGGATTGACCGCGACACGCCCGATCCGGAAGGCGGCGTGATCGAGCGTGGCGCTGACGGCTTGCCCACCGGCATTTTGCGCGAAAGTGCGTCACGGCTAGTATACTCACAGATACCCGGACCGACGCTTGAGGAGAACCGCGAAGCCCTCGCCTGGGGGCTCGATCACCTGCTGACCTATGGCATTACCAGCTTCGACGATGCCGGCTTGTCACGAGCGGGCGCGCTTGCCTATGCCCAGCTTGCCGACGAGGGGCGGCTGCACCAGCGCGTACGGGGCTGCATGATGGTGCGCGATCCAGGTCTCATTGCCGACCGGGCCTTGTTCAGGCGTCCCCGGTTTGATCCTTCCTGCGTGAAGATCATGCTGGACGGTGTGCCAACCGATGGCAGGACGGCAGCGATGGTCGATCCCTACATGCCTCACGATAACGCCGGCTATGAAGGGCGCGAGCGGGGCCTCCTCATGATACCCGAAGATGAGCTGAACGAACTGGTGACTGACCTCGACGCGCGGGGCCTGACCGTGAAATTTCATGCGGCAGGCGACGCTGCAGTACGTGCTGGCGTCAATGCCATCGCAGCTGCACGTGAAGCAAACGGGTTCACTCCGCACATGCACAACGTGGGGCACACAAGCCTTGCACAGATGAGTGACATCGAGCGCGCCCGCGAAGTTGGTGCAACGCTCGAGTTTTCGCCCTATATCTGGTTTCCCTCGCCCATTACGGTGGATATCGAGCGGGCAGTTGGCGAAGAACGCATGGCACGTTGGGTTCCAGTCGGCGACGCCCTGACCCTTGGTGCAAACTCGGTGCCGGGGTCGGACTGGCCGGTAACGCCGTCCGCCAATCCCTGGCTGGCGATCGAGACGCTGGTCACGAGGCAGGTGCCGGGAGGTGGTGGCCCAATCCTCGGCGAGGACGAGCGTATCAGCCTTGAAGATGCGTTCGACCTATTCACGCATGACGCGGCCCGCAGTCGCGGCGAGCTGTCGGTTCTGGGAACTCTCGAAACCGGAAAGCTCGCTGACTTCCTCATCCTCGACCAGAACATATTCGAGATCCCACTGACGCAGATTCACCGCACCAACGTCCTCGAAGTCTATATCGAAGGCGAGAAGGTTTTGGATGCTGGCGAAAATGCCGGCAATTCAAGGAGTCAATTTTGATGATTCCGCGTAGCTTCCTCCTTGCCTGCACGGCATCCGCTTTGGCCACCTCGCTGCCGACACCCGCCCATGCGCAGCTAGGTGGTGGCGAGGTTGCAGCACCAAGCGCCGACACGATCCTCGTCAACGGCGAAATCAGGATGGACGAAACCTGGGCCGAGGCGATGGTGCTACGCGACGGCGTAATCCTGGCGATGGGCGATGAAGCCACTGTCCGGGCAATCGCCGCTCCCGGCGCGCGGGTGATCGACCTTGCCGGGCGGACTGTGCTTCCCGGACTACACGACATGCACGTTCACCCGTTGAGCGGCGGCATGGCCGCCATGCAATGCCAGGTGAACCCGGATAGCACGATCGACGAAGCCTTGCAGGCAGTGCAGGCCTGCGTCGCTGAAAAGTTGCCCGGCGAATGGATAACCGGCCGGGCATATGAACCCGCAGCGCTTGGTGTGACACCGACGAGGGAAATGCTCGACAGTGTTGCCCCAGACAATCCCGTCCTGCTGACCGATGTCAGCATCCACAGTTCCTGGGCCAACTCTCTCGCGCTCGAAATGGCGGGGATCGATCGCGACACGCCCGATCCCGAAGGCGGGATCATCGAACGGGATAGGAATGGCGATCCGACCGGCGTTCTGCGCGAATCCGCCAGCCAACTTGTGGCACGGCTGGTTCCGCCGCCGACGCGTGAACAAAATGCCCAGGCGCTGGGCTCCGCTCTGGACTATATCCTGAGTTTCGGCATCACATCGTTCGAGGACGCATTGGTTTCGGGCACCGTGGCACAGGCCTATGCCGACTTGGCCGACAGTCGTGAGCTGCTGCCCTATGTTCGAGGGTGCGTGATAGGTGGTGATCAGGCCTTGATCGCAAGCCGACAGGTATATGCACGCGATCGCTTCTCACCGTCTTGCGTAAAACTGATCACCGATGGCGTCCCGACTGACAGCCACACGGCAGCCATGCTGGATGCCTACGCGGACACCCATGCCGGCCACGCCGAACGGAGCGACCGCGGTATGCTGTTCGTGGAGAGCGAGTCTCTCGATCGGCAACTTATCCGCTACGACGCCATGGGGCTGACGGTGAAGCTGCATGCCGCGGGAGACGCAGCCGTGCGACAAAGCCTCGATGCGATCGAAGCCGCGCGCGAAGCCAATGGCCAAACCGGGATTCTTCACAACGTATCGCACAACAGTTTTGTTGCGACAGAAGACTTGGCCCGTGCAGCCGAGATTGACGCCGTACTCGAGTTCTCGCCCTACATCTGGTTCCCTTCACCTATTGTGACGGGAATAACCCAGGCGATTGGCGAGGAACGCATGGAGCGCTTCATCCCGGTGCGAGAGGCGATCGATGCCGGTGCCTTTACCGTGGTTGGTTCGGACTGGAATGTAGTCCCCTCCATCAACCCCTGGCTGGCAATCGAAACCCTGGTCACGCGGCGAGCCCCCGGTGCTACGGATGGCCCACAGGTCGGCGGAAGCGAAGCGATCACGGTCGAAGAAGCATTCGACATGTTCACCATCAATGCAGCCCGGCACATGCATCGTTCAGACGTAGTCGGAACGCTGGAGCCAGGAAAGATCGCCGACCTTATCGTTCTTGATCGCAACATTTTCGAAGTCCCGATCGAGACGGTGCACCAGACGCAGGTTTTGGGCACGATGTTGGCCGGCAAGTTTGTCACAGGTGATCCGGACTTCCGCGCGGCTGACTGACCAATGCCCTTGTAAGGCAATGGGACAAAAGTGGCCTGCGCAATAGCAAGAGGCGCAGGCCGCTTAAGTTCATGACCAGAGTCCTTGCTCGCTTTCAACCTTTCGCCACAACAAGCGTTCCGCCCGCCCCGGATCAGCAACGGCGCGACAGTCATTGTCGAATACCATCGTCGTACGCGTGGTCAGGTTGTAGGCCTGCCATTCCGGCAGGTCTGGCGTTTGCGGACTGCCATCGCGTGCGAAATTCACCCACGCATCGCTCATCCTCTGCGCTAGCACCAAAGCATCCGCAGTCCCGCCGGTCATCCCGGCGCACAGCTGCGTGTTATCGAATACATGTGGAATTTCATAGGTGTGCGCAGCCTTCATGAGCCCGCCAAAAACGGGGCTCTCCCAGTCGAAGCGGTACATGAACACGTCTGCGCCGCCCAGCTGCAGCTTGCGCTCTGCCAGAGTTATCGAATCCTTCCGATGCGAATGATCGGCCGTCATCAAGAGCAGCAAGTCCCGGTTCGATACCTCGGGATAGGATTGCCGGTAACCCGCGAGGAGAAGGTCGGCATGGCGGCCCGCGATTCGCTCCGCTTCGCCCTCAAGTTGTTCGCGGTCGACCAGATCAAACCGCCGATCGGCAGTGTACGATAACGACATTTCATGGCGATTGGTGCCGATCATAATGGGGACATTGCGGGCAGTCTCGGGTGCCGCCGGATCGAACGGCGCATTTTCAAGCCCGCTGCCGACAACCGGCGCAAAACCGTAGGTTTCGTAGAATGGCACCCCCGGCTCCAGTTGGGCTCGTATGCGCTGCCCCGCCCTTACCCCCGCACGCACCAGCAGCTCGGCGGGAACATCGCGCAGCCGTGCAGCCTCGTTCCGGGCGAGACCGAGTTCCTCGAGCACAAGTTCTGCGCGTCTCGTCTGGTTTTCGTTCGAAGGGAAACGAATGCCGGGGCCACTTTGCATAGCAGCCCGCGAAAACAAGTCCTTAGCTTCTCTCATGGCCAGCAATGTCGATACCTTGCGCGCACCTCCGGATTCACCGAAGATCAACACGCGTTGCGGATCGCCACCAAAGCTCTCGATATTGTCGCGGACCCATTTCAGGCCAAGGATGATATCGTGCAGTCCGAGATTCCCATTGTGCGAATGGCCGTCACCGACGAGGTCTGAAAGATGGAGGAACCCCAGTGCACCGAGACGGTGATTTATCCCTACGACAATGGCATCACCGCGCCGCGCGATGTTGGTGCCGTCACTGAACGCAAGATTGGCGCTGCCGAACTCGAAACCTCCGGGATGCAGCCAGACGAGGACCGGTAGTCCCGCGTCACGCTCCAAGGTCGGGGTCCACAGGTTGAGGTTGAGGCAGTCTTCGCTCATGCCATCCTGGAAGGTTGGCATGGTGTCATCGATATTGCGGCGAAGATCATCGGAGGTCCTGGCCGGTTCGAGCGTCACGAACTCCTGCGGCGCACGATCGCCGAATTGCAGGCAATCACGGACACCCGCCCAAGCCCTTCGCGCCCGCGGGTACCGAAAACGGTTTTCACCTCCCGTTGGCTCGCCGAAGGGAACACCGCGGAACACATGGACTCCCCGCACGAGTCCGCCCCGTATCTTTCCGGTGGTCGTTGCAACTACTGCGGCGGGATCGGGATTGCCCGATAAGGCGATGGCAGGGTGAAACGGCAAGGCCCCCCACGCCCCCACCCAGCCAGCTCCGACGAGCATCGATCTGCGAGTCAGGCTGGAAAAGGGCGCCATTGCCGTCTCCTCAGTTTACCAATCGGCGCAGACAAGTTCGGATTCGAAGGAAACCGGAGATCACGCCTGGAGGCGTCTTTTCTAACGGTTGACGCCTTCGAGCGAAGCCGGCGGCGTCGTGGAATCGTAGACCACCTCACCCTCGATGAAGGTCCAGCGCACCTCGACATTGTGGAGCTCTGTCACCGGCATGGAAAACGGGTCCTGAAGCGTCACGAAGATGTCGGCAAACTTGCCGGGCTCGATCGTGCCAACCCGGTCCGCCTGCTGCATGATCCTGGCTCCGTTGAGCGTAAAGATCTGCAAGGCCTGTTCGAGCGAAACGGCCTGGCCAGCGCCAAGTGCTTCGTCGCTTCCACCCGGTAATTGCCTCGTGACCATGGTCTCGATCGCCAACCACGGATCGATCGACGGTACCACTGACCAGTCGGAACCGGCACCTACGAGGGCGTCCGCGTCAAGCGCATCGGCAATCGGGATCCAACGCTCCATCCGCTCGGGTCCAATCGCTTGGACAATGTCTCGCGTGATGGTGGAAGGATACCAGATGTAGGGTGAGAACTCCCAACTGGCATTGAGCTCGGTCACCCTGTCGACGTCGGATGGCGACACGAAGCTGGCATGGGCTACGTCGTGAAATGGCCCACCAGCACCGTTGGCGGACCGTGCCGCCTCAATGGCATTGATCGCGTTGCGAACCGCCGCATCGCCCGCGGCGTGGAACTTCACGTGCAGGCCCTGTCGATCAAAGTCGATGACGGCTGGGAACAGAACCTCCGGGGCAATGCTGTTCATCCCGGTTTCCTCGGAATGCGCATAGGGCTCCAGCATTGCGGCGGTGTGGCTTTCTGTCGGAACCCCGTCGAGGCCGGTCTTGACGCAGTCGGGCGTGAAACGATCGGTGGCATAGATATGACGGCTGGCGATCGTTGCCAGCGCACTTTCGCCACCGTCCGGCGTGTTGGGATTCCACATCATGCAACCGCGTATCCGCAATCTGATATCGCCGGACCGGCTGGCATCAGAAATGACCTGCATGCTAACGGGATTAAGCCCCGCATCCGTGTAGGAAGTCACACCGTAGGACAACATGAGATCGGCAGCGATGCCAAGCGCCTCTGCCATCGCTTCGGTGGTTGGCGGTGGAACTACCCGGGATACCAATCCCATCGCCGCTTCACGCAGCACCCCGGTCGGCTCACCCTCGGCGTCGAGTTCTATGTGCCCATTGACGGGATCGGGGGTGTCGCGCGTGACGCCGGCAGCGGCAAGCGCCGCCGAATTGACCCAGGCACTGTGATGCGATTCATCGGACAGCATGACCGGATTGTTCGGCGCGACTTCGTCGAGAAATTCTTTCGTCTGCTGGCCATCAGCAAAGACGTTGGCGATCCAGTTGCCCCCCTGAATCCACTCGCCGTCCTCGCTCTCTGCAACGCATCCCGCAACCGCCTGCCGAATTTCTTCTGGCGAAGCCGCCGGCCTGAATCCGCAGGCAGTCTGCGACATTCCGCCACCGATCGAATGCACGTGGAGGTCATGGAAGCCGGGCAGAACCGCTCCTCCCTGCGCATCCAGAATCCGGGTGGCAGAGCCCGCGAAGCCCGAGATTTCGTCATTCGAGCCCACCGCCACGATAATGCCGTTCTCGATCGCTACGGCCTCTTCAAACCCGTCGGGAGTCATCACCCGCCCGTTCACGATAACCACGGTCGCGGGTTCCTCGATAGCGACCGCGCGTTCCTCGGCGGATTGCGCGGTGGCAGCGCTTGCCCAGGTCATGGCAAGGCACAAAGATGTCGCTACCTTGGATATCTTGTTTGGCATTAGGAGCACCTCAACTGGATTGGATTGGATTGGATTTGCGGCGATCTCGAAAGCTGGAAAGGGAGGCGTCTGCTCGACGCCTCCCTTTCTCTTGTCAGTAGCGACCGACGAGCGTCAGCCCGAAAGTCCGCGGCCGCAAGGTGACGGCCTGGAGCAGGTTCGGACCCACTCCGCTGAACGGAGCTGGCGATTGGCTGAAGCCAAGTTCGGGAGCATCGTTGAAGACGTTCCGAACGAACAGCGAGAGATCGAACGTATCCAGCCTCACGCCCGCCCGGAAGTTGACCTGATGATAACCTGGCTGAACTCGAAGTGCAGGGTTGAAGCTGTTGTTGTTGGGATTCTGGTTGATAAGGTCATCTGGCCAACCGGAAAGATAGTTCCAGTCGGCACGCAGATAGCTGTCCACCGAACCCAGCGGCAGCTCATACATGGCGCTGGTGGCAATTTGCCACGGAGAACCGGCAACGCGATCTCCTTCCGACAGCAGGTTGCCGGGTCCCGCGGGATTGAGCACGTTTTCCTGGAACTCGGTATGGTTGTAGCCGAACGCGGTGCTCAGCATGAGGTTATCGGTTGCCCATACCGTAATGTCGGCATCGAAACCGCGGCTGACCGCTGACCCCCCGTTGATAACGAACTGGAACCCGCACGGCAGGCCGATGCTTTGCTGAATATTGTCCCAATCGATGTGGTAACCACTCGCGTTGATCCGCACGCGATTGTCGAAGAACCCGGCCTTGGCGCCGACTTCATAGCTCCACAAGCTGTCGGAGTTGTAGAAGCTCAAGTTGTTGTTCGCGAGGCTGAGGTTACACCCTTGGCCAATCTCAGGATTGCCACCGCCCGTGCGGAAGCCCTTCGCGATACTCGCGTAAACCAGCGTATCGTCATTGATCTGGTAGTTCAGGCCAAATTTGGGAGTGATCGGCGTCTCGTTCTGTTGAGCTTCTGCGATAACCGGGGTCGGACCGACGATCGGGCCATAGTTCGTTGCCGAAATTTCAACTTCGGTCTGGGCGACCCGCAGGCCGGCCGTCAACGTGAGACGATCGGTGATGTCATAGTCGAGCTGCGCGAAAACGGCCGCCTGGGTCTCGTCCAGAGTCATCGGATCGAGCGCATTGCCGAGAACCGGGCCATCCACCGGAGAGCGATCACTGCCCGTCACCGGGGGACCATAGCAGAAGGGCGGCGTCACGAAGCCCGGAGGAAACGGACTTGCCGGGCAACCCTGGGATGGGAAGGGTACAGGCAAGGTGCTGATGTCGTTGTACTGCCGTGCTTCCTGGAAATTGTCGGTATAGAAAAACCCGAGCACCCAGCTGAGCGGTCCCTCGCCATTGGACTGGAAGCGCAATTCCTGCGTGAAGTTCTCCTGTTCGTTGAACTGGTAGGCGTCAGTCGACTCGTCGATGTCAGAGAGGTAGGAGCCGAAATAGAGCGAATGTTCGAAAGCCGTATAGTCATTGAACGCTTCCTGGTCTCGCTTGAAGAACGATGTGTTGGAAATGATTGAGAACGGCCCGGCATCATACTCCACCTCAAGCGCAGGAATGTAGAACTCGTCACTGCTTGGTTGCGCTTGGTTGTTACCCTGCACGAAATCTCGATCATCGACATCGGAGAGGTTGAGCCAGTAATTCCCCGAGTCGTTACTGTACGTGTTCTGGTAGAACACCGACGCAGTAATATTGAGCTCCTCAATTGGCGTAAATCGCAGCGCGGCACGCACGATATCAGTTTCGAGATAGTTGGAGTCCTCTTCCACGATGGTGCCCGTAGTCGGTTCCGGAGTACCATCGACGGGCTGAACGCCGGGATAGGACGCCTGGAAATATGGGTGCTGCAAGAAGAAGGAGGAAATGTACGGCCCTCCACCGTTAGGCCGGTCGTACATCATGCGGTCGACATAGCCACCTTCGGTTCGATGCCACGCACTGACGCGCAGCGCCAGCTTGTCCTCGATCAGTGGCACACCGATCGCAGCGCCGACCTCCCAACTTTCGTCACCGTTCTCCGTCGTCGACACCTCGGCGCGGCCATAGGCCGAGACATCATAGAGGGACGGGGCAGGCGTAATGAAGCGAACGGCACCGCCCTGCGCACCGGCACCGAAGAGCGTCCCTTGCGGCCCACGCAAGACCTCGACGCGCTCTAAATCGAACACCTGAGGAAATACGCTGTAGCTGGAATAACCAAGGCTGCGCGCCTGGATGGGGACGTCATCGATATAGATACCTGTCGTCGCCGCACCCGCAGACGAGTTGATGCCGCGGATCGAAATCCGAGCGGCAGAGGCGTTGCGGGTATCGCTGCGCTGAATAACGAGACCAGGCGAAATCTGCGAAAGGTCGTCGATACTGCGCACACCTCGCTCATCCATCGCGCGGGTGTCGAACGCAGCCACACTGATCGGCACATCGTCCAGCGACTGTTCCTGGCGCTGTGCTGTCACGATAATGGTATTGCCCGCGAAGTCGCCAGACGAAGACTCCCCGGCATCACTATCCTGCGCAGCGGCACAAGTTGACCAGGCCATAGCGGCAAGCGCGACACCAGCGGTCAATACGCGTGAATCAATATTCTTTGTAAAAGTCATCTTGCACCCCATTTCTTGCACGGCCCCAGTCATGAAAAGCCCACTCCATGAACTGACGGCCCCTGAACCAGTTTGGTGGCGGCCTCCTGCAAACTCGGACTCTCGCCACCTGACCCACTTCTTTGATTGCATCGGGACTGACGCGAGGGTGAGAATGTCGGTATTGTCGGCCTTGTTGCTTTGCAGAAGCGGACAACCTAATTGCCGTCCCGAACAAGTCACAAGGTGTTATTTTAAAGCGTCTTTATGCGTTGCCAGCGCCGACTGTAAGGTAACGTAGCACGACCAAGATCACCGCAAGGGAGAACTCCTGACCACCTGCAGCTCATGCGCGCGAGGCGTTGTCAGAAACTTCGGCCGGCTGTCATGACCCTCGGGACAGATCCCGAGTGGGAAACGCGTCCACCACCGACCGGCATCAGCTGGTCGGCATCAGGATCCGCCGGATACGGCAGCCGCCTCCACACGGGCCCGACTCCGCCGCAGCAGCGGCCATGCTAGTAGCACCAACGGAACCAGCATGGTGGCTATCGACAAAATCTTGACGGGCTCGAAGCTTGCAGTCTCGCCAAGCAAAGCACTCGCTGCCAACGGGCCAAAAGCAAGGCCGAGCATCTGGAACGCTATGGCTGTCGACATGAGCCTGCCCGACGGCGTCAGACTGGCTGCAAGGCCGAGTATGAATGGCATGGCGAAATTCCAAAGTGTGTTGAAAGCTATCAGCGCTATCAGAAAGGCCGCATAATCAGGCTTTCCCAAGGTGAGAGCGATCGCCGCGGCCCCGCCAAGCAACCCGACAAGCACCGGCCAAAAGTTTCCGACGCGTTCGGCGAACCACAACGCACCAAGCGCGCCACCGACTGCCGTAAACTGACAGATAAGCAAGGCATCGGCGATTGGCTGCTCACCAAGTCCGGCGTCTACGCCAATCAGGAAGAGATTGGCCCAGGCGATACCAACCGAAACATTGTAGATCAAAATGCCGGCGAGCGTCAGCATGATTGCCGGCCAGGTCGCGCGAATCTGGAACCCTGCGAAATCGGGCGCCACATGGCCGTCGTCCTTCACTGCGTGGGCCGGCAATTTCAGAGCTGCGGCTATGGCCATCAGGCAAAATGCCGCCCAGGCAAAGAAAACAGCGTCCAGTCCGATAGTATCGAGGATGGTCGGCATTCCCCACAAGCCGAGCGCGCCATAGGTAAGAAGCAGGACGAGATAAATGGCCAGATTGCGTTCGGCACGTGCAGTGGCGCCAACGACCACAAAACTGATCGAAATAACGATACCCGACCCGAACCCCGCCACAAATCGAGCAATTGAGAGCATGTCCCCGCCCGCAGCCAGCCCGGAAAACATATAGCCAAGGGCTGCAACGACCAGGGCCAGCGATGACTGTAACCGCCAACTGATACGATCGGCTATCAACGCCGCCAGGATTGTGGCCGAAGCAATGCCGAGCATCTCCGCAAACGCCAGTTCGTTGGCGACGGCCTCGGTGGCCCCGTATTCCGTAACAAACCCTTGCACCAGGCCAGGCTGAACGATGAAGCTGAGAACACCGATCGTGCCGAGAATGATCGCGGCGACAGTGGAATCATCGGTTCGCGCTGAAATCTGCTGCATATCCTGAAAATCCCACCTGCTCTGGACGGATGCTCTCACTCTACGCGCAGTCGGATTCTACGCGACGGTATTGGCGCAAACTATCAACTTCATTGCATCAAACTTGGCCGAATCGGCCATTGGCATCGCGAACAAAAAATCGAATGCCGTGGGTTATGGATTCCAAAGAAGGCAACAGGCCGTTTGTGCTGCAGGACCGCGTCGCCGTGATTACCGGCGCGGGCAGAGGTATCGGCCGGGCGATCGCGACAATCTTTGCAGATGCCGGTGCGCACGTCGTCATCGTCACGCGGGGCGAGGAGGCCGGAAGCAAGACGAAGCGCATCATCACCTCCAGAGGGGGATGTGCGAGCCTGATCCGCGCCGACATTGGAAACCAGACGGAATGCGCGGCAGCAGTCGCCAGGGCAGCCGATGAGCAGGGCGGTGTGGACATACTCATCCATAACGCCGGAATCTTCCCGCAGATTGAGATCGAGACAATCTCCGAACAGCAGTTGCAAGAAGTGATGTCAGTAAACCTGTTGTCGGCATTCTGGCTAACGCAAGCTGCGCTGCCACATTTGCGGCGTGCCACCTCGCCCCGCCTTCTTTTTACCTCCTCGGTAACCGGTCCGCGCGTCGCATTGCCTCGCCTGGCGCACTATGCTGCCTCGAAGTCGGGGCTGAACGGCTTCATTCGCGCTGCAGCCATGGAACTGGCCAAGGACGCCATCACCGTAAACGGTGTAGAGCCCGGTCTCATCGCGACCGAAGCGATGGACGAACTTGGCGACGAGGAGCAAGCTCGAGAAATGGCGCGCGCGATACCGCTCAAGCGCCTCGGCACCCCGGAAGACATAGCCTATGCCATGCTCTACCTCGCGTCGGACCAGGCGGCATTTGTCACCGGACAGACCATCGTGGTCGATGGCGGCGCTCTCATCCCGGAAAACAGTGCGCTCATGCCCTGAGCCACTATTCGCGACATTCAAAGCTATCTGCGCTGTCAGGATCGCCCCCGACGTACCGCGCCACTTGCGGGTGCGGACAAAGCGGACGGGAAATTCCGGGCATCGATCGGCTGGTAGCGACGATGCGATCCGGTTCCCTGCCCTCTTCCACCCAGGCCTGGATCGCATCGAGCATGTCGAACTGGTCAGTCGCATCGCCACCGAGACAATGAGTCATTCCCGGTACAAGAAAAAGTCGCACAGAATCGCGCAGGCCTTCGCCGTTTACCTCGATCGCCTCTTCGTACCAGCGCACAAATTCAGCCGAGGACATTCCCTGATCGGACAAGCCATTGTAAACGATCATTTTGCCGTGATCGGCAAAGGTGCCGATGAAAGGGGAATCGCCGTCCCCCATCGCACCGGTATGCCGCACACGCTCTACCATTTCATCCCAGTCGACGGGACCGGTTGGATCGAATTCGGGATCCGGCGGTGTGAGCTGGTACAGCGAGAACTGTCCCCTCCCCAAGGTTGCGTCAGCCGAATTCGGATCTCCCGTCTGCGAGGTCCCCAGACGCATGCCGCGCCACGCGCCCGAAGCGATGCCCGTATCATAGTTGAAATTGCCATAGATCACTTCACCATCGCTGGTGCGTGGTCCTTCGTGCAGCAGGCGCAGGGCTGTGACCTGATCGCCGGTAAGGCAGGAATCGGTCTTTCCCGCGGTGCAGGTCAGAACCTGAGGATCGAAATCGCACCCACGCCAGTCGTGAACGAGCCCGTCCTCGAGGCCGTCCAGTGCATCGCAGCGATTGAGTACGCCGGTCTCCACCAGTTCAAGGTCAGAGTCGGAAAAGGCCTGAGAATAGATCGGTCTCCCTTGCTCATCGCGCGGGGCAATGCGCGACAGAACGTGGACGTTCCACATTTCGCCGATTGCGAGGCGGGAGAATCCGAGCGAGGCGTCGCCCGATACGATGCCATCAAACAGCAGTGGCATTCGCTGCGAAGCAACCAGCCCTTGCCGCCCGCCGTTGGAACACCCCAGCATGTACGAATAGGACGGTTCCGTCCCGTAAAAGTCGGCAACCAGTTCCTTGCCGAGCAGAGCAGTCTTCTCAAGGGCGTTGTAGGCGTAATCGATGCGCGCCTGCTGATCGAGGCCGAATGACGAATCCGTAAACGGGCCCCGGTGCCCACCGTCAGTAGAAATCACCGCAAATCCACGTTCGAGCGCGGACGGATCCACCGTGTTGGCAATGTCTCCCAGAGCAGGCATGAGCCTGCCATCCATCCCCGCCCCGCCATGGAAGGCAAAACGCCCGTTCCAGTCGAGCGGCATCCGCAGGTCGAAACCAATTCCGAACTCACGACCGCCCACCCCGGTCCGTTCGTTGATTACCCCCTGAACCAAGCAATGCTCTGGCAGGATGGGACGGCTTGGGTCAGCACGACCGCTGCCGTCTTCAGCAGGTGCCCGACTCTCCGTAACGAGCTGCGCAGTTTCCACCTGCACTCCCCAGCCTACGTAACTGGCGAGCGCCTCGCATCTCGCGGATTCGTCGCTCGAACTACCTTCAGCCGATCGAGCATAGGCCGCATAGGCCGAACCTGTGAGCAGTCCCAACATGACCAAGATGCCTGCCCGCCTACCTGGCCGGGTGCTCCAAAGATTCTCGATGGTCATAGAAATTCCCCTTTCCGTGCCAGCAGGATAGCAACGCCTTCCCGCACCAAAACTCAACCAAAGACTTAGTCTTCGCTGCGCTGGGACCGAATGCCTCGCACGAGAACATCGACACTCGTGATGTTAAATGTCCTTTTCTGACCGAAAATGTCTATACAGCGTAGAGGCAGTCTCTAATCTGTCATCAGCAGAAAGGGGTTGATCTGTAATGAGCCAGCCGCAAGTCCTTCGATCCGCGCTGCATGGATGGCAGCAGGTCATGGCCGACTGCGAAATTATCCAGACATGCGCGGCCTCGCCGGTCGTGGATTTCGGCGAGACGTTAGCATTGGCCGACTTTGTGAGCATGCTCGAAGGGGTTGCGAGCGAAAACGGTATACCTTCGCTCGGGTGGAAAGTGGGGCAAGCGGTTGACCTGCCCCATTACGGCGACATCGGGAGGGCGGTAGGATCTGCCCAGACACTTGGCGCCGCTCTCCGGCAAATGTGCATGCATTTCGATTTGCTGCAGGACCTTACCGAGCTTCGCTTGATCCATGAGGGCGAGTTTGTTTCGCTGTCTTATCGTATCCTTGATCCGACGATCTGGCCCCGACACCAGGATGCAATCTATACGCTGGCGATCAAGGCTCGCATCATGTTCAGCGCCAGGGGCTTTCCGCAAAACGAGGCGGAAATATATCTTGAGACGCCTGACCGGAGAAAGGCCGAGCAGCTCGAACGTGCATCGGGCCTCACCTGCCATCCAGGCGCAGAGACCAACATGATCCGTTTTCCGGCAAAGTATCTCAGCCTCCGAATGAACCCAGGGCAGCCTTTCGAGCCACCCAGGATTTCTGGCCTGGCACAATGTCTTAAAGAAAAAAAGCGAACCAAGCCTATAGAAGACAAGGTGCGGGCGACCGTTTATAGTCGGCTTGGTCGCGGCGCAGTTACCCAATCGGTCGTTGCCGCGGAGCTCGGGCTTTCCGATCGGACACTGAGGCGACGGTTGGCGGCAGATAATACCAGCTTCCAGGCGATCGTGGATGAATGCAGGATCCGGCAGGCGGTCTTGGAGATCACGCGCAAAAGTACCGTCTCCATATCCGAGATCGCCTTGCGACTTGGCTATTCTGAGCACAGCACCTTCAGTCGGGCGTTCTCACGTTGCATGGGAGTGCCTCCCCAGGCCTACCTTCGCAGAGTTTCGCAAGGCACCAATCGCGGCGCGATCGGCGTCTGACGAGAGCCTGCGCTGGCCGTGACGGTTTCTTCACCACGAATTTCCTGCGACCTCTTCGGCCATGCGGTGGCATGGCTGAGAGCACGAAATGTCGATGTTGACGGTTTGCTGATCGCAGAAGGCATATCTCCGGAGTCTCTGACCCAATCAAACAGTTTCGTTTCGCTGGCTGCATACGCTGCCTTCTTCGAACGTGCGGCAGAGGTGACCGGTATCCGGCATCTCGGCTTGAAGATCGGAAAGATCGAAGATCCTGCAGGACTCGGCCTTCTGGGAACACTGTTCATGAGCGCGCCATCGCTGGTGGAAGCGCTGAACTATTTTACCCAACATCTGCATGCGATGCAGGAAGGCACCCTAAACCGCCTAAGTCTGAGTGGCGACTTTGCCGAGATCGAATACCGCATCCTCGCCCCAGACGTTTTGGAGAGACGGCAGGACGCCGAGTTCTCAATCGCCGCCAATTCCAGTCTAATCGCTGCTTTTTCGGGCGTCCGGCTGCGACCTCGTGAGGTTCACTTCGAGCACAGCTGTGCAGGGAGCTATGCCGACTATCGCAACTATTTTGGGTGCGATGTATTCTTCGATCAGCCCACCAACAAGCTGATCTACGACCGCGAGGGCTTTAACCCTCGCAACCCGGCAAGCCATCCTATGCTGGCAGAGCTCATCGCCCAGCATCTTGAACAATCGTCGCGCGAAGATGACGCGACGCGGCACCTCTCCGGCAAGGTGCAGGAGTTGCTCGGCGCTGGCATCTCTAAGGAGGCGGATATCGCTCAGGAGCTTGGCATGTCGGTGTCTACCCTCTTCCGCAGGCTCAAGGCGGAGGGGCACAGCTTCCGTCAGCTTGCACTCGCGGAACGAATGTTTCGTGCGAGGCGCATGCTGCTGGCCACAGATCGACCTATCGTCGATATCGCCCTCGCACTGGGCTACTCGGAAAGCTCCAGCTTCGCTCGCGCCTTTCGCAAGGTGACGGGTGTGACGCCCAGGACCTATCGTTTGCAGCCGCCGGGTGCCTATCGTCCTTCCTTGATGCACACCCATGTGCAAAGCATCCGCGCCAGCTTAGACTTTTGACGGGTTTATTTCTCGACACCCTTGGGTCAGGGAAGGTGCCATTCCCAAACGAGGCCAGCGATATGATATCCACCGATCTTCTGGCGCGCCGCGAGCGCCATTTCGGCCCCAACGCCCCGCTCTTCTACGACGAACCTCTGCACATGGTGCGCGGAGATGGTTGCTGGATGTGGGACGCGGATGGGACGCGCTACCTCGATTGTTACAACAATGTCCCCCAGGTGGGGCACTGCCATCCGCACGTTGTTGATGCGCTCTGTCGTCAGGCCCAGAGGCTGAATATACACACCCGGTATCTCAACGAGGTCGTGCTGGAATATGCCGAGCGACTGACCGGACTGTTCGCTCCTCCTAAGCTTGACAGGGCCATGTTCGTTTGCACCGGCACCGAGGCCAATGAACTGGCGCTGAGAATAGCGCGTCACGCCACCGGGAAGAGCGGCGTCATCGTCAGCGACTTCAGCTATCACGGCAATTCGGGCGGGCTGGCCGTGCTCACCACCGGCCTTCCCCGTCCGGAACCGTTGGCCGATTTCTGCCGGCCTGTCACAATCCCCGATCCCTTTCAGTGGGAGGGATCCCAACAGGACATGGTCGATACGCACCTTACCATGGTGGACGAGGCCATCGCTTCGCTCGATCAGGCCGGTTTCGGTGTCGCAGCCGTGATGTTCGACACGATTTTCTCGACAGAAGGCCTGCTGGATGTCCCGTCCGCCTATGTCCAAGGCGTCGCCGAACGCGTACGCGCTGCCGGAGGCATGTTTATCGCCGACGAGGTCCAGCCTGGCTTTGGCCGCATGGGCGACGCCATGTGGGGTTTCGAGCGAACCGGCATTGTTCCCGAGTTGGTCACCATGGGCAAGTCCATGGGTAATGGGCATCCTCTCGCCGCGGTCGTCACCAGCAGCGCGCTTGCCGATGCCTTCACCGGTGACGCTCTCTATTTCAACACGTTCGGTGGCAACCCGGTCTCGGCGGCGGTCGGCAACGCGGTGCTCGACGTGATCGAGCAGGAAGCCTTGATGCAACATGCCGCCGAACTTGGCCAATACTTGCAGGACAGACTCCGGGAGGTCGCGGAAAGATTCGACTGCGCGGGCGATGTGCGCGGTCGCGGTCTGTTCGCCGGAGTAGAGCTGATTGGTCCGGGTAAGCGACCGGATGCCGCGATGGCGCGGGCGGTCATCAATGACATGCGCAACCGACACGTGCTTGTCAGCAAGATCGGCCCCGCAGACAACGTGCTGAAAATCCGCCCACCGCTGTGCATCGATCGGAAGGAAATCGATCTGCTTGCTGAAACCCTATCAAAATCACTCAAGGCGCTTACCCGATGACCGATTTCTATAGCGCATCGCAGCTGGAACAGGTTGCGGCCCTTACGGGAATGGCGCGCAATGCTCTGGCCAAGTATCCTGGTGAGTTCGGCACCCCAGAACTTGTGAAGTACCGGGAGAATGCGATTTTCGGCGTCAGTGACAGAGACGGAAACCGTTTTGCGCTGCGCATTCACCGGCCGGACTACCATTCGGATGCCGCCCTTGAATCCGAACTCTGGTGGATGGACGCCCTCGCCGAGGAGGGGCTTCCGGTCCCTCGCGTCATGGCCAACGCAGACGGCAAGTTCATTACGCCCGCCACTGCCAAAGGTGTACCGGAAAGCCGCTGTGTCGACCTGCTGAGCTGGTTGGGTGGCCTTCCGCTCTCACATCTCGAAGAAAGCGGTGAACTTTCGCTGCAGGCGCGGATTGGCCATTACACTAGCCTCGGCCGGCTTATGGCTCGGCTCCATAATCATAGCGCCAGTTGGCCCAGGCCTGACGGTTTTTCCCGCCATGACTGGTTCGGGGATGCTCTTGTCGGTCCTGATCCAATTTGGGGCCGCTTCTGGGAGCTCGACGCACTCAGCGATGAGCAGCGCGAAATCATGCTCTGGGCCCGAACGGAAGGTGCAAGGATGCTCGCCTCCTACCCTCGCCACGAGGGTAACAGCGGGCTGATTCATGCGGATCTCATCGCCGACAACTTGATGGTGGAAGGCGATAAGCTTCGCCCTATCGACTTCGACGATGCCGGCTTCGGTTGGCACATGTTCGACATTGCCACCTCGCTCTATTTTGTCAGCCGTGAGCCTGACTACCCTGCCCTGCGCGATGCCTTGTTGGCCGGTTACCGGGAGAAGCGCGAGCTACCCAGGAGCGAGGAGGAGGCACTGCCGCTCTTCCTGATGTTGCGCAGCACGACCTATCTGGGATGGGTTTCCACGCGTAGCGAGACGGAGACTGCTCGCGAGCTGAGTCCAATCCTGATCGAGCAAGCCTGCGCGACCTGCGATAGCTATCGGCTGCAATGCGTGTAACCAGCGGCCATCATCTTGATGGGTGAGCCTGGTGCTTCGTGCCGCGCTACTTGGCTATGTTGTATATCTTGATATTGGCACAGGACTTGAGACCGTCGATCCCGAATTCGACACCCATGCTCGAATAGCGCGCTCCGCCGAAAGGAATGTGCGGGGCCACTTCGCCATGCTTGTTGATGTAGACCGTTCCTGCCACGAGCTGTTCGGCAATTTCTTGAGCTCTATCGGTATCCTTGGACCACACGGATGCCGCCAGGTCGACATCGAGGCTGTTCGCCTGACGGATGGCCTCAGCTACATCAGTGTAGCGAATGATCGGCAACAGCGGCCCGAACTGCTCCTCATCGACACATGCCATGCCCTCCTTGGCATCGGCCACAAGCGTGATTGGGAAAAAGTAACCACTTCCCTCTTGCGGCGACCCGCCGACGATCACCCGCCCACCTTCTCCGGGAGCGGAAGAAGCCAGGCGGGTGACCTTATCGAACTGCATTTGGTTCTGAATGGGGCCGAGCAAATTTCCTTCGTCCAAACCGTTGCCCATCGGCACTCCAGCCGCGACCTCCGTCAGTGCCGCGCACACCTCATCATAGACCTTGTCATGAACATACAGGCGCTTGAGCGCCGCGCAGGTCTGCCCGTTGTTGATGAAGGCACCCCAGAAAATCCCTTCGGCGACGGCTTTCGCATCAACATCGGGCAGCACGATCCCGGCATCGTTGCCCCCCATTTCGAGAGTCAGCCTCTTCAGGGTTGGAGCCGCGGCCGCCATGATCTTCTTGCCCGTCTCAGTCGAGCCGGTGAAGATGATCTTGTCGACATCGGGATGGGTTGTCAGTGCTTCGCCCACGCCCTCGCCATCGGCAACCACGTTCAGCAGCCCGGCCGGCAGTGCACGCGCCAGAAGTTCAACCATCCGCAGGGTCGACAAGGTCGTATAGGGAGAAGGCTTGATAACCACCGCGTTGCCAGCCCTGATCGAAGGTGCGATGTGCCAGATCGCAATCAGCAGAGGCCAGTTCCACGGCGTGATCGAGCCGATTACACCTACCGGCACATAGTGCTTTTCGACCCTTGCAGCATCGTCGTCCTGGATGACCTCAACCGGGAGCGGCAGCTCCGCCGTAGCGTTCATCCAAGCTACGCACCCGCCGAGTTCAAATTCCGATCCGAGGCCCTTCAACGGCTTGCCCTGCTCTCTTGTCAACAACTCTGCCAGCTCAGCGCTGTTTTCGCCAATCACCTCGGCCAGCTTGCGGCATGCCTGGGCGCGCACATCATCCGGCTGCTTCCCCCAGGCCGTTTGTGCCCGCTTTGCAGCAGCCACAGCGCGGTCGAGGTCGGCGCGCGTTCCAACAGGTGCGAGGCCAATCACATCGCCGCTAGCCGGGTCACGCACTTCGCGTGTCTCGGCCGCCAGCGTAACCTGTCCGTCAATAAACATATGAAATTGCGCTGCGTCTGTCATTACATCTCTATCCCGGCCTATTGCGCTTGATCCGGTTTGCAGGCTCCCTTGCGTGAGGCTGCCGAATCTATCGCTTCGATCTCACGAAGTAGCTGCAGCAGCGTGCGCGCCTTTTCATGGCCGATCCGGTCAATTATCGACTGGTTATGCTCCTGCGCGCGGCTAGAGAGGCTTGCTAGGGCATGCGCACCCTGCGCTGTTAGTTCGAGCGTATTGCGCCGTCGGTCCTTTTCGTCCCCATCGCGGGTCAGCCAAGCGCGGTCGACTAGCCTCTGCACGGCGCGGGAGATCTTGCTCTTATCGAGTGCGGTACGTTCGACGATCTCTCCGGAGCTGATCGGGGCATAGAGGCCGACATTGAAGAGCACCCGCCACTCGGCTCGCGTTATGCCGTACTCTGACGTGTAGACTTGGCGGAACTTCTGCGAACTCTTTTCCGTCGCCTGGTAGAGCCGGTATGGAATGAATTCTTCGAGATCAAACATGCAAATCACTTTCGCGCGTTGAAGCGGAGGTTCCCCTGGGGTCGGTGCGCCAGCATAGTCGACGAAGCCGCCCTTACCAGCCGGACATCGCAGTCAGTTCGCCCGATCCGGCCACCGCCTGGTAATCGAATATCATCTCAAATGCGACTGTTGCAAATGAGATGAATGTCACCTAGTCGTGATTCGAAAGTCGTCGCCCGGCAATGGCAGGCGACTCCTTTAGTGCGTATCGGACGTGCCGGCGCCCTCGGCCCTGCACAGACAATTCTTGGAGAAGCAGTGTGGCAAAGCCTTTTGCATCGTCCGCCGACTTGGCGGAGAAGACGGAAACCCTCGAAACACTGGCCGACGGCGTCTATGCCTTGACCGCCGAGGGCGACCCTAATGTGGGCGCAATCGAGGGTGAAGATTTCGTCGTCTGCATCGAGGCACGGGCTACGCCGGCGGCGGCGCGCGACTGGTTGGCCCAGCTTCGCAAGAAGACTGACAAGCCGATCAAGCATCTTATCCTCACGCACTACCATGCTGTCCGCGTGCTTGGTGCCGCGGCCTTCGAGGCAGAAAACGTCATCATGTCGGATGTCTCGCGCCAGCTCGTCGAGGAGCGCGGGAAGCAGGATTGGGACAGTGAGTACGGCCGCATGCCGCGGCTGTTCAAGGAACCCGAAGAGATCCCCGGCCTGACGCGGCCGACGATTACCTTCAAGGACGAAATGCGGATCGAACTGGGCGGCGATCGCGGCCACCTCGAACTCAAGTTTTGCGGCCGCGGTCACACCGCGGGCGACATCGTCGTGTGGCACGAAAAGTCCAAGACGCTCTTCACGGGCGACCTAGTCGAGGCCGAGGCAGCACTCTACACAGGCGACGCTTTCCATTTCGACTGGAGCACCCACACGCTCGACAATGTCAAGGCGTTCCGCTCCGAAAACCTTGTCGGCGGACGTGGAGCTGTCGCCAAGGGTGTCGATGCGACCGACAAGGCGATCGAACAATCGCGCGATTTCCTTGCGACGATGATCCGCGAGACCCGCGCCGTGCATGAGCGCGGCGGAACGCTCAAGGAAGCGTTCGAGGCGTGCCACCGCACGCTTGAGCCGAAATACGGCCGCTGGCCGATCTTCGAACACTGCCTGCCTTTCGACGTGAAGCGCCTGTGGGACGAGATTGAAGGCAAGGACTGGCCGGAAATCTGGACCATGGAACTCGACCGGCAGGTCTGGGACCAACTGCAGGACTGATCAGGCGCGGAGAGCGAGCGACGTTATGACTGTCGAACAAGGCAAGACCGCCGGGCGCGAGACCATCCCCGTATGGCGTACGTTCGAACCGAGTCCTTTGCCGAAGGACGCCGCCGAGCATGCCAAGGTCGTGATCGTCGGCACGGGGCCCGTCGGCCTCGCGCTGGCGATCGATCTCGGTCAATGCGGGCATGAGGTTATCGTGCTGGGGCGCTTCGATTTCGTTCCTGCCGGTTCGAAGGCCATCTGCTTCTCCAAACGTTCGCTCGACATCCTTGATCGGCTTGGCTGCGGTGAGCAGGCGGTCGAAAAAGGCGTCAGCTGGAATGTCGGCAAGGTCTTCTGGAAGGACAGGAACGATCCCGTCTACCAATTCGACCTGCTGCCGGTGAAGAACCAGAAGATGCCCGGCTTCATCAATCTCCAGCAATACTACATGGAAGACATCCTGCTCGATCGACTGGAGAGCTTGCCGAATGTCGACATACGCTGGGGTCACGATCTGACGGAGCTTGAAGCGACGAGCGACGGCGCGACCTTGTCGATTGAATGTGCGCAAGGCTCCTATTGTATCGAGACAGAATGGCTGATTGCCTGCGACGGCAGCAAGTCCACGGTCCGTGATCTGAAGGGCCTCGATTTCGAAGGCAGGATTTTCGAGGACAACTTCCTGATTGCCGACGTGAAGATGAAGGAGGATCGCCCCTCCGAACGGTGGTTCTGGTTCGATCCACCGTTCAATCCAGGCCAATCGGTGCTGCTGCACAAGCAGCCCGATGATGTCTGGCGCATCGATTTCCAGCTTGGCTGGAACATCGATCGTGAGGCCTGCATCAAGCCCGAAAATGTCAATCCACTCGTCCGCGCGATGCTGGGCGACGACGTGGAATTCGAGCAAGAATGGTACAGCGTGTACACATTTCAGTGTCGCAGGATGGAACGTTTCGTCCACGATCGCGTGTTGTTCGCCGGCGACAGTGCGCATTTGGTCTCGCCATTCGGCGCACGCGGCTGCAACGGCGGTTTTGCAGACGTGGACAATCTCAGTTGGAAGCTCGACCTCGTACTGCGCGGGAAGGCGTCGCCCAACCTGCTCGAAAGCTATAACGAGGAAGCGATCGTTACGGCGGATGAAAACATTCTCAATTCGACACGCTCAACCGATTTCCTCACACCCAAGAGCGATATCAGTCGCGCCTTTCGCGATGCCGTACTCGATCTTGCCGACAAATATCCCTTTGCCCGCACACTGGTAAACTCTGGAAGGCTGTCGACCGCCGTCTCCTACCCTGCCAGCCCACTCAACACGGCCGACGCCGAGAACTGGGGCGGTGGCGTCGCTCCCGGCTCACCTTCGCTCGATGCGCCGCTGGGCGATGGCTGGTTGCTGGAGCAGTTGGGCGGGCGCTTCGTACTGCTCACGAACGGATCGGTCGAGAATGCACCGGACGGGGTGGAGGTCGTCGATGTGACGCAGTTCGCATCGAACGAACTGGTCCTCGAACGCTTCGATCTGCCCGCAGGTGGCGCATACCTGATCAGACCGGATCAGTACGTCGCTGCGCGGTTCCGCCAGCCGACGACTGCGGCAATCGCGGATGCGTATGCCAAGGCGACAGGGGGCAAACTATGCAATTGAAACTAGAACCTAATCTGGAAGATCCCGATGCGATCTACGAAAAACTGATCGCGATGCTCGAGAGCCAGGAGCCTAACATGGCCATGCGCCTGTGCGCGCGGCTGGTCCTGCTGCTGGCAAACCATGTGGGTGACAAAGGCGTGATCGACGAAGCGATCGATCGCGCCGCACAGCTTACGGACGCACAGAAATGACCACGGCGACTACGGGTAGCCCTGTAAACCTAGCAGGCATTCACCATACGGCCTATCGTTGCATAGACGCCAAGCAGACCGTCGAATGGTACGCCAAGGTTCTCGGCATGGACTACACGACGGCTTTTGCCGAAGACCATGTGCCATCGACCGGCGAATACGATCCCTACATGCACGTTTTCCTTGATGCAGGTAACGGCAACGTGCTGGCATTCTTCGAACTTCCCAACCAGCCTGAAATGGGCCGCGACGCCAACACGCCGGCCTGGGTGCAGCATCTGGCCTTCAAGGTCGGCTCCGAGGAAGAACTCCTGGCCGCGAAGGAGCACATCGAAGCCGAAGGCATCGACGTGCTTGGCCCCACGCACCACGGCATATTCAAGTCGATCTATTTCTTCGATCCCAATGGTCATCGACTGGAACTTGCCGCCGATATCGGGACTGATGAACAATATGCCGAGCTCAAGCGCGTAGCCCCGCTGATGCTGGAGGAATGGAGCCAGACGAAGAAGGCTCCCAGGCATGCAGACTGGTTGCATGAACTTGCGCGCAAGGAACACGGGCATTGAAGCTTCACGGGTACTATCGCAGTTCCACATCGTACCGATTGCGCATCGCGCTGAACCTCAAGGGGCTGGACTACACGACAGTTCCAGTCAACCTGCTCCAGTTGGAGCAGAGGGAAGATGCATTTCGCACGCGAAATCCCTTCGGTGGCGTGCCTATGCTGGAGGCGGAAGGTCGCGATCGCGCACAGAGCATGGCGATCATCGAATGGCTCGATGACCGGTTCCCCGAGCGTCCTCTTTTGCCTGCCGATACCGAAGGTCGGTTCACTGTTCGCGAGCTGAGCTATGCCGTGGCAACCGAGTTGCACGCACCGCTCAACCTCAAGGTGCTACAGTATCTCAAGTCCGAGTTCGGGCAAAGCCAAGAGGCGGTCGATCGGTGGTACCGGCACTGGCTGGCCAACACGCTCGATCCGCTGGAACGACGCCTGGCGCAACTGGGCACCGGTGACTTCCTGCTCGCCAACCCCGGCATGTTCGAGGCCGTCCTCATACCGCAACTCTACAACGCGCGGCGCTTTGCTTACGATCTCTCAACTTCGCCGCATCTTGCGCGGATAGAGGATGCTTGCGCCGGACTACCCGCATTCATCGCCGCCCATCCCGACCGCCAACCCGATACTCCCAAGGAAGATTGACCTGATGAAACTCGCCACTCTCAAAAACGGCACGCGCGACGGCAAACTGGTGGTCGTGTCGAAAGACCTCACGCGCTGCCACCCCGCCGACGATATCGCGCCGACGCTCCAGGCCGCGCTCGACGATTGGGCAGCCTCGGCCCCGCGGCTCGAAGCGCTGTATGCCAAGGTCGAACAGCAACGGATCGAATGCCAGCCCTTCAACCAAGCCGAGGCCCACTCCCCACTCCCGCGCGCCTATCAGTGGGCCGACGGTTCGGCCTATATCAACCACGTCGAACTGGTCCGCAAAGCGCGAGACGCCAAGGTTCCCGAGAGCTTTTACTCGGACCCGCTAATGTATCAGGGCGGCAGCGACGGCTTTCTGGCTCCGCGCGAGGATATTCCCCTGGGCGATCCGTCCTGGGGCTGCGACATGGAGGGCGAAGTCGCCTGCATTACCGATGATGTGCCGATGGGCGTGTCGCCCGCCGAAGCGGCTGACCACATCAAACTGCTGATGCTGGTCAACGATGTCTCCCTGCGAGGCCTGATCCCCGGCGAACTGGCCAAGGGCTTCGGCTTCTTCCAGTCCAAGCCCGCCAGCGCCTTCAGCCCGGTGGCGGTAACGCCCGACGAACTAGGCGACGCCTGGCAGGATTGCCTTATCCACCTTCCGCTCATCGTCGATTTCAACGGCGAGCCCTTCGGCAGAGCGCAGGTCGGGCAGGATGCAACCTTCAACCTTGCCGATCTGGTCGCGCATGCCGCCAAGACCCGGAAACTGGCTGCCGGTACGATCATCGGCAGCGGCACTATCAGCAACGAGGGTGGGGACGGCGGGCCCGGCAAGCCCGTCTCCGAGGGAGGTGCCGGCTATAGCTGCATCGCGGAGATTCGTACGATCGAGATGATCTATGATGGAGAAGCCAGCACACCCTTCATGCAGGCCGGAAACAGGGTCCGGGTGACGATGGAAGACGCGCAGGGCAATTCGATATTCGGCGTGATCGATCAGACCGTCGTGAAGGCAGGCTAGAGAAGAGCTGGGCAAACGTGACATGACCTACAAGTCCGAAATTCTCCAGGTCCTTGCAGAGCGCGGCTTCATTCATCAGTGTACCGCCCCCGAGGCATTGGATGCCCGGTTTCGCGAAGGGCCCGTGACCGCTTATAACGGTTTCGATCTGACGGCGGACAGCCTGCATGTGGGCCATTTGGTCCCGATCATGATGCTGCGCTGGCTACAGAAGACAGGCCACCGGCCAATTGTTCTGATGGGCGGCGGCACGACGAGGATTGGCGATCCGAGCTTTCGCGATAGCTCGCGCCCGATGATCGACGATGAGCAGATCGCGATCAACTTACGGGGGATACGGTCGACGTTCGAACGGTACCTGTCGTTTAACGCCGGTCCGGACGGTGCCGTATTGGTGAACAATGCCGATTGGCTGGACGAACTGGGCTACATCGCATTCCTGCGAGATTTCGGGCGGCATTTCTCGGTAAACCGCATGCTCACATTCGATTCCGTCCGGCAAAGGCTGGATCGCGAGCAGTCCCTGTCGCTGCTCGAATTCAATTACATGGTTCTGCAAGCCTACGATTTCATCCAGCTTGCAAGGACCCATCGCTGCACCCTGCAATTGGGGGCCTCTGATCAATGGGGCAATATCGTCAACGGCGTTGAGCTGGGTCGTCGCGCCGATGGTCGCGAATTGTTCGGCCTTACGGCACCGCTTCTGACCACCGGATCGGGTGCAAAGATGGGCAAGAGCGCTGCGGGCGCTGTGTGGCTTAACGACGAGAAGCTGCCTGCTTACGACTTCTGGCAATACTGGCGAAACGTGGAAGACGCAGACGTAGGGCGCTTCCTCCGTCTTTTTACTGAGTTGCCCATGGACGAGATTTCACGGCTTGAGAGCCTGGAAGGCGCCGAAATCAACGAGGCGAAGAAAATCCTGGCAGATGAAGTCACCGCGCTTTGCCGAGGAGAAGAAGCCAGCCGGTCGGCTCGGCAAGCTGCTGAAGACACGTTTGAAGATGGCGGGGCAGGCAGGGACCTGCCAAGTGTTACATTTTCCCGTGATCAGCTGGCTGCCGGCGTTGCGATCGTCGATGTACTGGTTGCCACAGGCCTCGCCGGTTCAAAAGGCGAGGCTAGGCGTCTCATCCGAGGCGGAGGCGCGCGCATCAACGATCACACCGTATCCGACCAAGCTGCACAGACTAGCCTGAAGGACTGCCTGGACGGCGGCATCAAGATTTCTGCCGGAAAGAAGAGACACGCCCTGGTCAGGTCCGAATAGCAAGGCTCGCAATCCGTCCAGCCGCGAGATAGCGGGCCGTCAGGGGACGCACGCCTTGACGAAGCCGACAGTCAGCCGAACCGCGTGAAGCAATATGGGGCGGGATCGACGATTGGATTGGTCCCGGTCGCAATGTCCGCCGCCAGCTGCCCGGCCGCCGGCGAGCAGCCGAAACCATGGCCAGAAAATCCGCTGGCCACAGTGAGCCCTCGAATGGCTTCGACGTTGTCGATAACCGGCAGTGAATCCGGCGTCATATCCATCATCCCCGCCCAGTTCATTGCGACTTGAACATCGGCAAATACCGGCCACGCGGCGGACACGTTGCGCAGCGCCTCGGCATTGATCTGCGCGTTGTAATCTGGGTTCTTGGTGCGCGTCATCTCGAACGGCGTCGTTTCGCCAGTCCGCCAGCTGCGAGGCATCCTGATGTCCGTCCAGAGCTCAGCGCCGAACTCCAGTCGCATCGCTTTCCAGAAGGCCTTGAGCGAGGAAAGGTATTTCGGCCCCAGCAGTATGCTGTCCAAGGTGATGGGCGCGACCAGAGCCGCGCGATGCATAACGGTGTATCCGCCAGTGTAGTCCTTGCGGAAGGAAAAATCCGGTCCGCCCACTGCCATGTCTGACGGCCCTTCCATCGGAGCGGTTCGCAAGACCGAAACAGTCAGTGGCAGCATGGGAAACTCAATACCCAAATTGCCGAGAAACCGCCGACTCCACAATCCGCCTGACAAGATCACCTGCTGACAAGCAATTTCGCCACTGTCGACCACTACACCTGAAACCCGGCCGCCGCTTGTGGAAAGCGAGCGCGCGGCGCAGTTTTCAATGATCACGGCACCCTTGGCCATCGCGGCGGTGGCGATTGCACTGGCCGCCTTGGTCGGTTCCGCGTACCCGTCGGAAGCGGTGTGAACTCCGCCCAACCACTTCTCCCGTCCGCCCGGCACCAACGCGTCGATCTCGTCCGAATTCACCATTCGCGAATCCGTACTGTGCCTGCCCACATTTTCGTGCCAGTCCGAATATGTCGCCAGTTCCTCCTCGGTGCGGGCTGTAAACATCACGCCCGACCGACGGTAACCGACATCTTTGCCGGTACGCTGCACCATCTGCGCCCATAGGTGATCTGCCGCGATCGACAATGGCAGGTCTGCGGAAACCCGGTTCGTCTTGCGTATCCAACCAAGGTTCCGAGACGACTGTTCTCCCGCGAGACGCCCCTTCTCCAGTACAGTGACGGGAATCCCCCGCTCGGCCAGCGTCAGTGCTGCGGTCAGCCCGATTACTCCCCCGCCGATAATGACGACTTCGGTCTTCACCGGCAGGGCTACCGACGTCGTGACCGGATCAATCGAGGGAGGCTGGCTGGTCATAAACCCCTTTCCAGGTCTGGCGGTAGCCGCGCGAAGGCGAGGCTATCCGGCACTCAGGTCGATCTCCAAGGTCTCTGCCTCGGCAGCGCCACGATAGGCAGTTACCTCTATTTCGACCTTGTATTCGGCCAGCCCCAGCGGCGGGCAGGTGAGCGTAAGAGTCGGCTCGACACCTCTCATCCTAATTCCATAAGCTGTCACCACCTCCATCAGATCATCAGGGTTCTGAATGAAGACTTTCGCCGAGATGACATCTGCCAGCGACGCATCGACTGCACTGAGCGCAGTCTCAATGTTATCGAGCACTTGATTGGTCTGTTCGGTCAGGTCGTCGGGGATTTGCTTGGTAGCAGGATTGCGGCCAGCGGTATTCGACACGAAGATCCAGTCGTCCACAGCGACGAGGCGCGAATAGCTGCCGTGTTTCTCGGTCGGAGAACCGGTCTTTACCTTGACGATCTTGGCCATGTTGCGGTCTTTCGCGAAATCTGGGGGAGGTTGCGAGTTGCAATTACCGCAGCGCTGGCTGGTCCCACAGGTTGAGCTTTGTACCAATCCCGCGTTCGATTGCGTTGCGATAGATCCGCGTACCCCAGGCAACGTCCTCGACCGGCATGCCTCCAACCGAAAGGACGATTATTTCTTCTTCGTTGCGGCGGCCAGGACTGGCGCCGGCCACGATCGCCCCGAGATCCTCGAGAGAGGCCTGATCAAGCTTGCGTTGCTCGACCATGTCCAGCCATTGCACGCCGGCCAGGGGGATAATATCGTGCGCCGGACGTGGCACCTCTTCCATCCAGGCTTGGTACAATCCGGTGTTGTCGAACACCTTGCGAATGTCTGAGGCAAGGAACTCGGCGGCAAAGTTCACTGCAGCCGGCATCGCAAAGAAGGTGCCGGGTTTGACCCATTCGCGTTCGATCTTTGGATAGAAACTCACGTCGCCGGTCGGGCTTGCCTGGCAAAAGCTGACGATGTCGCAATCGCGAACCACTTCCTCGTCGGTTGTCACGGTCTCGATGGTCGTAATCTGAGGAAAGGTCTTGCCGACCCATTCGAGAAATGCGGTGAGGCTCGTCTCTCCGCGACCTTTCACCTTGAGGGTGTCGATGTTCGGGCAGGTCGCCATGAAAGCCGACAGCGACGTGCGCGCCATCACACCAGGACCGCAAATTCCCACGACACGGGAGTCGTGCCGGGCCAGATGCCGCGCCCCCACTCCGGGGATGGCACCGGTTCGGTATGCAGAAAGCAGGTTTGCCGACATGAAGGCAAGCGGAGCACCGGTATCCGTATCGTTGAGGATGAACATGAGGATCGAGCGCGGAAGGCCTTTCTCCCGATTGGCGATGTTCGATCCGTACCATTTGACGCCAGCGGTTCCGAATTTCCCCCCGAGATACGCTGGCATCGCCATGAACCGGCGATCTGCAGTATTCTTGGGCATATTCGGGAAGGGACTGTCCTCAGGGAAAGTGATCATCGATCCGTGTGAGGAGTTGTTCGCCCCGGGCATGCGATAATCACCCTCGTGCAATAGAGCGAACATTTCTTCCATCGTGTCCACACAGCCGGCCATATCCGTCACGCCAGCTTCAATCATCTGCGCCTCGTTCAAATAGATGAAGTCTATGGCAGCAGATGAACTTGCAACTTCAGACATCGATCAATCCCTTTGACATCCTATTTCTTGCGATTTTTCTTGGAATCGAATTTCCTGCTTTGCAATCGCGGCCAGACCTACTCCCAGCGTGACCGACGACAACGGCCCCAGCCAACGAGCAAACCCATCTTGCAGGATGATTTACCGCCCCCCACGTCACGCCGGGCGAGTAACCGATCGCAATGCAAGATCTGTATCGAGCTTTCTTTTCCGGTTCGGCTGCCATCGGCCTCAAGCCGCCCGGGGTGGTGCGCATCGTCAGACGAGGCAAATTGCGCTGCGCGATTGGGAACGAACCTGACCCACCATCAACTGGCATGTCAGCACGAGCACGACTTGCTGCACCTAAGCAGGGGAAATTACCTTGGATGCAGCAAGGCATGTTGGCCAGAGTCCCCAAACAATTTCATCGACTTAGGTCCGGTACAGCCGAGCGTCTCTCCTTGCCGAGGAGATGAGGACTCCTAATCCGCTGTATAGACGAGCTCTCCCCCCACGAACGTCATCAACACTTGTGTCTCGTGAACGTCGGTGATGGGCACCTCGAAGATGTTGCGGTCGATGACGATAATATCAGCCAACTTGCCGGTCTCGATCGTTCCGGTGGCATGGCCGAAATTCATCTGCTGTGCGGACTGGCGAGTGAAGATGTCGACCGCCTGTTCGAGCGTGATCCGCTCCTGTGCACCGAGCATTTCGCCTCCACCACCGGGGACCTGGCGGGTCACCAATGTCTCGATTGCTATCCACGGGTTGACCGACGGAACAACGCTCCAGTCCGAACCCGGCACAACCAGTGCCCCTGCATCGAGCGCATCCTTTACCGGAATCCAGCGCTGCATGCGCTCTTCACCGACCGCACGGCGGATGTCTCCAATGATGGGTGAAGGATACCATATGTAAGGCGAAAACTCGAAGCTCGCGAACATGTCCCGGGCACGGCCGATGTCGTTCATCTGCACGAAGCTGTTGTGACCAACATTGTGATACTGGCCGGAATACCCGTTTAACGCGCGCGCGAATTCGATTGCATCCAGCCCGGCCCGAACCGCAGCATCACCAGCAGCATGGAACTTGACCGTGAACCCGCGGCGGTCGAGGTCGGCGACCAAGGTGTTCAGTTCGTCCTGCGGGACCAACAACAACCCGCGCTCGCGGGCGGTCTGATCGTGTTCCCCATGCCCGGCATCGGCGTAGGGCTCGATCATGGCCGCCGTATGGCCGTCGGTCGGGACGCCATCAAGCACGAGCTTGACACAGGTGGGCGAGAAATTGTCCCGGGCGAATTCCATGTGTCGGGCGATCAAGCCCATGTCACCGCCCCACAGGCAGCCCCGTACGCGCAGGTCCAGATCTCCCTGGTCTGCCAGCAGGTTGTATGCCCTGGCCGTTGTCTCCGAAACGCCGGCATCGTCAAAGGCCGTGATGCCGAAAGAGGCCATCTCATCAAGCGACCAGGCGAGAGCAGCGGCGCCATCTTCCACGGAAACCTCTGGAATGCGCGACGATACCAGCATGGCCGCAGCCTCACGCAAAACGCCTGTCGGCACGCCGCGAGTGTCACGCTCGATGATCCCACCCTCAGGATCGGAAGTCGAAGAATCGATCTCGGCAATCGCCAAGGCGCTGGAATTGGCCCATGCGCTGTGACCACTGATATCGCGCAAGAGAACCGGGTTGTCGGGCGCAACTTCGTCCAACATGAGCTGGGTAGGCGCGACACCGAGCGAATTGTTGTCGTATCCACCGCCGGTGATCCATTCACCCGGCTCTGCGTCGTCAGCACATTGCCTGACCACCGCCAGAGCCGCCTCAGCATCCGAACCGTGCGGGATGTCACAGGCCGATTGCGCCATCCCGGCGCCCATGGGATGCACATGCATGTCGTGCAGCCCGGGCATCACCGTGCGACCGTCGAGATCGAGCACCATCGTCGAAACCGATCGAAACGGAGCGATGTCAGCTTCGCTTCCGACCGCGATGATCACGCCATCGGCAATGGCCAAGGTAGTAGCCCAGCCATCGGGCGTGTAGATTTGGGCATCTTCAATCACAAGGTCGGCCTGGGCCGGCGCGTATTCCGTCGGCTGATTAAACTGCGCACCGGCAGGTGCCGCCACAATCGATGCCAACCCGGCCAGCATTGCACTCTTGTTACCCATGATCTTCCCCACTGAGCTATTCTTTGAATTGAAGTTCGGTTTCGGCGCACCTAGCCATACGGTACCGATCATAACTACATACGCCTTCGGCAAGAACTCGTCCGTTGGCGGCAATCTAGTGGTCGAGGAACCGCACTCGACAGGACGAAATCACGCATACTGCAAGTCGTCGATGACATATGCGCACTCCGTTCTCACAGCGTCACTGCCGTGATTGGCAGCTAGGACCCTCCTAAGCTTGGCATCTTAGGCCATTTGCGCGGTCGCGACGCCGGTCGGGAGTCAATTCAAGACGCGCAAGCGGCCAGGATCGGGTTGGTAAACCCGAACGCGCGGATCGACTGGACGATCTGCGCGACCTGCCGCTTCGAGTGCGTGCGCGCATTGCGCGGATCGGGGGGTGAGACTGGCCGGCGCCTTGTAGGTGACCTGCAGCGGCTGGGCGGCAGTTGGAGATGCAGGCTCGTGGATCATGCCCATGACCGGAACAATACAGGAACACAAACTTGCGACCAAGGCACGGGTGGGTGCTTTCAGTCTAATCGCAACTTGTCTCCGATTGGCGGAGCTATCCCCTACCCAGCTTGAACTCTGGCCATGAGGTTCTGCCACTCGGCCAGTGCGTCCGAGCGGTTCGCCTTGTAAGTCTTGCGGTCTGTGAGGTGGCGGTCTTGATTGAAGTGATTGTGGGCGTTCTGATGGACGGAGGCGAACTTCTGTAGCGACCTCTCATCTGTCGGAAGCGCAGCATGGCCCGCTCTCGTCTTCGGAACGGCAGGTGGCTGTTCTCCACCCGGTTGTAGGCCCAGCGTCCTACCTCCTGTTTCTCCTGGTTACCCAGTTCAGCCATTGCCGCCTTGTATGAGCGCAGGCCATCGGTGGTAATCTCCGCTGGCGAGCCATGCCGCTTCAGCGCCTTCTTCATGAATTTGAGCGCAGCCTTCTTGTCGCGGGTCTTCGTGACGTAGCTCTCGAGAATCTCGCCCTCCTGGTCGACCGCGCGCCAGAGGTAATGCATCTCGCCGTTGATCTTCACGTAGACCTCGTCGAGGTGCCACTTCCACAGGCGGAAGCCTCTCATCCGGCTGACCCGCTGTCTGCGGATGTCGCTGGCGAACATTGGGCCGAACCTGTTCCACCAATGCCGCACCGTCTCGTGGCAGATATCGATCCCTCGCTCGGCCAGCAGATCTTCCACGTTCCGCAGGCTCAGTGGGAACCGGACGTACATCATCACCACCAGACGGATGATCTCTGGTGACGAGTTGAAATAGCGGAACGGGCTGGCTGGTTGCTTCTTGCGCGGCATCTCACCGCCCTGCCCATAAACCGTTACCAGCAGGTGCATTTGCTCTGACAGCGCCTGTGGCCGTGATGTTTGGCGCGAGCGCCAGCTTCGCAACACCAATTGGTTACCTGACCAACACGCTTGTCTATGGCGCCGCCAATTACCGCTTCACGGACTTTGTAAAGGTAGGCGTACCGATGAACATAGTGGTTGGGCTAGCCGTGTGCTTCGGGATCGACGTGTTCTTTTAACCAGAGGACTTGGTAGAAAAGAGCCGTCTGCCGCCCAAGTCAAAATCTGGTCCTCTCACTGAACTCAGCCAAAAGCGGAACAACCGCAAGTGGGCCGGTTGCGGAATGTCTGGTTATGGTTGCCAAAGCGCAAAAGCCGACGTTCAGTTAGCGACCCGATGACCGACATTCGGCTTTCACTGACATTTATCCATCAAAGGCCATGATTGGTGCTTCGCCATTAACTGATGTAAGGTCGAGTTTCGCTCATGGCTTTTGGTGGGAGAAAGCAATGCACTTGGTTAAACTAGGTCTCGCAGCGTCGGCTGCCGTCGCAGTGCTCACGACGCCGGCCTACGGACAAAACAATTTGCGCATGGCACCTGAGGGGTCGGAGTTCGTTTCCGGGCAATTCATCTGCGTGTTCAGCGATCGCTATCCCGTCCTTCCCAATGGTGTGGGGACGGAAGCGCGTTTTGTTGCGCGCGATGCCAATGGACAGGTTGGTCACGTATATTCGAACACGATCCGGGGCTTTGTCGTTCGCGCATCTGAGCAAGGCGTCAGGCGCATGCTGTCGCAAAACCCCAACCTCGCTTACTGCGAGCAAGACCAAGTCATGCGCGTTGATCCTCTCGCACCACCGCCGGGGCGCGGTCCCAACAAGGATGATGGCGGAGGAGGCGACAGCGGCACTTCTTCACAAACCATACCTTGGGGCGTGGCGCGTGTTGGCGGGGCTGGTGATGGCACTGGCCTGACTGCTTGGGTGATAGATTCCGGGATCGACCTCGATCATCCCGATCTGAACGTAGATGTCGGTCGAAGTGTCGATTTCACGCGAAGTCGAAGTGGTGCAGAGGACGAAAGCGGTCACGGCACGCACGTAGCAGGCACCATAGCAGCAATCGATAATGATTTCGGGGTTGTTGGCGTTGCTGCCGGAGCCAGCGTTGTTGCTGTGAGAGTTCTCGACCGCCGGGGCAGCGGATCGTATTCCGACGTTATCGCCGGGGTCGATCATGTCGCCACTTTTGGTGATAATGGGGATGTTGCAAATATGAGCTTGGGTGGCCCCTATTCGCAGGCCCTCAATGACGCCGTGATCGCTGCAGCCGCAACGGGCGTGCAATTCACATTGGCGGCAGGCAACAGCGGAGCTGATGCAAACAATTACTCGCCTGCGAGTGCAAATGGGACCAACATCTACACCGTATCAGCTTTTCAGCAGGGTGACAGTTGGATCTACTTCTCCAATTACGGTAATCCGCCGGTCGATCTCACAGAGCCAGGAGTCAGTATCGAGTCCACCTACAAGAATGGCGACTACAATACGTTGAGCGGGACCTCCATGGCCGCGCCGCATCTGGCGGGTATCCTTTTGCTTGGTTCCGTGAGGACGGATGGCACTGTCTCAGGTGACCCCGACGGGAACGCGGACTTGATCGGAGTCAGATAGGGCTCGACCCAGCCCGCTTTAAGCAATTCACTGCAGGAAATTGAGTGCGCTTGGAGTCACAGCCAGGGTTTGACAGCAATGTCTGCTTCCCACCCGGTTAGTGACTGATTTGCCGAGCTGGGGAAGTTCCAAGAGCGGACTAGCCGCTGACGACCCGATTGCAGAAATTCGGCAACAGAGCGCGCCTACTCGCTGAGCCTTCTCAGAGCGTCGTATTCGGCAGTGGCTTCACCGGTTTCAATTGCGGTCGTAAACTCACTGGCTGCTAAAGCCAAGGCGTCCAGTCCGCCTATGAGACAAGTTGCATCGCTGACTTCGATTCCGGGAATCTTCGCGAGATCTTCATCGCATTCCGGCTCATAAATCTGTAGGACTTCTCCAGACCAGTGCATGATACGATAAACACTCAAGTTTGTCGGTGTCCTCGTGCCTTCCAGATCTGGACCAAGTGCTACGACTTCTGGTTCTTCCAGAGGATCAGTTATCTGTGCCACATACCAGCTGCCTTCGATCAGCAGAAAGTAAATCTCCTGCGATTCATCGCCTTGGCTGACACGGTAACTTACTCCGGCGCCGAAAGCTGAAATTTGTATTGGCTCTTCACCGCCGTCAGGGTCAGCATAGCTGCCCTCGAAGGGAATGGCTGACCCGTTTTCCGCATTGATGAGAGGCTCCGCCGAATACCAACAACCGCTAACGGCCAATGCTAGGCATGGCGCGGCGCAGATTTGCAAAAGCTTTTGTGGAATACTGAAAGCGGCACCGCTGTCAGTTCGCAAAGGAAGCATAGAAGGCTCCGTCGTCGATCGTAATTTCCTGCGAATATCCTTCTAGCGGCCTGTCTCCGAACGACTAGTAGCTGAGCCTTCCGGAGAAGCTGCCTGCAACCGTCAATTTGCTGCCATCGATGGCGAGTTCACTGACCACGATCTGGCCACCGGTCGTTCGGTGGAAGTCAGTTGAGCCCATAGAGCGGAAGATGAGTTGCGGCTCGGACACGCTTGTACCGATGACGTTGAAGGTCAACTCCATGGAGTCCTTCCACTGCCAATCGTCTGCAACGGGCGAGCCTATGATCTCGACGTGGGTGCTGCCATCCTCAGCCTCGTTCCACTCGATTAGGTTATTATCATCACCCGCGATGAAGAAGATTCTCTCTTCGCCCTCGATGGTCGCGGTCATGGCACCGGCTAGGCCATTGGTCTCTGCAACCTGTTTGGCGCTTTCGCCTGCATTTGTGGCGGTTTCCAAAAGGCCCAGATCAGGGTTCTGGTTTTCTGCCCCATCTGTTTCCTCAGCGGCAATAACCGCAGTGTCTTCCGCTGAACCGGAAGGGGATTCGCCGCAGCTCGTAAGCGCAATGCACAGCAGCGCCGAAATTGGGATGGTTGTCGTGCTGCGCATAATTGCCTTCCTTTCGGTCATTCGGAGTTCCTGTCCAAGGCGGATATCCAATTGCCTGCCGACAATGCTCCAAGATGTTCCGTCCGCCATATTGGCGACAAACTATCACAAGAGACAGGACCGATGGAAATTTGGAGCTATTGAACGTCCGCTTCCCACCCAAATTGCGCCAGTTCGGTGCATCTAATCGGAGGCTGTGGGTAACTGCCGAGGCAGTATCGTGTTCGTTGCGATATTCTTTCAGAAAGGTGGCACGGACGGCCTTGGGTCTAAGCAACTAGAAGAAGACCGCCCGCACCAAGCTTTACATACCTGTTCTTGGTTAAGAACAGGTCAACCGAGGTGTATTCTTTCCACCCCATTTGCGGCCATGCGCGGCCAGCAGGGCGCGACCCGAAAGCTGACAGGTGGCTAATGCCTTTTCCGACCGAAAAGCTGACTGACGGGAAACGACCCGCTTCCGGACGTTGAGCGTCGAAATCGGTTACGTTCGATAGTGCCTAATTGCGACAATCGATATTCAATTGGCGATCTCTATATTGGCGGGTTGCTCTTGTGCCAGTTAGTTGTTTGCTCATAGGCGTGCCCGATCCGGCACAACGTAGCTTCGGAGAACGGCGCGCCGCCGAACTGTATAGCCAAGGGCATTCCTTCTGCTGTGAAGCCACACCTCACGGTGAGTCCGGGGGCACCAGCCATATCGAAGGGCACCGTGTATTCCAGATGCGCCTTGTCAAAGAGCGGCTGTAGCGCTTCGGCGTTCTGATAAAGATCAAAGTTGTTGCGTAGCGGCCCGATTCCTGATGGCAGCGCAAGTGCATCAACGCTTGCCAGAAATTCGTTAAACTCTGCCGAAAAAGCACGCCTGAGTTGCCATGCAGCATCAACCTGCTCTTGCGTGATTGTTGCGCCCAGAGCGAGAAAATCTCCAAAGTAACCGCCATATTCAGCAGCCCTTGCCGGGTAGGTTTTCGCATGCGCTGCAACCGCTTCTGAAGCACAGATGGCAAACCAGGCATCCATCAATTCGGTTGTTTGAGAGGGCACGCTAACCTCGACTATCCGCGCCCCGAGCTTTTCCAATTCCAGGAGCGCTGCTTCATGCGCGGCGATTAGCTCCTTCGACGAGCCAATTGCGGTGTAATTCGCATCAAAACCGATACGCAAACCCTCCACTCCTAAATCCAGACTCGATGTTAGGTCAGGCGCCGGTCGATCCAGCGAGTGTGGATCGAACCTGTCGTATCCTGCTATTGTCTCCAACATGATCGCTGCGTCGGCAACACGACGGGTCAGCGGGCCGATGTGGTCGAGACTGTCTCCCAGGGTGAGAGCACTGGACTTCCCGACTAGGCCAAACGTTGGCTTCAATCCGACCACACCATTGGCCATTGCAGGAAATCGGATCGAGCCTGCTGTGTCAGTCCCAAGTGCTGCAAAGCAAAGCCCTGCCGCAACAGACACGCCGGAACCACTCGACGAGGCACCAGACCAGTAGTCTGCATTCCATGGATTGACTGGGATCTCGAAATCACGGTGATAGCCAGCCATCGCGCCTTCGGTCATGTTGAGCTTTCCGATCAGGATCGCTCCGGCTTCAGAGAGCTTCTTCAATACCGGTGCATCATCAACTGCGACATTACCTTTGAGAACGGCCAGTCCCCCTAGGGTTGGAATGTCTTTTGCATCGATCAAGTCCTTGACGGCGATTGGGATGCCATGAAGTGGTCCGCGGTAGTCTCCTGCAGCAATTTCACGTTCGGCCTTTTCAGCTTCTTTGAGCGCCCTTTCCCGGGTTAACTTTACGAAGCTTTTGAGTTCTTTGTCGATCGTGTCGATCCGATCGAGCATATGTCGCGTCAGATCAAGTGGTGACAGTTTTCCGCTCTTGATCCGTTCGGCAACCTCGTAAATTCCGGAATAATGTAGCTTGCTCATGCAATCCCCCAATGCGAGCGTCATACACTTAATCCAGCACGAGGACACAACCTCGCGGCGCCAGGTGAATCAATGGCCCTGCCGCTGTATTGGGCGCACTGCAGGCCTCTAAATCAGCATTAGCGTCCGCTTTCCACCCGCTTCGCGACGGCTACACCTTGCTGACGATGCGCCAAGAGCGGACCAGCCGCTAACGACCCAATTGCAGACATTAGATAAGGAGACACGGCGGTTCATCCGCATAACGGGTGCGGCGATTCAACCTAAAGATCAGTGGAACCCAATTCCAAAAAGAAGAGGGGCGCCCCACAGGACGCCCCTCAGCACTTGAGTGATCGGTCACTCAGAATTCGTAGCCGACCGTCACGCCGTACTGCCGCGGCGGCAGGTAGGTGCCGGTGATCGTGCGGCTGGTCGAGACGGCGAATGCTCCCGAGACCACGAATTCATCGGTCAGGTTACGCACCCAAAGGTTCACACTAAGATCCTGGTTGGGGAAGGTGTACTTCAAGTTGGCATCGACGATGCTGTAATCATCGGCCGCCATACGTGGATCGTTGAACTCGGTGTAGAACTGGTCCCCAGTGTAGCTGTAGGCGGCCGATGCGGTGATGTTGCCGCCATTGGCAAGGTCCTTGTCATAGGTAGCCCTTAGCCCGAACGACACCTCCGGCGTGTTACGCGGGCGATTGCCCGCAAGGTTCACCGTGCGTGGCGTAAAGCCGGCGAGGCCTTCAAGCGCGCCAAGCGGGTCGAGTGGATTATCGGTGATGAAGTCCTGGAACTCGATGTCATAAAGGCTGCCATTGAAACCGAGCGAGAACTCGTCGGTCAGGTAGGCCGTTCCTTCGATCTCGACACCCATGCCTTCTGTCGTAGCAGCATTCTCAACGCTCGTGACAAAGCGCGGGCCAGACGAAATCAGGCGAGTACGGTCGAACTGGGCACCGTCGACTTCGTAGTAAAAAGCAGCAATCGATAGATTGAGAGCGCCATCGAGATAGGTGCCCTTCAGACCAACTTCCCAGTTCTCGATCGTTTCGGGATTGGTGATGAATGGTGATCCATCCACCAAAGCTGCAGAACCGGATTTGAAGCCTTCCGAATACGTCGCGTAAAGCAGCGTTTCGCCGACATCGAGTTCGAAGCCAACCTCCGGTGTGAAGTCGGAGAAGCTGCGGCTGTCCATACCCGTTGCCAGTTGCAGGCCGGGGCCGGCGCCGGGCAGGAAGGTATCGACCTGAATGTCGCGGCTTTCGTCCGAATAACGTGCGCCCGCTTTGATGCGGAAGCTGTCGGTCACGTCGAAGGTAAAATTAGCGAACAGCGCCCAGGCCTCGACTTCCATCGCGCCGGGGATCATTACACGCGCATCAGGGAATAACTGGGCAATGTCCGGTCGTGCTGCGGGAGCCGGACCCGGGTTGGTTTCTTCACGGAACGGATCGAGCAGTTCGCGGCGGTTGAAAGCCGACTGCGGATTGGTGCCGATCGGCACGATCGCGCTGACATCGTCGTTGAAGTAGAATGCCCCGACCAGACCCCGCAGGCGATCGGTGTCGACCACGAATTGCAGCTCCTGCGAGAACTGTTCGTTCTCCACCTGCTGCACCTGAACAGTTGAAGGCAGGGCATTGTCGATGCCGTTGCGAACGTTCGAAATGTCGAAGTCCTGCAGCAGGAAGCTTTCGCCTTCACGGAAGTTGGTGATTGAGCGGAATATGAAATTGTCACCCAGGTCGGCTTCAAACAGGTTGGTGACGCTGGTTGTTTCCAGCCGACCGATCGGCGGCAGGTCACCTCCCACATCGCGCGAATTCAGCAGCGCATCGGGGCCGGCCAGCGTGACGAGGTTCGGGATTTGCGCCAGCAGCCCGTCGCGATAGTCCTCATCGCTGACGCCAGGCTGGTTAGAACTGAGCGCGGCGATCTGCGCCGGCAGTCCGTCGATAACGGTCTGCGGGAAGCTTGCGCCGAGGAACTTCACCGCGCGCGAACGTTCGTTCTCGCGGAAATATTCCACGATCACGCGGTTCGAGACAGCTGGCGAAATATCGAAGTTGAGCTGGCCGCGAATGCCGATCTTGTTGGCATCGTCCACGTCTTCGCCCGTTAGGGTGTGCGTGCCGAAGCCATCACGGTTCTGGTGACGGAAGGAGACACGCGCCTGGATGTTGTCGGTCAGCGGGCCGGAGACCGCACCCTCGGCAATGATGCCCAGTTCTTCGCCGCTTACGGTGAGGCGGGTGTAGCCTTCGAAGTAGTCGGTCGGTTCGGCAGTGATCAGGTTGATCGAGCCGCCCGTGGCGTTGCGTCCGTACAGCGTACCCTGGGGGCCACGCAACACTTCCACACGGGCCAGGTCGTATAAAGAGGCGAACTGCTGGGTAGGCTGGGCCACAACGGCACCATCGACGTGCAGCGCCACCGAAGGATCAAGGCCAGGAAGCGATGAGTTTAGGCCGATGCCGCGGATGTAAAGTTTGGCGAAAGCAAAATCGTTACCCACGGTCAGCGACGGAACGGCGACCTGCAGGTCTTCGAGAGTGTTGATCTGGTTGTCTGCCAGCGTCTCACCCTCAAATGCGCTGATGGCGAGCGAAACGTCCTGCAGATCCTGCTCGCGCTTGGTGGCGGTAACCACGATGCGGTTCTCTGTCTCTGCGGATGCTTCTGCCTCCTGCGCAAGTGCGCTGTCAGGAGTGAGCGCAAAAATACTCATCGCGGAGGTGCTTGCCAAAAGGTAGAAAAAAGGCGAGTTAGTTGTAGTGCCCATTATTTTTCTCCAATTATATTGAGCATTGACCGCTCATCATTCGAGAATCGCAGCTAGATCTTTTTGCCGATATTCTTTTTCAAAGCCAGCCTAAATCTGTTGGCACGATATCTTGTGACCGGGTTTCGCGGCGCCCCCTCAGCTTATGCGAGGTCGGTCTTGGCTACGAAGTAGCCGTTTTTCTCATACAGGTTGGATTTCTTGTTGGCGAGGCGCCTAGTGAGTCATTCGAGCCTAGCGCATATGGACATTTGGCCTATGTCGAAGAGAGGGCTTGCTGGCGTCCAAACGCGATCCCCCGGTTTTCTCTGTCAAAAATGGCGTCAATTCCATGACGGCAAACTGGCAGTCGAAAATGAAGGTTTGGTCATAAAGAGGGTATGAGCAGCGACATCTCTTTGCAGGAATAAAGGAGGCAGTCGCTCAAAACGGTGAAAGGGAAAGAATGGACAAGACGGATTCTGTCTTGAATTTCTTTTTTCCACCCAGTTAGTGACTGATTTGCCAAGCTGCGGAAGTTACTGGAGCGGACCAGCCGCTAACGACCCGCTTGCGGACGTTCTTCGAAATTGGCGGTTGTGGTGCGAGCGATTCCGTTCATTCGATGACTGGGTTTGCTTTCAATCGCTCGTGCAAGTCCTGCGTGACATTAGTTGCCGGATAATTCCTCTTGGCGCTCACGTGCAACGGACTTGATAATATCGCTAATACCGTCGTCCAAGTCCATCAACGTCTCGAAGTCGCGCCTGGACAGCGCCAGCAATTCACAATAGCCGAGCGAAACGACGTTGGCCGTGCGCGGCTGCTCGATAACCAATGACATTTCGCCGAAGAATCCACCTGTCCCGATGATCGCGGGAACCGGCTGGATCTCGGCTTGTACGGCCCCCGATGAGACGAAATACATGCCGGTACCCGGATCACCTTCTCGTATAACAATTTCGTCTGGGACGCTGAGTTGGGGGCTTAGGAGCTTTGCGACGGCCTGCCGCTGATCGTCCGACAACGCCTTGAACATGGGAACCTTGGCGATCAGCTGTTCCCGGGTAAGTCCGAGATCCAGCCTCGGCTGCCGCGAGAGCGAATGGTATTGTCCATCGAGATTGTCCTGCAGATTGAGGAGCAGTTCACCGCCGATGATCGCTTCCTCGCTAAGACGATCATAACTCTCTCGCTCCTGGCGAATGGCACAGCGTTTAAGATAGCGCCGATCGAGAGAATCGGCATAGTCGGGATATTGCTTGCGAATGGCCAGCAAGGCCTTGCTGATCTCGTTCTCGCGCTCGTCTAGCAACCGGGAAAGTTGGGCCAGGATTTCAGGCCCTGTGATTTGCTCTAGATCGTGCAGCCCCTTATCCTTCACTTCCAGCACGGCCAGGCGCATGGTCCGCAAGGATTCGAATCTGCTGGCAAGGCGCTGGGCCAACATACGGCTTGTCTGAAAGCGCCGCTGCAGAAACAGCGCAAGGCGAAACTGCCAGTCGAATTCCAAAGCCGTCTTGTGTCCCCTGACCCATCCGTCCACCCCGTCTGCCTTGGACTGGTCGCGAATGTCATCGGCACAACCCAGCAATATCTGCGCGATATGCGGGGCAATGTGACCAGCAGCGTATTGATCGAGATAAGCTTCTCGCTCCTGACCGATAAGCGAGAGCAGTCCGATCTTGAGCCAGTCGTCCTTGCTGAGTTGCGCATCGGCGCTTGCCTCATCCGCGTGCTCCTCTGCCTCACCTTCGTAATCGGCAACAACCATGCTGGCCGTCTCGGGAGCGATCCGTTGCCGGCTGGCAAGCGTGGGCAGATCATTGGCAATCGCACTCCTTACTTTGTCGATTGCGCGCCTGCGCACCACAAGGTCCGAGGCAGACAGCTTGTCGAGACCGAAAAAGCGCATCACGAAGCCGACAGTCGGAGCGTTGACCAGCAGCGTGAACAGCACGAAGCCGCACACCAGCGTCACCACGAATTCGCGCACTTCGATAGGGAAAGACGGATTTTCGTACACCGAAAGCGCCAAGGCCAGCGACACCGCTCCGCGCAGGCCACCCCACCACATGACGCTCCGGAACCCGACGGAAACTGGCATGCCTATCCGAAGCGCCGCTATCGCCGGAACCATGATGTAGGTCAGTCCAGCCCTGGCGACGAAGGCGCTTACGAGCGCGATCGACAGGACCAACCAGTAGTCCGGCGCAAGGCTTGACAGTATTGCAGGCACCGCAAGTCCGACCAGCACGAAGATCAGCGAATTGGCCCAGAATCCTATGGTCTCCCAAGTTTCCTTGAGTAGGTGCCAGCCATCCGCCGAAATCGCCGTCCGCCCGCGTGAGCCGATCACCAGGGCTGCGACAACAGTGGCCATCACTCCCGAGACGTGCAGGTAGTGCTCAGCCACCAGAAATGAGAGATAGGCCAGCGAGATCGTCAACGTGACCTCTACCACTGCCATGTTGCGCACATGCCTTATGACCATGACGAACATCCAGGCCATAATGAAACCGACAATAATTCCGCCGACGAATACCGTCAGGAATGACTGCATTCCGGCCATAAGCGAAGCGCCTGCCCCGGTCAGGATCATTGCAGCCAGGATGTTGAACAGCACGATGGCTGTCGCGTCATTGAAAAGACTTTCGCCCTCGACCAGTACTGCAAGCCGCTTGGGTGCGCCAAGATCCTTGAAGATGGCCACAACTGCTACCGGGTCTGTCGCTGAGAGGATCGCTCCCAGCAGCAGGCAGACAACGAAGGGCACGCTTGCCACAAGCCATAAAGCGCCACCAACAAGGAAAGCAGAAACAAGCAGGCCGAGGATGGCAAGCAGCAAGATTGGCCAGATGTCGGCCAGCAGCCTGCGAACATCGATCGATAATGCGCTCTCGAAGACCAGTGCAGGAAGGAAGACAAAGAAGACGATCTCTGATGTCAGACCAAATGAAGAGGCGGCATCGCGGAAGTCGCCGATCATGCCCAGTTCGAGGCCCTGCAAGGGCAAGAAGACTACGCTGAGGCCGATCCCGATTGCGGCAATGAAAACCGTGTAAGGAAGCCGCAATCGCCGTGTCACCGGCAACATCAAAACTGCAATTGTGAGGAGCCCGAACAGCCCCAAAATAGATAGTCCAACACCCTCGTGCATCGTCACATCCCCTCGGCTTGAGGGACGGCGCAACAACACCGCCGCTATCCCCCGCGACCCGAGGTCCGACGCAGCATACCGCGATCGGCCAAGAGGCGTTTCACGGCCTCGCAGACATGTTACACTGGAATTCCGGATGTGCCTAAAGCTTGCGCTCCAATGCCAAATCGGTCGCCGTGGTGCTGTCAGTCGGATGGCAACTCGTCTCCGCTGGGCGCAATTCGGGCGAGACCCAGCTGAACCTATGCCGCAAGGGTTTGCCACTCTGCCAATGCGGCAGAGCGGCGAGCTTTGTAGGTTTCTCTGTCGATGAGGTGGCGTTCGGAATTGAAATGGTTGTGAATCGAAGCGTGGACGGAAGCGAATTTCTGCAGCGACTTCATCTGTCGAAATCGCAACATCGCTCGCTCTCGTCGTCGGAATGTAAGATGTGAATTCTCCGCCCGGTTATTCAGCCACCTCCCCATTTCGCGACGGTCCTAGTTGCCGAGTTCTGCCATCGCAGCCGGGTAGGATTTCAAGCCGTCGGTGATGATCGTTTCGGCCTTCCCATGGCGCTTCAACGCCTTCCTGATGAACGACAAGGCCGCGGATTTGTCCCGTTTTTTCGTGACGTAGCTCTCCAGGACTTCGCCTTCGTGATCAACGGCGCGCCAGAGGTACACCATCTCACCGTTTAGCTTGACGTTCATTTCGTCGAGGTGTCACCGCCATTGTCGGAAGCCCTTCACCCGTCTGACGCGCTGCCGACGAATGTCAGCTGCGAACATCGGGCCGAACCTGTTCCACCATAGCCGAACCGTCTCGTGGCACAGGTCGTAACCGCGCTCGAAAAGCAGATCCTCGACGTTCCGCAGCGAAAGCGGGTACCGGACGTATAACATCACGACCATGCGGATGATGTCAGGCGATGAGTGGAAATGACGGAATGGATTATCAGCCTTGCTCATCTGCTCCGGCAAGCAATCTGATCACCTGGCCGCCATCCCTTTGACAGTGCCGGTGGCGGTGCTGTCAGTCTAATCACAACTTGTCTCTGATCGGCGAAGCACGCCCTTTTTCGCGCTCAGATCAGGCCTTGAGGGACTGCCAGATCAAGCCAGCAAAGCGGGTAACCACAGCGAAAGACCAGGCACGCAGATCACCAAAAGCAAGGCAAATAACAAAGCGAGATAGAACGGCCATATCGACTTCAGGGCCTCGCCGATCGTGATGCCTTGAGCAGCGCATCCTACAAAAAGAACCGAACCGACCGGCGGCGTAAGCAGTCCTATGCCGAGCGCCAGCATCAGCATGACACCGAACTGCACCGGGTCCATGCCAACCTGCATGGCGATTGGCAGGAAGATCGGCGTGGTGATCAGGATCAGCGGCGCCATGTCCATGAAGGTGCCCAGCACCAGCAGCATGACCGCGATCAGGACAAGGGTCAGCAGCGGGCTGGTCATGGCGGGTGCAAGCAATTCTGCAAGCTGGGCTGGTGTCTGAAGAACCGCCAGTACCCAGCCGAAGAGCGACGCGGTTGCAATGATGAACATCACCATGATGGTGGTGCGCGCACTGTTGACGAAGGCAGCCCGCAGCCGGTCGCGATCGAGTTCGCGATAGACGAAAGCTCCGACTAGTAGCGTGTAGGCGCAGGCGATGGCGGCGCTCTCCGTGGGAGTGAATATCCCGGCAAGGATGCCAACCAGAATGATGACTGCGGTCAAGATGCCGGGAAAGGCGCTGGCCGCGGCCCTGATTACCGGACGCAAGCCCGGGAAGCTGCCGCGAGGATAGCCCCGCCTAGTGGCGACGATCCCCGCCACCACCATGAGTGCCACCCCGGTCAGCACGCCGGGTAGCACGCCGCCAAGGAAAAGGTCGCCAATCGAAATGCCCGTTCCCGCAGCAGTCGCATAGATGATCATGTTGTGGGACGGGGGTATCAGCAGGCCGGTTATCGAAGCGGTGGTCGAAACATTCACCGCGTAATCAGCGTCGAAGCCGCGTTTGCGCATTTCCGGCCCGATGGCGGATCCCATTGCCGAAGCGCTGGCGAGCGCCGATCCCGAGACTGCGCCGAAAAGCATCGAGGAAAGGATGGTGACCTGCCCAAGGCCGCCCGGAGCGGAACCCAGCGTGGATTCCGAGAGGTTGACGAGGCGCCGTGCAATGCCTGCCTGCGTCATCAGTTCACCGGCGAGGATGAACAGCGGGATCGCCATCAGGGTAAAAATGTTGACCCCGGTCGACATCCGCTGGACTGCCACCACAAGCGGGATGTCGAGCGCCAGCAGGATTGCACAGGCCGAAAGGAACAGCGAAACGGCAACAGGCACCCCCAGATAAAGGAGGATGGCCAATAACAACAGCAGGAGGAGGATCAGGGTCACGCGCTTCCCGCGCTCCCGACGATTTCCTCGCCGCGAAGGAGTCTCTGCAAGGCGAAAGCTGCCATGAGCGCGCCTGAAAAGGGAATGACGAGATAGACCATCCCGCGCGTCACCGGCAGCGTGGGCACGGCATTTGTCCAGGTCGCACCGACCAGTTCGCTACCAAGGATTAGGATCATGATTCCGGCGAGGATGATCAGCAGATTGGCAACCTTGACGGCGCGCGATCGCCACGGCTGCGGCAGGCTTGTCACGCCTTCAACAATGCGGATGTGAAAGCCATCGGCGATACCCGAAGCGGAGCCGAGAAAGGTCATCCAGATCATCAGGATCAGGGCAGCCTGCTCTGCCCACGCCGGGCTGTCACCGAGAAGGTAGCGGGAGAAGACCTGCCAGGTCAGTATGGCCATCATCAATGCCAGGGCCAGAGCCGACATCAGCAAGAGCCCGCGGCTTATAAGGCTGATTGCGCGCTCAGCCATTGCCGTCTCCGAAATTGCGAACATCTTCGACCAGGCGGCGCAATTCCGGCGTATCCGCGTAGCTTTCCCACACAGGCTTCATGAGGTCGCTGAAAGCGGTCGTGTCGATATCTTCGACGATCTGCACTCCGGCGGCGGAAACGATCCGGCGGGATTCCACAACTCGCTCATCCCAGGTTTCGCGCATGACCGGAATGGACGCACGGGCCGCAGCGCGCACGGCATCCTGATCCGCAGGCGAAAACCTGTCCCAGCTGATCTTTGACATGGCCAAGATTTCCGGCGCCATGACATGCCGTGTCAGGCTGTAAACCGGCGCAACCTCATAGTGGCGCGAGCTTTCATAGGAGGGGAAGTTATTCTCGGCCCCGTCGATCACGCCCTGGACCATGCCTTGGTAAACCTCGCCGTAAGCCATCGGCGTAGCGTTGCCGCCCATCGCCTCGATCATGGAGACGAACAGGTCGGAAGTCTGCACCCTGATCTTCATCCCGACCATGTCCGCCGGTTCGCGCACGGGCCGGTCCACGGTGTAGATCGAGCGCGCGCCGCTGTCGTAGAACGCCAAGCCTACAAGGCCGTACTGCTCCAGCGCGGCAAGGATAGTCTGCCCGGGGCCCCCGTCCATCGCGGCGCGCATGTGCGGTATCGAGCGGAACAGGAAAGGCAGCGAAGGCACCAGCGTCTCGGGGATCAGGACATTGAGCGGGGCCGAGTTTATCCGGATGAAATCAATTCCGCCCAGTTGCGCCAGTTCCAGCGTATCGTTTTGGCTGCCAAGCTGTTCGGACGGGTAGACGTCGACCTTCAGCCTGCCACCTGTCAGCCGGTCGAGTTCGGCCGAAAAGAAGCGCAAGGCAACAACGGTAGGATAGTTTTCCGGCTGGCTGTCCGCCGCCAGAAGGGCGCGGCTGCCGGTGCCGCAGCCGCCAAGCGAAAGCGACAGGCAGAACGCACTGCCGCCTAGCACGGCGCGGCGACGGTTCACGCCCCGCACCGCAGGCTCCGCAATTTCCGGTCGATGGTAGCAATGTCCTCCACAGCCGGGCGCCAGGCCGACTTCATCGGCCCGCCCTCGCCGAACATTGTGCGCACCAGCCCGTCCTGTCCGGCCTGCTGCCACACCTCCAGCAAGGCTTGTGCATGCGGATCGTCAACCGTGCGGACATCGCCGCTGACGTGGTTCAGCCAATGGGCGATGCCCGTCAGGATCGCATTGCAGGAACGCCCGCGCTGCTGGTTGATGGCGAGAGTATCGAGCCAGCGCTGGCCCAGCTTCTGGCTGCCGTCCATCGCGATCTGGGCGAGCCGATGATGGAGAGCCGGATTCTCGAAACGGGCGACCAGTTCGTCGGCATAGGCAGCGAGATCCTGTCCCTCTCCCGCATCGATCGTCGGCGCGGCCTCCTCAATCATCAGGTGCCGCACCAAGTCGCGCAGTTCGCCATCGGCAATGGCCTGGTGCACGAAGGTGTGGCCGCGGTCGAGGCCGGCGTAGGCGAGCAGCGAATGCGCACCGTTGAGCATCCTCAGCTTCGCTGCCTCGAACGGCGTAACGTCAGGCACGATCTGTACGCCGTGCTCCTGCCATTGCGGACGAGGCCCAGCAAAACGGTCCTCGATCACCCACTGGCTGAAGCTTTCGGTAAAAACAGCGCCTTCATCACGCAGGCCGGTCTCTCCTTCCAGCTCGTCGATATCCGCCACCGAGGTGGAGGGCACGATGCGGTCCACCATGCTGTCGGGCGTGGTGCACTTATCACAAAACCACTGCACAAGGTCGGGCGCCTCTGCCTGGATCCATTCGAGCATCAGGCGCTGCAGCTGTTTGCCGTTGCCGGACAGGTTGTCGCAACTCAGAAGCGTCAGGCCAGCCAGCCCGCTGTCCCGGCGCCGGGCCAACGCTTCGCAAAGGATCGGGTAAAACCCTTCCCGCGCCTGGGTGTGGTCAAGCGAGCCATCGGGCGCGCGGCAGTAACCCTTTTCGGTCACGGTAAAGGTGACGACATGGCAGTCAGCCGACGCAAGCTGGTCCACGATTGCCGCACGGTCCGGCGCGGCAACCAGGACCTGCGCGACCGAGCCGATAACGCGAGTTTCGCCGTCTCCGGCAGACCGCACTTTAAGGGTGTAAAGTCCGTCCTGCGGATTAAGCTGGTCGGCCACTGTCGGCGAGCGCATCGACACGCCGACGATCATCCAGCCCTGCTCACCCGCGTTCAGGCACGCATCGGTATAGGCCGCCTGATGCGCGCGGTGGAACGCGCCGATGCCGAAATGCACGATGCCTACGGCCTGCGAACGGCCGTATTCCGGACGCGCCACATCAGCCTGCAACTGTTCGATGGTCTGTGCCGCAAGCCTCACAGCTTATAGGCCGCCTTGGCGAAGTTATACGCTAGATCCTGCGCCAGTTCGGCAGCTTCGGCTTGATCGAGCCGGTGTTCTGCAACCAGTTCGGCCAGGAAGCCGCAATCGATTCGCCGCGCCAGGTCATGCCGGGCGGGTATGGACAGGAATGCGCGGGTATCGTCGTTGAAGCCGACGGTGTTGTAGAAGCCCGCCGTCTCGGTCACCATCCGGCGATAGCGACGCATCCCTTCGGGGCTGTCGTGGAACCACCATGCAGGCCCCAACTTCAGTGCGGGATAATGTCCGGCCAGAGGGGCGAGTTCGCGAGCGTAGGTGGATTCGTCGAGGGTGAAGACGATCAATGACAGGCGCGGATCATTGCCATGCTTTGCCAACATCGGCTGCAAGGCGCGCACATATTCCGTGCGCAAAGGAATGTCTGCTCCCTTGTCCCTTCCGAACCGCTTGAACAGCGCAGGATTATGATTGCGGAACGAACCGGGATGGATCTGCATGACGAGCCCGTCGTCAAGGCTCATCGTCGCCATTTCCGTCAGCATCTGCGCGCGAAAAAGTTCGGCGTCGACCGGGTCGACCTCGGCGGCCTTTACCCTGCGGAACAGGTCTTCACACTCTGCACCCGACAAGTCTGCCGTTGACGGCGTAGGATGCCCGTGGTCGGTCGATGTCGCGCCCATTTCGCGGAAAAAGTCGCGGCGCTTGCGGTGCGCGGCCAGATAACCCTGCCAAGATGTGCAATCCTCACCCGCGAGATCGCTCAAGGCGTCGAGATTCTTCCGGAAGCCTTCGAATTCCGGATCAATCACGGGATCGGGGCGATAGGCCGTAATCACCCGCCCGTCCCACTCGCTATCCCTTATCTTTGCATGGCTTTCGAGCGTGTCGAGAGGACCTTCGGTGGTCGCGATCACTTCGATTCCGAAGCGGTCGAACAGGGCACGCGGCCGAAACTCGTCGCGCTGGAGAGCGTCGGTGATTGTATCGAAATAGGGATCTGCCGATTCCGCGGTCAGGAGCACATCAAGCTTGAAAACCTCGCTGAATACCCAATCCAGCCAGATGCGCGACGGCGTTCCGCGAAACAGGTGATAGTTGCTAGCGAACAGTCGCCAGGCTTCGCGCGGGTCGGCACCCGGCGCGCCCGATGCGTCTGCCACGCCGAGAGACTCGAGCGGAATGCCCTGCGAATAGAGCATGCGAAGCAGGTAATGATCCGGGACAAGCAGTAGGTCGGTCGCGTTGCTGAATTTCTCGTTCTCCGCGAACCATGAGGGATCGGTGTGCCCATGGGGGCTGATGATCGGAAGGCCCCGCACGGATTCGTAGAGTTCTCGGGCGATCGAGCGAGTGGCTTCATGTGCCGGAAAGAGCCGGTCAGGATGGAGACTGAGCTTTTGCATGACTAGGCTAATTTCTCTCGGCCTGTATCAGGCTGTCAGCTGGGAATATCGTTCCCGCTTGGCCTGCATGCTGCGGCGGGCCTCGTCGACAGCGCGCTGCTCGGTCGCGAAAAGCAGGCTGTCGAGCACCTGCAACAGATGGGCACGCATGGCAGCGCGCGCTGCGGCGGGGTCCCTCTCCTGCAAGGCGTGCAGGATCGCGGTGTGCTCGTCCACCACCGGCTTGATGTTCGCGTGGCGCGCCTTTTCGTGAAGTAGCGCCGCCTCGCGTGAGGTGTTACGCAACTCCCACAAGCGCTCGACGGACTCTACAAGAGCACTGTTCTTCGTGGCCTTGGCAATAGCAAGGTGGAAGTCCGCGTCAGCTTCTTCCTTGCCGCCTGCGGTCTTGTTCTCCTGTTCGATCTTGCGAACAAGCGCCTCCAGCTCTGCCAGTTCGTCGTCGGTAATTTGCGAAGCTGCCAGCGCGGCCACTTCACTTTCGACGAGTAACCGTGCTTCGGTAAGCTCGATTGCGGAGACATCCCCGGCGGGAATCATCTTCTGGCCGGTGGCGGAATGGACATAAACACCCGAGCCAACGCGCACGTCGACAAGGCCCTGCACTTCGAGGGCGATAATGGCCTCGCGGATTACAGGGCGACTGACGTCGTACTTGACGGCCAGATCTCGCTCCGCGGGAAGGCGGGCACCAACGGCATAATTGCCTGATTGGATTTCCTGAAGCAGCTTTGAAGCCACTTCCTTGTAAAGGCGGGGAGTCGCCTGCACCTTGTTTTGCATATCCACCCCTTTTGGACTTACCGATTTTTGAAACTTGACAGACCAAAATGGTGTCGTCAAGGATTGCTTACTGACATTCGCGAACTTCCGGGGTCCTTAATGAAAATTCAAGCCGCAAAAGTCGTCATTACCTGCCCGGGCCGCAATTTCGTTACCTTGAAGATCGAAACGGACCAGGGCGTATACGGGATTGGCGACGCGACTATGAACGGGCGTGAGCTGGCGGTAGCCTCCTACCTGGAAGACCACGTAATTCCGTGCCTTATCGGGATGGACCCTCGCCGCATCGAGGATATTTGGCAGTACCTCTATCGCGGGGCCTACTGGCGTCGCGGCCCTGTCACCATGCGCGCCATCGCTGCGGTGGACATGGCCTTGTGGGACATCAAGGCGAAGATGGCCGGGATGCCGCTTTACCAGTTGCTTGGCGGACGCAGCCGGGACGGGGTGATGGTCTATGGTCATGCCAATGGAGCCGACATCGAAGAGACGGTAGATGCTGTCGGCAAGTATATCGACATGGGCTATAAGGCGATCCGCGCCCAGACCGGCGTTCCGGGCATCAAGGACGCATACGGTGTCGGGCGCGGGGTGCTGCATTACGAACCCGCCGATGCCCAGCTGCCCTCGGTTTCTGGCTGGGATACGCGCAAGGCCCTGAACCACACGCCAAAGCTGTTTGAAAAGCTGCGCGACACCTACGGTTTTGACCACCACCTGCTGCATGACGGGCACCACCGCTACACTCCGCAGGAAGCCGCCAACTTGGGCAAGATGCTCGAACCGTTCCAGCTGTTCTGGTTCGAGGACTGCACCCCGGCCGAAAACCAGGAGGCATTCAAGCTCGTGCGGCAGCACACCACCACGCCGCTGGCCGTTGGCGAAGTGTTCAACACCATCTGGGACTGCAAGGACCTGATCGAGAACCAATTGATCGATTATATCCGCACCACCGTGGTTGGCGCCGGCGGCATCACCCATCTTCGCCGCATCGCCGACCTTGCCAGTCTCTACCAGGTCCGCACCGGTTGCCACGGGGCGACCGACCTGTCGCCGGTCACAATGGGATGCGCGCTGCACTTCGATACCTGGGTTCCCAATTTCGGTATCCAGGAATACATGCGCCATTCCGAGGAGACGGACGAAGTCTTCCCGCATGATTACCACTTCGCCGACGGCCACCTCCATTGCGGGGAAACGCCGGGCCATGGCGTTGATATCGACGAGGCGCTCGCCGCCAAGTACCCTTACAAGCCAGCCTACCTGCCGGTCGCCCGGCTCGAAGATGGCAGCATGTGGAACTGGTGACCTTGCCCGCACCGCGGATCACCTTCGTCGGCGAAGGCATGGTCGAGCTGCGGCAGGCTGCAGCCGACGATTACCGGCTGGGGCATGGCGGTGACACTCTGAATACGGCGATCCATATGGCCCGTTCAGGCTGTGACGTGGCCTTTGCCTCCGCTCTGGGCAGTGACAGCTTCAGCGATCGCCTGCGCGCGACATGGGCTGCGGAAGGGCTGGATTGTTCGACCCTGCTCACCGATCCGAAACGCGCTGCAGGCCTCTATGCGATATCACTCGACGTCGCAGGTGAACGCAGTTTTGCCTACTGGCGCAGCGACAGCGCGGCGCGGCAGTTTTTCGCTCTTCCGGAAAGCGCGGAAGCGGTCGATCGCATAAGGCGGTCAGACCTGCTGGCGTTCTCGCTGATCTCGCTGGCGATCCTGCCCGATGCCGGGAAGGAGGCGCTGCTAACGCTTGCGGCGCAAGTCCGCCAAGCGGGTGGCCAGATTGCCTTCGACGCCAATTATCGGGCGATGTTGTGGGATGACCGGCGGACTGCCGCACAGTGGCGCGACCGCGCGATCGCCATTGCGACCACGGGCCTGCCCACCCTCGATGACGAGCAGGCTTTAGGTGGTTCAACAGATGCAGACCACGTGGCCGCGCACTGGCAGGCGCTTGGCTGCGGGGAAACGGTTGTCAAACTCGGCGAGGCAGGTTGTCGCCTGCCCGATGGCAGCCGGCTCGAACCGCCTGCGCGTCTGCGCCCCGTGGACACCAGCGGGGCCGGAGACGCCTTCAACGCCGGATATCTCGCGGCCCGCATTGCTGGAATGGAGCCGCGCGAGGCCGCGGAGCGTGGTCATGAACTGGCCTCATGGACCATCATGCGCCCAGGAGCCATCCCGTCGCGCGATAAGGAAGCGCCTTATCCGGATTGAACGAGTGAGAAGGCGGTTTGTCTGTCCTTGCCTTGCACTTATGCCAGCGTCGCGCGCAGGAATGTCGCGGCACCGGTGGCAGCGGCAAGAAGGCCGTCATCGGGATCATCCACCTCGATATAACCGATAGCATCCGTCAGCCGATGCAGCTGGGCGAGCAGTCCGGGATAATCCAGATCGCCAGCCCCCGGCGCGACGAACTGACGGCAGTTGCCGGTCACGCAGCTGCGATCGACATCCTTGAGGTGCAGCGCCAGAACCCGCGATCCCAGTTGGCCGACCAGCGCAAGTGGGTCCACACCGGCGATCGCAGCCCAGCCCATGTCGATCTCGAAATCGACCTCGCCCGGCGCGAACCGGTCAGCAATCAATTCTAGGGGGGTAAGGCCATCGAGCGCAACGTGATCCCATGCGTGATTGTGATAGACGAGGCGCAACCCTTCCTCGCGTGCGGCATGGGCCATGATCTCCAGCCGGTCCATCCAGCCCTCGAACGCAGAGCGGGTCGTCCGGCCCGGTATCTCGCCCGTGAAAAAGACGTCTGCCGCCGACTGCGCGACGATGCCTGCCCCGATAGAGGACGCGAGCTGCATCTGCCGTGGGTAATCGGCCGAATGAGAGAGCCTTACCGTGCCGACGGCAAGCCCCGCCTGCCGACACCACTCCGCAACCTGCACCGGATCGGCTGGCGGCTCGTGGCGCGGTGACTGCGCTCCGAGGGGGAAGCCAAAGTGGGTGTATCCGAGCGTCCGGACGCGCTGAAGCGTACCGCCGTAATCTACTGCCAGCTCGCGCGCCACGGTCAGGTGCGCCAACCCCAATGGACGCTGGCCTTCGCTGGCCGCCGTTGCCTGCCCAGCCCAGGTTCCAGCCCCTGCAGCGACGAGGCCGGCAATGACCTCGCGCCTGCTCGGAGGGGACCAAAACCGGGAGTGGTTCATCGCAACGGAGTAACCTCCACGGCGGACACCAGCGCCTCACCGGAGACCGGCGAAAACGCAAGATCGATCATGTTGCCTTCGACTTCGATATCGAAACTTTCCGTGATCGCGATAAGCGCGCCCCCTGCCCGCTGATGGATATCATAGGACGAAAGCACGGAATCGCCGTTGGCAGCCACATCGAATAGGCGCGCGCCGACAGGCTGATCCGGTTCGACAAAGGTAAGGGTTACGTGATAGCGCCCGTTCGCGGCAGGAATCCGGTAGCTGAAATCGCCCTGCCGGAAGCTGGAGACGATATCGCGCCGGTCGGTACCTGCAATCTCGGCAAACACTGCCTGCCGACCGCGTCCGCCGCGCTGATCGGTACTCCCGGCGGTCCCACCGACGAAGAAGTCGTCCGAACCGAACTGGACCTGCGCCGAAGCCGCGACCACGGCGCCGCTGTCGATGCGGAACGCGTCGCGCTGTTCTTCATCGAGTTGCCAGACGATGGCGTCTTCGACCGGGCCGGCCGCGAAGTTGCCGCGCGCAACAATGGCATTCTCGCCACCTGCCAGCGCGACATCCGACCAAACACAGACATTCTGGTCGCAGTCACTCAGTGTGGCCAGTTCCGAGCCGTTGACGACCAGGGTCGTTGAAGGAGCGTTCGAATTCACGCGCACATCGGTGACGGGATAGGCCCGATCGACGTAGCGCCGACCCTGCACATGAACCGTCGGCTGGTCAGACCAGATTGCCCGGTAGAAATAGAACGCGTCCTTGCGGATATCGCGATCATAGGTCACCAGCCCCTTGGTGTTGATGTCCTGCGCATCGCCCTCGGAGCGAACGGTCGTGCCGAAGTCGAAAGCGTTCCACAGCCAGATTCCCCACAAGTATTCGCGATCTGCGAGTTCTCGCCAGTTCTCTTCGTGGAACCACGTCAGGAACTCTTCCGGCTGGGTGCGTCCGGCCATGTCGATCGGGCCGCCTAGCGGATTGTCGGTGTGCATGTTCGGCGCAGCACCTGCGCCGTATTCGCTCACCGAAACCGGAATGTCGGGATGCTTCAGGCGAAGACCATCCAGATGCTCGCCAAGCTGGCCGGGTTCGCCGTAATACCAGCCGTAGTAGCGGTTGGCCCCGACAGCATCCACGGCTTCGGCGACGACGGGCACGTCAACCATGCCTCGGTCCTCGCAGCAATTGGCGAGCACCACTGCCCGATGGGGGTCGAGTTCGCGTGACAGGTCGGCAAGTTCGTTCAGTAGCGGCATCGGATCTGCGACGACCTCGGGAGGGCGACCGAGGAAATCGGGCCGTCCGGGTCCGAAGTCCACTTCATTGGCGATACCCCACACTGCAACGGAGGCGTGATTGTAGTTCTGGTGGACGAGATCGAGCAGCTGCTGGCGAGCGTTTTCAACGATGCCCTGCGGCGCTTCGACCTGGTCGCGGGCATTCGTCCAGGCAGTGACCAACCCGATCTCGCTCCAGAGCACGATGCCGTAGCGGTCGGCCAGTTCGTGCACCGGGCTGCCATGCTGGTAGTGCGACAACCGCAGCGAATTGGCACCCATGTCAAGCATGATGCGCAGCGATTCATTCACCTCCTCGCGCGAAACGGCCCAGTCGGAAGCTTCGGTGTCCTGATGGAAACCGGCGCCGACCAGCCGGTAAGGGGTTCCGTTAAGCAGGAAGCCGCGCTCCGGATCGAGCTCCATCTCACGGATGCCGAAGGCCTGGTCGATAGTGTCGACGACAGTGCCGTCTGCGGCATGCAATTCGTAGCGCAGCGTGTGGAGGTAGGGATCGGCCAGCCCCGCCCACAGGCGCGGGGAGGACACGTGCATCGATCCTTCCAACTCGCTCGTCGTGCCCGGCGCGATGACCGCCTGATCCCGCCACGAGCCGACCACCTCGCCCTGATCGTCCAGCAAACTGGCGACGATAGTGACAGGAGCATCCGAGGCGCCCGAATTGGTGATGCGCCCGCTAAGGCTGATCTCGGCGTTGCCGCCCTCGAGGCTGGTCGTGGCGGCATAGACGCCCGGACCACCGTGATCGAGCATGTCGAAATGGACGGGCTCGGTTACCACAAGGCTGACAGGACGATAGATGCCACCGCGCACGAAGAAGTCGCCCGTCATCGGAAGGACATCCGCCGTGCTGTTGCCTTCGGCCGGCTGGGTATTGTCGACCTTGACGTAAAGCTGGTTGGCCTGGCCCGGCGCTACAAGGCCGGTCGCATCCAGCCGGAAGCGGCCGAACGGGTTGCGATTAGCACCAAGATACTGGCCGTTCAGCCATACTTCGGCAGTCCGGCTTACGGCGTCGAATTCGAGGTAAAGGCGCTGTCCACCATCGAGCTGCGGCGCGTCAAAGCTGGTGTAATAGTACCCTACACCCTGTGTCTTATCGATGTTCTCGGGCGTGTTGATATGGGTTTCGGGGTCGGAGAGATAGTAGCCCACGCGGTTCCAGGAGTGGGGAACCGCGACGGTTTGCCATTCGTCCGCCTGCGGGGAATCCAGCTCGCCGTCTTCGCCGTAGGGGCCGACGAGATTGAACTGCCAGCCGTCCGACAGCTCGATCCGCTGGCGCTGCGGAGCTTCCTGACTCTGATCGTCAGATATTGAAGGCACAGTCGGCGCATTCTCGCGCGATGCAGCCACCGTAGAAATCGCCAATCCAATTAAGGAAACCCCGATGAGAGCGTTGCGCGCATTCTTGTAGACCATGTAGCTATCCTATCTAAACGAATTGTTGTCACCAAAGCGACGCGTGACACCGGTGACGGGATCTTTGGGGCTGGAATCCTCCACCGATATGTTGAAGTCCAGTTTGGCCCCGTCAATGCCGACCTCGGACAGCTCGACGATTTCCCGTCGCCTTGCCATCGTGACGTATATTTCGAGCACTGCCTCCTCCTGATCGACCGCACGTCACAGGCAGTGCATCTCACCTTTGGTCCGCTGAAGGCAGGAATGGCACCTTTCAAGTCTGGAGCGGAAACTAAGGCTTCCGACGAAAGAGGTGAGAGATGACGAAATCCTCGACCACGTCACCTCTCACCCAGATCCTGCCGAAAGGCCTTCCGTGTAGCGTGCAAAAAGAACGCCCAGAGTATTTGGTCGGGAGAGAACCCTCGGGGCGTCTTTGAGCGCCGAAGCTAGCGGTCGAACCGAGGCAGGAGATCTCCGTATCGCTCTTCGAGAACGCGGGTATATTCGTCGCGCCTGCGCAGCTCCTCGAGCATCCCGTTCACATCGAACGAATCAACCAGCGAACGGATATATTCGGCGCCCTCGGTACCCCACTCCTCGCGCTCTTCTTCAGTCACAGGCCGCACGAACCCCCCGTGCAGCACCGGGTCGGAATAGAAACTTCCTGCTGGCGTGCCGTTGAAGGGTGGGACGTATCGCGAAAGATTGCTCGGATCCCGTTCGATCGGGTGCTCAGGCTGACTCAGTCCGACGGGCATGTCCTCCAGACGCCCGACCAACTCGTACGCGCCGTAGGTGACGAGATTGCGCGCGTTAGGAGGTCCATCACCAAAACGTGGAGGGCCTTCGCCCGGAATATGCTCGCGCACCATTCCAGTATCCATCCAGAGGACCGGCACATGGTACTCGTCGAACGTCTCGCGCACGAGCGGAAGCATCGTGTTCCCGGACGGACCGTGCGAAGTCAGGAAAATGATCCGCCGAAAGCCCTGTCGTATCAAGGACCGGGTAATGGCCTTGAGATAGGGCAGGCTCTCCGAGGTCGAGACATAAACTGTAGCGGGGCTGGTAGTGGTGCCGCCCGGATAGAAATAGGTAAGGTGAGGCAGCACCAAACCGTCCGCTCTTTCCGCTAGCTCCTGAGCATAAGCGAGGGGAATAACGTATTCGACGTCGACTGGCGCTCCCCCGTTCTGCTCCACCGGGCCAACCGGAACGAAGATGACATCGTTACGCTCCAGATATTCGCTCACTTCCCAACCTGTGAGAGCGGTCATGATGCGAGTCCGCATCTCCGGCACCGCTTCGCTGCTCGATTGGTCGGCAGTAGCAGTCTGATCCTGGGCATTGGCAGGGGTGATGCCAGCACTCGATACTGTCACCAGCGATAAGACGGCAACAGACAGAAGTAGACGTAAACTAGCAGGTTTCTTCACGGATTTTTCTCCTTCCAGGGGCATTCTTATTCGACAATCAGCGGGCAGATATCACCGCGCAGGGCAACCGCGCTTTGCGCGTCACCGGGCAGGTCGGCAGTCAGTCGAAGGTATTCCTTGTCGGCATTGGTGAACCGCGGCCAATCGGGCAATCCAGGACCATTGGGATCGCCCTGTTTCGCGAAGTTTGTCCAATAGCCCATCATCAAGTCCGAAAGCCGCCGATCGTCTTCATCGTAATCGGCTGCAGAAAAGCCAGTAGAGGAAAGGTTACCGAAGACGTACGGCACCTCGAATGAATGGCCTGCCCCCTGCGCTTCTCGCCCGGGCACAAAATGCTCGAACTGGTATTGCCAGATTGGCAGGCCGGCTCGCGCACCCGCTCCTGCCAGGGCCACAGACCCGCAGCGAAAACTGACATCGGTAGCAAACTGCTGTGCTACGGTCCCCAGCACCGGATCGACGGGCGGGGGTGTCCCGTCCAGGCCATAGGCCCGCCTTGCCCGGGCGACATTCGGTCCGAATGCCCGTTCGAGGGCTTCGTCCAGTCCTTCACCTCCGGGAACCGCAAGACCTTCCCTGGAGTTGCTCCCAATCAGGAGCTCAATCGTTCCGAGCGGCACCTGCAACCCATCTGCAGGCGCCGAGGCGGAGATCACGTAGTCATCTACGGCGGGGGCGAAGCGGATGCCACGGTCTTTCGCGGCAGTCGCTCGCTCGATCACATCGTCAGCATCAAGTGCCCGCATCTCCGCGATGGACATCTCTCCGGCGAAAGCCAAGCCCTGCTCTTCGGCTTGCGAAGTGGGAATGGCAGAAAGTCCCGAGACAGAAGCCCCACTCTGAATAATGGCCCGGTTGAAAAGGCCAATCGATTGCGGCGAGGAAATCAACGCCCTCACGCTGGCACCGCCTGCGCTCTGACCGAAGATGGTCACGTTATCGGGGTCACCACCAAAGGCAGCGATATTGCCCTGGACCCATCTGAGAGCCGCCAGTTGGTCCTCCAGCCCGTAGTTCCCTGAGGAACCATGCGCGGACTCTGCAGTGAGCTCGGGATGCGCGAGGAAGCCGAAGACGCCCAGGCGGTAATTGATCGTAACCACGATCACGCCCTTTGCGGCAAGCCCGGCTCCATCATAGGTCGGACTGGTACCCATGCCGTTTTCGAACGCGCCGCCATGGATCCAGACCATGACCGGCAGCCTTTCGGCAGCCGAATTTTCAGGTGTCCAGACGTTCAGGTAAAGGCAGTCTTCGCGACTGATCGATGAAATTTGCGTGCGACCTCGAAGGGGAGCCTGGGCGCAAGGTGCGCCGAATTCGGAAGCGTCACGAACGCCCGACCAGGGGTTCGGCTCTGCTGGCGAACGCCAGCGCATTTGCCCCACCGGGGAGGCGGCGTAAGGTAAACCCCGATATACCGTTCCGGTATCGGTAGGCACGCCTGTTACCAAACCAGACTGGGTCTGGATTCGATCCTGGCCTCCAACACCCTCTTCTTGAGGAACGGTTGCGCACCCGACAGAGAGGAGCACGGCAAATCCTGCTGCGGCTGGCGCAAACGAAACGGCACGCCGGAAGGCAGCTCGCCATGAGCGCAAGATCATCTGTCTCTCCACTGTGAACATAGCCGGCGCTATTGCGCCTGACTTGGCGGTCTCAGCGGGGAGGAATGAGGAGCCTCCTCCCCGCTGAAGGCCAGGAATCAATACCGAACGCTCAACCGCGCGCCGAAGGATCGGCCTTGGTCACGGAAGATATTGTTCGTCTCCACTGTTGTGGGGTGGAAGGCCGGAGCACCGCCCGTAGAGTTGTAGGACTTGTCGAGAACGTTGTTCACAAACACCGTCAACGTCAAATCGCTGTCGCGGAAGCTCGCACCGAATGCAGCATCGAGAATGCTACGCGCTTCGGTGGTCGCATCCGGGTCCCCCAGGAAGTCGTTCAGGATGCTCGACCGGTACGACCAGTCCGCCTGGATAAACGGATCAAACGGAACCGAAGGCGTGTCAAAATCATAGCGAGCGAAGATGTTATAGCTCCACTCGGGAACGCCATTCAGCCGCGTCCCAGCCAGATCCTGGATTGGATCGCTGCCGCCCGGACCATCCGGATCGATGCAACCCTGGGCTTCGGTCTGGCCATTATAACACGGCGCGTCGGGGTACTCGGTTATGGTCGCGTCGATATATGCGAGGAAACCGTTGAGCTGGAGCCCGTCGACTGGATTTGTCCGTAGCTCGAGCTCGACACCCTTGGTCCGCAATGAACCGACGTTGGTCAGACGGAATTCCGGCGGATCGTTTGGATCGGGAGGAACGACAACCGCTTGTCGCTGGAACTCGTCATAGTCCGTATAGAATCCCGTTAGGGCAATTACGGCGCGACCATCGAGGATTACGCCACGGTATCCAAGTTCGTAAGAGTCCACTGTCTCTGGCGCCGCGGGATTTGCCGCTCTTGATGGAGAGAAGCCGCTAGTAATGTCATATGCCCCTCCCTTGTATCCGGTCGAAAACGAGGCATAGACGGACATGTCAGGATTGAGCTCCTGACGAACGGCCAGCTTGTAAGTGACGACGTCGTCAGAGGATTCGCCTGTGCAAAGTTGCCGACAGCTTTGGTTGTTTGGCGGCGGATTATTGGACGGTAGAAGATTTAGGAATTCAACGCTGATGCGTTCATTGTTGTAGCGAATTCCCGCAGTGATCTCTGTCCGACTGGGCAGCATGTATGATGCGTTTGCGAAGATCGCTGTTGTTGTGGTGCCTGCCGTAGAATCCCAATCACTCGGAAAGCAGCAATTGACGCTTCGTGTAAACTGCCTGTCTGTTTCGCCATCGGCATAATAGGCTCCGACGAGCCATTGGAGCGGACCGTCACCGTTGGATACCATCCGGAGCTCTTGCGAGAAGAGCTGCGCCTTGTACGGCCCTCCCTGGGTGATACCATCCGGGGTAAAGAAAACCGGCGCAGTAGTGCCGTCGAAGTCGTTGAAGGTCTCGTTCCGCCAGTCCTGCCAGCCGGTGATGCTTACGATGGAAGCGAATCCGAGATCGTACTCACCCCTCAGACTGATCACATCTGTGTTGCTCGCACGCGTTGAATCGTAGTTCGCGTTGACCTCCCGGTTGTCCGGACCAGGCTGAACACCACCGAGGAAGTCATTTGCTATGACGCCGATCGGAAGCCCCGTGTTCGGCGGCAGCACACGATAGGTAGGCGGAGCAACAGTCTCGTCGGTTTCGGCGTGACTGTAATTTATGTCCAGGGTGAGGTTATCCGTAGGCTCCAGACGAAGTTTCGTGCGGAAGCCGTAACCTTGGAGGCCTCCCAGCATCGTGCCGGTAGCGCGGTTGCGGACGAAGCCACTGTTGTCATTGTAATAGCCAGCGACGCGAATCCCCACACCTTCGGTCAGATAACCGCCCGCGCCGAGCTGGATGTTAAGCCGACCGTCATCGACATACTGCCCATTGAAGTTGGCCTGAAATTGATCCGTCGGCCCGCGAGAGACAATATTGATGACACCGGCAGACGCCCCCTTCCCGAACAGAGTGCCCTGAGGGCCTCGAAGGACCTCTACCCGCTCGACGTCGCTCAAGGCGTCCAGCGCCTGCCCGGACTGAAGAGTGGCCAGATCGTCAATGACAGGCAAAACTGCCGATTCAGCGCTCGTGCTGAAGACAGACGTGCCAATACCGCGAATGGAAATGTTGCCGTTAGCCCCCGTGCCCGTGATTCTGAGGCTTGGCGATATCTCCTGGAGGTCGGTAAAATCGGTGATGTCTCTTGCCGTGAGCTCTTCGCCGCTGACTGCCGTGATGGCCGTCGTGATCTCGTCGATAGCTTGCTCACGCTTCTGAGCCGTCACCACGATGACGTTTCTACCGACCGCGGACTCTTCTTGCTCCGCTTCGCCAGTACCCGATTCGACTTCGCTCTGGGCATACGCCGGCGCTGCCGCCATCCAGAAACCAATGACTGCTGCTGCGGAAATCCGCGACACCCCAGTCAGGAACACACTTTCTTTCCCCACCCTCATCAACATCCTCCGTTAAGATAGGTCCTTTTTTATTGGTTAGGTCATTTCACACCTTTGGCCTTACCTCAAGAGAAAGTTTATGTGTTCCAGAGCTGGCTTAAGTTGTCCTGCGAGAGGGCAAAATCAGATCTTTAGTGCGCTAAAACAATGCCTTGATGCCCGGAGAGATATTGCATTGGTGTGACCGTGTTGCCAAATGGCCATACCAATTTGACAAGATATGTGGACTGTCTTGACCAGAGACCAATGCAAATTCACCGGAGTGCGTCGGCAAATGGGATGGGCATCGCTCGTGTTTCAAGAGCTGCACCAACAAGAGCTGCACTAATTGGCCTTACATTAGCGTGTGTCCCTATCCCCTACCCAGCTTGAACTCAGGCCATGAGGTTCTGCCACTCGACCAGTGCGGCCGAGCGGTTCGCTTTGTAAGTCTTGCGGTCGGTAAGGTGGCGGTCATGGTTGAAGTGGTTGTGGACGTTGGCGTGAATAGAGGCGAACTTTTGTAAGCTCTCCATCTGCCGGAACCGGAGCATGGCCCGTTCCCGCCTTCGGAATGGCAGGTGGCTGTTCTCCACCCGGTTGTTGGCCCAGCGCCCCACCTCCTGCTTTTCCTGATTACCCAGTTCAGCCATTGCCGCCTTGTATGACCGCAGGCCGTCGGTGGTAATCTCCGCTGGCGAGCCATGCCGCTTCAGCTCCTTCTTCATGAATTTGAGCGCAGCCTTCTTGTCACGGGTCTTCGTGACGTAGCTCTCTAGGATCTCGCCTTCTAGGCCGACCGCGCGCCAGAGGTAATGCATCTCGCCGTTGATCTTCACGCACACCTCGTCGAGGTGCCACTTCCACTGGCGGAAGCCTCTCATACGGATGACCCGCTGGCGCCTGGCATCAGCAGCGAACATCGGGCCGAACCTGTTCCACCAATGCCGCACCGTCTCGTGGCAGATGTCGATGCCGCGCTCGGACAGCAGGTCTTCCACGTTCCGCAGGCTCAGTGGGAACCGGACATACATCAACACCACGAGACGGATGATCTTGGGTGATGAGTTGAAATAGCGGAACGGGCTGGCCGGCTTTCTGGGCCTGGGCATCGCCCTGCCCTAGCTAATCAAGACAATTCCACTAGCTGGTGCATTTACTCTGACAGAGCCTGCCGACCATGTAGCCATCCTATCCGCACAGTTCTTACGCAAAAACGGGCCCGATCATGCTTTTCACATGACCAGGCCCGCAAGTGATGGCCCCTTCGCGCCTTGAAGCCGGACGCTAGGCGCAGGGAGTCCCTAGAAGCCAACCCGAAGGCGCGCACCGAAGTAGCGATCGTAATTGCGCGGCAACTGTTGGGTGAGAACGAAGGGATCGTTTCGCGGATTGGTGTCGTCGATAATCCGCGATGCATATTCCTGGTCGAACAGGTTGTTTACGAAGATTGAAAGCGCCCAGGCTTCGTCCGCATCCCGGATCCCCACAGCGAGGTTTGCGATGCCATAGGCATCCTGGACCGTGCGCGGGTTCTGGGACAGCGAGAAGTTCACCTCACTCTGCCAAGTGTAATTGCCCCGCGTAAAGAAGGTGAGGCCCTGACTTACCGGTTGAGCGAAATCGAAGCCAAGATTGAACTTGAAGTCAGGTGAGTTCCCGAGCTCTTCGCCAGCCAGATCCTGTACGGGCTGATTGAGCACAGGATCGAAGACGCACCCCTGTGCCTCGGTTTGGCCGAAATAGCACTGTGCATCCGGGAATTCGCGGATCGTGGCATCGACGTAGGCGGCCGAGCCGAAAAGCGTAAGGTTGTCGGTGGGAGTGTAATAGAGCTCAAATTCCACGCCGCGCGTCCGCAGTTTGCCGACGTTGGTCAGCTCAAACTGGGGAGCGAGGAGCTGCGCGTTGATGCCCTGGGCCTGGAAGTTATCGTAATCCGTCCAGAAGCCAACCAACTGGAATTGCGCGTCGCCGCCAAGCGCACGCCCGGAAAGACCAACCTCGTAATTGATGCTGTCTTCGGAAGCGATCGGATTGTCTGCACGACGTTGATCAAAGCCCGAGGAAACATCGAAAGCCTGCCCCTTGTAGCCAGTCGCAACGGAGGCAAAGGCCATTAATCCGTCACCGAAGAAGTGTTGCAACGACACCTTCCCGGTGAAAGCAGTTTCGGAATCACTGCCGAAATACTGCAGCGGAGTTGCAGGCCGGTTGTCCTGGAAGAAGACGCCGATCTCTTCGTGGTTGAGACGGGCGCCAACCGTGAGGAGCGTGTCAGGCGTAATGTCGTACCCAAGCTGGGCGAAGGCTGCGTAGCTTGTGGTATCAGCCGAGGAATCCCAGTTCTGCTTGAGCGGCGGAATGGGCGAGGTGCGGATGAATGAGCGGTCCGTCGTGCCATCCGAGAAATACACTCCGAGGATGTAGTCGAAAACCCCGTCGGTAGGCGACGTAAGGCGCAGCTCCTGCGAGAATTGCTCGGCATTGTAGGTCGTGTCGTGACGGATCACGGCGTCAGCCGAGCCATCCTGGTCGTTGATCGAATCGTAGCGCCAGTCCTGGTAGCTGGTGATCGACGAGAGCGTTGCGAAGCCGAGGTCTATATCCGCCTTGAAAGAGCCGATGAACTGGTTGCTATCGCCAAAACGGTCGACGTTATTTCGCACCACGTTGTTCCCGGGTCCGGGTACAATACCGGTCAGGTCGTAGTCCTGGTTGATCGGGTTGCCAGCAGGGTCACTCTGGTCGACGCGCAGGTAGGTATCGGGCAGCAAGCTGTCGGTGGCTTCGCCATAGTCTGCGGTCAGGGTGAATGTAACGGCGCCAAATTCTTGCTGGACCTTGCCGCGCACGCCCCATGTCTCCTCACCGCCAAGCGTCGAACCGGTTGTCAGGTTATCGATATAACCGTCGTAGTCTGACCAGTAGCCGCTAAGCCGGAACCCGCCAGCATCGTTGAGCGGACCAGAGATCGCACCCTGGGCGCGAAACTGCTCATCATCAGTGATCGAGAACTCGCCATAGCCAGTAAAGTAGTCAGTCGGATCCTGGGTCACGATGTTCACGACGCCAGCCGAGGCATTCTTGCCGAAGAGCGTTCCCTGAGGACCGCGCAGAATTTCCACGCGCTGGGGATCGGTGATACTGGAGAAGGCCTGCCCGGCCTGGAGGAGGGCCACATCGTCGACAACAACGAGCACTGATGATTCCACAGCGGTGGAGAAAGCAACCGTGCCCACACCGCGAAGCGCGATGGAATGGCCAGCCTGGCTGCCACCAGCCGTGATGGTCAGGGATGGGGATACACTGGTGAGATCCTCGAACTCGTTGACCTGCGCGGCCTCGAGCACGTTTTCACCGATTGCGCTCACCGCGACCGGCACCTCGAGGACGTTCTGCTCGCGCTTCTGGGCCGTCACCAGGATGACGTTGTCGTCGCTTTCTGCGGCCTGCTCCTGCGCCTGCACAGGAGCCGCCACGAGGGCCATACCGAGCACACCCGACATTGCGACCAACGACCCGCCCGACGTCATCGCCGTACGTGTTTTCAGAAACATCAACACCACTCCCTTTACCTTTTGGCATTCTGGCATTCCGGCAGTGAAATCGCATAGAATTGGCCTTACCACAAGAGTAAATTGGACTGAATATACTAATGTGCATCAGTATGCTGTTTTTACGGTAGTTTATTTTTTTCTCGCCAGCTTTATCCGGATAACGATTCTGGATGCAGTGAGAATCTAAGCCTCGTGATGCCTGTGTGGACAGTCCAATGCCTGACGGTCGGTCAGGCTTTTGTTTCTTGACTCGCGGGAAGCGGTAAGCCGCAATTGCCCGCCGCCAGCCAGGCGACCGTCAATCGCCTTGCTGCGCAGCCATCACCTGCCGGAAGAAGTCCAGCCGCTCGCTATTGGGCCAAGGCCTGACAGTTCCCTCACTCGAGAGCTGGACAAGCTGCGGGTGATCGAGCGCGAATTGCGGCCAGTCGAGTTCCGCGTTTGCCGGTGAGGGAACGGGCTGGCTGGTTGTCTCTTGCGCGGGTGCTGTCAGTCTAACGCTAACTCGTCTCCACTTGGCAGGATCTGCCCCAACCCAGCTCTCGGTTCACGCCACAAGATTTTGCCACTCAGCCAAGGCGGCTGAGCGAGCAGCTTTGAAAGTCTGACGATCTACGAGATGGCGATCCTGGTTGAAATGATTGTGGACGTTGGCGTGAACGGAAGCGAATTTCTGCAAGCTCTTCATCTGTCGAAATCTGAGCATCACACGCTCCCTTCGTCGGAACGGAAGGCGTGAATTCTCGGCTCGATTGTTGAGCCATCTGCCCATTTCGCGGCGATCCTCGTTCCCAAGTTCGCGCATGGCTGCTGGGTAGGATTTCAGTCCGTCCGTTACGACCTTCTCGGCTTTGCCGTGCCGCTTCAGGGTCTTCTTGAAGAACCGCAAAGCCGCAGATTTATCCCGTTTCTTCGTGACGTAGCTTTCCAGGATCTCGCCTTCATGATCGACTGCACGCCAAAGGTAATGCGTCTCGCCGTTGATCTTCACGAACACTTCATCGACGTGCCAGCGCCAATGACGGAAACCACGCATCCGGCTCACTCGTTGTCTGCGGATGTCAGCAGCGAATAGCGGCCCAAAGCGGTTCCACCATAGCCGAACTGTTTCATGACAAATGTCGACGCCCCGCTCGAACAGCAGGTCTTCGACGTTCCGCAAGCTAAGTGGAAAGCGAACGTACATCATCACGACCAGCCGAATGACCTCAGGTGATGAGTTAAAGTAGCGAAACGGGTTGTAGACCTTGCTCATCCAAGCCGGCTAGCACCGCCCTGCCCGCTCAGCCAGTTTGCTTTGACAGTGCCATCAGGTGTGTTTGCTTTGACAGAACTACCCTGAAATCAACTGCACTTTTAACTCTGCTATCCAATTTGACAGCAGTGTCAGTTGGGATGAAACTCCATTGGATCCGGGCGGTCACGGCATTCAAAGCTGGCTGCGGTCTCGGTATGCCCATCGCCAATATAATGTGCATAGGCGGGATAGCGGCAAGTCAGCATCTCGCGACCCCGGGTCAGATTTACTGGGTCAATATCGACCGCAACAAGAGCATCAGGCGGTGCAACGCCATCCTCGACCCAGGATTCCAGCAATGCCAGTGTGTTCATCTGGGTAATGCCAGTGGCGTTATGCCCGCCTCCCGGCCCGACGTAGTAACGCAGCACGTCTCCGGCCATCTCTTCACCAATCGCATTCACGACTGACCTATACCACTCAGACACCATAGGCGTACCCACGGCATTATCCGCAGAGGGTTGGTAAACGATCAGTCGAGCGCCGCTGTTCGCCAGTCCGGACAGATCCGGATCGGTGGCATCGAACAATTGAGAGAGGTATTGGATACGTTCCTCATACAACTCAGGGTTGAAGTGGCGCGGTTCGAACTCGGGATCTTGTGCGATTGCATGCCGAACCCAAAAATTTGCAAAGCCGAGGATTGCACCAACGCCTGGTTCGAAACCGGAGCCGGCGGGAAGCCGCTCGGCGGGCGGCTGGGCCCCTACAGTATAGAAGTTCCACTGATATCGATCACCGTCTTCATCACCGGTTGTACCATAGCCAGCGTTGCGGATGACATTGTTCGCCATCGGGACATTCATGGACCACGGTTGGCGAATCGCGTTGACCGATTGTATCTGGGCATCGGACAGGCATCCCTCTCCGGTGGCTCCGTCTTCGCAGCGCAAATCAGCAACCGTGTTGGGGCACTCTAGGTAACGGGCGATCACCCCATCCTCCAACCCATCCAATGCATCACACGCTGTGCGCGTATTTTCCGCGACCAAGGCGATATCGGCAACCGACAAAGGCCCTTCGATCAGACGGTCCCGAATAATGCCATCGGCGATATGGATATAGTTCCAGTTCAACACCGGCGAAGTGGCGATGAAGCCGTCATAATCTTGCGGATATCGCTGCGCGACCCACAGGGTTTCGCGCGCGCCGGCTGATTCACCGGTGAAGTAGAGCCGGTCAGGCTGTCGACCATACGCTCCCCCGATAATCGTGAGGGCCACATCGCGGGTCTTCTTAAGCGCGTCTCCGGCCCAATTGCGCATGGCTTCGTCATTGTAGGCGAACTGCAGGTCACCGCTCTGGTGTCCACCATCAGATCCAAAAACGGCATAGCCCAGCGTTATAGGGTAGGGCTCATCTAGCGGGATGGGGTCCATCCGGCCTTGCCCTTTGTTGCCGGGAGCAGAGATCAAAACCCCGCCAAGTCCGCCACCGCCCGATTGCAGCGCCCTGCCATTCCAGACGACTGGGAGGTTTACGGCGAAATTGATCATCGGCGCTTCAGGATCGACGGGCGCGATCTCTCCGGTGACTAAACAGCGATGAGGTCGTGGCAGCTGCACCTCCCCGTCAGGATCATTTTCAGCGCCACCATCGTCAGCGGCGAGCATTTGTGCGCGGCCAACTGCCGCACCACCGGTAGGCAGGCCGATCTCCTCGGCTGAAACAACAATCGTCGAAAGCGCCTCGCAAGACGGCGTATCCAGTGTGTGATCCTGCGCATTGGCAACGTTTGGCAATGCAGAAATCAAGGCCAACGGAGCTAGTCTAAAAATTGGGTGCAGTTCGCAAGTCATATCGTTATCGCCGATCTCAAATCTGGTTCCGCTGCATGATTGGATATCTAAGCTGCATCACCGCTCATGTGCAATTGACAACCTTCAACTCATAGCTGTTACTTCTGACGAAGGGGGAGCTGTCGGTCGAAAGCAAAAGCCTCTCGGACGACCATTTCTCATAGACCGCGTTATCATCCCGAATGTCCGCAATTGGCTGTATTCTGTTGAAAAAGTCGGCGCTGGCACCGTTGGGTGCTGTCAGTCTAACGCTAACCCGTCTCCAGTTGGCAGAACTCGCCCTATCCACGTCCGCAGTTCAGGCCACGAGGTTTTGCCACTCAGCCAGCGCGGCTGAGCGGGCGGCTTTGTAGGTCTGGCGGTCTACGAGATGGCGATCCTGATTGAAGTGGTTGTGGACGTTGGCGTGAACGGAAGCGAATTTCTGTAGGCTCTTCATCTGGCGAAATCTGAGCATCACACGCTCTCTTCGTCGAAATGGAAGGTGGCTGTTCTCGGCTCGGTTGTTGAGCCATCTCCCCATCTCGCGGCGATCCTAAATGCCCAGAAGCTTCATAGCCGCAGGATACGATTTGAGCCCGTCGGTGACGATTGCAGTTGGGCTACCGTGGCGCTTCAGCGCTTTCTTGAAGAACTTCAAAGCCGCGGATTTGTCCCGCTTCCTGGTAACGTAGCTCTCAAGAACCTCGCCCTCGTGATCGACCGCACGCCACAGGTAGTGCGTCTCGCCATTGATCTTCACGAACACTTCATCGAGGTGCCAGCGCCAGTGTCGGAAATCACGCATCCGGCTCACTCGTTGCCTGCGGATGTCAGCAGCGAACAGCGGCCCAAAGCGGTTCCACCACAGCCGCACGGTCTCGTGGCAGATGTCGATCCCGCGCTCGAAGAGCAGGTCTTCCACGTTCCGCAGGCTCAACGGAAATCGGACATACATCATTACCACCAGGCGAATGACCTCGGGCGACGAATTGAAGTAGCGAAACGGGTTGTCAGCCTTGCTCATCCACGCCGGCTAGCACCGCCCTGCCCGCTCAGCTAGTTTGCTTTGACAGTGCCATGCAAACGTTAGCCGTGATTAAATGTCCGCTTTCCACCCACTCCCGGGCGACATCTAGGGGCTCAATCTCGACCGACAGCGGACTGTCTGGTTTGAGTTTGAAGCCTTCCAGTAGCTGACATTAGCTCCCCATTTTCAATTGCAGTTCAACTTCCTCGCGTGCCAGTGCCTTGCCGAAAAGCAAGCCTTGAGCATTGTCGCAGCCCATCCTTTCAAGCGTGGCATGCATTGCGCTGGTTTCCACGCCTGCAGCCGAAATGGGGATGCTCAGGCCTTTGCCCAGAGTGGCGACTGCTTGAACCAATGCACCAGTAGCCCGATCTTCGTTGATCGCTTCCACCAACTTCGTGCCGATCTTGATGCGGTCGAAGGGCAAACTGTCACTATTCATCATCGAAGCATATCGGGTTCCAAAATCGTCAACGACGATCCCAATTTCGAGCTTCTTAAGTCGCTGAATTTTTGACATGGACTGGTCGTGGTCAGAAATCAGGCAGATTTCCGGGATTTCAAGGTCCAGGCGGTTGGCTGGGAAATCGAGAGAAGCCAGCGCATCTCTTACGCGTTGCACAAAGAGCGGATCTTCAAACTGGTCCTGGGCGACATTGATCCCGATCCTCAAGTGGTCGGGCCAGGCTCTCGCTACCTTGAGCGCGTACTCCATGACTGAGAAGGAAATCTCGGCGAAGAGTCCGCAGATCGTTGCGATCCGCATGAAGGCAGACGGCTCAAGCACTCCGCGGCTGGGATGTTTCCAACGGGCCAGCACTTCAAAGCCCATCAATTCACCCGAAGCCAGATCTACGATTGGCTGGAAGTATGGACGGAACTCACGCTTTGCCAAGCCGTTGCGGATCTCGGCTTCGAGAGTGTTCCTTTCACTCCTTGTCGCAACCATCGCATGGTCCGCTTCGACAAGACAATTGCCGCCCAACGCCTTGGCTGCATACATTGCGATATCCGCATTGCTCAGCAGCTCGTCGAGCTCTCTTGTTCCCGCCTCCGAGCCACAAATGCCGATCGAGGCACCGATCAGGAATTCGCCATTTTCCAGTCTGATCGGCGATTTGAGTTGTGTGACGATTTGCCATGCCAGCCTCTTCGCAACTCTCATGTCTGCATCTTTATCGTAGAGCAGAATCGCAAACTCATCCCCACCGAGACGTACGCAAATGCTGTTTGTGGGGCACAATTGTCGTATCATCGTCGCGGCGAAGGCCAGGACTTGGTCGCCAGCTTTGTGGCCGAATAGATCGTTGACCTGCTTGAAGCGGTCAAGGTCGATCAAAATCAGTATCGGCAAGGAATTCCTCGACGATTGCAGCAACTCGAAAGCCTCTGTCAGATACCGCCTGTTGCAGAGACCGGTCATGTCATCCTGATAGGCCAAGCTGATTGCCCGGTTTTGCCAGGCGTCCAATTCAGCAAAGCTGGAAACCAGCTCATTTGATCGCTTCCACGCGAAGATGATCAGGGCGATGTTCAACAGAAACGCGGAGAGTTCTGCACCTGACGGTTCCGCATCTATTGAATCTGTGACCAAAATTGCCGGCATGATTTGGCTGCCGGAGATTACAAATACTATGATCGATAAGATCGCGACCGTTGCGGTAATCCAGCGTGTGTCGTGGATTCGGAGTTCGTCGATAATTAGATTGGGCTCAGGCAACGTCTTTTCGAAGTGCAGGCAATGGTCGCGTGACATGGCGTTCCTGTCTCAAGGCAATGAGTCAACGTGGCGCGCCCCACAATCTTATAATGTTGAAACCGTTTGTTCCGCTTCCGCTGGGAAATTACTCAATTCCCGTCTCGAACAGATCGACGCAAACCGTATCTTGCCTTCTAACGGACGCAACTTGACTAGCCGACACGGAGTTACTCCTAGCCCAAGGTTCGTGGATGATTTCTCTTAAAGACTTCAGCTTGTGAAGAACGGTTAACACTGAAAGCATATACCTCGCGGCCTTCCTCGACCGCTTTCCACCCAATTGCGGGTGTTAGAGCGCAGAAAATCGGGAATCTCGGTTTCCGATCCAATGTGATCAGGCCAGTTCAAATTGGCCAATTATAAGTTCGGGTGATAGGCAGCCGATTACGGGTCGGGAGCTTTTGGGGGACGGTGATGCTACGCCTTCTTTTCGTAGTCGCAGGGGCCCTATCGACACCATTCATGCCCGGGCATACCCTTGCCGAGGATCAAGCCGGAAATTATCTGTTTGTGTGGGTTGGTGATCCAGCCACCGAGGGAAACGACTTCATCCTCGTCGTTGATGCTGATCCGGGTTCCGCCAGCTACGGCAACATCGTAACCAGCGAGGCCACCGACCAGAGAAGCGTCAATGCCCATCACACCGAATACGAGATGCCTGCCAGTGGCATGTTGTTCGCCAACGATCATGATGCGAACCGGACAGTCATACTCGACCTGACAAATCCTTTGCAGCCAAGTCAGGTTGCGGCATTCACCAGCCTTGGCGGCTTCAGCATGCCGCACAGCTTCGTTCGCCTGCCCAACGGCAATGTCCTGGCCACCTTCCAGCACACTGAACATCACGCCAACGAAACCATGTCGGCTATGAGCGGCGGGGTGGTAGAAATCGACGATAGCGGCAGGATGGTCCGTTCGGTCAACAACGTCGATCCAGCCTTTGCCGAAGAAGGCCTGCTTCCCTACGGTTTGGCTGTCTTGCCCGAAATTGACAGGGTGATCGTTACCAATTCACCCATGGGCAATGATTGGCTGCTGACCAGCAACACCTATCAACTGTTCCGCCTGTCCGATCTCGAACTGCTTGGCACATATCGTCTCGATCCCGGGCCCCGCCTCAACGGCCATATCTCTCCGGAAGAACCGCGGGTCGGGCCGGATGGTGCCGTTTATGTCCACACCCTTTCGTGTGGTGTCCAGCGCATTACCGGCCTCGATAGCCCGACACCCCAGGCGCAGCTCGTTTACCAGTATCCGGGCAGTTGGTGCGGAGTACCCACGATCATCGGCCGCTACATGGTGCAGGCCGTGCCGGACATCCGTGCCTTCATTGTCCTCGACATTTCCGAAGGGACAGAACCGGTGGAAGTCTCCCGCCTTACCTTCGGAGAGAACTTTGATCCGCACTGGACGGCATGGGACCCCAATAATCGAAGGTTGGTGGTCACGCCCGGCAGTTCGGGCCAGCGAATGTATCTGCTCGAGCTTGATGAAGAGACCGGGGAATTAACCGTCGACGAAGCCTTCCGCGGCGCGGATGGTGAGGTTGGATTCAGCTTTGCCAGCCAAACCTGGCCACACGGCTGGACCGGCGAAGGTGCGCCCCACGGAGCGGTCTTCTCACGCTGAAACACGCAAGACGAAAATTCGGGACGGGACATCGTGATCAACTTGGTGGCTAAGTCCGCCTTTGGGCCGTAAGCGGACTGGCGGCTTTTGGCGCAGTACCAGTGGCAAGCCGCCATGCGGCTTGCGATGACAGGAACAGAGGCTCGAAACTGTCAGTCAATCCTGGGGCCGGGCTCCACTAGGACGCTTGAGACGCTTCCAGCCGATGTAGACGGCGGTGACCGAACTTATCAGGCCGAACAGCGACATCAGCCAGATCAAGACATCTCGGGCTGGCCCTGTTTCCAGCAGGACGTTCAAGTCCCAGCGGTGGAACAGGTCGAACAGCCAGCGGTAGGTGCGGCGACGGGAATCGGATTGCGCGAGCAATTGGCCGGTCGCCGGGTCGATATGCACCCAGGTTTCTGCGGGATCGTCAAAGCGGAAGCGCAGCACCGGGAGCGGAACCTCGCCGTGCACGGCATACCAGTAGGCATCGGGCTCGGTCAGCGTCGCGGCGTCCACGATTGCCGCCCCGGGTAGCAGGGACGAGGCGGACTGGCGCAGCTGCTGTTCGTCAACGGCCAACGGTTCGTAGGAGGTCGCATTCAGCACGGTATCGCCGGTCCCCGGCTGCTGGATTCGAACCTGCGCTTGCCCCGCGGCCGAATTGACCATTACCCGGCGTGCTTCTCCTGCAACCTGCGACAGGATGGCCAGGTCCGGCGCAGGCAATGGCTTCGCACCGGCGTAGTCGCGGACAGCCTCCGGCGACACGCCCTCGCTGGCAAACAGTCGTCCGGGGTCGACCGATAGCCAGCCCGAGAAGATCCACAGCAGGAGGAAGGCGCTGCCGATCAGGCCGGAGACGTGGTGCCACTTCATCCACCCGCGGTACGGCGTCATATTGCCGCCGCTGAAGCGCCGCCGGCCCATCCTCAGGCGCGTCAGGCCGATCCAGATGCCGGTGATCGCGACGATGATGCAGGGGCCGGAAACCCACATCACCACCTGTCGCCAGAGCGGCTGGTCCTCGCGCAGCGCGCGGGGGTAGAGCCAGTGAGGAACCGAGCCGAGCCAGTTCCAGAAGCGCTCGCGCGAGCTCGTATCGAGCACGACCGAACCGTCGACCGAGGAAACGTAAAGCACGCGGCCCGCTTCGCCCGCCAACTCGACCTTCCACAAGGGTCGATCAAGGTCGTATCCCCCCGGAACGGTCCATTGATCGTTGTGGATGAGGCGAATGTCCGAGACATCGGCCCCTCCGAAAAGCCGGGCATTCTCCCGCGCCTCGGCTTCGTCGGCTGGCCCGGCAGTCGTGCCGGTATCCGCCCAGATGGCATAAGCCGGAGCTTCCCAGGGCGACAGCCGCCAGACCGGCCGGTCGCCGCGCATCTCCAGGATGATTTCGCGCAGGTCGCTGGACGCGGTGGCGGCGGCATCAGGGCCATGGTCTACCTGCTCCCACGCGATCGGCGGCAGCCCTTCAAGTTCCTCCGCCTCCTCGAGCGACGGGAAGGGCGCATAGAGCATGACAAGCCCCGAGGCGAACCACAGCACGAACAGCAGGCACGTCGCGATCCCGATCCAGCGATGGATGAAATAAAGCCAGTACTTGGTGGTTCGCCACATCGCGCGAGCGGTCAGAAGCTGGCCCGCAAGGCCACGTCCACCGAGCGGGGGCGACCGAGGATCCACTGCTCGTTGCCGTAGGTGGTGTAAGCGTAATCCTCGTCGAACAGGTTCTGCACGGTCACGCTGAGCGTCAGGTTCTGGGTCACATTATATGATGCGCCGAGATCGACGACGGTGAATGCCGGGACGCGGAAGGTGTTGGCGTTGTCGGTAAAGCGCCGCCCGACATAGCGCAGGTTGGCCCGGGCCGAGAAGCGATCCATGCCCGCCCAGCGCAGTTCAAGGTTCGCCGAAGATTCGGGAACGCCGGGCGGCGTATTGCCTTCGAACCCGGCGAAATCGTCGAAGTTCGCATCGAGCAAGGTGCCATTGGCCGACAGGCCGAAACCCGCGGGCAGTTGCAGGTCGATGCTCGCCTCGATGCCTTGCGAGGAGCGCTGGCCAACCTGGTCGATCGCGCCGCCGGGCGCGGTCTGCGTGAACAGGTTGTTCTTCACAAGCCGGTAAGCGGCGAGCGTGAAACTGCCGTTGCCGTCGAGGAACAGCCCTTTCACACCTGCTTCGTACTGGTAGCCGTCGGCGTAGGTCAGCTGGAACTGACTGGCCGAGCCGGAGAAGGTGGTCAGGGTGCCGAGCGGATCGACCGCCGTCGAGTACTGCACATAGAGCGAGAGGTCGTCGGCCGGCTGGTAGACCGCGCCCACCCGCCAGGTCGTGCTCGAAAGGTCTTTGTAGGCGTCTGCCCCGCCGTTGAGGGCTGGCGAATCGCCGATGATCGTGGTGCCTGCTGCGTCGTAGACCCAGTTCCACCGGCCAACCCGGTTTTCCTCGTGCCTTATGCCGCCCACCAGCGAGAACTGGTCGGTAATTTCAAGCCGGTCCTCGGCGTATATCGCCCAAGTCCGCGTATCGGTGTGATAGCGCGGGATCAGCCCGACCGTGTCGAGGAACAGGCCCGGGTCAAAGCCCGTGATCGCCACCTCGTCCTCCTGGTAGTCGGAAGCAAACTGGTGCGAATAGTTCAGCGTGAAGTAGTTCACGTCGTAGCCCACCAGCAGCTGGTTCGACGCGCCGCCTCCGAGCGTGCTCGAGAACGCGACATGGCCCTGGCTGCCGTACTGGTCGACGTCGTGGATGATGCCGAAATTGTCGGCGCGGTAGATGTTGCCGGGGGTGCCGAAGCCGATACCATTGGGGCAGTTGCCGTCAGCCGCGATCCAGCAATAGGTCTCGAGGTTGCGCCACTTGCGGTTCGACGTGAGGTAATAGGCGGTGTTGGCCACACTGACATTCTCGCCCAGCTGCCAGTCCATCGTCAGCGCGGTGCGGTTGTCGCGGAAACGCATGGTGGAATCGCCGACGTTGTAGTTCTCGCGGCGGATCGAGGTATCAAGTTCGCCATCGACCAGCGGCGTTCCGAAATACCGCGTCGGCTCGTTGTTGCCGAAGTCGTTGCGCAGGGTGAGGCTGAAGGTCTCGCTGGGCGCAAATTCCAGCGCGCCGGAGATCGCAAGGTTCTCGCTCTCGCCCCGGTCGACGAAGCCGTCGGACGCGCGGTAGGAAACATCGGCACGGAAGGCGAACATTTCGCCCAGCGGGCCGCCAACCCCGACGGCGGCGTGCCAGGTGTCCTGCGAGCCGTATCCCAGCTCGGCATCCACTTCCAAGGCATCGAAGTTTGGTCCCCTGGGAATGACATTGACCACGCCGCCAAGCGCGCCCTGGCCGAACAGCACCGAGGCCGGTCCGCTCAGCACCTCGACCCGTTCGACGTTCCACGGGTCTGACGGAAAGGAGATGGAGCCGTTGTTGGGAAACAGCCGCACGCCATCATAAAGTTGCAGGACCGAACCCTGTCCGTTGAAGCCGCGTACCGAGAAGGTCAGTCCGGCATTGCCCGGATCACCCGCGTTGGTGACGCCAGGCGCGCGCGAGACGGCATCGACGATCGCCAGGTCGCCGCGCTGGCGAATATCCTCGCCGGTCACGACATGCACCGTGGCCGGCGTCTCCAGGATCGACATGTCCAGCCGGCTCCCGGTCGGGCCCTCGCTCGTCAGCACCTGTTCGCGCGTGCCGGTCACGACGATGCGGCCATTATCACCGACTTCCTGCGCCTTGGCGACAGATGGAACGGCCAGCGCCAGCACAAGCAGCGAGGTCGAACACAGCGAATTTCGATCGATTTGCATTTGCAGGACAGCCCCGGGACCACGGGGTCGATGTGCCCCGTATCTATCAGCCGCCCTATTCCTCCTCCCGGCGTGCGCTTGTTAGGTTAATTACCGTAATCGCAACGTTACAGGACGTTACATGGCCATTGAGCGAGTGACTTGGATGTATTGCGGCGGCACGATGAGCCGAGAAATCTTGCTGCACGAACGCAATTAGTGGCGATCATGGCAAATGTCCCCGTCTCACAGGAAGCAGGACGAGAGCATGAGCGCAAAGATTGGGCCGTTAGCCGCCTGTCCGCTGTTAGACAGCGCAAGTCAGAATACGGACATTGCGCTCAGCTAATCGCCGAGGTCCTGCAATTAGATGGAAGGCCGTCGTAGGAAAATTTACCGTTGGAGGGATGCTTCCGTTTACCCGTGACCAATTCTTTGAGGTATTCGCGGCATATAATGCCGTGACCTGGCCTGCAGTTATTGTAGCTTATCTTTTAGCGCTGATCGTGCTTGTTCTTGTATGGCGAGGGACACCTCAAGCCGGCCGAGTTGTGGCGGCGGTGCTCGCACTGATGTGGGGCTGGGTCGGTATTGTATACCAAGCGCTATTCTTCATCCCCGTCAATCCGATGGCGCGCGTCTTTGCCTTGGCGTTTATGATCCAAGCGCTGCTCTTTAGCTATCACGTCTGGAAGCGTCGCGGCCTCGAATATGGTGCTCGCTCCCGCCTTCGCACCGGCGCCGGTGCGACGATGATCGTATACGCTATGATCTTCTATCCTTTGATTGGATTTCTGGCTGGCGAGCGATACACGGCAATACCTCTTTTCGGTGTCGCCCCTTGCCCTCTGGTAATCTACACCTTTGGGTTGTTGCTGTGGGCCAGTCGCGTGAAATGGTGGCTCTGGGTTGTGCCAGCGATGTGGGCATTGGTTGGGGGTAGTGCAGCAATACTTCTGTCAGTTCCGCAAGACCGGGCGCTGCCGCTGTCGGCGATCGTCGCCCTTCTGATCCTCTGGAAAGATCGTCGACAAACCGATTGTCGGCCGCAATGACCCCCGTTGGGCCGGTTGCGGAATGTCTGGTTATGGTTGCCAAAGCCCAAAAGCCGAGGTTCAGTTAGCGACCCGATAGCTGACCAAGTTCACATCGCGATTTTAGGCGGTGTCACGAATTTTGCCGGCACTGCTTGCTCATCGAGAGCCCGCTGCAAGTCCGGCCTCCCCGCCAACGCCTCAAGATCCGAGGGAACGTCATTTGAAAGAGTGGTGACAACATCAGACGTCTCAGAAAACTCAACATAAATGCCATCAGCAGACATCGAACGGCGTGCGTAAAACGGTTCGCCTAACGGGACAGGATCAGCACCAACTCTCACACTTCCGGTACGTAAGACCCACGTTTCCCATTCTCTTACATCATGTTGTCGCTGCTCAACTCCCGACCCATAATTTTTTCCAAGAATCTCGTTACTGTTCTTTTTGTCAGGAAAACTATATCGTCCACCTTCACCGGATCAGACCGATGCCATGACCATGGGGGGGAAATTTCATGAAGATTCCGACGAAGCTGCTGGCCAGTGGAGGCTTAGCAGCTTGCGCCCTTGGCTTGGCGCAACTCCTGCCCGGACTTGCGCTGACCGCCGCCGACCACCTCGATCCGCCCCTACGTACGAACCCAAGCTTGGACAACACGCCTGACCGCGCCGCCGATATCGCTGACCTTTACGCATGGCATACCGTTGATCGCTTCAACGTGATCGTCACCTTCGCCGGGCCGCAGGCGACGGACGAGCCAGCAGTCTACGACCCGGACGTGCTCTACCAGATCCACCTTTCCAACGCAGGCAGCCGCGCCAGCACCGAATTTCCGATCCGGGTGCGTTTCGGGACCGGTGCGATGACCGACGAATTCGGTATCCAAGTTGACAACGTGCCGGGCGTAACCGGGACGATTGAGGGCGCCGTAGAGACGACGATCACGCAAGACGGCGTGATGGTCCAGGCGGGTCTGTTCGACGATCCCTTTTTCTTCGACTCTCAGGGGTTCATGGAAACCCTGAACACGGGAACTCTGAGTTTCGATAGTGATCGCGATTTCTTCGCCGGTCAGAACCTGACTGCAATTGTGATTTCCATCCCGCGGGACAATATCGAGAACGGCGACAACCTCATCGACGTCTGGGCAGAGGCAAGTCGTTTCGGAGGACAGATGTGATGACATTCCTGCCGCGCAAGAACCTCCGCCTACTGGCTGCCGCATCCGCTATCTTGGCCACCGCTATGCTGACCAGCTGCTTCGACGACGATGATGACGTCGTCGCAGCACCAACGCCAGGCCCAGCGCCTGCGCCAACACCCACTCCGACACCGACAACGGCCTCGTTCGACGTAACACCATGCCTGACACAGGAAATCCCCGGCACTGGCGGCTTCACAGTGGCAGACGCTGTCGTGCCCGACACGCTGACGATCAACCTTGGTGCCGGAGCCGGCTTTCCCAATGGTCGACTGCTAACAGATCCTGTTGTCGATGCGACGCTGGGAGTTATCTTCCTCGATTTGATGACGCACAGCCCTGCAACGTTGGCCATGATCCCGCTTAATCCGCCCGCCAACGACGTGGCCTTTCAGAGCGATTTCCCGTTCCTTGCACCGCCGCAGGGAACACCGCCGATCGCATCTTCGGGTAGTTCGAACTTCAATTTCAGGAGCGATGCACCGGGCGCCTACGTGCGGGTTGACAGAGTGGGCATGCCCGCCGTCGCCACCGTGCTCATCGGATCAGACCTGAAGAATGCCTACAACGATGCACGTCCGCAGGATGACATCACTGGCGAGTTTGTGCCCGAGATCACCGCCCAGCTGACGGGACTGACCGAGGCGCTGGCTGATGACCTGACGGGTGCAGGCCTGAGCCCGTGCGCAACGCCCAATTGATGGCCGGCAGTGGCACAAAGAGGGCTGGCAAGCCCGCTGTTACCAAGAATGGAACAAGAAGAAAGGCACGCATAGCTCGCATCATCCCCCTTTCCGCGATCGCCGTGCTGGCGGTTGCCGGCGCGGAGAGTATGTGGAGTGACAGCGACACCGCCAGGGCGGGGGTCGCGCTGCCGCCAGCGGGTTACGGTCCTGCCGATTTCGCGCAGGAGCTTGCCTCAGCAAACCGCCAGCTTAATCTGGTGAGCGAACGAGCGGGCAGTGCGGTAGAACAATGGCTGCCGACTGAAGGGCTCGCCCGCGCACACTTTGCCCGGTTCAAACTGACGTCGGACCCGGCGGAACTGGCCGGTGCCATCGCAATTATAGAAAGAGCTCGCTCACTGGCGCCGCAGGGTTCCGGACCGATGCTGACTTCGGCGGAAATCGCGCTTGCGGGACACGATCTCGAAACCGCCGAACACCAGCTCGACCTGCTTGAACAGGTCGCCGTAATGCCCCCACCCGCCGAGCTAGCCGCAGCTGCGGCTCTGCGCGGCGATATCGCCTTCTATCGCGGCGACATGGCAGGTGCTGCCAAAGCCTATAACCGCGCTGATAGCTTCATTCCCACTCCAGGCACGGCCATCCGCCGAGCCCTGCTGGCAAGATCGCAAGGCCGCTTCGACACGGCAATGGAATGGGTACACGTCGCCGCCCAACGTGACAGCCTGCGCACCCCGCGCAGCATGGCATCCTATGCCCTGCAGTTCGGCATGATCGAGAGCGCGAGCGGCAATTTCGAGGAAGCGGCGGCGCACTATGCTGAGGCCGACAGGCTGTTCCCCGGCTACTGGCTGACCGAACTCTACATGGCCGAGACGCAAGGCCTCTTGGGAAATTTCGACGAAGCCATAGCCGTGCAGGAGCGCATTGCCGATGAATTGGGCAATCCCCAAGCAATGGATGCCGCTGCCTCGCTATATGCAGCGCAAGGGCGCGAGGGTGAGGTGCGTCGCCTCACACAGCGCTCAACCACGATCTGGCGCGCACGGGCCGAGGACATGCCGTTCGCCTACACCGCGCATGCGTTCGAGAACGAGCTTGCATTCGGCCAGCCGCAGCGTGCCCTGCGGCTGGCGCTGGAGAACCTGGCGAATCGCTCCTATGGCGACGCCCACATCTTGGTGGCAGAAGCGCTGCTGGCAACCGGCCAACCTCGCGAAGCGCGCAGGCACTTATTGGAAGCCGAAGCACAAGGCTGGCGAAGTGCCCCGCTGTATGCGCGCCTTTCCGAAGCCGAAGAGTTGCTCGGCAACGAGGCGGCATCACAGGCGGCTGGAACCAAGGCGCGTGAATTGAACCCGCGTATCTTCGACCCGGTGATGTCGCGCCTGTGGTTTGGTCACGGCTGACACGTGGAGATTGGCCGAGCGAGAACTAGGGTTCAGAGGTAGCCTTAATGACCATCGCAGACCTACGACCGTCCGGATATCTCATCGCAGACAAGGGTGCTGTCAGGTGCTGTCAGTCTAACGGCAACTCGTCTCCACTTCGCGAAATTCGCCCGAGCACACATCCAACTCAAGCCGCAAGGTTCCGCCACTCAACCAATGCGGCGGAGCGGGCGGCTTTGAATGTCTGACGATTGACGAGATGGCGCTGAGTATCGAAGTGGTTTTGGAAGTTGGCGTGGACTGAGGCGAATTTCTGTAGACTCTTCATCCTGCGAAATCGCTGCATGACGCGCTCTCTTCGTCGGAATGGCAAGTGCGGGTGCTGTCAGTCTAATCGCAACTTGTCTCCGATCAACGCAGCAATCCCCTACCCAGCTTTAACTCAGGCCATGAGGTTCTGCCACTCGGCCAGTGCGACCAAGCGGTTTGCTTTGTAAGTCTTGCGGTCTGTGAGGTGGCGGTCATGGTTGAAGTGGTTGTGGACGTTGGCGTGAATAGAGGCGAACTTTTGTAAGCTCTTCATCTGCCGGAACCTGAGCATGGCCCGCTCTCGTCTTCGAAATGGCAGGTGGCTGTTCTCCACCCGGTTGTTGGCCCAGCGTCCCACCTCCTGCTTTTCCTGGTTGCCTAACTCGCTCATCGCCGCCTTGTACGAGCGCAGGCCGTCGGTGGTGATCTCTGCTGGCGAGCCGTGACGCTTCAGCGCCTTCTTCATAAACCTGAGCGCTGCTTTCTTGTCTCTCGACTTCGTGACGTAGCTCTCGAGGATCTCGCCTTCCTGGTCGACCGCGCGCCAGAGGTAATGCATCTCGCCGTTGATCTTCACGCACACCTCGTCGAGATGCCACTTCCACTGGCGGAAGCCTCTCATCCGGCTGACCCGCTGGCGCCTGACATCAGCGGCGAACATCGGGCCGAACCTGTTCCACCAGTGCCGCACAGTCTCGTGGCAGATATCGATCCCGCGCTCGGACAGCAGGTCTTCCACGTTCCGCAGGCTCAGTGGGAACCGGACATACATCATTACCACCAGGCGGATAATCTCTGGTGACGAGTTGAAATAGCGGAACGGGCTGGCTGGTTGCTTCTTGCGCGGCATCTCACCGCCCTGCCCGATGAACCGTTACCAGCAGGTGCATTTGCTCTGACAGCGCCCAATCTGGTGCATTTGGTCTGACAAGACCCCTACCCTAGCTGATCAGGTCAATTCCATTAGCTGGTGCATTTACTCTGACAGCGCCCGCTAGCCAGTTCATTTGCGCTGACAGGGCCAGTGTGAGAGTTTCCGTAAAATGCAGTCTCTCAGTATCGCTAAGGCCGGAGGCAATACGGCGATTGGCAGCTTCAGCTTCCGGTCTTGCTTGCGCAAGAAGCAGACGCCCGCTTTCGGTCAATGCGATGGATAGCGAGCGATCGGTTTCGCGATGAATGCTGACCAGTCCGCGCCCCTCGAGGGTCGGCAGGACAATGGCCATCGCAGAGCGTTCGGAGCCCATGACCCGGTTGAGCAAGGTCATGTTACACGGCCCCGCGATGTCGAGCATCGCTAGCACGACGTACTGCCGAATGGTGAGATCGAAGGGAGCAAGGGCCGGTGCGACAAGCGCCACGGCGAGCTGCAGACAGCGCCCGAATAGGTATCCTAGCAGAACGTCTGCCGGCAGGTATCCAGGAACTGTGATTGGCTTGCCATCGGCATTGCACAAGGGAGGGGGCGTGGCCTCCTCATGCGCTGCAATCTTCTCGAGTATTCTCTGGAGTTCCTGGCGATCCGAGCGAGAGGCGGGCTCCATGAAGTTACGCGTGGCAGTGGCGAAGATCGCGAGTCCCCTGGCCCGTGCCGTGTCTCCTTCGTCCGTGCAGTAGACTTGCTTGCGTCGTTTGTCGGTGTCGCACTGCCGCCGTTCGACCAGGCCCCTGCGTTCCAAGGCGGAGATCACCAGGGCTCCGGTCGGCGTGTCCATTCCCACCATGCGGGCGGCTGCGGCCTGATGGCCGCCGGGATTGGCGGCGACTGCACACAGATACAGCAATTGCGGCAAGGTGAGCTTCAACCGGTCGGCACGGCATCGTTGGAGATATCCCGCATTCACCATCTGGTCCGCCCGAGCAATAAGGTGGGCCGGCGAATGGATATGCGCATCGATGGCCTTATGTCGGTCCGCCAAATCGACCGGTGTCGGTGAGCCGTCTGTCGTCAATTCAGTCTACCCATCGAGCATCAAGCCTTCGCACAGTTCGGTATTGCGCGTCAGCCGCGGTAGGGGAGCGCTGCCCGCAATGCAAAGCGCGCAAGTAGCTGCGACCGACATCGCACGCACACCGCCCTTTGAGCACTTTGACACTAAATCGTTAGAGGTGTACATCAAAAGCAATGGCGGGGCGCACGAGGCACTGGCCGGGACCGGAGAGGAGAGCAGGGTGTTTCTCAAGAACGTCTGGTATGTCGTCGGCTGGTTGATCGAATTCGAAGCGGGCGATCTTGCCGGTCGCATGATCGCCGGTGAACCGGTGGTGTTCTTTCGCAAGAGAGATGGGACGCTCACTGCACTTCCGGACCGGTGTCCGCATCGCTGGGCTCCGCTTTCGAAGGGGCGGCTCGAAGGTGACCACATCCGCTGCATGTATCACGGCTTAAAGTTCGACGCCGAAGGAGCGTGCGTTGAGGTGCCGGGGCAAGAGAAATTCTCTCCGCAGCTTTGCCTGCAACCGTACCCGGTCGCTGAAAAGCACCAATGGGCGTGGATATGGATGGGTGATCCGGCATTGGCAGACCCGTCGACAATCCCGGATTGCAGCTACATGGATGACCCGACGCGCCGCTTCAAGACCGGCCAACTGGATTACGAAGCGCACCATGCGCTGATCAGCGACAATCTGCTCGATCTGTCGCACGTGAACTTCCTGCATGAGAAAACGCTGGCAGCTCGCCCCGAAGGCGAGCCCGAAGACAAGCAGACGGGGCAGGCGCAGGGCGGTTCGGCCGGGCAGCGTATCCCGACGGGCGTACGCTATCAAAACTGGCGCGTCGGAGATTTTGCCCGCGCTGTGATCCAGGCCAAGTCGGGCGGCACGGGCGACGTCTGGTCGCGGCTCGATTACGTCGTACCGGGTGTGTTTATCTCGCGCGTCGCGACCTTTCCAGCCGGCACGGCGGAGAAGTGTGGCTTCGGCCTGCCGCCAGAGGACGTCGAACCGCTAAGCGACAATACCAGCTGCCAGGCCGTTACCCCGATGACCGAGCGGACCACCCGCTATTTCTTCTCGTCGGGCCCACGCAAAGCCGACGTGACCGACGACGAAGCCGAGGGCATGTGGAACGTCGCAAGCGCGGCGTTCGAAGAAGACCGCGTGATGATCGAAGCGCAGCAGCAGATCATCGACCGCCATCCTGCGGAACGCATGGCGTGGATCGACGCCGACAAGGGGCCGGGCATGTTCCGGCAGTTGATGGCCGAGCTGATGCGAAAGGAAGGTACTCCGGTCAAACCGTTTCCGCCCAAGCAACCGGTCCGCACTGATGCTGGCCGAGAGGCAGTAATGGTCGAAGCCGCCGAGTAGGTAGAAGACCCCCGATTACAGGAGAAGACATGCAGGGCAGGCTCACCAAGGACCAGTTCGAGCTGACCATGCCTGTCCAATCGGCTGCCTATGTCGAGAAGCCATCCTACTGGCGCAATGCCGACTGGTACACGTTCGAATATCGCACCGATCCGGAGGCGGCCGCCGTGATCGTGCCCGAACAACTCGAGCTGACCGACCCGACGCATGCCCGGCTGATCTTTGCGGATTACGAATGGAGCACCGGCGGCCCCTATCGCGAGATTCTGCAATGCATCAACGTCCTCTATGACGGCGAGGAGTACGCCTACTTCACCCAGGCGGGTGTCAGCCAGAGCATTGCATTGATGGCCGGGCGCGAAGGCTACGGCTTTCCCAAGAAGATTGGCCACATTGCGTTCGAAAAGCACGAAGACCTCGTCGGCATGTCTTACGAACGGCCGCAGGGCCTAAGGATCATGAACGGCGTTTTCCGCGGGCTCAGTCCGATGGAGGTGCCCGAAAGCTTCATGCTCAAGGGGTTGAACCTGCGCGTGATCCAGAGCCCCGAACCTGACGAGCCCTATTCGCTGGCGGAACTGGTCCTGGGCAAGCTCGAATGCCGCCCGAAATTCGCCTGGCTGGGCGAAGGCAATTGCCATTACACCGGCGTTTCCGATCTCGACCCGTGGCACCAGTTGCCGGTGCGCGAGAAAATTCAGGAAAGCTGGATGCGGCTCGATATCAATCTCGCCGGCGCCTCGATCGTCGAACGCCTCTGACGCTGTCGCGGCACCAGAAAGGACATTCATGTACCGTTTGATCAACCTGTATCCCACACCTGATGATCCCGAAGAGTTCAAGCGGTACTTCGTGGAGGTCCACCTGCCGCTTGGGGCCAACGTGCCCGGCGCAATCCGGCGCGGTTATGCCTTTGCGCCGGACATCCAGATCAACGGCGACATCGACTGCTTCTGCGTGTTCGAAGCCGATTACGAGAGCAAGGAGGCACTGCTGGCTGCCCTTGCAACGCCCGAAGCCGCCGCGGCCGGCGCCGATGTTCCCAACTACTCGCCCAAACCGGCGCGCTCGCTATTGTACGAACTGACGGAAATCTGAGCCGTGCTGACCGATAAACAGGCCGGGCACATCCGGCATATGCGCAATCTTATGGCGCAGCCCGATGGCGACTGGTCGCATATGGATTCGATGGAAGCCGGGCAGGAAGGGCTGTCGTCGTACCGCTACCAGCTTGGCCATATCGTATACGCGCTGGGCCTCGCGCATTTTCATCACCTGCCTGCTGCACCCTGTGTGTTCAAGGAGGCGATGCAGGCCGCAATCCGCAAGATGCTGCGGCGCGAGGTGTGGGGCTATTGGTTCGAAGCGAGCCAGTCCGACAAGCGGATCGATCCCGACCTGGAGGGGCGCCGCGAACAGTGGCACGACCCGGTGGTGAAGGAAAACATCATGTATTCCGGCCACCTCCACGCGATGGCGGGCATGTATGGCGTGCTGTTCAACGATGACCGCTATGAGCAGGATGGCGGCCTGACCATCCGACATTCGCCGCTGTTCGTGGGCGAGGAGATGGAGTTCAAGTACGACTTCTCCTCGATCAACGACATCATCTATTGGCAGATGGTCGAGAACGGCTGGCTGGGCGTCGCGTGCGAGCCGAACTGCATCTTCCTGGTCTGCAACCAGTTCCCGATGCTGGGCTTCCGCTTCCACGACATCCGCAAAGGGACGACCATCGCCGAGGAAGCCGCCGCCGGATACCGCCAGGCATGGCAGGACCGCGACGTGCTGGACCGGCCCGGCACGATGCCGATGATGCTCATGGTACGGCAAAACGTGCTCGTTCCCGGCGGCCCGGCCACAGACTCGCATACAGGCGCGATCATGCACGCCTGGAACCGCGAATTCGTGCGGGAGCATCGCCGCAGCCAGGTCTATCAAGCGCTCAAGACCGCGGACGACGGCACAGTATCGCTGCGCCCGCTGGCGATGCTTCCAGGTACGGCGGAATCCTATGAAGAAGTGGACGATGCTGCCGCGCTGGACGAACTGGCGGTGCAGTGGTCCACCCCGGATTTCGGCACGGTACTGATGTGGCTGTCCGAATTGGGCGATGAGGAAACGCTTTCCGCCATGCTCGCTCATGCCGATAAGCACATGAACCCGACCTGGGAGAAGGGCGGGCTGTACTATCCGCGCAACGACCGCAGCTATGACGATGAGGGTAACCTCACCTTCGTCGAGCCGCTGACGGGCAATGTGCTGGCGGGCTATGCGCGGCTCAACGTGCCCGATGGCCTGTGGCAGCTTTACAACCATCCCTGGGGCGAGGCGCATTTTCGCCAGCCGAACCTGAGCGAATGTCCGTTCGAAGTGGATGTCCTGCAGGCGCGCTATGACGACGAACAGGGCATATTGTCGCTGACGCTGCGCCCCGTGAAGGATACGGTCGAGGAGGCGAAGCTAGTCATCGTTAATCCAGGCGGCGGCAGCTGTAGGATCCTGCGCAATGGCGAGCCTTTGAACCCAGTAGTAGGCGAACGCATCGAACTCGACCTAGCGATTGACGGGCCGATCGACCTCCAGCTTGTGCGGGATGGCAAGGCATGAAGGGCAATGCCATCGGGAGCGGATTTGCGCTGACCGATCACTTTGGCAAATCGGTGACCGAAGCGGATTACAAAGGCCAGTTCGCGCTGATCTTCTTCGGGTTCACCCATTGCAAGTTGGTGTGCCCCCGCGCCCTCACGCGGATTTCGGAGGCGCTGGACCTGCTCGGCGACCAGGCCGCGAACATCAAGCCGTTATATGTCACCGTCGATCCCGAGCGCGACACGCCGGATGTGATGCGCAACTTTCTGGAAACTCCTTGGCCGCGCTTTACGGGCCTCACCGGCAAGCGTGAGGCCATCGACCAGGTGCGCGCCGCCTTCAAGGTGTTCGCAACCAAAGTGGCCGACCCCAGCGATCCGGAGGGGTACGACATGCCGCATACCGCCCTCACCTATCTGATGGACGCGCGATTCCAGTATCTGGCGCATTACCCGGACACAATGGACGCCGCGCGATTGGCCCAAGAACTGTGCCGCGAAACCGCACAATCCCGCAAAGGTTTGAAATGAGAAGACTCCTCAAAAGTGAGCTGTCAGTCTAATCACAACTTGTCTCCGATCGACGCAGCAATCCCCTACCCAGCTTGAACTCAGGCCATAAGGTTCTGCCACTCGGCCAGTGCGGCCGAGCGGCAGGTCTTGTAAGTCTGGCGGTCGACGAGGTGGCGCTGCAAGTTGAAGTGGTTGTGAAACGAGGCGTGTACTGAGGCGAACTTTTGTAGCGATTTCATTTGTCGAAATCGTAGCATCGCCCGCTCTCGTCGTCGGAACGGAAGGTGCGAGTTCTCCGCCCGATTGTTCAGCCAACGCCCCATCTCGCGTCGGCCCAGATTGCCCAGTTCGCGCATTGCAGCAGGATAGGATTTCAAGCCATCGGTGACGATTGTCTCAGCCTTGCCATGATGCTTCAGTGCTTTCTTCAGGAACCGCAATGCCACGGATTTGTCACGTTTTCTGGTAACGTAGCTCTCGAGAACCTCGCCCTCGTGATCCACGGCTCGCCACAGGTAGTGACGCTCGCCATTGATCTTCACGAACACTTCATCGAGGTGCCACTTCCACTGCCGGAAGCCCTTCATCCGGCTTACGCGCTGGCGGCGGATGTCCGCCGCAAACATCGGACCGAAGCGGTTCCACCACGGACGTACCGTCTCGTGGCAGATGTCGATCCCGCGTTCGAACAGTAGGTCTTCCACGTTCCGCAAGCTCAGCGGAAAGCGGACGTACATCATCACAACCAGGCGGATGACCTCAGGTGACGAGTTGAAATAGCGGAATGGACTGGCTGGTTTGCGGGGTCTGGGCATGACGTATGCCCTACCCTCGCCCGCTCACTTTTCAATCAGGTGCATTTGCTTTGACAGCACCGATATCGATCCCGCGCTCGGACAGCAGGTCTTCCACGTTCCGCAGGCTCAGTGGGAACCGGACATACATCATCACCACCAGGCGGATGATCTCTGGTGACGAGTTGAAATAGCGAAACGGGCTGGCTGGTTGCTTCTTGCGCGGCATCTCACCGCCCTGCCCATGAACCGTTACCAGCAGGTGCATTTGCTCTGACAGCGCCGGCTGGTCTTCTAGGGCGAGGCATGGCCACGCCCTAGCTGATCAGGCATATTCCGCTAGACGGTGCATTTACTCTGACAGCACCGTCTCATGGCAGATATCGATGCCGCGCTCAAACAGCAGGTCTTCGACATTCCGCAACGACAGCGGGAACCGCACATACATCACCACCACGAGCCGGATCACCTCGGGTGACGAGTTGAAATAGCGGAATGGACTGGCTGGTTTGCGGGGGCGTGACATGGAACCTACCCTACCCTCGCCGGCTCACCTTTCAATCAGGTGCGTTTGTTTTGACAAGCCCCAGCCAGGTGCTTTTGGTTTGACAAGACCAGGGCCAAGCTCGCGCCTTTTGCCCTTCCGCTTTCTGCAATGACGTAGTCTTTAAAATTACAGCTCTTGCAGGTCTTCATCGATCTGGCTGAGTAGCTCGGGCGTAAGACCGCCCATGGAACGCGCTGTCTCGTTTTCTGCCATTGCACGAAGTGTAAGCCGGTCCAAATTGGGAATATTAGGAGAATAGGCGACCATGCTGGGCAGATAAGTCTCAAGGACAGCCCTTCCGCTTGGTGAAGCGAGAAGAACTTCGAGTGGAGTGTCGATCGAAAAGCCACTGCCCGCTACCGGGACGCCGTCGAGACTGGCTAAATCTGCATCAATCGTCGCAAGCAGTTCCTCGTTCAGCACGCCGCGCGCCCTTATGTTAGGCTGTTGAGAGTATTCACGCAGCGAAACTGTATCCAGGTTCGGAATTCGATGCTGGAAATTCACGACACCCGGAAAGTGACGATTGACGACTTCGCGGCTATCGTCGGAAGCCAGAAGCTCTGCGATGGGCGTATCGATCGAACGACGAGTAGCGGTCGGAGAAACTTCCGAGTCGCTGGACGCTTCCGAATCAACCTGCGGCGACTGTGCGATGCCGGGCTGCGAAATGGACGCAAGCAATAGTCCGGCGATAATGTAACCACGCATTTTAACTTTCCTCTCTTTTCATGTAGCGAGCTATATTCGGAACTAACTGACTAAAACTAATTACAAAAATTCTAGCGGGCTGAAACTTAACTGAGCCTGTCAATCTGCCAGCTAGACGAAACCTAATCGTAAAGCTCGAACGCGAATCTTCCGCCGGCTTTACGCATCCCCAACCTATGGTGGTGATGGCCCCCCCGTCGTCTGCTCGTGTCTGACGCAGGCGTCTGAAAGCAAACGGCAATTAAAGTATAGTTAGTCATCTACAGGAGTAATCTCCACAGCGGATACAATGGGTTCACCCGACACTGGCTGGAATTGCAAGTCGACAAACCCATCTTCGGCCAATACTTCGAAGTCACGGCTGATTGCTTTGAGACGCCCGCCAGCGATCGCAGCGACATCCAACCGGCTTAGGACCAGCTGATCGTTAGCCATCACGTTGAAAATACGCTCGCCAGCGTCTTGGTTCGGCTCCACGAAGTGAAGCGTTACGGTATAGCGACCATTCCCGGTCGGCACTCGATAGCCGAAAGTTCCCCTTCTGTAGGTTGAGAGCAAAACGGGTTCGGTAGTGTCCTCAATCACTGCTGGCTGGACTGGTCCCCTGCCCACCCTGGTACTCATATTGGCGGCAGTGCCCCCGGTGAAGAATGTGTCCGAACCGTAACGAACTCCTTCGACCGGTGCAGCAACGAGTGTACCGCTGTCGATACGGAAGGCATTTGCCGACTGGGGCGCGAGATTCCACTCGATGCGATCCTCAGTCCCGTCGGAACCTGTAGCGATTATTGTGTTGACGCCAGGTCTCAGGCGTACGTCTTCCCAAACGCACGTGTTCTGCTGACAGTCATCCTTTGTGCCCAGCGATACCCCATTGAGGCTAAGGGAGGTTTCTTCCCGATTGCTGTATACGCGCACGTCGGTAACGGAATAGGCGCGATCAGTGTAGCGCCGACTGTTGATGTGGACGGTGGGCTCATCTGACCAGTTCGCTTGGTAGAAGTAGTATGCGTCCTTCCGGATTTCTCGGTCATATGTGACCAAGCCCTTGGTGTTAATGTTGACGGAATCACCCTCGCGCCGCGTCGTGGTTGCAAAGTCGAACATGTTCCAGAGCCAAGTCCCCCACAGGTACTCCCGTTCAGCCAGTTGCCGCCAACTTTCCTCATGGTAATAGGACAGATACTCTTCCGGCTGAACCGGGCCACTGCGGTCGATGGGTCCGCCCAGTGGGTTGTCGGTGTGTATCGTAACCGCACCGCCAGCGCCGTACTCTGTAACGGCAAGCGGTTGCATTGGCCGCTTGTCCCGTAACATGTCCAGATGCTCGCCCAGCTGCCCGACGGTACCATAGTACCAGCCGTAGTACCGGTTCGCACCACCGAGATCTGCTCCTGGCGCGAAAACCGGCTTTCCAGGATAAATGTCCTCGCAACAGACCGCTTGGGAAGTGGGCCGGGTAGGATCCTCGTTGTGGGCAATCTCGTTCAGCGTCGCGAGAAGTGGCAATGCGTCGGTCGATCCCATGTCGAGTTCATTGGCTAATCCCCACGTGATTACCGAGGGATGGTTGTAGTTCTGCCGGATCATCTCGCGAAGCTGCTGCTCTATGTTTTCACGCATTTCAGGAGAAGGATCGACTTGGCCACTGTTGTACGACCACATGTTCACCAACGGAATTTCGTCCCACAGGATCAGGCCGTATCGGTTTGCTAACTCATGGACCGTCTGCCCGTGTGGATAGTGCGCCAGGCGAATGGTGTTCGCACCCATTTCACGAATGATATCAACGGACCGGGCCGTATCTTCCGCGCTGACGGCCCAGCCTTGGCCCTCGAAATCCTGGTGGAAGCCAACGCCGCGTAACTCATACGGCTCCCCATTGAGAGAAAAGCCTGTGTCGGGATCAATTGCGAATTGCCGTATGCCGAATTGCTGTTCGACACTGTCCAGCACTTGGCCCGATGGTGCGCTCACAGTGACTCGAAGAGTGTACAGATACGGATCAGTTACACCCTGCCACAGACGAGCATTCTCGACTTCCAAGCTCTGAACGGGCTCCGCAACGCTCCCTGGAGCGACATTGATCCGGCTTTGCGATGACGCCGCCGTCGCTCCCTGCGCGTCGATAAGCGCTGAAGTGACGAGAACGTCCTTCGCCTCTTGCTCGTCGTTTCTGACTCGCGCGCGAACTTGGACGGTCGAGGCATCGGCGCCGATCGCTTCGGTAATCGCGTAGACCCCGGAACTTCCCATATCTGCAAGGTCGAGATGTACCGAACTGGTAACTAGCAGGCTGACGGGCCTGTAAAGCCCGCCGTGGATGAAGAAGTCGCCCGCGAGGGGCAGAGTCTCGGGAACTGTGCCGCTTACATTTGGCTGCCGGTTGTCAACCTTTACCACAAGGACATTCGGCTGCCCGGTGTTAAGCGCGTCGGTTGCATCGAACCGGAAGCGGGTGAACCCGCCTCTGTGAGTGCCCAGGTGAACGCCATTAAGCCACACGTCGGCGACACGACTTGCGGCGTCGAATTCAAGCCAAGCCCGTTCATCGAGCCCGATCTGGGGAGTTGCAAAATCCAGACGATACCAGCCAATCCCCAATCTGTCGTTTATGTTTTCCTCACGATTGATATGGGTCTCGGGGTTGGGCAAGTAATGGCCGACGTTGTTCCAGGAATGAGGAACGGAAACTCGTTCCCAACCCGAGTCATCGAACGTCGGTAATTCGACGCCGGTAAGTGTGTCATCCCGGACGAATCGCCAGCCGTCCGCAAACTCAATTGACTCCCGAGGAGAACTCACAGTTTGCATCGATGGCGGTGGAACTGTGGAAGGAAGAGATTGGCAACCGTAAATCAGGCTCGCCGCCGCAATCAAAAGAATTTTCTTCATAATTTCATTCTCCTTTGGCGGGGACACCATGTGGCGTTGGCAAGCATCCCGACAAAATAGGGCTCGAAACGGTGTAGTCGACTCACGCTCTCTAAGTTCATCAAAAGGGTACTCTCCCCCTAGATTCTGAAACGGAGCCCAAGCGAGATAACCCTCCCGAGAGTCGCACCGTTGCCGTAGCCACTCCCCTTAAAAAGGACTGGTGGGTCCTGATCGAAGACGTTGTCGACATTCAACATAAGGAGGCGGCGACCTCGGCTCGAAGGATCGAGGTCGTATGAGAAGGCGAAGTCCACCAATGTGTATGACGAAATGTGGGTTTGAGGCAATGCATTACTGACCTCATAGCCGCCGGAGTGACTCACCCTTACCCGGGCATCATACCGCCCATGGGTCATCCCAATGGTACCAGTCAGCGCAAGCCGCCTCTGATCGATCATGACGTCGACGGGCGCAGAGTCGGGAAGGATGATACTCTCCCGACCGAGCGTGTACGTTCCGTTGAGTGAAGCATTGATCGATCCAAATCGGGTCGGGCGCGTGTAGCGCGCGGCAAAATCCAAACCATCGATATTGAAGGTTCCGAGATTCTTCCGGCGCAAGTCCAATATCAGGTAAGGATAGGAAGACGGATCACCATCATAGAGCGACGCTGCCGAACCCGGAAAGTCTTGAAGTGTAAGGCCTGCGACGGCCGCCTCCAGCTGATCCTGGGTCGGATTAAGGATGAGATAGGGAGCTAGGTCTGGGTTGGAGAACGACTCGGGCGTCCCGATCAGATCTTGCCCGGTAGTGATGAGATTATCGAAGTTGACGTTGAAATAGGTGCCTGACAGTGTGAGGCCGGGGATAAACTCCGGCCTTACATCTATGCCGACCGAATACGTCTCCGCAGTTTGCGGCTGAAGCCCTTCGGCGCCCCCGATCAAAGTAATCGTCGGACGCGTGCGGATCGTCTCCCCATCGGGCGTTCTCCTGCTACTGGAAGAATACGATGCTCTATTATCCACGTCGGCAACGGTGTCGGCGAGAGTGGGCGCAGTGAAGGAGGTGCCATAGTTTCCCCGGATGCTTACCCATTCAACGGGTTCCCAGGTGGCGCCCACCTTCACGTTGGTGGTCGAACCGAAATCCGAATAGTGGTCGTATCTTGCCGAGGCACTCAGCAACAAGGACGATGCAAGCGGAAAGCTGTTTTCCGGACCTATCACCGGGACTAAGATCTCGCCAAAGACGGAGTTAACTTTCCTACTGCCGCCACCGGAAGGCACGGGTTCGCCTGGAGGCCCGCTGCCCGACGATACATCAAAGCGCTCATAGTGGTGCTCGCCCCCTGCCGCGACCCTGACCGCTCCGCCAGGTAGATTTAGCAATTCAAAATCAGTATCTAGGCGCACCTCCTGCACTTCTTGATCGCTGGTTATGGTCTGCCCGTAGTCCAAAATCTCGGTCAGCGTAGCCGGATCACTTGCCGCAATGTCGTAAGGGTTCAGCAGGCCATCGCCATAATATCCGCGCGCCTGGACTGCATCATAACTAGCAAAGTCAAACCTCGTCCGCGATTCGCCGTAATTGCCCGACAGTGATACGTTCCAATCATCGCCCACCTGCCAGATGAGTTCCGGAACGATCTGCAGCACCTCGGTGAACGCCTCTGAATTTCGCACCGGCCCAAGTATTGGCTCATAGCTAAAGAAGACCCTCTGCCGGGGATTGCCATCAACCGAGGGGATGGGACGATAAACTGGATCGCGCCTGCTAACGCTCGTACTAGGAGCGAACACAGCGGACTGGATTTCCCAATCATTACGGCCCCAGATTCCAGTAACATTGAACTCCAAGACTTCGCCAAGCTCTTGGTTGAACCCCACCAATGCCGAATGGCGGCGTTCCGCCGGAAAGATGCTTTCGTAGTCCGTTGTATCACACCGGTTTGCATCAGACTCGTTGGTGACGGCTACTAAGTCTGGTAGCGGGTAATATATTTCATCATCACCGTCGTCGATACGGATGTTCGGTACAGCGCAGGCGAAGGAGCGGTCGTCGGGCCCACCAACCGACCTGAAGTCTTCGGTAACGTAGTCGCGATCCAATCCCAGGATGCCATCGTGCTCAGTGTAAGAGTAGGCGGCCAGCACGGACCCTGAGCCCCAATCGTGCCCGGCAAGCAAATTTCCGTCCACACTATAATAATCTTCAGCCACGCCGGCTCGGCCGCTGACCTCCAACCCCGAGAACCTTCTGATCGTAATGAAATTTATGATCCCGCCAACAGCTTGCGCGCCGTAAAGCGAAGAGCCTCCATCTGGCACCACCTCAACGCGATCTAGCACCGCGGGAGGAATGAACGAAGGGTCCGGGCTTTGATTTCTACCCACCCCAACGATGTTTCGGCCGTTGAGCAACAGCAGTGTTGTGGGCGAGCCTCCGGTTACATTGATGTCACGAATGTTCGGCCGGTATGTATAGGCTTCGCGGTCGCGCGTTCCCGAGGGGGTAGCCATGAACGAGCTGGTAATTTGCGGGACATCAGCGAGAATATCGGGCGTGCGAGCGGCACCGCTCTTGGCTATTTCCGAGCGGTCTATGACGATCACCTCCGTCCCCACGGGAGCAACCCCCGGCAGAAGTGTGCCCGTCACCACGATATCAGTTTCACGACGATTGCGGGGTGTCAAAGTCACACTCTCATCGTCAGCCTGCTCTACCTCCTCGGACTGAGCGCTCTGCGCGACTGCCTGGGACGCCATCAACAGCGACATCGCGGTTCCGCACCCCAACAACAATTCCACGGCCAAGCGGTGCCTTGCTACAGTAATCATCGACTTCTCCCCGAACGTGCCGCGGTCTACGCCACAGCTTTTGATTTATATCAATTTTGGTGCTTATGACATACTGTATGATAGTTTGAAAGGAGTTTTTTCTGATCGAGCGAAAGCGCGAATTATTTGAGATGAAAGCGGAGTGCCTCTTCAAGCCAGGAACCTCCAAACGCCTCGTATTTTCCCGGCCGATCTGATTCGTTTCGCCAATGAGGAGGTAGTGCTGCGAAGGGCAGGATTATTCGGATTGCCAGATAATCCGAAGCGGCTGTCAGCGCCCGCTGATCCGCAGGAGTTGAGCCGGATCATCGCAGTGGAATGTTTCGTCTGACGGTGGACCAGTGCTGGGCTCTCACGACGGCGCGAAAGATGAGCGCCAGCCCTCTTGGTAATCTGGCGCACAAGGTACTTAGGCTGATCTTCGACGAACGACGAGCTACAATAGGATAGATGCGCCCTGGTAACGGAGAATCTCCGAAAGCGGCATCAAAGCCAGATCAGGCCTCCGAACACGCCAGCGCTGACGCCCCGCGCCCCAACCCGCTCGGACTAATCGGTAGAAGGAGACGCCCAGCTCGCGATTTGCGCGCAGATTGATCAGCCAGTAACAGGGCGGTTGGCGTCCTCGTCCCGTACCTCGGCTGAAGCAAAGCGCTCGACCACGGCGCTCTGCTGCGAAAGCAGATGACTGCGCATGGTTTGGAAAGCCGCCTCGCTGTTGTGCTGCTCTAGGCACTCGAGGATCTTGTGGAGCATCGGGTACGTCTTTGGCGCTGTCGACGTGCGCACCGGCACGTCAAGGTACAGGTTGAGCAGAGCATGTTCCAGACCGTGCATTAGCGTGATCAGGGTGCGCGACCTAGACGAATCGACGATCGCGCGGTGGAAGGCCAGGATTTCCTCGGTCGTCGCGGGCGAAGGGCCTCGTTCAGTGATGTTGTCTAAGCGAACCCTAAGATCGGCAAGTTCCTCGTCCGTGATGCGCTCCGCTGCCAGTTCGGTAGCGCGGCATTCAACGGCAATCCGAGCGTCGAACAGCTCACTCGCGGAGACGCCGATCAGCAGGAACTGGATCGCGAGTGCTGTAGCGAACTGATCCGGTCGACCATCGGCGATTGTCGCGCCGCCACCGATCCCGGTCTTGATCGTCACCACGCCGAGCGATTCGAGACGACCCAGCGCCTCACGAACAGGCACACGGCTCGTCTTGAACATCTTGCCTAGGTCAGCTTCCGTGCCGAGAAATTCGCCGGACGATATTTTTCGCGAGAAAAGCGCATCGAGCACTTGGTTAACAATCCGGGAAGACAAGGATTCGCCTTGCAGCGAGCGAAATACTCTGTTGCTACGAGGCCTATTCATTCCGCATCGTTCCTAACTAAACTCAGGCCTCTCTCTGGAAAAGTGACCGTTTGAAGGTACTATCATACTGATAGGCGATCGCTCGCGCCACCCTCCTTTGATCATTTAGTCTTGCTCGGTCCACTAGCCATGCGTCCACCTTCGTCGATCTGAAGATAGCTGCCGATCTCGACCTCGACGCCCAAGGCCGCTTCCTGCGCTTGCCGTACATGCTCAGGCTGACCGTACTGAAAGATGAATTTGCGCATATGCCGCCGTTTGGGTGTAATGAACTCGGCGAGTGGGATGCCGTCAATAACCATCTTTCGGTCGATCACCGGCAGTGGAACACACTTGGCCCGTTCAGGATCCCTGATGATGCCCTTCGGATCCTCGCCACGTGCCACCGCTTCGAGATCGCGCAACAGCTGTCGCCGAAGCATTCCGATGCCACGGTCGCTGGACCGAAGATTTTCCTTGCTCCGGTCGGCGATCGCGCCTTGCCCGATCCAGGCGATGAAATCCTGGTTCATGACGTGCGACGTGATCCACTCGCCCGTTGCTTCATCCTTGAGCGGCCCATACCAAGTAGGGATACGTTCTTGAACAAATGGCTCCTTCTCGTGCGGCACGCGAACAAAAAACCAGCCGATACTCAGCATGTTTTCATCATCTACCGGAACGCGGAACTCAAAATGGTCTCCGGTAAATACAGCATTTGGCCAAAGGCATACGCGACCGACAGTCCAGAGCGGATTATTCTCGTCGGTGTCCTCGCGTATTCGATTATAAGTGAAGCCATAATCGAATTCCCTGAAATCGATTTTTTGGTGACGTGGTGCGTAAGGCCCCTTCTCGCCGCGCAGCCGGATCGTCCAGTTTGCATGCATCCATTCGAAATGGATCGGGTCGATCGAATTTTCCTGCGCCTGAAGCCAATTGCAGGGGACATGCGATATGACCACTTGCACGAAGCCATTCTTCCATGTGAACGGTTCCCAGCAAGGCAGTTCAGGCGGTTGGCCTTGGCCCAAGTAAGCCCAGATCAAGCCCGCCATCTCGCGCACTGGATAGGCCTTGATCCGAACGGGTTCCCTGCGATTTGGGTTTACTGTCTCCTCCCACGGCTGTTCGAGGATACTGCCATCGCGATCAAATAGCCAACCATGATAAGAGCACCGCAAGCCGCACGCCTCGACATAGCCGAAGGTCATGTCGGCGCGCCGGTGGGGGCATTGTCGGTCGATCAAGCCCAAATTGCCGCTCAGGTCGCGATAAAGGGTAAGGTCTTCGCCCAGGATCCGAACAGCCTTCGTCGATCGTTGATTCAGCTCATCAACGCCTGCAATCGGCTGCCAGTGGCAACGCAGCAGTTCGCCCATCGGTGTACCGGCCGCGGTGGCGGTGAGTCGCTCATTCTGATCCTGCTTCATTCCCAATCCTCAAAACAATAATATGTTTATATATTTCAGTTTGTAGCGTCACTAAGGGAGGCTCTTTCCAAGAGAAATGAGCTCGTCTTGGCTATCAGGTTTGGCAAAGCCCCTGCGGTTTGCCTTGAAGGCAAGCCAAAGCAGACAGGGAGCGATGATTGGCGCAATGACCAGAACGCCGAGTGCGTAGCGCAGCGATTCGACACCTAAGCTCGCGCCAAGACCGTCGCTGACCATGCCCACAACCAGCGGGCCGAGCGTACCACCGAGCAACCCCTGGCTGACCAGCATCAAATTGGCACCAACCGCACGAACGCCGGTCGGTGTGAGGCTAATTGCGTAAGCTAGGGAGGGGCCCATCGCCGCCGACAGGAAGAAGTTCCCCAACCCCAGCGCGACGAGTGCTGGCACTAGCGTCGGCGAAGCCAGAAATAGCAGGAAGAAAAGGGGTGCAATCGGCAGGGCGATCAGCGGCACCTTCAAGCCATCAACGGCGCGTCCGCTGCGCTCGACCAGTCGCGAGGCGACCACGCCGGAGATGACGATGCCAAGCACACCGCCCAGCCCGACCGGAGGCGCCAAGACTAGCCCGAGATCGGCAATATCGACTTGGTGAGAACGCGCCAGGAACGTGGGTACCCAGATTGGCAGCACGGCGAAGGCCATGCTGGCAAAGCCGAAGCCAGTGACCAGAAAGCCGAAACCGGGCAGTCGCCACACCGTTGCCAAGGCTTGGTGCAAGTTCTCCGCGGTACCGCTGACCCGCGATCGGTCCTGAGCTCCGCGTACCGGTTCGCGCAACGTGAGCGCCAGAAGCAGCGGGATCGCGCCCAGGCTGCCGAAGATAATGAAAACGTAACGCCAGCCGAATGCTGCAGCCATGATCCCAGCGAGAACGGTGCCAAGGATGATGCCAACTCCGTTGCTCAAATGAAATGCGGATACAGCCTTGGGCCTTCGGTTCACGTCGAACAGATCGGCGATCATAGACATCGCAACCGGGAATACGGCAGCTTCGCCGATACCCGTCATCATCCGGGCTAAAAACAAAGTAGCGAAGGAAGTGGACAGCCCTGTGGCGACGGTGGCAAGTGACCAGACCATAACCCCAACCGCCAAAATCCACTTGCGCGAGCGATAGTCGACCCAACGCGATACCAAGATACCTGCTGCCAGATGCACTAGCGCAAATGCCAGTCCGGACACGACGCTCATCTGAGTGTCGGACAGACCGAGATCTACTCTGACCTCTTCCAACAAGACGCCGAGGATCGAGCGGTCCACCAAGTTAAAGACGTTCGCGATAAACAGAACGAAAACTGTATAGATCGCAACGCCGTTACCCGGCATGCTGATGCGCTTCCCGCTCATGGCGTGACCTCCGGTGCTTCGATGCCGAGAAGTCCAGCAGCGTTCAGGCCGAGAACTTTTGGAAGGTCTGCGTCATCAAGCCCGGAATGAAACCCCACGGGATCCGGTTCGCCCATGTCGAAGGGGTAGTCGGTGCCCAAGCACAACCGGTCGGCGCCGTGGGTGCGGACCAGGTTGGCGAGTTGGTCTTGGTCGTGAACCAGAGTGTCGAGCCACAGGCGCCGGAGATATGACGATGGCTTGTGGAGGCAATCTGCTGAACAGTCCGCCCGAGCGTGCCATCCGTGATCCATGCGTCCCCAATAGCCAGGCATATAGCCGCCACCATGCGCGACACAGATACGCAGCCCGCTGTGACGATCCAGCACGCCGCCAAAAATCAGATGGCCGATTGCAAGCGTGGATTCGAGCGGATTGCCGATTAGGTTATTGAAATAGTATTCCGACATCCGCTCAGCGTGGGTGAAGCCAAGGGGGTGAATGAAGATGAGCACGCCAGCGTCCTCGGCGGCCGACCAGAAAGGGTCTAGCCGCCGGTCGTGCAGGTCGGCTCCATCAACATTCGTGTTGATCTCGATCCCGCGCAGACCGAGCTCGGACTTGCAACGGCGCAGCTCCGCGATCGCCATCTCGACGTTCTGCAAAGGCACTGTTCCCATTCCGACGAACCGATCGGGATTTCCCGCGACCGTTGCGGCAATACGATCATTGATCAGGCGCGAAACCAATCGCCCGACCTCTGCCGGAGCATTATAGTAGTACTGCGACGGGTTGGGCGAGATCGCCTGCACGTCAATGCCAAGTCGATCCATGTCAGCAAGGCGATTTTCAACCCCGCCCCGCCTCGCCAGTCCCATGAATTGAGCGCGGTTGACTTCGATCGTCTTGGGCGAAGTGAACTTCATGTGGGCCCCAAACGAACTTGGGCTCTCCGCCTGGATCATTTCGTCAGCCTCACGAACGTGAAGATGACAGTGGATGTCGACTACGAAATGTTGGCCGCGTCGACTGAAAGTTGTCCTCCTTCCGTGATCGTGGCAGGAGTGGAATGTGTCTGTCATCAATAGCTCTCCTGACTAGGAAGGATGGTGGCCGTGCATTCGCCGAAACCGATCGGCACATGGCCGGGCGCGCGCGCAAATGCACGGATCGTGACGGTATCGCCGTCCTCAAGCCAAATGCGCTGGCTGCCGTCGGCAAAGCGCACGGGCACAGCGGCACCCTCGTTAATTTCCGCGAGGCAGGCACGCGATCCCGTAGACGCGCCGGACACGGTCCCGGTTGCAATGAGATCGCCGGTTTCGATCGGGGCACCGCCCGACGACTGATGCGCGATCATTTGGGCAAGGGTCCAGTACAGGTCGCGCGCATGGGTGCGGGTCACCACCACCGATGCGCCGCCCGCCTGGCTAATTTCCGCGGTCAATTCGATTGCATATGCGCCGGCCGCGCGGTCATCCTCGTCCAGCAGGTGATCCGGCACCGGCATTTCATCACCCTCGCGCCTACGCGCGGCGACACGAAAAGGAGCCAGCGCCTCGGTCGTGATGATCCACGGGCTGACGCTCGTGTGGAAGCTTTTGCCCAAGTGCGGGCCCAGGACACTCTCGAGGCTCTGGATCGCGCGTGCCGACCAGTCGTTGACCAGACACAGACCGAAAATATGACGCTCCGCCAGTGAGATCGGAATCCGTTCGCCAAGCGGCGGTCCCCGACGCAGCCAGGCGCCAAGCTCCAATTCGAAATCGAGGCGCGGTTCGGCGCCGAAGCACACCACACCGGCCCCGCGATGTGGTTCAAACAGGCCAACGGGACGCGTTACCGCTTGCCCGCTCACAGTCACCGAGCTTGCACGCCCGTTGTAAGCGATCGGTATGCAGCCATGCGCCAGTCGCGGCGGCCCTCCGTGTAACTTGGCCATGCCGCGAATATGTTCTATCGAAGCGCAAAAGTCCGTGAACGCCGTCGGCTTGACAGGCAATTGCAATTCCGCATCGACAAGTGGCACCAGCGAGCGGCTCGCTCCCTCCGGGTCGTTGTCTTTCGAGAACAACTCCGAGAGCCCCCTCCGCAGAGCGACCACATGATCTGCAGGCGCATCCATCAAGGTCGCTAGCGATTCCTTGGCATTGACGGCGGCGATGTGCATGCCCAGATTCGGCGGCAGCAACGCCTCATCTGCCAAGAATCCCAGGTCGATGATCTGATCCCCTAGCGCTACGCCGGCACGCGCGGGACCCTGAAGTTTGTACAACCCGAGCGGCAGGTTCTGGATCGGGAACTGGGCGCCCTCAACATTGGCCGAATCCAACCAGGAACGCCTAACCGGATCATGCGTCCAGTCGGTCCTAGAAGATTCAGTGCTCATGTCCGCAATGCTCCTCATGGGAAGCCATCGCAACCTGATACCGCTTCATCGCGCCGAACAGCGCGCCACGTTGGGCGCGTGGAAACTCCGCACCCCATTGCCGATAGAGCGAATAGACATTCGCCACGATGCGCTCAGGGTCGCTCCAGCCGCGAAATTCGTCTAGGTTGATCTTCAGCGCCGCTTCCTCAAAGTCCACGCCCGCTTCAAACAACTCGCGCGCCCGCTCCCTGACATAGGTGAAGTAGCTGCGCAGATTGCGGACACTTTGCTTATCGGTGATTGGTCCGTGGCCCGGCACCACGACGTCGACGTCAAGTGCGAGAATGTGGTCGCACGCCGCGATCCAGTTCTCGACAGGGCCCGACCACATGATCGGATGCCCTTCGTTGAACAACAGATCGCCCGTGAAAACTACTCGGTCCTCGGGAATATGAACGATGGTGTCGGACGCGGTGTGCGCGGGCCCGAGGTCGGTCAGCTCGACCCTCTTTCCGCCGATGTCGAGCGCCAGGCTTTTCTGAAACGTCTGATTAGGGGGCGTGACTACAATCCCTTCGAAATCGAAGCGCCGACCCATCGTTTCATAGAGGAATTCTCCGCCCTCTCCCATTTCCGCATGATGCTCGCGCAAATTGGCCAGCGATGCCGGATCGAAACGGGACATGTCGCGCGCTGCGGTTTCCGTGCCGATTATCCGGGCATCGGAGAGCAACTGGTTGCCGAAGAAATGGTCCGGATTGGCGTGGGTATTGACCACAGTGTCGATGTGCTCGGCACCCGGCACCCGGCGCTTAAAGTCTTCCAGCATCGTGCGAGTCAGCGGCAGACTAACCAACGTGTCCACCAGCATGCTCTCACCATCGCTGATGATCAGACCGGCATTCGACCAACCCCAGGTGCCGTCTGGCTGGACATAGCCGTACAGGCCCTTGCCGAGATCATGGATCCCTTGCGTGAATGCCCAGTTGCCCATCTTTCCATCCTCTCTCCGCAATTATGTTTTCCGCGCCTGTCGAAGGTGACGGCGTTCAAGCGGTCTCGCTCACGCAAAGATTGCGCTGCTGGCCAAGGCCCGTGATCTCGCCGCTCATCACGTCGCCCGGCGCAAGCGAGACGCCGAACGCCGCGCCATTCCCATAAGGAGATCCGGTGCAGATGATATCACCCGGTTGCAGCGCCACCCGATCCGACAGGAAGCTGATCTGCCTATCGATCGGGATAAGCATGTCGCTGGTCGTCTCGTCCTGATAGACCTTGCCGTTAACCGCCAGCCTGATGCCGAGATCATAAGGGTCCGGCACGAACTTGCGCGGGACGATCTGCGGCCCGAAAGGTAGGAAAGTTGGAAAGCACTTGCCCGAAAGCCAGTCGGCCCCGATAGCCGTACCGTCGCGGCGAAAGATATGATCTCGCGCGGTGACGTCATTCACGATTGCAAAACCCGCGACATACGACATCGCATCTTCTGGCGCGACATGACGCGCCGTCTTGCCGATGACGACGCCGAGCTCCAATTCCCAGTCGGGTTTTTTCACGTTTTTCGGCAGGACAACCTCGTCCTCCGGTCCGGTCACGCATGACGACAGCTTTACGAAGGCGAAAGGCAGCGATTCGCGTGAACGCTTATCCATGACCTCTTCCGCACGCCGCTGCAATTCCGCCGGATCCGAAATTCCTTCTAGCTCTTTCGCCCGAGAGGCCGCATCGCGCCCAGTGAGCAATCCGATCACATGCTTGCGGTAATTCGCGCCGATGCAAAAAATCTGACGCGGGACATAAGGAGCATGGACGCGCGCTTCTGCTAGCGGTCGGAATTCACCGGGATCGACCTCTTGCTCAGCAATATGCGTGAAGTTGGCGTCCCAGTCCTCCAAGAGGTCATCCAGGGTCGCCGCGGCAGGCAAGCCGAAAGCCTGCACCGGCACATAGCTTTCCCCCGACACCACCGCGGCGAAAGGATCCCCCCCCGCCACTGAAAGCGTCGCGAAGCCAAAGCGCTCAAACATGGGCATCCGCTCAGGCTTCCCGCGTGCCAGAATAGGGTGAGGAACCAAAATCGCTGGCCATCGTGCCGCTGAAGGTGTCACCGTCAACCTCGATCGCCGCACGCATATGGAGTTCGAAGGGCGTGGTCATCTCCATGCCCCACGTCGCGGCATTGCCGTCGACCTTGCCATTTTCCAACGGCATCGTTGCCCCGGCATCGGTGACGCAGGTTCCCGTCAGCGCGTCGCCGTCGACGACGATAGTGAGCGTGGAATGCTGGTCGCCTACCGGGGTTTTGGAGACAGCGCGCCAAGTGCCGGTTAGTGAAGACATCTCATTCTCTCCTGATTTTGTGATCATCAATATGGTTGCCGCAGCTTCTGCACGACGGAGACTTGCTTGAGCGCGCCCGCCCCCGGCGGCAGACGTGCCATCTCGGCCTTACCCAGTCCCACCGACGTTTCGACTACCAGCTTGGCGCGCTCGAACCGGCGTTCGGTGTACGCGGTCAGCGCCGCGGGGACATCGCCGTCATTGGCCAGTTCTTCTGCAAGAGCGAGCGCATCCTCGACCGCAAGACCGGCTCCCGAAGCCATATGCGGGGTGGTGCCATGCGCGGCATCTCCGATCAGGATGATGCGCCCCACCGACCACGGCTTTTCGAGAATATGCCATTCGAGCGGTCGATAGATGATCGCCGAATCCTCGCTGATCGCGTTGCGCACATTTGCGACCTCGCCGCCAAACGGTTCGAGCAACTGCTTCACATGCGGGACAAAGTCCTCCGGTGCGAACCAGGGATTGTCGGGCACGTGCTCCAAAATGAACATGTACATTTCGGATTCCGAGACCGGCACAAGTCCAACCTTGGCAGCGCCACCGACATACATCTCTCCGCGATCGATTGCCGCTGGACGCTGCGCCACGATCCGCCAACAGCCCTGCCCGGTAAATTCGGGCACGGCGGCATCTGGAAAAAGTTTCGAACGCAGGGACGAGTGAAGTCCATCCGCCCCGACCACGACTTCAAACGCGCCCGTCGTGCCGTCCGAAAACGCTACCTCGACCAAATCATCGTCGGGCTTGAAATTGTCGAGGCCGACGCCAAGACGCACCTCGATATCGGTCGCCCGCACTCTCTCCGACAATATGGCATGAAGCTCCGGACGCATGATACCCCCGCCGAGGTCGATCGGCTCGGGATCGCTTGGCAAAGGCGTCTCGAACCGAAGAGTGCCATCGACTTCTCTTACGCGCAGTCCTGCACCCACTGCCCCTCGCCGCCTGACCTCGGTCAGTATGTCGAGATCGGCAAAGGCGCGCAACGAGAGCCCCGTCAGAGTAATTCCTGCGCCGGCCACTCGCCATGCGGGATCGTGGTCTATAAGAGTGACCGCCCAGCCAGTACGATGAAGCGCTAGTGCCGCGCTCATTCCGCCGACACCCCCTCCGACGATCAGCGCTCGTTTAGCCATCATACCGGCTCCTGCCACAGTCCGGGGTCCTCACCGGCTGGTGTGTGAGGCGCGTTGGCCATGATCCGGCCCGTGCCCCACTGGTCGGTAATCGAAGGTGAGAATTTATAGACCTGCGGTTGCCAGTTTTCGTCGTCAACCTCTTCAAGATCGGAAGTATATTCGACGACATTGCCGTTCGGCGTCAGGTAGTAAGTGAAGGTGTTATCCCCGGCAGTATGACGGCCCGGCCCCCATTGCACGGGAACACCCGACTTGTTCAGGCGGCCGAGGCCACGCATCAGTTCGTCGACGGAAAGCACATCAAAAGCTACATGATTCAGCGAGGCTGGTCCGGGCAAAATGGCAAGCCTGTGGTGCGCGCTGTTACACCGCAGGAAAAGCATGAATTCGCCAATCGCATCGCTCAATCGGAAGCCCAAGGCCCGCTGGTAAAAATCTACCAGCCCCTGGACGCTCGGAGAATGGAGCACGATATGACTGAGGCCCGTGGGAATGGCCTCGCCTTTGCTCAACTCGCGCGCTTCACGCCGTTCATTATCAGCCACAACCTCGATCGCATGGCCATCGATGTCGAAGAAGCGAAACCCGTAACCCCCAAAGGGACGGTCGAGCAAAGCTGGCTCCCCAATAATCTTTCCGCCCGCCGCAGAAACCGACTCGCGCAACGCGTCGACACTCTGGGCATCCGGCGCCGAAAAGCCGATAAGATCAATCTTGCGCACGTCATCCTGGCGCAGCCGGATCACATAGGGATGGGCAACTCCTTCGGCGGCAAGATAGACCATGCCATCCCGTTCGGCGACTTCCACCAAGCCCCACTTCTCTGTGAAGAACTCGCGCTCCGACCCAAGGTCCGGCACCGCAAGCGCCACGTAGTGCAGATCGCTAACTCTGGGTTGAGCAATCATTCTAATCCTCCAGCATCCATATCGAAATACATCATACCGTATTACGTTTTCGATGCCAAGCGCAAATCATGCGGCATCATGAGGATTCTGGAAGGCCGAAGACCGCTCGCGCATTGCCTTCAAGAATCGCATGGCGCTCATTTTCCGAGAGCCAGTCAACCCTGCGGATTATACCAGCGACGTCATCCATTGGCCGGTCAGTCCTAGGGTCGATTGCAGATGCAACGCCAGGGCACTCGCTTCCGAACAGGCAACGGTCGGCACCGACCGTCTCGACCAGCAGGCGCAGAGAGCGCTCGCCATAAAGGACAGTGTCGAAAAACAGCTTTCTCATGCGATCGGAAAATCGGATCGGCCGGTTGACCGTCGATGCTTCGAAACGCTCTAACTGATACGGGATCGCGCCGCCGCCATGGCTGATCACGATCTTGAGGTCTGGGAAATCCTCAAGCACTGTCGAATTACACAAGGCGAAAACAGCGTTGCTCTCCTCGTTGATGAAATGTAACGAGTATGGCACGCGGTCGGAGTGTGAACCACTGGCGTGAACATGTGCTGGCAGCCCAAGCTCGCAGAGTTTTTCATAAAGTGGGTACCAATAGCGTTCGTTGAGTCCCGGCGGCTCGATCCCTGAATTCTCGTAAGGATCCGGATTCAGAAGCACGCCTTTAAAACCCAGCTTGGCGATGCGCTCGAGTTCATCGAACACCATTTCGATCGGCTCGCCCGCAGCCTGGGGCAACCCGGCGATCGGCACGAACAGGTCAGGAAGTAGCTGGCACTGTCGATGGATGATTATGTTGGTCTCTTCGCAGAACCAGTGAACGACACGCGCCGGGGTGGCCGAGTGCATCATCTGAAACGGGCGCGGCGAAATGAGCTGCAGGTCGATGCCGTTCTCCTTGATCGATGCTACATGCCCCTTGGGAAACGCTTCCTTGCGATGCGCCGCCTCGACAATTTCCTCGTCGGTCACCTTTACTCCGCCGCGACCATGCGCGCCACGATGGGCCAGGATGTTGGCTTTGTATGCCCAGAGCTGAACTGGCGCGCTGACATGGCCGTGACAATCGATGATCATGACGCCCTCCGCGATTGAAGGTCATGATAGCCATGCGATCGTCGCGCCACTTCGAGCCTCATCCCGCCTCGCACGTCTTCACGAATACGGGATTCGACCTGATGGATCTCTTCCGCAGCATCGAGCACCGCGTCTTCCTTCGCCCTCGGAATGACAATCACGCCGTCGGCATCGCCGACGATCAGATCGCCAGGACAGACCCGCACCGTGCCGATCGTTACTGGAACATCTGCTCCAACGACCTGCACACGGTCCTTTCCGGTCCGCATCCAGTGCCCTTTTGAGAAAACAGGATAGGACAGTTCACGGCACAACGCGACGTCGCGGCAGACACCATCGATCAAGGTGCCGGCGATGCCACGGTTCAATGCGACTTCGGTCAGGATGTCGCCCCACACGGTAGCGTCGGTGCGCCCGCCGTTGTCGAGCACGACGATTTCTCCGGCCGCGATCTCGTCGATATAGTCGCCCACGCTTCCAGGCGGGTCGCCTGCCGGCCCATAGAGGATCGTGCGCGCCCGGCCAGCCATCCGAAAGCCGGGCGAACGCGGCGCGATGCCGTTGCACTGGGACTGAATTCCCAACCGATCGAGCGCGTCACTGAGCGTCGCCGTCTCGAGAGCGGCTGCGCGCCGGATGTTCACTTCTTCACTCATTGAAGTCACCTTTTAACATGTTCTCATAGCTTGCGCCCATTACCTCCGAAGCAGTCGCTCCCGCCGCCAGCTGCGTCAGCATGGCTTGCTCGCGCGCTCCGATGAACTCCGCTTCCCTAAGCACTGCATCCACGTCTTGCGGCGCCACAAAGACGCAGCCGCTGCCATCGGCCAAAGCAAAGTATCCGGGCGTGACGGTGAACGAGTCGGTTAGTGCGAGCGGGCCGCCGCTCTCTGCCTCGTACACCCGACCTCGTGCGGTGAACGGCGTAAAGCGACGGCAAAATATCGGGAGCCCTAGTTCCCGCGCCTCGTCGACATCGCGTAGCGCTCCGTCAACGATGACGCCGGCAATTCCCTTGCGCACCGCCGCATTACTCAGCAGGCCTCCCCAGGCACCAGCGTCGATGCCCGCTCGCTGGCTGACGACTATTATGTCGCCCGGTCCACACGCGTCTATCGCGGCAGCGCCGAGATGTCGTACCGGCGCTCCGGCTGGCGGCGGGCCTGGTTCCAGCCGGACAGTGAAAATGCGGCCTGCCACACGTCGCTGCTGGATGATCGGCACAAGCCCGCTGATGCCGCCCACCAGGCCTAGCCGGTCGAGCGCATCGCTGAGTGTGCAACTGTCGAATTTCAGCAGCTGGGTGACGATGTCGGTGTCGCGCGTCAGTTCCATGACATAAATCCATTCGCGGTGCCGCTTCCCGCGAGCGAACGATAGCAGGTCTGATAATCCACGAGTTCAGGCGTCAGGTCGGTTTCGAATAGGCACCCCGCGGCTGCGATCCAGGTCTTCAGTTCCGACGTGCCCGACTGAAGCAAGGCCTCATCGATCGCAGTCAAAGCCGCGCCGTCACGGCCGATAATCGCCCCCACTATCTGCTCGTCCAGCTGCTCGTCGATCACGAAATGGCTCATCCCGCCTGACCCGATCACGGCGATCCGCTCTTCTCCGGCCCAACTCGCGATGGCCCGGCGAATAGCCTGTCCAAGCGCAAAGCAGCGCGCGGCGCTTGGTTGATTGGGCGGGAAAAAAGTATTCAGAATGATCGGCACATGTGGGATGACCCGATCCCGCATAATCTGGCGATAAACGAAGCCGAGGGCATGGGGCGCGCCGCTTGACCAATGCCCCGGCGGTTCGGGAAGCCTTTTCGACACCGCGGGGTCAAAGCCCGCTTTCCGCACCGCATCGACGAGGTGCAGCGCAAGGTCAGGATGGGCGGGATATTCACGGTACTCTGGCGGACTATGCCCCATTTCGGAAAGATGGATGCCGGGCGGCATGCGTGAAGCCTGATCCGGCGTAGCTGGGCGGTCCCACACGGTATCGCCCGTGAACAGGGTAAGCGAGGGCGTGACATCTTCGAGAAAAAGTTCTCGCTGATCATTCCCGAAGATGATCGCGATATCAGGTTTGGCAGCCTCGAATCGATCGGCGAGCGTATCAATCGCGCGATGGCACGCGTCGCTCTTTTCGCGGCGACTGGCGAGTTCAATCTGTTGTTCCAACCCGGTTCCAGCGCGGCGGTGCACCAATTCGTCGAACGAGAGCGTTTCACCTTTATAGTGGTGATTGCGCTGCCGATCGACCGCTACGCGATCCGTCCAGTTTTCAGGAGGGGTGCTAAGCGTTGGGCCATGAGACGTCATCGCCCCAAATGATATGACTGCCATCACCTGCTTCTCCCATATTACGATATTATCGATATTCTAAAAATTATTCAGATCTGTCACCCTCGTGAGCCGAATACACTCGTATTCCGCTCAGGTGGATCCCCTGCATATCGCGTATACAAAGCGTATGATAGTTATAATTTGATGGTCAAGGATTCATGCGAGCGTCGCCCTGTGCTGCCTGGCGCAACGACGGTCCCTAACCTTCACCCTGCTCGATCATCGGCCCGTGCATGCCGACGCCCCTGCACTCCCCTCGACGTAGCAGTCGGTCGGTCCAAAAATCCGCACAGCAGCTTTTCGCGGATGAGGTGTTGGCCGCTCAGCACCGCTCTTCAGGTCTTAGTTTCATGCTGGTGAGTGGCGATGCGCAGACCCGCCAGCGTCGCTCCGGGAGCGGCAAGCCTTTCGTCAGCAAAAAGGAGGTCGCTTGGCGATGCCCTCTCTACTTGACCGGCTGGGCTGGCTAATCCATCGCTCGCGAATGACCAAGACCCCGTCGAGTGACATCGATCACCCATCAGGCAAGATGGCCAGCGGGAAAGCCCTAGCCCCCTTCAGATTTCCTGCCTTCCGCGCGATCTGGACGGCCAATCTTTTTTCAAACATCGGTTCGATGATTCAGTCTGTCGCCGCAGCGTGGCTGATGACCGAACTTACCCAATCCAATCTTCTGATCGCTATGGTACAAGCATCTGCGACCTTGCCGATCATGCTGTTTGGGGTCATCGCTGGCGCGATTGCCGACAATTTCGATCGTCGCCGGGTCATGCTCTGCGCCCAGCTTGGTATGCTCATCACTTCAACCGTTCTGGCTATTGTGACTTTTCAGGAGGCGGTGACTCCATTCAGCCTACTTGGATTGACTTTGTTCGTCGGCATCGGGACGGCGCTGAATGGTCCCGCATGGCAAGCCTCAGTGCGAGCGCAGGTGGGACTGAAAGACCTGCCGCAGGCGATTAGCCTGAACAGTATCGCCTTCAATCTGGCGCGTAGCGTCGGCCCGGCGCTTGGTGGTCTGTTGATTTCGTTATGGGACATAAGTCTGGCATTTGCCCTCAATGCTCTGAGTTACGTTTTCATGATTGTAGTCTTGCTGAAATGGCGACCGCACGTGCCCCGACCTAAGCGTGGGCCGATGTTTAACTCCATTCTCACAGGTATTCGCTTTTGTGTGACGTCCCATCCAGTCCGCAAGGTTCTGTTGCGCGGCGTAACGATCGGCTTCGGGGTCGCAGCCTATCAAGCTTTGCTTCCGGTTGTGGTCCGCAATCGGCTTGGCGGCGATGAATTCAGCTTCGGCCTCATGCTGGGCGCCTTCGGTGTCGCTTCGATAGCAAGTGCACTCTTTGTCAGCCCCATTAGGCGCCGCATCGGCAGTGAGGCAGTAATCGGAGCGGGTACGCTCATCTTCGCGGTCGCAGAGTTAATCCTGATTGCCAGTGATGACTTCGTTCTGGCGGTAACTGCCGCAATTCTTGCTGGCGCCGCATGGGTCACAGTGATGACGACGCTGAACGTCGCGATGCAGGTGCGCTCGCCCAATGACATCCTCGGCCGGTGTCTTTCGATCTATCAGGCGGTCACATTTGGCGGGATGGCGATCGGGGCTTGGGTTTGGGGGGCGATTTCCGACTTACACAGTATTCCAGTCGCTTTCCTACTGGCTGCTGGCTGGCTGGCCGTTACGTTCGCCCTCCTTCATTTTCTGGCTCCGATGCCGAAAAGAGGGGACGGCGTTCCTGAGCAATCCACCTCACAATCATGACGCCACCAACTGAGGACCCGATGCGGATCTGGAACATTACGCAATCCGGTTAGTGAAGGATGCATGCAGGGCGAGACCACTCGATTGGCAGATCAGCCGATTATAGATGACCGCGAAGTTGGCGCGGTGAAGCCGATAGCGCTTGACAAGGTCCAAGCATCGAAGGCTGGACACGCTTACCATGAGGCTTGGGCTGCGCGCACGGCTCTCGAACTTCTTCCGCCCTCGACGGACCTTACCAGCATCACCCTCTAAGGATTCGATGAGGAGGACGAGCAAGAACTAGGAACAGGTGCGGTCGAGATTGCCGATATGGTCCGTTATCACGGCGGTACCGATAACGCACTAAACGGTGGGCGGGCGAGGACACGTTGGTCTGCGGTGCCAGCGACGATACAATGACCGGCGGATCAGCCTCCGACACCTTCGTGCTCGCGCTCGACAATGGTGCGGATATCATCCTCGATTTCGACGACGCCTCCGACGTACTTGACTTCAGTGCCATCATTGAGATCGCCGACCTCACAGATCTCACTAACAATCATGCAACCGAGGTAGGGAGTAGCGTTGTCATCCTGTGAGGAGTGGACGAGCAACTGAGGATTGATAACGCCGCTTTGGCCGACCAGCAGAACATCATATTTGCTTAAACTTAATACCGTCGGCCGAACGCGCCTCTCAAATAGATTTGGGCCTAGGTCCGTTTTCCACCACTGGTGGACTTTCAGGCCGAGGAATGTCCGCTTTAGGGCGGCCTACTGCCGGCCCCAAATGTCCGAAATGGGGCGCAAAGCTGACCTTTAGCTTTGTACAACCCACCAATCGGGCCAACTGACCTTGTTCGGCGTCCGAATGGCGGCCCAGACTTCGCGCTGCTCGTCCTCGGTCAACTGACGATCACCAAGCCGCTCCAGTGCCGCCTCGACGATCCAGGGATTGATCTCCCATCGAACCCGTTTCTCGTCGTTAGGGTATTTTTTTCTGCCGAGACCTAACGGTTCGAGGATTACGTCGGCGCCGTTGTTGATCGGCGAGATGACGATGGTGAGAACGTCATGCGTATTGTCGCCGCGAGTAGCTCTCGCCCGCTCGAGCGCCTCGAGCGAAGCGCGCGCGGCTGCACTGTCGCCTGCCAAGCCCTTCTGGGTGAGTTGCAGCAGGAACGCCTCGGCTGCCGTGACCCGGCGTTCTTTCCCGTTCTCGCGCACTGTGACCATCTGGCCGAGCACGGCATCGTGAGGGATCGCCCGGTGGCGGTTTCTGGGTCGGCCTTTCGGGTTGCCCGAGCGTCCCTTGGTGAACTGTGTCGCCTTGGGAGGCTTGCCGTAGCCGACATCCTCGTCGGTGCTCATCCCAGCCTCCCCGGCGGCCAACGCAGCGCTTCACTATCGAACGTGAAGAACTTGATCTCGCGCACCTCCGGCTCGGTGAACCGGCGCCGTCCCGGACGGCTGAGCGCGGCCTGCGTCGCCCAAGCGTGCACTTTCCATCGCATCGGATGGCTCGGATCCTTGTCGGCGATACCCAGGATGCGCATGGCTTCGTTGGCATTGTCGCTGTTGTGATGATGCGCGAACTTCACTTCGTGCGCTTGCGTCGGAGCACGCGTACGCAGCGCAAGTTCGCGCTTCTCGATCATCTTGAGGACCTTGCGGATCGCCATGCGGCTACCCTTGAGTGCGGCCTGGTAGGTCTGCAGTTCAAGCGCCTCGTCGATGGTCAGTTCGCGCTCCCTTCCTCCCTGCGTGACGGTCAGCGTCTTGTCGAAGATGATGTCGAACGCCGAGTTGTGTGGGCGCCGGGCCTTGGGCCGGCCTCTCGGGTTGCCTGATTGGCCGGGTTTGAACCGCGTGCTGCTCATGCGGCGATCTCCGGTGTGTCCTCGCGGTGCACCAGCTCAGGCTCCCTGCCAGTCAGATCACTCCAGCGGTTCATGGCGAGGTCGACATAGGCCGGGTCGATGTCGAGACCGCGGAACCTGCGGCCAACGCGTTCAGCAGCGATCAGGCTGGTGCCCGATCCGAGAAAGATATCGAGCACCAGCTCGCCCTGCCGGGTCACGTCGCAGATGGCATCGGCGACCATGGCAACAGGCTTCACCGTCGGATGCAGCGCCAGGTCCTCGCGCCTGCTACCTCGCATCGAGTTGACGCTGGCATAGTCCCAGACATTGGTGCGGTTGCGACCATGCTTGCCCAGCTCGACGGTGTTGGTGTGCGGTGCGCTGCCGACGCGGTAGACGAACACCATCTCGTGCTTGGAGCGGTAGAGCGAGCCCATGCCGGCATTGCTCTTGTTCCAGACACAGATGTTGAGGAGGTCGTCGTAAACACCTTCCACGGCAGCGGTCACGTCATCCATATGCCGCCAGTCCATACACACGAAGTGGACCGCCCCGTCGCGCGACACCTGGGCGCATGCACCGAGCGTATCGGCGAGGAAGGTGCGGAACTCGGCTTCGCTCATCTCGCCGGAGGCCATCGCGAACTCGCGGTGGCGGCCCTTGGCATTGGCATGACCGTTGATCTTCACGTTGTAGGGCGGGTCAAGAAAGGCGCAGTCGATCTTCGAGCCTTCGCCCACCAGGCGCTGCAGGAAGGCGGTGTCGCGCCCATCACCGCAGGCGATACGGTGCTCGCCCAGTTGCCAGATATCGCCGGGCTGGACACGCGAGCTTTCCGGCACCGGTGGGATGACCTCGTCGGCGGGATCATCGCTGTCGGAAAGCACCACGTCGATCTCGCCCGGGCTGAACCCGGTAAGGCCCAGATCGATATCGATCTCTGGCAATGAGAGTTCTGCAAGCTCGAGCTTGAGGATCTCGGTATCCCACCCGGCATTGAGGGCGATCTTGTTGTCGGCAAGCCGCAGCGCCTTCTTCTGCGCCTCGGTGAGGCCGGCAAGCGTGATCACCGGCACCTCGTCGAGCCCGATCTCCTTCGCTGCACGCAGGCGGCCATGACCAGCGATGAGGTTGCCCTCGGGGTCGGCCAGGATCGGGTTGGTAAACCCGAACGCGCGGATCGACTGGACGATCTGCGCGACCTGCCGCTTCGAGTGCGTGCGCGCATTGCGCGGATCGGGGGTGAGACTGGCCGGCGCCTTATAGGTGACCTGCAGCGGCTGGGCGGCAGTTGGAGATGCCGGCTCGTGGATCATGCTCATGACAGGAACAATACAGGAACACAAACTTGCGACCAAGGCACGGGTGGATTTATCCCCGTTCTGTTTTCCACCTCGCGCTTTCGACTGGACTGGACGCCACATTCGAGCATTGCTGTCACCACGCCCGGCGAGCCGGGCTCGTCCCGGTAGCGGCGGCCATTCCGGCGCCGCAGCAACCGGAGAACCATCATGACCAATACGGCCACGGCGAAGGCGCCCAGCAAGCTCGACCAGCTGGCAAAGCTGCTCGCCCGCAAGAACGGCGCGAGCATCGCGGAGATGACGCAGGCCACCGGCTGGCAGCAGCACTCGGTGCGCGGCGCGCTTGCCGGATCGCTCAAGAAGCGCGGGCTCATTATTACCTCGCAGAAGATCGACGGCACCCGCCGCTACCGCGCGGAGGAGCCGGCATGAGCAAAGAGGACATCGAAGGCGCAGTAGCAAGGCTCGAAGGCATGAGCCTCGATATCCTGCGCGAAGAGTGGAGGCGGCGCTACGGCGCCCCTCCCCCCTTGCGCTCCGAACCGATCATGCGTCAGCTGCTTGCCTGGCGCATCCAGTCGACAGCACTGGGCGGTCTCGATGCGGAGACGAAGCGGCTTCTCGCGCGCACCGGACCGGTCGAGGCAGAGGGCAAGCACCTCGGAACAGGCGCCGTGCTGACCCGCAGCTGGAAAGGCCGCGAGGTCAGGGTCACGGTCGAGGCGGAGGGGTTCCGCTGGGAGGATCAGCTGTTCCCCAGCCTCTCGGCAGCGGCCACCGCCATTGCCGGATCACGCTGGAACGGGCCGCGCTTCTTCGGCCTGCGAGACGCGCGATGAGCACCAAGACACTGCGCTGCGCGATCTATACCCGCAAGAGCTCGGAAGAAGGTCTGGAGCAATCATTCAACAGCCTCGACGCCCAGCGCGAGGCCTGCGCCGCCTATGTCCTGAGCCAGGCCAGCGAAGGCTGGGAGGCCCTGCCCGACCTCTACGATGATGGCGGCTTCTCGGGCGGCAGCATGGAGCGTCCCGGTCTCAAGCAGTTGCTCGCCGACATCGCAGCCGGACGCATCGACATCGTGGTGGTCTACAAGATCGACCGCCTCACCCGCAGCCTTCCCGACTTCGCGCGCATCGTCGAGGTGTTCGAACAGGCAGGCTGCAGCTTCGTCTCGGTCACCCAGTCGTTCAACACCACCAGCTCGATGGGCCGGCTGATGCTCAACGTGCTGCTTTCGTTCGCCCAGTTCGAGCGCGAGGTGACCGGCGAACGCATCCGAGACAAGATCGCCGCCTCCAAGGCGAAGGGCCTGTGGATGGGCGGCAACCTGCCGCTCGGCTACGACCTCCCGAAGACCGGATCGCGGGTTCTCAAAGTCAACAAACCCGAAGCCGCGATCGTGCGGCAGATCTATACCCGCTATCTCGAGCTGGGCTCGGTTCATGCGCTGGAGCGGGATCTCGAGCAGCAGCGCATCTGTTCCAAGCGCTGGACCACGAGAAAGGGCAAGGAGGTCGGCGGCGCGCCCTTTAGTCGCGGCGCACTGTTCCACCTGCTCAAGAACCCGGTCTATCTTGGCAAGATCCGCCACAAGGACGAGGTTCACGAAGGCGAGCACCAGGCGATCGTCGATGCCGATCTGTTCGCGCGCGTGCAGCGACATCTGGCTGCCAACACGCGTCGGCACAGCGGCAGCACGGAGCAGCGCACAGCCAGGGCGCCACTTACGGGCAAGCTCTTCGATACGACCGGCGAACCGATGAGCCCGACCACATCGCGCGGCAAGTCAGGACGCAAGTACCGCTACTATGTCTCGGCCTCGCTGCAGCAGGGCCGCAACCTCGGCGGCGACGCAGTCCGCCGGCTGAGCGCGAGCACCATCGAACGCATCGCTGGTGAGACCCTCGCGCGCTGGCTGCCGCAGGAAAGGTCACCGCTCGATCACCTCGTCTCGCTGCGTCTTCACGCCGAAGGTCTGCTCTTCGAGCTTGCACACGTCCATCCCGCTCGCCTCTCAACACAGCTGTCGGATGACGAACGGCTGCTCCACGAGCATGGGGATTGTGCCACGGTCCTTTTCCCTCTCGCCATGCCGCTGCGCGGCGGGAAGCGCCTCGTCATGCGTGGCACCAATCGGGCAGCTCAGCCCGACCCCGTCTTGATCGCAGCACTGCGCCGCGCGCACGCCATGCTCGCCTCCGAGCGTGGCCAGCCAGTGATGCGTACTGCTCCCGCATCGCCCTACGAACGCATGATCCTGCGGCTCGCCTTTCTTGCACCCGCCATCCAGCGTGACATCTTGCAGGGGCGTCAGCCTGCGGAGTTCAACTTGGAATTGTTCAAGAAGATCGGGCTGCCGCTCGCCTGGTCGGAGCAGCGCGCAGCGCTCGGATGGCACGCCTGATCGAACTCCCTGTTCCGCTGAAGAAATGGCCTGTTCTGCGCGATAACAGGGCCTGTTATCGCGATTTGATACCCTGTTATGTCGAATAACAGGGAAACCTCCGGCTCTCCCCTGTAAAGCACCGATATTAAGCCACTTTCTGGTGCTCCAAACCGCTCAAATCGGCCTTATGAACCTGTTTTGGTGTCCAAATACGGGTTTTTCCCTGTTCTTTCCCAGTAATGCTGGGAAACCGAACCGATGCAGACCTCGCCAGAGACTGGCCGGGAAAATCGGCCCTGATACCGCCCGAGAGACGCGATGAATGATGGCGCCGTTACGGAAGTGGTCTCGCAAAGCCGCCTGTTCCGCGGGCTTGCGGGCAGTCCCTGTAACCAGAGACAAGTGCTGGGGGTGCGTGGCGGAGCGGGTGGGATTCGAACCCACGATACGGGGTTACCGTATACACACTTTCCAGGCGTGCGCCTTCGACCACTCGGCCACCGCTCCGCATGCCTGACTTGGCAGAGCGGCGCGTCTAGCCAAGGTGCCTGCTGATGACAAGCACTCGCGGCATGCCTATCTCGCTTGCATGAGCAGGACTATCGGGTTTGCCCCGTCGATCGCCGAAATGGAAACCATCGCACAGGCCGCTTTCGCGCGGATTCCTGCGGGTTTTGCGGAGCACCTGGGTGCCGTCGTCATCGCCGTGGAAGACTTCGCCGACGACGAACTGCTGGCCGAAATGGACATCGAAAACCCCTTCGAGCTGACCGGCGTCTACGAAGGCCTGCCGCTGACCGAACGTTCCATCGAGCATTCGGGCACCATGCCCGACCGGATTCGCCTGTTCCGCCTGCCCATCCTGCTCGAATGGTGCGAGCGCGGCGACGAGACGCTGGAGCACCTTGTCGGCCACGTGCTGGTGCACGAGATCGGCCACCATTTCGGGCTTTCGGATGAGGACATGCACGCACTGGAGGAACAGGTCCTCTAGTTCTTGCCAATTGCCCGCGCGGTGGCAGGATGCGGGCATGAGATTGCTCGTCGCCCTCGCCGCTTTCGCCCTCACCTCGCCTACCACAGCGCAGGAGGAAGAGGCCCCCGCAACCCCCACCTCGGTGGTCGCTGCCGCCAGCGCGGGAGAATGGGTCGTCATCGCACCCGAAGACTTGCTGGTGATGGAACTTGCTCCCCACGCCGCAGGCAATCCGCGCACCGTGGTGATCCAGCTGATGCCCCCGCCGTTCAGCCAGCCGTGGGTGGAGAACATCCGCACCCTCGCCCGCGCGCACTGGTGGGACGGGACCAGCGTCAACCGGGTGCAGGACAACTACGTGACACAGTGGGGCGATGTCACCGAGGAGAAGGAACTGCCGGAGGGTGTGGTTTCGCCAACCGCGCCGTATGAGGTCGACATGGACGCCATGATTGAAGCGCCATTCCCGAACGCCGAGGAAGCGATGTCGGAAGAGGAGATCACCGAAGGGAACCGGCTGATCGAATTGATTGAAAATGCGGGCACTCCGCAAAAGCGCGACAGGGCCATTCAGGCATTCCTCGAATTTGCGGGTCTCGTCCCGACAAACGGTTTCTCGCGTTCCGAGCAGTTTGCCATGTTTTCAATCGCCACGACCCAAACGCGCCTTACAGAACAAGGGTGGCACGATCGGGATTCCGAAGCCCAATGGGTTGAAATCTGGAACGGTTGGCCAATCGGCAATGAAGAACAACTTCACTTCGAAGATGACGAAGGTAATGTCGTTCCCGACCCCGGCCGGCGGCTGCCTCCCAACCAGTACAATGAGCCATACGAAGTGGTCGACAGCAGCACCTTCTGGCCCATCCACTGCTACGGCTATGTCGGCGTCGGGCGAGGGTACGCGCCAGACACCGGAACCGGGGCGGACCTCTACACCATCATCGGCCAGCCGCAGCGGCACATGGATCGCAACCTCGCGGTCGTGGGCCGGATCATCGAGGGGATGGAGCATATGTCCAGCCTCCCGCGCGGGTCTGGTGATCTCGGCTTTTACACCGAGGACGAGGCGGACTTGCGGACGCCAATCCTGTCGGTGCGGCTGGCAAGTGATCTCGAAAATCCGCCGTCCTTCGAGTATCTGAACACGTCCAGCGAGAGCTTCGCCCGATATGTTGCCGTCCGCGCCAACCGCAACGATGCCTTTTACACTGTGCCTGCTGGCGGGGTGGACGTGTGCAGCGTGCAGGTGCCGGTCCGCCGCGTGGCCGAATGAGCGAGGTCACCTTCACCGCAGAGCTCTGGCGCTGGTCCAGTGACGGTTCGCCGGCGGGCGGGTGGTACTTCGTCACCATCGATGGCGAGGCCGGGGAAGCCGTGGCCGCGCACGAGGCCATGCGGCGGATGGAGCTGGGCCGGGGACGCGGGTTCGGATCGGTCAAGGTGCGTGCCTCCATCGGGACAAGCGAATGGGCGACCTCGGTCTTTCCCAGCAAGAGCCAGGGCGGCTACCTGCTTCCGATCAAGTCGGCGGTCCGCAAGGCCGAAGGACTGGCGGAAGGTGACGAGGTCAGCGCCTTGCTGACCCTGCTCTAGATTCTGTCCGCCTGCGCCACGGCATCGTTGGCGCGCAGGGCGCTGGTGATGCGGGTGAGGTGCGCCAGGTCCTGCACTTCCAGGTCCACGCAATAGGTGTGGAACGGATCGTCGCGCTGTTGCAGTTCGAGGTTCATCACGTTGGCCGTGTTGCGCGCGAAGACGCCGGCCATTTCCGCCAGCGTGCCCGGCCGGTTGTAGAGCACCACGTTGAGCCGCCCAACCGCACCGTGCGAGCGTTCACCCCATGACAGGTCGACCCAGTCGGCATCCACGCCGTTGGCCAGCTCGAGGCAGTCGATGGCATGGACCTCTACCGTCTCGTTGGGGCGGCGCAGGCCGACGATGCGGTCACCCGGCACCGGGTGGCAGCATTGGGCGAGAGTGAACCCCACACCGGCAGTCAGCCCCCTGATCGAGATCGCGCGTTCCTGCTCGATCTCTGCCGGCAGGTCTGCGCTGGAGCCGGGAACGATGGCTTCCATCACCGCGCGGTCACTGATCTTGCCCGCACCGATGGCGAACATCAGGTCTTCGGCGTCGTCCATTTCGAGCCGCTCGACCGCTGCCTTGATTGCCTTCTTGCCCACCTTGGTCGGCAGGTTGTCTGCAATCTCCTCGAACAGCTTGGCCCCGATCTCGGCCACCTCGGCGCGCTCCTTCAGGCGCACCGCGCGGCGGATCGAGGCGCGGGCCTTGCCGGTGACGACAAAACCCAGCCACGACAGCTGCGGTTCGGCATTCTTGCCCTTGATGATCTCCACCACGTCGCCGTTGCCCAGCGGGGTGCGCAGCGGCATGTGCCGCCCGTTGATCTTCGCGCCCACGGTCTGCGCACCGAGGTCGGTATGCACGGCAAAGGCGAAGTCGACCGCCGTGGCGCCCTTGGGCAGCTGGAACAGCGCGCCCTTGGGGGTGAAGGCAAAGATGCGGTCCTGGTAGATCGCCAGCTTGGTGTGCTCGAGCAGTTCCTCGGCATCGTGGCTGGCATCGACGATCTCGATCAGGTCGCGCAGCCAGCCCACTTCGCCGTCGGGCCGGTCGCCCTGCTTGTAGGCCCAGTGAGCCGCCAGGCCGAATTCGTTGGTATGGTGCATCTCGCGGGTGCGGATCTGCACCTCAACGCGCATCGACTGGTCGTAGAACAGCGTGGTGTGCAGGCTGCGATAGCCGTTGTTCTTGGGGGTGGAGATGTAGTCCTTGAAGCGCCCCGGCACGAACTGGAAGGTCCGGTGCAGCACACCCATGGCGCGGTAGCAGTCTTCCGGATTTTCGGTCAGCACGCGGAAGGCCATGATGTCGGTTACCTGTTCGAACGGCAGGTGGCGCTCGGCCATCTTCTTCCAGATCGAATAGGGGTGCTTCTCGCGGCCCCAGACCTCGACCTCCATGCCGTCGGCAGCCAGCGCCTGCTTGATGTCGAGCGCGATGCGGTCGACCTGCCCCACGTCGGACTGGCGCAGCACCTCCAGCCGGTTGTTGATCGTCTCGTAGGCTTCGGGTTCGAGCTGCTCGAAGGCCAGCAGCTGCATCTCGCGCATGTATTCGTACATGCCCACCCGCTCGGCCAGCGGGGCGTAGATATCCATCGTCTCGCGGGCGATGCGGCGGCGCTTTTCGGGCGACTTGATGTGGTGCAGCGTGCGCATGTTGTGCAGCCGGTCGGCCAGCTTCACCAGCAGCACGCGCAGGTCCGCGCTCATGGCGAGCAGGAACTTGCGCAGGTTTTCCGCCGCGCGCTCGTTCTCGGGCATGGCCTCGATCTTGGACAGCTTGGTCACCCCGTCGACCAGTCGCGCGACCTCGGTGCCGAACTTTTCCTCGACATCCTCGATGGTGGCGAGCGTGTCTTCCACCGTATCGTGCAGCAGGGCCGTGACGATGGTTTCCTGGTCCAGCTTCAGATCCGTCATCAGGCCGGCGACTTCGACCGGATGGCTGAAGTAAGGGTCGCCCGAGGCGCGCTTCTGGGTGCCGTGCTTCTGCACCGTATAGACGTAGGCACGGTTGAGCAGCGCCTCGTCGGCGTTCGGGTCATATTCCTTGACCCGCTCAACAAGTTCGTACTGGCGCAGCATCAATACGGAATGTGCGGTGCGGGTGGCCATTCGGCAAGGGGAAACCGCCTCGCAGTTGCACGCTATGCAAGTTGAACAAGTACATGCGGTATTCGGGTCACAGCGGGTGTGCGTAATCTCCGTCGGCAGGGCTGTGGGCGCAAGGTGCATGGGACCGACTGTGGGCGGGCCCTGACGGTGTAGGAAAGCTGATTTGGCGAATGTCGGCTAATGGGTGGGAAGCGGACTTCGGGATGGTCTACCGGAACCGACTTGAAGGTCTAATTTCGAATGGCGCTGGCCACACTCGAAAATAGCCAGCGCCAGTCTCAATTTCGCGTTCAGGCTGCTTGTTCGAGATGCAGCGCTCGCGAGACGCATCCAACATGACGGAAGTCAGTGCCGCAACAACCGCCCACCACCCGGAGATTGGGCAGGAGTGTCGCAAGCTCGGCGTGCAGGCGACCGAACTCGTCAGGATCACCTTGGTCAAGTTCCTCGGCTTCGTCGAGTTCGTCGTGGCTAAGACGAGATGCATTGGCTCTTATTCCGCCAATTCGTGTCACCCATCTCTCATCTGTTGCTATGGCATTCCGGAAGTGCTCCGGGTGCGCGCAGTTGATCATGTAATATGCCGGCGCACTGCTCGTTGCAGCATCCACCGCGTCAATCGCCTCACCCAGCATGTCACCCGTTGGTAGTCGCCCGTCGGTCTCTACGGTAAACGAAATAACGACCGGCAATCCGACTTCGACTGCATTGCGTGAAATCCCGATTGCCTCGTTGATGTTGGTCATCGTGATGGCTGAAACGATGTCGACGCCCAGTCGGGCGAATGTTTCGATTTGAGGCCGATGCAGGGTTTGCGCGGTCTCCGCGGATAGTAACTCTCCGGGTCTATATGCGTCATCGGCTGGCCCGATCACTCCATTGACCAAGATGGGTTCAACACGATGGCCCCAGCGCTCACGGACGAGTTTGGCAAATTCGACCGAGCGAGCAGACATCGCCAGCAATTGCTGATCCGTAACGCCCAGTTTCTCCGCCCAGACAGGGCAGCCACGCCATGTGTTTGTGTCGAGCACAAACCCAGTTCTGGCCTGTTCGGCGATACTTAGGAAATGATCGAAATAGTTGTCTAGCGCCGCTCTGGCTGCAGGATCATCGATCAGCGTGAGTGCGGCAAACTCTGGTGCCTCAAATCCTTGCTGAAAAAACAGCCAGGTTTCGAGGCCGCCATCCGTGAGAAACGGCCTCTTGGTATTCATCAATTGATCAAATGCTGGCATTCCCATTTCCTCATTCGGCTTTGTGATGAGGCAATGATGATAGATCGAGAGCTTTCATCCTAGGCGACCCGTGGTACATTTTTCGCGAAGACGAATTGCTTCGCAACTGCAATGGCTTAGGCATTACCCTGCCATCATCTCAGGACTCACTTTGGCAAAAACTGTACCGCAGGTACAATAAGGCAGTTGGATTTCCGAAGGAGGCAGCAATGGCGCGTGGCTTCGAGACTCGCCAGAAGATCCTGGATGTGGCTCAGGAAGCGATCCTCGCCAAGGGATTCGACGCCACGTCAATCGAGGAAATCGTAGCTAACGCCGAGATAACCAAGAGCGGCTTCTTCTACCATTTCAAGGACAAGAATACGCTCGCCCGTGCATTGATCGAGCGGCATATTGTAGTGGAAGATGATCTCTTCGACGAGTTATTTGGGCGTGCAAAGGAGCTTAGTGACGATCCGCTGCAGATAATGCTGATTGGTTTGAAGCTGCTTGCGGAGCTGATTGAAGACATGCCTGGTGGACATCCCGGATGCATTGTCGCGACCGCTGCCTATCAAGATCGATTGTTTGACCGAGAGGTGCGTGAGGCCAACAAGCGAGCCGTACTTGGGTGGAGAAGCAGGTTCCGGCAGATGTTCGACGAAATTGAGGAGGTTTACCCACCCAATGATAGTGTCGATCGCGTTGCACTAGCCGACATGGTCAGCGCATTGCTCGAAGGAGGGATCGTCATGGCGCGCGCCCTCAATGAACCATTGATCACTTCCCGCCAGGTGTACCTGCTCAGATCCTATGTAAAGCTGCTATACACTCCCAAGGAACAGTGAGCAGACACTTTGTCCGCAAACGGGTCGCTAGCAGCCGCTACCCCCCCAGCCGGCCAAGCATCAGGCGGTCCAGCCCCTACTCCGCCTCGTACCCCACGATCTCGTCCACGTTGCCGCGGGTCATCGAGTGGTAGCGGCCGCGCGTTGCTTCGTAGATGCGCGTCGCCAGCGGACGGCCCCAGCTGCCGGTGTCCCACATGGCGCGGAACAGCGGGGCGACGAACTTGTTGCGGCCCACTTCGGCGAGGAACTCCTCTGCCTGCGGCACGGCCGGTTCGTATTCGTTGCGCAGCGCCATCTGCAGCCACAGGAACAGCACCTCGTTGTTGCCGTTGCCCGACAGCGCGAGGCTCTCGTTGAGACGGGTCAGCTGCTCATCGCTCATCGTCTCCGGCAGTTCGCGCAGGAAGCGCTGCTGTTCGGCGCCGGTCCAGCCGGTCCAGGTGCCGGCCATCGGCAGGGTGCCGTCTGCGGCATAGGCAGCGGCGGCCTCGTCCACGGCAGCAAAGGCTGCCGGATCGGGTGCCACGGCATTTTCCGGCAGGCCGGTGCCATAGACCCATTCGTCCAGCATCAGCGCCTCTTCCAGCTCCGCGTCATCGCCCACCAGGTGCTCGCGCAATTCGGCGAGGAACATCTCGCTGGTGGCGGGCTGGAAGGCGTGGCGGTCGAACCAGCCGCGCATGAATTCGTCGAATTCCTCGCGGCCGACGATGGTCTCGACCGTGCGCAGGAAGACCGTGCCCTTGTCGTAGATCGCCTCGCTCACGGTATCGAAAGGGCTGATGCCGTCCGGCGTGCGCATGGCGGTGTTGGGATTGTCCTGCCCGTTCTCCTCCACGGCCTCGACAAGGCTGGCATAGCTGAGGGCATATTCCTGCTCGGCGCGCGCTTCACCGAAGACGGCTTCGGAAATGCGGCTTTCGAAGTAGGAGGTCACGCCCTCGTTCAGCCACCCGTCGCGCCACGACGAATAGGTGACGAGGTTGCCCGACCAGCTATGCGCCAACTCGTGCGCGATCAGGCCGGTGTTGGAGCGGTCACCCGCGATGAAGGTGGGGGTGAGGAAGGTCATGACCGGGTTTTCCATGCCGCCGTAGGGGAAGCTGGGCGGCAGCACGATCATGTCGTAGCGGCCCCACTGGTAGGGGCCGTAGATCTCTTCCGCCGCGTCGATCATGGCTTCGGTGTCGATCAGTTCGGCGGCAGCCTCTTCCAGCACGGCGGGCTCGGCCCAGACGCCCGAACGCGGGCCCAATTCGGCGAAGTCGATGTCACCGGCGGCGAGCGCGATCAGGTAGGGCGGCACCGAATTGTCCATGACGAATTCGAAGGCACGCATGTTCTCGCCCACGTCTTCCGGCTCGCCGCGGCTGATGCCGCTCATGACGACGTCGAGCGGCTTGGGCGCGGTGATGCGCGCCTCCCAGGTCTGGCGGATGCCGGGGCTGTCCTGCGTCGGGATCCAGCTGCGGTTGAGGATGGCCTGGCCCTGGCTGAAGACGAAGGGATATTCGCCGCCGGCGGTCTGCTCGGGGTCGAGCCACTGCAGCGCCTCGGCATCGGAGCCGCTGGCATAGGTGATGACCACCTGCTGCAAGGCCGGGCCGGTCAGTTCGCCCAGCTGGACGGTGATCGGTTCGCCCTTCTCGCCCTGGCTCTCGCCGATGGTGAAGTCGAGCGCGTTGCCCAGCCCGTCGGTAATGCCGCCGATCACCAGACCATTGGAATCGAGCACGATCTCGTTGACGCCGTCCGCCGCCTGGACATCGAGCGTGGCCGTGCCGTCCACCTTGCGCGCCTCGAAATCGAGCACGAGGTCGAGCGCGACATGGGTGACGCGGGCCTCGGTCGGGCGGGCGTAGGTGAATTCGTCGAAAGCCTGTTCGCTGGTGAGGATCGGCGCGACGATGCGGTCTTCCTCGGGCAGGTCGCCAGTACAGGCAGAAAGCGTGGCGCTCAGGGCCAGAACGGCAGCAAAAGGTGCGGCAAGACGCATGGAAACTCCGGGGGATGTAATTGGTATCGGAGGCAACAATAGGTAGGCAAGGCGGTGCTGTCACCCTTCGATCCCCCCAGATTCGACGGTTGGTCGAATGCCGTCGAATTTCAGCGCCTTGCGTGGTATAGGGAAGATGATTTGCAGCCCCAGCCATGCAGGAGCCTTCATGACCCGCCTTTCCGCTTTTGCTCTTGGTGCAGCGCTATGCGCCTCCCTGACCGCGCCTGCGGTGGCGCAGGACGTTGTCGACGCGGTCGAGCGCGATCGCCGCGGGGACATCGTCGTCGAGGGCGATCGCATCGTCGACGGGGAGGAAGTCGGCCGCCTGGGCCGCGACATCACCCCGCGTCCGTCGACCAGCCAGGATCCTCTGGCCCGCTTCCAGCGCCCGATCTGTCCCGGTGTCTGGGGCCTGTCGCCCGAGAACGCCCAGCTCGTGATCGACCGCATGTACGACAACGCGGAGCGCGCCGGGGTGGATATCAACGAGGACCCGGAATGCGGGGCCAACGTGTGGGTAATCTTTGTCGACGACCCGCAGGAGACATTCCAGCAGCTGCGCGACGAGAATGCCTTCCTGGTTCGCGGGCTGGACTACTGGAAACGCAAGGCCGTGACCGAGCAGGAAGGTCCGGTGCTGGCCTGGAACGTCATCGGAATCTACAACGAGGAAGGCATGCCCGTCGCCTCCCCCAGCGAGACAGCGGCAGCCGCAACCGATGCCCGTGCCTTGGGGGACGGGATTCCCGGCAACACGGTCACCACCATGTCGCGCACCCGCACTGCGATCCGGCAGGACATCGAACTCTCGGTGATGCTGGTGCAACGTTCGGCCATTGCCGGCCTCGATGCCGTGGCGCTGGGCGACTATGCCACCATGCGTACCCTCGCCCAGACCCGCCCGCCGCGCCGCGAGAATGCCTATGACACGGTACTGACCCTGTTCGACGAGGACGACGTGTCCCCGCCGGACCGCCTGACCGACTTCGACCTCGCCTACCTGCAAAGCCTCTATTCCAGCCGCGAAGACCGCCCGAGCCGCATGGCCCTGCGCAATGTCGACGAACTGATGGAAATCGAAGCGCGCGCGGAGGAGTGAGCTAGCCCCAGGTTACCTCGGGCGGCAGGCTCATCAGGATGGCGTCGATATTGCCGCCGGTCTTGAGGCCGAAGAGCGTGCCGCGGTCGTATACCAGGTTGAACTCGACATAGCGGCCGCGCCATTCCTTTTGCGCGGCCTTTTCCTCGTCGCTCCATTCCATGCCCATGCGCTTGCGCACGATGGCGGGGAAGGCATCGAGGAAGGCCTCGCCCACGTCCTTGGTGAAGGCGAAGTGGCGGTCGAAAGTGACCGTGTCATCGCATTCGAGGTGATCGTAGAAGATCCCGCCCACGCCGCGCGCCACGCCCCGGTGGGGGATGAAGAAGTAGTCGTCCGCCCACTTCTTGAAGCGCTCGTAATAGGTAGGGTTATGCGCCGAGCAGGCGGCGCGCAGGCGGGCGTGGAAGGCCTCGGTATCCTCGGCATATTCAATCGGCGGGTTGAGGTCCGCCCCGCCACCGAACCAGGCCGACTGCGTGGTCAGGAAACGGGTGTTCATGTGCACGGCGGGCACGTGCGGGTTGGCCATGTGCGCCACGAGGCTGATGCCGGTGGCGGTGAAATCCGGGTTCTCCGGGCTGGCACCGTTCACCTGCTCGGCGAACTTCTCGGAGAACTTGCCCGAGACGGTGGACACGTTGACGCCGACCTTCTCGAACACCTTGCCCTTCATCACCCCGCGCACGCCGCCGCCGCCGTCGCTTTCATCGCCCTCGCCCTCATGGGTCTCGCGGTCCCAGGCGATATAGTCGAAGGCAGCGTCGGACCCTGCCTCGCGCTCGATCGCTTCGAACTCCGCGCAGATGCGGTCACGCAGACTTTCGAACCAGGTCCGGGCCTCTTTGCTCTGTTTACTCCAATCCATGGGAAGTGCTCTTGCCAAACCCGCGGGCAAGCGGCAAGTGAGACCAATGGTTCCCGTTTCGTTCACTTTCCCCTTTTGCGGCGACGAGTTCGTGCTGACCAAGGCCAATGCGCTCTACTGGCCGCGGGAACGGGCGCTGCTGGTGGCGGACCTGCACCTGGAGAAAGCGAGCTTCTTCGCCAAGCACGGGCAGATGCTGCCCCCCTACGACAGCCGCGAGACGCTGGAACGGCTGGCAGAGGCCGTGCGCGAGTTCGGTGCGCGGCGGGTATTCACGCTGGGGGACAACTTCCACGATTCGGAAGGATCGCACCGGCTGGAGGAACACGCCGCTGGCATGCTGAGCGCCCTCACCCGCGTCACCGACTGGGTATGGATCACCGGCAACCACGATCCCGCCATGGCCGCGCACAGCGGCGGCACGATTGCGGAGGAGCTGGAAGTCGCGGGAATGGTGCTGCGGCACGAGGCCAAGCGCGGCGAGACGCGGCCGGAGCTTTCCGGCCATTTCCACCCGCGCGTGCAGATGACCGTGCGCCAGCGCCACATCCGCCGCCCCTGCGCGGTGGTGAGCAGCGACAACGCCGGCAGCGGGCGGATGATCCTGCCGGCCTTCGGCGCGCTGACCGGCGGGATGGATGCGAGCGACCCGGCGATCCTCGCAGCCCTGCAACCCGCCAGCACCATCGATGCCGTGGTTCCGACCGCCAGAAAGCTCGCCCGTTTCCCCTTGTGGCGGCACGCGGCGTAGCCTCTAGCGTTCCCTTCGGTAAATCCCTACATAGCGCGCACGAACAACAGCAGAATCAGGAGCGTTCACATACCTCGTCCACCCCGCCGCATGATGGCACCGCCGGTCAAGTCCGGCCCGAAATTTGACAACCTTATCCAATCCGACAAGGTTCGCGTGATCGACGATCAGGGCGAAAACCTTGGCGTGATGTACACCCGCGAAGCGATCGAACAGGCGGCCGAAGTCGGCCTGAATCTCGTCGAAGTCTCGCCCAATGCGAACCCGCCGGTGTGCAAGTTCCTCGATGTCGGCAAGTACCGCTACGAAGCCCAGAAAAAGGCCAATGCGGCGCGCAAGACGCAGAAGACGCAGGACATCAAGGAAGTGAAGATGCGCCCGAACATCGACACGCACGACTACGATGTGAAGATGCGCAACGTGAACAAGTTCATCGAAAACGGCGACAAGGTGAAAGTCACCCTGCGTTTCCGTGGCCGCGAAATGGCGCACCAGCACCTGGGCATGGACCTGCTCAAGCGCGTGCAGGACGACGTGGCGGAAATCGCCAAGGTCGAAGCCTTCCCGCGCCTCGAAGGCCGCCAGATGCTGATGGTGCTTGCCCCCAAGTAGGCACAAGTGATTGGGACGCATGCCATAACCTTGGCATGCGTCGCACTTGCACCCTCCCCTATCATTGCCCAAACCCTTGCCCCGACCGGGCAGGGATGAGGCAGCTCGCGCGTTAAGGGGGGCGACTGTGACCAGCGAGACCGCAGTGCAAGGAAGCCAGCTGGTGCGGCTGCTCGTTGCGATTGCCGCCTTGCAAGCCTTCTTCTGGCTGGTGATGGTGCCCACCATCGTCCTGCCCGGCTATGACAGCCCGCCGCTGGTCGAAGTCGAGGACTTCACCTTTGCCGCGGTCGCAGCACCCGGCGCCGACGCCCTGCCGGATGCGGACTACCAGCCCGCCCCGCGCGAGCCGCTGAACCTGCCGGTCGGCTACTATGCCGTGCGCTCCACCTTCACGCTGGACGAAGTGCCCGAACAGGGCCTCGCCATGCTGGACCAGATGAGCGGCGACAACATGCGGCTGTTTGCCAATGGCCAGCTGTTCCACGCTCCCGGCTCCATGTCGCTGGAGGAACCCAGCTACCATGCCTACCAGCGCGAAGTGCTGCTGGTCCCGCCATCGACCCTGCGCGAGGGCGAGAACGAGATCACCGGCATCTACCTGCAGACCCTGCCGCACGAGCTGAACTTCCACCCGCCCGTGCTCGGCGAATATGTCGCCCTGTCCGATGCCGCGCGCTGGCGCGCCTTCACGATCGAGGAATACCGGCTGATCACCGCGGTGATGGTCTTCGTCGTCACCCTGTTTGCCGGGCTGGCTGCTCTGCGCGCGCGGGACCGGGACCTGCCGAAGTGGCTGTTCCTCGCGGGTGCCGGGTGGACCGCCTACAACCTGTTCTTCGAATGGCTGTGGCTACCCCTGGTGGGGCCGGGCCGCGGGTTCTACTACGGGATTGCCACGATCTTCCTCGCCATGGCCTGGGCGGTGTTCGCCGATGCCTGGTCCGGCAAGCGGCTGCGCCTTTACCGGCCTGCCGTCTTCGCCGTCTTTGGCACCGGGGCACTGACCTGTTTCTGGGCCATGTTCATCGCCTATTCCGACACTGCCTTCAACGTGGTGGAAACGGCGGTCGAATGGGCCGGCCTGACACTGGCCTTCGCCACGGTCGCGCGGCTGGTCTGGCACTTTGCCACCCAGCGGGACGAGCGCCGATATATCGAGGCGGCAGCGCTGGTGCTGCTGGCCTCGATGATGGCCTACCACCTGATCACGATCATCCTCTACGACGTGAACCGCCCTTACCTCTCCGCCACCCAGCCACTGGTCCTGCTGCTGCTCGTGATCGGCTTCTTCCAGCGCAATTTCGCCCTGTTCCGCAGCCGCGAGCAATTGAACGAGGAACTGGCCGGGCAGCTGGCCGAACGCACGCAGGAACTGGCCGTGGCGCACGAGCGGGAGAAGGGCCTGCTGCGCGACCAGGCGCGGGTGGAGGAACGCCGCCGGATCATGCGCGACATGCACGACGGCATCGGCTCCAGCCTGATGTCGCTGCTGCTGGGGACCCGCAGCGGGCGGATGGACAGCGAGCGCATGGCCCTGGGCCTGCAGGCAGCCATCGACGAGATGCGGCTGATGATCGATTCGATGGATTCGATGGGCGACAACCTGCAGACCGCCTTCGCCCTGTTCTGCGAGCGCGCCAGGCGGCGCTGCGACGACGCGGGCTTTGCCTTCGCGTGCGCGGACGACAGCGGCGACAATCTCCCGCCGCTCGGCGCGCGTGACATCCTGCAGGTGTTCCGCGTGCTGCAGGAGGCCGTCACCAATGCGCTGAAACATTCGAGCGGCGACCGCATCTCTGCCCGGCTGCTGCCGGACTCGGTCGAAATCAGGGACAATGGGCAGGCGTTCAAGGGGCCGCGCCAGGGTGGTCGCGGCCTCGAGAACATGGAGGTGCGGGCGCAGTCGATCGGCGCCACGCTGACCGTTGACCGCGAGGGCGAGGAAACGGTCGTGCGGCTGGCGCTGCCGCCAGCCGCTGCGGGCTAGAGCTGGAAGCCGACTTCGAGACCGAAGGAGGTCTCGGCCAGGAAGACATTGGCCTCGCCGCCGCCATAGGGCGCGGGGATCGCCCCTTGGCCCAGCACGTCGTTGCGCGGCGCGCGCATGGCGAAGGCGGTGATTTCCGTGCCGCTGTTCGCGCGCCAGGTGGCGCCCACGGTGAAGTGGTCCTGCACCACGCCGGGGGCGAGGATGTTGAGGAAGGTCTCCGATGCGGGCACCGGGTTGTCCGAACGGCCATAACCGGCGCGCACGGTGACGGCATCGCTAATGTCGTAGGCCGCGCCGAACTTCACCACGGTCACGTCGTCCCAGCCGAAGCCGGGGCCATTGGCGCCGCCAAAGGGAACGCCGGTGAACAGCACACCGAGCGGGTTGCCGACCGAGTTCACGTCCGAATACTCGATCCGCTTGATGTCAGCCGCCAACACCAGCCGTTCGGTGGGACGCACGGCAATGCCCGCGCCGTAGGATGCCGGCACGTCGAAGCCGCCCTGGTCCGCAAACAGGCCCGCGTAGTCGTCGAACTCGGTCGCCCAGACCTTCGACTGATAGAAGGCGCCGATGGCAATGTTCTCGGTCAGCTCGCCGTAGTAGCCGACGCGGAAGCCCGCGCCGAAGGACACGTCGGTGCCGTTGTCGGTGAAATTGGCCGGGTCGGCCGAAGCCTGGGTGAACGGCTGGATGCCGGTCGCGCGGAAGCCCTGCACCATGCCGACCGCAGAAACGCCCAGCGAATGGCCTTCGGAAAATTCGTAGGCCAGCGTGGGCGAGATGAAGACCTGCTTCAGGTCGACCCCGGCAGCGCCCTGCGCGCCGAAGGCGGCATAGGGATTGCCGCTGTCGTAGTCGGTGTTCATCCCGCCATTGCCGTTGATCGTGAGCGCGAAGGTGAGCTCATCCGACAGCGGGCGGACATAGCCGAATTCGGGCAGGACAAAGGGGTTCGCGCCATTGCCGTCGTAGGAACCGTCCAGCCCTGCGCCATTGCCTTCGATGGTCGCGCCGCGATCGGGCACGAAGACCTCGACCCCGAAATCGGCGCGCGGGCTGTCGATGGCGCTGATGGTGGCAGGGTTGTTGGCGCCGGTCAGGGCGTCCTGCGGCAAGGCGATACCGACACCGCCCATGCCCTTGGCCTTGGCCCCGACACCGTTGAGGAAATAGCCGTCAGTCGCGGCGGCAGGCGCGCTGGCGAGCGCAAGTACACCGGCACCGGCAAGCGCGGCGAAACGGAGCGAAGGGAGGGTAGGAAAAACGGACACGGCGGACCTCGATTATCGTTGTTCTGATCTGTCCGCGCAGATGTGAGCGGGCTCCCGTAAATGGAACCTACCCTTTCTAGCGTAATGCCAAGCTGAGCTTTGGCCAGGAGATCAGGGCTCCCACAGCTCCACCGGGTTGCCGTCGCAGTCGTGCACGCGGGCAAAGGCGCCCACGCCTTCCATGGCTTCGCGGTGGCTGATCGCGATTCCTGCCGCTTCCAGCCGCGCGAGCAGCGCGTCGAGGCCCTCCACCCGCAGGTTGAGCATCACCTGCCGGTCTGCCGCGAAGTAGTCGCTGTCAGCCTTGAAAGCGGAGAAGACCGTCGGCCCCGCCTGCTGCATCCATACCCATTCGCCATCGGGCGTGGGTTCGCCGCTGCATGTGGCGGCGATGCCGAGGTGATCGCGGTACCATGCCGCCAGCGCTGCCGGGTCTGCCGAGCGGATGAAAAGGCCACCTATCCCCACAACCTTGCCGTCTGCCATCAACCCCTCCTTGTATCGCGCGCGCCACGCCGTAAGGTTTGCCGCATACGGGAGGGTAACACGGATGACAGCCGCACGCATCGGCTTCTGGCTGGGACCGGCGCTGTTCGCGCTGACCGTGCTGCTGCCCGTTCCCGAGGGCATGTCCGCCCCTGCCTTCCATGTCGCGGGACTGGTTGGCTGGATGGCCAGCTGGTGGATGACCCAGGCCGTGCCGCTGACGGTGACCGGCCTGCTGCCTTTCGTCGTGCTGCCCTTCTCCGGCGGCGGCAACGCGGGTGATGTGGCCAGCGACTACTACTCCCCGATCATCTTCCTGCTGCTGGGCGGCGCCTTCCTGGCGCTCGCCATCGAACGTACCGGGTTGCACAAGCGGCTGGCCGTGTTCATCCTCGACCGGATCGGCGGGCGCGGCGGGGAGTTCGGGCTGCTGCTGGGCTTCATGGTGGCCGCGGCGATCCTCTCCAACATCATCTCCAACACTTCCACCACGCTGATCATGATGCCGATGGTGCTGGCGGTGCTGGCAGGTGGGACCATGGCGCGAAGCGACGGCGAACCGGAGACCGAAGGCCTGTCCGGCGCGCTGCCGATGGGCCTCGCCTTTGCCGCGAGCATCGGCGGGCTCGGCACGATCATCGGCTCGCCCACCAATGCCATCGGCGTGGCCCTGCTGCGCGATGTTTCCGGGGTCGAGATCAGCTTTGCCAAGTGGGCCATGTTCGGCGTGCCCGTGGTGCTGGTGGGTATCCCGCTGGCGGCATGGATCATCGCCAAGGTGCAGGACATTGCCAATCACCCCTTCGACATTGCCGCCGCGCGCGAAGCCATCGATCCGCACGGGCCTTGGACGGAAGCCGAAAAGCGGCTGGTGCCGGTGATCGCGCTGACCTTCGTGGCCTGGATGCTGCGCGGCTGGGTCGCGCCTTACTTCCCGCCGGGATCACTGACCGACGGCACCGTGGCCATCGCGGCCAGCGTGGCGCTGTTCGTCCTGCCCGACGGCACCGGCAGGCGGCTGCTGGCCTGGAACGAGGCCGACCGCGCGCCGTGGGGCGTGCTGCTGATGTTCGGCGGCGGGCTGGCGCTGGCTGGCGGGATGATGCGCACCGGGCTGGCGGACTGGCTGGGCGAGGCCCTGCTGCCGCTGTCCGGCCTGCCGCTTATCGTCGTGGCGCTGGCGCTGGTGGCCATGGTTGTGCTGATCACCGAGTTCGCCAGCAATGTCGCCACCGCCAGCGGCATCATGCCCGTGGTCGCCGCGCTGGCCGTGGCGCTGGGCGGCGATCCGCTGCTGCTGGCCCTGCCCGTGGCACTGGCCGCCAGCTGGGGGTTCGTCCTGCCCGCCGGGACCGGGCCCAATGCCATCGCCTGGGCGACGGGACGGCTGCAATTGCCCAAGCTGATCAAGGCCGGACTTGCACTCGACATTGCAGGCATCTTCCTGATCGTCGGCGTGGTGTTTGCGCTGGCGCCACTCGTCAACTGACCCTTGCACCAAGCGCGGCACCAATATAATTACACCTGAAACCGGATTAACGGGCAGAGGCGTTCCTGCGGAGGTTAGGAGCGGGCGGCCCGGAACTCCTTGCCATCCCCTGCCTTCCTAGGGGTGAGACCTTTGGAAGGAGCCGCACCATGGCTGACAACCACGACGATCCACTGAACGCTGTCGACACCCCCACTCCGCGCCGCAAGCCCAAGCCCGAAGTGCCCTCCATCGGCGGTCGCGAGCTGAAGCCGTCGACACTGATGATGGGCCTCGGCTACGACGCCGCGCTGTCCGAAGGCTCGCTCAAGCCGCCGATCTTCCTCACCTCCACCTTCGCCTTCGAGAACGCGGCAGCGGGCAAGCGGCACTTCGAAGGCATCACGGGCAAGCGTCCGGGCGGGGCGGAAGGCCTCGTCTATTCGCGCTTCAACGGGCCGAACCAGGAAATCCTCGAGGATCGCCTCGCGGTCTGGGACGGCGCCGAAGACGCGCTGTGCTTCTCTTCCGGCATGACCGCCATCGCCGTACTGATCCTTGCCGCCTGCAACGCCGGCGACGTGATCGTGCACTCCGGCCCGCTCTATGCCGCGTCGGAAGGCTTCGTCGCCAAGGTCATGGCCAAGTTCGGCGTCACCTATGTCGCCTTCCCCGCCGGAGCCAGCCGCGAGGAGCTGGACGCGGTGATGACAAAGGCCAAGGCCATGGCCGAGGAGCAGGGCGGCGAAGTGCCGCTGATCTACCTCGAAAGCCCGGGCAACCCCACCAATGCGCTGGTCGATATCGAAGCCGTCCGCGACGCGCGCGATGCGCACTTCGATGCGGACCGCTGCCCCATCGCCATCGACAACACCTTCCTCGGCCCGCTGTGGCAGCGCCCGCTGGAACACGGCGCGGACCTGGTGGTCTACTCGCTCACCAAGTACGTCGGCGGCCATTCGGACCTCGTCGCGGGCTCGGTCTCGGGCGACAAGCGCTGGATCGACGCGATCCGCGCGCTGCGCAACACCATGGGCGGCATCGCCGATCCCAACACCGCGTGGATGCTGCTGCGCAGCCTCGAAACCGTCGAACTGCGCATGCAGCGCGCCGGCGAGAACGCGGCCAAGGTCTGCGCCATGCTGAAGGCGCACCCCAAGGTCGAAGGCCTCGGCTACCTCGGCATGATCGAGAACGCGCGGCAGCAGGACATCTATGATCGCCATTGCCTGGGCGCCGGTTCCACCTTCTCGCTGTTCATCAGGGGCGGCGAGGCGGAATGCTTCCGCTTCCTCGACGCGCTCAAGGTGGCCAAGCTCGCCGTCAGCCTTGGCGGCACGGAAACGCTGGCCAGCCATCCGGCCTCGATGACGCACCTTTCGGTGCCCGAAGGCCGCCGCGCGGAGCTGGGCATTGCCGACAACCTGGTGCGCATTTCCATCGGCATCGAAGACCCCGATGACCTGATCGCGGACTTCGAACAGGCGCTGGAAGCGGTGTAACCACACATTTGGCACCTTGCCCTGCCCGCTTCCGGACAGCTAAGAGCAAGGTCGAGTGACTAAGGTCACACCAAAAGCTTTTGGAAACGGACGGAATTACAGTGCTGCGCAAATATGCTCTTTTTGTCGGCGTCGCCGCCCTTGGCGCCCTGGTTACCTCTTGCGGAGGTGACGACACCGCCAACCCGACGCCTACACCGACCGACTCGGGAACGGGCACGCCAACGCCAACGCCGACCAGCTCGCAGGTGGACTTTTCCGTCACCGAGGCCTTCACGGCTGAGAGCAGCAACGCCAATGCCGCCTTCGCCTATTTCACCCCCGACGGGTCGATGGACGAAGTCTTCAACGGTGCTGCGCGACTGAACGGCACTGCCGGCATCCAGTTCCTGACCGATCCCGAAAGCGTGACCTTCGCCTTCCCCGACCTCACCGACAACGTGGTGTTCGACGCAACCGATTTCGCCAGCGTCACGGCGACGGAGCGCAACTATGCGCGGGCTGGCGAGAAGCTGACCATGCTGCTGCCCTTCGCGCACATCATGCAGGTGAACTACGAACTGACGCAGGATTTCACCCGCGACACCACCGACGGCACCCTGCGCGGCACGCGCGCGGCCTTCTTCTTCAACAGGATCACGACCGAAGACGATATCACCGCCGACATTCAATATGATGGCACGGTGCAGGTGGTTGGCGGCGACCCGGGGACGACAGCATCGGACGCAATTTCCGCACCCGACGCCACCATCAGCGTCTTGGCGGCCAACGATGCTATCTCCGGCACGATCCAGATCTTCGAAGACGTGAACGGCACGCCGGAACTGGCCACCACCCTGGTGTTCCAGCGTACGACCAACGATACGGGCGCGGTCACCGGCGGTGTGTTCGGCTCAACCGGCGTCGTATCCGGCATCCTGACCGACACCGACAACAATTTTGCCGGTAACTTCGCAGGTGCCCTGGCCGGGCCCGACCGCGAGGAACTGCTCCTGATTTTCTCGGTCACCGGCAATGAAGATGACGACGACGACCGGCGCTTCGTCGGCCGCTTCATCGGCCAGCAGTAGGCCTGCCGGATCGCTGCTCTGACCAAAAACGGGGCGGCGCTGGTTTGACTAAGGGGGTCGCATCGCCGCCCCGCAAGGTTGGCGACCGCATCAAGATGCGATCCATGACATGCGGCAGGATTCCCCGATGGCGGGCGATGCATGGCGCTCACCCGCCGATCGGGGGAGGCAGCATGGAGACATGCTGCGCCCGCAAGTCACGCCAGCAGTGTTCGCCCAGCCGCATGTGCGGGGCCATGCCATGGCTATGGCAAAACCCGCGCGCGGGCCTGGGGTGCCGGAGTCAGAGCTTGGCCAGAACGTCCTTCAGCGCGGTAACATGCTCCGGATTGTGCAGCTCGCCTGCTTCCATGTCGAAGGCATCGTAGAACTGCGGCAGTGACCAGGTCCCGCGCAGGTCACCGCCGAAGACCGGTGCAGCCGTCGCGGCGATGTCCAGCACCCGCCCGGCGCCGCCCGGGCCGCCCGAGGTGGCAAGCAGGACCATCGGCTTTCCCTGCCACACGTCGCGGTCAATCCGCGTGCACCAGTCGAACAGGTTCTTGAAGGCGGCCGGATAATGGCCGTTATGTTCCGCCAGGCCGATCAGCAGGGCGTCGGCGGAAGCAAGCCGGTCGCGGAAGTCGTGCGCCAGCTGGGGGATGCCCGATTCTTCCTCGCGGTCGTGCCGGTACAGCGGCATCTCGAATTCATGGATGTCGAGCGTTTCGATCTCCGCATCTTCCAGCAACGAGGCGGCATATTCCACCAGCTGGCGGTTGATCGAGACGGAGGAATTGCTGGCGGCAAAGGCCAGGATCTTGCGGGACATTCTAGAACCTTTCGTGGGGGTTTGGAGACGTCGTCATCGCGTCAGGAAATGTGCTGGATAGGTGCGGCGCGCAGTGCGGGCCCAAAGGCGCAAGAAAGGTTTTCACCCTTTCCATTCGCGGCGCTCTTCCGCCGCCTTGAGGACTTCATAGGCCAGCTGCAGCTTCTGGAACTCGTCCGCTGCATCCCTGTCGCCGGGTTTCACGTCGGGATGTACCTTCTTCGCGCGGGCGCGGTACTCGCGCTTGATCGCGTCGAAATCGGCATCCGATTCCAACTCAAAAACTTCGAGCGCGCGCATCTCGTCGGCGCTGCGCGAACCGTCGCCGCTGCCGCTCCAGCCGTAGTGCTGGGCCTCGGCATAGCCGGCGTTTTCGGCCTGCTCGCTCTTGGCGCGCTGGGCCGCTTCTTCCTTGTCGAGGCCTTCAAAATAGTCCCAGCCCTTGTTGTATTCCGCGGCGTGCTTCTCGCAGAAGTACCAACGGTCCTTGCTGTTGGGGCTCTTGGGCGCAGGGCACTTGCCCGGCTCGTTGCAGCCGTGGCGGTCGCAGATGCGCACCTCGACGGCTTCGCGGCCTTCTTCATAACCACGCCACCGGGGGAAACCCCAGTCGTTCGAACGGCCTGATCGCGCCATCAGCTGTCTGTTCCGCAATGCTGCATGGGCGCCATATAGGCAGGACATGCGCTCACGTGAACCGGTCTTGTTGTCCGTATTTGCACATTGGCTTTCACACAATTGATACAATTCGGTGCAAAATGCTGCATTGCAATATGGGCGGCAGCGCCTATTTGCCAGTCAGACATAGTCAACCAGCAGGTCCTCATGAGCAAGCAGCTCGCCATTTCCGCCACCTTTTCCGTCCTCGCGATGGCGGCCTTTTCGCTGACGGCCACGGCCATGCAGCCGAACCCGCTGGCCCAGAACCCATTGGCACGGACGCAAACGGGCGCGGAAGCCTATGCCACCGCGCCCGCTGCCGGCCCGTCAGTGACGGGCCTGCTCGATATCATCCGCTAATCAGCGTTCGATCATCACCGTCACGGCACGGCGATTGCGTGCCCAGGCGCTCTCGGTCGAACCGGTCGCTGCCGGACGTTCCTCACCATAGCTCACCGTACGCAGGCGGCTTTCGGGCACGCCCAGGCTGACGAGGTAGTTCTTCGCCGCATTGGCCCGGCGCTCGCCCAGGGCGAGGTTGTAGTCGCGCGTGCCGCGTTCGTCGGCATGGCCTTCGACAGTGGCGCGGGCAGTGCTGAACTGCAGCAGGTATTCGGCCTGCCGGCGCAGGGCGGCCCCGTCCTCGTTGTCGATGTTGTACATGTCGGTGTCGAAGTAGATCGTGTCGGCACCCTGCATGGCAGCAGAGAAGTGCGACTGCGAACCCGGCTGCGGCCCCACAGGCGTGGTTGCAGTCGGCGTCGGGGTCGGCGTCGGCGCGACAGTATCCTGTGGCGCGTCGGGCGTGATCACCGGCGGTTCCTTCTTGCAGGCACTGAGCGCCAGGGCGCTGGTAAGCGTAACGGCAATAATAAGGCGTTTCATGTTTTGGCTCTCCTTGAACCAGGTGCAGCAATTCAGGGTTTCTTGCGACCCTTATGGGGAACTAACGCATTCATGGCAAAACCGGTCCCCACGCCGGATCTGACGCTCCCACCGGGGTGCGAAGGCGGCGTTCGTTTTCTCCGGTCAGGTCCACCTGCCAGATCGACGTATTGCCCGTTCCGCGTTCGGTCCGGAAGAACTGGATGATGCGGCCGTTCGGCGCCCAGGTGGGCGCCTCGTCGTGCCACGCATTGGTAAGGGTGCGCATGTTGCGCCCGTCGGTGTTCATCACCGCGATGTGGAAGTCGCCGGCGATGTGGGTGAAGGCGATCTGGTCGCCGCGCGGGCTCCATTCCGGCGTTGCACAGCGCCCGCCGAAGAAGCTGATCCGGCGCTGGTTCGAACCGTCGGCATTCATGATGTAGCACTGCTGCGCGCCCGACTGGTCGCTTTCGAAGACGATGCGGCTGCCGTCGGGCGAGTAGGACCCGCCCACCTCGATTGCCGGGCTGAAGGTCAGCCGTTCGGGCCGGCCGCCGCCCGAGGAGGGCACGCGGTAGATGTCGGTATTGCCGGCAATGGCCATCGAATAGAGGATCCAGCGGCCATCCGGGCTCCAGCGCGGGGCGAAGGTGGGATTGCTGCTTTCGGTCACCAGCGTCTGTCGGCCCGTGCCGATGTCATAGACATAGATGCGCGGGTTGCCGTCGACGTAGGACAGGTAGGCGATCTTCGAATAGTCGGGCGAGTAGCGCGGGGTCAGCGCGGTCGACTGGCCATTGGTGATGAAGCGGTGGTTGGCCCCGTCGCTGTCCATGATGGCGAGGCGCTTGATGCGCGCCTCGGGCGGGCCGGTTTCGGCGATATAGGCGATGCGGCTGTCGAAGAACGGGTCTTCGCCCGACAGGCGCGAATAGACGAGGTCCGAACACTTGTGCGCCGCGCGGCGCCATTCGCCGGGGTTCACCACCCAGCCTTCGCGCACGAGCTCGATTTCAAGCTCGACGTCGTAGAGGTAGCAGCCGACCGTCAGGCGGCCATCGTCGTTGGCGCGCACATAGCCGTGCACCAGCATTTCGGCCGAACGCCCGCGCCAGGTGCCCCATGCCGGATCGGTGATCTGGCCATAGCTGGGGCGCGGCAGGCTGTCGGGGCCAACCGGACGGAACAGGCCGTTGAAGCGCAGGTCGTTGTAGACCACGCGCGACAGTTCCAGCCCCAGCGCCGCCGTGCCGCTGGAGTTGGCCGGCGTCGGTACGTCACGGTTGGTGGCAAAGCTGGCGATGGCAATGCCGAGGTCGTTCCAGCTGTCCGCCGTGACAGTGACAACCGTGCCCTGCCCTTCCTCATCACCGCTTTGCGCCGTGTCCTCGACATCGGGCAGGTCGAGCTGCTGTGCCGCTGCGGGCAGGGCCACAAAAGCAGCAAGCGGCATCAGGACGGAAGCAAGGGCAAGTTTCAGAGTCATTGAGCCAACCTGTTATCAAAGTTCGATGTTACCACGCTCCAGCCGGAATAGAACCGTTCTGGCAGGTTGAAAGGTGCCGCCAGCCGGACGGCACGAACCGCCTGTTCCTGGTGTCGGCCCACCTGGGCGCGGTTCGAGGCCGTAACGCCGTTCGTGGACACGACTTCCGGATTCCCGCGCAGCGAGCCGTCGCGGTTGAGGCGGAAACGGACGACCGTCACCAGCCGTTCCACCTCGGTCCCCGATGGCGGGTTCCAGTGCGGCTTGAGCTGGCGGACGATCTCGGAATCGATGCTGGCCTGCTGGCGCGCGCTCGGACGGTCGCCGGGCGAACCTTCCTCGCCATCATTCTGGCTCAGCCCGTTCAGGTCGAGCTCGCGCGACAGGTCACGCGGCGTGCGTTCCGGCGGCGGCGCGGTGGTACGGGTGGGCTGCGGGGTCGGCGTGCTGCGCTCTGTCGTCCGGCGCGGCGGCGTGGTGACAGGCCGTTCGACCGTTCGCTCCACCGGCGCGGGCGCGACTTCCGGCTCCGCCTCCATCACCTCTGCCGGTTCCGGCTGCGCCGAGGCCGCTGCCGGTTCGGCGCTGGGATCGGGCGCGGTGCTTTCCAGGCTGATATCGGTGGCCAGGCTCACCTCGATACGCTCGGGCGGCGCCAGCGAGGGCGGCTCGCGCGTGGCGTGCCAGACCAGTGCTGCGGCCAGCGCCAGGTGCAATGCCACGGCAACGCCGATGCCGACGCCTTCTTCGCTGGTGAGGTTGGCGGTCTTTGCCATGGCCCTGACAGCTATTCGCCGACTTCTGAACCGTCGGTGACCGGCTCTGCCGCAGGCGCGGGAGCCGGTGCCGAAGTTGGAGCAGGCGTGGTCGTCACCAGCGAGATCGCATTGAAGCCCGCGGCGTTCAGTTCGCCCATCACCGCCATGACGCGGCCATAGTCGAGGCTGCGATCCGCGCGCAGGTTGACCAGCGGCGGCTGTCCGCCTGCCGATACCGCCAGGTTATCGAGCACCTGCGGCAGCACGGCCTGCTCCACCAGCTCGTCGTCGACGAAGATGAAGCCCTGCTCGTCCAGCGCGATGGTCACCTGGTCCGGCTCCTGGTCGAGCGGGGTGGCGTTGCTTTCGGGCAGGTCGATCGGCACGCCGCTGGCCAGCAACGGCGCGGTGACCATGAAGATGATCAGCAGCACCAGCATCACGTCCACGAAAGGCGTGACGTTGATCTCCGCCATCGGCGCGCGCCGTGCCGAGCGCCCGCGCCGGGAGGAGGACATGACCCCCATGCCCATCAGATGGCTTCCATCTCGCGGCTGATCTGCGCGTGGACGCGGTCAGCAAAGCGTTGCAGCCCGGCCTCGTAGCCGTTCACCTTGTTGGACAGGCGGTTGTAGGCAATCACCGCCGGGATGGCGGCGAACAGGCCGACCGCCGTGGCGAACAGCGCCTCGGCAATACCGGGCGCGACCACGGCCAGCGACGAATTCTGCTGCATGCCGATCTGGAAGAAGCTGTTCATGATGCCCCAGACGGTGCCGAACAGGCCCACGAAGGGCGCGACCGAGCCGGTGGTGGCAAGGAAGTTGAGCCGGTTGGCCATGGTATCCGCCTCGTAAGCCACCTGTCCTTCCAGCGCCTGGGCGACACGGCTGCGCGCGGCGGAGGGGTCTTTCAGGCCCGACTTGTGGCTGCGGCGGAACTCGGCGATGCCGGCAGCGGCCACGCGGGCCGAGGGGTTGTCCTTGCGGCGCTTCAGGTCGAGCACCGAGTCCACGTCCTCGTGGGTCCAGAACTCTTCCTCGAAGGCTTCGGAGCGGCTCTTGCTCCTGCCCATGCGCAGGGTGAAACCGATGATGATCGCCCAGACCCAGACCGATGCCAGCACCAGGCCGACGATAACCGCCTGCACCACGATGTCGGCATCGAAGAACAGTTCGACCGGATCGAGCCGGGTCGGCGCGGCGGCAACGGCAAGACTATTCAGCAGGTCCATTCTCACTCTTTCTCGGCAAAGGTTTGGAAGGCGGCACGCCATGCCTCGGGCTGCCGGCGCGGGCGCCCGTCAGGCCCCAGGAAAGCCGCCACAATATCCACTTCGGCCAGCAATTCACCCCCTCGCAGGATCTTCTGCGACATGTGGGCGCTGGCCGCACGAATCTGGCTCGCGCGGGTTTCCACCAGCAGTTCGTCCTCGAAGCGCGCCGGGCGGCGCCACTTTATCTGTGCTTCGGAGACGGCATAGAAGCCCTCGCCCGCCTCGTGGGCGGCGCGCTGGTCTATGCCGAGCAGGCGCAAAATGTCGGAACGGGCACGCTCGCACCATTTCAGGTAGTTCGCGTGATAGGCGATGCCGGACAGGTCAGTATCCTCAAAGAAGACGCGCACCGGGTAAAGGTGGCGCGACCCTTGGATTTTTCCGGAGGGTGGTTGCAATTGCTCTTCCATCGATGAACGGCGGCTTACAGGTGGCGCGCCGCCAAAAAAAGAGCGTTTATCGGTGAACCGACTCGCAAATGCGGCCTAGCGAGCCAGCATCGGTCCCAGCGGGCCGCCGCCGAACAGGTGGACGTGCAAGTGCGGCACTTCCTGCCCGCCGTTACGGCCCACGTTGGCCAGCAGGCGGTAGCCGCGCACGGGCAGGCCCTGTTCGCGGGCGACATGGCCCACGGCGCGCACGAAACCGGCGATCTCTTCCGCCGGGGCCTTTTCGGAGAAGTCGTCCCAGCTGACATAGTGGCCCTTGGGGATCACCAGGATGTGCACCGGCGCCTGCGGGGCGATGTCGTGGAAGGCGAGCGCATGTTCGTCTTCATAGACCTTGTTGCACGGTATCTCGCCGCGCAGGATCTTCGCAAAGATATTGTCCGGGTCGTAGGGCTTGGTGGGGTCGATTGCCATCAGTTCGCGCTCCTCGAAGCCTTCTCGTCCAGGCCCGAAGTGCCCTCGCGGCGGTCGAGTTCGGCGATGACGTCGGCCAGCGACACGCCCTTGGCGTTGAGCAGCACCAGCAGGTGGAACAGCAGGTCCGCTGCCTCGCCGGTCAGTTCGGCCTTGTCGCCGCCAAGCGCCGCGATCACCGTCTCGGTGGCTTCCTCGCCCACTTTCTGGGCGATCTTGGGCAAGCCCTTGGCGTGGAGCCGGGCGACATAGCTGGTTGCGGGATCAGCGCCCATGCGCTGGCAAATGGTCTGCTCGAGGCGGGTCAATGTGTCCATCGCCGCTGCAAATGGGCGATTGCATGGCCTGCGGTCAAGCAGGGAAGCGTTCAGCTGTCGTCGCCACTCTTCTTGTCGGCCTTGCGCATCGACAGGCGGCGGCCGATCAGCACCCCCGCTGCGCCAAGCGCGAAGAGCGTGAGGCCGGAGCCTTCGGGCACCTGCGCTGCGCTGCTGGCCCATGCGGGTGCCGCGGAGGAAAGAGCGATTGCTGCAAGTGCGAGACGCGATGGCATGAGGCTGCAAAGCGCCTGATTTTATTCGATTTCAATCGGCGAAAGAATAGTGTCCCGAAGCGGAACCGTTTTAGCTGCGCGCGGGGAGACCAGCGGCACGCAAGGCGGCATGCGCCTCGGCTATCGTATGGGTGCCGAAATGGAAGATGGAGGCGGCCAGCACGGCGCTGGCGTGGCCCTTGGTGACGCCCTCGACGAGGTGCTGGAGGTTGCCCACCCCGCCGCTCGCCACCACCGGCACGGAGACCGCATCGGCAATGGTGCGGGTCAGTTCGAGGTCGTAACCGGCCTGCGTGCCGTCGCCGTCCATCGAGGTGACCAGCAGTTCGCCCGCGCCGAGGTCGGCCAGCTTGATGGCATGTGCGACCGCGTCGATCCCGGTTTCGCGGCGGCCGCCGTGGGTGAAGATTTCCCAGCGCCCCTCGCCCACGCGCCGCGCGTCGATCGAGGCGACCGCGCACTGGCTGCCCATCTTCTCGGCAATGTCGGCCATGATTTCCGGACGCCGCACGGCCGCGGAATTGACCGCGACCTTGTCGGCCCCTGCCAGCAAAAGCGCGCGCGCATCCTCAACCGAGCTTACGCCGCCGCCGACGGTCAGCGGCATGAAGCAGACTTCCGCGGTGCGCCGCACGATATCGAGCAGGGTGCCGCGCCCTTCGTGGCTGGCGGAAATGTCGAGGAAGCACAGCTCGTCCGCGCCCGCCGCATCATAGGCCTGCGCTTGCTCGACCGGATCGCCCGCGTCCTTGAGATCGACGAAGTTGACACCCTTCACCACGCGCCCATTGGCCACGTCGAGGCAGGGGATGACGCGGATACGGACGGTCATTTGGTCACCAAGGGAATGAAGAACACTACAGGCAATGCTGCCCAAAGTGCGACCAGCGACCAGAACACTACAGGGTGCCGAGACCGACTAGCGCGCTTACGGAATGATAGGATTGAAACCTCGTTGGTCCGAAATGCGTAAAAAAGCTCGATCACGGACAAAGCTGCAATTAGCGCAAACACGATAAACTCGGCTGTGCTGATAAGCCCACTCACCGGTTCGCCAGCGCAATCGCGGTCGCGAGGTCGAGGCGCCCCTCGTAGAGCGCGCGTCCGGTAATCACGCCTTCGATGCCCTGGTCTGCCTGCAGCGCGAGCATGTGGATGTCGTCCAGCCCCTTCACGCCGCCGCTGGCGATCACGGGGATATCGACCGAGCGCGCCAGTTCCACCGTCGCCTGGACATTGCAGCCCTTCAGCAGCCCGTCGCGGCCGATGTCGGTGAACAGCAGGCTGGCAACGCCGGCGTCCTCGAACCGGCGGGCCATGTCTTCCACGGGAACGTCGGACACTTCGGCCCAGCCTTCGGTGGCAACCATGCCGTCCTTCGCGTCGACCGCGACGACGATGCCGCCTTCCCATTCGCGGGCCATGTCCTTCACAAATTCGGGGTTCTTCAGCGCTGCCGAGCCCATCACCACGCGCGCCACGCCGAGGTTGAACCAGCCCTCGACCGCCGCCGCATCGCGGATGCCGCCGCCCAGTTGCACATAGCCGGGAAAGGCCTCGATAATGGCTTCCACCGCTTCGCGGTTCTCGGTCCGGCCCGCGAAAGAGCCGTCGAGATCGACCACGTGCAGGTGCTGTGCGCCAGCTTCGGCAAACAGCAGCGCCTGCGCGGCGGGGTTATCGCCGTAGACGGTGGCGCGGGCCATGTCGCCTTCGGCAAGGCGCACGACTTCACCGCCCTTCAGGTCGATGGCAGGAAATACGATCATGACGGATCCCATTCGAGGAAACGGGCGAGCAGGTCCAGCCCGTAGCGCTGGCTCTTTTCCGGGTGAAACTGCACACCAAGGATATTGTCGCGGGCAACAGCCGCCACCAGCCCGCCGCCGTGGTCGGTCATGGCGGCGACGTGGTGCCCGTCATCCGGCTGGAAGTGGTAGGAGTGGAGGAAGTAGGCCTCGCCCTCCTCGATCAGCTCGCTGCCGTCGTGGTGGTGGGCGTGGATCACGTCGTTCCAGCCCATATGCGGCACCTTGATCTCGGGATCGGTGCGCTCGATCAGCTTGACCTCGCCGGGGATCCAGCCGAGCCCGTTGTGGCTGCCATGCTCCAGCCCGCGCGTGGCGAGCAATTGCATGCCGACGCAGATACCGAGGAAGGGCACACCGTCCTCGATCACGCGCTCTTCGAGCGCCTCGACCATGCCGGGGATGTGCCACAGCCCGTCGCGGCAGGCCTTGAAGGCGCCGACGCCGGGCAGGACAATGCGGTGTGCACCGCGCACCAGCGCGGGATCGTCGGTGACGGTAACGTGCTCCGCCCCGGCCGCCTTCAGCGCGTTGTGAACCGAGTGAAGATTGCCAGCGCCGTAATCAATGAGCGCAATGGCCTCAGCCATTGTCGTTTTCCGCACGCCCCTCCGGGCGCGCGGTCCTCGCTCGATGCGCAGGCGAGCTGCGCCCGCTGCGGGCGGGCGGTCGCCCTTGCGGCTGTCGCCGTTCAGCCACCCAGCTGCCCCTTGGTGCTGGGTACGGCCCCGCCCTTGCGCGGGTCCAGTTCCACCGCCTGCCGCATGGCGCGGGCAAAGCCCTTGTACAGCGCTTCGCAGATGTGGTGGTTGTTCTGGCCGTAAAGCACCTGGCAGTGCAGCGTCAGCCCGGCGGACTGCGCCACCGAGTGGAACCAGTGCTCGATCAGCTCGGTATCCCATTCGCCCAGCTTCTCCTGCGTGAAGCGGGCTTTCCACACCAAGTAGGGGCGGCCGGAGATATCCAGCACGACGCGGGCCAGCGTCTCGTCCATCGGCGAGTGTGCCTCGCCATAACGCCCGATCCCGGCCTTGTCGCCGAGCGCATCGGACAGCGCCTGCCCCAGCGCGATGGCGCTGTCTTCGGTGGTGTGGTGCTGGTCGACATGCAGGTCGCCCTGCACCTTCAGCGTCACGTCGATCAGCGAATGGCGTGAAAACTGCTCCACCATGTGATCAAGGAAGCCGATTCCGGTGGATATGTCGTATTTCCCCGACCCGTCGAGATTTACCTCGACGAGGATGTCGGTTTCGGCCGTTTTTCGCTCTGTTCGCCCGGTTCGCATGGGGGCATGCCTATAGGCGGATAACGGGCACGCGCAAGCGGCGAAGAGGGCGAATCCCGCCGATTCCGGCTTGATTTTGCCTCGCTGCGACGTCACCTAGCGCCCATGAGCGACGATGCACCCGACAGCCTGATACCGTACGACGAGATCGTACAGGAGGCGCTTCGCGCCGTGGTAGGGCGTGTGCTCGGCACGGTGGAACGCGATGGCGGCACGCTGCCGGGCAACCATCATTTCTACATAACCTTCAAGACCGGCGCGCCCGGCGTGGAAATTCCCGCGGCCCTGCGTGAACGGTTTCCCGACGAGATGACCATCGTCCTGCAGAACAAGTTCTGGGACCTGAATGTTTCCGATCGCGGTTTCACCGTGGGGCTGAGCTTCAACCAGATCCCGTCGAAGCTGGACATTCCCTTCTCGGCAATCACCGCTTTCGTCGATCCGGCGGTCGATTTCGGCCTGCAGTTCCAGGCGGCAGCCGAAGACGTCGAGCCGGCCTTGCACGACGATGCCGAAAACGACACGCCGGACGATGACGATGTCGCCGTTTCGAGCGAAGATGGATCGAATGTCGTCACCGTGGATTTCGGTAAGAAGAAGTAACCGATCCATTCCCGCCACCATTGCGGATTCCATGGGGGGCACAGATGAGCGAAGAATTGAGCCGCGAGGAAGTACGCCGCCGCGTGCGCGAGCGGGCCGGCAAGCCTGCCTTGCCCGGCCCGAGCGAGAATCCCGCCACCAACCTCCTGCTGGCCGACATCGTCATCCGCATCGGCACCAGCTTCCTGCGCACCGGGGTGGAAAAGGCCTTCCTCAAGAACCGCTACGACCCCGATACCGCCAATGCCATCGTCGACAACCGCTCGGCCTTGCGCACGCTTGGCGCGGTGGCCGTGGCCAAGTTCGCGCGCAAGTCGATCCCCGGCGCGGCCATCGTCGGCACCGGCATTGTCGGCAAGCTGCTATACGACAGCGCCAAGACGCGCCGCGCCAACCGGCGCAAGGGCGATACCCAGCTGCTGGAACAGGCGGCAGAGGAAACGCATACCCCAGAGGGTTGATACTGGCCCCCGCCCCGCGCAATAGCACTGCATGGCCGACTCCACTTCCCAACTGCCCCGCCGGGGGCTGATGTTCATCCTTTCCTCGCCTTCGGGCACGGGAAAGACCACCATCGCGCGCAAGCTGCTGGCCGAAGTGGACGGGCTGGGCCTGTCGGTCTCCGTCACCACCCGGCCCAAGCGGCCCGGCGAAGTGGAAGGCAAGGATTACATCTTCGTCGACCAGGCCAAGTTTGACGAAATGGTCGAGGCCGGCGAATTCCTCGAATGGGCCGTGGTCTTCGGCAACAGCTACGGAACGCCCAAGGCGCAGATCAAGGCCGGCCTGAAGGCGGGCGAGGACTTCCTCTTCGACATCGACTGGCAAGGCACCCAGCAGCTGTACCAGCGCATGGAAGTGGACGTGGTGCGGGTTTTCCTGCTGCCGCCGAGCATCGAGGAACTGGAACACCGCCTGCGCAGCCGGGGCACCGACAGCGAGGACGTGATCCGTGGCCGGATGGACCGCGCGCGGTTCGAGATCAGCCACTGGGACGGCTACGACTATGTCGTGATCAACGACGATATCGAGGCCTGCTACCACAAGGTGCTGACCATCCTCGAAGCCGAGCGCATGAAGCGCGCACGCCAGGTCGGACTGGTGGACTTTACCCGCAAGCTGATGAGCTAGAAGCGACGGCTCCAGCGGAGCGCCACGCCCGCATCGTCCGGCGCGGCGTCGTAGTGGCCAGGCTCGCGGCGGTAGAACAGGCTGACCATGGCATTGCCGCCGCCGAACCAGCCGCGCCATGCAAGTTCGCTCGCCAGTTCGCGGCCCTGCGGCGAGAGGCTGAGATATTGCGCTGCATAGGTGGGCCTCAGCGTTTCGTAGCTGAAGCTGTCCGGCAGGTTGAGCGTGATCCCGCCCGCGGCGACCCGCAGCGGCTGTGACAGGCGGAAAGCCAGCGCGTCATTGCCCGCGAATACCCCGCGCCGCTCGAGGTCGAGCGACCAGGCATTGCTCGTCAGGTCCGGACCCTGCGCCAGCAGGGGCGCGCTGCGCAGACGGGTGAAGCCTTGCCGGTACGCCGCGCCAAGCCGCCACTCAGGGGCAAAGTGCCAGCCGAGATCGGCGTCGAGGAACAGGGTATCGCTGCCCGCGAGGCCGAAGCCCTCGTGGAACCGCGCGCCTAGCACGGTGCGATCCTCGCTGAGCAAGGTCACACCCAGCGCAGAATCGACGAGGCCGAATTGCCGGTCGAGCGCCAAGGCGAGCCGCGAAATGTCTTCCGCGCTCCGCTGCCCGAGCAATTGCGCCGCCCGGCGTTCATTGGCTGCCGTAATGGTGGAGCCGTTCTCGGCGCTGACTGTCAGGCCCCAGCTGCCCAGCTGGCGGCGCAAGGCAATGGCGCTGTCGGTCTCGGCCAGCATGCCGCTTTCCCCCGCGCCGCTCTCAGCGATCATGAAGGCGGGACGTTCGCGCCCTTGCAGCCCGGCGACCAGTCCTTCGGCTCCCTGCCGGTAGCCGAAGCCGAGTTGCAGGTCCGGCGCCAGTTGCAGGGCGACGCGAGCGGCCAGCACCCGCGCCTGTTCGGCGTCCTCGCTGCGCAGCTGCAGCGCCCGCGCGCGCGGCGGCTCGCGGCCGGTCGCGTCGATGGAGAAGGCCACGCTGGCGCTTCCGGACCCCGCAGAGATGCTGCGGCTGGACATGGCCAGCGCTCCGTGCAGGCGCTGCGGCAAGTCCGCCCCGCGCAGGGTTCCGGCAAGGTTGGTCGAGAAGGCGCGGCGGTATTCGTCGGTCACCACGGCAGGCAGCGAGGCCGTGCGGAAGGCATCGCCCATGGCCGGCGAGGAGGTGGCCGTGCTGTCGCCCAGTGCCATGGCGATGGACTCGCCCGCCAGCTGGGTGGTGCCGACCGGCTCGAAGGCCGCATTGATGTCGAGGATGCCCCGGCCATAGACCCCGTCATCACCCATGGCCCCGGCGTCGAAAGCCGTGCGCAGCAGGATTTCGGCAATCTCGGTGCCGGTCAGGTGCGGGAAGGCCTGCGCCAGCAGCGCTGCTGCGCCTGCCACCTGCGGTGCGGCAAAACTGGTGCCCGAGAAGAGGTAGGCGAACCCCTCGTTGTCGACAAAGATCGTGCCGTTCTCGTAGACGCAGCAGATCGCCTCGCCGCGAGCAGCGAGGAAGAATTGCGTGTTCGCCCCCGCGCGGTTGGAGAAGTCGGATATCTGGTAAGTCTCGTCGACCGATCCGACCACGATCACCCCGCCGCTGCCCGCATTGCCCATCTGCCGGGCAAAGGCCGTCAGTTCGCCCTGCCCGTCGTTGCCGGCCGCCACGACCACCAGCACGCCGGCGTTCACCGCCGACTGGATCGCGGATTCCAACGCCGCCGTAATCCCGCCGGGGCCGCCGAGCGAGATGTTGATCACCTTGGCATCGTTGGCGACGGCATGGTCGATCGACTGGGTAATGGCGGTGTCGGTGAAGCCGCATTCGGAGTTGGCATTCTGCGGATTGTCGCCCGCACAGCTGCCCGGCTCGTCCGCGCGGATCGCCAGCAGGGTCGCTTCCCAGGCCATGCCGAGGATGTCGGTCCCGTTGCGTCCTGCTGCGGCCACCAGCGACACGAGGTTGCCGTGATCGTCCGTCCCTTCGATCCCGCGGGTGCCGAAAATGTCCGTCGAGGCGGGCGAGATGCGCCCGGCGAATTCGGGGTTGTCGGGGTCGACGCCGGTGTCGATCACCGCGATGGTGACGCCGTCCCCGGCAAAGCCCTGCTCCCATGCCGCCACGGCATTGTGCTGGCCCGGCCCGTCCGACAAGCGGAATTCCGGCGTGTTGAACTGGGCGGGCACCGGCACGACCGGGAAAGCGGCACTGGTGGGCGTTGGTGTGGGACTGGGTGTGGGGCTTGGCGTTGGCGTCGGAGCAGGCGTTGGAGCAGGTGTCGGTGCCGGTGCGGAGATGACCGGGCTGTTGCCGCCGCCGCAGCCGGTCAATAGCGCGGCCACCACCACCAGGGATGCCCCGTGCCAGCTTTTCCAGCTGCCTGTGCGCCTACCGTGTCCCACTTGGGTCCCTCATACTTGGGGCCTGCCTGCCCGGGCTTGGTCTAACGATTGCTGAATATCGGCGAATAGCCCACAGAAGTTGCGCGCTTGTGCACTGGGGCGCAAGCCGCTAGCCGCGCTGCAAACGGAGCGACGAGACCTTCGATTCCGACCACAGGGAGCTTTCACAATGTCCGCCGACCTTATCGCCACCATCGAACAGGCCTGGGAAAACCGCACCGAAGTCACGCCCGCCAGCAGCGACGTGCGCGGGCCGGTGGAAGAGGCGCTCACCCTGCTCGACAGCGGCGAAGCCCGCGTGGCCGAGCCTGACGGCAACGGCGGCTGGACCGTCAACCAGTGGCTGAAGAAGGCCGTGCTGCTGTCCTTCCGCCTCAACGACAATCGCGTGGTGGACAATGGCGCGGCCGGTGCCCCCGCCTATGACAAGGTGCCGAGCAAGTTTTCCGGATGGGGCGAGGCCCGCTTTGCCGAGGCCGGTTTCCGCGTGGTGCCCGGTGCCGTGGTCCGTCGCGGCAGCTTTATCGGCCGCAACACCGTGCTGATGCCCAGTTTCGTGAACATCGGTGCCTACGTCGCCGAAGGCACAATGGTCGATACCTGGGCCACGGTCGGCTCCTGCGCGCAGATCGGCAAGAACGTGCACCTGTCCGGCGGCGTCGGGATCGGCGGCGTGCTGGAACCGCTACAGGCCGGACCGGTGATCATCGAGGACGGCGCCTTCATCGGCGCGCGCAGCGAAGTGGTTGAAGGCGTGGTGATCGGTGAAGGCGCGGTGCTGTCGATGGGTGTCTATATCGGCGCCTCGACCAAGATCGTCGATCGCGCCACTGGCGAGGTCCACTATGGCAAGGTGCCGCCCTATGCCGTGGTCGTGCCCGGCTCGATGCCCGGCAAGCCGCTGCCCGACGGCACGCCCGGCCCCAGCCTCTACTGCGCCGTCATCGTCAAGACGGTGGACGCGCAGACCCGTTCCAAGACCGGCATCAACGAGCTTCTGCGCGACTGAGTTCCTCGCGAGCAGGCGAAACTTTTGCCTCTGCGAGCCGTTGCAGTACAGTACCCCAGAATCGGGAGAATCGAACATGAGCGAAGAAGAGAACGGCCAGATCCACATCGACGAGCAGGACGCTTCGGCCGGTCGCAAGCCGGGCGTGGTGCGCTGGGTACTGCTCATCAGCATGATTTCACTCATCCTGATCTTCGTCATTATCCTGTTCGTGGCTCCGGCCATGGCGCCTGACAGCGGCGGCGACTACGGCGCAGCCGACATGCTGGAAAACGCTTCGGCTTTCTTCGCCTGACGCGGTGACCGACGCATTCGGCCTCGAACGTTTTGTCGAGGCGCAGGCGCCGGTCTACCGGCAAGCGCTGGAAGAGCTGCGGAGCGGCGCCAAACGCGGCCACTGGATGTGGTTCGTCTTCCCGCAGCTGCGCGGACTGGGACGGACCTCCACCGCCAATTTCTACGGTATTTCGGGACGCGAGGAGGCGCAGGCCTACCTCGCGCATCCTCTGCTGGGTGCGCGGCTGCGCGAATGCACCGCGGCCATGCTGGAACACGCCGACAAGCGCTCTGCGCGCAAGGTGCTGGGCTTCACCGACGCGCTCAAGTTCAGGAGCGCGATGACGCTGTTCGAAGCGGTCGCCGACGATCCGGCGGTATTCGCGCGGGCGCTGGACGCGTTCTACGACGGCGAGCGCGATCTCACGACACTGGAGATGCTCGGCTAGCCGACCGGGTATTCGATCGGCGCCTCGTCGGCGTGGGCCGCAGCATATTCCTCGGCTCCGCGCATTACCCGCAGCATGTTGCGGTAGGATATCTTCTCCAGGTCGTCCTGCGAATAGCCGCGCCGCGCCAGTTCGGTGAACAGCGCCGGGTAGCCGGTCACGTCTTCCATGCCGACAGGGCCGCTGGCCATGCCGTCATAGTCGCCGCCGATGCCGATGTGGTCGATCCCCGCCACCTCGCGCACGTGGTCGATATGGTCGGCCCAGTCGGAAATCGTCGCGTCCGGCGTGGGATTTGCCTCATCCCATTCGGCCAATCCGGCCTCGACCAGGTCAGGGCGACCCTGCCACCATGCCTCCAGCCGCGCCTGCTCGGCCTGCCGCGCGGCGTACCAGACGCGCTGGGTCTCGCTGAGATAGCCCGGCAGGCCCACCGTCATGACAATGCCGCCGTTCTCAGGCAGGCGTTCGAGCACAGAATCCGGCACGTTGCGCGCATGGCCGTTCACGGCCTGCGCGCCCGAGTGGCTGAAGATCACCGGCGCACCGACCACGTCGAGCGTATCGTGCATGGTCTCGGCAGAGACGTGGCTCAGGTCCACCAGCATGCCCAGCCGCGCCATTTCGCGCACCACCAGCACGCCGAAGTCGGTGAGGCCGCCATGCTCCGGGTCAGCCGTAGCACTGTCGGCCCAAGGCGTGTTCCGCGAGTGGGTAATGGTCATGTAGCGCGCACCAAGGTCGTACATCTGCCGCAGCGTGCCGAGGCTGGAGCCGATCGAGTGGCCGCCCTCCATGCCGATCAGCGAGGCGATGCGGCCGCTGGCCATGGCGGCTTCCACATCGTCGGCGGTGAGCGCCAGCATCAGGTCTTCCGGATAGGCTTCGACCAGCCGCTTGGTAATGTCGATCTGCTCGATAGTGGTCTGCACCGCGACCGGCTCTTCGAGGCTGGCGGAGACATAGACCGACCACCACTGCGCGCCGACCATGCCTTCGCGCAGGCGGGCAAGGTCCGTGTGCATCTGGCCGGGCGACCACTCGTCTCCGTCCAGCGTGTCGTGGAAGTCGAAGTCGGCCAGCACGTTGCCATGCTGCCCGCGCAGGCGTCCCGGCACGTCGTTGTGGCCATCCCACACCGGCGCGGCTTCGAGCGCGGCCATGGCCACCTCTTCGGGCGTGTCCTGTGCGGCGAGCGGAGAGGCGATGAGGGCGGCGGCCATCAGGGTGGCGCGAATTGCAATCTTGCTCATGGACCGGACTATGCACCAGCATGCCCGCGTGGCAAGACTGCTGGCCATATGACCACTGCCCGCGACCTGATCGACAAGCTCGAATTGACCCGACATCCCGAAGGTGGCTGGTTCCGCGAGACCTGGCGCGCGAATGCGGCCGAGGGTGAACGGGCGAGCGCGACCCTGATCCATTTCCTGCTCGAAAGCGGCCAAGAATCGCACTGGCACCACGTCGACGCGGCGGAAATCTGGTTGTGGCACGGAGGCAATCCGCTGCAACTGTCGATCAGCGACCCGGCCAATCCCAAGGTGGTGCGCCTACGGCTCGGCCCTGATCTGGCAGGCGGAGACCTCGCGCACTACGTCATCCGTGCCGGTGACTGGCAAGCCGCCGAACCGCTGCCGGGTGAGTACGACTACACGCTGGTTTCCTGCGTGGTCTCGCCCGGTTTCGAGTTCTCCGGCTTCACCCTCGCCCCGCCGGGCTGGTATCCCGAGGCATGATCCGCACGGCTCTCCGCTTCGTCCTGGCGATTTTCTACGCCTATGCCGGTTACCGCCACCTGGCAGGGCCGGAGCCTTTCCTGCAGATCATGCCCGCGTGGGTACCCTTCCCCGAGCAGGTGATCTGGTGGACTGGCATTGCCGAACTCGCCGGCGCGGCAGCGCTGGCCCAGCCGTTATCGGCAAGGTTGCGGCAAGCGGGCGCGATCGGCCTCGCGCTCTATGCCCTGTGCGTCTGGCCCGCCAACGTGAACCACATGCTGATGGACATGGCGCGCGAGGACGGCGGCTGGGGGCTGGCCTACCACGTCCCGCGCATGATCGCCCAGCCGGTGATCATCTGGCTGGCGCTGTGGACCGGGCGGGTGATTGACTGGCCGTTTCGCAGGCGCGGCGGCGCCTAGTCTTCCTTGCCCGCCACGCCGTAATTGATCTGCGCGTTGCGGGTCTTCTGGAATTCCGGGACGGTCATGCCCTTCATCGCGGCATAGATGTCGATGTTGCCGATGCCGGTGACCGCGCCGAGCTTTTCCAGCATGAAGAAGATCACGCCGTAGTGGATCATGCCGATCCAGTCGCGTTCGCGCACCAGGCGCTTTTCTTCCTCGGTCAGGCCGCCCTTTTCGTAGGCGGCTTCCTCGTCTTCACGGAAGAGCTTGCGCATTGCCGGATCGGTCAGCGAATGCAGGAAGTGGTTGAGGCGAAAGCCTTTCACGCTGCGCTCGATGGTGAAGGGATAGGTGCCCTCCATCTTCTCCGCGCCGTCATAGTCCCAGTTGATCCGCTCGAGCGTCTTTTCCGGCGGCTCGACCGGCGCGTCGGAACGGCGTTCCTCGAAGATCATCGTGGCGATGGGGCACATCGAGGGGAGGAAATAGGTCTTGTGGGTGGCTTCGACGTCCGCCGACAGCGCGCCGCGCATCATCAACCACATGACCACCTCTGCGCCTTCCCAGCCGCCCAGCTCGGCGAGCTTGGCGATGGGGTAGTCGAGCAGGGCCTCGGGGTCCTTCTCCAGCATTTCCATGAACTGGTGGTCCCATTCGGGATTGTTGAAGCCGCAGCCTTCACCGTGGACCTGGTGCGACAGGCCGCCGGTACCGGCGATGGCGACCTTGATGTCCTCCGGGTAGGAAAGGATCGCCTGCCGCAGGCTCTTGCCGAACTTGTAGAACCGGCGCGCAGAGGGCAGCGGCACGGTGAGCACGCCGCAGACCACCGGCAGCAGCTTGCAGGCCCAGCCGTTGGCATCGTCGTAGTCGACCATGACCGACAGCGGCGAGAAGGCGCCGTGGTCCAGCCCCTTGCCCTGGAAATAGGACAGGTCGAATTCATTGGCGACCATCACCTTGGCGACATGTTCGGCGAACTTGGGATCGCCCTTTATCGCCGGGATGTCGCGCGGCCCGCCGCCTTCGTCGGCTGCCTTGAACTCCTCGCCCACGCCCAGCGCGAAGTGGCTGTAGTGGTCGAAGAACGAGGTCATGTGGTCGTTGTAGATGTAGACCAGCACGTCGGGCTGCTTCTCGCGGAACCACTCCTGCACCGGCTCATAGCCTTCGAAGATCGGCTTCCACACGGGATCGTCCTGCTTGCCGCCGTCCTTGGCGAAAGCGATGGTGGGGGTGTGCGACGTGGCGACGCCGCCAACGATAGTGGCCATGGGATCGTGCCTTTCCTCTTCCACGGGCGCGTTGAATCGCCCGGCTTATGTCTTGCTGCCACTTTGCCATGTGGGCGCAGGCGGCGGCAAGTCAATTATCCGGAAATGCGAAATGTTCGGATATGCGAAGAACGCACGAGGGGTTAGCCCCCGCGCATTTCCTCCGGCTCCCCGCGGCTCACTTCGATGGTGGTCTGGGCGCGCAACTGGCCCACCTGAACGACGACTTCGCCATCGGGGGTGGCATCATCGACCACCAGCTTGACCCACAGGCTGCCTTCGTCACGGAACCAGGCGTTCTCGTCAGCGGCGCGCAAGGCGTCGAGGCTGGCGGCCTGCATGCCGCCGCTGGCCATGGTGAACCCCGGCAGTTCGAGCAGGAGGAAGCCGCCCTCGTCCATCTCGCGCAGCGACAGGGTCAGCTCGTCACGAGCGGTTTCCACGCGCAGCTGCGAGCCGCTGGCGATGGTGGTTTCCTGGTTGTATTCGAAGCGGCTGCCATCGCGATCGAGGATGATCGGGTCGATGACGGTCGGCGCACCGAAGGTGAACATGTCGCCATTGATGTTGAGGCGACCAATGTCGCCCATGCAGATCGCCGCGCCCCAGTTGGACACGATTTCACACTCGTCCTCGTGGGTGGCGATGCCGTTGTCGATCACCACGGTCGCGCCGGGCCTGCCGGTGATGGAGCCGTCGCTGTCGAAGATCGTGGCGCTGCGATAGGCCGAGCGCAGTCCCCAGTCGGAAGCCCAGCGGCGGTCGATCCGCGGGAAACTGACCGGCTGCGAATTGACGAACTCGACGTTCTCGACCGAGTTGCGCGTGCTCATGCCGAAGCTGGTATAGAGCAGGTAGGACAGGGCCCCTGCATCGCGCTGTTCGTTGGGCTGGTAATTGACGAACCTCGTGTTCACCACCTCGTGCAGGTAGTCGTAGTATTCGTAGCCGCGGATCGGGAAGTCGGCAGCGGCGGCTGGCAGGCTGCGGCCATAGGCGATCTCTTCCGGCCGCGAGGGATTGCCCACGTTGTCGCTCTCACCCACGAACAGCGAATTCTCCACCCGCGAGGTATAGGGCGCGATACCGGGCGAGCCGGCGGCATGGGTAAAGCCGATGGCATTGTCCGCCATCCGCAGGTTCGTGAACAGGTGGTACTCGCCGCGTCCCCAGATCCCGCCGTTGCGGTTCTTGTAGGCGGTGTAGTCGCTAACCACCGAGGGTACGACTGCGCTATTCTCGTCGCCCGGATCGGCACGGCTGATGTGCGCCCCGCCGCCGATGGTGAAGAAGCCTTCCGGGTTGGGGCCGCGGTCGAACATCAGCCCGTCGAAGTTGGAGTGCGCGCGGTTGCCGCTGAATTCGCGCAAGGCCGTCCGGCGCGGCCAGGTGCGGGCACTGATCTCGGTGCCTTCGAACTGGCCGGTCGGGTGGACCGGCAAGGCGATCCAGAACCCGATCTGGTCCGAACCCGCCGCCACGTTGTCGCGGTAGACGTTGTCGGGATTGGTAATCCAGAAGGTCGAGGCGGTGTTGTCCGAGGGGATCAGGATATTGTCCGCCCGCTGCCCGTCGGTGCCCTGGTGCGGCAGCGTCAGGTTGGTGGGGTCGCAGTCCATGGTCGGGTGACACTTGGTCTGGATGCCCAGATTGCGGACGAACTGGTTGCCCGTTTCGATCCCGTCTTCGAGGAAGAAGCAGTGGCCCACGGTATTGTAGGTCACGTTGTTTTCGATGCTCAGGTTGTTGGTGCCGTGCACCGTGACGCAGCGGCTGTAGGTATCGTGGATCGCGGCATTGCGGATGTACTGCCCCGCTCCCTCGCCGATCAGGTGCCAGTGGATGGGATAGCGCGCCAGGTTCATGTGCTGGCCCATGCGGCTCAGCTCGATGCCCGAAACGTACATTTCGGAACCCGCCATCGCCATGATGTGCCCGCCGAAATAGTTCTCGTCCGCGTCTTCGGATGCCTGGATGCGGATATTGCGCGTGAGCAGGCCCACTTCGCCGCGCTCGTCCACGCCGAAGGTGATCTCGCCGAAATGCATGTGTTCCAGCGGGCTATCCAGCGTCAGGCGGTTGCCGCTGATCGCGGTGATGTGGCGCCGCTCGGCCTGCCGCGGATTGAAGTCGGTGGAGGCCAGCACGATCTCGTCGCCCACGCGCCAGTCGCCCGCGTCGAGCACTTCGATCTGCGTCGCGCCTGCCGGAGCCGTGGCGGCCAGCTGGGTCCAGGTGTGTTCGCGGTCGCCATGCAGGTTGAGCGTACCGTTCATCAGCATGATGCCGCGGTCGCCCATGGTGTTGAGGTCTTCACCCGGCACATTGTCGGTCAGGGTAATGGCGGCGTTATGGGTATAGGGATCGTCCGCCGTGCCGATCTCCAGCTCGCCGCCGGGGACGTAGATCCATTCGGAAGCCAGGCTGATGTCGCGATCATCGGGAAAGCTGAGCTTGCCCTGGATCGTCAGGCTGCGCAGCGACAGCCCGTCGACGTCGAGCACCACGTCCATGCCGCGATCAATGGTAACGGCATCGCCATCACCGGGCACTTCGCCCGAAGGCCATGTGGCCGGATCAGACCAGCGATCCTGCGCATTTGCACCGGCGGTCATGCCGAGCAAGGCAGTGGCAGGCAGGCACATGGAAGCAACGAGCAGGCGGAACTGCTTGGCCATATCGATCATCCCCTCGGTCGGGACTTCGTGCCCCGTTGATTTTGTCCGAAATTCGATACTGCAATGCCAAGAACGATTTGCCAAGCCCCCTTGGAGCCATGCCAAAAATCGCGCACGCGCAAACAAAAACGGGCGGGGAGCGCGAAGCTCCCCGCCCGTTCGTGTTCCAGCGCCGGATGGCGCGGATGGCTTAGCTGAGGTGCTTGGAGACCGCAGCCGTCATCTTGAACATCGAGATCTGGTCATTGCCGATCACCGCGCCCAGCTTGGCGTCGGGGTTGATCTGGCGCTTGTCCTTCGAATCCTGCAGGTTGTTGGCCTTGATGTGTTCCCACACCTTGCTGGTAACCTGCGCACGGGTCATCGGGCCCTTGCCGATCACTGCTTCCAGAGCGGGCGAAAGGTTCACCGGCTTGTTGAGCGCGTTATTCTTGGCAGCCATTTCAATTGGTCCTTTCAGTCAAATAGCTGGGCGAAGGTCTAGCACCCTTCAATCGGCCCCGTCTTCCTCGTCCCAGTCGTAATCCCCGCCTTCTTCGCGGGCATATCTTGCGGTCAGCAGCGCCATTCCCATTACGTGGCCCTGCATTTCCGATTCGAGTTCATCCAGCGTCGCGCCCGGCATCTGCACCAGCGGCAGGTCCAGGGCGAAGAGCTGGAATACGTAGTCATGCGGAGCGGCCCCCGTCGGCGGATCGGGCAGCAGCCATTCGGAATTGCCGAAGCTGTTCTTGCCCACGCGCGGCGGGGCTTCGCCTTCGAGGATCATGCCCTTCTGTCCCGGCAGGCCCCAGACCAGCCAGTGACAGAACGGCTTGTCGCCCCCGGCCTTCTTGTCGCGAGCATCGGGATCCTCCACCACCAGCACCAGTTCCTGCGTGCCCGGGGGCGGGGCAGTCCATTCCAGCGGCGGGGCGACGGCGTCTTCCTCGTCAGCGGTGAAGCAGGGATCGAGATCGCCGCCATGATCGAAAGCGGCGGAGGTCAGCTTGAAGCCGCCCTTGCCCAAGGCAGCTTCGGACCCGACCCGCGCAGCAACCAGTCCTGCATGGCCCGCGCGCACTTCGCCAAGTGCATTTGCCAGCCAACCGGGAATCGAATCTGCCATGACGGGTCCTTGTACTCCTGCCTATCCGTATAAAGAGGCTGCCATGTGCCGGTTGCGGAACGGCTTTTCAAGGGCGTGAACCGTTCAGGCTGTCGAAGGATTGCATCTGGCACTTGTCCCTGGCCGCTTCCGGGCGGTGGAGAGCGGCCATGCCCGCTTGCCAGTAGGGGGCCGGAGGGTTAGGCCTGCCATTACAGAGAAGGCCGCCTCAAGGCGCTCAAACATCGGGATATTTCCATGCGCACTTCGAAGCTTGTACTTTCCATTGCTTGCGCCGCGATGGTGGCTTCGTGCGGTGGCGGCGGCACGCCCTCCCCCACGGCGACGACCGGGCCGACCCCGACGCCCACCCCGACAACTTCGACCTGTTCGCTTGCCAACCGCCAGCAGTTCGCCAACGACGTGCTGCAGGAATGGTACCTCTTCCCCGACCTGCTCGCGACCGGCGTCAACCGCAGCTCCTACAACGACGTGCAGTCCTATATCGACGCGCTGGTGGCGCCTGCCCGCGCCCAGAACAAGGACCGCTTCTTCAGTTACATCACGTCGATTGCCGAGGAGAACGCCTTCTTCAACGGCGGTGCCAGCGCGGGCTTCGGCTTCCGCCTGATCTACGACACCACCAACCGCCGGGTCTTCCTGGCCGAAACCTTCGACGACACGCCGGCGCTGGGCGCCAACCTCGAACGCGGCACGGAAATCATCGCCATCGGCACGACTGCCAGCAACCTCGTCACGGTCAACAGCCTGATGGCCACCGGCGGCCCGCAAGCGGTGATCGACGCGCTTGGCCCCTCCGACCCCGGCGTCTCCCGCGTGCTCGACGTGATCGACGCCAGCGCCGTGCGGCGCGAAGTCAACCTGGTGAAGGCGGAATACGACCTCGATCCGGTCCCGCGTTACGGCGCGCAGATCATCAACGATGGCGGCAAGCAGGTGGGCTACATCCGCCTGACCAACTTCATCAACCCGGCCATCGCCGACCTGCAGGCTGCCTTCGCCGACTTCCGCGCCGCGGGCGTCACCGAACTGGTGATCGACCTGCGCTACAACGGCGGCGGCGGCATCAACGTGAACGAGGCCTTTGCCGACCTGATGGCGCGCAACCTTGGCGGGCAGGTATTCGAGACGATCGCCTTCCGCGCCTCCAAGGCATCGAACAACGAGACCTACCTTTTCCAGCCGAACAGCGCATCCATCGCGCCGACGCGCGTGGCCTTCATCACCACCAGCGGTTCGGCCTCGGCGTCGGAAGCCCTGATCAACGGTATGCAGCCCTATATCGACACCAATCTTGCCATTGTCGGGCAGAACACCTTCGGCAAGCCGGTAGGCCAGTCGGCCTTCGACCTGACGGCCTGCGATGACCGCCTGCGGATCGTCACCATCAAGCTGGAGAATGCCGACGGGCTGGGTGAATACTTCAACGGCCTCGCCGCGACGGTGCCCAATTCGTGCCGCGCCAACGACGACATCTTCCACGATTTCGGCGATCCGGACGAGGCCATGCTGGCCACCGCGCTGGACTTCCTCGCCGGGCGTACCTGCACCCCGATCCTGGGCGGCCCCGCGACCACGCAGTCGCTTGGCCCGCAGCTGCTGCAGCCCGAACGCCCGAGCACCGTGGCCCACCACGAGACGCCCGGCGTCTATTGATCGTGCGGCCTAGGGCTGCGGCCCGAGGTCGTCGATACCTTCGCGCCAGGCGCAGCCATTTCGCTGCTCGCTACCCAGCTGCAGCGTGGCGACAAAGGGGTAGCTGCGGTCGCTCATGCCGTCCGAGCAGTCGCCCGGCGTGATCGCCAGGTCGAGCGGCCGCCCGTCGAGGTTGCCACTGAAAGACAACCCGCCGCGCCCGGCAAAGCGGGTGACGGTGATCGTCTCGCCGTCGATATTCTCGGGCGTCGAATAGGTCAGGCTGGTGCCCGCCACCTGCCCGCCCCAGAACGGCTCGGTGCCGGTGAAGCGGACCACGTCGTGCTCGCCGATCCCGTCGAAGGCGTGGGTGTCCGAAGCATCGCCGGGGACATTGCCCGCATCTTCGCCTTGCTGGCAGGCGGACAGGGTCAGCAGTGCCGGGATTGCCGCTAAGATTGCCGCACGATTCACTCTCGCCTCCGTCAATGGATTGCCCGGAGGCCATAGCGCAAGGCATCGCCGCACGAAACGACCGAAGCCGCTAGCCTTCGATCAGGACGATATCCCAGCTGTAGCGGTTGTCGCCCAGCGCGGTGGCCGTCGAGCGCGGCGCCGCATTGCTGAGATAACTGTAAAGCTGGTCCGCCGCGTTGGCCTCCGCCTCTTCGGGAAAGTACATCTGCAGGATCTTGCGGGAATCGACCCCGACCACGTCGACATGGATATGCGGCGTGCGCCGGTCGCTGCCCTGGCCATATCCGCCGGGCTTGACCGTGGTCATCGACCAGCCGCCATCGGTGCCGGTATGAATGCTGGCGAAGCCCTGGAAATTGGGATCGAGCGGATAGTCCGAACTGTCCTGCGGATGGTCATAACGGCCGTGCGTATTGGCCTGCCAGATATCCAGTCGCGCCCCGTTGATCGGGTTGCCGAAGCGATCGCGCACCCGGCCCATCACCTCGATGATCTGCCCCTGGGCCCGCTCGGCATGGCCGGCGATGCGCGTCAGGTCCGCGTCGGTCTCGCCGCGATAGCCTGAAGGATAGAACGGCCCGATCACCGACATCGGCGTCTGCGATACCTGCGCGAGCGCGCCTTGCCCGACAGCAGCACTGGCCAGGGCCCCGGCGGTGAACGCGCGCCGCGTCAGTTTTGGATTGTGTGACATAGGTCTCCCCTCCCCTTTGGAGTCGACCCTGACCGGGGAGTTACGCCTGTTGCCTGGACATGTCCAACACCGCTTGCGCCGCGGAATTGACGGATCGCAATGACTGGCCCGGCGTTATCGGGGAGAGTTGCGTCATAGCCGAAAGGAACTGACCATGATCGACCTTGACCTTTCCGACCCGCAATTGGCCGTCATCTCCCCCCAGGGCGCACTGAGCGAGGCGGATTTTACCGGGCTCGCCGGAGCCATCGACAACCATATCAACACCACCGACAGCGTGCCGGCGCTGGTGATCTGCGTGGACAAGCTGCCCTATTGGGACTCCATCGGCGCGCTCACCCGGCACTTCCATTTCGTGCAGCAGCACCACCAGTTGGTGCGCAAGGTGGCGATCGTGGGCGATTCACCGCTGCTGTCGGTCGCGCCCGAGATCGCCAACCGCTTTGTCGAGGCCACGGTGCGCCGCTTCCCCTCCGCCAAACTCGAGGAAGCCAAGGAATGGGCCCGCGCCGAAGGCGACGATCCGGGCCGCTTCGAACCGATCGATGGCCTGCCGAGCGACGTCATCGCCCTGCGCGTGGTGGGCGTGATCACCGCCGATGACTACCGCGACATGCTGATCCCGCTGATGCAGGAAAAGCTCGCCCAGCACGACAAGCTGAAGTGCCTGCTGGTGCTCGATGACGACTATGCGACCTTCTCCGGCGGCGCCGCCTGGGAGGACACCAAGTTCGACCTGCGCCACATGACCGACTTCAGCCGCATCGCCCTGGTGACCGACATCGGCTGGATGATCAAGACGGCCAGGCTGTTCCAGCCGATCCTGCCTTACGAGCTGGGGATTTTCCCGCTGGCCGAACTCGAAGAGGCGAAAAGCTGGATCAAGCACTAGGCATGCGCTAGCGCGCCAGCACACCTATCCGATCCGGAGACCGCGACGATGTCCGCCAGCGATGAAGAATACGTCTACGACGAAGAGAGCGGCGAATGGATGCCGCAGTCGGAGTTCGACGCCAAGCAGGCCGCTGCCGACACGGTCGAAGTGCGCGATGCGGTGGGCAACCTGCTGGCCGACGGTGACCAGGTGACGCTGGTCAAGGACCTCGAGGTCAAGGGCGCGGGCCAGACGCTGAAGCAGGGTACGCTGATCAAGTCGATCCGCCTGACGGGCGATGCGCAGGAGATCGACTGCAAGTACCCCGGCATCAAGGGCCTGGTGCTACGCGCAGAGTTCGTAAGGAAGCGCTAGGCGCCCTAGTCCTCCGCTTCGTCGTCCTGCTCGATCACCCGGCCCAGCACTTCTACCGGGCAGCGATCGACGGTTCCGCGGACGCGATCGGGCACCACCAGCGTCTCCAGGTCGCCCGTGCACATCGAAGTGCGGCCACGCGTGTCGAAGCCGACCTGCATGCTGAAGTCGAGTTCCGGGCAGGCGCCGCGCGTTTCCAGCAACCACTGTTCGCGCACGCCGGTGCTGACATAGAGCCGGTCGCGGCCGTGCGGCCCGTTGGGGGCATTGGAAAAGCCGTTGATCTCGCGCGTGAAGAAGCAGGCGCGACTGGTATCGAGGTTGGCCAGCGCCGGATCCTGCGCGTCGGTCTCGGCGCGGTCCACCGGGGTGCAGGCGGTCAGGGCCAAGGCGCTGCAGAGCGCGGCTGCGGCGGTTTTCGGGACAATGTGAACCATGGTTCTATCTCCTCTAAGTCTGGAACCGCTATCCTGCCCCCGTTGTTCCATGGCGCGGCACCCTGACGCAAACCTGACACGTCCTGCACCAAAATGCTGGCCAATGCCGGCGGGCGGGAGCATGCCATTTTTCGTAGCGAATGCAATGGAACGGCGACGCGAAATAGCGCCCGCTCCTCGAGCCCGCCGGACAGCGGGTAACGCCAGGCATGGCGGTAGATCGCACCGACCCCTTCCCCGGAGCCGGTGCGATCCTCGTTTGAGACCTGCTCTTGCGCCCTAGGTCCCATTGGCGCAGCATCCCCGCGATGAGCGAACGCTATGCCACCTTTGCCGAGTTCTGGCCCTTCTACCTGCGCGAACACGCGCTGCCGGTAACGCGCGGCTTGCACTATGTCGGTACCGCGCTGGTGATCGCGGTCGCGATCTTCGCCCTGGCGACGGGCCGCTGGTGGTTCCTCTTGGCCATGCCTCTCTGCGGCTACTTCTTTGCCTGGCTCGCCCACTTCACGGTCGAGAAGAACCGCCCGGCCACCTTCACCTACCCGGTCTGGAGCCTCGCCGCCGATTTCCGCATGTTCGGCCTGTGGCTGACCGGAAGGCTCGGCCCGGAGCTGGAAAAGGCCGGCGTGACCACTGGCTCAGACCGGAAGTTTCCCTGAACGGCTGACAACAGCAGCGTTCGGAATGCGTTCAAGGAAAGCGTGACAGCTTGTGACCTGACCAACCTGACAGGGGAGGACCTGGTCATGAAACGCACATATCGCACAAGCCGCCGTTCGTTCCTTGCCCGCGTCGCGGGTGCCGCTGCCGTCGGAACCGGCCTGTCGGGCTGCACCACGATGGGGGGCTACACCGACGCCGATGCCGGGGCCTATGCCGATCCGCCAGGTTACGGACGCGGCCGCGCCAACGGCTATTCCAACACCGGCCTGACCGACAGTGACAGCGGCGCCTATGCCGACCCGGCAGGAAACGGCCAGGGCGGCTACTACAACTCCGGTATTACCGACGCCGACAGCGGCGCCTATTCTGACCCCGCTGGCAATGGCCGCGGGCGCGGCAATTACAACTCGGGCTACACTGACAGCGATGCCGGCCAATACGCGGACCCGGCAGGAAACGGACGCGGCCGTGGCGGCAATTACCAGTCTGGCGTCACCGACAGCGACGCCGGCCAGTACGCGGATCCCGCCGGCAACGGGCGAGGCCGCGGCGGCAATTACCGCTCCGGCGTTACCGACAGCGATGCGGGGCAATACGCCGACCCGGCGGGCAATGGCCGTGGTCGCGGGGTGACCGACAACGACAGCGGCCGCCATGCCGATCCGGCAGGCCAGGGCCGCGGGCGCGGCAGGCGGCGCTAGCATTCGCACACTACCTAATTTTGTGGTTTTTCAAAGCTTCCGGCCATAGTAGCGGGCGCGGAAGCACTCGACTTCCTACTGGCGTGCGCTGGTGGAGAAACTCGTGCCGCAGGGACACCTGGCTCCAAACAATTAAGCCACCGTTCCGGAACCTCCGGGCGGTCAGGGTCGTTGATCCAACAGACCTGATTTCGACACGGAGCAGTCCATGAAAGTCTCGCCCTGGATTCTGGGTGCCTGCGCGCTTGTGCCGGTTGCCGGCGCCGTCGCCGGCATGTCCCTCAACACCACCCCGCTCGCCCCGGAGAGGGTCAGCAGCGTACCCTCCGGCTCGCCGGTCACTGCCGCTGACGCCGCGCCGCAAACCCGCGCGCGCTTGTCCGATCACTATGCGATGGAAACTCCCGAGGGGCGCGTCGAAGTGCACGAACTGGCCATGCGTGGCCGGGAGGCCGATCGCTGGCGCGCAGCGCAAGCCCGAGAAGCGCGCTACGAGGCGGACCTGGCCGCGATGGAATCGCGCTGGGCTGAGCAAGAGGTGGAGAGCCGTGCCGCCGCAGCACTGGCCCCCGCTCCGCTTGACCTTGGAGAGCCGGCCCGCGTGACCGTGGAGCCGCAAATGGTCTTGGTTGAGGAGAGCCACAAGGTCGCCACCTCGCGCTCGATCAACGTCTCGCTGGCGCTGGAACTGGACTAGACGCACCAGAAAAGCCGCCCTGGTGATGCACAGCACAGAATCGGGAGCGCAATTGCGCCATCAAGGTCTCGTCAGATCAAGCAGATGAGACCTTGAAGGAGACCCGAGATGAAGAAGGCAATTGCTACCGCGCTGATCGCGATCACCATGACTACCGCTGCCACCCCGGCCATGGCCGGCGGGACGCGTGACAGCCGTCACGATGACTGGGCCGACCTGATCTCGGTCGGATCCTTTGCCGCTGAAACCTATGTGCAGATGATCAGCCTGTTGCTGCCGGCCGTGCAGGCGGCTCGCGAAGCCGCATAAGCAGAACACACTGCAGGCGTCCTCTCCCGACAGGCCTGCAAAGTGCGCCCGGTGGCTGAGGCTGCCGGGCGTTTTGTTGTTGAAGAGCGCAATGTGCTCGGCAGGGCCCTAGCCCTCCTGCGCGATCCTTGCCGCGGCTTCTGTTTCGGCAGCTTCGTCGGCTTCCAGTGCCTCGCGGTCGAGCCGCTCCTGCCGTTCGACCTTCGCCTTGGCGCGGTCGTCTTCAACCTTCTGGGCCTGGTCTGCCAGGCTGCGCCAGGTACGTTCGGCGCGCAAGGCACGGTCGCGCACGTTGTCGAGCGTGGCCTTCCCGGCCTCCACCGCAGCTTCGTCGGCGCGGGCATTGTAGAATGAGAATGTCTGGGCGATGGGTCTTCTCCCGCTCGCGTGAAATGGCCTGCACGCCTCCCGCCACCGAAAAGGCGGCGGGAGGCACACAGCGGCGCGGATTAGTCCGCAGCCGAAAGGTTGACGGCGCTTTCCTTGCCGTTGCGGCCCATCTCGACGTCGTAGTTGAGGCGCTGTTCCTTATCGAGCGTCTGCATGCCGGCGGCCTGCACTGCGCTGATGTGGACGAAGCTGTCAGCCGAGCCGTCGTCGGGCTGGATGAAGCCGTAGCCCTTGTCTGCATTGAAGAATTTTACGGAGCCAACTTTGGCCATGATCGAGTTCCTTTCGAGAACATGTGTATTACCCTGCCGCGACATGCGGCATGGTCGTGCGTCAAATCGTCATCGAAAGGGAAGTCGTCGTCTGGTTTGCGCCGGGGCCTTTGTCGGGCAAGCGGCGGTCGGCAAATTTCGAAGTCCGTCGCAAATATCGACGTTCAGCAGGTGCGCCCTAGCCGGTTTGTCACCGCTTGGCTAATCATTCCTGCGGCGAACGTCCGTCGTTGGGCAAGGAATGGTGCGGCAGACCGGTCGCGAGCCGGTGCTTGTGGATGCGTTCCGCGTAATACCCGACGAGGTCGAAATAGGTATTGCGATCCTGCAGGCTGCAAGCGCTGCGCTGGTTGTGCAGGGCCCGCCGGTGGTTGGCGAGAAGCTGGTTGAGGTCCATCGGTCATTCCTTCGGAGGCCCTGCGGCTGGCAAAGTGCAAGCCCACCGGACGCGGCAAGCTGCGGCTGAAGAGGCGGAATGGATGGAGGCGGCACATCGCGCGGCTGGACCGGCGCGGGCAGTGCTTCGACCGTCGATTTCGACTGGTAGCTGAGGTGTCCTATAGGCCTAAAACGGCGGGAAAGCAATTACGGCGCCATCCTCCGCCGAGCTGGCGAGTCAGGCGAAGCGCCCCGTCCATGCCCCCTCACCCGGAGACGCGAAAAAGGCGGGCCTGGAAGGAGGCCCGCCTCTCGCCAACAGGCACACAGGGCGCCAAGGGGGGACGCCGCGCCTGTCAATTGTTGCCGGTCAGCCCAGGATCAGGCGGGCATCAGCACGGTATCGATCACGTGGATCACGCCGTTCGACGCGTCCACGTCGGTCGCGATCACGGTGGCGGTGCCGCCGTTAGCATCGGTGAGCACCACGGAACCGTCCACCAGCGTGGCGGTCAACGTGCCACCGTTGACGGTCTCGACAGCCAGGCCTTCATCACCGGCAGCCTCGATAGCCGACAGCACGTCCGCCGCCATCAGCTCGCCCGCCACCACGTGGTAGGTGAGGATGGAGCCGAGCATCCCGGTTTCTTCGGTGGTAAGGGTTTCCACCGTGCCCTCGGGCAGCGCGTCGAAGGCGGCATTGTTGGGCGCAAAGACGGTGAACGGGCCATCGCCCTGCAGCGTCTCGACGAGGCCGGCGGCCTGTACCGCAGCAACCAGCGTGGAGAAGTCGGCATTGCCCGAAGCGACGCCGACGATATCGGGCGTGGCTTCTTCGACCGAGCTGGCATCGGCCATGGCGGAATCACCGTCGGCGGCCTGGTCCGCTGCATCGGCGCAGGCCGAGAGCGAGAGAGCGGTACCCGCCATGAGCGGAATCATAATCTTGCGGAACATGGTCGTCCTTTCGAAAACTTCATTCGTATTCCCGTCCACTATCGAACATGGGCGCGCCGGACGGGCATTGCGACACGGACGAAGGGATATGAGTCCAAAGGCGGTATCCCGCCCTTGCGGCTCGCCAATATGGAACAGGTGGAACGCGGCCCCGGGGCAAGAGCAACGATTTACCGACCGGCGGAAGGGGGAGGTCTAACGATTTACCGACCGGCGGAAGGGGGAGGTCTCTCGCTGCTCATGCGCAGGATCCGGGCACGGCGAACCGAGCCCGGGAAAGCGCTCAGGCAGACCGCAGTTGCGGGGCGGCCTCGGCGATCACCCGCAGGGCCGAGCGCAGGAACACCAGCGCCATCAGCGATCCGATGATCACGTCGGGCCAGGGCGACGCAAGCCACCAGACCAGCGCCGCGGCCAGCAGCACGCCGCAATTGTTGATGAGGTCGTTGCGCGAGCATTCCCAGGTGCTCGCCATGTTCACGTCCTGGTGACGGAAACGGGTGAGCAGCCGGAAACAGTAAAGATTGGCGGCGAGCGCCAGTGCACCGAACACCAGCATCAGCGTGGAGCTTGGCGGCACACCGCTCTGGATCTTGGCTACCACGTTGATCGCGATTCCCACGCCTAGCGCCAGGATCACCAGCCCTTTCAACATGGCCACGCCGGCCTTCCACCGGTCCGACCGGGCAAGGGCATAGAGGCTGACCGCATAGACCAGCGCATCGCCCAGCATGTCAGAGGCATCGGCCATCAGCGCCGCCGACCCCGCAATAATGCCCGCCCCGAATTCGAGCACGAACATGACCGCGTTGATCACGAGCACGATGACCAGCACACGCCGCTGCTCGGTCTGGCGGGCGAGCTTTTCCAGTTCACTGGACTTGGCGGAACAGCAGTCGGCGGACATGGGGCTTATGTGGCCTCGCGGCGGGTGCGGGGCAAGGCCCTGCGCCTCCCGCCCCGCGACGGGGACCGAATTAGCGCGCTATTCCCCCGGAACAGGCCTATCGTCGTCGCCGGGGCATTCCGCCCCGATTGGAAAAGACCATGGCCAAGGGCCAGATGAAGAAGAGCCGCGAAAACCGCAAACCCAAGGCGGACAAGGGGCCCAAAAAGAACGCCAGCCAACCCAGCCTGAAGCCCGGTGCGATCAAGGGTCTGGAGAACATGAAGAACGGCTAGGCCTTTACGGGTGACAGGCTGGTGACAAGCAATGCTACAATGCATGCCGATGTCCCAAGCCCCGCCCGATAATCCGCCGGAGAACCCGACTGGCAATCCCCCCGTCACCGTGCTCGTCGATGCCGATGCCTGCCCGGTGAAAGAGGAAGTATACCGCGTGGCCGAGCGCTTCCGGGCGCATGTCCGCGTCGTCAGCAACAGCCCCTTCCGCGTGCCGGTGAGCGAGCGGGTCAAACGCGTGGTGGTGGACGACAGTTTTGACGCGGCGGACGACTGGATCGCGGAAAACGCCGGTCCGCGCAGCGTTGTCGTGACCGGAGACATCCTGCTGGCCGAACGCTGCCTCAAGGCGGGCGCTGTCGTGCTGAAACACGACGGCAGCACGTTCGACGCCGCCAGCATCGGCAATGCGATTGCCACTCGCGCCATCCTTGCAGACCTGCGCGCCGGGATGGACGGCACGGGGGGCGGCCCGCCCCCGTTCAGCAAGGCCGATCGCTCGCGCTTCCTGCAGGCGCTGGACCGGGTCCTGGTGGGGCTGCGATAAATCCCGCTGACTGGCGGCTGCTCCCCGGCGCGCGGCGCGGTTCACTCTTCAAGGCTCGCCTTCAGGCCTGAACACGTCCTCCGGTGCAATCCGCACCCAGCCAGGCTCCGCCCCTCACTCCACCGAAAACGTCCCGCTCACCTCGACCGGGCCGGTGAACAGCACCTCCGCATCCTCCGGCATGCTATCGGCGTCGAGGCGTTCCAGCGTGGCGGAGAAGCTGCCTGCGTAGGGTCCGCCGGCCTCGCGGGTGTCGAAGGTCACGCTGCTGCCGCCCATGCTCGTGCTTTCGAGCTGGTGCATCATCGAGCCGTCATGGATGGTGACGTTCTGGATCGCCACCGCGCCACCCTGCACCGTGATCGTGATGTAGGGCATGCCGAGCGAGCCATCGTCCTGCCGCGTCATGCCCGTCAGGTTGAGCGAGGGTATGCCCGAAATTTCGCGTTCTTCCGCGCCGCGGTCGGCGGGGACGGCGAAGCTGTAGGCTTCTCCATTGATGGTCGCCTCGATCGTGCCGATGGTGGCAACCTCATTCCCGCTGTCGGCATCGGCCGTCGCGGTCTCGGCGCCGCTCTCGCCCGCCGTCTCACTGCCGCCGCAAGCCGCCAGGGCCAATATGAGAGCGGGCGCAAGAGCAGGCACCAACGCGGGTGCGAATGAACGAACAATCATGGTAATCCCCCCAAGTATCGAGTGTTTCGATACGCAGGGTAGGGAAACGCAAGGCTGCCTGCAAATCGGCGGGGGCTAATCCGTGGCGGTCCCGGCCTCCTCGGCCGGCATGTAGAGATCACCGACTTCGCGATATTTAGCGCTCATCTCCTCCATCCCCTTCAGCGCGGCCTGGCGGCTCGCCTCGGCAGTTTCGGCACCCGATGCGGTGGCTTCGAGGAAGCTGTCGGGATCGGAATTCTGTTTCGAGGCGAAATCGCGCACTTCCTGGCTGATCTTCATCGAGCAGAATTTCGGACCGCACATAGAGCAGAAGTGCGCGGTCTTGGCGCCTTCGGCGGGCAGGGTCTGGTCATGGTATTGCTCGGCCGTGTCGGGGTCGAGCGACAGGTTGAACTGGTCGCGCCAGCGGAATTCGAAGCGCGCTTTTGACAGCGCGTCGTCGCGCACCTTGCTGGCCGGGTGGCCCTTGGCGAGGTCTGCTGCATGGGCGGCCAGCTTGTAGGTGATGACGCCCACTTTCACATCGTCGCGGTCGGGCAGGCCGAGGTGTTCCTTGGGCGTGACGTAGCAAAGCATGGCCGTGCCGTACCAGCCGATCTGCGCCGCTCCGATGCCGCTGGTGATGTGGTCGTAACCCGGCGCAATGTCGGTAACGAGCGGGCCGAGGGTGTAGAACGGGGCTTCGCCGCAGACTTCCAGCTGCTTGTCCATGTTCTCCTTGATCTTGTGCATGGGCACGTGGCCCGGCCCTTCGATCATCACCTGCACGTCTTCCTTCCACGCGCGGTGGGTCAGCTCGCCCAGCGTGTAGAGCTCGGCGAACTGCGCCTCGTCGTTGGCGTCCGCGATGGAGCCGGGGCGCAGGCCGTCACCCAGCGAATAGGCGACGTCGTAGGCCTTCATGATCTCGGTGATCTCGTCGAACTTCTCGTAGAGGAAGCTCTCCTTGTGGTGCGCAAGGCACCATTTCGCCATGATCGAGCCACCGCGCGACACGATGCCGGTCACGCGCTTGGCCGCCATGGGCACATAGGGCAGGCGCACGCCGGCGTGGATGGTGAAGTAGTCGACGCCCTGTTCGGCTTGTTCGATGAGGGTATCGCGGAACACTTCCCAGGTCAGGTCCTCGGCGACGCCGCCGACCTTCTCCAGCGCCTGGTAGATCGGCACGGTGCCGATCGGAACGGGGCTGTTGCGGATGATCCACTCGCGGGTGTCGTGGATGTTGCGACCGGTGGAAAGGTCCATCACGGTGTCCGCACCCCAGCGGATCGACCAGACCATCTTGTCCACCTCGTTCGCGACATCCGATGCCACGGCGGAGTTGCCGATATTGGCGTTGATCTTGACGAGGAAGTTGCGCCCGATGGCCATCGGCTCGGCCTCGGGGTGGTTGACGTTGGAGGGGATGATCGCCCGCCCCCGCGCCACTTCGTCGCGGACGAATTCCGGCGTCACGTAGTCGGGGATTTCCGCGCCCCACGACTGGCCGCCGTCGCGGTCGTATTCGCGCAGCTTCTCGCGGCCGAGGTTCTCGCGCTCGGCGACGTATTCCATCTCCGGCGTGATGATGCCGCGGCGGGCATAGTGCATCTGGCTAAGATTCTTGCCCGGCTTGGCGCGGTAGACCGTCTTGGTGACGTTGGGGAACGCGGGGACGCCGCCGGACCGGTCCGGGCCGAGCTGGCCGTTGTCTTCCGGCTTCACCTCGCGGGCGGCATATTCCTCCACGTCGCCGCGATCGAGCTGCCACTGGCGGCGCAGCTGCGGCAGGCCGGCGGCAATGTCGATCTGAGCATTGGGATCGGTATAGGGGCCGGAGGTGTCATAGACACGCACCGGCGGCTCGCCCGAACTCGGTTCGAGGTCGATCTCGCGCATGGCGACATTGTGCTTGCCGACGTGGACCTTGCGGCTGCCGCGAATCGGGCCGGTGGTAACGCCGATTTCGAATTGCGAGTTGATGTCGGCCATGTGAAGTCCTCTCTTCCGGGCGGTGCGGGACTTCGGGCGGTGGTGACCGGCCCTTCCCTCCGCCCGTGCTAACGGGTTCAGGTTCAACGGGTCGGAGGGTGCGAAACCTCCCTCTCAGCCAAGCGGCTCCCCGGGGATGGACATGCGATAGACCTTCAGGTTGGCGCGGTCCAGCCCTGCTACTGCACCCCGCCCGCCGCCTGCCATTCGGCAATGGCCTCGATCGGGAAGATCAACATGATGACGTTGAGCGTGAGGTTGTCGCGCACCACCAGCCCGGCCACGATCTCTCCCAACAGGGCCAGCCCGACGGTCACTCTCACCGGCAGGCGCAGGGCCAGCCAGAAGCCGAAGGCCATCCAGCCGATGTCGGCGGCGGAGTTGAGCACGCTGTCGCCTGAATAGCCGTAGTTGGCCGTTACCGAGCGGAAGCGGTTGATGACGATCTCGGTATTCTCGAGAACTTCCCACCCGGCTTCCAGCACCACCGCCAGTGCGAGGCCCCAGCGCGGTGCGTTCTTTCCGCCCCACCCGCGCCGGACCAACGCCCACCAGCCGAGGGCGTAGAAGACCATGCCGTGGATAATGTGGCTGGGCGTGTACCAGTCGGCGATGTGCTGGCTGTTGCCCGCATCGTTGATCTTGCCGTGCCACAACTTGACATAGCCGCACTCGCAGATCGGCGGGCGATCCATGGCCAGCAGCACGCCGACGGCGACTATGGCGATGATTACGGAGACGATGACCGCGCGGCGGTCCGGAACGAGCGAGCCCATGGGCGGCAAGGCTAGTACTTCCAACCGGCATGGCAAGAGACTTGCCGCCAGTCAGGCCACGGTCATCCGGCCCTATTGAGAAAGGTGCAGATAACGCTAGGCACTTGCACTTGCAACATTCCGACCTGACCAATGAGGCCAGCCAAATGACCGAATTCCCCACCCCCACCGCCGAACACCAGCAAGGCAAGCGCAATGCCTTCACGCGCTTCCTCGACGGCGTGGAATGGCTGGGCAACCTGCTGCCGCATCCGGTGACGCTGTTCGCCCTGCTGGCGCTGGGAATCGTCCTGCTGTCGGGCCTGCTGGGGTGGATGGGCGTGGCCGTGTCCGATCCCCGCCCGGCCGGTGCCTCCGGCGTGGCGGAGGACGGCATGATCCGCGCCGTCAGCCTGATGGACGGGGACGGACTGCGCCGCATCTTCACCGGCCTGGTCGACAACTTCACCGGCTTCGCCCCGCTGGGCGTGGTGCTGGTGGCCATGCTGGGCGTGGGCGTGGCGGAGAAATCCGGCCTGCTGTCGGCCGCCGTGCGCGCCATGGTGCTGAACGCCCCGCCCAAGCTGGTGACCGTGGCCATCGTCTTCGCCGGGATCATCTCGAACACCGCCAGCGAGGTGGGCTATGTCGTGCTGATCCCGCTGGGCGGCGCGATCTATTACGCGCTGGGACGCCACCCGCTGGCAGGCATGGCGGCGGCCTTCGCAGGTGTTTCCGGCGGCTACAGCGCCAACCTGCTGATCGGCACGATCGACCCGCTGCTGGCGGGCATCACGCAGGAAGCCGCGCAGCTGATCGATCCCGACTACACCGTGCTGGCGACCGCCAACTGGTACTTCATGTTCGCCAGCACCTTCCTGATCGCAGCCATCGGCTCGCTGGTGTCGATCTACATCGTCGAGCCGAAGCTGGGCCCCTACGACGCCAGCAAGGCGGATCCGACCATCCTCGACGACGGCATGATGAAGCCGCTGGAGGACAGCGAACGCAAGGGCCTGCGCTGGGCCGGGCTGGCATTGCTGGGCGTGCTGGGCCTGATGGCGCTGACGCTGGTTCCCGAATGGGGCGTGCTGCGCAATGCCGACACGGGGGACCGCATGGATTCCCCCTTCTTCGACGGCTTCGTGGTGTGGATCTTCATCTTCTTCGTCGCCATCGGCTATGCCTATGGCCGCGCCACCGGATCGCTGAAGAACGACCGAGACCTGATCGACGCCATGTCCGGCGCCATCTCGGCGCTGGGCCTCTACATCGTGCTGGTGTTCTTCGCGGCGCAGTTCGTGGCCTTCTTCGGCTGGACCAACCTCGGTGCGATCACGGCGGTGACGGGGGCGAACTTCCTCGTCGAAAGCGGGATGACCGGGCCGGTAGTCTTCTTCGCCTTCATCCTGATCTGCGCGATCATCAACCTGTCGCTGGGTTCGGCATCGGCGCAGTGGGCGGTGACCGCGCCGATCTTCGTGCCCATGCTGATGCTGATCGGCTATGCGCCCGAAGCGATCCAGGCGGCCTACCGGATCGGCGACAGCACCACCAACATCATCACCCCGATGATGAGCTATTTCGGGCTGATCCTGGCCTGGGCCACGCGCTACCAGAAGGACCTGGGCGTCGGCACGATGATCGCGATGATGCTGCCCTACACCATCTTCTTCATCACCGCCTGGAGCCTGTTTTTCTACCTCTGGACCTTCGTGGCGGGCCTGCCCGTGGGTCCGGGGTCGCCGACCTTCTACACGCCCTAGGGATACCCGCCACGCGTGACCGTGCTCTACCGCCTCGAGGCTGATGCTGCGGCGATCGGCCGGACCTTCGGGATCGCGGCGGGTGATGATCCGTGGGCGGGCGGTCATGTTGCGCCGGGCAGCTTTGCCCCGGTCATCACCGCCGGACGCGAATTCATCGCCGGGCCGGGCCGGACGAACCAGCCGTGGCGCATGGTGCCGCGCCTGTGGGGTGTCCCGCCGCCGCCGTCAGCCCACGATGCAGCACGTCCGGTACTGAGCGTGCGCAATGTCGACAGCCCGTTCTGGGTGGGCAACCTGCGCAACCCGGAGTTCCGCTGCCTGGTCCCTGCGACGGCCTTCATGGAATGGGGCAGCGGCACCGACTACGAAGGCCGCCGCCTGCGCCACTGGTTCGCCTGCACTGACCAGCGCGTCTTCGCCATGGCAGCCGTATGCAAAGACAGCGAAGTTCCAGGCTTCGCCTTGCTCACCTGCCCGGCGAACGCACTGCTGCGGCAGGCTGGCCGCGATGTCATGCCGGTTGTCCTGCCAGCTGACCGCAGCGCCTGGTACACCTGGCTTCATGGCGCCTGGGACCGGGCCGCAGCCCTGCTGCAACCCTGCCCGCGTGCCGTGCTGCGAGAGGTCGAGACCTAGCCCGACAAGCCGGTCACCGGCTGGGGCAGACTTAACCTCTGGTTAGGCAATCTCCTTTACTCGGCTCAGTCGGAGTGAAGGGAGCCTCTAAGTGAACGCTTATACTCAGGATTTCGAATCCGCCGCGCCGCAAGAAACGGTCGCCAAGGCTGATGTCGCCGAGGCTGGTATCGCGCATCCGCGTCACGCCACCTCTGGTAGCAGCGTGAAGGAGCTGCTGACCACGAAGACCATGCTGCGGCAAATCCTCGGCAACGCCGCCTTCCTGGTCGGTGCGCTGCTGATTGTCAGCACCGCAGCCCTGATCGGCACCAGCTACCCGCAGACGGCCAGCACGGCCAATGTCATCGTGGTTGCCGGCGCCGCTTTCGGGCTAAGCTTCGGTATCTACAGCACCTGGCGGGTGCTGCAGAGCAGCGTGATCCCGATGTACCAGATCGGCAACACCATGCTGCGCATTTCCGAACAAAAACGGAATACGGTAGTCCCCTTCCTCGACCGCAACGATGAAATCGGCACGCTCGCCCGCGCCCTGAACCAGTTTTCCAACTGGGGCTTCGAGCGCGACGACATGATCGAAGAGCGCAAGAGAATGGAAGAAGAGCGGGTCGAGATGGCCGGTCGCCGCACGCGTTCGCTCAACAAGATTGCCGACGAGTTTGAAACTACCATGGGCAATGTGTCGGGCAGCGTGGCTGCTTCGGCCTCGCAACTGCATGCTGCGGCCACGTCGATGGAAGCGGCCGCCGCGGAATCGATCACGCAGACCGAAGAGGTCGCCCGCGCCATGCAGCAGAATACCGAAGGCGTGACCTCGGTTGCTGCCACCTCGGACGAATTCGCCCTGTCGATTTCCGAAATCAGCCGCCAGGTCGCCCTGTCGGCAGAGCTGGCCCGCGACGCCGGCAGCACGGCCACGTCAGCCAACGATACGATCAGCTCGCTGTCCGCTTCGGCTGATCAGATCGGCACCATCGTCGAACTCATCAGCTCGATCGCCAAGCGCACCAACCTGCTGGCGCTCAACGCCTCGATCGAAAGCGCCCGTGGTGGCGAAGCCGGTCGCGGTTTCGCCGTGGTGGCTGCCGAGGTGAAGGAACTTGCCGCGCAAACCGGCCGCGCCACCGACGAGGTTGCCAAGCAGATCCGCGCGATCCAGGATTCGACCGGCGACAGCGTGTCCGCGCTGCAGGCCATCGGCACCAAGATCAGCCAGCTGGAAGAGACCGCAGTCTCGATCGCTTCGGCGGTAGACCAGCAGTCGGTCGCGGGTCAGGAACTGGCGCGCAACATCGACATGGCCGCCCGCTCGACCAGCGAGATCAGCGGCAAGCTGGCAAAGCTGCGCGAAGCCGCCACCACCTCGGGTGCCGCCGCCACGCAGACGCTGGGCTCGGCCAACGAACTGGAACGCCAGGCCTCGACGCTGACCACGCAGGGCGAGGTCTTCCTCACCAAGATGCGCCAGGTCTGAGAGACCTGATTTCCGCTACAGGCAGAACCGGTCACCACGCCGGGCAACGCTGAACCCGCGCGCTTCCACCTCGGCGCTCTCGGCCGAGGCCGGATCGCGGATCGGGTTGGTGTGGTTGTAGTGGATGAAGTGGACCCTGGCCCGCGCTTCCGCCGGCAGGTCCGCCAGCAGGTCCATCGTATCGGTGACGCGCGGGTGCGGGATTTCCGACATGTCGCGTCCGGGCAACTCGTTGTCATCCCAGAAGGTCGCGTCGATGAATACATGGTCGACCCGTGACAGCAGGCTGAGCAGCAGGTTGCTCTCCCCTTCCTCCGGCCAGTAGTCGATATCCGGCAGGTAGAGCGCGCTGCCGACGTCCGGGTGATGGATAACAAGGCCGACTGTTTCCGAAAACTCGTCACGGTGCGGCACCGCGAAGGGCGTTACCGCAAGGCCTCCCGGCAGCATCCTCGGCGTGCGATCGTTCAGTGCATCGAGCGAGATATTCTCGAGCTCCACCAGTTGGCTCCACGGACCATTGGCCGCGAGAAATTCGATCATGCGCGGCATGGCAAAGACCGGCACCCCGCTCGCGCCTGCAGCCTCGCGCCCGAAGTAGGCGAGGCCGAGGTAGTGGCCAATATGGGCATGGGTGAGGAAGACGCCGTCGACGCCCAGCCCTTCGCGTGGTGGTTCGATCCCGTCGAGCATGGCCAGCTGTTCGGTGATGGCGGGGCTGGCATCGAACAGGTAGCGCTTGCCCTCCGAGCGGTCGATCAGGGCGAGCGACGAAGGCAGCAGGCGCGGGCCCGTGTCGTCGGCATGGCCGATCTGCGGAGCGCCGGCATCCTGCCCCGCCCCCAGTACCACGAGTTCGTAGTCACACGGCGTTGCATCCTGTGCCTGTGCGGGATCTGGCGCGGCCAGTGGCGCACCGATCAGCGCCAGCACCGCCAGCCCTGTCCGCATCAGAAACGGAGCGCCGCAAGGCAGATCAGCACCACGCCCAGGGCCGCCGCCATCAGCGCCCAGACGCGGTTGACCACGCCCAGCAATTGCGAGGCGAAATGCATGAAGGGCCGCCCGAAAGCGAGCATCACCACGCCTTCCAGCGCCATGCCCGCGCCCATGATCGTGACTGCCACGGCCAGCCAGTCTTCCGGGTTCCACGGGTTGACCAGGTAGATCGTCGCACCCAGCGCCAACAGGACGATGCCGGTCAGGAACCGCAGCGCCTCGTTGCGCTCGAACCCGTCGAGCATGGCCGCCCAGCTGCCGGGAGAGCGCAGTTCGCCCACCGAAGCGCCCAGGGCGTAGAGCCCCATGAACAGTGCGATCCAGGCGGGAATGTCTGCAGCGTGTGCCATTGCCAGGTCCTCCTCAGGCTTCGGGACCGTCTATCACCAGCAAGGTGTCGACGCCAAAGACTTCGGGCTCCGCGCCGAATTTCTCCTGCATCGTCTCGGCAAACTGCGGGCCGAAGAACGCCTGCGCGGAGGCTTTGTCAGTGAACAGGTAGACACTGTGCCCGCAATGCGCCGTCTCGTCATAAGCGAAATACTTGCGCACCAGCCCCGGCAGGCTGGCGAACTGCCCTTCGGCAGCCTTGAAGGCGGCCAGCATCTGCTCGCGCGAACGTGGCTCGGCCAGCGGATACTTGACGATGACGGTGTGCATGGCGGCCCCCAATCAATCCTTCGGGAGACAGCTATCTTGTCCGGAAGCCGGAAACAATGTCGTCAGCTGCGTCCTCACCTGCGCGCGAGCTGTGCATTCCCCTGGCGTGATGCCGCCGACAGCGCCAGAGCCAGCAGCGCCGTCGCCACGGTTCCGGCGGCTCCGGCGGGGAAGGTCAGCTCCATCTCGCTCGCCATGGCGGCAATGTTGACCGCCAGCGCGGCGAGGCCTGACAGCGCCGTAAGCGCGCCGACAATGCGCCAGGGGCCGCGTTCCTCGCGCCACAGCGCCGCACCCAGGGCGAATGCCGCAATGCCCAGCAAGGCCTTGGCGGCGAAGTAGAGGAAGAAGGCAAAGCCCACGACAGCGAAGAAAGTCGGCTCGGGACCGTCTTCGGTCCCCAGGCCGAGGTTGTAGAACATGGTCAGGCCCAGCCCGAGCTGCAGCAAGTTGAATATCCCGCTTGCCGAAATGGCGCCGCCCAGCAGCGGCTGGCGCGGCACCAGCATCAAGCCGAAAGCGATGACCACCAACTGCAGAACAGCCTCCAGCCGCCAGATCGGATAGCCGATCTCCGACTTGCCGCCTGCGTCCAGCGCCAGGTAGGCGATCTGCGTGACAACGGTGAAAGCCAGTGCAGCAGCAATGGCCTGCGCGGCGCGGCGAGTGTTGGGTTCCATTTGGTCCAGTCCCTGTGTCTGTGGTCTGGCAGTATTCGCCAGCCGCACCAGCAAGGTTACCTCGTCCGGCCCGAAATGCCGCATTTGCCAAGCCGGTGCCCTTCGCTATGACCCGTTGCAACTGAAACCGAAAGACGAGGGACGTCTTGCAAATGAACCTTTTCCGCCCGGCCCTGCTTGCCACAGCCCTTACTCTGCCGCTCACGCCAGCGCTCGCCCGCGACATGACGCCCGAGGATGTCGCGCGGATCGAGAATACCGGCACCATCGCCGTATCTCGTGACGGCAATCACATTGCCTATACCCGCGTCTACTATCCCGACGTGACCCGCGGCGAGGACAATGGCAGCAGCCGCCAGCAGCTGTTCCTGGCCGACGGCGCGATGGACGTGCGCGCCTACCTGCCGGAAGACATGAGCGTGTCTTCCATCGGTTTCACACCCGATGGGTCGATGATCACCTTCCTGTGGGCCGACTCCGGCGACGACCGCGCGCTGTGGGGCGTGCCGGTGGAAGGCGGTGCCTACCGCAAGCTGGCAGGCGTCGAGGACGCGCGCGTGCTGGGCTATTCCTTCTCGCCCGACGGCAGCGTGGTCTACCTGCGCACTTCCGCCGCGCCTGACAATGCGCGCGAAGAAGAGGAAGACGCCGGTTTCGACGCGGTCGTTTACGAGGAGGAGTTCCAGTTCAACCGCGTTTTCGCGGCCCTGATCCATGATGACGGGATCGACGAGGACCCGCGCGAGATCGAAGTGGAAGGACAGGTCCTGTCGTTCGAGGTCGCGCCCAACGGCGAATTTGCGGTCTATACGTCCGCACCGACCCCGCTGATCGACGACCAGTACACCTCGCAGCGCCCGCACATCCTCAACTTCGCCACGGGCGAGAGCATCGAGGTGATGACTCCGGGCAAGCTGGGCGACATCGAGATCTCGCCGGACGGCATGAGCCTGTCGTTGATCGCGGGTGTCGACGAGAACGATCCGGCGGCAACCACGCTGCACCTGGTCGACACGCTGACGGGCGAATACCGCGCACTCAACGAGGGCGCCGCCGAAGCGGCAGTCGACGCCGAATGGATGGCCGATGGCCGCCTGGCCGTGGCGGTCCACGTTGGCGCGCAGAGCCTGCTGCGGTTCTACGACGACAGCGGCAACGAAGCGGGCGAATACGATCCCGACGGCCTGATCCTCACATCCGTCGAGCAAGGCGGCAACCGCCTGCTGGTGGAAGCCAATTCGCCCATGCACCCGAACGAGATGTTCGCCTTCAACAACGGCGAATTCACCCGCTGGACCGACCACAACCCGTGGCTGGCCGAGATCGATTTCGGCGAGCAGCGCACCTTGACCTACGAAGCCACCGACGGCCAGCAGATCGAAGGCGTGCTGATCCTGCCGGTGGACGGCATTCCCGGCGGCGGCGCGCCGCTGATCATGGATGTCCACGGCGGCCCGGAATCGCACGAAAGCAACGGCTGGGTCACCAATTACGGCGGGCCCGGACAGGTAGCCGCGGGTGCCGGCTACGCCGTCTTCCTGCCCAACTATCGCGGCTCCACCGGCTACGGTGTCGACTTCGCCAAGCAGCACCAGGGCAATTACACCGACCCCGAGTTCCGCGACCTGGTGGATGCCAAGTTCGCCCTGGTCGAAATGGGCATCGCCGATCCGGAGCGCGTGGGCATCACCGGCGGTTCCTACGGCGGCTATGCCACGGCCTGGTCGAGCACCTACAACTCCGAACACTTCGCGGCGGGCGTGATGTTCGTGGGCATTTCCAACCAGATCAGCAAGGTCGGCACGGGCGACATCCCGATGGAGATGTTCCTCGTCCACGCGCGCCAGTGGCCGTGGGAAGACTGGCAGCACTTCCTCGAAGTCAGCCCGATCTACTATGCGGATCGCGCCGATACACCGCTGCTGATCATGGGCGGCCTCGACGACACGCGCGTCGATCCGGGCCAGAGCGTGGAGCTCTACCGCAACATCAGCCTGCGTCGTCCCGACACGCCGCTGCGGCTGGTGCAGTATCCGGGCGAAGGCCACGGCAACTCCCGCGCCGCGGCGCGCTACGATTACAACCTGCGGATGATGGAATGGTTCGACACCTACCTGATGACCGGCGACCGCGACGCCCCGCTGCCGCCAACGCGTCCGGAGCTGCAGATAGAGGAATAGTTTTCGTAGGCGCACCCGCTTCTGCGGGTGCGCTCGGTCGGTCGCTGGCCGCGACCGAGATCAGGACGAGTTAGGCAACTGGCGCGCAAACCGAGGAAAGCGAAGGCAAGCTGCGCCCGCCCGCAGCGGGCGCAGCTTGCCTGCGCATCTGGCGAGGACGAAGCCGCCTCCGCGGCTTCGCAAGACTAAAACGTATAGCCAATTCCGACGGCGCCAAGGAACTGGTCCTTGCTGCCGCGAATGCTGGTGAAAGGCGTATCCGCCGCATCGCCCAGGACGCGTGAGTATCCGCCGATCACTACCAGCCCGAGGCCGCCATTGGTCACGTCGCCGTCTAGGTCGATCCCCACCAGCAGGTTGACGCCGGCCGAGGTAAAGCCGCCGCCATCGGCATCGAACTCCGTGAGCGGGGCTGCGCCCGGCCCGGCATAGGCGGCGTCGCTCACCGAGAAGTAGTAATCGTGGAAATTCTCGTCCGCCCATTCGGCAGACACGGACAGGCTAGCGACCACCGCCTGGCTGAGCGGGGTGAAGTAGGTGACCGAGGGATTTACCACCATGCCGTCATGCGCGCCGGCGATGTCCCACATGACATCGGTGCCGATCGTGAGACTGTCGTAGGGGTTGAGCACCTGCGGGATCCTGGCGCCGAAATGGGGGCCGACTTCCACGGCGCGGTCCAGCTCTCCGTAAAGCTCGACGACGTCATCGGTGATCTGCATGGCGCGGTTGCTGCGCAGGCGGGCCGAAACGCCGAGGTCGAGCCCCACGCCTTGCGCCGGGTCCTGCACGAAATCCAGCGTCACGCCAGCCGCGCGGGGCGAGATCTCCACCCCGCCGAGCGACCCTTGCACGATGGGCAGGATGTTGAACACGTAGTCGTCGGAGCCGGTATAGCTGGGGCTGATCGCCACGCCCGCGCCAACGGAGAGGTAATCACCCGCAAACACCGAGTCCTCCATCGAAACCGGCGGCGCCGCTTCGTCCCCGTTCTCTTGCGCCAGGGCTGCTGTCGGCAGGGCCATGGCAATGAGCGGGAATAAGACGGGATTGGGGATGTTTTTCATGAGGTTTCCTGTTGCACTTATCCGTGTGAACGGGTGACCGCTGCACCTGTTCCTCATCCTGCCACCGGCGACCAGACCGACCAAGGGCGGTGATTGCGCCATTACGCCAATACGCTAAGGCTCTTGGCGATGAGCGGGCGCACAGCGGATATTGCCATTATCGGTGGCGGCCTTTCCGGAGGGCTAACGGCGCTGGCGCTGGCCCGCCTGCGTCCTGACGTGTCTTTCAGGCTGATCGAGGCAGGGCAGCGGCTGGGCGGCAACCACCGCTGGTCGTGGTTCGCCAGCGACCTGCCGCCAGCGGGCGAGATGCTGATGGCGGGCTTTCGCAAGTCCGTGTGGGACGAGGGCTACCTCGTCCGCTTCCCCGCCTATCGCCGCCACCTGCACACGCCCTATCGCTCGCTCGCCAGCGCCGACTTTGCCGCGCGGCTGGAGCGAGAATTGCCCGAAGGGTCGATCGTCACCAATCGCGAGGTGACGCAGCTCGACGGTGGAGGTGTCACGCTTTCAGACGGCACCCGCGTCACCGCGCGGGCGGTGATCGACTGTCGCGGTTTCAGTGCCACTGACAAGCTGCAAGGCGGCTGGCAGGTGTTCATGGGCCGTCACCTGCGCACCCCCGAACCGCACGGGGTCGCCCGCCCGATCATCATGGACGCCCACGTCGAACAACTGGGCGGCTACCGCTTCGTCTACACCCTGCCGCTAGGCGCGCAGGACCTGTTTATCGAGGATACCTATTACCAGGACACACCCGAACTGGACCGCTCGGCCCTTTCCGCCCGGATCGACGCATACCAGGCGCAGATGGGCTGGACCGGCGAGCCGCAAGGTTTCGAGACCGGCGTCCTGCCCGTCATCACCGGCGGCGATTTCCGCAGCTGGCAGCGCGGGCTGGCCATTTCCGGCGTGACGCTCGCCGGTGCGCGCGGTGGCTTTGTCCACCCGCTCACCAGCTATACCCTGCCTATCGCCGTGGCGACGGCACTGGCCATTGCGGAGGATGCCGACCTTCCCGGCCAGCAGCTGTCCGCCAAGATCGAGGCGCGCGCGCGGCGCCACTGGGCGGACACGGGCTACTACCGGTTCCTCGGAAAGATGCTGTTCGGCGCGGCGCAGCCGGAGGAACGCTACAGGGTCTTCCAGCGTTTCTACCGCCTGCGCGAGCCCCTGATCGAAAGGTTCTATTCCGGCAAGTCGACCATGGCCGACAAGGCGCGCGTGCTGGTCGGCAAGCCGCCCGTCCCCATCGGCCGCGCGATCGGCGCGCTGACGTCATCCTCCCCTCCCCTCCTGGCCCCTGACGTGGCCAAAAACAGCAAGGTCCCCCGATGAGTTCTCCCGAAGGCCGTACCGCATGCGTGATCGGCGCTGGTTTCGGCGGCATGGCTCTGGCCATCCGCCTGCAGAGCGCCGGTATCGCCACCACCGTGGTCGAGAGCCGCGACAAGCCCGGCGGACGCGCCTATTTCTGGCAGAAGGACGGCTTCACCTTCGACGCCGGCCCGACCGTGGTGACCGATCCCGATTGCCTGCGCGAGCTGTGGGAGCTGACCGGGCACGACATGAACGAAGACCTCGAGCTGATGCCGGTCATGCCGTTCTACCGCCTCAACTGGCCCGACGGCACCAACTTCGACTATTCCAACGACGAGGCGCAGCTGCGCAACGAGATCATGAAGCTGGAGCCTGCCGACGTGGCCGGATACGACCAGTTCCTCGACTACTCCGCCGGGGTCTACGAGGAAGGCTACGTCAAGCTGGGCACCGTGCCGTTCCTCAACTTCAAGTCGATGATCAAGGCCGCGCCCGCGCTGATGAAGAAGCAGGCCTGGCGCTCGGTCTATTCGATGGTGTCCAAGTACATCCGCAACGAGAAGCTGCGCGAGGCGCTATCCTTCCACACCCTGCTGGTGGGCGGCAACCCGATGAAGACCAGCTCGATCTACGCCCTGATCCACAAGCTGGAAAAGGACGGCGGCGTCTGGTGGACGCGCGGCGGCACCAACCGCCTGATCGCCGGCATGGTCCGCCATTTCGAGCGGCTGGGCGGCACCATGCGGCTGGGCGACGGCGTCACCCGCGTCGAGACCGAAGGCAAGCGCGCCAAGGCCGTGCACACGAAAAGCGGCTGGTCGGGCAAGTTCGATGCGGTGGCCAGCAATGCCGATATCGTGCACTCCTACCGCGACCTGCTGAGCGACAACCAGCGCGGCAAGGACTATAGCAAGTCCCTAAAGAAGAAGAAGTTCTCGCCTTCACTGTTCGTCGTGCATTTCGGCATCGAAGGCTCGTGGCCGGGCATTCCGCACCACATGATCCTGTTCGGTCCGCGCTACAAGGGGCTGCTGGATGACATCTACGATCGCGGTGTTCTGCCGAAAGATTTCTCGATCTACCTGCACCACCCGACCGTGACCGATCCGAGCATGGCCCCCGACGGCAAGAGCACCTTCTACGCCCTCGTCCCGGTCGCCCACATGGGCAAGATGCCGGTCGATTGGGACCAGGTCGGGCCGGAACTGGAAAAGCGCGTGCTCGACGAGGTCGGACGGCGGCTGATCCCCGATATCCACGACCGGATCGTCACCTCGTTCCACTACACTCCCAAGGACTTCGGGCACGACCTGAATGCACACCTCGGCAGTGCTTTCAGTCTTGAACCGGTGCTAACACAAAGTGCATGGTTCCGCGGGCATAACCGTGACGACGTGATCGACAACTTCTACCTTGTCGGTGCGGGCACCCATCCGGGGGCGGGCATCCCCGGCGTGGTGGGCAGTGCGAAGGCCACGGCGGGACTGATGATTGGAGACTTGAGTTCGTGAAACGCCTCGCTGTCTACTGCGGGTCCGCCTCGCCAGAAGACCCGCGCTATCTCGCGCTCGCGCAGGAGACCGGCGAAGTGCTGGCCAAGCGCGGCATCGGCGTGGTCTATGGCGGCGGCAAGGCCGGGCTGATGGGCGCGGTCGCCTCTGGCGCGCTGGAGGCAGGCGGCGAGGTGATCGGCATCATCCCGCAGGCGCTGAAGGACATGGAAGTCGCCAACCTCGATTGCACCGAGCTGCACGTCGTCGACACCATGCACCAGCGCAAGCAGCTGTTCACCGACCTCTCGGACGGCTTCGTCACCCTGCCCGGCGGCGTCGGCACCATGGACGAGCTGTGGGAAGCGATCAGCTGGGCGCAGCTGGGCTATCACCAGAGCCCGGTCGGCCTGCTCAACGCCTTCGGCTATTATGACGGGCTGGTGGAATTCAACGCCCACATGGCCAAGGTCGGCTTCGTGCGCGAGATGCACCAGGGCATCATGCTCGTCGAGGAGACGCTGGAGGCGCTGCTCTCCAAGATGGCCGACTACCAGCCGATCAAGACCATCGTGCAGATGAGCGTGGACGACCTGTAATGGCATCGAAGAACCAGCTGAAGCGGATCAAGCCACGCCGCCTGGTTGCCAGCCAGTTCGTGCGTGCGACTCCGCGCCAGCAGGGCGGCGGCAGGCCGCGCCACGCATTGGTCAAGCGCGCGCGGCAGAGCATCGCCAAAGGCTCGAAGAGCTTTGCCGTCGCCTCCATGCTGTTCGACAAGGCCACACGCGAACGCGCGCACCTGCTTTATGCCTGGTGCCGCCGCTGCGACGACATTGCCGACGGGCAGGACCATGGTTTTCGCGAGGAGGGCGGCGATCTCAACCTGTCCAAGGCCACCGCCGAAGACCGGGTCGAGGCCATCCGCGTGCTGACCCACCGCGCGCTCGACGGACAACCGACGGCCGAAGTCGCCTTCGACGCGCTGGGCCTGGTTGCCAGCGAATGCGGCATCACCCGCGAGATGTGCGACGACGTGATCGACGGTTTCGCGCTCGACGCCGCGGGCTGGTTCCCGCGCACCGAGGGTGACCTGATGCGGTATTGCTACCACGTCGCCGGGGCCGTGGGCGTGATGATGGCCAAGGTGATGGGCGTGCCGAACGACGCGCACGATACGCTCGACCGCGCCTGCGACCTCGGCATTGCCTTCCAGCTCAACAATATCGCCCGCGACATCTGGGAAGATGACGCGGCGGGGCGCTGCTACCTGCCGCAGGAATGGCTCGCCGAATTCGACATCCCGCCGGGACAGCACATGAAGCCGCAGCACCGCGCCAAGCTGGTGAAGATGGCCGCACGGCTGGTGAAGCTGGCCGAAGTCCACGATGCCGCCGCGCGGATCGGCGCGGGCCGTCTGCGCTTCCGCCAGCGCTGGGCCATCCTTGCCGCCGCCAACATCTACGGCGCCATCGGCGAGGAAGTGGTGCAGCAGGCCGAACTCGCCTGGGACCACCGCGTCCATACCAGCACGGCGGAGAAGCTGTGGCTCGTCGCCAAGGCACTGCGGGAGACGGTGACCGGCTCCTACGAACCGCAAGTCATGCCCGAATGGAACCGGGGCAAGCTGATGGTGATGGCGCGCATGGCGGGTCCGGCTGCGCCCGTCCCCAATACGCCGATCCGCGACGAGGGCGTACGCCGCAAGGATGACTGACAACCGTGGTTGACGGTTGCAATTGCAACTACTCGCAGGCATCCGTCGGGGAGAGGAGCGACCTGCCATGAAAACCATCCTTGCTGCCGCATCTGCCGCCGCGCTGCTGCTTTCACCACTGCCCACACTGGCGGACGAGCAAGGAGAGGAAGCGCAGGTCATGGCCGTGGTCGATGCCTTCATGGCCGGCCTTGCCGCCAAGGATGCCGAGGCCATGACCGCGCTGGTGACGGAAGACGGTTACCTGGCGCTGGTCCGTCCGATGGAAGATGGCGACCGCACCCAATCGATGCTGCTGACCGATGCTGCCGGCGGTATCGCTTCGATTCCCAGCGACATTGCCGAGCCGACATGGGACGAAGTGGTGATGGTCGAAGGACCGGTCGCCATGGTCTGGGCGCCCTATGCGTTCTTGGTCGACGGCGAACGCAGCCACTGCGGGATCGACATTTTCACCCTGATGCGGGTCGACGGAGAGTGGAAGATCGCCACCGTCACCTACTCGCATATAGAAGACCAATGCCCGGACATGCCCGTATGATTTCCAAGCTCCTCATTGCCAACCGCGGCGAGATCGCCTGCCGCGTGATCCGCACCGCGCGCGACATGGGCATTGCCACGGTCGCCGTCTATTCGGACGCAGACGCCAAGGCGCTGCACGTGCGACAGGCGGACGAGGCGGTGCATATCGGCCCCTCGCCCGCTACCGAGAGCTACCTCGTCGGCGAGAAGATCATCGCGGCGGCAAGGCAGACCGGCGCGGAAGCGATCCATCCCGGCTACGGCTTCCTGTCCGAAAACGCCGCCTTTGCGCGGGCGGTGATCGACGCGGGCCTGATCTGGGTCGGTCCCAAGCCCGAAAGCATCGAGGCGATGGGCCTGAAGGATGCCGCGAAGGAACGGATGATCGCCGCCAATGTGCCGGTCACGCCCGGCTACCTCGGCGAGGACCAGTCGGTCGAGCGGCTGCAGGCCGAGGCGGACACAATCGGTTATCCCGTCCTGATCAAGGCGGTCGCGGGCGGCGGCGGCAAGGGCATGCGCAAGGTCGATGACCCGGCCAATTTCGAAGCCGACCTGCAAAGCTGCAAGCGCGAGGCCAAGGCCAGCTTCGGCAACGACGAAGTGCTGCTGGAAAAGTGGATCACCTCGCCCCGCCATATCGAGGTGCAGGTGTTCGGCGACAGCCACGGCAACGTGGTCCACCTGTTCGAACGCGACTGCTCGCTGCAGCGCCGCCACCAGAAGGTGATCGAGGAAGCCCCCGCCCCCGGCATGGACGAGGAAACCCGCGAAGCGATCTGCGCCGCCGCCGTGCGCGCGGCCAAGGCGGTCGACTACGAAGGCGCGGGCACGATCGAATTCATCGCCGACGCCAGCGAAGGCCTGCGCGCCGACCGCGTGTTCTTCATGGAGATGAACACCCGCCTGCAGGTGGAACACCCCGTCACCGAAGAGATCACCGGCGTCGACCTGGTCGAATGGCAACTGCGCGTGGCGAGCGGCGAGCCGATCCCGCTCAAGCAGGAGGAGCTGTCGATCAACGGCTGGGCGATCGAAGCGCGGCTTTACGCGGAGGATCCGGCGAAGGGGTTTTTGCCGAGCACGGGGCGGCTAGAGATGTTCTGCGTCGACGATGGTTACGCACGCATTGAGACCGGCGTCGAGGAAGGCTCGGAAATTTCGCCCTTTTATGACCCGATGATCGCCAAAGTCGTAACGCGCGGCGAAGATCGACAGGATGCCATCTACCGCCTGGAAGATTGCCTGTCCGAGCTGCTTGTTTTTCCTGTAAAGACCAATGCGCCTTTCCTCCTGCGTTCGCTGTTGTCCGAACAATTCATTGCGGCCGAACTTGATACCGGCCTGATCGAACGAAACCCGCAATGGGCAGAAGCAGTCGACCTTTCAGAGGCAGCGACGTCTCAGGCAGCGCTTTCGATGTTGAACCGGGGCGTTGATGACCAAAACTCAAGTCTGAAGGGGTTTCGTATGAATGCCCCGAACCGATCCAAGGTCGCCATGATGTTTGGTGAGCAAGTGAAGATCGGCGACGCAGATCAGCCTTTTGACGGGCTGCTTCAACTTGATGACGGAGATACCGTCTGGTTGAATCAAGAGGGCGAGACGTTTGCGCTTCGACCTTTTGCAGCGCGTGGCACCGGCACGGCCCACGCCCACGACGGCGACATCATCGCGCCCATGCCGGGCAAGGTGATCGCGGTCGACGTGGCGGAAGGCGACAGCGTCACGGCTGGCCAGCGCCTGCTGGTGCTGGAAGCGATGAAGATGGAACACGCGCTCACCGCGCCGTTCGACGGTGTGGTGGCAGAGCTTTCCGCCAGTGAAGGGGCGCAGGTGCAGGTCGAGGCGCTGCTGGCGCGGGTGGAACAGGTCGAGGGCTAGCCGCCCAGGTATTCCTTCACCGCGGCCTGCTCGGCCTCGCTCAGGTGCATGCCCAGCTTGGTCCGCCGCCACAGCACGTCTTCCGCCGTCTCGGCCCATTCGGCATCGCGCAGGTAGTCGACTTCTACCTGGCTCAGGCCCGCGCCGAAGTTCTTGCCCAGGTCGTCCCACGACTTGGCATCGCCCAGCCAGTCGACCGCGCGGGTGCCATAGGCGCGGCCAATGCGCAGGGTGTCGCGTTCGGAGAGGAACGGATATTCTTCCGCCAACACGTCGATCAGGTGGTGCTGCGCGCGGTGGTCGAAGTCGCCGCCGGGCAGTGCCTCCTTCCCGGTCCAGTGCTCGCCCTTGAACACCGGCAGGCGTCCCGCCAGCAGGTCCACGGTTTCCTCGGCCACATGGCGGTAGGAGGTGAGCTTGCCGCCGTAGATGCCCAGCAGCGGCGCGCCTTCGGCCTCCGCGCTCAATGCCAGGCGGTAGCCGCGCGTCGCGGCTTCCGGGCGGCCCTCGCCAAGGTCCACCAGCGCGCGGACGCCGGCATAGGTGTGCAGCACGTCGGCCTGCGTCACGTCATGCTCGAAATAGCGGTTCACGGCGTCGAGCAGGTAGCGCACCTCCTCGTCGCTGGCTTCTGGATCGTCGAGCGAGCCCTTGTGGTCGGCATCGGTGGTACCGACCAGCGTGAAGTCGTTCTCCCACGGGATGGCGAAGCAGATCCGCGTATCGGGCTGTTGCAGGATGTAGGCGCAGTCGTGGTCGAACAGCTTGGGTACCACGATATGCGATCCGCGCACACGGCGGATGCCGTAACTCGGCTTCTCGCCCGCCAGCTTGGCCACGTCGTCCGCCGCCGGACCGGCCGCGTTGACCAGCGCACGGCCGCGGAAGGTACCGTCCGAGGACTCGACCACCCAGTCTCCGCCGTCGCGGTGCGCGCCGAAAACCTCGGTGCGCGGGCGGATATCGGCCCCGTGTTCACGCGCGTCGAGCGCGTTGAGCACCACCAGCCGCGCATCGTCGACCCATCCGTCCGAGTATTCGAAGGCGCGCTTGTACGCACGCTCCAGCGGCGCGCCCGCGCGGTGCTTCTTGAGCTTGACCGATTTCGTTTTCCGGAACTCGCCGTGTCCGCCGATGTGGTCGTAGAGGAACAGGCCCGCGCGCAGCACGGCGGGGTTCCGCATGTTGTCTGTCACCGGCAGGATGAAGCGCATGGGCCAGACGATGTGCGGGGCGATCCGCCACAGCACCTCGCGCTCGCCCAGCGCCTCGCGCACGAGGGCGAATTCGTAGTATTCGAGGTAACGCAGCCCGCCGTGGACCAGCTTGGTGCTCTTCGACGAGGTACCGCTGGCAAGGTCGCCCTTTTCCAGCAGCAGGACCGAAGCCCCGCGCCCCGCAGCATCGCGCGCCACCCCCGCGCCGTTGACCCCGCCGCCGATTACGATGAGGTCGTAAGTCTGGCTTTCGGGGGTCTCGCTCACGGTACGATGCGCTCCTTGGGTGGTTGTACGTTGAGGCGGCGGAACAGCTTGCCACGTTCGCTGTATAGCACGAGCAGCAGTGCGGTTGAGGAACACATCAGCAACGACCACGCAAACGGGATCGGCGTGCCGTCGAACTGCTGGCCGATTACCATGCCGACCATGGCCGCACCGAACATGCGGAAGAATGTCTGCACCGAGCTGGCCGATCCGGCAATCTGTGCGAAGGGCTGCATGGCGATCGAACCGAAGTTTGCACCGAGGAAGCCGAGGAGCGCAAGGTTCACGCTCATCAGCGGCAGGAACCAGGCGATGTTGCCGGGGTGGGCGTAGGACGACCACACCTGGACTGCACTCACCGTTATGAACACCAGCACGCCGAAATGCGATACGCGCCGGGCCCCGAACCGCATCACGATGCGCGAATTGACGAGGTTGGTAAAGCTCATCATCGCCGCTGTCGCGCCGAACAGGATGGGGAAGGTGGCATCGCTGACGCCGAAGGCTTCCTGGTACAGCTGCTGGCCCGAATTCACATAGCCGAACACGCTGCCCATGAGGAAAGCGGTGCCAAGCACATAGCCGAACGACTGGCGGTTGAAGAGCGCGGCCACCATGTTGCGGGCGATCACCGGCAGGTTGACCTGCTGGCGGTTCTCCTCGGTCAGCGTTTCCGGCAGGCGGAACCATACCCACAGCGCCGCTCCCGCCGCCACCAGAGCCAGGGCCACGAAGATCAGCCGCCAGCTGCCCACCAGCATGATGGCCTGGCCCAGGCTTGGCGCGAAGACCGGTACCGAGATGAACACGGCGGCGATGGTCGACATCATGCGTGCCATCGCGTCGCCTTCGTAAAGGTCGCGTACGATTGCCATGGGCGCGACCATCAGGCCCGCGCCAAGCAGGCCGGTCAGCGCCCGCACCGCCAGCATGGTCTCGAAATGGGTGAGCATGGCGGTGACCAGCGAGAGCAGCGCGAAAGCGACCAGCGCGAGGAAGATGATCGGGCGGCGGCCATAGCGGTCGGCAAAACTCCCGGGGACCAAGCAGCCGATACCCATGGTAATGGTGTAGACGGCGATGATCAGCTGGCGTTCGTTGCCTTCACCGATCCCCAGGTCGAGAGCGATCTCGTCCAGCGCGGGCAGCATGGCATCGATGCCGAGCGCATTGAGGCTCATCAGCAAGGCCAGCAGCACCACCAGCTCGCGCTTGCCCAGCGGCAGACTGTCGAGTGCGCTGTCCGGAGAAGAAGAGGCAGTGGCCATGCCCTAGGCCCTAGACAAGCACGAGGGGCGAGAAAAGGATTAAGTCAACGTCGGTGACACGGTAAAAGGACCTATGGCGGACGAGGCACAAGCTGGCGGGGAGGAGGAAGAAGCGCAGGGGCTGCGCAAGATCATCCACGTCGACATGGATGCCTTTTTCGCCAGCGTCGAACAGCGCGACAACCCGGACTTGCGGGGAAAACCGGTGGCCGTGGGCGGATCTTCCGGGCGCGGCGTGGTGGCAGCGGCGAGCTATGAAGCGCGCAAGTTCGGCGTGCGTTCGGCCATGCCATCGGTGACAGCCAGGCGAAAATGCCCGGACCTGATCTTCGTGAAGCACCGCTTCGACGTCTACCAGGAGGTCAGCCGACAGATCCGCGCGATTTTCCGCCACTATACCCCGCATGTCGAACCGCTCAGCCTCGACGAGGCCTATCTCGACGTCACCGAGGACCTGCACGGCATCGGTAGCGCGACGGCCATCGCCCAGCAGATCCGGGCGCGGATAAAGGAGGAGACGCGGCTCACCGCCAGTGCGGGGGTCTCCTACAACAAGTTCCTCGCCAAGCTCGCCAGCGACCAGAACAAGCCTGACGGTATCTGCGTCATCCGTCCGGGCGAAGGTGCGCGATTCGTGCAGTCGCTGCCGGTGCGGCGGTTCCATGGCGTGGGGCCGAAGGGTGCGGAAAAGATGGCGCGGCTGGGGATCGAGACGGGCGCCGACCTCGCTGAAAAGGACCGCGCCTGGCTGGGCCAGCACTTCGGCAGCTTCGGCGACTACCTCTACCGCGCCGCGCGGGGGATCGACCTGCGCCCCGTCCGCGCCAACCGCATCCGCAAGTCCATCGGCGGGGAACGCACCTTCAACGAAGACATCTCCGCCGAAGACGAACTGCGCGACACGCTGGAGCGGATCATCTCCATCGTCTGGGACAGGATCGCCGAGAAAGAGGCGCAGGGCCGCACGGTGACGCTGAAGATGAAGTACAACGATTTCCAGACCGCCACCCGCTCGCGATCCTTGCCCCAAGCGGTCGCCGACAAGGCGGAATTTGCGCGGCTGGCGCGCGAACTGCTGGACAACGAATTGCCCATGCCCATGCCGATCCGGCTGATGGGCCTGACACTGAGCAACCTCGAGAGCGACGAAGGCGACGCCCCCCCGCGCGACACCGCGCAACTATCCTTGCTGTAGCAGTTCCAGCCGCCGCCGCGTCACGCTCGTCAGGTTGTCGGGCAAGTCATCGAGCGCGAACCAGCGCACCTCTACCACCTCGCGCCGGTCGGCCACCGGTTCGCTGGCTGCGCGCGCACGAAAGATCGAGGCGCGGTGCGGCGCGCCAAATACCGATTCTTCGGCGTGACGCAGCAGTTCGAGGGTATGAAGCTCGCAGCTCAGCTCCTCCTGGACCTCGCGCCGGATGGCCAGTTCGGGATCCTCGTTGCGCTTGGTGCCGCCGGCCGGCATGGTCCAGTCGCGGGTGCCGTAACTCTGGCGGATCAGGAGGATGCGTCCCTCGTCATCCTCGATAAAGACCGAAACGCTCGCCACGTCAGGGCGCACGATACGGATGTAGGCCCGCCACAGGACATAGCCCAGCGGCATGGCCGCGCGGTGCAGTCTCGCGGGGATCAGGTAAAGCATGTCACCGTCTGGCTGGCTGCGCCCAACAGGCGCGCGACAGGCAGGTCGCTTTCACCTGCAGCAGCCGCATCGAACACGGCGCGCTTGTCGCCACCGCGGATGACGAACATCAGCGCGTCGGCGTCGAGCAAGGCGGGAATGGTCAGGGTCAGGCGGTCGAACGGTGCCTCGGGCGGCAGCGGGTCGGGCGTTAGGCGGCGCACGACTTGCGCGTCATCGACCTGCGGATCGGTGTTGGGAAACAGCGAGGCGATGTGACCGTCCGCGCCCATGCCCAGCCAGACCAGCGCGAAATGCGGCGGCCGTGCATCTTCGTGCAAGGTGGCAACGGACGCGCCAGCCGGCTCGAACAGGGCACGGATCTTGCCGGTATTGCTGGCTGCATGGCCTTCCGGAACGACGCGGTCATCGCCCGGCCAGACGGTAACGCGCGACCAGTCGAAATCAGCCGCGACCAGCTTCTGCATGATGGGAAACGGGGTGGAACCGCCGGGAACGCTAATGGCCACCGGTCCTCCGGCAGCCAGTGCGCGCTTCAGCGCAGCTTCGATATGGGCGGCAATGTCACCGTCCGTCGCATTTTCGATGATATCGATGTCGGCCATGGCCCCTCGCCTAGCGGTTGGAGCCATGAGCCGACAACGCAAAATCTAGTTGAGGGTCGAATTGAGGAACCACACGCGCTCCTCTGCCATGTCGGTCCAGTCGTCGAGCAGGCCGTCGGTGGCATTGTCACCCGCCTTCTCGGCATGCTCCTTCAGGCCCTTCAGCCGCTCCACCAGCTTGGCGTTGTCGTCGCGCAATTCGGTCAGCATGTTCTCCGGCGACAGCTCGGTGTCGTCCTGGTCAGCGATCTGTGTGTGCTGGGCAACCGCACCGATCGAGGTCAGCGTCTTCGCGCCGTTCTTGCGCACGCGCTCGCCAATGGCGTCGATCTGGCCCTGGATCTCCAGCGCCTGTTCGTCGAACAGCAGGTGCAGGTCGCGAAAGCGCGGACCGGTCACGTGCCAGTGGAAGTTCTTGGTCTTGAAATAGAGCGCAAGGTGATCGGCGAGCAGGCCATTCAGCCCCTCGATCAGCGCGGTCTTCGAATTGTCCCCGGTAGTAGCCATTTTCGTGTCCTTTGAATTGCTTGTTTGCCTAACCAACGGGTCAGCAAGCATCGGGTTTCACGACAATGGCAGGTTACTTTGATCGACTTTGGCGATCAGCCGAACAGGTTCTGCGCGAAAATCAGGAGCACAACCGCGACCAGCAGCAGGCCCGCGCCGACCACCCGGCGGATTGCTTCCAGGGGCAGCGCCTGCCAGTCCTCGCCCGCAATGATCGCGCCGAACAGGACGACCACGGCCCCGAAGGCGCCGCCTGCCGCCGCCAGCAGCGGTTCACCCGTGGCAATGGCCAGCGACAGGATGATGAAGCCGCTGGCGTCGGTCACCATGCCCAGCAGCAGCACCAGCGTTATCGCGCCCATCGAGCGCGTGGGCTCGCGCGGCTTCTCCGGCGGGGAGCGCAGCAGCACCTCCAGCCCGGCGAGGCCCAGCGCAACAGCGACCGTCACCGGCTTGAATTGCGGCGGGATGAGCGGGATCAGGCTGTCCGCGATCCATGCCGCCAGGGCAGCCCCCGCCAGCGCTGCCAGCAGCACGGTGACGGTCAGCGGTCCGGCCCACCCCAAGGATGCCTTCAGCCGCGCAACCCGCACGGCATCGCGTCCCGCCAGCATGGCGACGGCGACCGCGAGGAAGGTGAGGAAGAAGGCCGGCATGATGCGCCTGGCCTAACACGAGGCGGTTAAAATGGGTGCCATATTTGCGCCCCCACGGCTGTGGCATTTATCGTGCCTGGCCGGTCCGGCACTCTTGGCAGCGCAAATCGCCCGATGGAGCCGCCTGCCATGCTGTCCAAGCCATGCCTTCTTGCCGCCGCGTTGGCGCTGTCTGGCGCCTTTGTCCCGCAAGTGGCGACGGCGCAGTTCCGTGTGCCGCAAGTCCGCCTGCCGAGCGCGCCTCCGCCGCCCCGCCCTGCCCCGCGCCCAGCGGCGGAAGAGGCAACGCCGCAGACCTCCGGCGCAACCACCACGGCTCCGGTGGAGGAGGAACGCCCCGACGCGCGCGAACGCTACCGCGAGGACATGGGCATCGTCCTCGGCGGCCTGACCCCGCCCGGAACTGCCGAAAGCCCCGAGCACAACCGCCAGCTCGACGAGATGATCGCCGCGCACAATGCCGCCGTCGAGCGACTGGTGGCGCGCGACTATCCCGGTGTGAGCGCCGAGCAGTGGGAGCGCGACCTGCGCGCCAAGCTGGTGACGGCAGAGAACCGCGCGCGGCGCACCGAGGGGACGATCGACTGGTCGATGGAGCGGGTGGACCGCAACGCCGGCACCACCCCGTGGCTCGCCGCATCGGCTTACAACGAGATCCTGGTGCAGGATACCGAGCTCCACGCCGCGACGCGCCTCTTCCCGGACCGCGTGGACTTCGCCGCCGAGAAGCGCAAGACGGAGGCCGCGCTGGCCATGCTGGTATCGCGTGAACAGGCCGCAGCCGGGTTCGACGCCGCCGCACTGGAGGCAGCGCGCAACGTCCGCATGCCCGCCGCAGTCGCCAGCGGCCCGGATGCCGAGGCGCCGTTCCGGCAGGCCTGGCCCACCAGCGGCATCCCCTACCGCATCATGCGCATCGCCGTGACCAGCGGGTGGAGCGACAAGGTGGAATATGGCCGCGTCATCGGCCAGACCCGCGACGCGGCCATCGCCGCGCAGGACCCGGACAATCCGGACCGCTGCAACCTCTACAGCTTCACCGTCTTCCGCGATCGCAGCGGCAGCGTGCGCCGGGATTCCCACAGCACACGCCGCATCGCCTGCGAGAATGTCGGCTAGCGCGGATTAGCCGCCGCAGCGGCCCAGATCCATGGGCAGGCGCGAGGTGTGGTGTTCGAACACCATGGGGCCGGCAACGATCGTCATTTCGTCGGGCGTGGCACCAGGACGGAATTCAAAGGTCGCGCTGTCAGAGCGCATGACAACATTGCCGTTTTCCGCGGCTTCGGTCTGCAAGCCTTCAAACGACTGCACGACCTGCCCGGCAATACCGAAGTCGATCCGGTCGCCGTCGATCACCATGACGCGGCCCATGGAACATTCCATGGCATCGTTCATGCTGGCCGTAACCCAGGCGCCGTCCATGTCGGATCCGGTCGCGCCACAGGCGGACAGCGCCAGCGAGGCGAGTGCGACACAGGGTGCGAGCATCTTGGTCTTGTAACGAAGCAATTCCATCCCCTTTTCATGCTTGGAAATCGGTTTTTCCGTGCGTTTCTAAGCACAAGCCAGTTCATGCCTTCAAGCCGCCTGCGGCGAACCGATCAGGTCAGGCAGGAGCACGGCCGCGCGCTTTGCAGATCGTCTCGTAGTGCTTGCGCCCAGTGCCAATTCTCGCGCAAGGTGTTGCAGTGCATCCGGTTACACCGCTTGGGCATTCCGGATTATCGGGTCGCCAACCATGGCGCCCGCAGGACAGGTAGAGTCGCATGGACTTGCTCAGTGACATCCTCGATTCACTCTCGCTGCAGGGCCAGTTCTATTTCAACACCTGCTTCAACCGTCCATGGTCGGTCGGCGTCCCCAGCTATGCCGCTGCGATCCGTTTCCATTACGTGGTGCAGGGCGAATGCTTCATTCGCGCCGGCGAGGGCGAGGCGCACCACATGCGGCAAGGCGATTTCGCCCTCATCCCGGCAGGCGCGGCCCATGCCATTTCGGACAGCGCCGAGCGCAGGCCGGTAGGCCTCGAAACGGTGCTGCAGGATGCGGGCTATAGCGGCAGCGGCACCCTTGTCGTCGGCAAGGGCAACGCGAACACCGCGACCAGGCTCATGTGCGGCCACTTCACCTTCGCCGAAGGCAGCAACCACCCGCTGTTGCGGGCACTGCCGCCCGTCATCCACGTCAGCGCGGGACTGCGCCGGTCCACCTATTGGCTCGACGAGACGCTGCGGCTGATGGCTGGCCAGATGGACGGCACCGCCCCCGGCACCTCTGCGGTCGTGCGCCGCCTGTCGGAAATCATGTTCATCGAAACCGTCCGTTCCACCGCCGCCCAGTCGCCCGAACTGGCCCGGCTGTTCGAAGCCCTGGGCGACCCGAAGATCTCGCGCGCGATCGAGGCCATGCACCGCGACGTCGCCTCGCAGTGGACGGTCGAGGCACTGGCCAGCGAGGCGGCCATGTCGCGCAGCCGCTTCGCCGCGCGGTTCCAGGAACTGGTGGGCTGCGGCCCGCTGACCTACCTCGCCGAATGGCGTCTGCAGAAAGCCTGCGCCCTGCTGCGCGAAGGCAAGGTGCCGGTGCAGGAGGTCGCGGCCCGCATCGGCTACCAGTCGCCCGCTGCCTTCACCCGCGCCTTTGCCAACATGTTCGGCGAGTCCCCCACCAGTTTCCGGACCCGTTCGGCCGCTTGAATTTGCAGATCGTCCGATCTGCTTAGCTGCAAATCCCTAATTCGGTCACCTGCCTTGCCCATGCGTCCCGCCTCGCGCATCTCCGCCGCGTCATCAACGCAACCCCGGAGGAACCACTGCAACGCATCGTAACCCGCTCGACCAGCTAGCCGGCACCGGCACCAGAATCCCCCAAACAGACAACCATCCACAGCGTCGCGGCCGCCCGACTCCGTAGCGGCCGCGCGGACGGCGGCGCTCGTCCTGCCGGCACCCCGATCTCTGCCCGCAGGGCGGGTGGCCGCCGTCCACCAAGACAAGGAATTATTGCATGAACATTCTCGACCATATCAGCCTGGGCGTGCCCGCGATCGACGCGGCCCGCCGCTTCTACGATCCCGTCATGGCGTCGCTCGGCCTGTCGTGCCTTGCCGCCAACGGCGCCTTTGCCGCCTACGGCAAGGACGCAGTGCAGTTCCTCGTCATGGTCCCGGCGGACGGAGACGACTTCACCCGCGGCAACGGCACCCACGTGGCCTTTCAAGCCGAAACCCCGGCCAATGTGGATCACTTCCACGCCGCTTCGCTCAAGGCTGGCGGCATGTGTGCGGGCAAGCCCGGGCCGCGTCCCGACTATCCCGCCGCCGACGTCTACGCCGGTTTCGTCATCGATCCCTTCGGCCACAAGCTCGAAGCGATCCACAACGGCTTTGCCGCGTAAGGGGAGTCGAGCAAATGGAACAGGCCTATCACTTCCTCGCCCTTGCCGGCGTGTTCACCGTCCTGATGTGGGTTCCCTACATCCTGTCCCGGCTCTTCGTCTGGGGCTTCAAGGACTTCCTCGGCAACTACCCGGCCGGCTTTCCTGCAACGGAGCCCGAACCGCCGCTGTGGGCGCAGCGCGTCAAGCGGGCGCACCTCAACATGGTCGAGACGCTTCCCGCCTTCATCGCAGTGGTGCTGGCAGCGGCCATGCTGCCCGACCGGATCGATGCCGCCAGCGTCAACCTGTGGGCTTCGGTGTTCTACTATGCCCGCGTGGCGCACTATATCGTCTACTCGCTTGGCGTTCCCTACCTGCGGACCCCGTCCTACCTGGTGTCCTGGGCAGCGATCCTGGCGATCGGCCTGCAGGTGGCGTGAGCCAGGCTGCGAAACCGTTGGAAGAGTGATGCGATGACCAGCCCGGCAGCCCTTGCGGACAAGCAACTCCTCGCCTCCGTGCGCGGCTGCCGGAACTGTGCGTCGCTGCCGCTGGGGCCGCGCCCGATCCTGCAATGGGACCCGGCAGCCAAGATCCTTATTGCCGGGCAGGCCCCCGGCAGCAGGACCCACGCCAAGGGCATTCCCTTCGACGATCCGTCGGGGGATCGCCTGCGCCAGTGGCTGGGGGTGGACCGCGAAACCTTTTACGATCCGGCGCTGTTCGCCATCGTGCCCATGGCCTTCTGTTATCCCGGCACGGGAAGCAGCGGTGACCTGCCGCCGCCACCCGTCTGCGCCGACCTGTGGCGGCAGGACCTGCTCCGCCGCCTCGGACAGGTGCAACTGACCATCGTCCTCGGACAATATGCCGCGAGCTGGCATTGCGAAGGACCGCGCCAGACGGTGACGCAAGCCGTTTCACGCTGGCGCGAGACCTTGCCGGAACAGGTGGTGCTGCCCCACCCCAGCCCGCGCAACCAGCGCTGGCTGGCGCAAAATCCGTGGTTCGAAAGTGACCTTCTGGGCGTGCTGCGCGAACGGGTATCTGCAATCCTGGCAGCGGCGTGATTTCCCATGATCCATCTCGAAAGCAACACGGCCAAGCTCGACCGCCTCGGTCCGTTCCGCTTCACACGGCTGGCCGTGATCTCTCCGGCGGCACTTCTCGCCCACCTGCGCGATCCGCGCGTGGCGCGGCACCTGCCGCTGCTGCCACCTGCCATCGACGAAGCCTTCATCGGCCAACTGGTGCAGGCAAAGGAGGAATGCTGGGAGCGTGACGGTCTGGGCCACTGGGCCATCCTGCGCGGCGACGACTACGTCGGCTGGGGAGGTTTCCAGCGCGAAGGTGACGCCTGGGATTTCGGGCTGGTCCTGCGCCCCGCATTCTTCCGGCAGGGCCATGCCATTGCCGTCCAGGCCTTCGAATGGGCCAGGCTGCATACGAAGATAGAGGAGGTGACCTTCCTCCTGCCGCTATCCCGGTCCGAACGCGCCCTCACCCGTCTGGGCGCGCGGCCGCTCGGCACAGCCGACTATGCCGGCACGCCCTATCGCAAGTGGTCCCTGCGCCTCGAGGCGCTGTTACGGTACCGAAGCTGAGGTGATGGAAAGCCGCTCGCGCGGCGAAGAGGTGGAGCGGGTGAAGGGAATCGAACCCTCGTCTTAAGCTTGGGAAGCTCCTGCTCTACCATTGAGCTACACCCGCATTCCCGAAGGAGCGCGCCATTAGCTGGTGCGCCTAGGCGCCGTCAATCGACTTGCGCAGCTAGCACTTCCAACCAGGCGCGGCAGGGCTCTGGGCAGCGCCAGCGAAAAGTTCAGGCCTGCCAAGCATATGGCATGACTTTCGCCGGTGGCCTGCCATAAACACGGCAGCAAGCGGAGATGGCATCGGGGGCTTTCGCTGGTGGGGACCATGCAGACAGCAAGACAGCGTGACTGGCGGCAGCTGGCGCTGGCCATCGTCGTGTTGCAGGCAGCCTACTGGCTGTTCCTCGGCCCGCTGTTCGAGCCCGTGCAGCGTCCGCTCGACCGCATCCAGCCGACAGCCATCGAAGTCGCCGAAATCGACGCGCCGACATGGGAAGCGGCCAGCAGCGCCAGCTACCACGCCGTCGACGTGCCGTGGGAGGAATGCTGCGAAGAAGGCTACCGCGCCGTGCGCGTCACCTTCGCGCTCGACGAGATCCCGCCCACCGGCATCGGCGAGGTGCCGATCATCGGCGCGGACAATTACACCGCCTGGATCAACGGCAGTCAGCACTACGCCGAAGGGCGCATGGAACTGCCCGACATCTCCTACCACGGGCGCGCCTATCGCGGGATCAACCGCTTGCCTGCCGGGCTGCTGAACCTGGGCGAGAACCAGCTGACCTATGTCCTCGTCAGCGAGGAAGGCACCGGCGGGTTCTTCGCCGCCAGCCCCTACCTGGGCGAATACGACGCGGTGATCGCGCAATTCGGCTTCCGCAATTTCCTGCTCAACGAATACCTGCTGATCTGCTCGGTGATCGGCGCATTGGTGGCACTGCTGGCCTTTGTCGGCTGGGCGCGCGGCGGGTTCCAGCGCTACCTGTTCTGGCTGGGAACGCTGTCGGGGTCATGGGCCTTCCTTATCTTCCAGTCGGACTGGGCCGACCCGTGGTTCACCGGTCGCCTGTTCGCACTGGTATCGAGCTGCGCGATGATGCTGATCCCCGTGGCCTGGGTGAACATGACCAACAACTGGGCCGGCCACCGCCTGCCCTATGTACTGCCCGCATCGCTGGTGATCTATGCGGCAGGCGTGGTGATCTTCAACCTCGCCAACGCGGGCGATGCGGGGACCAACCTTGCCGCCATGTTCTCCTACATCGTCAGCGGCGTGCTGGCGCTGGCCGTGCTGGGCCTGCTGGCATGGAAGGTGCGCCATATCGGGCGCGAACATACGTGGGAATTCGCGGTCTTCGTGCTCTGCGCCACGGTGCTGGCGGGCGAAGCGCTGGGCGAGATCTTCGACCTCAACATCGGTTCGCCCACGGATTACATCTTGCCGTTCCTGCTGGTGGCGCTGGCCGCGGCCTTCTTCGCCCGCAACATCCGCCTGTTCCGCTCTTCCGAAGAGATCAACACGCTGCTGCAAGGCCAGCTGGACGAACGCACGGCCGAACTGGCCACGGCGCACCAGCGCGAGAAGGTGCTGCTGCGCGAACAGGCGCACCAGGACGAGCGGCGGCGGATCATGGCCGACATGCACGACGGACTCGGTTCGCAGCTGATGAGCCTGCTGCTGCTGGCGCGGCGCGGCAAGGCCGACCCGGAGCGGGTCACGCGCGGGCTGCAAGGGGCGCTCGACGAGATGCGGCTGATGATCGATTCCATGGACTCTGTCGGGGAATCGCTCGCTTCGGCACTGGCGCTGTTCCGCGAACGCGCGGCCGAGCGGGCGACAGGCGCGGGTTTTGCCATTGAATGGAATGACACCGCGGAGGGATATCTGCCAAACCTCTCCCCGCGAGCAGTATTGCAGGTCTTCCGCGTATTGCAGGAAGCACTCACCAATGCGCTGAAGCATTCGGACGGCACTGTGGTGACCGTAAATGTGGCATCGCACGCCATCTCGGTCTGCGATAACGGTACCTTGCTGGGCGATGAACGACCCGGCGGCAGAGGCCTGGAGAACATGACGGCGCGCGCCAGCGCCATCGGGGGGAGCTTCACCCTCCGGCGCGAAGGCGAACAGACCGTTGCCCGGATCGAGCTGCCACAAGAACAGGGCGGGCCGGAAGGCCGCAACAGGGCAACAAGTCATGGCTAATGCACGCATTGCGATACTCGACGATGATCCCGCGATCCGCGAGCACCTGACCGATATCGTCACCACTTGCCCGGACTACGACCTGGCTGGCACCGCCCCCACCATCGCCCGCGCGCGCGACATGATGGTGCGCAAGCAGCCGGACCTGTTCCTGGTCGATGTCGGCCTGCCTGATGGCAGCGGGGTCGACTTCATCGAGTTCGCCAAGAAGCAGCGCGACTGCAAGGTGCTCATGATCACCAGTTTCGGCGACCGGGAGACCGTGGTCTCCGCGTTGGAGGCTGGTGCGGACGGCTACCTGCTGAAGGATTCCAGCCCCGCCACCATCCTCGACGGGATCGCCGCCACGCTGAACGGCGGCGCGCCGATCAGCCCGGCAGCGGCGGCCTACCTGCTCGAGCGGCTGCAGGGCAGCAAGCCGGCGATCACCGCCAATGCCGAGGCGAACGGTGACGAGGAGACCGCCTCGCTCACCGCGCGTGAGGTGGAGCTGCTGGAAGTCTTCGCCCGCGGCATGAGCTACAAGGAAGCCGCCCGCGCGCTCGACATTTCGCCGCTGACCGTGGGCAACCACGTCAAGTCGATCTACCGCAAGCTGGCCGTCCATTCGCGCGGCGAAGCGGTCTATACCGCGCTGCGCACCGGCCAGCTGTCGATCGACTGAAGCTGTCAGGCACGAAAAGGGCCCGGAACCTCGGGCAGGAAGACTGTCCAGGTTCCGGGCCGGGTTGCGCAGCAGCGGTCGCGGGCTGCCGCACGGGGATGGCCGGTTCAGGTCGCGGCGCGGAAGGCCGAGACGCAGTCACCCACGTTGCGGAAATTGAAGAAGTCGAGCGCATCGTAGTCGCGCAGCTGGCGGCAGGTGCGCGGCGCATTGGTGCGCAGTTGGCTCATGCATGCGCCGTGGCTATCGAAAAACTGCAGCTCCACCAGCAGGCGGCAGACCTGCACCTCGTCATTGGCGGCAGCACTGGCAGCCGTCGGCAGCGCCACGTTGCAGGATGCGGCCAGCACGACAGCGGCCGCGTATGCGGTCAACTTCTTCATTGGTTCCTCCGTTTCCCCGGTAACTTGCCCCCAGGAATGAGGCCCAGACTATGAAGCTGCGCGCGCCCCCGGAACGCCATGGGTGTGGCAGGCAGCAGCATTGCGCCGCGGCGAGCCACAATTCCGGACATATTCAATCTCGAAGGCGTTCAGCTGCGCAATCACGGGTGGTTTGCCGCCGCACCAGAGGCTATGGACCCGATTCGATGCAGCCGGACACAATCACCGGCCGCCTTTTTCTTGGACGGCACTCGTAGGGAGCACGACATGCCACTTGTTAATATGAAGCCCTTGCTTCGCCACGCCATGGACAACGGCTATGCCGTCGCGGCGTTCAACCTGGTCGACTACAACACCACGAAGGGCATGGTGAAAGCGGCCGAGGAACTCGACGCACCGGTCATCTGCCAGACCTCGTCGAAGACCATCGACTATTACAGCCACGAGGAAATCGTCAGCTGGGTGCGTACCTGCGCCGAGAATTCGCCGGTACCCGTGGTGCTGCATCTCGATCACTGCAAGGACCTCGCGATGATCGAGAAGTGCGCGCAGACCGGGTGGACCTCGATCATGATCGACGCCAGCGAATTCCCGTTCGAGGAAAACCTCGAAATGTCGAAGAAGGTGCGCAACATCGCCGAAAAGTACGGCGTCGGCATGGAAGCCGAACTGGGCCAGATCATGGGCGTGGAAGACGACATGGTCGTCGCGGAAGAGGATTCGGTGCTGACCGATCCGGAAGACGCCAGGAAGTTCTGCGATGCGCTGGACCTGTCGGCCTTCGCTTGCGCCGTCGGCACTGCGCACGGCTTCTACAAGGGTGAGCCCAAGGTCGACTTCGACCGTATCGCCGCCATCAACGCTGCCACCAACACGCCGATGGCGCTGCACGGCGGCACCGGCCTGTCGGACGAGACCTTTGCCAAGGCCATCGCCCGCGGCAGCGCCAAGGTGAACATCTCGACCAACCTGAAGCACGTCTTCGTCGAGAGCTTCGAAGCCTATCGCAAGGCCAATCCCGACGACTACGAGCCGCTGCGCGTGATCGACGCCCAGTACCAGGCGTGCAAGTCGCTGTTCGGCGGCTTCATCGAGAAGTTCGGCGGCAAGGGCCATGGCAGCCAGTTCCTTGCCTCGCTGAAAGAGACTGCCTGATGGTCTCGGCGATCATTTTCGATTGCGACGGCGTGCTGGTCGATACCGAGCGCGATGCGCACCGGGTCGGCTTCAACCAGGCCTTCGAACACTTCGGGATCGACGCCGAATGGTCTGTCGATTTCTATGCCAAGATGCTGCTGGTCGCCGGCGGCAAGGAACGCATGACCGCCTACTTCGATGAAGCCGGCTGGCCGGAAGACAAGGTGGCCGAATATGGCGGCAAGGCGGAACTGATTGCCGCCCTGCACAAGTACAAGACCGCGCAGGTCTCCGCGATCGTCAAGGACCTGCCGGTTCGCCCCGGTGTCCTGCGCATCGTGGACGAAGCCATGGCCAATGGTGTGCGCCTCGGCGTCTGCACCACGTCCAACCCCAAGTTCATCGACGCCGTGCTCGACCTGTTCGGGCCGGAGCGCAAAGCCGCTTTCGAGTTCGTCCATGCGGGCGACGTGGTGTCGAAGAAGAAGCCCGATCCGGAAATCTATCACCTCGCCACCAAGTCGCTGGGCCTCGACCCGAAGGAATGCGTGGTGATCGAGGACAGCCGCAACGGCCTGCTCGCCTCGACCGGTGCGGGATACCCCACGCTCATCACCACCAGCACCTATACGGTGGATGAAGACTTCACCGAGGCCGCGCGCGTCGTTCCCGAACTGGGAGACGCGCCGAACCCGGAAGTTACCCTTGCAGACTTGTCCGCGCTGACCGCATAACCGGCAGCCCAGGGAGAGATTGATGACGACGTTTACGATTGCTGATTTCGAGAAGGCCATCGACATCACCTGCGACACGGTGATCGCCAACGAAAAGTACTTTTCCGACCTCGACGGCCTGGCCGGCGACGGTGACTTCGGCACCTCGCTCGCCACCGGCTTCAAGGTCATCAAGAAAGACCTGCCGGAGATCGACAAGAGCGCCATCGGCGCCATGATGCTGAAGATCTCGATGATCTGTTCCAAGCACGTCGGCGGCTCGTCCGGCCCGATCTGGGGCACGGGCTTCATGCGCGCAGGCATGGTCGGCAAGGGGCTGGAAGAAGTCAGCTACCAGCAGCTGACCGAAATGCTCGGCTCCGCCATCGAAGGCATCGTCGCGCGTGGGGGGGCCAAGCGCGGCGACAAGACGCTGCTCGACGCGCTCTGGCCGATCCACGACAAGATGCAGGAGATGGATGGATCGGACATGGGTGCCGTGCTGGCCGCCATCACGGCCGAGGCCGACAAGGCCATCGACGAGACGCGCAGCTCGGTCGCCCATCGGGGCCGCGCCAGCCAGGTGGGTGAGCGCAGCGCCAACACGCCCGATCCGGGCATTGTCGGCGTGGCCACGATCCTGCGCGACTGGTGCAAGGCCTACGGCGTCGACTACACGCCGAACGCCCGCGAACTGCAGGTTTCCAGCGTCAAGGATCTGTAATTAAGACCAATTGTTTCACGCATGAGAGGAATGAAACATGAAGAAATTCGTCAATAATCCGGAGAACTTCGTTCCCGAATTCATGGCCGGTGTGATCGCCGCCAATTCTGACCTGCTGGAGGCCATGCCCGAATTCCAGCTGATCAAGCGCAAGAACGTCGATCCCTCGAAGGTCGCCATCGTCCAGGGTTCGGGCTCGGGCCACGAACCGGCACACGTCATGGCTGTCGGCCCCGGCATGCTGACCGCCGCCTGCCAGGGCCCGGTCTTCGCCGCCCCGCCGGTCGACGCCTGCTACGAAACGATCAAGTCGGTCGCCACCGACGCCGGTGTGCTGGTGCTGGTGAACAACTACCAGGGTGACCGCATGGCCTGGGACATGGCCAGCGAAATGGCCGAAGCCGAAGGCATCAAGGTCGTCCAGTTCCACATCAACGACGACGTCGCCGTGCAGGACAGCCTGTACACTGTCGGTCGCCGCGGCGTGGCCGGCAACTTCTTCGTCATGAAGGCTTGCGGCGCTGCTGCCGAAGCTGGTGCGAGCCTTGAAGAAGTGGTCGCCGTGGCCGAGAAGGTGAACAACAACGTCCGCTCGATGGGCGTCGCGCTGACCAGCTGCATCCCGCCTGCCAAGGGCGATGTGATCTTCGACATCGGTGACGACGAAATGGAAATCGGCGTGGGTATCCACGGCGAACCAGGCCGCGAACGCACCAAGATCAAGAGCGCCGCAGAGATCACCAAGATCCTCTACGACGCCGTGCAGTCGGACCTGCCCTTCAGCTCGGGCGACCGCGTCGCCATGATGGTGAACGGCCTTGGCGGCACCCCGCCGGCCGAACTCTACGTGGTCTACAACGAAGCTGCCAAGCTGGCTGGCGAAACCGGCCTGACCATCGCCCGCAACTACGTCGGCGAATACTGCACCGCCATCGAAATGGCCGGCTGCTCGCTGACCATGCTCAAGCTGGACGACGAGCTCGAAAAGCTGCTCGACGCTCCGGCGGAGACGGCCTGCCGTATTTTCTGATCCCCGCGACAAGCAGGTAAACGAGACGCCCGGCCCTCCACGCAGGGGGCCGGGCGTCTTTCTTTTTCGGAACATCGTCCACGGCTCATCCCTTGATTGGGTATGACGAATCCCGAAACCGCCGCCCATGACAGCAACACCTTGCCCAGCCGCCGGGAGCGGCTGCGGATGCTCTTGCGGCTGAAGTCCCAGCGGCAAATGGCCTTGCTCGGCGCCGGCCTGTTCGCCGTACTGTCACTAGGCTTGGGGGGCGCGCTGATGCACGAGAGCACCGCGCCGGAAGTTGTCAAACTGGGCGCTGGGCGCGCAAGCGTGGAATCCATGCCGGTCAGCGAGCTTGAGCCGGTGGCCGCCCATCCCGCCCCGCAGGAAAGCAGTCTCGGCCTTGGCAATGCGAGCTATTACGGTGACGAACTGGCAGGAAACCTCACCGCCAATGGCGAGGTTTTCGATCCACGACAGCTCACCGCTGCCCACCGCACCCTGCCGCTGGGCAGCGAAGTGCGCGTGACCAATCCGCGCAACGGCGATAGCGTGGTCGTGCGCATCAACGATCGCGGACCCTATCACGGCAACCGGGTGATCGACCTGTCGTACGCCGCTGCCCGCGAAATCGGCCTGATCCGCAGCGGTGTGGGCCTGGTCAACCTCGCCTTGCTGGTCAGCTAGGCCTGTAACTCCGGGGCCCAATCGACAAACTTGCGACGATCGGGCGGCTTTGCTTGCGCGGCAGGCAACCGCCACGCCGCTATGTTGAAAAATACGCAACACATGTCGCGAATTGGTCATTTGCCAATTATGTTGCGCCGCACCATATGCGCGACCGCTCCCCGATCAACGGGGAAACCGGAGACCAAGAATGTCCACTATTGCCAACCGTCTGCTGTCGACGCTTGCGGCGATTTCGGTCAGCACTTCGCTGCTGACTGCCATCCTGCCCTAACAGTTTGACAGCTGTGGGAGCCGGCACCTGCCGGCTGCCGTGAACAATCAGGCCTGGCCCCTGCAAAAGGGGCCGGGCCTTTCTTCGTTTGGGCCGCAATCAGTGCGCGGTCTGGCCGCCATCGATGGTCCAGGTCGCGCCGTTGACGAAGCTGGCGGCGTCGGAACACAGGTGCAGCACGGTTCCGGCGATCTCTTCGGGCTGGGCATAGCGGCCCGAGATATTGTGCTGGAAGAACATGTCGGTGAAGTCGCTGCTGTCGGCCCAGTGCTGGGTCATCGGGGTGCGCACGAAGCCGGGTGCGACGCAGTTCACGCGGATGCCTTTCTGCGCATATTCCACAGCAGCTGCCTTGGTCAGGCCGGACACCGCGTGCTTCATGGCGCAGTAGACGCTCATGTTCGGGTCCGCGATCAGCGCGCCGACCGATGCCGTGTTGACGATGGCCCCGCCGCCCGCTTGCAGGAAGTGACGGATCTCTGACTGCATCGAATAGAACACGCCCTTGAAGTCCACGTCGATGGCAAGGTCCAGCTCGTCCTCGGTCACTTCGTGGATCAGGCGCTGTTCTGGCAGGATACCGGCATTGTTGAAGGCCATGTGCATGCCGCCGAAGCGGGTGACCGTCAGCGCTACCAGCGCATCGACCGCAGCCTTGTCGCGCACGTCGGTGCGGATGAAGTCGGCCTCCCCGCCGGCCTGTTCTATGATGGCCACGGTTTCCTCGGCGCGGTCGTCGATATCGCCGATCATCACCTTGGCGCCGCGCTCGGCAAAGGCCGTGGACACCGCGCGGCCGATACCTGTGGCACCCCCCGTCACCAGGGCCACCTTGCCGGGGAAGTAGTACTGCACGTCACTCATGGTCGCACCTCGTCAGTCAGAATGAGGGGCCGGCCCCGCCAGATGGGATGGGAGAGCGGGGCCGGCATCGCACCGGTCAGGCAATGCCCTGCTTGCCCGGAGCGATGATGTGGTTGGGATCAAGCGCCTGCTTGATGCGGGCATTCACCTCGCGGTTGGCCGCGCCATACTGGTCCGCCACCAGGTCCATGGTCGAGACCGACGAGCGATAGGCCGCCCAGCCGCGTTCGCCGAAGCGGGTGATCATCTCCTCCATGCACTGTTCCGCCTTGGCGGAGTGCTCGTCGTCGCCCTTGTCGAACATCAGGAAGATGATGTGGTGCAACTCGCGCCCGCCGACGGCGTAGGCAGGGGCATAGTCGAAACCCCACTTGTTCATGATCTCGGTGGCCAGCTCGGTTTGCCCGATCGTTTCCACGCCCTTGGCAGGCGCCACCGGGGCAAAGGCGACCGCGCCGCCGCTGCGGCCCCACCAACGGACCAGGCCCTTTTCCTCCAGCGTCATGCCGCCGCGCATCAGCGTTTCGTTGTGCTCGAAGTAGGGGTTGCCGCGCATCTCGGCTGCGGTCAGCACGTCGGCCCCGGTTGCCTCGAAGGCTCCCGTCAGGATCGGCTCCATCGCCGCGATCATCTCTTCCGTGCCGTAGAGCGCGTAGAAGGTGTTCCACATGCCGATATCGTTGGCACGCGCGTGGCGCTGGATCACGTCGAGCGGGATCACGCCTTCACCGTCCCACAGGTCTGCCCGGCTGTTGAACATCGACATCTGGTAGAGCGCGCCCATGATCAGCACGCCGTTGGGGATGAGGTTGTTCATGCGGAACGGGCGGATGGTGTCGGTGATCGCCGCCACGTCTTCCACGTTCGGCGAACGCACCATGAAAGGCTTGTAGACCGGCGGTCGCGGCATCAGCCACATGCCCAGCTTGGTCACGATACCGAAGTTGGACTGGGTGAAAATGCCGTCGAGATAGGGGCCATAGCCCCACTTGAACGCCTGCCAGGTGTTGCCGTTCTCGATCGAGCCCATGCCCGTCTTGAGCACCGTGCCATCGGCCAGCACCACTTCCATGCCGCACTGCATGAAGAAGTGATCGCCATAGGGCGTATAGCCGACGCCGCGTTCCAGCGTATTGCCCATCATCGAGACGATCGGGCCAACAGTGGGCACGTCGATCCAGTACGGCAGGTCGTTATCCTCGATATAGTCGTGGATCTGCTGGTAGGTGACCCCCGGCTCCACCAGGATCGTGCCCAGTTCGGCATCGAAATCGAGGATGCGGTTCATCCGCTTGAGGTCGAGGATCATCTGGCCGCTGCTGGCGGGCGTGGCCATGCCGTAGCCCATGTTCTTGCCGGTGGAGATCGGCCACAGCGGCAGGCGATAGCGGTTGGCCACGGCCAGGATCGCCTGCACCTGTTCCACGCTGGCAGGGGCCACGGCACCACTGGGTATGTGCTCGCCGCGCAGGTCGGGAATGCCGCTCTTGCGATAGGAAATGGTGCTGGCCTCGTCGGCAAAGACCCAGTCTTCACCCACGATGGCGCGCAATTCGCGCACGACGGCGACGAACTGGTCACGGTCCATGTCCTGCGGCATCATGCGCGCACGGGCGAGCGGGGTCAGCGCCGCCGTACTCGCCACAGCGCCGCCAATGGCCATCACCTCGCGACGGGAAAATCCATTGCTCATCCGCCGTGCTCCTCTGGATCGGCCTCGGATTGCGAGAGCCATTCGGCCAGCGCGTCCAGCTCGTTGTCAGTTATTTCAGTGGGTTTGAAGGCAGGCATGGCTCCCATGCCGGACCGCACGATGGACTCGATCACGGCGGGCGGCAGGCTGCGTCCGCGAATGATCGGCGCAATGTTGTGCCCGTGGCAGTAGCCGCAGGTGCGCGCATAGAGATATTCGGGTTCGCGCGGCTCGATCTCGTAAGTCGCCTGGGCGCTTGCCTCGACCGAGCTGGCGGCAACCAGTCTACTTCCGGCGACCAGCGACAATCCAATTGCGAGCGCCATCCAGCGTCCCTGCCCGACTTGCATGTGTTCCTCTCCCGATCGGCGATTTTCCGCCTTGTCGGGTCAGGTGATAATTACAATGGACAATTTGTCAATTAAACATATTGGCTGTCGCTTCAATCATTCGCTGCCGCAGCCTCGAGCGGTGGCAAAGGCAGGTGAGCGATGGACTTGGCGGCATCGCGATCGACGCCCAGCCCGCACAGGATATATCCGGCTACCACCTCCGGATAGTTCTCCGGCATGTCGCGCTTGGCGATGGAACCCATGGCCGCCAACGTCGCGCCCAGCAGGATATCGCGCCCCAGTTCCGCCGAGGGGATCGGCAGCGAGCCGTTGTCCACCCCGTCGGTAATGGTGCGCAGGGCCTGGCGGACTGTCTCCGCCCCGAAGATCTCGCCTGAAGCGCTCATGTTGAGCATAGACCATGCCCAGCGCCGGTCCTTCTGCGCGCGCCGCAGATAATAGCGCACGGCAACGGTGCACTGCTCACGCGAGTCGGGGATCTGTGAAACGGTGGCCGTGACTGCCTCAAGGAAATCGTGCGTTACCTCGCGCGTCACCGCCTCGCGCAGGTCCACCATGCCGGAGAAGTGATTGTAGAAGGTCGCCCGGGTGACGCCGGCCTGCTCCACGATATCTTCGATCCGCGCGAACAGGCCGTTCTCTTCACCGAAGATAGCAAACGCAGCCGCGATAATGCGCGCCCGCGTTTCCGCACGCCGCTTGCGGCCGACTTCGGTCCGGCCATCGGTCTGCTGCGGCATGTCGATCTGGGGTGGCGTGTCGGTCAAAATGGTTCCCTGTTGCTAGCCATAGGTGCGGAACCATCAAGGTTCCGGCAACTGCCCATGCCAGTCAAACCGGGATTACCAGTCAAACGGCAATCGTCACCTAACGCCCAGCGTCGCGCGCCGAATTGATGTCGACGGCCTTGGGGCTCTTGGCGAACAGCGCCGTGTAGGGGTCGTCGCCCGTTTCCATCAGGTGCGGTTCGGTGCCTTCGCGCACGGTCGTGCGGCGCATGTCGCGCTTGTAGGCGGTGTAGTCGTATTCGCCGCCGCGGTGCATGGTGGCGAGGTTGTCCCAGATCACCATGTCGCCCGGCTGCCACGACCACTTGAAGGTGTACTGTGGCTGCGTGGTGTGAGCGATCAGATCCGCGATCAGCTGACGGCCCTCGGGGCCTTCCATGCCTTCGATGTCCATGGTGTGGGCAGCGATGAACAGGCTCTTGCGGCCCGACCCGGCATGGGTGTGGACGATCGGGTGGCGCGCCAGCGGGCGTTCGAGGATTTCTTCCTCGGCCACGTCGGCCCCGGCCTTCTTGCGGCTCCACCACAGCGAGTTGATGCCGACCTTGTCCTCGATCAGGTCCTTGGTTTCCTGCGGCAGGTCTTCATAGGCCGTGCGCGCATCGGCGAACCAGGTCTCACCCCCGGCTTCCGGCGGCGGGGTGATGTGCGCGAGCAGGATCGAATAGCTCGTGCGCTTTTCGAGGAAGGCGCTGTCGGTGTGCCACAGCCGGTCGCCCTTGCGGTATTCCACGGCGGCGGGATCGGTGGTGATTTCGCCTTCGAGATTGAGGTTCGAAGCGTCGAACAATTCACGGTAGGGAAGGCGCATCTTGGCGCCGTCGGGGCGCTTGGGCACGCGTTCGAGGTAGCCGAAATTGCGGCTGAATTCGACGTGTTGCTCGTCCGTCAGCCCGGTGTTGCGCCAGACAGTGACGCCGTACTTGTCCATCGCATCGGTGATCTGCTTGACTTCGTCCGCCGACAGCGGCTGCGTCAGGTCCAGTCCGGAACATACGGCACCGAAATTGGGCAGGATGGGTTCGACTTTCAACGACATCACTTTCTCTCCGTGTCGGCCCTTATTCGGCAGGCCGCTTTTTCTGCAGGCTGGCGCGCTTGCAACTCGCCACCAGCACGTCGTCCTGATTATAGGCGCGATGGACGAAATTGACTATGCCCTGATTTGGCCGCGACTGGCTTTCCCGCGTTCCGACAACTTCGGTCTCGATCCGCAGGGTGTCCCCGATGAAGACCGGCGCGGGGAAACGCACCTCGTCCCAGCCGAGATTGGCAACCGCCGTTCCCTGCGTGGTGTCGTTGACGCTGATCCCCACCATCAGGCTGAGCGTGAAGCACGAATTGACCAGGATCTGGCCGAATTCGCTGTCTTTCATGAACTCCGCATCGAGGTGCAGCGGCGTGGGGTTGTGGGTCAGTGTGCTGATCAGCAGGTTGTCCGTTTCGGTCACGGTCCGCCGCAGCGGGTGGTCGAATACCTGCCCCACCGAAAATTCCTCGAACCAAAGCCCTGCCATGTGCGTTTCTCCTCTTGTCCCGCGTCCTAGCGCCTCGAACGGCTTGACGCTAGGATGCCGCCAAGAGGAGAAACCCGACCATGAAGCTGCTTTTCCTTCCCTGCCTGCTGCTGCCGCTGGCGGCCTGTGCCACCACGGCGGATGGCAACGGCCCGCCGCCCGTGCGCGAACCTGCGGGCGAATGCGACGCCAGCGCGGTGCAGGACCATGTCGGCCACACCGCCAGTGCCGAGGCGGGCGCCACCCTGCTGCGTCTGACCGGAGCTGCCACCTTGCGCTGGGTGCCGCCGCGCACCGCCGTGACCATGGATTTCCGGCCTGACCGCCTGACCGTTTCCTATGACGACGACATGATTATCGAAAGGATCACCTGTGGCTGACCCCAATGACGGCCGCCAGCGCATCCCGCCGCTGGGCCCCTTTGAAGAGCAAGCCGGATTTACCCGCGCGATCCGCGTGGGTGACCGCATCATCGTCTCCGGCAATGTCGGGGTGGAGGAAGACGGCACCGTCAGCCCGGACGCCGGGCGACAGGCGGACCGCTGTTTCGAACAGATCCTCGACTATATCGGCCAGCTGGGCGGACATTCGGGCGATGTCGTGCGCGTAAGGATGTTCGTAACCGATATCGCCTATGCAGATGCCGTAACCGCCGCCTTCACGCGCGCGGTGGGCCATGCCCGGCCCACCGGCACGCTGGTGGCAATTGCCGCACTGTATAGTCCGGAGTGGAAATGCGAAATCGAAGCCGAAGCAGTGATCGGAAGCCTGCAATAGTTGCCCGGGCAGCGCTTGCGCTGCCCGTCCTCGCGCTTGTCGCCGCCTGTGGCGACAGTCTCGAAAGCCGCAACGAAGCCGCCGGGCTGGACCCGCGCGGAGGAGGCGGCGAGATGCGGATCGTTTCGCAGAATTCCGCGCCGTCGCGTTCCAGCCAGTCCCCTACCTCTCGCGCGCCCAATGCCCAGCCGACTTCGCAGGGCTTTGCCGAAGACGAGAGCGCGGAGGAGGTGATCGAAGTCGACGCGGGGCCGGAGACCTTCATCGATTCCGCCGAGGGTTTCGATCCGTCGCCAATGGACGACACCATGGGCTTCGATCCCTCGCCGATGGACGTAGGCGGAGGCGAATAGGGCCAGGCCCTCGCTCCACCGCCAGTTCCTTGCACCGCGACCGCCTTCCTGACATGGCTGCGGGCATGACCAAGCATCCCCAGATCGCCCTGCTCGCAGTCGCTGCGGCACTGTCGCTTTCCGCCTGTTCGTCCGAACCCGAAGCCACCGCGCCCGACGCGCCCGTCCCGAGCGAGGCCAGCGAAGTGGCAGCGACGGCTGGCACCGGACAAGCACCAGAAGGCACGGACTCTGAAGGCATCCCGGCCGCCATGCTCGGCGTGTGGGACTATGTCGAAGGCACCTGCGATCCGGCATCGGACCTGCGACTGGAGATCGCGCCGGACCACCTCACCTTCTACGAGAGCTACGGCACGGTGCAGTCCGTAACCCGCGATGGCGATGACGTGACCTTTGCGCTGGCCATGGAGGGCGAAGGCGAAACCTGGCAGGAAAGCCTCACCTACCGACTGGTCGAAGGCGGGACGATCCTCGAAAGCGACATGCCTGCCCCGGTGGGCGAAGGCCAGCTGCGCCGCAAGCGGTGCGAGGGCTGATCGCATGAGCGAGAACGTCACCACCAAGGTCGATGGCAAGGTCGGCCGCATCACCCTGACGCGCCCCAAGGCGCTGCATTCGCTGACGCTCGACATGTGCGAGGCCATGACCGCCGCGCTGCTCGAATGGTGCAGCGATGACGCGGTCGCGGCGGTGATCATCGAACACCAGCCGGATACGCGCGGCTTCTGCGCGGGCGGCGACGTGGCGCTGCTGCGCAATTCGGCGATCGAGGACGGCGGCCAGCGCGGGCGGGAATTCTTCCACGCGGAATACCGGCTCAACCACCTGCTGTTCACCTATCCCAAGCCGACAGTGGTATTCATGGACGGAGTGACCATGGGCGGCGGCGTGGGCATCAGCCAGCCGTGCGACTTCCGCGTGGCGACCGAGAATACCAAGTTCGCCATGCCCGAAGGCGCCATCGGCCTGTTCCCCGATGTCGGCGCGGGCTGGTACCTGCCGCGCCTGCCGGGCGAGGTCGGCAAGTTCCTCGCGCTCACCGGCGCGCGGCTCGACGGGGCGGAATGCCTCTGGGCAGGTCTCGCCACGCATTACATTCCCAGCGACAGGCTGGCCGAGACCAAGGCGCAGATCGTAGTCGACCCGGCCTCGCTGGAACGCTACCTCGTCATGCATGCCGAAAGCGCGCCCGAAGCGCGGCTGGCCGGGAACCGCGAGAAGATCGACCGGCTCTTCGCGGGCGAAACGCTGGAAGAGATCGAGGCAGCCCTGGCCGCCGACGACAGCGAGTGGGCCGCCAAGGAGCTGAAAGCGGTCACCACCAAGTGCCCCGTCACGGCCAAGGTCGCCTTGCGCCAGTTCGCCGAGAATGCCCACTGCGCAACCTTCGCCGACAACATGGCCATGGAATATCGCATCGCCGCGCGCATGATCATGCGACCGGACTTTGCCGAGGGCGTGCGCGCCGTGCTGGTGGACAAGGACAATGCCCCGCAGTGGTCGCCCGCAACGGCGGAAGGCGTGACGCAGGACATGGTCGATGCCGTCTTCTCCCCGCTTCCGGAAGGCGAGGAGTGGACCCCCGTCAAATGCGCGAATTGAAGGGCTGAAACAAAATCTCGTCAGGCCAAGGCTTGCGAGTTGCGAATGCACCCGCCAAGGCTCTCGCCACGATGAAACGACTTACGCACCTCGAACGGCTCGAAGCCGAGAGCATTCATATCATGCGCGAAGTTGCCGCCGAGGCGACCAAGCCGGTCATGCTCTATTCGATCGGCAAGGACAGTGCAGTCATGCTGCACCTGGCGAAGAAGGCGTTCTACCCCTCGCCTCCGCCCTTCCCGCTGCTGCACGTCGACACTACGTGGAAGTTCAAGGACATGTATGCCCTGCGCGAGAAGAGCGCGGCGGATGCCGGCATGGAACTGCTGGTCCATCATAACCCGGAAGCCGAAGCGCAGGGGATCAATCCCTTTGACCACGGCCCGCTGCACACCGACATGTGGAAGACCGAGGGGCTGAAGCAGGCGCTCACCATGCACGGTTTCGACGCGGCCTTCGGCGGCGCGCGCCGCGACGAGGAAAAGAGCCGCGCCAAGGAGCGCATCTTCTCCTTCCGCACCGCCAGCCACGGATGGGACCCGAAGAACCAGCGCCCCGAGCTGTGGAACGTCTACAACACCCGCAAGGCCAAGGGCGAAAGCATCCGCGTCTTCCCGCTGTCCAACTGGACCGAACTCGACGTGTGGCAATACATCATGGCCGAAAACATCGAGATCGTGCCGCTCTACTACGCCGCCGAACGCCCCACCTACGAATACGAAGGCGGGCTGTTCATGGCTGACGATCTTGACCGGCTCGAACGGGTCATGGGCAAGAAGCCCGACATCACCATGCGCAAGGTGCGCTTCCGCACGCTGGGCTGCTTCCCGCTGACCGGCGCGGTGGAGAGCGAGGCCGAAACGCTGGCCGAAGTGGTGCAGGAAATGCTGCTCACCACCACCAGCGAGCGCCAGGGCCGCGTCATCGACAAGGACGAAGGCGGTGCCGGCATGGAGAAGAAGAAGCAGGAGGGCTATTTCTGATGGCTGACACTCCCGCCAGTGACCCTGCCTACAAGGTCGATGCCCTCATCGCCGAGGATATCGAGGCCTACCTGCAGCTGCACCAGAACAAGGGCCTGCTGCGCTTCATCACCTGCGGCAGCGTGGATGATGGCAAGTCCACCCTGATCGGGCGGCTGCTCTACGACAGCAAGATGATCTTCGAGGACCAGCTGGCCGCGCTCGAAGCCGACAGCAAGAAGGTCGGCACGCAGGGGCAGGAAATCGACTTCGCCCTGCTGGTGGACGGCCTTGCCGCCGAGCGCGAACAGGGCATCACCATCGACGTCGCCTACCGCTTCTTCGCGACCGAGAAGCGCAAGTTCATCGTCGCCGATACGCCGGGGCATGAACAGTACACCCGCAACATGGTCACCGGCGCTTCGACCGCGGACCTCGCGGTGATCCTGATCGACGCGCGCAAGGGCGTGCTGACGCAAACCAAACGCCACAGCTTCATCGCCCACCTGCTGGGCATCAGGCACCTGGTGCTGGCAGTGAACAAGATGGACCTGGTGGACTACGACCAGTCGACCTTCGAACACATCGTCGCCGACTATCGCAGTTTCGCGCAGGAAATCGGCATTGCCGAGTTCACGCCGATCCCGATCTCCGGCTTCAAGGGCGACAACATCGCCTCGGCCCCCTCGGCCAATACGCCGTGGTACACCGGCCCCTCGCTGATCGAGCACCTCGAGACGGTGGAGATCGCCAATGCGGTGGCGCAGGCGGGCAGCTTCCGCATGCCGGTGCAATGGGTGAACCGCCCCAACCTCGACTTCCGCGGCTTCTCCGGCCTGATCGCCAGCGGCTCGGTCAAGCCGGGAGACGCCGTGCGCATCGTGCCCTCGGGCAAGACCAGCACGGTCGACCGCATCGTTACCATGAACGGCGACCTCGACGAGGCCGTCGCCGGCCAGTCGGTCACCCTGACCCTGGCTGACGAAGTCGACGTGTCGCGCGGCAGCGTGATCGCGGCAGCCGACGATCCGCCCGAAAGCGCGGACCAGTTCGAAGCCAATGTCGTCTGGCTTTCCGACCAGCCGCTGATCCCCGGGCGCGGCTACTGGCTGAAACTGGCCACGCAAACGGTCACGGCCACGCTGGCGCAGCCGAAGTACGAGATCGACGTCAACAGCCTGGAGCACCTCGCGGCCAAGACGCTGGACCTCAATGCCATCGGCGTCACCGAAGTCACCACCGACAAGCCGCTGACCTTCGCGCCCTATGCCGACAGCCGCCAGCTGGGCGGGTTCGTGCTGATCGACAAGCTGACCAATGCCACGGTCGGCGCCGGCATGATCAACTTCAGCCTGCGCCGGGCGCAGAACGTGCACTGGCAGTCGGTCGACATCACGCGTGACCAGCACGCCGGGATGAAGAACCAGAAGCCCGCCGTGCTGTGGTTCACCGGCCTTTCCGGTTCGGGCAAGTCGACCATCGCCAACATGGTGGAGAAGAAGCTGTTCCGGATGAACCGGCACACCTTCCTGCTCGACGGCGACAACGTGCGCCACGGGCTCAACAAGGACCTCGGCTTTACCGAGCAGGACCGGATCGAGAACATTCGCCGCGTGGGCGAAGTGGCCAAGCTGATGGCCGATGCCGGACTGATCGTCATCACCGCCTTCATCAGCCCCTTCCGCGCCGAGCGGCAGATGGTGCGCGACATGCTGCCCGATGGCGAGTTCATCGAAGTGCACGTCGACACACCGCTGGAAGTGGCCGAGGCACGCGACGTGAAGGGCCTCTATGCCAAGGCGCGCGCTGGCCAGCTGAAGAATTTCACCGGCATCGACAGCCCCTACGAGGAGCCGGAGAGCCCCGAAGTACGGATCGAAACCACGGCCATGACGCCCGAAGAGGCGGCGGACCTGGTGGTCGACTGGCTGCTGCGCGACAGCTGACGGAAAATGCTCCTGTTCAACGGGCGCGAGGCGCACAGTCGATCCTTTGCCAAAGCCGTCAGCTGGCGAGTGCTCGGCTCGATCGACACGTTCCTGCTCTCCTGGCTGTTCACTTCCAGCGCCAAGGCCGCAGGGGCCATCGCGGTGACCGAGGTCTTGACCAAGATGGTGCTCTATTACGGCCACGAGCGGGTGTGGGCGAACATTCGCTGGGGCTTCGCGGAAGAGCCTGCGGACACTATCGTCGACCTTGCCGTAGCTGACCCCGGAGACCCGCGATGACCGCCGCCATGACGGACGCCGAACTTGCCGCCGCGCTGGCCGAACAGGCAGGCCGCATCCTGCTGGAAGTGCGCGCCAGCGGCATGTTTGCAGGCAAGGCCCTGGGCCAGGCAGGCGACAAGACCGCCAACGAATTCCTCGTCGCGGCCATCCGGGCCCAGCGTCCGGACGATGGCCTGCTGTCGGAAGAGAGCAAGGACACGCTCGAACGCCTCGACAAATCGCGCGTGTGGATCGTCGACCCGGTCGACGGCACCCGCGAATATGGCGAGGAACGGACGGACTGGGCAGTGCACGTGGGCCTCGCGGTGGACGGCCTCGCCACCACCGGCGCGGTTGCCCTGCCGGGTCTCGGCCTGGTGCTGCGCAGCGACCAGCCTTCGCCCCTTCCTGCCGCTGCCGACAAGCCGCGCCTGGTGGTCAGCCGGACGCGTCCAGCCGCCGAGGCCGTGGCCCTGGCCGAGACAATCGGCGGCGAGCTGGTGGGCATGGGCAGCGCCGGCGCCAAGGCCATGGCCGTGGTGCGCGGCGAGGCGGAAATCTACCTGCATTCGGGCGGTCAGTACGAATGGGACAATTGCGCGCCCGTCGCCGTAGCGCAGGCATTCGGCCTGCATTGCAGCCGCATCGACGGCAGCCCGATGGCCTACAACCAGCGCGATACCTACCTGCCCGACCTGCTGATCTGCCGCCCTGAATGGGCCGAACGGGTTCTGGCCGAAGTGCAGTCGCTGGCCAGCTAGGCCAGCCGCGTCACCAACGCTTCCGCAGCGGCTCTCACGTCCCGCCAGGTCTCGGCAAAGCCCTCGTCACCGCCATAATAGGGATCGGCCACGGCCTGCCCCGCGCGCCCCGGCACCATGTCGAGCAGCAATGCCAGTTCCGCCGTCGCATCACGGGGCATCAGTCGTTCAAGGTTGCGCTGGTTCTCCGCATCGAGCGCGAAGATGTGGGTGAAGCGCAGGAAATCCTCCGCCTCCACCTGCCGCGCCCGCAGCCCGGAAATGTCGACGCCGTTCGCCAGTGCGGTGGCCTGCGCGCGCGGATCGGGCGGATTGCCGACGTGCCAGCCGCCGGTGCCCGCGCTGTCGATGTGGATGGCCAGCCCCGCCGCATCCGCCGCCACGCGCAAGGCCCCTTCGGCCATGGGCGAGCGGCAGATATTGCCGAGGCAGACGAACAGGACGGCGGGAGAGCTGCTCACGAAGGGAGCCAGGGTCCGGTGATCGCAAGCGTCATCGTGGGCCGCTGTATGTTGACGAACATGGTCTGTCCATCCGGCGCATAGCACACGCCCGCCCACTCGGTGTCGAGGTCCATCCGCGCGAATGGATAGACCGCACCCTGCCGGGTGATTCCGCGAATGTGGTTGATCGGGCGCACACGGTTATACTGGTCTTCGCAGACCATGAGGTGGCCGTTCGGCGCAATGGTCAGGTTGTCGCCAAAGCTGAATTGCTCGGGATCGGCAGTTTCGAAGAACAGCTGCACCATGTCCGGTTCACCATCTCGCCCCGGACGCACACGGAAGATCTGTCCTTCGCGGACGGCCCCGCCATAGGTGGCGCAGAAGTAGAATTCGCCCTCTCCCATGTGGATGCCTTCGTTCGAGTGGAAAATGGAGGCCCCGGCAGCAGCACCGCGGAAGCGCAGGTCGTCGTCGGGCGCCTCCGGATTGTCGAGGTCGACCCAGCTGGCCGTGTGCCAGTCTCCCAGCTCGATGTCGCGGCGGTAATAGTTGGTGGTGTCAGGAATGCCGGCGATGGCCAGCGCCTGCAACCTGCCACCCTCTGCCAACCGGCCGGGCACGTTGGGGATGAAGCGATAGAGCAGGGATTCGTCCCGGTGCTCGGTCATGTACACGGCGCCGGTTGCGGGATCGACACAGGCGGCTTCGTGTTTGAACCGGCCCATCGCTTTCAGCGGCACGGGATCGACAAGTCCGGGCGCATCAGCCGGCACCTCGAACACATAGCCGTGATCGCGGTTGGCCCGGCCATCGGGCAGCGTGACATCTTCCTCGCAAGATAGCCAGCTGCCCCAGGGGGTCACACCGCCAGCGCAATTGTTGATCGTGCCGGCGAGGCTGCGATACTGCCGTTTCACCTCCAGTGTGCGCTCATCCAGCACGACGGTGGTGGTTCCGCCGGGCAAGGGCAGCAAGCTGCGGGCAAAGGTATCATAGGCCGGGCCCACGACACCGCCGCCATCTTGCGACATGCTCAGTTCGTGATTGCGGACCAGCCCGATCTCGCCGTTGCCGAGATCGAAGCAGCCCATCCCGTCGGCATCGTCAGGTACGGTGAAGCCGTCGTCCATCTGGTCGCCAAGGCGGGAGATTACGCGGTAGGAAAAGCCTTCCGGCAAATCGACAATTCCTGCCGGATCGGGCACCAATTCGCCGTAGCCGCGGGTCGTGGCCATCGCTGCGCGCGGCGCAGCCGGGCGCCCCATGCATCCGGCGACAGCCAAGGCGGCGAAAACTGTCGACGTACGCAGGAACTGGCGTCGATGCGCGGAAGGAATTTCGAATTTCATGGCGGTTGCGACCCGTTGACTTGCTAATCAGGACGGCCATTCTAGCGCAAAATATGCAACCTGTATGACGGCCCGGCTACTGTCCCGCAGCAGCGGCATTGGCAGCCAGATAGGCAGCGACGGCGGCAATGTCATCATCCGGCAGTTCCGAGGCACGGAAGGCGGGCATGGCCCCCACGCCGCGCCGGACGAACAGCGAGAGGACGGGCGCCGACAGGTCGCTCCGCAGTTCCAGCGCGCCGGGACGGGTGCCATCGTACTTCTCTGCCAGCGCGGCCGTTCCGGGGAGCATTGCGGAGCCATCGTCTCCCGGTCCCTGCCCGTGGCACGGCGCGCACATGTGTTCAAACACCTGCCGCCCTTGGGCGACCTGCGGGTCTTCATCCTGCGCCGAAACCGATACGGTCAGAGCGAGGGCCGAGAAGGGCAGGGCGACTGCGAGATACCTCATGGACGGAACCTTCGGGGCCAGACCCCGCCCCGCCCCGGCGCGATGATCCCGGTGGGATCGACCGCGTCCTTCAACGCTTCGAGGAAGGTCCGCAGCGAGCCGTTGTTGAAGCTGTAGGTTGCAGCGACATCGTCCTGGTAGATCGGTGCCGCACGGTAGTCGCCCCAGCCGTGTTCAGCGGCGACCGCGACCATGTGCTTCATGGCGCGGTGGACCATGGCGTTATGCTCGGGATCGTCGTGGCGGATGCTCGGGGCGAAGACCATCTGGAAGGTGTGGCTGTGCCAGAACAGCGGCGCGGTAACGGCGCTGAAATAGGGCGGCAGCGGGTATTCGCGGCTGGCGTCGCCCAAGACGCGCTGCATTGCGAACACCGCCTCGCCATCGCGCGGCAGGACGGGGAAGAAGCCGACATGGCCATCGTCGCGGACGATCTCCCAGATACCCAGCGAAGGCACGCCCAGCGCCCCGCGGCGACGGATCGCGCTGGGGTATGGCTGCGTAAGATTGTCGAGCTGCTCTTCGGTCGCAGGCAAGGCGAAGTGGTCGCCGTCCAGCGCCTCGGCACCGGGAATGTCCGAGAGGATGCGGTCCTTGGCATACTCCCACTGCGCCAGCGTCGCCGCCTCGGGGCCGAGGAACTGCAGGTCGATCGCCCAGGAGTGCAGGCCCGCCTCGTTGGCGGCGGCATCCATCTCGGCATCGCTCGGTCCGCCCAGCTTGGTCGCCAGGGCAGCGAATTCGGGATTGCCGAGCAGCGCCGCAAGCGGGCTGGCGAAGCGCACTTCGCTGACCATGCCGCTGTCCGACAGGTAATTGACGTGCTGGACCAGCTTCACCAGGTCGCGGCGGCGCGGCACGCGGATCAGGCCGGTGCGGTAATATTCGGGCTGCGGCATCAGCCGGAAGCCCATCTTGGTCACCACGCCGAAATTGCCCTGCGCGAACAGGCCCGACGGGTCCGGCCCGAAGCCGTAGGGGTATTCCTGCCAGCTATCGGCCCCCGGCATGGCCCCCATGCCGGTACGCATCAGCTCTCCATTCGGGAGCACGACCTCCATCCCGCAGTGCGCGCCGAAATGGTCGCGGAACTGCGGCATGGTGTAGCCCACGCCGCGGTCGAGTGCGTTGCCGACGGGCGAACCCCAGCCGGGATCGGGGCAGTCGATCATGACCTTGAGGCCGCGATCGGTGATGTGACGGTAGAGGTCGAAATAGGAAACGCCGGGCTCGACGAGGCAGTAGTTGCGATCCTCGTTCACCTCGAACACGGCATCCAGCCGCTTCAGGTCCAGCACCGTGCTGCCCTGCACATTGGGCGACGGCCCGCCGTAGCCGAAGTTCTTGCCGGTGGAGATCGGGTGCAGCGGCACGCCGTGGCGCCCCGCGATCCTCACCACTTCCTGCACCTGCGCCACGTCAGCGGGCGCGACTGCGCTGCTCGCCTGGATTTCCTCCGGCGTGTTCCACACCGGCGAGAAGCTGTCGCGATAGGGGAACATGTCGGCATCGGACGACCAGACCCAGTCCTCCCCCACGGCGGCGCGCAGGTCAGCGAGGAAGGCGGCGAAACCGGCTTGGTCGAGATCGGGTGGAAGGACGCTCACGCGGTGACGCTCGGGTGGTGCGGAGCGATGATCCAGCGCACGGCCTGCACCCCGTTCACTGGCGGCAGGTCGAGCGCCGCGCGCGACACCACGCGCCGTCCCTGGTGCTGGGCCAGCGTTTCCAGCACGAACAGCGCATCGCTGCCGGTAATGCCGCCGAGCACGAAGCCGGGCTGCCGCCAGCGGGCATCGAGATCGTCGAACCAGACGCGGGTCACGTCGCCAGCGAACTGCATCACCGGCACCGGCGCGTCAGCCACGGCCAGCGCGCCGGGAAAACGGGTATCGACCAGCATGGCGTCCAGGCCCTGCGGCGCGGCGGCAAAGGCACCGTGCCAGCCGGTCCCGAGCGCGGGCAGGGCCGCGCCCCATTTCAGCACATCGCGGCGGGTGGTCATCGACTTGCCTCCATCTCGGCCATCTCGTCCGCCAGCAGCGGCACGTGTGCGCCGCGGTCATCCAGCGGCGCGGTCAGGTAGGCGGACAGGGCCGCGAGATCAGCATCGGAGACCTCTGTGCGACGGAAAGGCGGCATCCACGATACGCCGTTGCGCACGAAGTATGCGATCAGCGGGGCGGACAGGTCCGTGCGGTCCTCCAGCGCGGCGGGAATGTCCGTGCCCTGGTACTTGACTGCGAGGCTGTTCGTCCCGGCAAGGCGCATCGAATCCGCATGGCACGGCGCGCACCAGTGGGCGTAGACGGCCTTGCCATGCTCCAGCTCGGGCGCGGCGGGGCCGGTGCGGACCTCCTGCCGCGCGGTGGCGACGCCCACGCCCAGTGCCAGCACGACGGCGGCGGAAAGGACCAGTCTCATGCCCCGTCTCCCGTGCGCCGCAGCTGGCGATAACGTTCCGGCCAGACGCCGTAGCGCCCTGCCGAGATGATTCCATTGGGATCGAGCGCGTCCTTGATCGCCTCGTTGACGCGGCGCAGTTTATGGTCGCCGAAGCTGTAGGCATCCATCACGTCGTCCATGAAGGCGGGCGGGCAGCGGTACTCGCCCCAACCGTGATCGGCACAGGTGCGGATGATCTCGCGCACGGCATCGCGCAGGTGGGCATTGCGACCATCCTTGTAGACCGGCACGGCAGCGAACAGCACGAAACTGCGGGTCCAGCAGGTGACGGCGGGCGCGAACATGAACAGGTCCAGCCCCAGCCGCTCGCATTCGCTGCGCATGACGCGGTTGGCGTCGATGATGCCCTTGCCCGAACGCGGGATCACGGCGCTGAACCAGATGTGCCCGTCGCTGGGATTGAAGTTGCCGTAGCCGCGGCTGCCAACGCTGAAGATTTCCAGCGAGGGGATGCCGAAGCGCGGCTTGTGGATACGCTCCATGTCCTCCGGGGAAAGGGGCAGGTCGACATAGCCGGTCTCGGCAAAGCGCACGCCGGGAATGTGTTCGAAGCGCGACTTCACATAGGCCCACTGTTCGCGGATCACGCGTTCGGGGCCGTAAAAATTGGGCGAGAAGGACCATGCCGGAACGCCGCTTTCCTCGACCATGGCATTCATGACCTCGGGTTCCGGAATCATGGCCATGGCGATCGGGTTTTCGCGGGTGAGAACGGGCGAGCCGAAGCCGGGCATCCCGTTGAACAGGTTGCCATATTCCAGCTCGTTGGCCACGCGCACCAGTTCGTCGAGATCCTCGTAGCGCATCACGCTGACGCTGGCGGAAAGCCATGCCTCGGGCGTGGGGAACATCCAGAAGCCCATCTTGGTGACCACGCCCAGCGTCGACTGGCGGAACATGCCGTCGAGGCAGGGGCCAAGACCCATGCGGTATTGCTGCCAGGTCTCACTGCCCGGCAGCGCGCCCATGCCGGTGCGCAGCAGTTCGCCGTCGGCCATGACCGCCTCGATGCCGCAGACCGCCTCGAAATGGCCGCGATAGCCGGAAACGGTGTAGCCGCCGCCGCTGTCGAGCGCATTGCCGACCAGCGAGCCCCAGCCCGGATCGGGCACGCTCATCATCAGCTTGGAGCCGCTCTCGCGCAGGTGGCGGTACATGTCGAAGAAGGAGACGCCCGGTTCGACCAGCACCGAACAGTTGTCCTCGTTCACCCCCAGCACGCGGTCCATGCGCTTGAGGTCCACCACCACGGAGCCGCTGAGCACCGGCGCCGAGCCGCCGTAGCCGAGGTTGCGACCGGTGGAGATCGGATAGATCGGCATGCGCCGCTCGTTGGCTACGCGCACCACCGCCTGCACCTCCTCCACATTGGCGGGTGCGACGGCGGCGCTGGCCACCTTCTCTTCGGGTTCGCCCCAGAGCACCGAGTAGAAATCACGGTAGGTGTTGAGGTCGGCGGGGCTGTCGAACACCCATTCATCGCCCACGGCGCTGCGCATGGCAGCCAGGCCGTCAGCGAAGGTCGCTGCATCCATTCCCGGTGGTGTCGTCACTGTACTTTCCGCTCCCGCCCCGCTGACCCACGGGATTCATACAGTCGTATAAATCAAGGCTCCGCCGCCTGTCCAGCCAAAGCAGCGCGGGCGAAGGCGAGCAGGAATACCGGGTCGTCGAGCGCACGCCCGTCGGGCAAGGCCGGCGCGCCGTGGGTGCGCGGCGGCGGGCCCAGTGCGGCGCCGGAAATGAAGCGCAGTCGCGCGCGCAATTCACCTTCGTCGAGGTGCGGGAAATGCGGGTGCAATGTCTCGCGCAGGCGCACGACGAAGGTTGCCAGCGCCTTCAGCACCAGCTTGCGCGGCGCGCCTTCGGCGTGGGCGGCAAGCTCGTCGAGTACCACCAGCGCGCGCCCTCCCGGCGTAAAATGGGCCGGCGTCCCCATGGGCACCAGCCACAGCGACAGCGCTTCGTCGAGCGGCATGCCCGGCTGGATGATGTCCCACCGGGCAAAGATGGGTGCAAGGTTGCGCCGGGCGAGCTCCGCCAGCAGGTTCTCGATAGTCTTGAAATGATAGGTGACCAGCGTCGGGTTCACCCCCGCCTGGTCGCCCACCTTGCGCACGGAAAGGCCGGTCACCCCGCGCTCCACGAGGATCTGCTCTGCTGCCGCGAGCAGGCGTTCGCTCGTTGTCAATTCGGTCAGTGGCTTTCCCTTCCCTTGCCCCCACGGGGACATGCCCCATGCACGGCGGGAAGGGCAAGCGTGACGTGAAGGCTAATCCAAGCCCAATGCCGCGCGGATGGCCTCCCAGCTGACCAGCTTGAAGTTCTGTGCCAGCGGCGCGTTCTGGCCGTCCTGTGCGACGAACAGGCCTGCGGGATAGTCCGGGCCGAAGTCGCCGAGCACGAGGCCGATCCCGTCGGTTTCCTCGGTAGCGCCAAACGCGCCCTGCCCGATAGCGAAGCGACCGACCGGCGTCATCCGGGGCAGCGCGTAGACGGCATAGGCGTTGTCGCCCTGGCTCGACGCGATCAGGTAACCGCCGTCCTCGCCCGCAGGGGCAATGGCAAGGCCTTCGACGTCAGCGACGAGGTACTGGTTGTCAATCGGGGCGACGAGTTCGCCTTCGGTCTGGCCGTCGCGGAAGCGCCAGATGCCTGCCGCTTCCTCGCCGACGTAGAGCGTGCCGTCGCGGTCATCGAAGACGCAGCCTTCGGGCTGGGTCGGCACCGACATCTCGCGAACCAATCGGGGCTCGGTGACTTGGCCATCGAACACGCCGGTGAGCGCATATTCCCGCAAGCGGCCATCCTTGATCACGGCCAGCGCGGTCACGCCGCGGTGCGCGGAGAGGCAGAAACCGTAGCCCTCGCCCGCACCGCTGGGCAGTCGCCCGAGCGGGTGCAATTCACCGCTCGCCGTGTCGAGCAGGAAGGTGGAGATGTGCGAATTGGCAAGGTCGATCCGGTCGCTGGCAGCGACGAAGACCGTCCCGTCGTCCAGTTCCAGCAGGTCGACATTGTTCACCGCACCGGCCTCGACGAAACTGCGAACTTGGCCGTCGAGGCCGTAAACGTAGAGTCCCGCCTTCTTGTCGGTGGCGACGATCAGGCTTTGCGACGGGTCCGCCGCGTTGCGCCAGATTGCCGGATCGTCCGCCGCGTCCTCGTTGGCCGTGCCCACCGGCACCGTCTCGCCGCTGGCGGCGACGGCAACCGGAGGCAGGCCCATGGGGGTGGTGGCGCAGCCCGCGAGCAGACCCGCCGCCATCGCAATCGCCAGGTTACGCATCAGAACGACACCCGGACGCCGCCCTTGAAGGTGCGTCCATAGACTTCATACTGGTAGTTGTTCTGGCGGCTGCCGACCGTGTTGTAGGCGAAGTATTCGGCATCGGTCAGGTTCACCGCCTCGACGAAGACCTGCACGTTCTCGGTGATCCGGTACCGCGCGCTGGCATCGAGCTGGAAGTGGCTGTCGACATAGCGGTCTTCTTCCGGCGAGCCGCCCAGTTCGTCAAGGTAATCATCGCGATAGGTGCCGGCCAGACGCAGGCTGATCGGGCCCTTCTCGTACCCCAGCACGGCGTTAAAGGTGTGCTCGCTGGTGGCGGGCAGCGGGATGGTGCGGGTGGCGCCGATGGTGCCGATCGTGTCCACGCCGCCAACGGGCACGGAACCGCTGGAGTCGGTGTAGGTGTAGTTCGCCTGGGTCAGCAGGCCGTCGAAAGGCTCGGGCAGCATGTCCCACTGCATGGCGAAGCCCAGTTCCACGCCCCAGACTTCGGCGCTGTCACCGTTGAGCGGGATCACCGCCTCGTTGAAGGCGATGCCGTTGTAGACCAGCAGCTCGTCCGGATCGATTTCGTCGTTGCCGTTGAGGTCTTCGGCATTGAACTCGACGTCGACGACGTAGTTCGACACGTCCTTGTAGAAGAACCCGGCGCTCAGCGCACCGCTGCCGCTGAAGTAGTATTCGACGCCGAGGTCCATGTTCCAGGCCTCGTAGGGGTCGAGCGACGGGTTGCCGAATTCGCCTTCGAGCTCGTCATCGTCGTTCACCTCCGCGGCAAAGCGCGGGGCGACCTGCGAGAAGCCCGGCCGCACGATCGAGCGATAGCCTGCGGCGCGGAAGACAAGGTCGTCCACCGGCTCGTAGCGGATGTTGAGGCTGGGCAGCCAGTAACCGTAGTTGCGCGGAGTGAAGGTGGGCGAGACGATGACGGTGTCATCGGTAGCCGTGCTGCCATCGGGCAGGGTGCCGTCCTCTTCCACCAGCAGGGTGTAATTGCCCATGATGTCGGTCTGCGTGTGCTCGTAGCGTACGCCGCCGATCACGGTCAGGGTGTCGCTGTCCCACCGCGCCAGGGCGTAGGCGGCAAGGATGTCTTCCTCGATCTCGTAGTCGGACACGGCGCTGTCGAAGGCGCTGTCGACCGGCTGGAACTCGAAGCTGCCGAAGTTGGCGCGGAAGTAGTCGCTTGCGCCGCGATAGCTCGCCACCGGCGAGAGGTCGGTGATGCGATAGGTCGGCGAGCCCAGCACGTCCGCAAGGGTGTAACCGTCGAGTTCGTAGAACGAGATGTTGGCGTCGTAGGTCTTTTCGCGCCAGCGGCCGCGCACACCGGTCTGCAGGGTCAGCGCGCCGCCGCTCATGACCAGTTCCCGCGCGACGTCGATGCGAGCGGAGATCTCGGTATCCTGCGCGTCCGACAGGTCGGTCACCTCGACATCCTTCAGTTCGTAGGTCGCGGCATCGAAGAAATCGTTCACCCCGCTGACCGCGTGAAGCGGCACGCGCGGGTTCGAATAGTCGATCGTGGTGACGAGCCCATCGCCTTCGAACTTGCGGCGGAACTCGGTCGGGTCGATGCTGCCGTTCTCGCGCTCGGAGCTTTCGGCGTAGCTGGCCATGTACTCGATGGTCCAGCCGTTGTCGGTCTGGGTCTCACCGCCGACGGCAAGCGAGTAGGTTTCCTGTCGTTCAAAACGGTCCTTGATGTCGCGTTCGACGGTGATCTCGTATTCTTCGCCCGGGTCCGAGGCGTCGAAATCGGCATAGGTCGCGCTGGTGCCGCTGCCGGTGACGAAGGCGTCGCCGAAGTCGAAGGTCAGGCGGCGGCGGTATTCCTGGTCGTCGAACCGGCTGAACAGGCCGCGCGCGTAAAGCTCGGTGGTGTCGCCCACGCGCAGGTCGAGGCCGAGCGAGGCGCTGATGCGTTCGCGCTCGACATCGTAGTCGCGGTACTGGACTTCCTCGGCATAGACGAGGCCATTGTCCTCTTCCCAGTCGTCCGCCTCGATATTGTCGGTTTCGAAGAAGCGGTTGTAGAACGAGACGCCGCCCGAAATGCCGAAGTCCGGCGTCAGGGCATAGGCGAAGTTGACGCTGCCCTTGGGGTTCAGTTCCTCGGCATATTCGTTGTAGCTGCCCTCGGCAGACACGGTGAGGAAGTTGCCGCGGCGATCGAAGGCCGAGACGGTGTTGATCTCGATCGATGCGCCGATGGTGTCGGCGTCCATGTCCGGCGTCAGCGACTTGTGCACCTCGATGGACTCGATGATGTCGCTGGAGACGACGTCGAGCGCCACGGCGCGAATATCGCCCTCGGGCGAAGGCACGCGCACACCGTTGACCGAGGTGGCGTTGAGGTTCGGGTCGAGGCCGCGCACGGCGACGAAGCGGCCCTCGCCCTGGTCGTTCAGCACGTTGATGCCGGGCAGGCGGCGCAGGCTTTCCGCCACGTTCTGGTCCGGGAACTGGCCGATGGCGTCGCGCGTCAGCACGTCGGTAACGGTGGCGCTGGCATATTCGCGGGCCAGCGCGTTCGACTGGTTGGCGCGCTGGCCGTAGACGAGGATACCTGCGGCGTTCTCCCCGCCCAGCATGAAGTTGACCGTGACGCTGCCGTCATCGGTGACTTCGATGGTCTGGCTTTCGGTCGGCACGCCCACGAAGCGCGCTTCGATGGTGTAGGTGCCGGCGGGCACGTCGGTGATGCGGAACGAGCCGTCCCGCTCCGTCACGACCTGGCGGCCCAGCTCGGGAATGCGCACCACGGCAGATTGCAGGGCGATGGTATCGGTTTCGTCGATCACCACGCCGGTGACGTCGCCAGCCAGGGCGGGCGTGGCGACGAAGGCGATGGCGGCCAATGCAACGGGAAGTGGACTCGCAGATGCGAGCAGGCGGGTGTGGCTCATGTATTCCTCCGAATGTTCTGGAGGCGCGCCTAGGGGCGCGGCATGACTGCCGCATGTCGTTGTCGTGACAGGAAAAAGAATCGCGTGACGGATCGGCGACAGCCAGATGACCGCGCCGTGTCCTGCCGGGGACCGGCAAGCGAAAAGGCCCTACTGAATCAGGGGATTATGCGTACGTCCACGCGGCGATCCTGCCAGTCGCCCGGCTCGGCATCTTCGTCGAACACGACGTCAATTTCATCAACGCTGTCCACCAACCCGTCGAACATGCGGGCGACCTGGCCGGCGCGCAGTTCGGCAAGGCCGCTGCGTTCCTCCACAACGGTGCCGTCGGTGAGCCTTACGGCAGCGCGATAGCCGGTCACTTCGATGCGCTGCGCGCCGACGGCTCGGGCATAGTCGAGGATTTCCCCTAGCGCGCCCGGTGTCTGGAAGTTCACCGCTCCCTCGAAAGGGAAGTAGACCGGGAAGGTGCGCGCCTCGAACGGCGGCTCGGGCGGCGGCGGAGGCGGTGGCGGTGAGAATGCCAGCCGTCCGGTACTTGGCCCGGGCGGGCGGCGCGGCTCGAACGGCAGGACATAGCCCGGTTCCGCCACCAGCCGTTGGTCACACTCCGGCGACAGTTCCGGCATTACGGCGACCCGGACCGGGTCCAGCACGATGCCGCCGCAGATCCTCTCGCCGGAAGCGCTCGGCGTGCCTTCGACCAGCGCCATGTGCCCCAGCCACGGCGGGTTGAACGGTGCGGATACGTCACTCTGGACGCCCATGTAATAGAGCTCCCCCTCATATTCGGTCAGCCAGCACGGGACGCTGGGCGTGTCCTTGACGATGGGACAGGCAACAAAGGCCAGGTCCTGCGCTTGGGCGGCAGAGTTACCCCCGGCAAGGGCCAGGGCGAGGAGCGAAACGGGGTAAAGGTTCTTCATCACAGGGTCGCCAGAAAGTTTTCGAGATCGGTCTTTTCCTGCTCGCTGTACTGGATGTTGTACCGGCGATCGTAGAAATCGATGACCTCGCGGATATTGGCGGCAGAGCCGTTCGAGAAATAGGGCGCGCGCGAGGCGAAGGCGCGGAACTGCTGCATGACGATGGTGCCCACGTCGTTGCAGCGGCCCGAAATCAGCGCCCGGCCCGGGTCCTGCGTATAGATTACGCGGCCCAGGAAGGGGTGCGGCGGCACGTCGTCACGGCAGGTGATGCGGAACAGCGGCATCAGTTCCTGCTCGTCCGTCCACGGGTTCTGCGGCACTTCGCGCGCCCACGGCAGGTTGGTCGTGCCAATGTCCATCCAGCCGTTGGCAGTATCGAGCCCGGTCATGTGCATGCCGTGGCAGGTGGCGCAGGTGCGCTTCACCGGATTGCCGAGCCCGACGCTGTTGAGGTGCATCGAATCCGAGATCCAGAAAGTACGGAAATGGTAAATCTGCTGGCCGCGCCAGATCGAGGCGCGACGCTCGTTCTGCTCGTCGGTCAGCTCGGGAAGTGGCTCGGCCCATTCTGCAGCCACAGGGAAGACCCAGCGGGTGGTGTTGTTGCCAAGGAAGCCGATATCGCCGTGGGCGAGGTTCTCCGGACCGAATGCGTTCCCGCCGGGCCCTGCCAGCAGGTCGCCCGCGACATTGTCGTAGACCTGCGCCGCGAACAGCTGACCTTGCATGTCGGTGATCTGTGCCAGCTCCGCCGGGGTCATGGCGCGCAGCAGTTGCAGGTGCGTGGCGGCAGCATCGGAAGCCTGCGTGGCAAGCGTGGGTACGCGGGCATCTGCCATCAGGTTCATGTTGACGGGCTCGCCGTTCTCCGGATCGCGCAGCGCCGGCTCTCCAGTCTTGCCGACGAAGGGGCCGATGCCGAAATTGCGGTGCACGACATAGGGCAGGTTCGCCACCATGCGCGGACGGCGATAGACCGAAACGGTGGGATTGGCGCTGTCGAGGCCGTATTCGGGATCGGTGTTGCATCCGCCCGGATCGCGTACGACTTCCAGCGTGAATTCGGGTTCGATTGTGCCGTCACCCCAGGGGTCGCGCGGCGGCCAGGGCAGGCCGATGCGGAACAGCCCTCGTTCCAGCAAGAGTGAGTGCGATGCTTCCTCACCCTGCGGCAGGTTGGGACAATTGGCGCCGTCGATCGCGGCAAAGATCGGATCGCTGCCGCCGGTTTCTTCCCAGCGTTCGCGGATCGAGCGGAGCGACAGGCTCATCCCGTCGGCAGGCTGGTGGCAGCTGACGCAGGCACGCCCATTGGGGCCTATCGGCTCGAAAAAGGGATGGCCTTCGGTCAGCACTTCGCCATCGACATTGTACAGCCGCAAGCGGCCGTGATCGTTCTCGTATTCGATAGCCTCGGGGATCGGGCGCCCCTCGCCCGGTTCCCACCAGCCGTTGCCGCCATTGGGCAGTTCCCCTGCGTGGGCCACCTGCGCAGCAGCGGCCTCGTCCGAGGATTGCGCGGTTACCGCCTGCCAGCCGAAACTGGTTACGGCAACGCCCAGCAGCAGGTGCGAAAGTCTCGGTTTCACGGTCACTCTTATCCCTCTTCCAGGAGGCCTCTCTCGGCCATCCATTCAAACAGACGCGGTCCCCACAGGTCGACCGTCATGGAAAAATTCGGCACTTCGTAGACGTGCAGCTCGACCTTCTCGTCAGCCGCCTTCCAGATCGAGAAGACCGCGAGCAGGCCGTCGGTCACCGGGCCGTGATCGGCCTCGGTCACCAGGAACAGCGGCGGGGCCGGATCGGGCACGTGGACGTCCTGCAGGCTCGGCCCGAAGATCGAGATGAAGAAATCGGGCCGCTGTTCATCGGGCGCGTCGGCCAGCATGGCGGCAAAGGCCACGCCGCCGCCCGCCGAGGTGCCGATGGCGCCGATCCGGTCCGGGTCGAGGCCCAGTTCGTCGCTGCGGGCATGGAGCATGGCGAAGGCAGTCTGCGCATCCTGCGTGGCGAGTTCGAGCACCCGGTTCACCGCCGCGTCGCCGCGTGCGGGATTGGCATTGCCGTTGACGATTTCCATCGCAGGGAAGCGGATCGGCGGGGCATCGGGATCGGGCGGGCGGCACTCGGTATTGATCTGGCCTGCGGGCAGCTGCCGCGTGCGGTATTCCAGCAGCATGACGGCCACGCCGTGTTCGAGGAAAGCCGCGATCTCGTCGTCGGCGCCTTCGCCCAGGCCCAGTACGCGCAGGCCGCCGCCCGGCAGCATCAGCACCGCCGCGCCGGTCGCCGTGTCGGCGTCGGGCAGGTAGAGGTCGTAGCGCGGCTGGCTGGTATTGTAGATCGACACCGATCCCCGGCAGGCCGTCTCGACGCGCGGCTCGGTCCAGTCATCCGAGCCGGGAGCCGGTCCCTCGTAGAGCATGCCGCTTTCGAACGGCACTTCGTGTGCAGCGGCGGGCGCTCCCCCCAGCCCCGCCGCTGCGATCGTGAGCGCGATCCAGCGATGGTTCTTCATCACCATCCCTTGCGCTCCAGCGTCCATTCGGTGCCCGAACACAGGCGGCAGTTCTCGCCCGTGAAGGTGCGCGCGGCCACTTCGTCACCGCGTAACTGCCATTCGAGCCAGTCGACCGCGACATGCGCCACCGCGCCGCCCATCGGCTGGCCGAAAGTGCCGCCGTGCCCCACCGGCAGGTCTGCCAGCATGATCGGCACGTGGTCGACACGGGCGAAGTCGTCCGTGCCGTTGGGGTGAGCAATGTCGGTCGGTCCGCCGAGCACGTAGAGCACCGGCTGGTGGAAGTTTGACAGCATGTCCTTCGACACGGTCACGCCCCGGATCGGGCTGGTCTCGTTGTTGTAGATGCCGCTGTTGTGGATCAGCACGGTATCGATGCGCGGGTCGGCTGCCAGCTCGATCGCCTGCAACCCGCCGCAGCTGTGGCCCGCCACGGCCAGGGCATCGGTGTCGACCCGGCCATAGAAGGGGCTGTTGGGATTGCCGTCCTGCTCCAGCGCCCAGTCGATTCCGGCGATCACGTCTTCTGCCGTGGTGGCAGGCGGCGGCAGGCCGCCACCTTCGGGCATGGCCTGCTGCACGCGCGGATGCGGGGCACCGGGGCCGCTGCGCCAGTGGCCCGCGGCCACGACGAGGTAACCGTAGCTGGCGATCTGGGCGAGGTGGAAGCGGTGGGCGGTGCCGTCATCGGCGCAGGCACCGTTGCCCCAGGCCAGCACCGGCAAGTGCCCGCCGAAGAACGGCGACATGTCGGCGGGGCGGTAGACGACGTGGCCGGGCAGGCTGTCGTATTCCTCGATCACGGCGGGATAGGGGCCGTCGCCAGCGGTATTGGGCAGGCGATTGCGCTCTTCCATCATGCGCTGCATGGCTTCGGGATCGGGCGGACCGTCCTGTGCCATGGCGCCCGCCGGAAGGCACAGCGCCGCCAGCATGGCCAGCCCTGCTGCAACTATTCCTCTCGCCCGCATGTCTCTCTCCCGATCCTTCACGTCAGTTGCCGCTGGCTTCCATCACCAGCGGCAGGTCTATCCGCGATCCGGCCTCCCAGCCGTGGCTGATGGTGATCACCGGCGCTGGGTCCTGCCGCAGGTCGGCAAGGTTGCGCTGGCGCGGGTCTGCCCCGGTCACCACGAAGCGCAGGCGCGAGCCCGCCGGCACGTGGCGCGAAGTTGCCAGCATGGGCACCACCAGCTGCGCGGCTTCGCCCGGCACCAGCGGTTCGGCGTCGGTCGAGCGGCCCGAATGCCACGGCATGCCGAGGTTGTCCCACGGTGCCTCGCTGATGGCGCGCTGCGAGGCCTTGAGGCGGCCGAAGGAGATCACCTCCGCCGTGCCTTCCGCGTCGACCACTTCGAGGTAGACGAAGACGTCCACGTCCTCCCGGTCCGCCGCCAGCGTCACATGCGCCGTGGGGAAGCCGAGCAGGTCGATATCGCTTGCCAGCGGTTCGCTGTCGTAGACCAGGCCATGCTCGTCGAGCGGGCTGGGCCAGAAGGCGAAATAGGCGTCGTTGGCCACGTCGTAGTCGACCGCGAAGCTGGCCGATCCGGTAGACCCGGCATCGGGTGCCAGGGTGCCCTGCTCGCCATCGCCGCCAAGGTAGTAGGACAGGTTGGCGGCCCCGGCCCCGGGAAAGCTGTCGCCGCGCACATAGTGCCCGCCGTCGCCGTCCTCGTCAGCCCAGTAGGTGACGCGCGGCTGGTCGGCGAACCCGTTGTCCACGCCCTTCAGGTGGAAATCGAAATAGCGCACGATCTCGCCCGTGAAATCGAAGTCGCGCGGAGTCTCGCAGTGGCTGCCCGGCCCCACCAGTAGGCGGCTGTCGAGGTTCTCGGCAGCCACGATCACGTCGCTGGTCGGCTCGTCGTTCCAGTTGCCCCAGAAATAGGTGGCAATGCCGGCTTCGCGGATGGTGTCGGCATATTGCCAGATCGCCACTTCGTCCCAGAAGGCATTGCCGGTCAGGTCGGACACGCTGTCGCGGTAGGGCATGCCGTACCACAGGCCAGCCATCGGCGTGTTGTCCGCGTGCTGGGCGACTGCCGCGCGCAGCATGGAGCCGTCGGTATCGGCATCGACCGGCACGCTGGCAAGGTCGTCGGACAGCGGCTCGTCCGGACGGGTGTTGAACTGCGCGGTGATCCCGCCCCGGCGCACAAAGGCGTACTTGTCCCAGTCACTGGCGCCGGTGAAGATCGCCCGCAGCGAAGGCGGCGCGGTGCTGGCCGTGTGCATGGTGGTGCCGCCGAGGTAGGAACAGCCGACCATGCCGACGTCGCCGGTGGAATAGTCCTGCGCCGCGAGCCATTCGACCAGGTCATGACCGTCCATCGCCTCGGTCCGGTCCTGGAAGCCGCGGCGTGCGCCGAACGAGGCGCCCTTGCCGCGGATGTCGGCCACGGCCACGACGTAGCCCGCGCGGAGCAGCGAACGCAGCGCCAGCCCGTCCTGCAAGGCGGTTTCGACCACCTCTCCGTCGCGCCCGACATGGCGGGCGCGGTAGGGCGTGAAAACGAAGATCACCGGCAGCGGGTCGGTTTCCACCCCGTCGGCATCAGCCGGACGATAGACATTGACCGCCAGCTGCGTCCCGTCGCGCACCGGCACATAGAGCGATTCCCGCGCGTATTCGGGATAGTCGTGCCCCGAGGCTGGTACGGCAGCAAGGTTCAGCGCCAGGATCGCGAGCAGCAGATTGCGCAACAGTCTGGTCATTGTCCTCTCCAGCTCGGCAAGTGCACATTCTTCCCGGCGAAACCGCAACCCCAATGCGACTGACGAAATCGTTGACAATGTGCGCGCACTTTCACTCGTCACTTTCGGCGAGCCAGCGCAGGATCTCTTCGCGGTGTTCGTCGAGGCGCGGAGGGGGCTGGTCCGTGCCCGGGTTGCCCGGCTCCATGGTAAAGCCTGCATTGGGCACGGCGACGTCGCCGCTTACCGGCAGGCCTTCGATATTGACCCGCAACAGGCTGTCTGTGCGGCACAACTGGGCGGCCTCGTCCACCCGCCGCACCATGCCGCAAGGGATACCGGCCTCGCTCAACAGCCGCTCCCAGTCGGCCGCGTCGCGCTTGCGCATCATTTCATCAAGCTGGACGAACAAGATATCGAAATTCTCGCGCCGGGCATCAGCATCCGCAAAGCGCGGGTCCGTCAGCCATTCGGAGTGTCCTACGAGCTCCGCAAAGGCGGCAAACTGGTTGTCCTGCACCACGCCCAGCGACAGGAAGCGGCCGTCGCGTGCCTCGAACACACCAGCCGTGGGCAGTTCGCTGTAGCCGGTGTTGCCCAGCCGCTTCAGCGTGCTGCCAGTGGTGAGGAAGGGAGTGAGTGCGGAGGTCATGAACGACATGGTCGCGTCGAGCATCGACACGTCGATATATGCGCCCTCGCCCGTGCGCAGCCGCTGGATCAGCGCACCAAGAATGGCGGTGGCGGCGGTCTGGCCCGTCAGGGTGTCGACGATGGGGAAGCCGATGCGGATAGGCGGATCGCCCTCTGCCCCGCTCAGCATCATCATGCCGCTGGTGGCCTGGACGATATTGTCGATCGCCGGCCAGTCGCGCTGCGGGCTGTCCTGGCCGTAGCCGGACACCGAACAGAAGACGATACCTGGATTGGTCTTGCAGACGTCCTCGTAACCGAAGCCCAGCCGCCCGATCACCCCGGGGCGGAAGTTCTCCAGCAGCACGTCGCAGCGATCGACAATCTGGCGCGCGATGTCGCGGTCGGCGGGGTCCTTCAGGTCGAGCGCGATGGATTTCTTGCCGACATTGGCGGCGATGAATGCCGGGCTCATCCCGCGGAAATCGCGGTTGCTGCCGTAGTTGCGGAACTGGTCGCCCTGCTTGGGTTCGATCTTGATGACCTCGGCCCCCATCAGGCGAAGCACGTGGCTGGCGAAAGGGCCGGCCATGACATGGCTGAAGTCTGCTATCCGAAATCCGGCCAGCGGCTGATTCACGATTGGTCTCCACAACTGATCTGGTCTCGCGCCGTGATGCTCTCACGCGCAACGCGATAGGCTTGCAGCCCGTCGATGCCGAAGCGCGACAGCGCAACGGCGTTGGCCCGGCCTTCGCCAAGGTACAGCTCGTCGAATGCCTGCTGCTCGGCTTCGGATGGGTAGGTGTACTGGACAATCCCCTCGCCGGCATCGCGCCCGACCTGTTCCGATGCCAGGATTTCCTCGGCCAGCGCGGCTTCCCACACGGCAGAGCTGCGCTCCAGCACCTCGCGCTGCCAGTCTTCCAGGCTGTTCCAGCGCGCCGTGCCCATGGCCCGGGCCGGATAGGCACCGCGCGGGACTTTCAGCTCGAAATAATACCGCGCGACTTCGGTGAAATGCAGCGCGCGGAAGGTGTCGGGCGGGGCAACCACGCCGTCGATCACGCCCTTGGCCAGCGCGGAGTAAACCTCGCCCATGGGCATGTTCACCGGGTCCGCCCCCAGCTCGCGCAGCACCGGCAGCAATTCGGTCGGCGCGCGAATACGCAGGCCGCGAAGGTCCTCGAGGCTAGTGAGCGGGCGGTCGCGCGTCAGGATTCCCGGCATCAGACCGCCCTGCACCGCCAGCACCTCGAGCCCTTCCAGTTCTTCCGCGAACTGCGGCACTCTGGCTTCCATGCAGCGATAGAGCGCCACCTGCGATGCCACCGAGTCTGCGCCGCTGTAGAAACCCGTCTGGATGCGGAGCAGGTGCGTGCCGCCGCGCACGTAGATCGGCGTAATGAGGCCGATGTCGGCGACGCCGTGGCGCAGCTCTTCCATCGACATGTCGGCGGACAGCAGGGCGCCAGACCAGATCGGGCGGATCACCAGCCGACCCTGCGATTCCTCTTCCACGTAATCCATCCAGCGCTGGTCTGCCTGGCTGAACGGGTGGGAAGGCGGATAGGGCGTGGCATAGGTCAGCTCGGTCACCCCTTCCGGCACCTCGCGCGCGCAGGCCGACAGGGCCAGCAAGGCAAGCAGGGCCAGCAGGTACCTCACGCGAGTCCCTCCTCGCGCAGGAAGCCGTCGACCATGGCCACCATGCGGTCATGGTCCCAGACCTTGGCATCGACCATGTCGGCGTCGATCATCAGCACCGATACCCCGGCTGCACGCAAGCTGGCGGCGGTGGCCTTGGTGCCCGACTGCGACAGGCGGTTGTCCGGCGGCAGCAGCACCACGGCGGCGTCGATCCCGCATCGCTGCGCTTCGGAGACCATCCATGAATTCATCCACGGCGGCAGGTGCAGCGTCTCGTTCATCGAGGCGATGCGGCTGGCCAGCGCCTCCATCGGCTTGTCCTTGAGGTCACGAATGTAGGCCGGACCCGCAAAGGGCATGTACATCGACCAGACGAACACCGCGCCGATCGTCTCTTCCAGCGCCTGGTAGAAGCCCGGATCGTGCCAGACCCCGGCACCGATCCACATCAGCCGCAGCTTCTCGTTGCTCGAAGCGCCGTGGCCGCTGTCGATCAGGCCCATCACCTCGTCGCGGAATTCCTTGGCATGGGCCACGGCCCAGTCCGACCCGCGATGCCACTGCGGGATCATGGTGTTGGGCATCTGTTCGGCAATCGAGACCGGACACGGACGCGCCTTGCCGATGGCCTGGGCAGCCTCCCAAATATAGCCTTCCTGCACGTTGATCTGCTCCATCAGGTGATGGAACTTCGCTGCGTCGAACCGGCGTCCAGTGCGGTTCTCGAGCAAGGCGATCAGGTCCGCCATCTCGCGCACCATGTGCTGGATGCGGTCCGGCTGGAAGACGCGCTCCCACTCGCTGCGGGAATTGGCGAACCATTGCGGGTCCTTGTCGGTCCACGCGGGGGCCTCCATCGGGAAGAACTCGCTCCCCAGCGCCTGCGACCACTGGCCGAACACCTGCTGGATGCAGTCACAGGTCAGGCGCGCGACCATGACGGTCGGCTTGGGCAGCCCGCCCCAGGGCGCAGTTTCCGGATCGTCGGCCAGCGTACAGGCCAGCCCCAGCGAGCAGTACTTGCAGCTGTTGGCGGGATAGCCCTTGGCCACCATGGCATCGAAATAGCGCGTGGAGAGCTGCTTCGCCGAGATGTAGGCCGACCACCACTGGTTGGTGATGATCGGGATATCCATCGCGTGGAACAGCTCGTGCGGGGTGTCGGCCTGGACGATGGCGTAGGGCTCGCGGTCTTCCACCACCCGGCGGCGCAGTTCCTTGCCGAATTCGCGCTGGTAGGCGGTGGCCCGCTGGGTGCAGGCCAGCCGCTTCTGGCTGCGCTGGTTGGCTGAGGTGCTCATGTGAACAACCCTCCGGCTTCGAGTTCGGCAACGCGTTCCGGCGAGAGGCCGGCAATGCGGGTGGCAATTTCGTGCGAATGTTCGCCCATTCCCGGTGCCCGGAAGGGCGCCATGGCATCGCGCGAGAAGGCAATCGGCGTGGCGATGTGGCCGAAGGGGCCGAGCACGGCATGCTCCAGCATGACCAGCGCGTCGCGGGCAGCGATCTGCGGATCCTTGTCGAGCAGGTCCTCGCAGTCCTGCAAGGCACCTGCGGCAATCCCCGCTGCCTGCAATTGTTCCATGATGGCATGGTCCGTCCGCGTGCGCGTCCAGCCGGCAATGTCCGGTCCGGTGATGGCTTCAAGCCGCCGCTTCTCTTCTGCCGAGAAGGTACTGATCGCTACCCAGCGGTCTTCCCCGGCGGCAGGGAACACGTCCTGGAAAAAGACCGCCGGATCGGCATTTCCCATCCGCTGCGGCGCCCCGCCGGCCTTGGCCATGGCGAGGAAGTCGCGCATCTGCTGGACGCAGATCTCGTACATGCTGGCGTCGATATGGCAGCCCTGCCCGGTCTGCCGACGATGCTGGAGAGCCGCCGCCACGTGGCCCGCCATGACGAAGGGCACGATCACGTCGCCGTAGGGAACAGCGCCCGGAATCACCGGATCGCCATCGCGGTAGCCGGTCTGGTATGTGCGCCCCGACAGGGCACCGCCAGTGCCGTCGACACCCCATTCCTTCGCCAGCGGCCCGGTCTGTCCGAAAACGCTGCCGGACACCATCACGATGCCGGGATTACGCTGCGCTAGGCTGTCGTAGTCGAGCCCGAGCTTGGCCATGGTGCCGGGCGAGAAATTCTCGACCACCACGTCGGCCCAGTCGATGAGCGGGTCGAGCACCTCGCGCGCCTCGGGCGCCTTGAGGTTTATCGTCAGCGACTTCTTCGAGGAGTTCAGGTGGGCGAACCACGGCTTGTCGTCGAGGCTGCCTGCCGACGATGCGGAAACCTGCACGTCGAGACGCGACAGGTCCGGTCGTCCGCGGCTTTCGATCTTGACGATCTCCGCGCCCATGTCGCCCAGTGTCTTGGTGGTGATCGAACCGACCAGTGCCCAGGCGAAGTCGAGCACTTTCACCCCGCTCAGTGGTCCGGGACGCTCGCCCGCGTGGATCGCCGGTGCAGCGGCCTTGCCCTCGCCTGCGCGGATTGCGGCAAAGCGTTCGGGCAAACCGTCTGCTGTATCAAGGAAGCCGCGCGCCTTGAGGTGTTCGTCCTTCAGCACATCAGCCGGCTCGTTCACCACACAGGCATTGATGCCCCGGCGGCGGCCTTCGGTGGCAATGTCTTTCTTGGTCTTGGTGGCGAAGAAGGCAGTCATCGCCGCTTCCCACTCGGCGCGGGTTTCCGCTGGCAAAGTCGAGCGGTTGTAAGCCAGCCAGTCGACGCCCTGCATAGGATTGTCGATACCGCTTTCGTCCATCCAGTCGGACAGGCCCTTGTTGGCAGGGGCGCCCAGCCGCCCGGTCATCAGCGCGTGGAAGCACCAGCCGTCGGCCAGTTGCCAGATCACCCGCACCTTGGCCTTGCCGTAGGCGATGCAGCCCCCGGCCCGGTCGAGCTTGCGGCGGTCGAACTGCCAGACCAGCACGCCGTTGGTGTTGCGGCTCATGGCGACCTGCTGAATGGAAACGTCGACGTGCTGTCCCTGCCCGTGCGTGCCGCGGGCAAAATGCGCCGCCATCGCGCCCGATGCCGCCACCATGTCGGCGTGGAAAGTGCAGGCATCGCCCGCTTCCTTGACCGGCTTCTGGCCCGGCTCACCGGTCAGGCGCAAGACCCCGCCCACCGCCGAGCAGACCAGTTCGCTGGACTGCCATTGCTCGCGCGGGCCGCCAGAGCCGAAGCCGGTGACCGAGACATGCACGGCGCTTTCGGGAATGGCGAGCTCGCGCGTGGCGGCCAAGCCCAGATCGTCGATCACGAAGCTTGCATCGGCCACATCGCAGCCCAGCGTCGCGCCGAGCGAGGCGAAGTAACGCGCCAGCGGCCGCTCTGCCATGCCGCCAAGAACGGCAACCTTGTGTCCTGCCAGTAACTTCATGCGGAAACACCTTCGAGAAATTCGGCAATTTCGTCTGCTGCGCCGTCTTGTGCCAGCCAGTCGCGGCGGCTCAGGACCAGGAACGGCAGACCGGATTGTTCGAGAACCGCACGTTCGGACGGCAGCTGCCAGGTCCGCGTCTCGTCCTCTTCGATATGCCAGATCACCACGGCCCGCGCGCCACTGTCGGCAATCTGCCGACACAAGCGTTCTGCCGGATCGGCAAACGAGCGCGGACCGCTGTCCTGCACATGCAAGGCCTTGGCAAGGGCGGCAAGGGGATCGTCCGATCCCTCTTCGACAGGCGCGGCGGAGGCCAGCCAGGATTGCTCCAGCGTCTGGCCTACAGGCGCGAAACCGCTTTGCTCCACCGCGTCGAACAGGCGGGTATCGGGCGGTGGGGACCCGGCCACCAGGCACACCGGACCGGATGCGACGGGCGCACGGCCGTCAAGAGCACTATTGCCTTGGCGGATCGCCGCTTCCAGCGAATCCCTGTCCACCGAAAGCTGGTCCGCCAGCGCCCTGAGCTTGTCGGCAATGTGTACGAGGCTGCTCTGGCGCGGGATCTTGGCCACGTCGAAAATCAGCGGCTCCGGCCCGCCCACCTGCCCCGTGCGCTGCATCTCGCCCAGGTAGTAGTAGAGCCGCTGCGAACTGTCGTCGGCGCGGCTGAACATGACCGCGTCGAAGTGATCGTAGTCGCCATCCAGCCAGTGCTCCAGCACGCGCGGGGCCCAGGGCTGGAACTTGCTTTCCAGCCACTGTCCGGCGCGCGGACATTCGCGGTCCGGCGTCAACGGCAGCGCGCCGCCGTGACGGCCTGCGGCCTGCAGCAACTGGTGGGGCAAATTGGGTCCGGCAATCGCTATCACGGGTCAACTTCCAAGGTATTCGGGCAGCCACAGGACAATGGCGGGGAACAGGATGATCAGCAGCAGGTGGACGAAATCGCTCATCAGGAAGGGGATCACCCCCTTGAAGATGCGCGTGATCGACACGTCCTTGGCCACGCCCTGGATGATGTAGAGGTTCATGCCGAGCGGCGGATGGACAAAGCCGATTTCCATCGCGCGGGTGATGAAGATGCCGAACCAGATCGCCGTCAGCCCGGTCGCCTCGACGATGGGCAGCAGGATCGGCGTGGTCAGCAGCATCAACGCCAGGCCATCGAGCACCGAACCCAGCAGCAGCAGGATCAGCGCAACGAGGATCAGCGTGCCGACCGTGCCGAGCGACAGGCTTTCGACGAATTCGCCAGCCGATACGGCCAGCCCGGTGACCCCGACGAAGACCGAGAACAGCAGTGCGCCGAGCAGGATCAGGTAGATCAGGCCGGTGGTGCGCAGGGTCTCGTGGAAAGCGGTGAACAGCGCCTGCTTGGTCAGCTTGCGGCGGATTGCCGCTGTCAGCAAGGCACCGGCAGAGCCGATGGCAGCTGCTTCCGCCGGACTTATCCAGCCCATCGAGATGCCGCTGATGACCAGCACCACGATGACGATGATTTCCCATATCCGCGCCAGCGCACGCCAGCGCTCGCCCCACGACGCGCGATCGCCGGTGGTGGCGAGGTGCGGCTTCCAGCGCACCAGGATGAACACCACCAGCGCGTAGAACAGCGCCTGGGTAATGCCCGGGATGATGGCCGCGGTGAACAGCGTGCCGATGGAGGTCTCGGCGATGATGCCGAAGACGATCAGCGCGCCCGAAGGCGGGATCATCTGGCCCAGCGTGCCCCCGGCAGCAATCGTGCCGGTTGCCAGCCGGTCATCGTATCCGCGCCGCTTCATCTCGGGATAGGCGACAAGGCCCACGGTTGCGGTGGTCGCGAGGCTCGATCCGTTGATCGCGCCGAACCCGCCGCACCCGGCGATAGAGGCATAGGCCAGCCCGCCCTTGCGGTGGCCAAGGAACTTCGCCGCCGCGTCGAACAGGTCGCGGCTGGCGTCGATCGAGAAGAAGATGTGCGCCATGAACAGGAACAGCGGCAGCGTGCCCAGCTCGTAGCGGGTCAGGGTGTCGACCAGGACGACGCCGCTCTTGATCAGCGCCGCCTCGGGGCCGAGCACGATGGCAAGGCCGACCAGCCCGACAATGCCCAGCGCGGCGCCGATGCGGGCACCGCCCAGCAGTAGGCCCAGCAGCAGCAGGATCCCGACAAGGCCGGAGGCAGCGGTAGCGTAGATCATTTGCGCCTCCGCACGAGGCGCAGCACCAGCAGCACGGCGCAGGCGGCAAGGCACAGGTTGGCGATCATGCGCAGCAGGGCCCAGGGGATGCCGAGGATCTCGCTCTGTTCGTAGCCGTCCCAAAGGTCAGCCGACAGCCACAGCGAACCGGCCAGCAGGCACAGCAGGAAGACCAGCGTGACGAGGTCCGATGCGCGGTCAGCGAGGCTGCGGCTGCCCGGCCCCAGCCGTTCGACCAGCAGGCGGACGCGGGCATGGGCATTGTCCCATGTCGCAATCACCAGCCCGATGGCGCCGGAAACGAGGACGATGGCCTGCATCAGCTCGATCGAGCCGGTCAGCGGCAGGCCCACGTGCCGCCCGACAACCGCAACGGTATCAACCGTGGTTGCCGCCAGCAGCGCGGCACCGCCTGTCCAGATCACGGCTTGCTTGAGCACGTCAGGCAGCCTCCGCCAGGCGGTAGGACGCGTCGACGGCGATCCCGGGCAGTCCGGCAGCGACGGTGATGTCCTGCAGGTAGCGGGCAATGTCTGCGGCGCGCTCGCCCTGCGCGAGCACCGGCCTGCCGGGCGCCACGACGTCCACCGGTACAATCGCCGGTTCCAGCGTTCCGTCATCGCGCAGGCGCAGCTTGGCGATGAAGGCGTTCACCGCTTCGGGATGGAACGGGGCCAGATGGTAAGCAGGATCGGGCCGGAAGCCGAACATCTCCTCCCGCTTGCGCGCCCATTCGCGCCGCGCCGGATGGTCCTGCGCGGGCGAGAGGGCCGAAGTGACGACGCAGCCATTGCCCAGTCCGTGGAAGATCGGCTTGCCGCGATGGAACTCGACCCCGCGAATGATGTGCGCATGGTGCGCCACAACGGCGTCGGCGCCCGCGTCTATTGCCGCCTGCGCAATCGGGCGTTCGTAGGGTGCCAGCTGCGCCGGTGTATGGACGATACCCTTGTGCAGGGCGACGATGACGACATCAGCGCGCGGACGGAGCGCGGCAATGTCCTCGGAAAGTATCTCGAGAGCGCCTGGGAGTACGCTCTCGAGATCCTTTTGTGGGGAAACTGGCGACCCGTCGACAGTCCCCACCGGGAGATAGGCACAACCTGCGCTTGCCGGACCGGCCCAGGAAAATTCCGGCCCCACGCAGTTGTAACTCAGCATGGCGATACGAAGTCCGCCGACCTCGGTGACGGCGGGCTTGCGCGCCGCGACCAGGTCCGGCCCGGCTCCGGCATGCAGGACGCCGTGTTCGTCAAGCAAGGCAATGGTATCTTCGATTCCGTCAGCGCCGCAGTCGGCGATGTGATTTCCGGCAAGGCTGACCATTCCGATGCCAGCCCGTGCAATAGCCGCGACATTCTCCGGCGGAGCTGCCGGAGCCGGCACATCGCCCGATTTCTCCAGCCCCCGGTTAGTGTGGGGTACTTCGAGATGGGCGATGGCCAGGTCTGCCGCAGCGAGTGCCGGGGCGATGCCCGCCAGCCAGTAGTCGGCGTCGGGCTCATCCAGAACCAAGTCGCCGACCAAGGCTATATCAAGCATAACTACCCCTGCACCGCCGGAACGCAGACAAGCCTATCAGAAAGAGGTCCGCAAGCTGACCGCGAACTGGCGCCCGACCGGATTTGCCACCGTGGCATCGTAGCCGCCACCACCGTTAGCGGAAGGGGCCACGTTGACGTAGGGCGGATCGACATCGAACAGGTTGCGAACCTCGAGGGTAAGCGCAGCTCGATCGACCATGCCCAGGGAGAGGCTCTCCACAAGGTCCCAGGTGACCGAGAGATCGATCGGCGTGTAGCTGTCCACGTCCTGCACCGGCGTCGTCAGCGTGTTGTCATAGCCGCCGATGTGGTTGGCCTGCAGTCGCGTGGTGAAAGGGCCATGCTCCCAGGTCACGCTGGCGCGGGCGCGGAACTTCAGCGGCTGGTAGATCTCGTTCCGCAGGTCCTCGAAGTCACCGCCGGGCGTGAAGGCCACTTCGTAGGCGGTCAGGTAAGTACCGTTTGCCTGGAAGGTCAGGAAGTCGTTGGGCCCCAACTCGGCGAAGTACCGCATGTTGAAGTCGATGCCCTGCATCTGCGAGCGCCCGAGGTTGAGGCTGCGTCCGTCGACAAAGATACAAGCGTCGGGATTCTGGTTTGCCGTACAGTCGTCGGTCGTGCCGGGGAACTGCAGGATCGGCTTGCCCTGGGCAATCAGCTCATTGATCCGCGTCAGAGCCGGTTGGCCGAACAGGATCACGTCGGTCCCTGCATATTCGTCTGCCAGCGCGAGCACCGACAGGTTCGACAGCAGTCCGCTGATCGTGTCCTCGTAGGATATGTCGAAGTAGGTGAAGCCGAAGGTCAGGTCGGGGATTACGTCAAAATCGGCACCCACCGTCCAGGTAGTCGCGGTTTCGGGCTGCAGGTCCGGGTTGGGGCCCGAGCCGTAAGTGTAGCCGCTGACGCGCGAGGGACCGGTCGGGTCCGGATTGGTGTAGGCCTGGATGAAGAGGCGCGAGCTGTTGCCGAAGATCTCGGGAAACGTCGGCGCGCGGAACGAGGTGCCAAAGCTGCCGCGCAGCCTCACGCCATCGGCAGGTTCCCAGTTGATACCGAACTTGGGATTGGTGGTGCTGCCCACGTCACTGTAATTGTCGTGGCGCACAGCAGCCGTAAGCTCCAGCTCCTCGAAGCCCGGCGTCGCATTGCCAGGGCCGAAGATGGGCACCAGCAACTCTGCGTAGAAGGAATCTACCTTGCGGTTGCTGGTCTCTTCCGTCGGTGTACCCGGGTTGCGTGTCTGGGTGAAATCCTGGCCTTCATAGCCCACCGCCAGCGCAACTTCGCCGCCAGCCCAGTCGAACAGCGGGCCGTTGGCACCGAGCTGGTAGGTAGTCAGTTCGGCATCGGTCGGGAACGTGCGGAAGCCGCCAAAGATCGATTCCACTGTAGACGAAGCAGTCCGACCACCGCTGTAGGGATCGAGTGCGGTGCTCGGGTCGCTGCTGCGCAGGGCAACCGCCAGGGCACTGTTGGGGCCGCGGCTGTCGAGCTCGTCCGTGTTATCGGCCCGGTCGGTCGCCTCGCCATAACCAATTCGGCCTTCGATGATCCAGTCGTTTGGCAGGTTCACCCGCAGGCCCGGCGTAATCTGCCAGTTCTCCTGAAAACCTTCATATTGATCGAAGTCCCTGATTTCGCCAAAATTATAGGCGATCTGGTAGCCACCAGACCCCGGAACGTAGAAATCGGGCGCCACGAAGAAGGCATTGCTTTCCGGCACGGTGAACGTTGCGGTTACGGCGCCGGGTGAGCGCGAAAAGCGCCGCTTCGAGTAATAGCCATCGTAGAACACTTCGATCATGTCACTGATGGCAAAGGTGCCGGTGCTGTTTACAGAATCGTATTCCTGTTCCGGGAACAAATCCTGGCCCGCCAGCGCTTCGCACAGGTTTTCCGTCCCCGCCGTGAGCATCTGGCTACCGTCGTAATTGGCTGGCAGGGCGTAGGTCTGGCCCTGGTAGATCAGGGTGCCGGGCGCACAGGTGTTGACTCGGTAATCGGGCCCGCCGAACGGACGCTGGTCGGAGGTGAAGAAGTCGCGGTCGTCGCCGCTCAGGTTGGAGCGATAGGCGTGCTCATAGGCCACCATGATCTGGCCACGGTCGAACACCTTGCCCAGCGCGACGCCGGCGTTCCATTCCCAGAAATCACCGTCTTCGGAAGAGCCGATGCGGCCGAATGCCTCCACGCCATCAAGGCTGCGGCGGGGGATCAGGTTGACCACGCCCGCAACCGCATCCGAACCGTAGATGGCGGAGGCACCGTCGGCGATCACCTCGACCCGCTCGACGCCCAGCGTCGGCAGGACGGAGGGATCGATCGCGCGACCGTTATTGGTCATCCGGTGACCGTCGCTGATGATCAGCGTCGAGAACGGACCCAGGCCGCGAAGGTTGATCGAATTGGAATAGGTGGCGTTACCATTGCCGCCCGACTGCCCGCGCGAGTTTTCCGAAAAGCCGAGGTCGAGCACCTGCGGCAGCTCGCGGATCATCCGGTCCAGCGTGACCTCGCCCGATGCCTCGATCTCCTGCCGTCCCAAGGTGGTGACGGTCGCCCCTACAGGGGCAACGCCGGCAATACGGCTGCCGGTGACCACGATCGTTTCACGCGGGGCCGACTGCGCAGTCGCCTCCTCCTCATCGGTATCCTGGGCATATGCCGATACCGGGAACATCATTGCCGACAAGGCAACGCTAGCAAGCAGGCCTGAGCCGGCGCGACAACCAAAAGAGCGCATTAAATCCTCCCCAAGAACATCCATTGCCAGCCTGTTGTAGGTTCTGGCGTGGTGGCCTGATTACGCTTGCCGGATTCAGCGGCAACGAAAATATGGATAACCAAATTGTTGACAATAATGCGGGCGATACTACCAAACGAGTCATGGAAGACGCCGTAGAAGCCCTCGCCCGCAAGGGTCCGTCGAGCGCGGAGATCGCCGACTGGATCCGCGCGCAGATCCGCTCCAACAGGTTCGTGCCCGGCCAGCGACTGGTCGAAGTGGACATTATCCGCCAGACCGGCGGCAGCCGCTTCAAGGTACGCGAAGCCTACCAGAGGCTGGCGGCAGACGGCCTGGTGGAGATCGAGGAGTTTCGCGGTGCCAAGGTGCGCGGCGCCTCGATGGACGAGGTCCGCCAGCTCTATCGTGCGCGCGCGGCGCTGGAAGGCCTGTGCGCGGCGGACTTCACCGAACGCGCCAGCCAAGCCGACCGTGAGCACTTGCAGGAAATCGCCGCGGCGATGGAAGAATGCGTCGAGAACGAGCGTCCCGAGGAGTTCGGGCGGCTCAATGCGGAATGGCACCAGCTACTGATGCGCGGCGCGGGCAACCTGGTAATCGAACAAGTGGTCAAGCGGCTGAACACGCCCGTGCACCACCTCCTGTTCGGCACGTTCTACCGCGGCGAACGGCTGCGCGAGGCCGCCCGCGATCACCGCGCGATCCTCGCCGCCATCATGGCCAACGATCCGGCCGAAGCCGAACGGGCCATGCGCGAGCACGTGGAGAACGGCCTGTCGTTCCTCAGGGAACTCGACGAGGCCGTCCATTTCCACACCTGACGCGCAGGTCTGCTCCGCCTCCTAGATCGGGTAGTGTCCGGGTTCGGTTTCGAAGGTGATCCAGCGCAGTTCGGTGAAGGCGTCGATACCGGCCTTGCCGCCGAAGCGGCCATAACCCGAAGCCTTCATCCCGCCGAACGGCATCTGCGGCTCGTCGGAGACGGTGCTGGCATTGACGTGGCAGATACCCGCCTGGATCTGGCGCGCCACCTTCAGGCCGCGTGCCGTGTCCCTGGTGAAGACCGCTGACGACAGGCCGTATTGGGTGTCGTTGGCCAGCTCGATCGCGTGGGCTTCGTCGCGGGCGCGGATGATACCGACCACCGGACCGAAGCTTTCGTCGCGGAACAGCTTCATGTCCGGCGTCACCTTGTCGACGAGGTGCGCGGGCATGACGACGTTCATGGTCGTCTCGCCGCCCACCAGCAGCTCTGCACCCTTGGAAGTCGCTTCCTCGATCAGCGAGTAGCAGTGATCCACCGTCTTGCGATCGACCACGGCGCCCAGCGGGGTCTTGCCTTCGGTGGGATCGCCAGCGGGAAGATTGCGCACCTTCTCTGCAAACTTGGCTGCGAACTCGTCGGCCACGGCGTCGACCACGATGATACGCTCGGTCGACATGCAGATCTGGCCCTGGTTCATGTAGGCACCGAAACCGGCCGCCTTCACCGCCTCGTCGAGGTCGGCGTCTTCCAGCACCAGCATCGGTGCCTTGCCGCCCAGTTCCAGCAGCACGGGCTTGAGGTGTTCGGCAGCGCGCTTGGCGATGATCTTGCCGACCGCGGTGGAGCCGGTGAAGTTGATGCGCTTCACTTCCGGCGCATCGATCAGCGCGCCGACCACTTCGGGCGCATCTTCGGGCGCATTGGTGACGACATTGACCACGCCATCGGGGAAGCCGGCTTCGGCAAAGGCCTCGATGATCAGGGCATGGGTTCGCGGGCACTGTTCGCTCGCCTTCAGGATCACCGCGTTGCCGCAAGCCAGCGGCACGGCGATGGCGCGCACGCCAAGGATGATCGGCGCGTTCCACGGGGCAATGCCCAGCAGCACGCCGACCGGCTCGCGCAGGCCCATGGCCACGGTGCCTTCATGATCGGAAGGGATGACCTCGCCCGAGATCTGCGTGGTGATGGCAGCGGCTTCGCGCACCATGCCGGCAGCAAGGCCGAGGTTGAACATGGCCCAACCGGCGGTCGCGCCGATCTCGCCCATCATGGCGGCGACGAATTCGTCCTTCTTGCCCATCAACGCGTCGGCGGCCTTGTTCAGCACCGCGCGGCGGGCATTGGGGCCCATCTTCGACCAGACGGCAAAGCCTCCCTGCGCTCTCGCTGCAATCGCCGGGATGTCTCCAGGCTGCATCGCCTCCGCAGACGAGGCAACCTCGCCGGTCATCGGGTTCAATCTGTCGAAACTTGCCATCCTGCCTCTCCATTCATTGGCTTGCACCAGCGGCTGTGCCCGCCAGAGCGGGTGCCGCGTTCGCGAACGCTCATTGTGGAACGCTCGTCCGCCGTCAACTGCTCACGCACGTATCGGGCGTGAGACAGGGCGAATTCTCCCGTGTCTCGCCCAAGGGGTGAACGAGCACCGCAGGGCAAGACAAGGCAAACATGATCGGTGAAATTGTTGACAATCTTCCGGGCGCAAGCGTGCGCCGATCGCGCTACGCAACACGCAGCGGCTGGAAATGTCGGTTTTTGATGAATGACGGTGGTTGCGGGAGTTGGATTTGAACCAACGACCTTCAGGTTATGAGCCTGACGAGCTACCGGACTGCTCCATCCCGCGGCACCGTTATGTCAGGCGTCGTAGAGACGCCAAAAGGGCCGCCCCTTGCGGGTCAGCCCTCTGACTTGTGAATGGGTTATTTCCTTGCGAGCTCGCCGGCTACAATGCCTGGCGGCGTCCTACTCTTCCGTGCCTTAAGACACAGTACCATCGGCGCTGCCTGGTTTCACGGCCGAGTTCGAGATGGGATCGGGTGGGTCACAGGCGCTATGACCACCAAGCAATGAAGCCGGCGTGCGGGCAAGGTTTTAAATCGATGCACCAATCAAGGTGTTTGTTGCTGTTTAAGGCGTCATTATCCGGCTGGACAAATCCTCCACAACGCTAGGCCATTCAGGCCTGACGTTGATGGTGGGATCCACCAAGCGCGAACAGAACTATTAGGACTGGTTAGCTCCATGCATTACTGCACTTCCACACCCAGCCTATCAACGTGATGGTCTATCACGGTTCGATGATTGCTTATCTTGAGGGAGGCTTCCCGCTTAGATGCTTTCAGCGGTTATCCCGTCCATACATAGCTACCCTGCTGCACCGCTGGCGCGATGACAGGTACACCAGAGGTATGTTCACCCCGGTCCTCTCGTACTAGGGGCAACTCCTCTCAACAATCGACGCCCACGGCAGATAGGGACCAAACTGTCTCGCGACGTTCTGAACCCAGCTCACGTACCACTTTAATTGGCGAACAGCCAAACCCTTGGGACCTGCTCCAGCCCCAGGATGTGATGAGCCGACATCGAGGTGCCAAACACTGCCGTCGATATGAGCTCTTGGGCAGTATCAGCCTGTTATCCCCGGCGTACCTTTTATCCGTTGAGCGATGGCCCTTCCACGAGGGACCACCGGATCACTATGACCGACTTTCGTCTCTGCTCGACTCGTCAGTCTCGCAGTCAGGCAGGCTTATGCCATTGCACTCTCGCAGCTGGTTTCCAACCAGCCTGAGCCTACCATCGCGCGCCTCCGTTACTCTTTAGGAGGCGACCGCCCCAGTCAAACTACCCGTCACAGAGGGTCCCTGTACCGGATAACGGTACGAGGTTAGACATCAGAAAACAGCAGGGTGGTATTTCACCTATGGCTCCCCTTGGACTGGCGCCCAAGATTCAAAGCCTCCCACCTATGCTACACAGCTCTTTCCTAATGCCACTCTGAAACTGCAGTAAAGGTGCACGGGGTCTTTCCGTCTAACCGCGGGTATCCCGCATCTTCACGGGAACTTCAATTTCGCTGAGCATATCCTGGAGACAGTGGGGAAGTCGTTACGCCATTCGTGCAGGTCGGAACTTACCCGACAAGGAATTTCGCTACCTTAGGACCGTTATAGTTACGGCCGCCGTTTACTGGGGCTTCAATTCGGAGCTTGCACTCCTCCTCTTAACCTTCCAGCACCGGGCAGGCGTCAGACCCTATACGTCGTCTTGAAGCCGACTTAGCAGAGTCCTGTGTTTTTGATAAACAGTCGCTACCCCCTGGCCTGTGCCCCCTCCACACTAGTTGCCTAATGAGAGGGCCTCCTTCTTCCGAAGGTACGGAGGCAATTTGCCGAGTTCCTTCAGGATACTTCACTCAAGCGCCTTGGTATACTCTACCTGACCACCTGTGTCGGTTTCGGGTACGGTCTATATGGAGAGGCTATTTCCCGGGACAACTTGGCAGCCCTCTCAATCCGTTAAGAGAGAACTACATCCGCCATCCGTCACACATCTCCAGGCCCACGAATATTAACGTGGTTCCCATCGACTACCCCCTTCGGGCTCGTCTTAGGGGCCGGCTTACCCTGCGCCGATTAGCGTTGCGCAGGAACCCTTGGTCTTTCGGCGAGAGGGCATCTCACCCTCTTTATCGCTACTCATGTCAGCATTCGCACTTCCGATACGTCCACCGTCGGTTACCCTTCGGCTTCATCCGCTTACGGAACGCTCCGCTACCGCTCAGAATAAATTCTGAACCCTAAGCTTCGGTGCATCACTTTAGCCCCGTTACATCTTCGCCGCAGGATCTCTTATTTAGACCAGTGAGCTGTTACGCTTTCTTTAAAGGATGGCTGCTTCTAAGCCAACCTCCTGGTTGTTTTGGAAATCCCACATGCTTTCCCACTTAGTGATGACTTGGGGACCTTAGCTGTAGGTTAGGGCTGTTTCCCTTTTGACGACGGACCTTAGCACCCGCCGTCTGTCTGCCAGACAAGACTCGATGGTATTCGGAGTTTGGTTAGGTTTGGTACCGCTCGCGCGGCCCTAGCCCATCCAGTGCTCTACCCCCATCGGCATACATCTGACGCTCTACCTCAATAGATTTCGCGGAGAACCAGCTATTTCCCGGCTTGATTGGCCTTTCACCCCTAAACACAACTCATCCGATAATTTTTCAACATTAAACGGTTCGGCCCTCCAGTGCGTGTTACCGCACCTTCAGCCTGGTCATGCCTAGATCGCCGGGGTTCGGGTCTAATCCAACAAACTCATTCGCCCTATTCAGACTCGCTTTCGCTGCGCCTACACCTAACGGCTTAAGCTTGCTTGCTAGATTAAGTCACTGACCCATTATGCAAGAGGTACGCTGTCACCCCCCAAAGGGGCTCCAACTGATTGTAAGCATTCGGTTTCAGGTACTATTTCACTCCCCTAATCGGGGTGCTTTTCACCTTTCCCTCACGGTACTGTGTTCGCTATCGGTCATGTACGAGTATTTAGGCTTGGAGGGTGGTCCCCCCATGTTCAGACAGGATTTCACGTGTCCCGCCCTACTCAAGTCCTTCATCATCACTTTTACATACGGGGCTGTCACCCGCTATGGCCACTCTTTCCAAAGTGTTCTGCTAGTTGAAATGAAGGCACTGGCCTGGTCCGCGTTCGCTCGCCACTACTAACGGAATCTCGGTTGATGTCTTTTCCTCCAGGTACTGAGATGTTTCAGTTCCCCGGGTTCGCTTCACCAAAGCTATATATTCACTAAGGTGATACCTTATCCACCTCTCCTTCAACCCCCGAAAGGATCAAAGAAGAAATGGTGAAGGTGGGTTTCCCCATTCGGAAATCGCCGGATCAAAGTTTGCTCACAACTCCCCGACGCTTATCGCAGCGTGCCACGTCCTTCTTCGCCTGTACATGCCAAGGCATCCACCAAATGCTCTTACCTCACGCTTGAGAATCCACACCATCAACGACAAGCCTGCATAACGCTTGTTCGTCTTGCGACGGCATGGAGGAATTATCTCAGCCAGATAATCAATTTGATTGATTTGTGATTTGCCATCGACTGGACCAGACCAAAGGCCTTGCCAGCGCGACGACACCTCACGGCATCGATTTAAAAACCCATTCACAATGTCAAAGACGGCGACCGATGTCGCCTGACCTGCCGAAGCAGGATCCGTATTCATTTCATCCTGGAGTGTTGTCTGGTGGAGCCTATCGGGATCGAACCGATGACCCCCTGCTTGCAAAGCAGGTGCTCTCCCAGCTGAGCTAAGGCCCCTTTAGACAAGAGAAAATGGTGGGCCTGAGAGGATTTGAACCTCTGACCTCACCCTTATCAGGGGTGCGCTCTAACCAACTGAGCTACAGGCCCACACTGCCATCGCTGGCCTAACTTTCCATAGAAGGAAGGCGGCCGCGGGCGGCGTGAGCCAGCTCAGGCGCAAACACGACAGACCAAGGCCTGTGTGTTTCTCCAGTGATGAAAGGACATGAGGACGACGGCAATGTTCTTTGGAAACGGAGGAAGCACTTCCCGGCACGAGGCCAGGCGCTTTCCGCCAATATCCTTAGAAAGGAGGTGATCCAGCCGCAGGTTCCCCTACGGCTACCTTGTTACGACTTCACCCCAGTCGCTGATCCCACCGTGGTTGGCTGCCTCCGGTAAACCGGTTAGCGCACCACCTTCGGGTGAAACCAACTCCCATGGCGTGACGGGCGGTGTGTACAAGGCCTGGGAACGTATTCACCGCGGCATGCTGATCCGCGATTACTAGCGATTCCGCCTTCATGCTCTCGAGTTGCAGAGAACAATCCGAACTGAGACATCTTTTGGAGATTAGCTAACCCTCGCGGGATCGCTGCTCACTGTAGATGCCATTGTAGCACGTGTGTAGCCCAGCCTGTAAGGGCCATGAGGACTTGACGTCATCCCCACCTTCCTCCGGCTTATCACCGGCAGTTTCCTTAGAGTGCCCAACTAAATGATGGCAACTAAGGATGAGGGTTGCGCTCGTTGCGGGACTTAACCCAACATCTCACGACACGAGCTGACGACAGCCATGCAGCACCTGTCACTTCGTCCCGAAGGAAGGAATCTGTCTCCAGAAACCGTCGAAGGATGTCAAAGGCTGGTAAGGTTCTGCGCGTTGCTTCGAATTAAACCACATGCTCCACCGCTTGTGCAGGCCCCCGTCAATTCCTTTGAGTTTTAATCTTGCGACCGTACTCCCCAGGCGGATAACTTAATGCGTTAGCTGCGCCACCCAAGCTCTATGAGCCCGGACAGCTAGTTATCATCGTTTACGGCGTGGACTACCAGGGTATCTAATCCTGTTTGCTCCCCACGCTTTCGAACCTCAGCGTCAATCACTGTCCAGCAAGTCGCCTTCGCCACTGGTGTTCTTCCGAATATCTACGAATTTCACCTCTACACTCGGAATTCCACTTGCCTCTCCAGTATTCTAGTGTTGCAGTTTCAAGGGCAGTTCCGGGGTTGAGCCCCGGGATTTCACCCCTGACTTGCGACACCGCCTACGTTCGCTTTACGCCCAGTATTTCCGAACAACGCTAGCTCCCTCCGTATTACCGCGGCTGCTGGCACGGAGTTAGCCGGAGCTTATTCTCCAGGTACTGTCATTATCATCCCTGGTAAAAGAGCTTTACAACCCTAAGGCCTTCATCACTCACGCGGCATTGCTGGATCAGGCTTTCGCCCATTGTCCAATATTCCCCACTGCTGCCTCCCGTAGGAGTCTGGGCCGTGTCTCAGTCCCAGTGTGGCTGATCATCCTCTAAGACCAGCTATGGATCGTCGCCTTGGTGAGCCATTACCTCACCAACTAGCTAATCCAACGCGGGCCCATCCAAAGGCGATAAATCTTTGGTCCGAAGACATTATTTGGTATTAGCAGCGATTTCTCACTGTTATTCCAAACCTAAGGGCAGGTTCCCACGCGTTACGCACCCGTGCGCCACTCACCCCGAAGGGTTCGTTCGACTTGCATGTGTTAGGCATGCCGCCAGCGTTCGTTCTGAGCCAGGATCAAACTCTCAAGTTTGTGTCACTCACCAAACAGGCACAACCGAAGTTGCTAACCTGCAAGGCAAGAGCTTCAAGGAGCCGATACCTGCACTGTCAAACGTAATGGATACGAATGAACATGCATCATCACACGGAAAACGTGGTGTTTTCCGAGGATGTGGCGTCGGCTTGGTTACCCGTTACTGCGACCTTGAGCTTCGCAGACGGGGCGCCGTCGCCCACATGTCCCTTCATCAAAAACCGACAATGTCAAAGAGCCACCAGACAGATCAAAGCGGACAGCTATTGGTTCCCCGATTTACACCGGGGGAGCCGGCTGTCCGATTAGTGTTGGCGACCAACGCGATGTGGCGGTTAGAAACCGTCAGCGCCGCGTCGGTGGAGCCCATCTAGGCGGGGTCCGAGATTCGGTCAACGCCTTTTTGCAATTTTATTTCGCCGAAACTGAAAAAATTCAAAAACGGCCGTAACTCCATGAACTTAGATGGCTCGACCTCGCTCGATTTCAAGCCCCGATGCGCCAAAGCAAGCGGATCTGATTCAACTTTCCTGGCCCAAAACGCCCCAGGAACCCCCGAAAAGCGCCGTTTTTGCCGATTCAGGCGGGTGAATCGCCACAAGGCCGGGTCGGGCCATTAACCCCCGTCTCCCGCTCAGGGGGCGCATTGAGGTTATCTTTACGCGCGCGCGGTTAAGCAAAGCGGGCAACAAGGCGATTTCCGGGTTCCATGAAAGCAGAGCAAATCCGTGGCGCAACAGCGCCGAGTGACAAGGGCAGCCCCCGCGTAGCAGTCATCGTGCCTGCCTATGGCGTGGCACACCTGCTGCCCGAGGCGCTTGATTCGCTGGTGGGCCAGACCCTCACCGAGTGGGAATGCGCCGTCGTCGACGACGGCGCGCCTGACGACGTGGCCGCCGCCGTCGCGCCTTACCTGGACGATTCGCGAATCACCTTCCTCGCAACGGACAACGCCGGCGTCTCCACCGCGCGCAACCGCGCCATTGCCGCGACCTCTGCGCCTTATGTGGCCCTGCTCGACGGCGACGACATGCTGCGCCCGGATTACCTCGCCCGCACAACGGCGGCACTCGAGGCTGATCCCGCCGCGCGACTCGTTACAGTCAACGCGCGAATCTTCGGAGCCGTGCCGCAGGAGCGCCTCTGCTTCACCGGCAAGCAAGGCTCCGGCGACGGTCTGCGCGGATCGCTGGCCGACGTCTTCGACCGCAGCTTCGGCGTCTATATCGGCTCCACTTTCCGCCGTGCCGACTTCGACGCCATCGGCGGATTCGATGCCGGCATGACCCATGCCGAGGACTTCGACCTGTGGGTGCGGCTGATGCTGCTGGGCGGACACGCGCTCTACCTCGACGAGGTGCTGGGCGACTACCGGGTACGCTCGCGCTCCGCCTCGGCCGCCTCGCAGAAGATGATAAAGGGCAATATCCGCACCTTCGAAAAGGCGCTGGAACAATTGCCCGCTGACTCACCGGATGCCGAGGTCGCCCGCGCCATGATTGCCGAGAACACCCGGGAACTGTGTTTCGAGATGGCCATCGACCGGGTTATCGACGGCGACCATGCAGCCATTGCCGACCTGCGCCAGAGCTGGGGTGAAAAGCCTATCGGTCCGGTGTGGCAGGCGAGCTTCCTGTTATGGCGGCTGTTCCCGCAGCTCGCTTCGCCGATGCTGGCCCACCGTAACAAGCGCAATGCGCGCGGCGCCGGTGCTCCCGACGCGGACAGCACCAGCCGCACCAAGCAGGTGGCCTGAGCCATGACGACGGAAAAGAACCGCAGCATGTCCGTGCGGGGCGCGGCGCTGCTGGCCATGGCGAGCCAGATGGGGGCCTTCTCCATCCAGTTCGTGGCCAGCGTCGTGCTGGCCCGCTGGTTCATCGACCCGGACGAACTTGGCCTGTTCACCATCGCCTTCTCCTTCGTCAGCCTGCTGGCGGTTCTGCAGGAGTTCGGCATCAACCGCTACGTCGCCGGCGAGAAGGATCTCGACGACGACAAGATCCGCACCGCCTTCACCGTCTCGCTGATCGTCAGCTGGACCATTGCCGTGCTTTGCGTGGTGCTGAGCTGGCCGGCTGCGGCCTTCTATGGCCTGCCCGGCCTGTTGCCGCTGCTACTGGTGGTGGCCGCGAGCTATTTCTTCGTGCCGCTGGCAACCGTGCCCATGGCGCTGCTGCACCGGAACATGGACTTCCGCTCCAACACCATGATCGAGATCGGCGTGGTGCTGACCAATGCCGCGATTGCCATTTCGCTGGCCTGGCATGGCTACGGCGCGATTGCGCTGGCCTGGGGTGCCTTTGCCCAGCAAGTGGCCCGCGCCGCCATTGCCCAGTGGCGCGTTGGCGGCAAGCTGCCGATCCCGCCGCGCCTTGGCGGCGCCGTGCCTGTGCTCAAGTTCGGCGGGGCCTCGACGGTCCTGCAGGCGCTGTCCCAGCTCGGCTCGCGCCTGCCCGAGCTGATGATCGGCCGACTGCTCGATACCGTTGCCGTGGGCCTGTTCGCGCGCGCCTATGGCCTGGCCTGGCAACTGCGCTGGCTCGTTTCGGGCGGGTTGGCGACGGTGTTCTACCCCGCCTTCGCCCGCTTCCGCGACCGCGGCGACCCGCTGGGTCCGCACTACGAGCGCGTCACCGCCAGCTTCACCGCGATCACCTGGCCGACCATGGCGGGCCTTGCTGCCTGCTCGGTGCCGGTCATCTCCATTCTCTATGGCGAGCGCTGGATCGGTGCCGCGCGGCCGCTGGAATGGATCGCGATCTCGCAGATCCTGTTCATTGCCCTGCCCCTGCACGTCGAGCTGCCGATCCTGCTCGGCAAGATGCGCCCGCTGCTCTGGCGCTTCGGCCTCGATACGCTTGTGTCGGTCGCCTTCCTGGCCGTGGGTGCCTTCTATTCGCTGGAAGCCGCCGCCGCGAGCCGCGTCTTCTACGGCCTTGCCTGGCTGGCCATCCACGCGCCCTTCCTGCACTCGGTGGTGCAGTTCCGCTGGAGCGCCCTCGCCCGCGTCTGGCTGCAATCGGCAATTGTCACCGGAATGGCCGTGCTGCCGGTCTGGCTCTCTTATGTCTGGGTGGCCCCCGCAGCCGAGGCGACCTTCCTGCAGGTGTTCAGCGCGGCCATGGCCGGAATCATGTTGTGGCTGGTGACGCTGCGGCAGATCCGCCACCCGGCCTACGAAGAGATCCATCATTTCGCCAGCGAGGCCCTGGCGCGTCTTGGCCTCGCCCGGCTGTTCCCCGCACCCCGCGAGGCGAACTGATCCGTTTGCGATTTGGGCCTTTGCCCGCCGCATGATATTCTCTGTCTGCTCGCCGCAGCCGGGACGCGCCGGCGAGCGGGAGAGTAGATATGGTCTGGATAGCCTTGAGCGCCGCGCTGCTTGCCAGCGGAACCGCCAGTGCACCGATGAACGACGAGACCGTCGCACCCGTCGTTGCACCGCAGGCTGGCGAAGTCGTCGCCGCAGCTACCGAGGCTGCCGAAGTCCCGGTGATCGATCCCGTGGCCATGCAGATCGCCATGGAAGTCGAACGCTATCGCCGCATGACCGTGCCGGTCACCATCGGCGGTGAAGGCCCATTCGCCTTCATGGTCGACACCGGCGCCCAGGCCACGGTGCTTTCCATCGCCCTTGCCGACCAGTTGCAGTTGCACGATCGCGAACTCGCGACACTGGTGGCCATGGCCAGCACCCGCGAGGTGGAAACGACAATGGTCCCGGATTTCGTCCTGGGCGATCGTACCATGACCATCCGCACCGCGCCGCTCGTCGATGGTGCCCATATCGGCGGGGCGGACGGAATTCTCGGTCTCGATGCCTTGCAGGACCAGAAGGTGCTGCTCGATTTCGAGGCGGGCACGATGCACGTGCTCGATTCGCTGCCCCAAGGCGCCACCACCTACGATATTGTCGTGCGCGCGCGCGAGCGGCTGGGCCAGTTGATAATCCACACCGCAGAGATCGACGGCATCCGGGTCGACGTGATCGTCGATACCGGCGCGCAAGGCTCGGTCGGCAACATGGAACTGGAGCGCCGCCTGCGCCGCCGCCAGGAACTGGCCGACGCAACCATGACCGACGTCAACGGCGTCACCGTATCCGGCGCGACGCGCATTGCCCGTCGCCTCCAACTGGGCCGTGTCTTCGTCAACAATGTCGTCGTCTCCTTCACCGACTCGCCGACATTCGAAAGCCTTGACCTGAACGACCGCCCGGCGCTGATCCTGGGCATGAGCGAACTGCGCATATTCCAGCGCGTCGCCATCGATTTCCGTACCCGCCGCGTGCTGTTCGACCTGCCGGGCGACGTACCGCTGGACGCCGCCTTCCGCTTCAACCGCCGGGCTTCGCGCCTGAACTAAGTACGAGTCTGACAGCCGCGGGCTTGCCGCCCCGCCTGCCAGCCCCCAAGTTGGGCGGGTGCGGGACATGGGCAACAACACGGCAACCGGCGAAAGCGCCGACTGGGCAACCATGCGGCGATTCCTGCCGTACCTGTGGCCCAAGGGCCGTCGCGAACTGAAGCGCCGCATCGCGGGTGCCGCCTTTTTCGTGCTGCTGGCCAAGGTGGTCGTGCTCACCCTGCCCTTCGCCTACGCCCGCGCGGTGGACACCATGGGCGCGGACGGCGATCCCGCCCTCACGGTCGCGCTGGCACTGGTAATTGCCTATGCCGCCGGCCGCTTCGGCACCGTGCTGTTCGACCAGCTGCGCAATATCACCTTCAACCGCGTCGGACAGGACGCCGTGCTCGGCCTGACCGAGGATGTCTTCGCGCGGCTGCACCGGCTGAGCCTGCGCTTCCACCTCTCGCGCCGCACCGGCGAGATCACCCGGGTCATCGAGCGCGGCACCAAGTCGATCAGCTCGATGCTCTATTTCCTGCTGTTCAACATCGCCCCCACGGCCATCGAGCTGGTGGTGGTCTCGGTCATCTTCTGGACCATCTTCGGCTGGGAGCTGGTCGCGGCCACGGCCGTCACCGTGGTCAGCTTCATCTGGATCACCCAGGCCATCACCGAATGGCGGGTGAAGCTGCGCAAGGAGATGAACGACCTCGACGGGCAGGCCATGGCCCGTGCGGTCGACAGCCTGCTGAACTACGAAACGGTGAAGTACTTCGGCGCGGAAGAGCGCGAGCGCACCCGCTACAAGACCACGGCCAAGGCCTATTCCGAAGCCGCCATCAAGACCGAGAACTCGCTCGGCCTGCTCAACATCGTGCAAGCGTCGATCCTCAACCTGATGATGGGCGGCGCCATGGCCTGGACGGTCTGGGGCTGGTCGCAAGGCAGGCTGACGCCGGGCGACCTGGTGCTGGTGAACACCTACCTCATGCAGCTGTTCCGCCCGCTCGACATGCTCGGCTGGGTCTACCGCACGATCCGGCAGGGCCTGATCGACATGGCCGACATGTTCCGCCTGATGGATACCTCGGTCGAAGTCGAGGACGCTCCCGGCGCGCCCGCGCTGGTGATCCGTCGGCCCACGGTCACCTTCGACAATGTCAGCTTCGGCTATGACAAGGACCGGCAGATCCTCCACGGCCTCAGCTTCGAGGCCCCGGCGGGCGCGCATATCGCGCTGGTCGGCCCGTCGGGCGCGGGCAAGAGCACCATCGGGCGGCTGCTGTTCCGCTTCTACGATCCGTGGGAGGGCCGCATCCTGATCGACGGGCAGGACATTCGCGAGGTAACGCAGGAAAGCCTGCGCCGGGCGATCGGCATCGTCCCGCAGGACTCCGTCCTGTTCAACGACACCATCGGCTACAACATCGAATACGGCGCGCCCTGGGGCCAAGGCGATCCAACGCCCGAAGCCGTGCGGCAAGCCGCCGCCGATGCTGCCATCCTGCCCTTTATCGAAAGCCTGCCCAACAAGTTCGACACCGAAGTGGGCGAGCGCGGACTGAAACTGTCGGGCGGCGAGAAGCAACGTGTGGCCATCGCCCGCACCCTGCTGAAGGACCCGCCGATCCTGCTGCTGGACGAGGCGACCAGCGCGCTCGATTCGCGCACCGAGCAGGATATCCTGGCGACACTGCGCAACATCAGCTGCAACCGCACCACCATCGCCATCGCCCACCGGCTGTCGACCATTGCCGATGCGGATTTGATAAATGTCATGGAAGCAGGCCGGATTGTGGAGCAAGGTAGCCATAATGACCTGCTGCGCCGTGACGGGCTCTACGCCGAAATGTGGAGCCGGCAGCAGAACGAGGACAGCGCGGTGCCGGAAGCCGCGGAATAGGGAGACGCGCGATGATGAAGCTGGCCAACTCGGCACTGGGACTATCCGCCCTCGCCTTCACCCTCGCGGCTTGCGCCACCACCGCCTCCGCGCCCGCGAGCGACGAGGCCCCTTACTATGTGCGCGAGGGCATGGTGAACGGGCTCAACCCCTCGATCATGGCCATCTGGGACATGCAGGTGGAGGTGATGGACGACTACGGCAATTTCGATCCTGCCCTGATGGACGACGCCAAGTGGGAAAGCCTGCTCGCCAATGCGCGCGAACTGCAGCGCCAGTCGGCCCTGATGGGTGAGGCCACCAATTATGTCGCGGCGGACCCCAACGGGACGCTGACCGATCCGCCGGAAGGCACCGACCTGGTTGCGATCCAGCAACGGCTGGACGCCCAGGGCGACCTCTACCGCGCCATGTCGATGACCTTGGCAGGCCATGCCGGACAGCTGGTGATCGCCGCCGAAGCGCGCGATGCCGAGCGGGTCACAACGCTGGTCAACAACACCCAGCCGGTGTGCAAGGCGTGCCACGACGTGTTCTGGTACCCCGAGGAATATACCGACTAGTCCGCCGGAACCCTTGCCCAATCCGGCCTTGCATTGTGCAGTGCAGCATATAAGGCGGGGTCAAACCTGACCCCGCGCGCGACCTTGCGCGCTGCAAACCGACGGACAAGCACATGTTCAACACCGGCGCGCTCAAGCGCGACTGGCTCGCCAACCCGCGCGCCGAAATCCTCGCAGGCATTGTCGTTGCCCTCGCCCTGATCCCCGAAGCCATCGGCTTCTCGATCATCGCGGGCGTCGATCCGCGCGTGGGCCTCTATGCCTCGATCGCCATTGCCATGGTCATCGCCTTTACCGGCGGGCGTCCGGGCATGATCTCGGCCGCGACGGCAGCCGTCGCCGTGGTGGTGGTGCCGCTGGTGCGCGATCACGGGGTGGAATACCTCTTCGCCGCGACCATCCTGATGGGCATATTCCAGGGGATCGCCGCGCTGCTGCGGCTCGACCTCTTGATGCAGTTCGTCTCGCGCTCGGTCATTACCGGCTTCGTCAACGCGCTGGCGATCCTGATCTTCATGGCGCAGCTGCCGCAGCTGATCGGCGTTTCTTGGCTTACCTACCCGCTGGTGGCGGGCGCGCTGGCGATCATCTACCTGCTGCCGCGGTTCACCACCGCCGTGCCGTCACCGCTGGTGGCGATCATCGTGCTGGGCGCGATCACCATCGGCTTCGGCATGGACGTGAACACCGTTTCCGACATGGGCGAACTGCCCGAGGGCCTGCCCTACTTCGTCCTGCCCGACGTGCCGCTGACCTGGGAAACGTTGCGCATCATCGCCCCCTATTCGGCGACCATGGCCGCCGTCGGCCTGCTGGAAAGCCTGCTGACCGCGCAGATCGTCGACGACATGACCCACACCGACAGCAACAAGCGCCGCGAAAGCGCGGGCCAGGGTGCGGCCAACGTCGTCGCCGCCTTCTTCGGCGGCATGGGCGGCTGCGCCATGATCGGCCAGTCGGTGATCAACGTGACCAGCGGCGGGCGCGGACGCCTGTCGACCTTTACCGCCGGCCTGACCCTGCTGATCCTGCTCGCGGCGCTCGGCCCGATCGTCGGCCAGATCCCCATGGCCGCACTGGTGGCGGTGATGATCATGGTCTCGATCGGCACCTTCAGCTGGAACTCGATCCCCAACCTCAAGCACCACCCGTGGCAGTCGAGCGTCGTCATGGTCTCGACCGTGGTCATGGTGGTGGCGACGCACAACCTCGCGCTGGGTGTGCTGGTGGGCGTGCTGCTGTCGGGCATCTTCTTCACCGGCAAGGTCCGCTCGATGTTCGGCGTCAAGCGCGTCCGCGACGAACAGACCGCGACCTATACCGTCACCGGCCAGATCTTCTTCGCCAGCGTCGACCGCTTCTCCAAGGCCTTCGGCCGCGAAAGCGAGCGCCCGGACCCGGCAGACCACGTGGTGATCGATGTCACCCGCGCGCACTTCTGGGACATCTCGGGCGTCGACGTGCTCGACAAGGTGGTGGAACGCATGCGCCGCAACGGGCGCAGCGTGCAGGTTGTCGGCCTCAACGAGGCAAGCGCCGACCTGGTCGACAAGTTCGCCCTGACCGACAAGACCGGCGTGGAGATAGGGCTGGCCCCGCACCCTTGATCGCAATCAGGGGCGCGGATAGCCGGGTTCAACCGCCGTTCGCGGGGACCTGCGGGTCGAACAGGTCGAGCTCGCTGGCCGGGATCACTTCGACGTTCGGGCGCAGCGCGCGCAGCTCTTCGATGAAGGCCGAGGCATTGCCGACCACCACCACGGTCACTTCCGACGGGTCGAAGTAGGTCGCAGCCGCTTCGCTGGCCTGCGCCGCTGTCACCGCATCGAGGTGCTCGGAATAGCGGGCCACTTCTGCCGGGTCGATTTCCAGCGTCAGCAAGTCCGCCACGGTGCCGTTGAAACCCGAGGAGGTTTCCAGCCCGCGGGCATAGCCCCCGCTCAGGTAGAGTCGGCGGCGCGCCAGCAGGTCCTCATCGAACGGCTCTTCACCCAGGCGAGCGAACTCGGTCAGCATGACATCGACCACTTCGTCGACCGTCTCGTTGGCGGTCTGCGAGCTCGCTTGCAGCACGGGATCGTCACGCAGCGAACCGAGGCCCGAATAGGCGCCGTAGGACAGGCCGCGGTTGTTGCGCACTTCCTCGAACAGGCGGCCGCTCGACCCGCCGCCGAGCACGGCATTGGCCAGTACCAGCGGGAAATAGTCGTCGGTGCCGCGTTCGGGGCCGCGACCGGCCAGCAGGACAGCAGCCTGGCCCGCATCGGGCATGTCGATCACCACGGTACGCGCCATGGTGTCCGGGCCTGCCGGGCTGTCGGGATTGGCCGGGACCGGAGCGTCAACAGTCCAGTCGCCGAACATGTCTTCTGCCAGGGCAAAGGCCTCGTCCGGAGAGATGCCACCGCTGACCACGATCTGCATGGCACCCGGGTGCCACCAGGTCTCGCGGTGGGCGAGCAGGTCCTCGCGGGTGATGGCCGCCAGCGATTCGGGCGTGCCGCCGGTGATCGAACCGTAGGGCGCATCGCCGTAAACCACCGGACGCATGACCATGCCCGCCAGCGAACCCGGTTCGTTGAGCGCGATGCGCATGGCATCCAGCGCGCGGTCGCGTTCGCGGGTGAATTCCTCTTCCGGGTAGTCGGCATTGCGGATGACATCGGCGAAGATCTCGCCCGCCTGCGCCATGTTTCCGACCGGCGCGGTGAGCGAATAGACCGTGCCATCGCTGCGGGCCGAGCCGCCGATACCGGCGCCAAGGCTTTCCATCCGTGCCGCGATCTCGGAAGCCGAGCGCGTTGGCGTGCCGCGCGTCGCGAGGTCTGCGGCAAGGTTGGCCGTGCCGGAGAGCGCGCGCGGGTCGCTGGAGCTGCCGCCGGGGAAGAGCACGGTCATGGTCGCAATCGGCACTTCGCCGGTCTGCGCGGCGATCACCGTGATGCCGTTCGAAAGCTCTTGCGTGACGAACTGCGGCGGGCTGACTTCGGGCGCATCGCCGGGGCCGGGAGGGGCCATGCGTTCGCCTTCGGGCAGCACGGCCAGCGGCTCGCCCACGGCGGGCGGCAGGGTGCGGAACTCGGGCATGGGTTCGGGGTTGGCGAAGGTCGACGGGTCGAACTCGCCGCGGGTGTAGCTGACATCGACGCGCGCCTGCGGATCGAGCCATTCGCGCGCCACGCGCTGGACGTCCTCGGCAGTCACGGCGGCGATAGCGGCAAGGCGGCGGTCGGCCGCGCGCGGATCGCCGGTCGAGACCAGCGCCTCGCCCAGCTCGAAGGCGCGGCCGCGCGCGGTTTCCCGGCGGCGCAGGGCAGAGGAGATCAGCTCGTTCTTGGCCTCGGCCAGCTCGGCAGAGGTCACAAGCTCGTCGCGCATGCGCGCGGTCTCGGCAGTCATGGTGTCGAGGACCGCCTGCGGATCGTCGACAGCGGGGCTGAGCACGGCGGTAGTCGAGAACTGACCGGCTTCCTCGGTGAAGCCAGCCGAAGCACCAGCCTGCACCGTCAGCCCGCTTTCGACGAGCGCGGTGTAGAAGCGGCTGTTCTCGCCGCCGCTCATGATCGCTTCGAGCACTTCGAGCGCCGCTGTGTCAGGGTGGTCCGCGCCCGGCAACTGCCAGAGGGTACCATAGAGCGGCAGCGGCACGTTGGGCGCACTGGCAGTGACGCTGCGCGGCTCGGTGCGGCGATCCTCGCGGATGGTGATGGTGACATCGACCGGATTGGCGCGCGGCGGGATGTCCGCGAAATACTGGTCCACCAGCGCGCGCAGGTTATCCATCTCGAAATTGCCCGCGACGATCAGCGTGGCGGTGTCGGGACCGTAATAGGCCTGGTGGAAGGCGCGCGCGTCATCCAGCGTGGCGGCGTCGAGATCGTCCATCGAACCGATGCCGGGCCGGCGGTGCGGCAGGTCGTCATAGGCGACCTCGGGCAGGACCACGCGGCTGAGCAGGCCATAGGGCGGTGCCAGCACGCGGGTGCGGTATTCCTCCTTCACCACCGCGCGTTCGGTCTCGAACACGTCGTCGTCGACCACGGGGAAAGCCATGCGCTCGCGGTGCGTCCACAGCATGGTCTCGAGATATTCGGCGGGCACCGTCTCGTAGTAATTGGTGCGGTCTGTCCCGTTGGAGGCATTGCGCGTGCCGCCGACGTCCGCCGTCAGGCCGTTGATCATGTTGTAGGGCATGTTCAGCGTCTTGCGGCTGAGGATATGTTCGAACAGGTGGGCAAAGCCGGAGCGGCCTTCGGGATCGAGCTTGGAGCCGACCTCGTACCAAAGCGAAGTGGTGACCGTGGCGGTGGTGTCGTCCTCTATGGCGATCACCCGCAGGCCGTTGTCGAGCGTCCACTCGGTGAACTCGATCTCGGGCGCAGTCAGCGCGGGCGCGGCCTCGGCGGCGGCTTCTTCGTGATGGTCGGCAAGCGCGGGCTGGCTGGCGCAAAGGGCAAGCGCCACGGCGCTGGTGGCGAACAGGTGGAATTTCACGGTGCGTCCCCTTGGAATCAAAAGTATCCTTGGAAACCAATAGATCACCAGCCTGTGCGATCCGCAAGGCAGTAGAACGACTGCATCGACGAATGGCCGACTCAGACCGCCAAATGGCGGATTTCGGTCTCGCCCACGCCCTTCAGCACCAGCACTTCGGGCGGTTCGAAGTCGTGGGCGCCAGCGCACTGGTGATAGGTGGCGGAAGATACTGCTATACCATTGGGCCGCGCGGTGCCTTCGATGCGGCTGGCGACGTTCATGGCGTCACCCCAGTAATCGTAGGCGAGCCGGCTGGAGCCGGCCACGCCGTGCCAGCTCCTGCATCAACACCACGGCGGCCACGGCCAGCAGGGTGAACATCAGCGGGTCGAACCAGCGCCAGCGCAGGTACTCTTCCCGGCCGATGACGATGTAGGCGACAATCAGCGAGACGATCATCGCCATCGACACGACGTTGTAGAGCGCCAGCGTTTCGGCGGTGAAGAAGATCGGGTTCATCAGCGCGAAGACGACGAAGATGCCCATGGCGATAACCGTCAGCCAGCGCACACCCGGACGCCACTTGGCCCGCTCTCCGGCGACATAGTCGCGTTCGGTCGCCGGATCTTCAAAGCGATTGAAAACCGCCACTGCCGCCTCCGCCCTTGGATCAGGGAGTAAGAGCAAGTGCGGCGTCAGGTCACAAGATATACTTGCTCAGGTCGCTGTCGCCCGCCAGCTCGCCCAGCTTGTCGCGGACATAGGCAGCATCGATCGTCACGGTCTCGCCCTGGCGATCCTCGGCGTCGAAGCTCAGTTCCTCGAAGAGCTTTTCCATCACCGTCTGCAGGCGGCGGGCGCCGATGTTCTCGACACTTTCGTTCACTTGCGCGGCGATGCGAGCGACTTCGGTCACCGCATCGTCCGTCATCTCGACGGTCAGCTTTTCGGTGCCGAGCAGGGCCTTGTACTGGCTGACGAGGTTGGCCTTGGTCTCGCTGAGGATGCGGATGAAGTCTTCCTCGGTCAGCGAGCGCAGTTCGACGCGGATCGGCAAGCGGCCCTGCAGTTCGGGCAGCATGTCGCTGGGCTTGGCGACGTGGAAGGCGCCACTCGCGATGAACAGCACGTGGTCGGTCTTCATCGGGCCGTACTTGGTCGCCACCGTGGTGCCTTCGATCAGCGGCAGCAGGTCGCGCTGCACGCCTTCGCGCGAGACGGAGCCGCCGCGCACATCGGAAACGGCGATCTTGTCGACCTCGTCGAGGAAGACGATGCCATTGGTCTCGGCATTCTGCAGGGCGACGCGGGCGACGTCGTCCTGGTCCATGCGCTTCTCGGCTTCCTCGTCGACCAGCTTGTCCCAGGCGTCGGGCACCTTGAGCTTGCGCTTCTTCTTGGGCGGGCCGCCGAAGGCCTTGCCCATCATTTCGCTGAGGTTGATCATGGTCGCGCCGCCACCCATGCCGGGGATGTCCATCTGCATGCCCTGGGCTTCGGCGACTTCGATCTCGACCTCGGTATCGTTCATCGAATTGTCGGTGATGCGGCGGCGGAAGCTTTCGCGCGTCGCTTCGCTGGCCGAAGGGCCAACCAGCGCATCGAGCAGGCGGTTCATCGCCGCCTCGCTCGCCGCCTCGCGCACGGCGTCGCGGCGGCGGTCCTTCTCCAGCCGGATGGCTTCCTCGACAAGGTCGCGGGCAATCTGTTCGACGTCGCGGCCGACATAGCCGACCTCGGTGAACTTGGTGGCTTCCACCTTCACGAAGGGCGCTTCGGCCAGCCTGGCGAGGCGGCGGCTGATCTCGGTCTTGCCGCAGCCGGTGGGGCCGATCATCAGGATGTTCTTGGGCGTTACCTCGTCGCGCAGATCCGGGTGCAGGCGCTGGCGGCGCCAGCGGTTGCGCAGGGCCACGGCCACGGCGCGCTTGGCGTCCTTCTGGCCGATGATGTGTTCGTCGAGCGCCGCGACGATCGCCTTGGGAGTCAGGTTGTCCATATTTCCGTTTCTCGTCATCCCGGACTTGATCCGGGATCCTTATCAGGTTGTTTCCGGATCGCGAGCGATCCCGGGGGCAAGCCCGGGATGACGCCAGGGGCTAGACCCTTTCGAGGGTCACGTTACCGTTGGTGAAGACGCAGATCTCGGCCGCGACGGCCATGGCCTTGCGGGCGATCACTTCGGCGTCATCTTCGTATTCGCTGAGCGCCTTTGCCGCCGCCAGGGCATAGTTGCCGCCAGAGCCGATGGCAGCGATCCCGCCTTCGGGCTCCAGCACGTCGCCATTGCCGGTGAGCACCAGCAGGACGTCCTTGTCCGCGACGATCATCAGGGCTTCGAGGTTGCGCAGGTACTTGTCGGTGCGCCAGTCCTTGGCCAGCTCAACCGCCGCACGCAGCAGCTGTCCGCTATGCTGTTCCAGCTTGCGTTCCAGCCGTTCGAACAGGGTGAAGGCGTCGGCGGTAGCACCGGCAAAACCGGCCACCACCTTTTCGCCATCACCGATGCGGCGAACCTTGCGGGCGTTGGGCTTCATCACCGTATTGCCCATCGACACCTGGCCGTCACCGGCGATGACGGTAGCATCGCCGCGCTTCACGCCGACAATCGTCGTGCCGTGCCACTGGGTAAGGCCGTGGCTGCCTTTCTCGTCAGACATGTGCCGGGATATGGGCAGGACGCCCGCGCGCTTCAAGCACGGAGCGCGGGGGATGGGCGATCAGCCGCCGCCGCCCATGGCGCCGACCGTGCCGATATTGCCGAAGAGGTCCTGCAGGAATCCGCGTTCGCGGCCCAGCGTCGGCGTCTCGTCGCCATCGGGCGTGATCCGCGCGACCTGCTCCATGCCGGTGCGTTCGGTCGAAACGACATTGCCGGCCTCGTCAAAATGGACCTGCAGCACCGAGTGCGTGTTGATCCTGGGCTGGCGGAAGGGGGCCTGCGTGGTGCGGCTGGAAATGTAGTACCATACCGGATCGCCAAACTGGCTGATCATGGTCGGCTGGCCGAGGGTGCCGCGCACCGACTGCTGGTTGTCGAGCCCCGGCTGGATCGCGGCATAGAGCGTCTCGTCGACGATATAGCCACGGTGATTGTTGATCGACGAGCATCCTGCGAGTGCCACTGCCAGTGCCACTGCTGCGCTACCCCGCGCTGTCCAACCCATCTCTAAACCCTTCTGCAATTCGGTTTTGCCGGAACGCCGTGCGTCGGCTATGCGCACCCGCCTTAGGGGAGCCGGCGCGGCTGTGCAACGCAAGAGCACTGGTGTGTCCTCGGCTTCGGACAGACGCATTGAACACCCGCTTAATGGAAGCACCGCCGACGATGTCATTTTTCTCCCGCTTGATGGGCCGTGGCCAGGACCCTCGCGACGCACTGCGCACGCTGTGGCACGGCGTGGTCGGCACCAGCCGCGAGCGCGAATGGTATGCCGATTGCGGCGTGGCCGATACCGTTCAGGGCCGCTTCGACATGATCACCCATGTCATGTCGCTGGTGATGCTGCGGATGGAAAACAGCCCCACCCTCGCCCCCAAGACCGCGCTGCTGACCGAATTGTTCGTCGCCGACATGGACCGGCAGCTGCGCGACACCGGCGTGGGAGACCTGATGGTGGGCAAGAACATGGGCAAGCTGGTTGCCTCGCTGGGCGGACGGCTGGGCGCGCTGCGCGAAGCCTTTGCCGACAGCGACGCGGCGCTGGCGGTCATCCTGCAGCGCAACGTGACGCTGGTGGACGAGGACAAGAAGCCCTTCGCCCTCGCCGTACGCACGCGCGCGCTGCACAATGGCCTGTCCGCCATGGACGATGCGAGCCTGCTGGAGGGAGCGCTGCTTTATGAGTGATACGCCTCAATCTTCCCGGCCCGAATTCTCCCGCATGGTGGATCGCCGTTCGATCACCGCCGAACCGGTGACGCTGACCGCAACCGAAGCGGAATGCGCCGCACTGGCGGAGCGATTCGCGATCGTCTCGATCGAACGGCTGAAAGCGGTCGTGTCGCTGGAAGCCAGCGGCGAGGACGTCCACGCCAAGGGCACGCTGGAAGCCAGGGTGGTGCAAAGCTGCGCCGTGTCGGGCGATGACTTACAGGTCGCCATCAGCGAACCGCTTTCCCTGCATTTCGTGCCCGAACGCGCCTTGCCCGATTACGCCCCGGACGAAGAAGTCGAACTGAGCGAGGAAGAGCTCGACCAGATCCCCTACGACGGCACCGCCTTCGACATTGGCGAAGCCGTGGCGCAGACGCTGGGGCTGGCGATCGATCCCTACCTCGAAGGCCCGAATGCCGACGAGGCGCGCCGCCGCCATGGGCTGGTCGAGGAAGGCGAGCAAGACGGTCCGCTGGCCGAGGCCTTGCGCGGCCTCAAGAAGGACTGATGCCCTCCGCCTCGCCCCGCCGGCGAATTGCCGTTTAGGTGCAGGGCAAAAGGGGGACATTCATGGCAAGGTACGCGCGCTCGAAGGGAATCGCTTAAGTCCGCTGGCTCTTTGCCACACCTCAGATTGCCGGCAGCTTCAGTCCGCATGTCTGCAACTTTCGCCGCTCCGTCTGCTGACAGGACTTTCGCATATAACGGGTGCACGAAAACGGCCCCGGAAGCATTGCCACCGGGACCGGTCCGTGTGTTCAAAATGACCGCTGGGGCGGACGCGTTCCGGCTCAGAACGGAATATCGTCGTCGAGGTCGTCGTAGTTGGAGCCGCCGCCCGAAGGTGCGCTGCCACCGGAGCCGCCCGGCGATCCGCCGCCGTAGCCGCCACCGCTACCTGAGCCGCCGCCGGCCGGACCAGACTGGTCCCAGCTGCTGCCGCCACCGCCACGGCTGCCGCCACCACCACCACCGCCGCCGCCAGCGCCATCGAGCATGGTCAGCGTGCCGTTGAAGCCGCGCAGGACGACCTCGGTGGAGTAGCGGTCCTGGCCGTTCTGGTCCTGCCACTTGCGAGTCTGCAGCTGGCCTTCGACGTAGACCTTGCTGCCCTTCTTCAGGTAGTTTTCGCAGACGCGGACCAGGCCTTCGCTGAAGATGGCCACGGTGTGCCATTCGGTGCGCTCCTGGCGCTGGCCCTCACGGTCCTTCCACGTCTCGCTGGTGGCAATGCGCAGGTTGCACACCTTGCCGCCGTTCTGGAAGCTGCGGATCTCCGGGTCTGCACCCAGGTTACCGATCAGCATGACCTTGTTGAGACTGCCTGCCATTACGCGAATCCTCTTCTGTTCGCGGAAGGGCTTATCGAAGGCAAAAGCGAGTCGCCACCCCTGCGGGCGCAGTTATCTCCACCGTGGAGCGGGTTTTGCGCAGGTGCGCGGCTAGAGGCCCAGCGCGGTCGCGGTCCAGAAGGTCGCGCCAGCCGCGATGTAGGCGAGGCCGAAGAGGTAACCGACCATGATTGCAGGCCACTTCCACCCGTTGGTCTCGCGCCGTGTCACGGCGATGGTGGAGATGCACTGCGGCGCGAAGATGAACCAGGCGAGGAAGGCCAGCGCGGTCGGCAGGCTCCAGCCCGATTGCAGGCGCGGAATGAGGCCGGCAGCTTCGGCTTCCTCGTCGTCGGCATCGACCGCGTAGGTCGTCGCCAGCGCCGAGACGGCCACTTCGCGCGCCGCCATGGCGGGAATCAGCGCGAGGCTGATCTCGCGGTTGAAGCCGATCGGCTCCATCACGACGTGGAGGCCGTCTGCCACCTGCCCGGCGATAGAGGCATCAATCTGGCTTTCGCCCGGTTCCGCCTTGGGGAAGCTGAGCAGGATCCACAGCGCGACGGTGGCGGCAAAGATGATCGTACCGGCACGGCGCAGGAAGACCCACGCACGCTGCCACAGGCCGATGGCGAGGTCGCGCAGCGGCGGCATCTGGTAGCGCGGCAGCTCCATGATGAAGCCCGAGGCGCTGCCCTTGGTCACCGTGCGGCGGAGCACCAGCGCGACCACCATCGCGCCGATGATGCCAAGCACGTAAAGCGCGAAGAGCACCAGGCCCTGCAGGCCCACGCCCGGACCCACCGAGGTAGCGGGAATGAAGGCGGCAATGATCACGGCATAGACCGGCAGGCGCGCCGAGCAGGTCATCAGCGGAGCAATCAGGATGGTGGTCAGCCGGTCCTTGGGATCGGCAATGGCGCGGGTGGCCATGATTCCGGGAATGGCGCAGGCAAAGCTCGACAGCAGCGGAATGAAGCTGCGCCCGGACAGGCCGACATAGGCCATCAGCCGGTCCATGATGAAGGCAGCCCGCGCCATGTAGCCCGACTGCTCCATGGCAAGGATGAAGGCGAACAGGATGATGATCTGCGGCAGGAAGACCACCACGGAGCCGACGCCGGTCAGCACGCCTTCGGTGATGAAGTCGCGGAAGACGCCTTCGGGGATGGCTCCCTCGACCAGTCCGATCAGCGCCGAGATGCCGCCGTCGAGCGCGTCGGCAAAGGGCGTCGCCCAGGCGAACACAGCCTGGAAGATCACGAACAGCAGGGCAAACAGGATGACTGGTCCCAGCCAGCGGTGCAGCAGCACCTTGTCGAGCTGGGCGTGCAGCCGGTGCTCGCCGCTTTCGGAAAGGATCGCGCCCTTGGCCATGTTGCGCGCGGCAAGGCGGCGTTCGGGCAGGGTCAGCCGCGCGACTTCGTGGCGGGTCGAAAGGTCCTGCGCCTCGGCCGCGGCCATGGCGGCCGCCAGCGCCTCGATCCCGCGCTTGCGCACGGCGACGGTGGAGACAACGGGCACGCCCAGCGAGGCGGACAGGGCTTCGGGGTCGATCACCAGTCCGTCACGTTCGGCGAGGTCGACCATGTTGAGCGCCACGACCAGCGGCTGGCCCATGGCCACCAGCTCCTGCGCAAAGACGAGGTGCTGTTCGAGGTTGGCAGCATCGACCACCACCACCAGCACGTCCGGCCGCGCTTCGCCGGGGAACTCGCCCATCACCACCCGGCGGGTAACCTCCTCGTCCGGGCTGGCCGGGTCGAGCGAATAGGAACCGGGCAGGTCGATCAGTTCAACCGGCTCGCCCGAAGGCAGGAACATTCGCCCGGCCTTCCGCTCCACGGTAACGCCGGGATAGTTGGCAATCTTCTGGCGGGCACCTGTCAGCGCGTTGAACAGCGCGGACTTGCCTGCGTTGGGATTGCCGACGAGGGCTGCAGTGCGAAGGCGGCTCATACCAGCTTCACCGTCATGGCCTTGGCGTGGACCCGGCGGATGGCCACCTGCATGCGTCCCACCATCAGCGCGATCGGATCCTTGCCGATGAAGATGCCGCGATGGGCGATGGCGACACGCGCACCCTTGTCGATACCCAGCGCCTGCAGGCGCTTGGCTTCTTCAGGGGCCAGCACGGCCCAGTCGACTCTGGTGATTTCCGCACGCTCCAGCGGAGCCAGCGTATCGAGGGTAAGTTCGGGTTCCATGGTGGGCGCGGTGCCAGACGAGAGAGCTAATTGCAACTGATTATCAATAGGAGGAACGTCAGCCCTGCGGATAGCGGAGCCGGCCCAGGAAGCGTGCAACATCGAAGTGTTCACGGTCTCCCCCCAGCAACTGCGCCTTGGCCTTCTCGAACTTCATCACGCCTTCGATCCGGCGGTCGAGGAAGGCCGCGGTTTCGGCCTTGTCAGCGCTTTCGTCATCCAGCCACACGGCCAGGGTCGCGGCATAGATGCCGGCCAGGATCGCGCGCTTGGTGTAGTGGTTGTAATCGGTCGCGGTGTCGCCCGCGAGGCGCCACATCTTGTCGGCGCTCGACCAGCCCAGCTTCAGTGCCTTCGGGGCGTTCTGCGGCATGGCCTGGATCGCCAGTGCGCGGCGGAGCGATTCCTCGAGGCCGGCAACAGCCTCGAGCCGGAACCACACCAGCGCGCGGATCTTCTCGCGGATCTTCATGGTGTCGAGCCGGCCATCGGCGAAATGCGCCTCCATGCGGGCATCGATCGCGGCCACCCAGCCCTGCACCATGTCCATCGGGCCGTCCTTGAAGGCCAGCCGGGCGACGGCCGGCTCCACGCCCAGCGATTCGGCAGCGGATTCGAGCGCGGCGTCACTCCAGCCGTCGAACATGGCAGCGAGCGCGATTTCCGGCGCCAGGGCCAGCCGCAGCTCGTCCAGCGTGGCGTCCGCGAGGTCAGCCGCAGACATCAGAAGTCCGGGCCGTAGGTGCCGCCGGATCCGTCGCTGTCGTCCGGCTCGTTGTCGACAATGGCAGACAGGACCCGCGAGGACATACCCGGCTGGCTGGCATATTCGCGCGCGCTGCGACCGGTATTATCCGTGCGATCCGGATTGGCTCCGGCCTCGACCAGCACGGCGATCAGCTCGACATTGCGCGCGTGCACGGCGGAGATGAGCGGTGTCTCGCCCGTTTCGTTGGCCACGTCGATGCGCGCGCCAGCCTCGATCAGGGCGCTCACGCCCTCGACCCAGCCCAGCTGCGAGGCAATGATCAGCGGCGTGCGCCCCTGGTTGTCGGCAATGTTGGGGTTGGCATCCTCCTGCAGCAGGAAACGCGTCCAGGTCAGGTCGCGGCGGGCCACGGTGAGGTGCAGGCCCGTCTCGCCGGTCGACAGGTCGCGCGCATTGATCACGGTCGAGCCGGGATCGTTGAGCAGTTCGGTTGCTTCCTCGCCTTCGCGGTTCTTCACCGCCTGGAGGAAGCGATAGCCCTCGGAATAGAGCTGCGCGACCGCCGGGGTGGCCACGGCCAGCGCGACAAGGGTGATGATGATCTTGCGAAAGATGACGCGCGTCACTTCCGGTACTCCTGTTTTCAAAATGTGCGCAAAAGCCCCGCACCGAGTGGGGACAGCGCTTGCCCAAAGCGCGTTAGCAGAGCATGAACGCTACGTCATGTCTGCATGCTTCAAGGCCGTTTCCGCCGCACTGGTCGCGCTCTCGCTGACCGCTTGCGATCCTTCCGCCAACCAGCCGCCGGTCGAGGACGCGCCGCTTTACGGCAGTGCGCTGAGCGGTGATTTCTCGCTGGTCGACTCGGCGGGCGAACCCGTCAGCAACACCGATTTCGCCGGGCGCTACCAGCTGATCTACTTCGGCTATGCCTATTGCCCCAACGTCTGCCCCTTCGACGTACAGCGGATGATGCGCGGCTACGATCTCTATGCCGAGGAGCATCCCGATCTCGCCGCCGACGTGCAGCCGATCTTCATCACCGTCGATCCGGAGCGCGATACGCCGGAGCGGGTGGGCGAGTTCGCCAGCGCCTTTTCCGACGACCTGATCGGCCTCACCGGCACCCCGGAACAGATCGACGCGGTTGCCGAGAACTTCTTCTTCACCGTGCAGCGCGTTCCGCCGATCGAGCCGGGCGGCGACTACGACATCCAGCATCCCAGCATCGGCTACCTGGTCGACCGCGAGGGCCAGCCCATGGCGCTGATCCCGGTCGACCAGTCTGCCGAGGCAGTGGCAGCGGAACTGGCAAAATGGGTGCGCTGAGGGATCGCTTCTGGGAGCTCGACCTCGACGCCCTGACCCGCGCCGAATGGGAAGCGCTTTGCGACGGCTGCGGCCGGTGCTGCCTGCACAAGCTGGAAGACGAGGACACCGGCGAAATCGCCGAGACCAATGTCGCCTGCAAGCTGCTCGACACCGGCACGGCGCAGTGCCGCGACTATCGCCACCGCAAGGCCTTCGTGCCCGATTGCCTGCGCCTGACCCCCAGGCTGGTAAAGGAAGTCCCGTGGCTGCCCGCCACCTGCGCTTACCGCCTGCGCGCGGAAGACAAGCCGCTGCCGGAATGGCACCACCTGCTGACCGGCAGCCGCGATGCCATGGTGGCCGCCGGAGCCTGCGTCGCCGGGCGGTGCATCAGCGAGACCGTGGCCGGACCGCTCGAACACCACGTCGTCGACTGGGAGGCGGAGCGGGTGAAATGATCGACTGGCTGCGCAAGGACCACCAGGACCCGGCAATCGAGATCGACGGGCGCACGGTCCCCATCGCCATCCGCCGCCACGCGCGCGCCAAGCGGCTGACAATGCGGCTGTCGCCCGATGGCAGCGAGATTCGCATCACCCTGCCGACCTGGGGCCGCACGCTCGACGCGCTGGCCTTTGCCCAGGCCCGACAGGAATGGCTCGCGCGGCAGCTGGCCCGGGTGCCCGAACCGCTGGAGATCGGTGACGGATCACCGCTCGCATTCCGCGGCGAGCCGGTGCGCATCGCCTGGGCGCGCAAGGCGGGACGCAAGCCTGTTCTGGCTGATGGCGCGCTGCGTGTCGGCGGACCCGTCGATGGCATTGCGGGCCGGGTGCGGCGCTGGCTGGAGGGCGAAGCGCTGGCGCTGTGCCGCGACGACCTGTCCTATTACTGCCAGCGCGGCGGGCTCGATGAGCCGGACCTGCGGCTGTCCCGCGCCCAGCGCCGCTGGGGCTCGTGCTCGGGCGACCGCAAGCGCGGCCAATGCATCCGCATCAACTGGCGACTGGTCATGGCACCCGATCACGTGCGCCGATCGGTGGTAGCGCACGAAGTCGCCCACCTTGTCCATTTCGACCATTCGCCCGCCTTCCACGCCTTGCTGGGCGAGCTTTTCGAGGGCCGGATCAGCGAAGCTGACGGCTGGCTGAAAGCGCGGGGCCGCGAGCTTTACGCCGCCTTCGGGTGAACAAGCGCTGGCGAAAGCGCCGCTCCGTCCCTATTCTTGCTGCATGAAACAGTTTCTCCGCCGAGTTTCCCCGCGCCGCGCGGTGTCGGACTTCCACGACCAGTGGAAGCAGCCGACCCCGCACCGCTGGCAGATCCTTGGCGTGGCCATGGCGGCGACCTTCTGCGTCTTCACGCTGTTCGTGCCGGACAGCGTGCGGGTCCAGCCCATGCCGCCGGAGGTGATCTACATCTCCACCTTCGACGAGACGCGCACCGAGGCGGAGATCATCGCTTCGAACTGCGCCAACCAGCAGTTGAAGGACGAGCTGCAGGCGCGACTTGACGAGAGCGCCGAGCGGCGCCGCGAAATGTACGAAACGCTGGGCCGCGCGACCTTCATCGATGTCGACGAGATGGAGCGCCAGATCGAAGCCGAGCGCGCTGCCGAAGAGGCCGCCCAGGACGGACCGACCGAGGAAGAGATCGCCCTGTCGGTCGAGGAATACTGCGCGCGTGCCGCAGGCTGACCCAAGTGTCGTGAATGCCCGCTGGATGGCTGCGGCGGCTGCCCTGGCAGAACGCGCGCGGCCACTGGCAAGTCCCAACCCCGGCGTGGGTGCGCTGGTGGTGAACAAGGGCCGCGTGGTCGGCCGCGGCTGGACCCAGCCGGGCGGTCGTCCCCACGCCGAAGCCATGGCGCTGGAAGCGGCAGGAGCAGCCGCCAAGGGCGCAACCCTCTATGTCACGCTGGAACCCTGTGCGCACCAGTCCGAGCGCGGGCCGGCCTGTGCCGACCTTGTCGCTGGATCGGGCGTGGCGCGGCTGGTCGTCGGCATGGGCGATCCCGACAGCCGCACTGCCGGCAGCGGCAATGCCCGCGCAGTCGGGGCCGGCATCACCGTCGAGGAACTTGACTGGGACGCCGAGCAACTGGGGCTCTCCGGCCATGTTGCCGCAACGGTCTCGCGCCGCCCGCACGTTACCCTGAAACTCGCCATGTCGCTCGACGGCTGCATCGCGACCTCGGGCGGGGAAAGCCAGTGGATCACCGGCGCAGCGGCCCGCGCCCACACCCACCGCGAGCGCGCGCGGGCGGACGCCATCCTCGTCGGCGGCGGCACGCTGCGGGCGGACAATCCCCGGCTCGACGTGCGACTGCCCGGTCTCGAAGCGCGATCGCCGCGCCGCGTGGCCCTGACGTCCGGCGAAGTGCCCGAAGGCTGGACCGCCATCGCTGCGCCCGAATCCATCTCGCAGCTGGAAGGCCTGCGCTACCTGCTTGTCGAAGGCGGAGCGCAGACCGCTTCCGCCTTCCTCAAGGCCGGCCTTGTCGACCGCCTGCTGGTTTACCGCGCCCCGCTGCTGCTGGGCGGCGGCACGCCTGCAATCGGCGATGTGGGACACGCCACTCTCAATGCGGCCTATGCGGGCGGACTGGTGCTGCAGGAACGTCGCCAGCTTGGCAGGGACACGCTTGAAGTCTACCAGCGCGGCGAAGTGGAGCGCGATTGAATGTTTACCGGTATCGTCCAGGCCCTGGGCACCATCGACAAGGTCGAACAGCGCGGCGACCTGCGCCTGCGCGTGGCCTGCCCGTTTGACCCCGCGACTATCGACATCGGCGCCTCGATCGCCTGTTCGGGCGTCTGCCTGACCGTGATCGACCGTGGCGGCACGGCGGGAGAGTCCTACTTCCTCGTCGACGTATCGGCCGAGACCATCTCGCGCACGGCGAAGAAGATGTGGGTCGAAGGTGCCGAACTGAACCTTGAACCCTCGCTGCGGCTCGGCGACGAGCTGGGCGGCCACATCGTCACCGGCCATGTCGATGCCGTGGGCAAGATCGCCGACTGGCAGCCCGAAGGCGATTCCACCCGGCTCACCATCCATGCCCCGGCAGCGCTGGCGCCGTTCATCGCGGCCAAGGGATCGATCACCGTCGACGGCGTTTCGCTGACGGTGAACTCGGTGGAAGACCGCACCGACGGCTCGGTCTCCTTCGGCCTCAACATCATCCCGCACACGGCGGAAGTCACCACGCTGGGCGCCCTGCGCCAGGGCGGCGAGGTCAACCTCGAGGTGGATACGTTGGCGCGCTACCTCTACCGCATGCAACAGCTGCGCGCAGGATAAGGTTGGCGGAGGCGAACATCCATGATCGTCGCGGTTGCGGCCATCGGCAAAATGGCTAACCTCTTAAGATGCCTTCAAAACGCACTGCAATTTTTTGGCCCAAAACCCGGCAAGCCAATTCCAGGCGGATGATCGTAGCTGGCTTGCTAGCGGTCACAGGCGTGTGGGCTTTTCCTCCGCAGCAAGTCGCAGAGTATATCTGGCTAGCGATTGCGATTGCCTTGGTCGTCTATTTCTACAGTCTCGCGTTTCGCGTGAGAAAGTGCGGGCACGGACTAGTTTGCCAATGGGGGATTTTCTACTTTCCATGGATAATTGATCCATGCCCCAAATGCGGTGCGCCCCACTTCGATGGCAAGCAATGATTTCCGCTTGCCACCCATAAAGACCATCGCACTTTCCTACAGGCCGGTTGCGGTGCTGGGGCGCAGGCCATGCGCCGCCACCGCCCGCCCTTCTTCCATCCCGCCGTGCCCCGCTCGCGCCGGGACGGTTGGACGGTGGAGCGCCAGTGCCTGTTCCTCGGCCATCTCTATCTGACCGGCAGCGTGGCGGGGGCGGCGGCAGCTGCGGGAATGAGCCGCATGAGCGCCTATCGCCTGCGCCGTCGCCCTGATGCGCAAGGGTTTGCCCATGCCTGGGACGTGGTGCTGGCTCCGCCCGGCAGCGACAAGCGCACAACGCCCGCCACCGACTGGCGAAAGGTTACACTCGAACAGTTGCAACAGCGGGTGGCGACAGGCCTCGTCGCCCCGCTGGTCCATGCTGGACGTGTCTGCGCGATCCGGCACAAACCCGACAATTCCGCGCTCTTGCGACTGTTGCGGCGCTACGACGCGCTCTGCCCGCCACCCCCTGGCGAGGATGGCGGGGCATGAACACCGCAATTTTCAAAGCATGGGGGTGCGTGTCACACCTTGGGGCCGTGTCAGCTGGTGACAGCCGCCAGCGCGCTCACGAACTTGTCGATATTGCCCGTGGTCAAGCCCGCCACGTTGATGCGGCCAGAGCCAGCCATGTAGACGCCGTGGTCTTCGCGCAGCGCCTGCACCTGTTCCTTGGTGACGGGCAACATGGCGAACATGCCGTTCTGGCGGCCCAGCGGTTCGAGGTTCACCCCGCCCGCATTGCTCGCTGCGGCCAGCTTCTCGCGCACGGAACGGATGCGCTGGCGCATGTCTTCCAGCTCGGCCAGCCAGTCGGCAGTCAGGCCTTCGTCTTCGAGGATCATGCGCACGGCGGCACCGCCATGGTCCGGCGGCATCGACCAGTTGGCGCGCGCAAGGGCGGCAGCGTTGGACATGATGCGCACGGTGTCATCGGCGGTCGCGCCCTGGGCGTAGAAGGCACCCACGCGGTCACGATAGAGGCCGAAGTTCTTGTCGCAGCTATAGGCCACCAGCGCTTCGGACACGGCGGGCAGCACCTTGCGCACGCCGTAAGCGTCTTCTTCCATGCCGTGGCCAAGGCCCTGGTAGGCAAGGTCGATAATCGGCAGGACGCCGCTGTCCTTCACGAGGGTAGCGATCTCGTCCCACTGGTCGTGGCTGTAGTCGATACCGCTGGGGTTGTGGCAGCAGCCGTGCAGCAGCACGGCATCGCCCTCGCCCGCATTGGCCAGCGCTGCGCGCAGGGCAGCCATGTCCGCCGTGCCGTCGGCACCGGCATGGGTGAAGCCGACCAGCTCCATGTCCAGGTCCGACAGGATCTGCGCGTGGTTGGGCCAGCTCGGCGTGCCCATCAGCACGCGCGTGACGCCGGACTTCTTGGCCAGCGCCAGCGCCAGGCGCACCGCGCCGGTGCCGCCCGGGGTCTGCATGCCGTCGATCCGGCCGTCGCTGGGCAAGGTCTTGCCGAAAATGTGCGGTTCGAGCGCGCGGACCATGCGCATGTCACCTTCGGGGCCGAGATAGCTCTTGGAATCCTGCGTATCGATCAGGCGCTGTTCCGCAGCCTTGATCGCGCCGAACACGGGCGTTGCGCCATCGGCGGTGCGGTAGACACCCACGCCGAGGTCGATCTTGTCGGGACGCGGGTCTGCCTCATACAGCTTGATGAGGGCGAGCAGGGCGTCGGGCGGTTGTTGGTCGAGTCTGTCGAGCATGGATGGCCCAATGCCGCCCTGCGCCGCTTGGTGCAAGCGGCTGTTTACCGGAAATCAGGTTAATTGCGAAACCGGATCAGAAGGGCAGCCAGCGCTGGCGATGCGAGAAGCGCAGGTAGCCCGCGTTCACGCCCAGCCGCAGGCCCGCACCAACACGGATGGGAATCAGCACGATATCACCGCGGCGCACGTAGCTGGCGTGGAACCCGCCAACGAAATAGGCCTGACCCTCGCCCGCCGGGAAACGCTCGTAGAGGTCCTCGGTATCGAACAGGTTGTAGACCAGCACGAAGGTGTTGCCGGCATTGGCACCGGCATCGAGACCGATCGAAGGGCCGGTCCAGTAGACCGGCATGTTGCCTTCAACGGCATGGTGCAGCGTGCCCGAACCGTAGCGCACGCCCACCACGAAGGCCCCGCCACCTTCACGGCCGACGATGTAGCCGTTGGGTTCGCCCTGGTCCTTCAGGATGTCCTGGATCAGCCGCCCCAGGCCCTCGGCACCCTGGCCGAACAGGCCCTCGGCAGCGCCGATCAGGTCGTCTTCGGCATAGGTGCTTTGCGCCTGGGTCGGGGCGTTATCGACCGCGGAGGGGTCCATCACATCGACATTGGCGCTGACATCGACGCCTTCTTCGGGCGGCAAGTCGAGCACCGGGCCGGTCGTTTCGTAACGCGGGCTGGCTTCGGAAATGTCGTATGCCTCGCCTGCATCGGCCTCGTCGTAGGCCTGGGCCTCCCCGCTCTCATAGGCTGGCGAGCCCTGGCGCGATGGCGGTGCCTGTTCGGACGAATCGAGCAGGTCGCCGTCGACCATCAGGTCAGGATCGACCGTTTGGATCTCCTGCGCGGCGGCGGGCATGGCCATGGCGGCCAGTGCCGGCAGTGCGGCCAGGGCGATTGCAGAGCGGAACAGGCGCATGACTTTCCTCCAGTCGATTGCCGCAGGTGGCCCGGCGAAAGGCCGGGCGGACGTAATCACGGATAGACTGAGTCCTTTGCGCCTGAAGCGGCAATGAATAGGCGGCAGGGCGAATCCAAATTGCGGTGAGTCGAATCTTTCGCGTGCCATGGCGAAGGTTTGTCGCATCAGGGCAAACCTCCCCTTGAAGCGCCCGATATGCGTCGTTATAGCGCGCCTTCTGCTGCTGGGTCCGGAGACGTGGGTGAGTGGCTGAAACCAGTTCCCTGCTAAGGAACCATACCTTTTATAGGGTATCGAGGGTTCGAATCCCTCCGTCTCCGCCACCCGGCACCCAATCAGTCTTTCGTCATGGCCACCAGTGCGCCGAGCAGGTTGACGCCCGGCTGGCCAAGGAGCGCCAGCGCCTCGCGTGCCGCGTAGGCCGAGGTGGCATCGGCGCGCACAACGAACAGCACTCCGCCCGACAGGTAGGCGATCTCCTCCACTTCCGGCTGGTCGAGGACGGGCGGGCTGTCGATGACCACGAGATCGTAGCGCCGATCGAGGTCCGCGATCAGCCGCGCCAGTCCGCCACGCGTGGTCAATCCAGCCGATTCAGCAGGTACCGAGCCAGCCGGGATGAAGTCGATACCGTGATCGGCAAGGTGCATGATCGGGGGTTCGGCTGTCCTGCCCGCAAGGAAGTCGCCCATTCCCCCGGTCCGGGCGGGGATGCCAAGCAATTGCGACGCTCCCCGATTGCCGATGTCGAGGTCGAGCAGGATCGCCTTGCCGCCAGCCTCGCAGTGCGCGAGCGCGAGCCCCAAGGCGGATGCCGACTTGCCTTCGCCGGCCGCGGCGCTGGTGAGCAGCAGCACGCGGCGGGCATGATCGGGCAAGGCTGACAGCGCCCCATCGCGCGCCGCTGCATAGGCCGTCGCCAGGTAAGATCGCGGTTGTCGCAATGCGGACCGGAGGTCGCCAGACTCGTCCTGCGGAATCTCGCCCACCACAGAGAGCCCCAAATGCCTTTGCACCTGCCTCGCATCGCGCAAACGGCGATCAAGGCGCTCGGCCAGGCCGACGGTCGCCAATGACAAGATCGCCGCAACAACCAGCGCCAGGGACACAGCCCGCTCCATGGTCAGGCCGGACGGTGCGGAAGGTGGGACTGCCGGGGCAACCATCCTCATGTTGTTGGTACCAGCCGCGCTCGCACTCACTTCGGCCTGGCGTTGAAGCAGCGCCTCGTAGAGTTCGCGATTGGAATCCACCTCGCGCCGCAGGATGCCGTATTCCGTCACCGATCCCTGGCCATCGACGAAGCCATCGCGCAAGGCATCCAGTTGTTCGCGCAGCTGGTTTTCCTGCCGCAGGGCATCTTCGTAGGCGGCCTGCAAGTCCGAGGCAGGATTTTCGCCGCCGTTGTCGCTTTCGATCGCGCGATCGAGCGATTCGATCTCGGCCTCCAGCGCCTGCACCCGCGGGTTGGCATCGCCCAGCGTGCCGCGCAGTTCGGCCAGCCGGTTCGCGGCCTCGGCGCGGCGGCTGCGCAGGTCAGCAAGACGGTCGATCTCGTTGCCTGCCGGCTTGGCGTCGAGCGCACTGCGCGCCCGGACCCGGCGCAGGGTGGCGGCAATCAGCGCCTCGTTGAGCGTCGCCAGCTGCGTGGTGGAAAGCGTTTCGGCCCCGGCCTGCTGGCCCATCGCCTCATCGGACTGCGCCTCAAGCACGACGATGCCGTTCTCGCTGGCGAATTCGGCCAGCCGGGTCTCCGAGGCTTCGAGCGCCTCGCGCTGGGTTGCGAGCTGGCTCGCCAGCCGGTCACGCGCGTCCCGGTTGTTGCCGAAACGCTTTTCCAGGTTGGTTTCGAGGAACTGCGCCGCCCAGGCGTTGGCAATGCGCGACGATACCTCCGGCACGGGAGTCGTGGCGACAATGTCGACAAGGGTCGAACCCGGGACCGGTTCGATGGCAATGGTATCGGCGATGCGGCCGGCCAGAACGCGAGGCGACGGGTCACTGGCACGAAGATCCAGGGCACGGCGGAAGGCAGCGTCGGCCGCAGCGTTCTCCGCCCCGGCCACGCGCTCCGCGATGAAGCCTGATTGCAGCAATTCGTACTGGGTCTGGAAATACTGGCGGTCGCGCGCCTGCTCTGCCTCGCCCGGCGGGGAGCCATCTGGCGTACCCGCGCCGAGCGGATCGATCTCGATCCGTGCGGTCGCGCTGTATTGCGGGCCCTGCAGGTGCGCAGCCGCAACAAATCCCAGCAGGCAGCCGAGCGTCAGGAGAAACAGCAGGTACTTGAGCCGCCACGCCCGCGTCCGCAGCCGCCGGAGCAGCAATCGGGTCGGTCCCACGACCTGCTGCGCACCATAGCCGTGGCTGGGATCACCCGGCACCGTGCTCAGGTCAGGTCCGGATTGCACGTTTCCCCTGGACTAGTTCCCGATGCGATCCAGCAAGACGATGCTGGAGGTAACTGCCGGCAGGATCTGCAGGATGCGTTCGAGACGACGCTCGCCCGGGTTGTCGCCAACCATGACGATATCGCCTTCGTACAGCGTCGGGTCGGGATAGTTGCCGCGCGCGATGGCGGCCATGTTGTAGAGCCCGATATACCGCTGCCCGCTGACTTCGCGGAACACCAGCACATCGTCCTCGCGCGCATAGTCGTCAAAACCGCCAGCCGAATTGATTGCACGCATCAGCGTGGTGGCATTGACGATGGGGTACGTTCCGGGGTTCGACACCTGCCCGCCGATCGAGATCGTGGGCGGGGTGGCGTTGACCGTGTTCACGGTAACCACGGGATCGATCACGAAGTTGCCCGCAAGTCGGCTGCTGATGACGGCGGCCAGCTGCGTGGGCGTCAGGCCGAGTGCGGCGATCTGCCCCACCAGCGGGAAGTCGAGCATGCCGTTTTCGTCGATGATGTAGGTGCCGGACAGTGTGTCGTCCTGCGCCACGGTGATTTCGACCACACCCATCGGAGAAAATCGCGGGAGCGTGGATGCCGGCGCAGGCAGCTCGGTCAGGGACGTTACACTGATGCCATCAGCCGCACCGTAGCTACGATCCACCGAAGCACAGGCGCCGAGGGCCAATGTCCCGAGAGCCAGCAGCCCACCCCTGATGATGTTCTTCCGCATCACGTTTCACCCCACTCCTGAATCATGGTCCGTAAAAGGAACAAGCTCGTCCCTAACCGCCCAAACGCCTTGGCGGAACCCCCTTTGTATCAATCGCCAAGGCTATGGCAGCCCCTGAAGTGGCAATCTACCCGCATCCGGACACGCTTTGGCGATTGACCGCGATGTCGCATTGCAGCAAAGAGATTTCGCCTGTCGATTCGCATATGTGAAACGGCTGGGTGCGCGGGAGAGCGTTTCGGCACCTCCTGTCGGAACCGCCGAAGGAGCAACCGCCCCGGAAACTCTCAGGCGAAATGGACCGCGCATCAAGGTCAGGCACTCTGGAAAGCGTCCGCCGGCAACGGCGGGCCACCGAAGGGGTAAGCGGTTCTCCGGAACTGCGTGGCTCTCAGGTCTCCCGACAGAGGGGGCATGGCGAAAGGACCCGAAAACCGGGTGCTGCCGAGCCGTGCGGACCTGTCGATGACTGATACCGAAGACGAATTTGAAAACTTGCCGGCTGAACAGCTACCGCTTGATTCCTGGCACCGCGACCATGGTGCGCGCATGGTGGAGTTCGCGGGCTACGAAATGCCCATCCAGTATGAAGGCATTGTCGCCGAGCACGAATGGACGCGCACCCGCGCCAGCCTGTTCGACGTCAGCCACATGGGCCAGCTGATGTTCGCCGCCGCCGATCCCGGCGCCTGTGCCGCTGCGCTTGAGGCCCTGCTGCCAGCCGACCTTGCGCACCTCAAGCCGCGCCGCGTGCGCTATTCGATGCTGCTCAACGAGACCGGCGGCGTGCTCGACGATCTGATGGTGACCCGCCTTCCCGACGACAGCGACGCGCAGTTCTACATGGTCGTCAACGGCGCGACCAAGTGGGACGACATCGCCCACCTGCGCGAACACCTGCCCGACGACATCACCATGACCCATCTCGACGACTGGGCGCTGCTCGCCCTGCAAGGCCCCGAAGCGGCTGCCGCGCTGGAAGCGCTGGCGCCGGGCGTGTCCGACCTCGGCTTCATGCAAGCCGGATCGTTCGAATGGGCCGGGGGCAAGGCGTCCATATGGATCAGCCGTACCGGCTATTCGGGCGAGGACGGGTTCGAGATTTCCATCGCGGCAGACCGCGTCGTCGCATTCGCCGATGCGCTGGTGGCAGACGAGCGGGTAAAGCCCGCAGGCCTCGGTGCGCGCGACAGCTTGCGACTGGAGGCCGGCCTGCCGCTCTACGGCCACGACCTGACCGAGGAGACCGATCCCGTCAGCGCAGGCCTCGCCTTCGCGCTGAGCAAGTCCCGGCATGAAGCGGGCGGCTACATGGGCCATGCCGCCTGCATGGTACGACTGGAAGATGGCGGCACGGCGCAGCGGCGCGTCGGCCTCGCGCTCGAAGGCCGCCTCCCGGCACGCGAAGGTGCGCAGGTCTTTGCCGGTGACGCGCTGGTCGGCACGGTCACCAGCGGCGGCTTCTCGCCCACGCTCGGCCACCCGATCGCCATGGCCACCATAGAAACCGAATACGCGGGTAACGGCACTGCGCTGGAGCTGGAGGTGCGCGGCAAGCGCCTTCCCGCCACAGTCGTACCCATGCCCTTCGTCCCCCATCGCTATCACCGCAAAGGAGCCTGACATGCCCCGCTATTTCACCGAAGAACACGAATGGATCGAGGTCGATGGCGACACTGCCACCATCGGCATTACCGACTACGCGCAGGAACAGCTGGGCGATGTCGTCTTCGTCGAAGTGCCGGGTGAAGGCACCGAACTGGCCAAGGGCAAGGAAGCTGCCGTGGTCGAAAGCGTGAAGGCCGCCAGCGACGTCTACGCGCCGATCAGCGGCACGGTGACCGAAGGCAATTCCGCGCTGGAGGAAGACCCCGCGCTGGTGAACACCTCACCCGAGGAAGACGGCTGGTTCTTCAAGCTGACCGTGGCCGACGCGGGCGAGCTGGAAGGCCTGATGAACGAAGCTGCCTACAGGGCATTCTGCGAGGGCCTGTGATCCGGCTCAGCGCACTTGTCAGCCTGACGGCACTCGCATCTTGCACTGCACAACCAGATCCAATCGGTTTGCAGGAAGTCGCCGCCAACCTCGACAATTGGGACGGCCAAACCGTCACCGTTGAAGCGTGGCTTTTCCAGTGCAGCGAATTGAACTGTCACCTCGTTCCTACGCGCGCCGACATGGAACTATTGAGCGCAGGTTGCCCAAGCGAGACTTGCGAAGACGCGATCCTTGCGTTCGACGAGAGAGCAGTAAGCCTCGGTTATAGTCCGGCCTTTGATCAGGTGGCGGCCACGCTGACTGGGCGACACGTCCTTGTGACCGGCCAAGTGAATGCAGCCGCATGGCGAAATCCGGGACTCGATCGGTCAGCGGCAATTCAACCCAGTTCAATCGAAGCACTCCCAGAATAACGGAGCGATCACCTCAATGCGCTATCTCCCCCTTACCGACACCGACCGCACGGCCATGCTTGATGTCATCGGCGCGCCTAGCGTCGATGCACTCTTTGCTGATGTGCCTTCCCACCTCTACCTCGACGGCCCGATCGAAGGCCTGCCGCTGGCGGCGGGCGAGATGGCGGTCGAAAGGCACATGCGCGCCCTGTCGAAACAGAACCTCGCCGCTGCCGACGCGGCCTTCTTCTGCGGTGCGGGGGCCTATCGCCACCACGTGCCGGCCACGGTCGACCATATCATCCAGCGCGGCGAGTTCCTGACTGCCTATACGCCCTACCAGCCGGAAATCGCGCAGGGCACGCTGCAGATGCTGTTCGAGTTCCAGACGCAGGTCGCGCGGCTCTATGGCTGCGAAATCGCCAATGCCTCGATGTACGACGGCTCGACCGCCTGCTGGGAGGCCATTGTCATGGCAGCGCGGCTGACCAAGCGGCACCGGACCTTCATCACCGACGGCGTGCACCCGCACTATGTCGCCGTGGCGCAGACCATGGCGCATTTCACGCAGGGGCATGTCGACTATGCCTGTCCGGCCGCGAAGGCTGAAGTTGGCGAGGACGCGATCTGCGCCGCGATCGACGAGGAAACCTCCTGCGTCGTCGTCCAGTACCCCGACATCATGGGCCGCATCCCCGACCTGCAGAAGATCGCCGATGCCGCGCACGGAAAAGGCGCATTGCTGATCGTCGTCAACACCGAGCCGGTGGCGCTGGGCGCGCTGGAAGCGCCGGGCAACCTCGGTGCGGACATCGTCGTGGGCGAAGGCCAGGCGCTGGGCGTCGGACTGCAGTTCGGCGGGCCCTTCCTCGGCCTCTTCGCCATCACCAATCCCAAGCACGTGCGGCAGATGCCGGGGCGGCTCTGCGGCGAGACCGTGGATGCCGACGGCAAGCGCGGCTTCGTGCTGACGCTCTCAACCCGCGAGCAGCACATCCGCCGCGAGAAGGCGACCAGCAATATCTGCACCAACTCCGGGCTCTGCGCCCTCGCTTTCTCGGTGCACATGACGCTGCTGGGCGAGAAGGGCCTGACCGCCCTCGCCGCGGAAAACCATCGCCTGGCCTGCATGGCTGCTGACCGGCTGGCGCAGGTGCCGGGGGTGACAGTGATGAACGAGAGCTTCTTCAACGAGTTCACGATCCTGGTCGACACCGACGCCCGCCAGCTGGTGCGCGACCTGGCGCAGAAAGGCATTCTTGCGGGTGTCTCGCTGGGCCGCCTCTACCCCGATGGTGACGGACGCGAGAACGGCCTCGTCATCGCGGTCACCGAAACCAATACCGAGGAGGACTTCGAAAAGCTTGCCTCCGCGCTGCAGGAGGCGTTGTCCAAGGAGATGGGGGCATGAACCAGATAAACCAGAGCGGCTGGAAGCCGGGCTCCCCAGTCCCGACCGAACACGGTGAGCAATACCCCACCGTCACCGGCAACAAGGCGCTGATGCTGGAAGAGCGGCTGATCTTCGAACTGGGCCGCAGGGACACCTGCGGCGTCGACCTGCCCGAGCCTGACCCCGCGGCGCCGAACCGCCTCGGCAAGTTCGCCCGCCAGCAGGCGCTGAACCTGCCCGGTCTCTCCGAGCCCGAAACGGTGCGCCACTACACCCGCCTCAGCCGCCAGAACTACGCCATCGACCTTGGCCTGTTCCCGCTCGGCTCCTGCACCATGAAACACAACCCGCGCCTCAACGAGAAGGTCGCGCGGATGCCCGGCTTTGCCGACGTCCATCCGCTGCAACCGGTCGATACCGTGCGCGGCGCGCTCGGCGTCATCAACGAGCTGGCGCACTGGCTGATCGAACTCACCGGCATGCACGGCGTCGCCATGACCCCCAAGGCCGGCGCCCACGGCGAGCTGTGCGGCGTGCTCTGCATCCGCGCCGCGCTGGAAGCGCGCGGCGATGCCCGCAAGGTGGTGCTGGTGCCCGAAAGCGCTCACGGCACCAACCCCGCGACCGCCGCCTTCGCCGGCTACGAGGTGGAGGACATTCCCGCCACGCCCGAAGGCCGAGTTGACCTTGCCGCCCTCAAGGCCCGCCTTGGCCCCGATGTGGCCGGCGTGATGATCACCAATCCCAACACCTGCGGCCTGTTCGAACGCGAGATGAAGGCCATCTCCGATGCGGTCCACGAAGTGGGCGGGTTCGTCTATTGCGACGGCGCCAACTTCAACGCGATCATGGGCCGGGTGCGGCCGGGCGACCTCGGCATCGACGCCATGCACATCAACCTGCACAAGACCTTCTCCACCCCGCACGGTGGCGGTGGGCCCGGCTCGGGCCCGGTTGTGCTCTCCGAAGCACTGTGCCCCTACGGCCCGCTGCCCTTCACCGCGAAAATGCCCGACGGGACGATCCAGCTGGTGGAGGAAGAGAACGCCGCCGAACACGGCCATACCGAGACCTTCGGACGCATGGCCGCTTTCCACGGCCAGATGGGCATGTTCACCCGCGCCCTGACCTATATCCTCAGCCACGGCGCGGACGGGCTGCGGCAGGCCTCGGGCGATGCCGTGCTCAACGCCAATTACCTGCTGCGCAGCCTCGACGACCTGTTCGACGCACCGTTCGGCGACACCGGCCCCTGCATGCACGAGGCGCTGTTCAGCGATCACGGCTTTGCCGAGGGAATGTCCACGCTGGACGTGGCCAAGGGGCTGATCGACGAGGGCTTCCACCCGATGACCATGTACTTCCCGCTGGTGGTGCACGGGTCCATGCTGGTCGAACCCACCGAGACCGAAAGCAAGGCCGTGCTCGACCAGTTCATCACGGCCATGCGATCGCTGGGCGAACGCGCCAAGGCCGGGGATGAGGCACTCAAGACAGCTCCGCACCACGCCCCGCGCGCCCGGCTCGACGAAGCGCAGGCCGCGCGCAAGCCGGTGCTCGCCTATTCCGCGGAGGTGTGACGCCGGTCACGGCCAAAGCTGACGACTTGCCTGAATAGGAAATTCTGTATCTATTCAGCATTCAACGGGCATAGGGCCGAACAGGCATGTGCAAGCAAGGGGGCAGAAATGTTCAAGCGAGTTCTTCTCAGCGGAGCCGGCGTCATCGCCCTGGCAGGTGCGGCTTTCGCCGTCGCCACGCCGATCGGGAGCGCGGGCGAGGTTTTCGCCAGCGCCGAGGCCGAGACGGGCAAGACCGACGGCAAGCAGAACCGCAAGCCGACCGCTTCCACCAGCGGCGAACTGACGCTGGGCCAGTCGGTCACGCGCGATTTGCAGCGCGGCCAACACACTTTCACCCTTGAGGCCGAAACGGGCCAGCGCCTGCGCGTATCGTTGTCGTCCGACGATTTCGACACCGTGCTGCGGGTCACCGGTCCGGACGGTTTCTCGGTCGAGAACGATGACGAACCGGGCGGCACGCTCAACAGCCTGATCGACACCAGCCTGCCCGCCAGCGGCACCTATCGCGTGACCGTGTCCAGCTATGGCAACCAGGGCGGCGGCACCTACCGCCTCGCCGCGATCGACACGCTGAACCCGGTTCCGGCCGGGGCAGAGGTGCGCACCCTGCCCTTCGGCCAGAGCGTGAACGGCGCGCTGGCGCGCAGCGATGCGACCTCGCTCAGCGGCCAGAACGTCGACTATTACCGCTTCATCGGCAGCGCCGGACAGCGCGTGACCTTCGACGTCGAATCCGACCGGATCGACACCTTCCTGACGATCTACCTGCCGGACGGCAGCATCGAGGAAAACGACGACCGTGGCGGGCTGGAAGACACCAACAGTTCGCTGTCGATCACCCTGCCGATCGACGGTACCTACACCGTCGCCGCAAGCAGCTATGCCCGCGGCGAGAGCGGCCCCTACACGGTCTCCACGCGCGAAGCCGACCCCTCGATCCGCACGGTCCGTCCGTCGAGCGGCCAGGCACAGGTCTTCGCCTTGAGTGTGGGCGTCTCGGAATACGAGCGCATCAGTGTGCTTACGCGGACCGATGAAGATGCCCTGCGCGTCAACGCCGCGCTGCGTGCCAACGGCATGCTTGCGCCCCAAAGCGTCACCCTGATCGACGAAGAAGCCACCCGCGCCAACTTCCGCCGTCACCTCACCGAAATGACGCAGGCCATGGGTACGGACGACACGCTGCTGATCTTCTTCTCCGGCCACGGCGACAAAGTGGAGAACATGGATACCGAGCGTGACGGCAGCGCCGAGACGATCGAGCTCTTCGACGACGCGCTGTTCGACTATGAACTGGCCGAAATGCTGGGCGACTTTGACGGCCGCCTGCTGCTGGTGATCGACGCCTGCTTTGCCGGCGGTTTCGACCAGGTCATCGACCAGCGCGACGAACGCATGGGGATATTCAGCTCCGACGCCGATACGCTGAGCCTGGTGGCCCAGGGTGACAAGGCGGGTGGCTATATCAGCGTGCTCTTCCGACAGGCGCTTGAAGGCGCCGCGGACATGGATGGCGACCGCGCCATCGCCGCTGGCGAGCTGGGCGAATACATGCGCCGCGAGTTCTATCGCATGGTGCTGGAGACGCCGCTGGCGACCGATGCCGAGGACTTCCGCGACCACCAGGTGGCGGGCTTCCAGCACATCATCGTCGATCGCGGCGGTGACGGCATGCCCTTCCAGCAGGTGCTGATGAATTACGACAGCGCCGGGACGCGGACGGTAGCCCGCGCCAACTGACCCGAATTACCGAGGCATGTGAGCGGGCGGCAGGAGCGATCCTGCCGCCCTTTTGCTTGGCTGCGTCAGGTAGCCGGACGGCGAGCAAAGATCCCGAAGCCCGCGATGATCGCGTAGCACACAATCGGGATGACCATGGCCAGGGCCAGGTCTCCGCCGGTGGCATCGGCCACCACGCCGTAAAGCAGCGGCACCACAGCACCGCCGAAGATGGCGACGTTGATGATACCCGATCCGTCGGCTGCCCGCGGTCCCAGCTTCTCACAGGCGAGCGAGAAGATCGTCGGGAACATGATCGAGTTCATCAGGCCTACTGCCAGCAACGAATATGCCGCCAGTTCACCGGAGGTGAGCGCCGAGATGACGATCAGCACGATGGAGCCGGTTGCATTGAAAGCCAGGATCTTGCCCGGGCTGAATAGGCGCAGCGCACCCGACCCGATGAAGCGGCCCACCATGGCGCCGCCCCAGTAAAGGCCGATCATCCAGCCGATAACGCCTTCCGGTTCGCCCAGCACGCGCTCGGTCGAGAGATAGTTGATGATGATCGAGCCGATCGAGACTTCGGCGCCGACGTAGAGGAAGATGCACAGGGCCCCGTAGCTGAACCGCGCGCGCTTCAGCAGGTCGTTGTCGTAGAGCCAGAGCGCCGGTGCGAGGAGGATCAGCAGGACGCCCAGCCACCCGCTCACCTGCAAGGCCACGAAGGCGCCGGTGGCAGCAAGCGCCAGCCCGACCAGGTAACGGCCGGTCGAGACCAGTTCACCGTCGCCCATGATCTTGGAATCGTGCGGCAGGCGGTGGCGGAACATCCAGACGGCCGCTGCCACCAGCGCGATCAGGGCGGCGACACCCAGATAGCCCTGCCAGATCGCCTCGCTCTCGGCAGCGCGGTAGGCCTGCAGGGCCTCGCCCGTCAGCTGGTCCGCCGACACATCGGCAAGGCTGCCGAGGATGACGGCAGCGCCGACGATGGGAAAGACCGTGGTGCCGAGCGAGTTGAAGGCCTGGGCAAAGGTCAGGCGGCTATGCGTCGTGGACGGCTTGCCAAGCAGGCTGATCAGCGGATTGGCCACCACCTGCACGATCACCACGCCGCTCGCCAGGATGAACAGGGCGCCGAGGAAGATCGGATAGGTCGCCGTCTGGCTGGCAGGGATGAACAGCAGGCAACCGAGGATCATCGTGCCCAGCCCGGCGACCGCGCCGCGCATGTAACCGATCTTCTTCACCAGCCTGGCCCCCGGAATGCCAATGATCAGGTAAGCCGCAAAAAAGCAGAACTGCACCAGCATCGCCTCGGTGTAGGAGAGCGTGAACAGCTCCTTCAGCTTCGGAATGATCACGTCGTTGAGCGAGGTGATGCCGCCAAAGATGAAGAACAGGCCGAAGACGAAGTAGTTCAGCCCCGGCGCGTGGACCGGGGGATGGTCATCGGTCACCGGAACCGGATCGGTGCTGCTGGAAACGTCAGGCGCCAAGGCCATGGTACTCTCCCCGTAATCGGGCCTGCACTCCGGCTGGTCCCGCTGGTTTTCCGTTCAATCCTGCCTGCGCCTAGAAAGTGCAAGCCGTTCCTTGCGGCAGCTCTTCGCGCCGCACTTCGGCAATCCCGATGGTGAGCCGTGCCTGGGTGGAAATCTCGAAGGCGTTACCGAGGCCCGGTGCGCAGGCTTCGGTAATCAGCATCTCGCGCCAGCCTTTCAGGGCAGCATGCTCGAACTGGCGGGTAACGTCGATGACCGTTTCATCGCCGCTTTCATCGTCGCGCAGGGTCAGCGTGACCGGCGCCGCGGGGCGTCCCTCGACCCGGTAGGTGATGCGGAAAGCTCCCTCGCCGCCGTTGGACTGGACAATGCCGAAGCGCGCGCCAGCCTGCATGACGATGCGGCGGGCGTCTTCCTGCGCATCGCGGTCGATACCCGTTGCCGCGATCCCTGCCGCCGTCGAGGTGCCGCGCATCTGCGACAGCATGTCCATGGCAGTCTCGAGATTGCCGCCAGCGGCATAGGCAACCACGCCGGTGGCGAGGCGGCCCGAGCTGAACAGGTCCGAGCTGTCGAAGTTGTCGAGCGCAGCGCAGCCTTCGTCGAGCTGGCGCAGGGTCGAGGTGTCATCCAACTCACGGCCGAAGCCCAGGGGGAACAGCGCGCCTTGCGGCCCGTTCACCGGCGTGCCTTCGCAACTGGCGGGCCAGCTGAAAGACAGGCGGCCGGTCGCGGGTCGTGCACCGGTCAGGACGTCGGCGACACCCGCGCCTTCGCTGCCCGGCAGCCAAGCGGCGACGAAGGCGTCGGCAGCATTCAGCTCGCGGTTCATCCACATCGGGCGCCCCGACAGGAACACGGCGACGGTGGGAATGCCCTGCTCGCGGAAACGGCGCAGCAGTTCGAGCCCTTCGGTGTCGCGGAAGACGAGGTCGCCCTGATCACCGGCGAATTCGGCATAGGGCTTCTCGCCGAAGACCACGACGGCGACATCGGGTCGCTCGTCGAAGCTGCCGTCGGGCGACAGCACGGCCGTGCCGCCACCTGCGCTGATGTTCTCCAGCATGCCGTCCCAGATCGACGTGGCATTGGGGAACAGTTCGCCAACCTTGCCCTCGCTCTCGCCCATCTCGCTTTCGAGGCCGCCCTGCCATTCGAGCGTCCAGCCGCCCGAAGCACGGCCAATGTCGTCAGCCGCGCTACCGGCGACAAGCACGCGCGCACCAGCCTGCAGCGGCAGCACGCCGTTGTTCTTCAGCACCACCTGCGAGCGGGCCACGGCCTCGCGGGCAAGCGCGCGGTGTTCTGCCGATGCCAGCAGCTCGAACTGGCCGCCGACCCCGCGTTCGGACGGCAGCACCGGTTCGGGAGCGAGCAGCCCGGCGCGATACTTCACGCGCAGCACGCGGGTAACTGCCTCGTCGACGCGCTCCATCGGAATGGTGCCGTCCTCGACCTGGGCGAGCAGCGTTTCCATCAGTTCCTGCCAGTCGTCGGGCACCATGTAGATGTCGAGACCGGCGAGCAGCGATTGCGGGCAATCGGTGACGGTGCAACCGGCCACCTGGCTGTGCCCGTTCCAGTCGCCCACGACGAGGCCATCGAAGCCCATCTCGCCGCGCAGCACGTCGGTCAGCAGGTCACGGTTGCCGTGCATTTTCTGGCCGTTGATCGAATTGAAGCTGGCCATGACAGTCTCGACCCCGGCGTCGATCGTTGCCGGATAGGGGCGGCCGTGCAGGGCGACCAGGTCGTCGATGTTGCCGTTGACCTCACCCTGGTCGACACCGTCTTGCGTGCCGCCGTCACCGAAGAAGTGCTTGGCCGTGGCAATTACATGGCCGTCGCCAAGGAAGTCGTCGTCGCCGGGATGGCCCTGCAGGCCTTCCACCAGGGCAGCGCCGAGTTCGGCCACCAGGTCGGGATCTTCCGAATAGCTTTCGTAGGTGCGGCCCCAGCGATCGTCCTGCGCCACGGCGACCGTGGGCGAGAAGTTCCAGTCGATGCCGGTCACTTCGATCTCGACAGCCGTGGCTTCACCGATGCGGCGGACAAGCTCGGCATCGCCGGCCGCGCCCAGCGCAATATTGTGCGGGAAGATTGTGGCGCCGACCACGTTGGTGTGGCCGTGTACCGCGTCGGTGCCCCACATGGTCGGGATGATCGGCTCGTCACCGGGCAGCGGCTCGATCGAGGCTGCGTACATCTCGTCAGAATAGCGCAGCCATTCGCTGGCCGGGGCGAACTCGTCACCATAAGGGCCGCCATTGCCGCCGTTGAGGTAGCTGCCGAAGCGATAGCGCTCCATGTCTTCCGGCGTGAATGCGTTGATCTGCGGCTGGATCAGCTGCCCGATCTTGCGCTCCAGCGACATGCGCGAGACGAGGTCGGCGATGAAGGCGTCCTCATCCTCGTAAGGCACGGCGGATTCCGCCACCGTCACCTCGCCTCCGAACGGCCAGGCATTGCATCCTGCCAGTCCCAGCCCAAGGGCCGCCATGGCCAACGCTGCACGCATCATCTTCCCCTCGCGCATTCCTATCCCTTAGAATTGGGAACGTTCTCAATCTTGATCCAATCGCATGCATAAATGAGAAAAGCAAGCGCCTAGTTCGTGCGGGAAATGCTGGCCAGAAGCAGCGCAGCAATGGCCGAAAGCGCCGCCAGGATCATGAAAAGTCCGGAAAATCCGAACGCCGGCACGGTCGCCAGGGTCAGCCACGGCATGATCAGCGAGGGGACGGTATTGGTCAGGTTGAACAGGCCAAGATCGCGTCCGCGCGTTTGCGGCCGGGGAAGGACTCGCAAGGTCTGCGCCGAATGCAGCGACAGGAACATCGATGTGACCAGTCCGAACAGCGCATATCCGGCGACGGCAAAGGTCAGGCTCTCGGCACTGGCCATCAGCAGCAAGGCCACCGCGGTCAGGCCCGCGCAGGCGGCAAGCGGCAGGATCGGCCGTTCGTTGCGATCCGCCCAACGCCCGACCCACAGCGTTGCCGGGATCGCCAGCACCAGCACTGCCCCGAACACCGCTGCGGTATCGTCATCCCCGAAATCGGCAGAAACGGTGCGGAACCAGACGTAGAGGTAGGCGAACAGCACCGCCTCTGCGATTTGCACCAGCAGCCGGGCCAGCCACATGCACGGAACGACCACTTGCGGCCGCTTCTCGGGAATGGAAACAATCGGCCTGTCGACGCGCGCGGTGAGTTCGGGAAAGCTTACGGGCCGACCGAAGAGGACAACCGGCAACACGCAGAGAGCCACCAGCGCGGCGACGATCGCCAGCCGCGCATCGGCGCCTGCCACACCCTCGAAAGTGACGAAGGCACCGGCAAGCGCGCCCATCGCGGGCGAGAGGGACAGCAGCCCACCGAGGAAGCCCTTCTGCCGGTCGGGCACATAGTCGCCTGCCAGCGCGGCCAGCGGGCCCAGCATCATGTTGAGCATGACCTGCCAGGCAACAAGCAAGCCGAGCAGCGCGGGCAAGCTGTCCGCCAGCGGCATCGCCAGCAGCAAGGCACAACTGCCCAGCAGTCCGGTGACGATCCAGCCTTGCCGGTTACCGGTGCGGTCGGACAGCCAGCCGAACAGGATGTTGGAAAGGCTCGCCGCAGCCGCGCCGGAAAAGGAACAATAGGCCAGCCAGGTCACTTCCGCGCCGCCCGCCATGGCCTCGACCCGCACTGGCAGGAGGATGGTCAGGAACGGCATGTAGGCCATGGCCCCGCCCGCCGCCGCCAAGGCATAGAGCAGCAGGAAGCGCAGTGACTGCCGCCCGCCGCCGTGGGCTGCGGACGCCGCTTCGTTCATCCCTTGCGCGGCTTCGCGACCGACTGCCGCTCCACCAGCCCGCCTTCCACAACCAGCGGCATGGGCGGCAATTCTTCGCCGCGCTGCTTCTTGATGAGGAGCTCCACGGCGGTGGCGACGGTCTCTGCCACGGGTTGGTCTATCGCTGTCAGCTGCGGCTGGACGAAGCGCACGACCGGCGTGTTGTCGAAGCTGATCAGCGAGAGATCGCCCGGCACTTTCAGCCCCAGCTCGTGCGCCACGTCGTTGGTGGCGATGGCCATCTGGTCGTTACCGGCGATGATCGCGGTTGGCCGGTGGGGCTGTCCCAGCAGCTTGCGCGCAGCCTCTTCGCCCGAAGCGTAGGAGAAATCCCCGCGTTCGCACAGGTTATCCGTTTCAAGCCCGGCTTCACGCATGGCGGCCAGCCAGCCATCCTTGCGCCACTGGCTGAGCGCATATTCGCGGGCACCGGCGATGTAAGCGATCCGCTTGTGTCCCTTGTCGATGAGGTGGCGCGTTGCCATGGCTGCCAGCTGGTCGTCACCCATGGTGATCGAGATGTTGTCACCGTTGGCGCGCGAACCGATGCGGGCGAAAGGGATCTTGCGCTCTTCCAGCAGGTCCGTGATCAGCTTGTTGTCGCCATGCGGCGGGGTCAGGATCACGCCATCGGGCTGCAAGGCGGCAATGGCGGCGTTAAGCTCGCGCTGCACGTGCTCGCTGCGCGTATCGACCAGTTCGAAGATCAGGCGATAGCCGTATTCGGCGCATTTCAGCATGCCGCCCAGCAGCATCTGGTCGACCCAGTCACGGCCTTCGCGGGCACGCCAGTCCTCAATGGTGCGTTCGCGGTCGTTGAGCGCCAGGATAAGGTAACTGCGCGAACCGCTCATGCGCTGGGCTGCGATCGAGGGGACATAACCGAGCTTGTCGATCGACGCCTGCACCCGCTGCTTCATCTCGGGCCGGACATTGGCCTCGTTGTTGATGACCCGGCTGACGGTCTGCAGCGACACGCCGGCGTCAGCCGCCACGTGCTTGATCGTCACGGATTGTCGACGGCGCGCCATGTTCACATGCCCCCTGTACAACCTCGACCGGTAGCGGCGTCTGCCTCGCATTGCCAGACGCGCACCCAGTCGATTTCCATGCGTTTGGGGAAATTGTCTTCCGCAACGCCCATCAGGGCGCGTCCTTCGGGCAAGCCGCCGCCAATCGCAAGGTTTACGATCAGGTGGAACGGCTGGTCGAAGGGCGCATGGGGATCGCTGCTGGCCGTGGTGAACCAGTCGCCCGCCTCGGCCGTGGCGTAGACCTCGCCGTCGAAAGTCCAGAAAAAGCGGCCGCGCTCCCAGATCACGCCATAGGTGTGGAACGCGCCATCCAGCACTTCGGGCATCGAAACTTCCGTGCTGTGGAGGTCGTTATCGGGCCATTGCCCGCCAAAGTGCAGTGTGCCGAGGATCGTGTTCTCGCCGCCCTCTTCGCAAGTGTCGCAGACGACGCCGAGGTTGACCGTCTCGAGGATATCGATCTCGCCGGAAGCCGCCCAGCTGCCGTAGACGCTCTCTTCGGGCAGCATCCAGAAGGCGGGCCAGACGCCCTGCCCGCCCGGCAGCCGTGCACGGATCTCGAACCGGCCATAGGTCCAGCTGGCATTGCCCTGCGTGGTCAGCTTGCCGGACGTAAATGGCTTGCTGGCTTGCTGCGAGGAGTCGCCATCTGCCGGGCCGAACGACGCGGGAAAGGCCGGACCCGCCCAATCCTCGCGGTGCGCCGTGATGACGAGATTGCCCTCTTCGATGGTAACGTTTTCAGGGCGCGGCGTGTAGCATTGCCGTTCCTCGTTGCCGCCGCCCCAGCAATCGTTGAGAACGGTCCAGCGCGAGGTATCGATGCTTTCGCCGTCGAATTCGTCGGCCCAGACAAGCTGCCAGCCGTCGCCTGCCCCATCCGGAGCAGGCTCGGCATCTGCGCATCCGGCAAGCGCCAGGGGTGCTAGCAGCAAGGCTGCCAGCCGGGTCTTCATGTTGAACTGGCGAGGCATGGGCAACTCTCCTGCGACCGGCGGGCGGACCCTTACCACGTCCGCCGCGCCGGAAGGAAATGGGCCCCTGTGCGGAGTGCGCACAGGAGCCCATCTGGTCCTCTCGTCCGGAGGAGCTCCGACTTTAGAAGTCGAAACGGACGAGGAAGGTGAAGCGACGGTCGTTGCGGAACGAAGAACGCGTTACGCGGGTGCCGTCGAAGTCGATGACCTGGCTGGTTTCGGTAACTTCGTCGAGCAGGTTCACCGCCTGCACGCCCAGCTTGATGTCATCGGTCAGGGCGTAGAAGATCGACGCGTCCAGCTGACCCGTGGATTCCTGCCAGATCGGCGAGAACGGGAAGATGTCGTCGCGCGGCGTGATCAGGAATTCCGAACGCCAGTTGTAGGCTGCGCGCAAGGCCAGCGGACCACGTTCGTAGAACAGGGTCGCGTTGATCGTGTGCTCCGAAATCCCGGCAAGCGGCTGGAGGAACGAGTACGGACCCGCCAGCAGGGCCTGCCCGCCAGTCGCCACCGATGGCTCACCCGGGTTCGCCAGGTTGGGGTTCGAGAAGTCCCCGCCGTCGATATAGGTGTAGGTCAGCTGGCTTCCGAGCCCGGACAGGATGCCCGGCAAGAAGTCGTAGCTCTGCTGGTAGGCGATCTCGAAGCCCTTCAGGGTGCCGCTCTGATCGTTGAACGGACCTTCGAACTGCGCATCCGCCGAGACCCCGCTGGGGCTGGTGTAGTTCCGCAGCTCGAGGCCGGTATTCACGATGCCGCTGATGTCCTTCATGAACAGCGAACCCGTGAGCGAGCCCACATCGTCGAAATACCACTCGAGCGAGAGATCGTAGTTCCACGACTGGATCGGGCGCAGGCCGCGATTACCGCTGCGGAGCGAGAACAACGGCCCGGAGAGCAAGGTGCCAGACTGCAGCAGGTTGCCGGTATTGTCAGCCAGGGCGCCGCCCGAGCGGAACAATTGCAGGTCCGGACGCGAGATGCCCTTCGACACGGCAGCACGAGCCAGCAGGCCATTGCCGAAGTCCAACCTGGCGTTGAACGAGGGCAGCCAGTTGTCGAACACGATATCGCGATCATCCTCGATGATCTCGCCCGTGTAGGCCGCAGCAAATTCGGCGAGGCGCGGGGCAAAGGCGGGATCGCAGAAACCGCGCTGCACGCCGGGAGCTGCCGGTGACTGGCACGATGCCTGGATCTCGGCGACGGTTACGACGCCATCCCCGTTACCGCTGCCTGCGGGATCGTCGAAGCGGATGGGGTTGGGGAAGCCGATCAGGCCGCCGGTTTCCACCCGGGTTTCGACATAGCGCAGGCCGAAGTTGCCTTCGAGGTCCCAGCCGTTGGAGAAAACGTGGCCATAGTCGATACGGGCATAGGCTGCCTTGGTGACCTCGACCACTGCCGAAGTCTCGAACGGGCAGAAGGGGTCGCACTGCGTGGTCACGCCGGTGACCGGATCGGTGTAGGAGCGGCCGTTCACGCCCAGGTTGAAGCGTTCGGGGCTCTGGCCGAACGTGGTGATCTCGTCCCACTGGCCGTCGGTCTCGCCAGCGAGGTATTCGCCGAGGAAGTCGTCACCGCCGTAGAACCACGCCTGACCGCCGGGGATCGGGGTCGCCGAGTTGCCGCGCTGGAAACCGCGGGAGAACGGATCGCGGAAGGCGGCATAGTTCGGGAATTCATCGATATAGGCACCGCCACCGATGCCATCGATGTTGCCCGGAACCAGGAGGTCGCTGTTGGGATAGGTGCCACCGACGTAAAAGCGTCCCGGGGTGTAACCGACACATTCACCGAAGTCGCACTCGGGAACGCCGTTGCCGTTCCAATCCTGCGCCACCGTACCCGGAGCACCGGACTGACAGCCCGGACCTTCACCCCAAGGCGTACAACCGCCGCGACCGGCCCAAGGGGCGGACAGGTTGCCCCAGGTGCTGAAGTCGGTGTTGCGTGTCGTGCGATCACGCTCTGCCCAGCGCGCACCGAAGCGAACCGAGCGGAAGAAGCCATCGTCGCTGAGGTCGTATTCGAAGTCGCCACGCAGGCTGTAGAGATCGCCCTCGTTCTTCTCGCGGCTGTCGAGACCGAACCAGTAGTAGGTGTTGAGGCCGCTGCTGAAGTAGTCGTCCGGGCTGCCCGGAGGGGCGAGGAACTGGATGTCGGGCACGTCGCCGCGCAGGTCGAGCGCGATATCGGCCCAGGTGCTGGTGGCACCGAACACGGAATCGCGGCGCAGGTTGGACGTGACGTACTGGCCTTCGAAATTCGCCCGGAAGCGATCGGTCACCTCGATGTCGAGATCGAGCGAGATGTCTTCGGTTACCGAACGGGCTTCACGCACAAAGCGCAGCGCGTCGAGCGGGATACCGCCGCGGCCGAACGGGTTGGCAAAGATATTGCCGACATTCTGCGTGAGAACACCTGTCTCCAGCAGTCCGTTTTCGTCGAAGGTCCAGGTGCTGCCAGCTGCCGGGCTCGGCGACGATACGCCGTCGTCGATGCGGCCAAGCAGGGCGAATTCCTCGGTCGCGAAACTGGTATCGGAACGAAGGTATTCGGCAGTGACAAGGATGCCGCCGTCCAGACTTTCGAACTGGGCGACAAGCGAGATCGCTTCGCGCTCGCGGTCAAGATCGGTAGTGCGGACGTTCGCGTACTGCGGAACGATCACCGAACCCGTCGGCGGGAAGTTCGAGGCATCGAAGAGGGAGTCCCCGAAACCGCCCGAGTTCACGAAAGTAGAACGGATACAGCCGAGCGAGAAGTCGCTGGGATCGCGGTAGCAGGGATCGGAAATCTGCGAAGCGTCGGTGCGGCTGCGCAGTTCGCTGTAGGAATATCCGGCCTGCAGGCCGAAGGTGCCGATCCCGGTATCGAAGGTATTCGAGATCAGGGCGTTGACGGTCGGGGACCAGTCTTCGCGCAGGTCGCCGTAGTTCATTTCGAACGAGCCCGCGATGTTCAGGCCGGGGCGATCGAGCGGGTTGCGGGTAACCAGGTTCACCTGCCCGGCGATCGCACCTTCGATCATGTCGGCAGTGACGTTCTTGAACACCTCGACGCGGCCCAGCAGTTCGGGCGAGACGTCTTCGAAGCTCAGCGTACGGCCACCGGTAGCCGAGAAGATCTCGCGGCCGTTCAGCTCCGAACGGACATAGGGCAGACCGCGGATGATGACGCCCGTGCCCTCGACCGAGAAACGGTCGGGGTCTGTCGGCTTTTCGAAGCGGCCGATGTTCACGCCGGGGACGCGCTGCAGCGCCTCGGTCACCGAGCGGTCAGGCAGGGCGCCGATGTCTTCGGCAGTGATCACGTCAACAAACGTGTCTGCATTTTCCTTGATGCCCTGCGCCGTTTGCAGCGAAGCCCGGTAGCCGGAGACAACGATGGTGTTCTCGTCCGCGACTTCTGCTTCGTCTTCGTCGGCATCCTGGGCGAAAGCGACATTGCTGCCCACCAGGCACAAGGCGAGGCTGGAAACGCCGGCCAGCGCTCGAACGCGGCTGCCGGATGCAAGTTTACGGTTATCGATTCGAGCTGACACGTACTGCCTCCCCATTGATCTGCCTGTATTTTTCAGGCCTGACCGCTAAGCAAAATTGGATTCCCTTGGCGGAAATTCCTCCTCTTCATACCAAATATGTGAGCGTTCACAACCTAAAAAATGAACGTTCACATTTTCGTCCCGAATGTGTATCACTTGTGCCATAGCGCACATCGCCGGGCTTCTGCATGATGGACTTTCGGCGAGTTTTGCGAAGTGCACAAAGGCGGCTAGAACGGCCGTGGAGAAGGATGGCGGCAGACCCATGGCAATTGAACGCATTGTAATCGTTGGCGGCGGCACGGCCGGCTGGATGACGGCAGCAGCGCTGTCCAAGCTGCGCAAGGGTCACGACCTCGCAATCACGCTGGTCGAGTCGGAAATGATCGGTACCGTCGGCGTCGGCGAAGCCACCATTCCGCCCTTCATCGAATTCCAGCAGATGCTCGGCGTCAACGAAGCCGAGATGCTTGCCGCGGTGCAAGGCAGCTTCAAGCTGGGCATCCAGTTCGTCAACTGGGGCAAGCTTGGCGACAGCTACATCCACCCCTTCGGCAACTATGGCTATCCCATGGGCGGGATCACCTTCCCGCACATCTGGCATCACTTCCAGCAGCAGGGCGACAACCGGCCGATCCAGGTCTTCAACGTCGAGACCATGGCGGCCTATTTCGGCAAGTTCGCGAAGAAGAAGGACCTGGGCCGCGACGACCTGCCGCCGGTCAACTACGCCTATCACATCAACGCCACGGCCTATGCCGCCTTCCTGCGCAAATTTGCCGAGCAACGCGGCGTCGTGCGCCAGGAAGGCAAGGTGAACGACGTCCAGCTCGATCCGGAGACCGGCCATGTCACCTCGATCAAGCTCGAGAGCGGACAGCAGATCTCCGGCGACCTGTTCATCGACTGCTCGGGCTTCCGCGGGCTGCTGATCGAGCAGGCGCTGGAAACCGGTTACGAGGAATGGACGCACTGGCTGCCGTGCAACCGCGCCGTCGCCCTGCCCTGCAACCGCGACGATGGCAGCCCGCCGCCGCCGTTCACCCGCGCCACCGCCCATTCGGCAGGCTGGCAGTGGCAGGTTCCGCTGCAGCACCGCAACGGCAACGGCCACGTCTATTGCGACAGCTTCATGGAAGCGGACGAGGCGACCGACATCCTCGTCAGGCACATGGCTGGCAAGCCCACGGCAGACCCCAACCACCTGCGGTTCGTGACCGGGCGGCGCAAGAAGTTCTGGAACAAGAACGTCATCGCCATCGGCCTCTCCGCCGGCTTCATGGAGCCCCTGGAATCGACCTCGATCCACCTGATCAACACCGGCATCAACAAGCTGATGGCCCTGCTGTCGCTGGACGGCATCACCGAGGCGCAAGCCAATAGCTTCAACCGCCTGACGGTGAAGGAATATGAGAAGATCCGCGACTTCCTGATCCTGCACTACAAGGCCACGTCGCGCGATGATTCCGAGTTCTGGAATTACTGCCGCACCATGGACGTACCTGACAGCCTGACCGAGAAGATCGAGCTGTTCAGGATCAACGGCCAGGTCTTCCGCGAGGAAGACGAGCTGTTCACCGAGACCAGCTGGGCCGCCGTCATGATGGGCCAGGGTATCGCCATGCAGGGCCACAATGCCATGGCCGCAACACTTGATCCGGAAGAAACCCGCAAGGAGCTGGACGAGATCGAAAAGTCGATCCGTTTCATGGTCCAGCACATGCCCGGACACGGCGAATACCTCGCCCGCTACTGCCCCGCACCGCAGGTGTGAGGCAGCCCCAGATTTGCTGCCCCAAATTTGCGGTCATTGTGTCATAGGGCAGTCATACCCGTGGGGCAGTCGCTGCGAAACCAGAGGTTTCGGGGCAGATGGAACGCATCAGCATATTCACGTCGAATCGTGACGCCGCACAGTTCCGGGAGTTCGCCCAGGGCGAGGCTGTTTTCAGCTTCGTCCTGCTGCAATCCGACGGGCCTCGCGCGCTGGTCGACGGGCGGGCATGGGTCTTTGTCGACTGGGTGATGGAGGATCTTTCCGGACTGGAGATGGTTCGCCGCCTGCGCGCCGACCCGCGCATGCGCGACGCGCACATCACCATGATGCTGGAAGAAGACGACGCCGAGGATCGCCGCCGCGCGCTGAAGGCCGGGGCCGATGACTATGCCGTGGGTCCGCTCGACCGGCAGGCCATGCTCGACCGGGTGCTGGCGCTGTTCGCGGCAGGCCGCAACAACGCCGTGGGCCGCGTGATCGAGGTCGGCGACCTGCAGATCAACGTCGCGGGCGAACAGGCCCGCTGGAACGACCAGTTGATCGCCCTGCGCCCCAACGAATTCCGCGTCCTGCGCTTCATGGCCGAAAACCCCAACCGCGTGCTGTCGCGGCAGGAACTGGTCGATGCGCTCGGCAAGGAAGGCGATCCGGAATACCTGCGCACCGTCGATGTCTGGATCAAGCGCCTGCGGCAGGGCCTGCGCAACGCCGGTGCCGGCCACCTGCTGCGCACCGTGCACGGCAAGGGTTATGTCTTCGACATGATCTGACCCGTACTGCCGGAGCAACCGCAGCCACCATTTTTCACCGGACAGCAAAACGGCCACCTGCCCCTGGGCAAGTGGCCGTTTCGTTTATGGCTACCGGTCGTTCAGAACGTGAAAGAGAGCGAAGCGCTGAACGTGGTGCCGCGATCGTAGGTGCTGATGTCGGCGCGGTTGGTGCCGTCGGTCTGGAACTCTTCGTGGCCCTGCCCGAAGATGTTGCGTGCCTCCAGCTTCAGCTCGGCCTCGCTGCCGAGGACATTGAAACCCTGCCGCGCGACGAGGTCGACCTGCAGGCCCGGGTCCTCGATAATGTCCGGCAGGCCCGCCGTGCCGCGGCTGGTCACGCGCTGGCTGGCATAGGATGCCAGCACGGTGAACTGCTGCAACCGGTCGACATCTTCCAGCGTGACCTGGGCGTTGACCAGGTGGTCCGACTGCCCCGTCAGCGGAACGCCGTCGATGAAGAGGTTGGACGCAGCCGTGTCACCGCCCGGGAACAGGCGGGTAATGTCCCCTGCTCCCACCGAGATTTCCGAATTGGTGTAGGTGTAGTTGGCCACCACCACCAGTTCCTTGGTCTCGAAGAAGCCGCCCCAGTTCATCAGGTCGAAGGTGTACTGCGCGTCGGCCTCGATGCCCCACAGCGTGGCGCTCGGCGCATTGGCGAAGCTGGTCAGCTGGGCATTGTCGGAGAAGCTGGAGAAGGCCTCGATCGGGTTCGAGATGTCCTTGTAGAAGCCTGCCAGCGACACGCGGTCGCTGCCGCCGAAGTAATATTCGGCGCGCACTTCGAGGTTGGTCAGCTCGCTGTCCACCAGGAACGGGTTACCGTTGAACTGGCGGTTGGTCTCCGGATCGTAATAGGTCTGGAAGATCAGCTCGCGGAACTGCGGACGGGCAATGGTCTTCGACGCATTGGCGCGCAGCTGCAGGTTGTCGATCGGCTCGAAGGAAAGCGTGGCTGCGGGCAGCCAGTAATCGTTGCTGAGCGCGGTCGAACTGGTCGAATTGAGCGGGGTGGTGAACACCTGCACCGGATCGACCGTCTGTTCGGCATCTTCGTAGCGGACGCCCAGGTCCAGCATCAGGCCGAGCACCGGCTCCCAGTTGATCTTGGCATAGCCGCCCTGGACCGTCAGCCCGGCATTGAAGGCCGGGTCCGATTGCGTCGATTCGATCAGGCCGATATCATAGAAGTCGATGATCGCATCGCCCAGCAACAGGTCGGGGCGCAGCGCACCGACGCCGTCGGGGAAGCTGGTCGGCGCGTTGAACAGGAATTCGCGGCGTTCCGAATAACGCTCGGTGTCGCTGTAGGAATAGCCCACCGTGATCCCGAAGGCATCGGTCGCCTGGTAGCCGAGGTCGACACCGAAGGCGTAGAGCTCTTCCTGCAGGTCGGAGAATACCACCGAGGCATCGCCCGTCTGGCGGTCGAGCACGTTGATGAAGGTGTCGCTGAAATCGCCCTGGGCGTTATCGCGCACATAGGTGAAGGTATATTCGTACGGTGCCTCGCGGTCGGTGCGGGCATAGCCGCCGCGCAGGTCGAGCGAGACATCGCCGAAGTCGAATTCCGCCACCACCTGGCTGTCGATCAACTGGCGTTCGTACCAGGCTGTCTGCTGCTGCTGGATGGAATCGTCGTCCTGGAAGTCCTCGCCCTGCGACAGGCGCGCCAGCTTCGAGGTGTCGCGGATGAACAGGTTGGTCCAGCGGAAGCGGTGGTCGCCCACTTCGAGGCCGAAACCGAGCAGCGCGTTCACCAGCATCGAGTTCTCGGTGACGGTGTCGTTGAAGTCGGTGTCGAGCGTGAAGTCCGCCAGGATCGACTGGTTGATGATGTTGCGCGTGCGCCAGTTGTTCTTGATCGAGCCGGTCAGCACCACGCCGAGCTGGCCGTCGCTGAACACGTCGAGCGAAGTGCCCGCCGTCATGCTGGCCGACCAGTTCGGCTGCACGTCCGGGATGCGCTGCAGCAGGATCAGGTTGGGATTACCCAGCTGCTTGGCGATATCCGCCTGGGTCACCGGGGCATTGGTGATGTTGCGCGAGCTGTCGAGCGGGATGTCGCTCATCCGCAGGCCGCTGTCGAAATAGGTCTGCAGCGCCGGGGGCACGTCGCGCGTGCCGTCGTCGAAGCCGAACCAGTCGTAGTCCGAACCGTAGTAGGCCAGGCCATTGCTGCCCGTGGTCACGGTATCGCCGCTGATGCTGCCGCCGATGGTCAGGAAGCTCTCGTCGGGAATGGCGCGGGTGGTGAGGTTGATCACACCGCCACCGAATTCACCGGGGAAGTTGGCCGAATAGGTCTTCTGCACGAGGCTGGAGGCCACGACATTGGTGGGGAAGATGTCCAGCGGCACCACGCGGCTGAGCGGCTGCGGCGAAGGCAGCGGCAGGCCGTTGAGCAGGGCCAGCGAGTAGCGATCCCCGAGGCCGCGCACGAAGACGTAGCCGTCGCCCTGGACCGAAAGGCCGGTGACGCGGCTGAGTGCGCCGGCAATGTCGCCTTCGCCGGTGCGGGCGATCTGTTCGGTCGAGAGCAGGTTGACGACCTGGGTGGAGTTGCGCTCCGGATTGCGATTGATGCGGCCGGTAACGATGATCGAACCGCCGGGAATGGAAACTTCAGGTTCCTCTTCGCCTTCTTCAGGATCGCTGTCCTGCGGCTGGGACGCGGGCGCTTCGGCCGGGTCGTCCTGGGCTAGTGCCACGCCGGGTACGGTGAGCGCGGTGGTGAGCAACAGCAGCCCCGCCAGCTGTTTGCCAGTCGTCATGGTCATGACTTCCTTATCAATCGATCCAGAAATTCGGGCGGACCAGCACGGCCCGCAGCATGGAATCGGAAGGGGAAGCGCGCCGGACAGGCCGGGCGTGCTCCCCCTCCCGCATGGTCTTAGAAGACCGGCAGAGCCGAGCAGGCGCCGGTGTTGTTGCCGAAGGTGATCGCTGCGGAATCGCAGGTCCAGCCCTGGGTCCAATCGTCGCCGGAGGTCACGGCACCGATGTAGGTGACGCCCACGGCGAAGAAGCTGGAGAGGCCGGTCGGATCGAAGATCGGGGTGTAGCCGTCTTCATTGGCACCGTTCAGGTAACCGCCCGTGATCGTGTTGGTGTAGGCCTTGTTGTTGCCCGTGCCAGCATCGAAGATCGCTTCGGCCTGCGCTGCGGTCACACCGCCGCTACCGTCGCGGAAGTTGGTGGCGCAATCCAGGGCAACCGAGTTGAAGCTCGGCGGGCCGACATCGTCGAGGCCGGCATTGGCAGCACGAACCGTTTCATCGAGGTCGATGCGGATACAGGGCGTATTGCCGGTTTCGTCGATAATCACGCCGTTGTGCAGACCGTAATCGGCACCGCCTCGGATACGCACGACCTGGTCATCCGACTTGCGCTGGATGAAGGTGAAGTTGACGATCTGCGTGTTCTGGCGCGGGGTCTGGTCTTCGAGGCCGTTGTTCGAGTCCGCTTCGATCGTGGCGTCACCGATGCCGTCGCGCTGGGCCGAAAGGACGAAGTTCATGTTCGCCTTGACGCCAGTGTCGGTATCGAGCGAGTCGTCTTCTGCACCAGCCACGATCAGGTGCGAGATATCGACGAAGCCGCCGAAGAACTCGACGCCGTCGTCCGAGCTGTTCACCGACTGGATGTGGTGCAGCGAGGTGCCGGTGCCGGTGCCGCCGGTGGTCAGCGACTGCAGCTCACTGTCACCCGAAAGCACGAAGCCCGAGTAACGGATCTGCACGTAGCTCATCGAACCCGACGAGTCGTCGTTGGTGGCACCACCGAAGAAGTTGTCCTGGGCCGCACCTTCGACCTTGCGTTCGCAGTCGATGGTGCCCGGGGCTGCCAGCGGTTCGAAGCAGTCGGTGACCGGAGCGCGGCCCGACAGCACCACACCGCCCCACTGGCCCGACGAATTCGCGCCGTTGAAGCCGACGACATTGTCGAGGCTGGTGAAGATGATCGGCATGCTGGGCGTGCCGTTGGCATTGATCGAGTTGCCGCGGGTGACGTTCAGGAACGACGAGCCGCTGGAATAGAGGATCACGCCGGGTTCGATGGTCAGTTCGACATTGGTGTCGGTCAGGCCGTCGCTGGCGTCCGGGGTCGGGCCGCCGTCGGTACCGACGCTGACCTGGCCCGGCAGGCGGTAAAGCAGGCCGGGGATGCGAACCAGCGTGGTCGACACGTTGAAGCGTTCCGGCGTCGCGCAAACGCGCCATTCGCCTTCGGGGCCGGTGATCGTGCCCTCGTCGGTCAGGCCCTGCGGGTCTGCAATGGTCGGGCAACCACCAGCCGGGGTCACCTGCGAATTGGTGGGAGTCGGCGTCGGCGTTGGCGTCGGCGTGGGATTGTTGATGATGACGTTGCCGCCAGTGCCCGGCGAGACGATTTCGTCAGCACCACAGGCGGAGAGGGCTACCAGCGAGCAGCCCAGGATCAACGAACGGGAAAGAGTAGTCACAGCGAACGGTCCCCTCAAAAAACCGAGAATCACGGAAAGCGAAATGCGATGTCGCGACTCGCCAGCTAGGGACCGGGAATGACACTTTGCGGGCTATGTTACGGTTTGGCGAAACAATGCGTGGCTTTCGGGCATCACTCCACACGCTGCGGGCGATGTTTCACTTTTGTGACAAAGTGACGGTTTTGTTGCGAAACTGTGATCTGCGGCGCAAAGTCACGGCAACGCTAAGGGAGATTGGCGATGCTGACTGCAATTATCATGGCCGCAATGGCGACCGCACAGGCCGGTCCGGCTCCGGCCTTCGAATCCGATAACGAGACGACCCGCGAGGTCGCCTATGAATCCATTGCCACCGGCGACATGGCGCAGGCCATCGCCAGGCTCGAAGCCGCGCGGGTGGAGAATCCCGGCGATCCGGCACTGCTGATCAACCTCGGTGCCGCCTATGCCGCCACCGGTGAATATGCGCGGGCGGAGGAATGCTATCGCCAGGCCATTGCCAGTGAAGACCGCTACGACCTCGAACTGGCGGACGGCCAATGGGTCGATTCGCGCAATGCCGCGCGCATGGCGCTGCTTTCGCTGGAAAGCCGCGCCAACTGACCGGCATTCCGGCTGCGGGTGGCAGCCACGCCCATGTTATATGGCCATGAAGGCCCGGAGACCCTTGTTCTCCGGGCCTTTGCCATTGCAGCGGCCATGTGCGCGCCGTTTGTCATGCCGTTGTCATTTGATGTAAGCATTGGGGCGGACTTGGAGTACCCGATGATTCTGCGTTCTGCCTCTGCTGCAGCCGCCCTTGCGCTGGCTGCCCTCTGTGCGCTTCCCGCGCAGGCAGACGTGCTGGAAGTTTCGCCGGACGGCAGCGCCCAGTGGATTGCTGGCGGCACCCCCGAAATACTCCCCGTTTCTGTCGAGATGAGCGCCGCTTACCCGCTGGCCGAAGTGCCTGTGGAATCGACCGCGCTGGTGCCCGACACCGCCGTTGCCAACACCGGCGACCACGCGGCCGCGATCCCGCCCGAATACATGGCCTATGTCCACCGGCTGGCAGAGCGGTTCGATCTCAGCCCCGCACTGCTCGAAGCGGTGGTCTGGCAGGAAAGCCGCTGGCGCGAGGATGCGGTATCGCCGGCTGGCGCGCGCGGCCTGGCCCAGCTGATGCCCGGCACGGCGCGCGACCTTGGCGTCGACCCCGACAATCCGCTCGCCAACCTCGAAGGTGGCGCGCGTTACCTGCGCGAGCAGCTCGACCGTTTCGATGGCGACCTGGAGCTGGCGCTGGCCGCTTACAATGCGGGCCCCGGACGCGTGGAGCGTTCAGGCGGGGTTCCGCGAATTCGTGAAACACAGGCCTATGTCGCTGCGATCATTGGCCGCTTGTCTGACTATTCCCGGAGTACCGATTGAAAATGCGTGTCCTTTACCGCCCAGTTGCCAAGCTCGCCGCCCTGCTCACGGTCATGCTGCCCGCAGCTGCCAATGCGCAGGATCCCGCCGGATCGGGGCCGATCAACAATGCGCTGGCATGGATGCAGGGTACCCTGCTCGGCAGCGTGGCCACCGCCGTTGCCGTGATGGCCGTGGCCGCAGTCGGCTTCATGATGCTGACCGGCCGGATGAACTGGCGTTTCGGTGCCACCGTGATCATCGGCTGCTTCATCATCTTTGGCGCCGCCTCGATCGTGGCCGGCATCCAGGGCGCAGCGGGTTAAGGCCGGAGAGGGAAATAGCCAGATGCAGCTCGTCCGCCATCCCGTCCATCGCGCGCTCACGCGCCCGCAAATGTTTGCCGGGGTGACGCTCAATTACTTCGTCATCAATGCGCTGGTCACGACCGAAGCCTTCCTCATCCTGAAGAGCTTCTGGATCATCCCGATCCCGATCATCATGCACGTTATCGGATATTTCGCCTGCCTGCGCGAACCGCGCATTTTCGACCTGTGGCTGACCAAGGTCAGCAAGTGTTCGCGGGTTCGCAATTACAGCCGCTGGGGCTGTAACAGCTACGCCGCCTGACGGCGGTAAGGAGCAAGTCTGATGGGTAACAAGTGGCTCGGAGCCGCCGCCTGGAGCGCCAAGGAAGCGCCCGCTGGCGCGCGCCTGCCCTATGCGCGCCTGATCGACGAGAACGTGCTGCAACTGCGCGACGGCTCGCTGATGGGCGCTCTGCAGGTGCCCGGCCTGCTGTTCGAGACCGAGGATACCGCCGCGCTCAACGCCCATGCGCAGACGCGCGAGGTGATGCTGCGGTCGAACCTCGATGCGCGCTTTGTCATGTACCACCACGTCATCCGCCGCCGGGTGAGCGTGGAGCTGGAAGCCAGCTTCGACGATCCGCTGTCAGCCCATATCGACCGCCGCTGGCGCGAGAAGCTGTCGAGCGGATCGCTGTTCGTGAACGACCAGTTCGTGACGCTGGTGCGCCGCCCGGCGCGCGGCAAGGCGGGCCTGGCCGAACGCATGGGCAAGCTGCTGCGCCGCCGCAGCGAGGAAGAGCCGGTCGACCCCAAGGACCTGCGCAGCCTGCGCGCGGCCCTGCAGGCGCTGGCCGCCAGCCTGGGTGACTATGGGGCGCAGCCGCTGGGCGACTATGCCAGCCCCACCGGCACCACCAACAACGAGCTGCTGGAGCTGCTTTCCGCGCTCTACAACGGCGAGATGCGCCCCGTGCGCAAGCCGGACTTCGACACCGACGTGGGCAATATGCTGCCTTACCGCCGCGCCTCTTTCGGCCTCGACGCGATGGAACTGCGCGGTGCCGGCGGGGCGGACTTCGCCTCGATCCTCAGCCTCAAGGACTATCCCGACGCAACCAGCCCGGGCCTGCTCGATGCCATGCTGCGCCTGCCTTACGAGATGATCGTCTCGGAAAGCTTCGCGCCCGAGGAACGGCAGACCGCCCGCGAAAAGATCGACCTCGCCATCCGCCGCCTCAAGAGCGCGGACGAGGAAGCCGCTTCCGAACGCGCCGACATGATGGCCGCGCGTGACGAACTGGGTGCCGGATCGGTGGCCTTCGGGGATCACCACCTCACCGTGCTGGTGCGCGAACGCAACCTCGAACGGCTCGACGATGCCACGGCTTCGGTCGCGGCCAGCCTCGCCGATACCGGCGCGATAGCCGTGCGCGAGGATACCAACCTCGAGCCCGCCTTCTGGGGACAGTTCCCCGGCAACGAACAGTACCTCGTGCGCCGGGCGATGATCTCCACCGCCAACATGGCGAGTTTCGGCAGCCTGCACGGCATGGCGCTGGGCCAGGCCGACGGCAACCACTGGGGCGAGGCGGTCACGCTGCTGCAGACCACCAGTGCGACCCCGTTCTTCTTCAACTTCCACAACGGCGACCTGGGCAACTTCTCGGTCATCGGCCCGTCGGGTTCGGGCAAGACCGTGGTGATGAACTTCCTCGCCGCCCAGGCGCAGAAGTTCAGCCCCCGCACGATCCTGTTCGACAAGGATCGCGGCGCCGAACTGTTCATTCGCGGCATCGGCGGCAGCTACGACCGCATCCGTCCGGGAGAGCCGACCGGGTTCAACCCGCTCGCCCTGCCCGATACGCCGGTGAACCGCGCCTTCCTGCGCGACTGGCTCTCGGTCCTGCTGCGGGCCAATGGCGCGGAGGAAAGCTCCACCATCGCCGCCGCCGTCGACGCGGCCTATGCCAACGACAGCTCGCTGCGCCGCCTGCGCTATTTCAAGGAGCTGGTGTCCGGCAGCCGCCGCCCGCAACCGGGTGACCTGGCAGACCGCCTGTCGGCCTGGATCGAGGACGGCGAGCACGGCTGGCTGTTCGACAACGAAACCGACCAGCTGGACCTGTCCACCCGCGTCATGGGCTTCGACATGACCGCGCTGCTGGAGAACCCCAAGCTGCGCACGCCGGTGATGATGTACCTGTTCCACCGCATCGACGAACGGCTCGATGGCCATCCCACCATGGTGCTGATCGACGAAGGCTGGAAGGCGCTGGACGACGAGGTTTTCGCTGCGCGCATCCGCGACTGGCTGAAGACGCTGCGCAAGCGCAATGCGCTGGTCGGCTTTGCCACCCAGTCGGCGCGCGACGCGCTGGACAGCAAGATTTCCACCGCGCTGGTCGAGCAGACCGCCACCATGATCTTCATGCCCAATGCCCGCGCGCGGGCAGAGGACTATTGCGAAGGCTTTGGCCTGACCGATCACGAGCTGGCGCTGATCAAGAGCCTGCCCGCGCACAGCCGCTGTTTCCTGGTGCGCCAGCCGGATGCCAGCGTCGTCGTGCGGCTCGACCTGTCGGGCGCGCCCGAAGTGCTGACCATCCTCTCGGGCCGCGAAAGCACCGTGCGCCGGCTGGACCTGCTGCGCGAAGCCGTGGGTGACGACCCGGCACAGTGGTATCCCGCGCTCACCAACCGTCCGTGGCCCGGTTCGGGCACTGTGGACGATGCCGACGACCTCAACTGGGAGGTCGCCGAATGAACCAGGTCTCCACCGAATGCATGCGCGCAATGGAAGGTGTCGGGGCCGGCATCGGTGCGAGCCTGCGCGGGGTGGACTGTGCCGCCAATGCCATGGCGCAGGCGGCCTTCAACAACCTGTTCGCCAACGGTGCCATGGGCACCACGCTGACGCTGGTCCTGACGCTGTTCGTCGCCTTCATCGGTTTCGGCCTGATCACCGGCCGCACGCGGCTGGGCCTGTCCTCGCTGACGCCGAAGATGGTCACCGTGGTGGCCGTCGCCACCTTCGCCACCAGCTGGCTCGCCTTCTCGGCGGTGTTCTGGAACTTCGCCGTACTCGCGCCGGACTGGATCGCCACCGCGATCATGGGCACCGACGGTTCGGCCACGGTCATCTTCGCGGACAAGCTGGACGTCGTCATGCTCTCGCTGATGGAAGCATCGGGCGGCGATGCGATGGACGCCAACACCTCGATCTTCTCGCCGCCGGGCCTGCTGTGGTCGGGCGGCACCATGCTGCTGCTCGGCACCGTTGGCGTGCTGGCGACCTGCAAGATCGCGCTCGCGATCCTCATGGGCCTTGGTCCGATCTTCATCCTGCTGGCGCTGTTCAACGGCACGCGCGGCCTGTTCGTCGGCTGGCTGAAGGGCGTGGTGCTGATGGCGCTTGCCCCGCTGTTCGCCGTGCTCGGCGGATCGCTGATGCTGGAACTGTCGGTGCCGGTGCTCGCCAGCCTGATGGCCACGCCGGGCGAGATCGACGTGCGGCCCGCCATGGCCTTTTTCATGATCGGCGCGGTGCACCTGGCGCTGATGTTCATGGTGCTGAAGGTGACCACCACCATGGTCAGCGGCTGGTCCGTCTTCGGCCTTGCCAACAACAATGCGGCTGACGAACGCGGCAAGGACACCACCAGCGGCGGTGCGGCACAGCCGCCGATTTCGCCCGCGCTGGTCAACAGCACGGCGGCGGACCGCGCCGCGCAGACCTCTGCTGCTGCCGCCGCCCGCGACATTCGCGTCACGGCGAACACGCCTGCGGCTGCCAACGACACCGGTTCGAACACGACGCGCGAGACGCGCATTATCGCCGGCGGCCATGTTCCCGATCAGGGCGGGACCACGTCGACCACACCTTCGCGCGCTCGCGGCATTGGCAGCCGCTTCAAGTCCGCGCCCAAACGCTCCACGGAGAAGATGTAATGATCCGCCAAGGACTAGCCGCAATACTGCTGGCAAGTGCCCTGCTCACCGCCCCCGCCATGGCGCAGGACCCACGGCTGGTCGAGCGCCTCTACGACCCCACCCAGGTGGTGCGGATCGAAGGCAAGGTGAACGTCCAGTCGACCATCCAGTTCGGCGAAGGCGAAGTGATCGAGAACGTCGCCATCGGTGACAGCCAGTCGTGGCAGGTCACACCCAACCGCCGCGCGAACCTGCTGTTCGTCAAGCCGCTGGCCCCGCGCGCCACCACCAACATGACCGTGGTGACCAACCGTCACACCTACCTGTTCGACCTCGTCGCCAACCCCAATGCCCGCAATCCGCTCTACGTGCTTACCTTCACCTATCCGGTGGAAGTCGAGCCGGTGGAAGACGAAACGGCGCTGGCCGGTGCCGACCCGGCCCTGCAGCCCAATGCGCTGGAAATGGCGGCCGCGAACGACGACTACGCCGTGCTCGATCCCTCGACGCTCAACTTCAACTGGGCGGGCAGCGGCAATGCCGCCCTGCTGCCGGAACGCATCTACGATGATGGCACGGCCACTTTCCTGGCCTGGCCCTCCGGCGCGGCCATGCCTGCCATCTTGGTGAAAGATTACGAGGGCACGGAAGGCCCGGTGAACTTTGCCGTGCGCGGTGACACCATCGTGCTCGACATCGTTCCGCGCGAGATCATCCTGCGCTCGGGCGACGATGCCGCCATGCTGGTCAACGAGGGCCCGGTCGGCGGCACCAATGCCGACGGCACGGCCCAGACGGCGCGTTCGGGCGCCTGACGCGGTGAATTGGAGTAAGACGATATGAAACTTGCCATGCGCCTGCCCGAGAAGAACTCCGCCGCCAGTGCGGACCCGCGCGACGATGCGACGACCGAGGTCATCGATCTTGCCAGCCGCACCTCCTATCCGGCGGTGGCCAACCGCAAGGGTGGCCGCGATGCGCTGGGCCTGATGGCCGGTGTCGGTTTCGTCGCCCTGCTGGGAGCCGCCACGCTGTGGGGCCTCAACGCCAGCCGTATCAGCAACGAGGAAGCTGCTGCCGCAGCGCCTGCAGAAGCCGCTCCGCCGCCGCCCGCGCCCGCCAACCTGGCAACCTCGCCCGCCGATGGCCTGCCCAGTGCCAATGCCGGCGTTGCGCCGCAGCCCGATCCGGCACCTGCCGCCGTGCTCGCGCGCGCACCCGATGCATCGAATGCCCCGGGCACCATGGCCAACCCCTATTCCTCGCCGACGCTGGTGTTCGACGGCGGCGTTGCTCCGGCGACAGCGGCTGCCAATGCTGCTGCTGCCGAAGCGGCAGCCGCGGCCCCCTCGGCTGCATCGGTGCCGGGCTCCGGCGCGGCCGGCGACTTCGCCGCGCGCATCGGTGGTGTCGGAGGCGGCCCCGCCCTCGCCATCCAGAACGTCAATCCCACGACCACGGTGACGCAGGGCACGATGATCCCCGCCATCCTGGAAACCGCGATCAACACCGACGTGCCCGGCTATGTCCGCGCCGTGGTGAGCCAGGACGTGCGCAGCCACGACGGCAGCCGCGTGCTGATCCCGCGCTCCAGCCGCCTCGTCGGCCAGTACCAGTCGGGCCTGCAGGCGGGTGAACGCCGCGCCTATGTCGTATGGCAGAGCCTGATCCGCCCTGACGGCGTGACCGTACAGCTGCAAAGCCCCGCCACCTCGTTCGACGGCACGGCGGGCCTCGAGGGCGACGTCAACACGCACTTCTTCAGCCGCTTCGGCTCGGCCATGCTGCTGTCGGTAATCGGCGGCCTCACCACCGTGGCCAGCGGCGGTGCCTCGGTCGTGCTGGGCGGCGGGCAGAGCGCTGCCAACACCGCCCTGCAGCAGGACGGCCAGCGTCCGCCGACAGTACGCGTGCGCATGGGTGAGCCGATCCGCGTCTATACCGCGCGTCACCTCGACTTCAGCCAGGCCCCGCAGGTCCGCTGAGCCAGTCGATGAGCGCCGAGATCCACCAGCTGGGCGGCGAGCCCGAACCGGAAGCTCCGCAGCTTCCCAGTGGTTCGGTCTATCTCGACGCCTACCTCGCGCCGTTCCGCGACTGGCTGGAGCGTGACACGGTCACCGAGATCCTCGTCAACAAGCCGGGCGAGATGTGGGTGGAAGACGCCGCCAGTCCCGGCATGCAGCGCATCGAGCTGGAGGCCATCGACGACAAGCTGGTGCAGCGCCTCGCCGAACAGGTCGCGCGGGTCAGCCACCAGGGCATCAACCGCGAGCATCCGCTGCTGGGCGCCACCCTGCCCGACGGCGCGCGCATCCAGTTCTGCGGCCCGCCAGCCACGCGCAAGCACTGGGCCATGGCCATCCGCCGCCACCGCCGGCTGGACCTGCCGCTCGACGCCTACGACGCCGGGCCGCTGCGGCAGGCGAGCGAAGGCGACATGCCTGACCCGCAGGAGCAGCCGGTCGAATTCCTGCGCGCCGCGATCCGTGCGCGCAAGACCATCCTGATTTCCGGCGGCACCAGCACCGGCAAGACCACCTTCCTCAACGCCATGCTGGGAGAAATCCCGCGCGACGAGCGCGTGGTGCTGGTGGAAGACACGCCCGAACTGAAGTTCCCCGGTGCCAATGCCGTGGGCCTCGTCGCGGTGAAGGGCGAACTGGGCGAAGCCAAGGTCACCGCCAACGAACTGCTGCAGTCGGCCCTGCGCCTGCGGCCCGACCGCATCGTGCTGGGCGAACTGCGCGGCGCCGAAAGCGTCAGCTTCCTGCGCGCGATCAACACCGGCCACCCGGGCAGCTTCTCCACCATCCACGCGAACAGCCTGCGCGGCTCGCTCGAGCAGCTCAGCCTGATGGTAATGCAGACCGGCATCGGCCTATCGCGCAGCGACACCATCGCCTATGCCGCCAGCGTCATCGACGTGATCGTCCAGCTGCAACGCACTGACGGCAAGCGCGGCATTTCCGCGATTGCGCGCGCCAGCGAACTGGTGGATGTCTGGAACTGACATCACCTGAACTGCAAGGCATTTCCGGAAGTCCCAATGAGCACCGCCCCCGATATCCTCGATCCGGAAACACTTGCCCCGGAAGAGCGCTATTTCAATCGCGAGCTGTCGTGGCTGTCGTTCAACGAGCGCGTGCTGGCAGAGGCCAACCGGGCAAGCTACCCGCTGTTGGAACGGCTGCGTTTCCTGTCGATCTCGGGCAGCAACCTCGACGAATTCATGATGATCCGCGTGGCCGGCCTAGCCGGGCAGGTGCGCAGCGGGGTGGCCGAAATGTCTCTCGACGCGCGCACCCCGGGCCAGCAGCTGGCCGCGATTAGCGAAAAGGTGCGCGAACTCGGACAGTTGCAGCAGCGCACGCTCGACGAACTGCGCCCGCTGCTCTCCGCGCAAGGCATCCACATCAAGGGTGGCGATCCGATCGACCCCAAGGCCGAAGATTGGCTGCGGCAGTATTTCCTCGACCACATCATGCCGGTCATCACTCCGCAGGCGATCGACCCCGCGCATCCCTTCCCCTTTGTCGCCAACCTCGGCATCGGCGCGCTGTTCAACCTGACGCGGCGCGAGGACGGCAGCCAGCTGGTGGAGATGGTGCTGATTCCCAGCGCCTTGCCGCGCTTCGTCCGTGTGCCCCAGAGCGTGCTGGGTGAGGACGCCACCTATGTCGCGATCGAGCGACTTGTAGTGCGCTTTGCCGACCTGTTGTTCCCCGGCTTCGAGATTACCGGTGACGGCGTGTTCCGCGTGCTGCGCGACAGCGATATCGAGATCGAGGAAGAGGCCGAGGACCTCGTGCGTTACTTCCGCAGCGCCATCCAGCGCCGCCGCCGCGGGCAGGTCATCATGCTGGAGATCGACGAGAACTTCGATGCCGAGGCCGAAGAACTGCTGCGCGACAAGCTGGAGTTGGAACAGGCCTTCATCACCAAGACTATCGGCATGCTGGGCATCGTCGGGCTGGAAGAGGTGGTGAAAGAGGATCGTCCCGATCTCAAGTTCACCCCGTATTCCCCGCGCTACCCCGAACGGGTGATGGAGCATGACGGCGACGTCTTCTCTGCCATCCACGAGAAGGACATCGTCATTCACCACCCCTACGAGAGCTTCGAGGTGGTGGTCGATTTCCTGCGGCAGGCGGCGGTCGACCCCAATGTCGTCTCGATCAAGCAGGCGCTCTACCGCGCGGGCCAGCAATCGCCGGTAATCAATGCGCTGTGCGAAGCGGCGGAGAACGGCAAGTCGGTCACCGCCGTGGTGGAATTGAAGGCGCGCTTCGACGAGGAACAGAACCTCAAGTGGGCGGGCGAGCTGGAACGCGCCGGGGTGCAGGTGATCTACGGCTTCATCGACTGGAAGACCCACGCCAAGATCTCCATGGTCGTGCGGCAGGAAGACGGCGGCTACCGCACCTACTGCCATTTCGGCACCGGCAACTATCACCCGGTCACCACCAAGATCTACACCGACCTCAGCTACTTCACGGCGGACCCGGCGCTGGGCCGCGACGCATCGAAGCTGTTCAACTTCATCACCGGCTATGTCGAACCGCAGAAGATGGAACGGCTGGCAATCTCTCCGCTCGACCTGCTCGAAACCCTGATCGAGGACATCGAGGAAGAAATCGAACTGGCCCGCGCGGGCAAGCCGGGGACGATCTGGTGGAAGATGAACCAGATCACCGAGAAGCGGGTGATCGACAAGCTCTACGAAGCCAGCCAGGCGGGCGTACAGGTGGTGCTGATATGTCGCGGCATCTGTTGCCTGCGTCCCGGCGTCCCCGGCCTTTCCGACAACATTACCGTCAAGTCGATCATCGGCCGTTTCCTCGAACACAGCCGCATCTACGCCTTCGGCAAAGGCGAACCGCTGCCGAGCGACAAGGCCAAGGTCTATATCTCCAGCGCCGACGTGATGGACCGCAACCTCTACCGCCGGGTCGAGGCGCTGGTACCCATCGTCAACGCCACGGTGCACGACCAGGTGCTCGAACAGGTGCTGCTCGCCAACCTGCTCGACACTGAACAATCCTGGCTGCTCGATGGCGAGACGGGGGATTACGAGCGCGTCGAGACCGGTGACGGGGTTGAGGACGGTGGCTTCAACTGCCACCAGTACTTCATGACCAATCCGTCACTTTCGGGACGCGGTGGGGCGCTGAAGGACGACCGCGTGCCCAATCTCACCCTGCGCAAGGGAGCGGTATGAGCGTCGGCTATTCCAGCAGCCGCGCCAAACTTGCCGACCAGCCACAGCGGGCCGTCATTGACATCGGGTCGAACACCGTGCGCCTGGTGATCTATTCGGCGCCGCAACGCGCGCCTTCGGTCTGGCTCAACGAGAAGGTGACGGCGAAGCTGGGCCGCGATCTCGCCAGCACCGGCAAGATTCCCGACGAGGCGATCGAGATCGCCATGCGCGGCCTCGCGCGCTTTGCCCGCATCCTGAAAGACATCGGCGTCACCAACGTGCGCACCGTGGCAACCGCCGCTGCCCGCGATGCGAAAAACGGTCCCGCCTTCGTGAAACAGGTGGAATCCCTCGGCCTCGATGTCGAAGTCCTGTCGGGCGAGGAAGAGGCGATCACTTCGGCCTATGGCGTGATCGGTGCCTTCCCCGGCGCACAAGGCGTGGTGGCAGACCTTGGCGGCGGCAGCCTGGAACTGGTGGCCATCGGCGACGGCGAATGTTCGCACGGTGTCAGCCTGCCGCTCGGGACCCTGCGGCTGGCCGCCCTCCGGGAAAAGGGCACCAAGACCTTCAACAAGAAGGTGAAATCGGAACTGGTCGCAGCCGACTGGGCCACGGCCCATCCCGGCCCGCTGTACATGGTCGGCGGCACCTGGCGCGCCTTCGCCAGTTTCGCCATGCACCGCAGCGGCTACCCGCTCACCGATTCGCACGCCTACACCATGTCGGTGGAGGAGGCGGACAAGATCGCCAAGAAGGTCTCGCGCATGACGCCGGACGAGCTGACCTCGATCAGCGGGATTTCCTCCTCGCGCGCGGCCGGCCTGCCCGATGCGGCTGCCATGTTGCGCCCGGTGCTCGCGGCGCTCCAGCCGGACGGACTGGTGTTTTCCTCGTGGGGCCTGCGCGAGGGACTGCTGTTCCGCGACCTGTCCGAGCATGCGCGCCAGCTCGACCCGCTGCTGGCCGCCGTGGCGCACTTCACCGAACCGCGCGGGGTTTCGCCAACCATCGCCATGCAGATCGCCGGGTGGACCGCCCAGGCCAGCAACGGGCGCGGCACCGATACCGAGCGGCTGCGGCAGGCGGCGATGATGCTGTGCCTCGCGCAGTGGCGGATCGAGCCGAACATGCGGCTCAACCACTCGATGGACTGGGCGCTCGACAAGCGTTGGCTGGCGCTCGACCACCGCGGGCGGGCGATCATCGCCGCAGCCCTGCGCGCCGCCAATGGCCGGCCCGAGCCGACGCCCGAGCTGCTGGCGCTTGCCAGCGAGGACGACCTGCACGAGGCCGCCACCTGGGGCCTCGCCTTCCGCCTCTGCCGCCGTATCGGCGCAGGGACACGCACCTCGCTGCTGTCGAGCAAGCTCACGCGCGAGGGCGAAACGCTGCGGCTGTGGCTGGAACCGGACCGCGTCGAGCTGGTGTCCGAACAGGTCGAGACAGACCTTGCCAGGCTGGCGGCATGGCTGGGCTGCGAAGGCTTGCTGGAAGTCTGATCCTTTCTGACATTTTTGTGACATCATGCGGCTGCGCTTGCCCGCGTGGTCCGATCACCCCATGTCGTGGGCATGGAAACAGGCGCGATGGCAAAGAAACAGACACCCGACCCGCATGACGCGGCCAACGAGAACGCGGCGGTCGACCAGGACGCGCTGGCGCTGGAAGCGCTCGCCGAAGGCGTGCTGCAGCGCGAGTTCCGTCCGCGCGCCAGCAGTGTTCGCCGCCTCGCCGAAGGTGTGCTGGCCTTGCGGGCTGACTTGAAAAAGGCGCGCAAGAAGGCCAAGGCTGCGGCGCCGAAGACGGGCAAGAAGAAAAACAAGAAGCTCGCCAAGATCCCCGGCCAGAAAACCGGACAGAAAAAGGGCAAGTAAGTCCCTTACACCCTTCGGGTCGCTCGAAGGGAAACTCCAGAACGGCGCGGGTGAGCCCCCCTTGCCCGCGCCGTCCTTTCACAGAGTCAGAACGGATCGTGCGACTGTTCGTCGAAGGGCCGCGTGTCAGCGGGATCGCTGCGATAGGGCGGTCGCTGCGGCAGCTTGCGCTCACCTTTCCACGGCACCTGGTCGACTTCGGTCCAGGCGTTCACCGTCAGCCGCAGGAACTTCCACCGCCCGTCTTCGCGGATCAGCCGGTCATCGCGGGTGCCGATGCCGAAGACGAAATTGGTGCGGTAGTCGGCGTTCCATTGCAGGATCTGGAAGAAGCAGCGCACCCGCGCGCCTTCCGGGCGCGGGTCCATGATGAACTGGCTCATCAGGTGCTGGCGGCCATACCACCAGTGCTGCCGGTCATACCAAAGGCTGCGCAGGTTCTCGCGGATCGCGTCGTGGCCTTTCACCTTGCCTTGCCACAGGTGGTCGAACTCCGCCTCCCGCGCGAAAGTGGCGATCGCCTGCTCTTCGTCGGCGAGGTCAATGCCCCAGGCATAGCGGGCGTAGAGCTCCTCGATCTCGCCGCGATCTTCGGCCGGCATGATTTCCGGGACACCCTGGGGCCAACAGTTACTCATTTGCTTTTCCTCGGCATCAATTTGTCTCCCATCAAATACCCGCTTGCCAAGCGGACCTATAAGCCTTTCAATCGGCGTAACACGGGAGAGAGCGATGCCGGAAATTTTTCACCCCTTTGCCAGCTTTGGCTTGCAGGAGCGCATGCCCATGCGGTTCGAGGCCGACGTCTTCGAATGCGAAGTGGAAGGGGAGATTCCGGCAGAGCTGCAAGGCGCCTATTTCCGCACCGGGGGCGACCGGCAGTACCCCAGCCTGGAGGACGACATCATCCTCAACGGCGACGGCATGGTCAGTGCCTTCTGGTTCGATGACGGCCACGTTTCCTTCCGCAACCGCTATGTCCAGACCGAACGGCTGAAGGCCGAACGTGCGGCGCGGCGGCGGCTCTATGGCCACTACCGCAACAAGTACACCGACGATCCCAGCGTCTCCAACCTGCCCAACCGCGACAATACCGGCAACACCTATGCCTTTGAACACCATGGCGAATTGTTCATGCTGCGCGAGGACAGCCGGCCATACCGCGTGGACATGGAGACGCTCGATACACTGGGCGAAGGCCAGTGGGGCGACCTGCGCTCGACCGCGCTGACCGCCCATCCCAAGATCGACCCGGTGACCGGCGAGTGGTGGTCCTACGGCGTCTTCGCGGGCGGCGAGCCGACCACCGACGCCAGTCTCCACGTGTTCGACAAGGACGGCAAGCTGGTGCGCGAACAGTGGTTCCACACCCCCTTCCCCGGCCTCGCCCACGACTGGGGCGTGACGCGCGAACACATCGTCCTGCCGATCATGCCGCTGGTCGCCAGCGAGGCGCGGCTGCGGCAGGGCAAGCCCTACTACGAATACGATCCGGACCAGCCCGCCAAGTGGGGCGTCATGCCGCGCGATGGCGACCCCGCCACCGACATGCGCTGGTTCGACGTGCCGGGCGTGATGGGCCACGTGATGAATGCCTACACCGATGGCGACAAGGTCATCATCGACACGCCGATCAGTCCGGGCAACTGCTTCAGCTTCTTCGCCGACAAGAACGGGCGTTTCCCCGAAATGCCGGAGACGATCACCCAGATCACCCGCGTGGTCTTCGACCTGTCGAAGAGCGATGACGAAGCCGTCTCCATGCATCCCGTTGCAGGCGCCTTGGGCGACATGCCCAAGATCGACGACCGCTATGCCATGAGCAAGTATCGCACCGGCTATTTCGCCTTGCGTGCCTTCCCGCAGATGGGCGTGGGCCAGATCGACTGGGAAACGGGCGAGCTCAAGGTCTACGAACTGGAAGGGGCCGCCGCGCAGGAGCCGGTCTTCATCCCCCGCTCGCCCGACGCGCCCGAAGGCGACGGCTTCGTGCTCACCGTGGTCGACCGCTTCGCCGACAAGACCACCGAACTGCACATTCTCGACGGCAACGACGTCAGCCGCGAAGCCATTGCCAGGATCAAGCTGCCGTTTGCCATGCCCATGGCCTTCCACGGCTGCTGGGTGCCGCGAAGCTGACGAAGTTGACACCCTGCACGATATTTTGCGTTTCGACACATCCGGTTCATGCCCATGGGACGAGCAGTCTCGCCACATGCAGGAACGCCGGTTCCCCCCTCTCATATCGGAGACACAAGAATGACTGACACTGCCAAGGCCAAGGCCACCCTCGAAGCCAACCTGGTGGAGCTGGAAGGCCGCCTCGAACGGATCCAGCGCGACCTCGACGAGCCGCACGACCCCGACAGCTCCGAACGCGCAGTGCAGATGGAGGACGACGACAGCCTGGAAGGGCAGGCCCGCCTCGTGACCCGCGAAATCGCTTCAACCAAGCGCGCGCTCGACCGGATCGAGAGCGGCGAATACGGCTATTGCGTGCAGTGCGGCGAAGAAATCCGCGACGGCCGGCTGGAGGCACGCCCCGAAGCCGCGCTGTGCATCAACTGCGCGAGGAAGGGTTAGTCGTCAGCCGGCATATTGTCGGCAATCGTCTGCGAATGGCGACGGATGACCTGCCAGTTGCCGTCGCGGTTCGCGAAGGTATCGGTCAGGAAGAACGCCTCGTCGATAATGCGCACGCCATCCTCGTCGACCTGCCAGGTGCCGCGCAGGACTGCGACCGCAGTATCGCCGGTGACTGCGATATCGAGCACTTCGACCGTGAATGACGCGAAGTGCCAGCGGCGGGTATTCGCCAACCATGGCTCACGCGGGATGATGAACGGCGCGCCTTCATGCACGACGAGGTGGAACTCGGGGGCGACCAAGGCCTCGATGAAATCGTAGTCACCGTCGAGGAACGCCTGTCCCCATTGCTGTTCAAGCGCGAGTATTTCTGCCTGTTCGGAGGATAGCTCGGCTTCGACCACAGGTTCCGCTGGCCGCATCTGTGCAGCAGCAGGTGCTGCCAGCATGGCTGCAATGCCTGCAAGTAGCAGTAGTCGTCGCATGTCTTTTCCCCTTCGTAGCTTACCCCGTTACGCGGCTAACAAAGCCCGCCACCATCCGTTCGATCTCGCGCTGGTCGCTGCCGATGCTGAGCGCCGGGCTGAGGTGGTTGTGACCTGACAACAGGTGCATGGCGGGCCATTCCTGCTTGGTGTCGAACCACTGGCGCACCAGCTGGGCGGCCTGCCGCTGGAAGTCGACAGGGTCGAACTCGGCGACGCTGAACTGCATGGGCACTGGCGATGCCAGCAGCCCCGCCAGGGCCGAGGCCGGGCCCCAGGCCTTGCGGTCCTCGCCGTAATAGGCGCGTCCCATCGGGTTATCCTCTGCCGTGGTGGTGTCGTAGACGCCGCTCATGAAGACCGCGCCCGCCACGCCTTCGGCATGGTCCCGCGCATGGGCGAGGTAGTTGGCGACATGGGCCGCGCCAGCGCTCTGGCCTGACAGCACGATCTTGTCCGGATCGCCGCCGTGTTCCTCGACATTGGCGCGCAGCCAGTCGACCATCAGGCGCAGGTCCTCGACCCCGCTGGGGAACTTGTTGTCCGGTGCCAGGCGATAGGTGGCGGTGACGCCGAGCCAGCCCTGCCGCGCGGCGAAATCCCCCAGGTTGGAGTAGAACGGCGAGCCTTCGGTGTGCTTGTCACCCATCATGAAGCCGCCGCCATGGAGGAAGACGAAGACCGGCGCGCCGTCGATACCGTCGCGGCGGAACAAGTCCAGCCGGTGGCGCGCGTCTTCGCCGTAGCTGAAGTCGCGCGCGACCACGGTGCGCGGATCGAGCCCGTGGTTCATTTCGGCAAACAGGCGCTGCGTACCGCCGATCATGTCGGGCGAGAGATCGCGGCCTAGACCGGCCAGCGTTGCGCGGATTTCAGGGGTCATGCAGGCTGCTCCATCAGCAGGACGGGCTTGATCGCCGCGCCCGAATGGGCATCGGCCCAGGCGCGGTCGATTTCGGCGAAGGGGTAGAATGACAGCATCTTGTCGAAGGGCAAGCGGCCTTGCTGCCACCATTCGGCAAGCTGCGGCAGGAAGGTCTGCGGGTTGGCGTCGCCGCCGAGGATACCGCGCAATTGCCGCCCGCCCGCGAGCATGGCGAACATCTGCGGTTTCCACGGCCCGTCGGCATCGGGCAGCGGCGCGGCGACGAAGCCGGCGGTGCCGTTCATGGCCAGCACTTCCAGTGCCAGCGTGTGCACCGCGCCGACATTGGTGGTGTTGAAGGTGTAGTTCAGCCCGCGCCCGGTGACACCCCGGATCGCGTCTTTCAGGTCTGGCTGGTCGCCGCGGAAGCAATGGGTCGCACCCATCTCGCGCGCCAGTTCCAGCCGTTCGTCGGAAAGGTCCACCGCGACGATCTGCTCTGCCCCGGCGATCTTGGCGCCCATGATCGCCGACAGGCCGACGCCGCCGGTGCCGAGCACGGCGATGGACTCGCCCGGCTGCACCTTCAGTGCCTCGATCACGCCGCCCGCGCCGGTGATGACACCGCAGGCGAGCGGGCCGAGCTTTTCGAGCGGCAGGCTCTTGTCCATCTTCACCGCCGTGCGCTGCGGCACGATCGAATGGCTGGCGAAGCTCGACTGGCCGAAGAAGTGCGAGTGGACGCAGGTCTCGCCGTCGCTGAGCGCGGTGGAGCCATCCATGCGCTGGCCGCCGAAACACAGCGGCATGGCGAGGTCGCAATAGGTCGGGCGCCCCGCGCGGCACGAGGGGCAGCGCCCGCAAGAGCTGCCCGACAGCACGACGTGGTCACCCACGGCGAAGCCCTCGACGCCCTCGCCCAGTTCCTCGACCACGCCCGCGCCTTCGTGGCCCAGCACGATCGGCTGCGGGCTGTGGCGACCGGGGTGTTCGTGCAGGTCGGTGTGACAGATGCCGGTGGCGACCAGCCGTACGCGCATTTCGCCCGCGCGCGGGGCTTCCTGTTCGAGTTCGACCAGTTCGGGCGCGGTGCCGCCGTGGCCGGAGAGGGCTGCGGTGATCTTCATGCCTTGTCTCCGAGGTGGTGGTCGTTGCGGATGTCGGCGGGTGCGCCGGTCTGGGTCAGCAGGCTCTTGCGGCGCAGGAAGCGGCGCAGGCTCTCCGGCCCGATGCGCGGCGCGCCGTAGCCGGACCAGCCGAAACTGTCCGACCCGAAGGTGCGCAGCTTGGCGAAGGTGAGGAAGGTGTCCTGCAGGAAGATGCCGCCCGCGTTGATCCGCCGCCCGATGGCCTCGGCCTCCTCGGCGGTCCCGGCGATCACGCTGGCGGTGAGGCCGAACTGGGTATCGTTGGCGAGGCGCACGGCCTCGTCCGTGTCGGAATAGGCCATGACGGGAATGCAGGGGCCGAAGGTCTCGTCCTGCATGATCGCCATGTCATGGGTGACGCCGGTGAGGATCGTGGGCCGCATGTAGCGCCCGCCACCGATTTCTTCGATCTCGCCTCCGGTGACGACAGTCGCGCCCTTGGCGACGGCATCGGCGATGTGGCCCGCGACGATGTCCGCCTGCGGTCCGTGGGTGAAGGGGCCGATATGTCCGGCGCGCGGATTGTCGGTGTTAAGCCGCACTTCGGCAGCCTTCTCCACCAGCCTGGCGACGAAGGCATCATGCACGCTTTGGTGCACGTAGACGCGCTCGACCGAGTAGCAGACCTGCCCCGTGGCATAGACCGCGCCGCGCAGCACGGCGGTCGCCGCACGGTCGAGATCGGCGCTCTCGGTGACAATGCAGGGGTCCTTGCCGCCCAGTTCGAGATTGCAGGGGATCAGCCGCTCGGCGCAGGCGACCGCAACCTTGCGGCCCGTCGGCACCGAGCCGGTGAAGCAGATCGTGTCCGCCTCGGCGATGACCGCCTGCCCGACATCGCCTGCACCCGCGACATAGTCGAAGACGGCGGCAAGTTCGGGCACTTCGGCCACGGTTTCGAACAGGGCCTCGATCACGCGGGGCGTGACTTCAGAGGGCTTGAGCAGCACCGACGAGCCTGCAAACAGCGCCGGCACCGCGTCGAGCAGCGCCAGCATCAGCGGGGCGTTCCACGGACTGATCACGCCGACCAGCGGATAGGCCACCACCTGCGATTGCACCCGCACCGTGGGCATGGAGGTGGACATGGAATCCCATTCCAGCCCGGCGAAGGCCTTGGGCGCATCTTCCAGCCAGCCACCGATGTTGCCCATGGTGATGAAGCCCTGGATATAGCTGGTGTGGCACCCGCCGGTATCGTGGGCGTCCGCCTCGCCAATCTCGGCAGCCTTCGCCTTCACCGCGCCCAGCCAGCGCGCCATCACCGCGCAGCGTCCGCCGACACCCATCGCTTCCCACGCCGGTTGCGCGGCCTTGAGCGCCGCCGCCTTGGCAGCGACCTCCTCAGCCGTCGCGGGCGTGATCGCGTGATCGGGCTGGCCCGTACGCGGGTTGATGACTGCTAGCTGTTCCAAAGACTTCTCCCCAATGCTTCCCTTTTGCAGGTGCCCGGGGAGGAGTTCAATAGCCCCAGCGCAGGCCGATCCAGCCGGTCAGCGGCGTACCGATATCCATCGATCCGCCCTGGTTGCGGGTAATGATCACCTCGTCGAACAGGTTCTCCACCCGGCCGATTACCGACAGGTTGCTGACCAGAGGCACCTGCGCGAACAGGTCCACCGTGGTCGCGGCGGGCAGGACGTCGTTTTCCTGGTCGCCTTCGAACTGGTCGGAAACATGCCGCAAGGTCGCCGCAAGCCGTCCGCCGTCCATGAAGTTCCAGCTGGCCGTCAGGCTGGCGGCAAGGTCGGGCGTCTGCGAGGGGCGGTTGCCGTCCAGCGGCGCGGCAAAGCCCGTTCCCACCACCTCGGCATCGACCGCCACCAGCGACCCGTCGAGCCGGAAGTCACCCATGTCGAAACCCATGATGACCTCCACGCCCTGCGCCTCGATCGCGTCGAGGTTGCGGCGCTGGCGCAGGTTGGTGCCGATGGTGACATTGGCGATGGCGTCTTCCACCTTGTTGTCGAAGTAGGTCAGCGACAGGTCGAACACATCGAAATCGAAGTCCGCGCCGACTTCCCAGCCGCGCAAGGTCTCGGGTTCCAGCGCCTCGTTGGCCTCGGTCACAACGGGGAAGACCACGAAGGGCCGGTAGAGCTCGTTGAGCGTGGGCAGGCGGAAGCCGGTGTAGGCCGCCGCGCGCAGGGTCACCGCATCGTTCACGTCGAACAGCGCACCGGCGCGCCAGCTGACTTCCCAGTCACTGCGGTCGGGATAGGTATCATCGCGCACCACGGCACCAGAGCCGTCGAAGGCCTGATAGTAGCCGTCGCGGATCGTGTAGCGATCTGCGCGAATGCCGCCGGTCAGGGTCAGCGCACCGATCTCCCAGTCATGTTCGGCGAACAGGCCGAAGTCGGTGTTCACGCCGCCAGCGAAGCGGTTTTCGGTGAGGTTTCCGCTGAAGGCGGAGTAGGCATCCTCGAACAGGTCGCCTTCGCTGCGGCGATAGTCCGCACCGAAGCGCAGGGTATGGTCTTCACCCACGGGCGGGCGGATCTCCAGCTTGCCGCCCAGGCCTTCGGCAGGGGTATCCTTCTGGTCCAGCACGCGCACGAAACGGGTGGAGGAAATCACGACATTGGTGAAGTTGCGCCACTGGCCATAGGCGAGCGCGTCGACTTCCCACGGGCCGCGGGTGACGAGGCGGAGCGAGACGTCCTGACCTTCGATGGAGTTGTCGGCACCGTCGAAACGCAGGGTGCGGTTGTCCTCGAAGGCAAGCACGCGGGCCTGCACTTCGACATCTTCGCCCAGCTGTTGCACCAGTCGCCCGCCGGCAGACCAGCTGTCGTAATTGGCACGGCTGGTGGCAGCGACACGGTCCGCTTCGGGCGTGGTGAAGAAACCGTCGCCGCGGTCCCAGCGGCCATGGACCACGGCATAGCCGCCGTCCCACTGCGGCGCGGCGCTGGCGGCAAGTTCGGTGTCGCCGCGATCGTTGATCAGGCCGTAGGCATTGAAGGTCTGAAGGTCGGCAGAGGTCACGCTTTCCAGCTCGATCGTGCCCGCCAGTGCGCCGCCGCCGAAGGGGCCGGAGCCGCCGCCGCGCGTCACGCGGATCTGGCCCAGTCGCGACGGGTCGACCGCACTGTAGGGAATGTAGCCGAAGAACGGATCGCCCATCGGTACACCGTCGAGCAGCACCAGTGCGCGGCTGGAGGCATTGCCGCCCAGCGCCCGCAACGTGGCTCCCTGGGCAGAGGGGTTGGCCGAGCGGCTGTCCGAGCGACGGAACTGCTGGAAGCCCGCCACGTTCTCCAACACGTCTTCCAGCTGGCCGGAGCCGCTGGAGATGATCTGGTCGCGGTCGATCGTGATGGTCGAATAGGCCGGCGTACCCGGCGTTTCCGGGAGGCCTTCACCGAGGACGACGATGACATTGTCCTCGCTTGCAGTCGAATCGTCCTGATCGTCATCCTGCGCAAGAACTGGCGTGGCAATTAAGAGGCTAGCGGCACTGGCAAGCAGCAGTTTCTTCATGGTTCGTGGCATCCAAATTGATTTTGTCCGGTTCTTTAGCGGCCAAATCTTGCCGCGTCACCCCGCGTTTGGCAAAGAAGGGTTCAAGAGACGGAGCGGGAGGGGTTCATGCGTATTGTCCTGGCAGGCTTTGCTGCCATTTTGCTGACAGCTTGCGGCAGCGAGGTTCCGGAGGAGACGGCAGCTCCGGCGGCCAGTGCCATCCCGCCCGTACCGCCTGAATTGCCGCAGGACCACCAGGCGCTGCTCGCCAGCGACGATCCGCAGCTGGAAGCGAACAAGCGGCTGGTCTACGACATGTACCGGATCGTGTTGCAGGCGGGCCTGGCCGACCGCGCGGGCGAATTCATCGCCGAGGACTATATCCAGCACAATCCCAACGCCGACCAGGGCCTTGCCGGATTGCAGGACTACGTCCGCCGCACCCGCCCCGAACGCGAGATCGAGGACCGGCTGGAACTGCCGCTGATCCACATCATGGCGGAAGGCAACTACGTCACCATCGCTTTCCTCCGCTCGCAGGTCGATGCCGACGGCCAGACCTATTTCTCGACCTGGTTCGACATGTTCCGCATCGAGGACGGGCTGATCGCCGAACACTGGGACCCGATGCTCAAGACCGACGAGCAGATCGACCCGAACGAGCAGCGGCTGGAGGAGTGACGAAGCGGCTGCTGATCGCGTTGGTCGTTCTCGCCGGACTGGCCGTGGGCACGGCCTTGCTGTTCCGCGACCGGCTGCACGGCCTTCTTGTCGGTGACGACACAAACTCGCACGCCGCGTTCGAACGCTGGTTGGCTGCGGATGCCGAACACGGCCAAGCCTTCGGACGTTTCGAAACCTTCCTGCAATCGCAAGGGGTGAGCGGCGTGGTGCCCGACTGGCAATTGCTGCGGATCGACACCAACCTTGCCGCGCGATGCGACCAGCCATCCTTCGCCGTGCCGCCCGAGGGTCTGTGGCCGCGCATCGTGCCCGCGTTGCGGCTGGTGCGCGATCGGGTCGAGCCGCTGGTCGGCGAGGTGGAGGTGCTGTCGGCATTCCGCCCGACTGCGATCAACACCTGCGTAGGCGGGGCTTCGGGCAGCAAGCACATGGCCTTCGCCGCGCTCGACCTCGCCACGGTAGACCGGCAGCACGACGCCGCTTTCTTCACCAGCCTCTGCGCCATGCAGGCCCGTGCCGGTCCTGCCAGCCGCATGGGCCTGGGCGCCTATTTCGACCCCGCGGACCCTGACCGGGCGCACGGTCGCTTCCACATCGACGGCGAGGGTTTCCGCAACTGGGGCTTCGATTACACTTCGCGCAGCAGCCCTTGCCCGCTATTCGAGGCGCAGGAGACGGGAGACAACACATGAGGCGGATCGGGAACCTGGCGCTGGGTAGCCTACTGACAGCACTGGCGATGACACAGGTGGTGGGGCAGACCGTGCCCGACTTCCCCGGCGTCACCGACGCCGAAATCCAGGCCCCCGATGCAGCGGACTGGCTCAGCTGGCGGCGCACGCTGGATAGCTGGGGCTATTCGCCGCTCGACCAGATCAATACCGGCAATGTCGACCAGTTGCGCATGGTCTGGGCCATGCCGCTCAATCCGGGGCACCAGGAAGGCACGCCGCTGGTGCATGACGGGATCATGTATTTCCCCGGCCCTGCCGACACGATCTACGCCGTGGACGCGCGGAGCGGCCAGCAAATCTGGACCTACGCGCGCGACCTGCCCGACGATATCGGCCAGATCCTGCCGGTCTACGACACCACCCGCAACGTGGCGCTCTACGGCCACCTGATCATTGGCAACGGCGCCGACGACTACCTCTACGCGCTCGATGCCCGCACCGGCGAACTGGTGTGGGAAACGCAGATCATGGACTACCACAACGGTGCCAAGGTCAGCGCCGGCCCGATCATCGCCAACGGCCTGGCTATCACCGGCCGCTCGTGCCAGCCGGAAGGCGGTCCGCAGGCCTGCGTCATCACCGCACACGATGCCGAAACCGGCGAGGAAGTCTGGCGCACCAGCCCGATCGCACAGGGCGACGATCCCAATGACGCGACCTGGGGTGATGTACCGCTGGAGGACCGGCAGCAGGTCGGCGCATGGATGATCCCCAGCTTCGATCCCGAACTGGGCCTGGTCTACATGGGCACCTCGGTCAGCGCGCCGACGCCGAAGATCCGGCTGGCCGGCAATGACCTCGATTACCTCTATCACAACTCCACGCTCGCGCTCGACGTGGAGACCGGTGAGATCGTCTGGCATTACCAGCACCTGGTGGACCAGTGGGACATGGATCACACCTTCCCGCGCATGCTGATCGACCAGCAGGTGGCACCCGATCCTTCCGAAGTCGCATGGATGGCGCCCGATATCGAGGCGGGCCGCACCTATCGCACGCTGTCGGGCGTGCCGGGCAAGACCGGGGTGATCTACACGCTCGACCGCGAGACCGGCCGCTTCCTGTGGGCGCGGCCCACGCTTTACCAGAACCTCGTCAGCCACATCGACGGGGCGACCGGGCGCGTCACCGTGAACCCGGAAACGATCCCGACCGAATATGGCACCTCGATCACCATCTGCCCCGGCCCCACCGGCGGCGCGAACTATTACGCCCCCGCCTACAGCCCGCTGACGCAGACCATGTATTTCCCGCTCACCAACACCTGCGCAGAAATGTCCGCGCTCGATCCGGCTGAGGGCGATACCGGCACCTATGGCATCTCGACGCGCGCCTACTTGGCGCCCGATGTCGATGGCATGCTCGGCGCTATCCACGCGGTGAACGCGGTGACGGGACGCAGCGAGTGGACCTTCCACCAGCGCGCGGGCACGCAGTCGCTGCTGACCACCGGCGGCGGGCTGCTGTTCGGCGGCGATGCCGAGGGGCATGTCTTCGCCATGGACCAGCGGACCGGCGAGATGCTCTGGAACATGAATGTCGGCTCCTCGGTCACCGGCTATCCCGCCACCTTCGCGGTGGACGGACAGCAGTACGTGGCGGTGTCGACCGGCTTCTGGCTCTCCGACAACTTCACGCCCGAAATCCGGCACGGACGGCAGAACACGCTGTTCGTCTTTGCCTTGCCCGAGGCCGGGATCGGCCATCGCGGTCCGGAGCGCGAGCAGGTCAACCCGGCGGGCGCCATGGGCTCGGCTGACGCACCGCCGCCCGGCGGCAATATCGGCGGCTTCAGCCGTGCGGCCTCCTCGGGTGTCTTCACCAGCGCACAGGCCGAAGCGGGCCTTGCGATCTACCAGCGTTCCTGCGCCGCCTGCCACGGCGCGAACCTGCAGGGCGCGGGCGGCACGGCCCCGCTGCGCGGTGCGGCTTTCATGCGCGGCTGGCGCGGGCGCAGCGTGGCGGAACTGTTCGCCACCACCCGTGACACCATGCCGATGGGCGCTGCCGGATCGCTGAGCGATACGGACTATCTCGCGGTGACGGCCTACCTGTTGCAGCAGAACGATTATCCGGCAGGCAACACGGCCCTCGAGCCGGACGAAGCGCTGCTGGCGGCGATCGGGATCGACTAGTCGCGGTCCTTGGCCCCGACCGGGCCGGACGCCTCAGGCGAACAGGTTGTGTTCGTGATCCCGCTCGAGCGGGCCGGGGACGTCGAGGTCGCCCGGCTCTTCCGCCGCGTGATCGGCTGGCAGGGCGAACGGCGCACACCAGAACCTGAAGCACTGGTCCGTCGCGGCCAGCATGGTTTCGAACCATGCCGTCATCATCTGTTCGCAAAGGGCGAACTGCGGCGGCAGGTCGTCGTGAGGTTCAGTCGCAGCCATGGCAAATACCTTTCGTCGCGGAGTGCGATACAAAGGTATCATAGATCGCGCGGGAGCGGCAGCATTGTGCCGCATCAAAACTGCGCAGGCTGCTCCCGGCGTCAACAACGGTGAGGGATTACCGGCCGGCGCGCAAGACTGACGGGAGGAGCGCGTCACTTCCGACGCGGGTCGGACTCCTTTCCGCTTGCCGGGCCGATGATCGGCCGGACGCCGAACGCGGCGAGGATTGCGGCGCGCCGCATCGCCCGGCTGCGAACCTTGCACGGCTTCCAGCTATGAAGGCGGATCATCGCTAACCTCCCTTTGGGGGGTTTGCGCGCCGGCGGAGCTAGAACCGGCGCGCAACTGGTGACGAGCGGCGACTCCGGACACCGACCGGCCTTGAATTTCTTGAGTGCCAGCGTCCTCGCTCCGTGTTTGCCTGTCCCGGCAGTCTATCGGACGGTGACGGTGTGCCTCCATCGGGTGAAGGCCCGATGCGCCCTCGGGAGAAGCGGCAAGCGGCGATGCTCAGGAGGACGCGAGGCGGCAATCGTCCTCGCGCAGGGTCAGGATGTCATCCGTCAGCTGCGCGGCACGGCCGGCATCGAGGCTAATTGACCGGACGCACTCAGGCCTGCACGGCCCCGTCCGTCAGGATCGTCTTGGTCTCGACATAGGCATGGATGCCCTCGTCGCCGCCTTCGCGGCCAATGCCCGACTGCTTGAAGCCGCCGAAGGGCGCGGTCCATTCCATGCGCATGCCGTTCTGGCCGACCACGCCGGTCCGCACGCGGCGGGCGATATCGTAGGCGGCTTGCGCATCATTGGTGAAGACCGAGCCGTTGAGGCCGTAGTCGCTCTCGTTGGCGATGCGGATCGCGTCTTCCTCGTCCTCTGCCGGGATCAGGCACAGCACCGGGCCGAAAATCTCCTCCTGCGCGATCTTCGACTTGTTATCGACGTTCGCGAAGAGGGTCGGCTCGATGTAATAGCCCTTGTTCATGTGGCTGGGCCGGTGCCCGCCGGTAACCAGGTCCGCGCCGGATGCCTTGCCCGCCTCGATATACATCTCGATGCGTTCGAGCTGGCGGCGCATGGCCACCGGACCGAGCTGGGTCTCCGGGTCTTCGGGATGACCGATCTTCACGCCCTTCATCACGCCCGCGATGGCCTCGGCCAGTTCGTCATGCCGCGCCCTGGGTACGATGGCGCGGCTGAGCATGGCGCAGACCTGCCCGCTCATCACGGTGATCGTGTTGCCAAGGATCTGCGCCGCTGCCTCGGTGGGGAAATCGTCGCGGATGATCGCGGCCGACTTGCCGCCAAGCTCAAAGGTCGCGCGCACCATGTTGCCGCCCGCCACGCTGGCGATGTGGCGACCGGCGGCGCTGGAGCCGGTGAAGGTAATCTTGTCGATGTGGGTCGAATGGATCAGGTGATCGGCAGCCTCGCGGTCCGACGGGACGAGGTTCACCGTGCCGGCGGGCATGCCCACGGCTTCTGCCGCTTCGGCAATGATATAGGCTTCCAGCGGGGTTTCCGGGCTGGGCTTCATCACCACGGTGCAACCCGCGATGAGGGCGTAGAACACCTTGTTCGCCATGATCGCAAAGGGACCGTTCCACGGGGCGATGGCAACAACCACGCCCACAGGCTCGCGCACCACGGTGACGGTGTCGACGGCCATGCCGGGCCGCTGCTCCACCCACTGGAACCGCTCACCCAGCGAGGCAATGCCGCGCAGGCCGGCAACGCCGCCCGCATGCATCGGTCCCGCCGCGCTGGCGAGGCCGCCGATCTGCGCCGTCCATGCGGCAGCCAGTTCGGGAACGCGCGGCTCCAGCACGTCGACGAACTGCATCAGCTTGGCCATGCGCTCCAGCGGCGGCGTCTTCGGCCAGGGGCCATTGTCGAAGGCCTCACGGGCAGCGGCCACGGCAGCGTCCATGTCACGGTTGCCCGCATGGGCGACCCGCGCGACGACTTCCTCACTTGCCGGATTCACCACCTCGATGGAATCGTTGCCAGCAGGTTTCACCCACTCGCCGCCGATAAACAGCTTGTCGGGGTGTTTGATGTTCACGCCTTCGGGGGTCATGGCAGGTCTCCTAGAAGTTAGAGAGAATGGTCAGCGACTGGCTGTCGAGCGGCAGGCCGCGGCGTTGCAGTTCCAGTTCGCGTTCGCGCAGCGGGCCCTGCACGCTGATGAGCCAGGCATGGATTGCGCGCACCTCTTCGGGCGACAGGCGATCGCCGAATGACGGCATGCCGTTCATCACGAACAGGCCTTCGCGCACGATCTGGTCGAAGCCCGCGTGCACGTTGGGCTGCATGCGGCGCAGGTCCGGTAAGGGCGCGCGCGGCTGGTTGGAGTGGCACATGGTGCAGTTCTCCGTGAACAGCGCGTTGCCCATGGCGATCATTTCCGGCGTCACGCCTTCCAACTGCTCCGGCGGGGCAGGAGCGGGTTCGAGCGGCGGGAGATCGTCGGGAACAGCTACCTCGCCGCCACCAAGGCGGAACACCAGCAGGCGGTTGGTGAAGCCCTTGTTGTAGGCCGCCGAGTAGCCAGGCACGAAGCCCCAGCCACCGCCGCCCCAGCCTGCCTGCACGGCGACATATTGCACGCCGTCCACGCTGTAGGTCATCGGCGCGGCCATGATCGTGGTGCCGGTTTCCATGGACCACAGTTCCTCGCCGGTATTGGAATCGCGGGCGAAAATCGTGCCGGCAGAGTTGCCATGGAAAACCAGCCCGGTCTGGGTGGCGAGCACGCCAAAGCGATCCTGCCAGCCAAGCCCGTCGACCGCCCACTTGGTTTCACCCGTCAGCGGGTCCATCGCGCGCAGCTGGCTGGAAAAGGGTTGGTCCAGCACCCATTGCCAGCTGTCCTCGGCCTCTATCGCCGCGCGCAGCGGCGGCGGCAGCGTTGCGGCCGCTGCCTGCAGGTCGCTGGTGAAGATGATCGCGGCGCCGGCATTCAGGAACTTCTCCTGATATTCGGCCTCGGACGGATCGCCGGTGAGGAACATCAGGTTCCCCATGTCCAGCACCTGCGCGAAATAGGTGTCACGCGTGGGATCGTAAGCCGCCGGATACCAGTTACGCGCGCCCGGCGATGCCGGGTAAACGATCTTCGGACCCTGCGAATAATCGGCCTGGTCCATGGTCATGTTGAAGCTTTGCGTTTCAACATCGAAGCCATCGGCCCAGTTGGTGCGCACGATGGGGTTGGCCGCATGGGCATATCCCGTCTCGCGGTCCACAACGAAGAAGAAACCGTTCTTGGGGGTGTGCAGTATGACGGGGCGTTCCTCGCCGCCCACGTCCAGCTGCGCCAGCGTCATCGGCTGGGTTGCGGTCAGGTCCCAGTTGTCCTGCGGCGTTTCCTGGAAATACCAGTTCATCTCGCCGCTCTCGCGGTCCAGCGCGACGAGCGAATTGAGGTACAGGTTGTCACCGCCGCCGGGGCTGCGGATCGCCTGCGGATAGGGGCCGCCGTTGCCGGTGCCCACGATCACCTGATCGAACTCCGGATCGTAGACGATGGCATCCCACGCGGTGCCCCCACCGCCGATGTCCCAGCGGGTGTCTTCGCTCCAGGTTTCCAGCGCCGCTTCAAGCTCCGGGTTTTCCTGTTCGCCGGAGGCGGGATCGCGCGGAATGGTGAAGAAGCGCCAGGCCTGTTCGCCGGTCTCGACGTGATAGGCCGTGACGTAGCCGCGCGCATCGTATTCTGCGCCGGCATTGCCGATGACCACGAGGTTGCCGGCCAGCTCGGGCGCGCCGGTAATGGTATAGCCGCGGGCGTGGTCGACCACGGTGTCGACGCTCCACTCCACCGCGCCGGTTTCCGCATCGAGCGCATAGAGCATCCCGTCGAGCGCACCGACCATCACCTTTCCGTCAGCCACGGCGACGCCTCGGTTGGCCTGGTCGCAGCAGGCATGTCGGTTCACCTGCATGTCGAGCTCGGGGAGGAAGGTCCACAGCTCCTCACCCGTCGCGGCGTTCAGCGCGTAGACGCGGCCGAGGTTGCCCGAGGTATACATCACCCCGTCGATCACCACCGGCGTGGCTTCCTGCACGCGAGCGGTGCCAAGGTCGTATTCCCAGGCGAGGCCCAGCTCGCCGACATTGGCAGGCGTGATCTCTTCCAGCCGCGAGAAGTGGCTTTCGGCCCAGTCGCCGCCGGGATTGTCCCAGTTCTCGCCCGCACCATAGGTGCTGGTGTCGATCGAGGACGGATCGAAGCTGTCGCCGCATGCGCCCAGCGCAAGGCTGGCAGCGGCCACCAAGGCGAAGTTGCGGATCATTTCGGCCAGGCTCCCTGGTACTGTTCGAATACGGACTTGAGCGTGCGCGGCTTGTTGCCGGTGATGCGTTCCACGTCATCGGAATCCACGTCCATGAAGCCCTCACGGATGGACTTGCCGAAGGTCACCATGCCCTCGCTCGCCCAGGGGATGGGGCCGTTCGGATCGACATCTTCTGATTTGCGCGGCACGCCCAGCGCATCGAAATAGGCGAACATGCCTTCGTCATCGACGTCCTGCACCTCGATCGGCTTGCCGGCCATTTCCGAAACCAGCGCCATGGCATCGGGCAGGGCCCACAGCTCCGGCCCGGTCACGTCGTAGGCCTTGTTCTCGTGCCCTTCCTGCGTGAGGACGCCGACCGCCGTGGCAATGCAATCGTCGCGGCTGACAATCGGCACGCGGCCCCGGCCCGCGTTCTCCGGCTTGGTGCCGGAGGTCAGTGCGGGGATCGCCATGGCGGTGGCCACGGCTTCGGCATAGAGGCTGTTGCGCAGGAAGGTGTAGGCGACACCCGACTGCTCCAGCATCTCCTCGGTCGCGATATGGTCAAACCCTTCAACCGACGGGTTACCCGGCTTCCGCGCGCCGAGCAGCGAGGTGTAGACCACGTGTTTCACACCGGCTTGCTTGGCGGCGTTGATGGCATTGGCATGCTGGCGCGGGCGTTCGCCTACCAGGGTGGTGGAAATCAGCAGCAGCTTGTCACCGCCGCGCATGGCCTCGACCAGCCCGTCCGGCGAATCGAAATCGGCGGCGCGCACTTCGGCACCGCGTGCGGCGAGGTCGGCCAGCTTGTCGGTCGATCGCGACAGGGCGATGACCTCTTCCCCCATGTCCAGCAATTGCGATGCGGCGGCATGGCCGAACTGGCCGGACGCGCCGGATACGATGATCTTGCCCAATTTTCTCTCCCAGTGCAGGCTATGGCCCTCGACGCGATCATAACGAATGTTATTATCGAGGCAACAAGAGAGGGGAGAGGGAATCCATGCGATCACACTGGTTTTTGGGGAGCGTAGCCTCGCTGGCGATCATGGCCCTGGCATCACCGGCCCAGGCGGCCTGTGAAGACCTGGCCGACTTGGCGCTGGACAGCGGCGAAGTGGTCTCCGCGCAGACCGTCGGCGCAGGTGCTTTCCAGCAACCGGGCGGCGGCGGGGTCAATCCCGGCGTGGCGGGCGGCGCTTACAGCGATGTGCCGGCCTTCTGCCGCGTGCAGCTGCGCCTCACCCCGACATCCGACAGCGACATCCGCAGCGAGGTCTGGCTGCCGATCAGCGGGTGGAACGGCAAGTATGTCGGCATCGGCAACGGCATCTGGGCCGGCTCGATCTCCTACTCGCAGATGGCCGAGCCGATTCGCCGCGGCTATGCCACGGCCAGCACCGACACCGGCCATACCGGCAACGGCCTGACCGCCGAATGGGCCGTGGGCCACCCCGAACGGCTGGTCGATTTCGGCCACCGCGCGGTGCACGTCACCACCACGGCGGCCAAGGCGCTGGTGGGTGAATTCTACGGTCGCGGGCCGGACCTGTCGTTCTGGAACTCGTGCTCCACCGGCGGGCGGCAGGGGCTGATGGCCGCCTATCGCTACCCCAACGATTTCGACGCCATCAGCGCCATGGCACCGGCCAACCCGATGACCGACCTGATGACCCAGTCGATGTGGCAGGGCTGGCAGCCGCAGCGCTTCGGCGTCGCCATGACCCCGCAGGCGCTGGGCCTCGTCCACGGCGAAGTGCTGCGCGCCTGCGATGCGCAGGACGGCGTGACCGACGGCATTGTCGGCCGCCCGCTGCAATGCCGCCCCGACTTCGCCCGCCTGCAATGCACCCCCGGCCAGACCGAGGGCTGCCTCAGCCCCGGGCAGGTAAGCGCGGTGCACAACCTGTTCGGCGGCGTGCGGGCGAACGATGGCACCTTGCTGCTGCCCGGCTGGCCCTATGGCACCGAAATGCAGATGGCCGCCCTGGTGATGGGGCAGGAGCCCTTCCCCGTGGCCATGAGCTACTTCCGTGACCTCGCCTATGCCGGGCGCGAGGACTGGGACTGGCGCACCACCGACTACCGCGAATACATGGTCGATGCGCGCAGCTATGGCGCCGACATCCTCAACGTGCCCAGCGATGGCCTCGGCCAATACTTCGCGCGCGGCGGCAAGCTGCTGCTGAGCCACGGCTGGTCCGACGGGCTGATCCCCGCCACCAACACGCTGGCCTTCCACCACGGGCTCTACGGCGCCCTGCCCGCCAGCCAGCGCGAGAACCAGCTGCGGCTGTTCATGGCCCCGGGCATGGATCACTGCGCGGGCGGCGACGGGCCGAGCGACTTCGACACGCTGGCAGCAATCGACGAATGGGCGACCACGGGCAATGCCCCCAACCGCCTGATCGCGACGCGGCCGACGCAGGTCGCGGGCTTCCCCGGCCAACCGCCGCAACCGCCGCGCGAGCCGATGGAACGCCCGCTCTGCCCCTGGCCGACCGTGGCGGTCTACGACGGGTCGGGCGATCCGAATGTAGCAGAAAGCTTCAGCTGCGGGATGCCAAACACCTGATCAGAGCCAACGGCGGGTCTTTTCCCGATAGGCCGCGAATGCCTCGGGAAAGGCTGCGCCCAGCGACCTTTCCTCGGGCACGATCTGGAAGCGGTCGATCCACAGGGCGAAAAGCACCGGGACGACCAGCGCGACCCAGTTTCCATGGCCTAGGGCGCTGCCCGCCAGAATCAATGTCATCCCGAGATACATCGGGTTGCGGGTCAACGCGAAAATGCCACCGTCCACCAATGTGCTCGCCACCCCGGGGTCGCGCGGATCGACGCTGGTCTGGTGCCGCCGGAACGTGAGTATCCCCGCGAGGATAACCCCCACCCCGGCCACGACGAGGCCCACGGCGAGCCACTTCTGTGCAGGAAAAGTGAGCGCGGCGGCAGGCAGGAACCGCTCAGCGGCCCAGATGAGTGCGAAGCCAGCAATCAGCAGCACGGCTGGCGGGATAGCCAGCTCGAATGGATGCTGCTTGTCGGCCATGCCCTAGGCGCGGTTGCGCGGCGCAAGGGTCCAGTCGAGGACGTCGCCGTCGACCCGCTGGCCGACAGGGTAGTAGCCTGCCTCCTGTGCCACTTCCTCCACCAGTACGGCGTCGGCCTGCCGACTGACGCCGCGCACCAGCGCGGGGCGGCCCGCGAACAGGTCGCGCGCCATGCGGATGCGGTCACCTTCCAGCGCAAGGACGGTGCGGCCCGCGCTGCGGCCGGATTCGGCAAAGGTCTGCGCGGCAGGCAAGGCGGGATCGTAGAGGAGCACGGTGTCGCCGTGATGCTCCCACCGCCAGCCGCGCGCCTGGGTGGCTATCGGCAGGGCTGCTGCGCCTGCCAGGACTCCGCGCCGGGAAACCCTCATTCCGCACCTCCATGCGGGCCAGCCGCGAGATATTCGGCAATCGCCTGCAGGTCCTCGTCGGACACTTCGCCGCGCGGGATGGCGGGCATGTTGCCGATGCCGTTGCGTGCAGCGATCACCACGAAGGGCGCGGCAAGGTTGTCGCGCTCCTCCAGCAGCGGGGTATCCATGCGGCGGGCGAGCAGGCCCGTGCCCATGCCGCCCGGCCCGTGGCACATGGCACACTTCGCCACATAAAGCGCTTCGCCGCCCGAGGCGTCAGGGCGCGTCGACAGAGTCTGCGGCGGCGGAGCGGGCGGCGGCCCGGCCTGGGCCGGCGGCGCGCTTTCCGATTGCTGGGCGGTGGCCACGGCAGCACAGCCCGCCAGCAGCAAGCCCGCCACAATCGTCATCCCGGACTTGATCCGGGATCGGTTGCCACTCGCGCGGGTCGAAGGCGATTCCGGGCCAAGTCCGGAATGACGTGGATTGCTCATGCGCTTTCTCCTTCGCTGCGCCAGCGACTGCCCCAGATCCCGCTCTTGCCCGGAGCGATGATGCCATTGGGATCGAGCGCGTCCTTCACGCTTTCGTTCATGCGCTGCAAGGCGCCGCCGTTGAAGTCGTAGCTCTCGGCGACGAGGTCCATGTAATCGAGGTGGGTGCGGTATTCGTAATAGCCATTCTCTGCCGCATCGGCCACCAGCTGGCGGAAGAACGGGTCGATCCGGCCCATCTGGGCGCGGTCATCCTTGTTGAAGACCATGGCGTTGACATTGGTCAGGTGCCGTTCGCCGAAGGCGAAACTGCCCTGGTAGTCCATCCCGTACTCCTGGTAGCGGGCATAGGTGCGCCGGAACTGCGCCAGCGCGGCATCGCCGTCCTGCGGCAACACCGGCGAGAAACCGATGTGCCCGCCGCGCCCGCCGTACCAGTTGACGTTCTGCATGGCGAAGGTGACAGGGGTGCCGGTCCAGGTCGAATACTGCATGGGATCGCCCTGCCGCCATTCGGTTTCCACCATCTTCATCGGACCGGCATTGCCCATGGCGGTGCGCAGGTGGCCCAGCGCCGCACGGTTGATGTCCTCGCGCCCGTAGAGCCGCAGCGAGACACCCCACCAGCCGATGTCGAAGCGGCGGCGAATGGCATCGATCACGGTGTCGGACAGCGCGCCCGGCTCGTCCGTCCACTCGTCGCGGGTCGTCAGCACGGCAGCGGCGCGCATCCAGTTGCCGATCGACGGGCTCTGCTGCAGGATTCGCTCGCGCCGCAGCGGGCCGATGGTGTCGACCATCACCTTGAGGTCTTCCGGACGGTCGAACTCGCAGTCCAGCCCGATCAGGCTTTCCGGCGCGGGCATCAGCCACATGCCCATCTTGGTGACCACGCCGAAGTTGGACTGCACGAAGGCCTGGTCCCAGCCGGGACCGAAGCCGAAGGGATAGAGCTGCCAGGTCGGCGCATTGGCCGCCGCGCCCATGCCGGTGCGCACCACCTCGCCATTGGCCAGCACCACTTCGAGGCCGCAGATATTGCGCGTGTGCTCGCCATAGGGAGTATAGCCCACGCCGCGATCGAGCGCGTTGCCCATCACCGAACCCCAGCTGTTGGCCGGGACCGAGAGCCAGTAGGGCAGGTTGTTGCGCTGGACGTAGTCGTAAAGGTCGTAGAAGCCGACGCCCGGCTCCACCAGCACGGTGCCCATTTCCTCGTCGAACTCGATCGCCTTCATGCGCGACAGGTCGAGCACGACGGAACCGGCCATGACCGGAGCGGTGCCACCGTAGCCAAGGTTCTTGCCGCGGGCGATGGGGAAGACCGGCAGCCGGTGTTCGTTCGCCACCCGCAGCACGGCCTGCACTTGCTCCAGGCTTTCCGGCGCCACCGCGCCAGCCGGATGGTGCGCGCTGTCGTCGACGGCGAACTTGTCCTGGTAGGTGCGCCGGTCCAGGTCTTCGAAGAAGCACTGGCTGGCACCCAGCACGGCTTCGAAGTCACGCCTTGCGGCATCGAGCTGCGCCAAGGTCATGCGCGGTGGAAGCGGTGTGTCCGCCATGTATAGTCCTCTCCCCAGATGGCACCCAAAGGGGCCACTTTAACGATCGTTACTTTTGGGCTAGGCCTACCAAGAGTCAAGTGGAGGGGACAAGCGGTGCATTCGCGCGAGGAACTTTATCGCGTGCTCGACGACTATGTCGACGCGCTCGCCAGCCGGGGTCCGTCGCGCGCACGCATTGCGCCCGACGCTTTCAACACAGAGAACAACGTGGCGCTCGCCGTGGGTGACGGGCTGTGGAACACCCTGACCGCCAAGCACGACTATGACCTGCGCTTTGCCGATCCCGAAACGGGCCAGGTGGCGCTGTTCACCGCAGTTGAGGAAACCGACGCGCTCAACCCCTGTTGCATCCGCCTGGAAGTCCGCGAAGGGCACATCACCGGCATCGAGACCGTGGTGGCACGCAACAAGGACGAAGGCTTCCCCTTCGGTCCGCAGAAGTTCGAGCGCAAGCCGATCATGGAAGCCGCGGTACCCGAGGGCGAAGGCTCCGACCGGGCCGAGCTGGTACGGATCGCCAACGGCTACTTCGAGACCATCGAGCGCAACGACGGCAAGCTGCACACCCATTTCTGGCTGCACTGCAACCGCGTCGAGAACGGGGTGCAGACCACCAACAACAAGGACTTCCCGCTGCCGGTGGCGCGGCTGGGCTGCGCCGATCAGTTCCTGCTGGGCTGGTACCGCTATGACGACGACCTGCGCGCCCGCCGCTTCCCGCTGGTGGATGTCGAGCGCGGGATCGTGCTGGCCTACGGCTTCATCGACCATTCGGGCAGGCTGGGCGAATACGAGCTGACCGACGGTACCAAGGCCAAGAGCCCGGTGCGCCGCCCGCATTCCTATTACCTCGCCGAGGCCTTCAAGATCCGCAAGGGCAAGATCGAAGGCGTTGAAGCCGACTTCCTTACCGTGCCATACCGCATGCCAAGCCCGTGGGACTCCAGGGGTGACGGGCGGGGAGAGAACGCTTGAACGGACGAACAATCGCGTCGCTGGCGCTGCTGGCGGGCATCTTCGTGATGGAAGGCTTTGACATTGCCGCCATGTCGCTGGCCGTGCCGCGGCTGGAAGGCGCCATGGGTCTTGACCCGGCCAGTTTCGGCTGGGTCTTCACCGCCTTGCTGATCGGCCTTGGCGCGGGCGGTGCGCTGATTGCCCCGCTGGGTGACCGCTTCGGGCGGCGCACGCTGATCGTTACCGGGGCGCTGGCGACCGGGCTATGCACGCTGGGCACCTCGACTGCCGCCAGCGTGACCGAATTCCTTGTCTGGCGACTGCTCACCGGTGCGGCGCTGGGCGCCTGCCTGCCCAATGTCAGCGCCTTGTCCGCCGAATTGGCCCCGCCGCGCCTGCGCGCGACGATCATGGCCGTGGTATCGGCGGGCATTCCTGTCGGCCTGGCCATAGCGGGGATCCTCGCGCCGGAGATCGTCGGCCTGCTGACGTGGAAGGGCCTGTTCTACGTGCCCGGCATCTTTGCAGTCGTGCTCGCGGCTGGCCTGCTGGTAATGCTGGAAGGCGGACTGCCCAGGGGCGCAGAGCCCAAGGCCGCGGGCGAGCTTGCCGCGAAGCTGCCGCAACTGGCCTTGCTGAAGTCTCCATGGCTGTTCCCCTTCGCGGTCTTCGCCGCCATGCTCGCCTTCAACGCCTGCAACCTCTACCTGCTCAACTCGTGGCTGCCGACCGTGCTGCCGCAAGCCGGCCTGACGCTGGACGACGCAGCGCGGGTTTCGGGCGTGGCCAACCTTGCCGGGCTCGGCATCGGCATTGCCGCCAGCCTGCTGATCGACAACTGGCGCAAGGGGCCCACGCTGATGCTGATGTTCGGCGCCATGGCCGCCAGCTTCATCGCCATCTGGGTGACCGCGCCCGATCCGGGCTTCTGGACGCTGATGCTGATGGTCGGCGTCGGCGGCGCCAATGCCGGGGGCATGGTGCTGCCGGGCCTCGCTGCCTACCTCTTCCCCGCGCGGATGCTGTCGTCAGCCGTGGGCGTCGGCGTGCTGGTGGCGCGGCTTGGCGCTTTCGCGGGACCGCCGCTGGGCCAGTTCATGCTGCAGAACCAGGTGCCCGCGCAAAGCTTCCTTGGCGTTGCCGCGATCCCGGCACTGGCCTGCGTGGTGATTGCGCTGATGGTGCCCGCCGCGCTGAAGCGGCGCGTTATCGAAGAGGACAAGGAAAAGGAAAAGGCCGATACGGTCTTCGCCTAGCCACCGTGGCCGTAGGGCCTGAAGTCGAGCGCGCCGGTGCGTTCCTTGAAACGCCAGCCCTTCGGCGTCTGCACCACGAGATCGGTGTAGGTCCCGATCAGCGGACTCTTGACATCCTGCATCGGCAATCCGCCACCTTCGGCAGCGTCACCTACGTAGAGCACGATCACGCTCTTCACGCGTGCTGTCGCCGGGCCTTCCACGTCGACGAGCACATTCGCCATCACGTGCCGCTGCGCCCGCGGCGGGCGGTCGGTGAAGCTGGCGTAGATCGCCTCGCGCCCGACGATAGGGTCGCCCCCGCTGGGGCGGCGGAAAACGGCGTCCTCGGTGTAGAGCGAAGCACAGAGTTCCCAGTCCTGCGCGTCGTTGGCCCAGACGTACTGGTGCACCAGCCGCGTTATGTCGGCTTCGATTGCTCGGCGTTCGTCACTATTCATCGGCGGGTTTCGTCCTTTCGAGGAAGACCGACTGGCCCTTCTCGTCCTCGGCATCGAGGCGTTCGATCAGCTTTTCCACCGTGCTGGCAAAACCGGCCACTTCGTCGGTGTCGAGCTTGCCGAACAGGTAGTGCGCCACCGTCTCGGTCTGCGGGCGCATGATCTCGTAGAGGCGCTTGCCCTCGTCCGTCAGTGACAGCCACTTGCGGCGGCGGTTGCTCTCGTCGGTCTCGACGATCACGCGGCCATGCTTCTGCAGGGTGGCCACGGCGCGACTCACGCTCATGGCGTTGACGCCGGTCAGTTCGGCAACCTCGTGGCTGGCGGTGCGGCCCAGGGCGCCGATGGTCATCAGCAGGCGAAATTCGTTCACGCTGATGGTGTAGCGGTGCGACAGGTGGGTGGAGAACGGCGCCATCAGCCGGTTGGTGAGTTTCAGCAGTCGGTGCAGCAGCACCACTTCGCTGGTTTCGTCCATATGCACATGGCTGCCTGTGGCCTGTACGCCGCGCCGTTGCACATCCATTGGCCCCTCTCCCTTTGGCATTCTGATCTTATGCGCTCTTGCGCCGATTGTAACAACCGTTAGCGTTATCGCAAAGAATCACGCGAGGAGAGAGACATTGGGCGCGTTTCCGCAGACTATCCATTTCATTGGCACCAATACCCCCAGGCAGCAGGAATACGAGCTGGAAGGGCTTGAAGTCGAAGGCGAAATCCCCGCCGCGATCGACGGGGCCTTCTTCCGCGCCGTGCCGGACAATGCCCATGCGCCGATGTTCGACGACGACATCGCGCTGAACCACGACGGCATGATCGCCAAGTTCGACATCTCCGGCGGCAAGGTCTCTTTCGGGATCAAATATGTCGAGACCGAACGCTACCTGCTGGAAAAGGCCGCGGGCAAGGCGCTGTTCGGGCGTTACCGCAACCCCTTCACCGATGATCCCAGCGTCGCGGGCAAGGACCGCACCCTCGCCAACACCACCCCGGTCTGGCACGGCGGCCGCCTGTTCATGACCAAGGAGGACGGGCGCGGTTACGAGGTCAATCCGCACACGCTGGAGACCGCCGGCCGCTGGGACTACGAAGGCAAGCTGCGCAGCCAGACCTTCACCGCCCACCCGCGCATCGACGCCGAGACGGGCGAGATGTTCTTCTTCGGCTACGAGGCTGGCGGCCTGTGCGATCCGCACGTTGCCTATTGCATCGCCGACGCCGACGGCAACCTGGTGAAGGAGGAATGGTTCGAGCAACCCTACCCCTCCACCATCCACGATTTCGTGATCACCGATCACTACGCGATCTTCCCGATCTTCCCGACGCTGTGCGACCTCGACCGGCTGAAGGCTGGCGGCGCGCACTGGGCCCACCACCAGGACCTGCCGAGCTATGTCGGGATCATGCCGCGCTATGGCGACGTGTCGGAAATGCGCTGGGTGAAGGGGCCGATTGGCGTCTCCTGCTTCCACGAGGTCAATGCCTTCGAGGAAGGCGACACGGTCCACATCGACCTGTGCCTGACCAATACCAACGCCTTTGCCTTCATGCGCGAAGCGGGCGGGATCGACATCCCGCAGCAGGAAATCCAGGGCGCGCTGACCCGCTGGAGCGTGGACATGAGCGCCGACGAGCTGGCGCTGGCCGAACGCCCGCTGGGGCCTCCGGGCGACCTGTGCCGCGTGGAAGACGCCGTGCAGGGTCGCCCTTACGACCGCGCCTGGTACCTGTCGATGAACCCCGAGGCCAAGGGGCCGCCGATGCTGGGCGGTCCGGTCGGCGCGAACTTCAACTGCCTGCTGCGCATCAACCCGCAGACCGGCCAACTGGCGATGATGGAAACGCCACCCGGTGCCGCCATCAGCGAGCCCGCGCACGTCGTCTCGCCCGAGCAAGGCCATGGCGGCTGGCTGCTGTCGGTGATCGATATTCCCAATGGCCCTCCGGGCGCGGGCGATCCGGCGGACTATTCGAGCGAGGTGTGGGTGATCGAAGCCGACGCCATCGAGAAGGGTCCGATCGCCAAGATCAAGACCGGCAAGGCCCTGCGCAGCCAAGTACACGGCACCTGGGTCTCGCGCGAGAAGCTGGCTGCCAGCAAGCTGGAGGGCTGATCCCCTAGTCCGGCTCGCGCTCTGGCCGGTCCGGACGCCGTGACGGTGCCGGACGGCTCGGACGCTCCGGCGGCGGCGCGGGCGTGGCTGCCGGAGCAGACACCGGTGGCGGGGCCGCTTGCTGCTGTGCCCGTGCGGCGGCAGCTGCCGCGGCCTGGCGCTGTGCCTCCGCCTGACGCTGGGCAGCTGCCTGACGCTGCGCTTCGGCCTGCTGCTGTTGCCGCTGGCGCTGAGCTTGAGCCTCAGCCTGAGCTTGGGCCTGGGCTTGGGCCTGGGCCTGGGCCTGCCGCTCGGCTTGTGCGCGACGCTGGACTTCGGCTTCGCGGGCCTGCTGTGCCCGCAGTCGCGCATTCGTCTCACGCTCCCGCGGTTCGGCAGTTGCTTGCTCCGTGGCAAGCCGCTGGCGAGCAGCTTCAGCCTGGGCCCCAGCCTGCGCTTGGCGGCGACGCTCGTCCTCGGCGCGCTGCGCCTGCAACTGCCGTTGGCGCGCGGCCTCGGCTTCGGCCTGACGCTGCTGTTCCAATCGGCGTGCCTGTTCCGCCTGCTGGCGGGCGTTGACCGTGCGCGTCTCGCGCTCGGCGGCATCCCGGCGAAGGCGCTCTGCTTCCAGTTCACGACGCAGGCCCTCGTCGTTGCGCGCCTGCCTCTCGGCCTCGGCCTGGAGCATGGCATCGCGCTCTGCCTCGCGTTGCTGGCGCCGGACCTCCGCCCGGGCAGCCTGCAGGTTAGCCTCGTCCTGTTCGACAACCCTGCCGGTCACCGGCTGGGTGGGGCGGCGCGGCCTGTCCGGACGCTCCGCCACGTCAGGCGCAGCGGTATCGCGGCCACCGCGACCGGCCCGCCGCCCGTCGCCGCGCGGGTTCGTGCCCACCGGCGGATTGGTGCGGATCCCTCCGGCATTCTCGCGGGTGTCATCCGGCGTGGAGACCTCGAGCACCGGCGTCGCCCGTTCGGGCAACTGCGCGGATTCGCGTCCGCCCGCACCGCCCATGCCTTCGCCGCGACCACGGCGCGGATCGCGCCCGTCCCGTTCGTGTGCCAGCCGCTCCGCGCGTTCCTGCCGGCTCTCCGCATGGTCACGGTCCCGGCGATCATGGCGACCGCCCGATCCATCCCCGGCCCGGTCGCCGCGACGGTTGCGCCGGTCTCGCCGCCATTCGTCGTAGTCGCCATGCCGGTAGCGATCGCGGCCCCAGCGATAGTGATCGCGGTAGATGTCGTTCTGCCAGGTCAGCCACAGCGGTGCAGCGGAGTAACGCGGGGTCGAGCCATAGCGGGCCGCCGCGTGGATCTCGCGCCCCAGCTGGTAGAAGTAGCTCGCCTCGCCCAGCAGTCGGTTTGCGGCGCTGGAGTTGAGGATGCGTCCGTCGCGATCATAGACCGCCACCAGCCGTCCGTAGCGGAAGGCATAGGCGTAGAGCGGGTCGCGCACGAGGAAGGGCCGCTCTGCGCCCGGACCGAAGTAGTAATAGCGATAACCGCCCGCGATCGGCTCGGCATAGAGCCGGTAGCCGTCCCAGGTTTCCCAGGCGAAACTCTCCCGGCGGTTGAAGCGGAACGAGAAATCCGGCTCGGTCGTGCCGATCTCGTCGCTCACGTCATAGGCAAGGTCGAGCCAGGCGAAGCGATCCGGCCCGGCGTCCTGCGCGTAGTAGGTGTCGTCGCCGTAGGTGTTGCGGTAATAATTGTCCGCGTAGCGTTCGTCATAGCGGCCCCAGTCGGATTGCGGCGCGCTGCTGTAATAGGACCCGCTTCCGCGCACCTGCGTGCTGCCCACCGGCAATTCGTATGACGAAGGCGCATCCGGCAGCACGGCCTGGTCGAAAGTGGTGTTCCGCACCGGCACCGTGGTGCAGCCCGCGAGTGCCAGCGTCGACGCCGCCAGCGCCAGCCAGATCTTCCTGTGACCAAATGCCGTCATCGAATCTTTCCCCCGTGTTGGCGGTATTGCACGGCAAATGTCGCATGGTGCGGGTGAACGGCGAGTGGAGCCGTGGTTCATCTGCGGTGAAGCGTTGGGGCAATGTGCCGCTTGCCAGCCTGCGGCCTTCTCCATAATCTCTTGCCCCGGGGAGAAGATGTTATGCGAACAATGCTCATGGCGGTCGCACTTGCCACGACCGCAGTCATGCCTGTCACCGCTGCGGCACAGGATGCCAGCGTCGAAGAATTGATGGCAGCGCGGTTCGAGACGCCGCCGCCGGGCTGGGAAATGCCGCGCACGCAATGGGGCGATCCCGACCTTCGCGGCAAGTGGCCGGTCGATTACCTTGGTCGCACGCCACGCGAACGCGCTCCCGCGCTGGGCGAACGCGCTTTCCTGACCGACGAGGAGTACGACCGCGCCTTCGCCCGCGTCGAGGACGAGCTGGGCCGCTACGAGGAAGAGAACCAGGCCGGCCTGATGGCCATGGGCCACTGGACCGAGTTCGGCCTGCCGCTGCGCCAGTCGAGCATGATCGTCGAGCCCGCCAACGGTCGCTACCCACCGCTCACTCCGCTGGGTCAGGAATGGCAGGCAAACGAGCGCACCAGCTGGAACACCTACGTGTTCGAGGACATGGACGACTTCGGCATCTTCGACCGCTGCCTGACGCGCGGCATGCCCGGTTCCATGCTGCCCGGCGCCTACAACGGCGGGATCGAGATCTTCCAGTCACCCGGCCTGGTCGTGATCACCCTGGAGATGATCCACGAAAGCCGCATGGTCTACCTCGACGGCCGCGATCCGCCGCCCGCCGACGTGCAGTACGACCTCGGCTTCTCCCGCGGGCACTGGGAAGGCGACACGCTGGTGATCGAGACCACCAATTTCCGTCCCGGCATGTCGATGGGGCCTGCCCCCAATTCCGACCAGCTGCACGTCACCGAGCACCTGACGCTGATGAACGACAACCAGGTCCACTACGAGGCCTGGGTGCGCGATCCGGTGGTGATGGAAGGCCACTACAAGCTCGACGTGCCGTGGCTGCGCGAAGACGACTACGGCATGTACGAATATGCCTGCCACGAAGGCAACGTGCAGGTGCGCGGCTACATCATGTCGACCAGCCCGCGCTTTGCCGAGGAACGCCAGGCTGCATGGGAAGCGCAGGGCGTCGAGAACCACGTCAGCGCGCCGGTGCGGTAACCGGCCGGCGGCGCCTGCCTGACGCGAAAAGGGGCGGCGGACCCATCGGTCCACCGCCCCTCTTCTGTCCGCACGAACGCGGAAGCCGGTCTTTCGATCAGGCCTTCTTGGTCAGAACGCCCGCGAGGTTTTCCGACACGATGCCGAACAGCGCGCCGATCACCACCGAGACCACGGTCGGCACCAGGGCACCCGCCGGGTCCATGTCGCCGCCGCCTGCCATCAGGAAGGTCGCACCTGCGACAGCGGCAAAGCCGTAGACGCTGGCGGGAATGGTCGCCAGCAGCGGCACCTTGCTGGCCAGGCAGATCACGAAGGCACCCAGGCCGACGGCTACCGGTCCGGCAAAGTCGCCCAGCGAGGCCAGCGGGCCCATCAGCGCCCAGATCGCCGCCATGCCGACAATGGCGCCGAAGCTCATGCCCACGGCAGCCGTGGTCATGCCCTTGACGCCGCCACCCGAATGGAAGTGACAGCCCCAGGCGATGAAGCTGACCCAGACGAGGCCGGGCAGCATTTCCGCCAACGGCACGCCGAACAGCCAGGTGTCGAGAATGGCAAGGACGCCCACCGAGATGGCGAGCGCAAGATATGCGGTCATTGTTGTTCCCCTCTCCATGATGCAGCCTCTGTCCGGGGCCGCTGGGCGGGGAGACTAAGTCAACCTTGGCAAATGTCCATAGGGAGAGAAATGGCCTGTGGACTTGTCAGGCGAGCCGGACAGGCGCAATCTCGCCAGCGGAAGAGGGAGACGACAATGCGCAAGACAGTGATTTTCGCCGCGCTGCTTTCGGGCAGCCTGCTTGGTGGTTGCAATGCCGCCGACGACGGCAGTGCCGACCCGGCCGCGCAGGCGCTGGCTGACCGGATCGCCATCGAGGACATGGTGGTGGAATACTATGCCCACCTCGGCGGCGGCGATGCGGAAGCTTTCGACGAATACTTCACCGAGGATGCGGTGTTCGACGTCAACGGCAATGTCGCCACCGGGCGGGCCGAGATCGAGGCGCTCTACGGCTCGATCGGCGAAGACCCGTCCAGCGCATCGAACCAGGGCGGACCGTTCCGCATGCTGCTGTCCAACCCGGTGATCCAGGTCGACGGCGACAGTGCCACGGCCAGCTTCATCTGGACCGGCGTCGGCAATCCGTCGATCGACGCGCCGCCCGTGCTGCTGGAACAGGGCCGCGAGTTCGACCGGCTGGTGAAGGTCGACGGAGAATGGAAGTTCAGCCACCGCGTGGTGATCGCCGACAGCGCCCTGCCGGCCGAACAATACCCGGATTACGAGCCGCGCCGCGATTTCGGGGTGGACGACCTGTGAGTGAGACCTAGTTGAGCTGCTGGCTTTCGAGCCTCAATGAACGGCCACCGGGCCGCGCGTCGATCCTGTATTCCGCCCGTGCCTGTTGCGCGAAGGCGGCGAACAGACGCTCCCCGATGCCGTCCGAGTTCTCATCGCTCTCGCCAGCGGCGATGCCTACACCGTTGTCCTCGATTGCCAGCGACCACCGCTCTCCCTCGCCGGAAAAGCGGATCGCGACCTTCCCGTTTTGTCCGTCGGGGAAGGCGTATTTGGCGCAATTGGTCAGGGCTTCGTTGGTGAACAGGCCAATTGCCACGGCCACCTCGCGCGGCATGGTGAGGTCGGTCGTTCCCGGGTCGATCTCGACCTCGACGTTATCCAAGAAAGCGCCGCGCGCTACCCGGTCGACCACGTCGACAAGGTAATCCTGCATGGCGACCATGGCGCCTTCCCCTTGCGTCAAAGCCAGGTTGGAATAGGCGGAGGAGAAGGAATGGATACGGGCAATTGCCTGATCAAGCGCAGCGGCCACATCGGGCAGGCTCTCGCGCCGCTTCTGCATTTCCAGCAGGCTGGCGGCGAGCGCGAAGTTGTTCTTGGTGCGGTGCTCGAGTTCCTGCTGCAGCATCACCCGGCGCTCGATCTCTTCGTCGCGTTCCTGCAAGGCTTTGGAAACAGCGCGGCGGAAGGCCTCCGCCAGGAAAAGCACGATCAGCACTGCAGCCGCGTTGATGGCCACCCGAGAAGGATCGCTGGCGACTTCGAACTCCCAGGATTGCACCGGCGCCAGGGCATAGTACCAGGCCCACAGGAAGCTGGTGACGAAACTTGCCAGGCCTGCCTGCCAATGACCGAACAGGGCAGCGATCAAGACCGTGGGATAGACCAGCGCAAAGGGCCCGGCCGTTTCTGCCCAGACGTCCAGCACCACGCGCAAGCCAATCATGGCGAGGGTACAGCCGAGGCCGAAAAGTATCTTGGCGAACAAGCCCAGGCGCTTGCTCTCAATCCGTCTGGCAACGTCTAAGTTGGCAACTCGATGCATTTGGCATCTGCCTTTCCGGAGCGATGTGGAAATGCTCACTCCTCGGGCGCGTTCTACCGATAATCGATCGCAATTGCGAATCGGTTCCCCAACTATGTCAAAAGCTTAGAGTTTTACCGGCTGGCGCAGCACCGTGCGCAATTTCTCCGGTGCCCTGCGGCGCGGATCGCCCGGGCAGGTTTCGTGGTGGCGGCCGTTGAAGGCGTGGCCGCTATCGGGGATGAGCTTGTGGTGCAGGTGCGAAAGGCACGACCCCTCTTCCAGCGAATTCATGCGGACCTTTGACAGGTCGCGACCTGACCTCTCCGCCCTCGCGGCCTCGAGGTGGGCGGGCGCCATGCTGGGAACGCCAGGCACATGCTCGACAAGCCGCGATCAACTTACGGCGAATCGAACCGCATCGGGCGATGACGGAGCCGCGAAGGCGGATTGGAAAAGCGGGCTAGGTCAGCGCGTAGTAGCGCAGGCAGTTGCCGTCGCTCTTGCGTTCGCCCACGCCGATGAAGACGTGCTTGGTCAGCCAGTCGTGCTTGCCCACGGCGCATTCGAAGGTGGGGTTGCCGCGCAGGTAGTATTCGGGATGCGGAACCGGCTCGCCATCGGCAAAGGCCCAGTCGCGCAGGCGCTGCATGGTGTCCGGCTGGCGACCCCAGAGGAAGCCCTTGTTGTGCAGCAGGATCACCGTGCCGTCGTCCTCTTCCAGCAGGTAACGGGCGTCGAACACGGCCACGTCGTCGGGCCGGAAATAGGCATAGTCGCCGCCGGATCCGGGAATGGCGCGACCCTTCAGGTGCGGCCCTTCGAAGGTGCCGCCCTTCACCAGCACGGCACTGCGCATGCCGCCATTGGGATGCGGCGTGATCGAGTAGACCTCGGGGAAGGTCAGCCGCACTTCCATCACGAATTCCATGCGCGGGTTGTCCAGCTCGCTGAACGGCGCGGTGAAAGGGGTGGTGTCGTTGAATTCCATTTGCCTCATCCCAGTTCGATCAGTCCGCCATCGACGAACAGGTTGGCACCCGAAATGAAGCTGGCATCGTCGCTGGCGAGGAACAGCACGGCCTTGGCCACGTCCTCGCTCTCGCCCATGCGCTTCATCGGGATGTTCTCGATCATCATTTCCTTCAGGCCCTCGACCTGTTCGTCGCTCATCCCGGGATTGCGGTAGAGCAGCGGGGTGTCGATCGGTCCGGGGCTGACCACGTTCACGCGGATGCCCTCGGCGACCAGTTCCTTGGCGAAGACCTTCATCGCCATGAACAGCCCGGCCTTGGCAGCGGCATAGGTGCCGTTGCCTTCCAGCGCGCCGTGCGCACCGATGGAGCCGGTGACGACGACAGAGCCGCCCTTGCCCATGATGCGGATCGCCTTCTGCAAGGCGAAGACGCAGCCGCGCAGGTTGATCGCATGGGTGTGGTCCCAGGCTTCCTCGGTGATGCCGCGCAGGGGTGCGAAGCCGCCGACACCGGCATTGATGTAGAGCACGTCGATACGGCCGTCGGCCTCCTCGATGGCCTTCACCACAGCCTCGGTCGCGGCGGGATCGGAAATGTCCGACCGGTAGCCGGTGGCGCCCGGAATGCTTTCCACCGCGGCGTCGATGGTGGCCTGGTCGCGGCCGGTCAGGTGGACCTTGCCGCCTTCCGCGGCGAACATCTGCGCAGCGGCGAGGCCCATGCCCGAATTGCCGCCGAGCACCAGCACGATCTTGTCTTTGAAACGCACCTGACGGCTCCTCAGAAGGGTGAAAGCGGGTTGAGGCGGTCGGGATTGACGTCCTGCATCACGTCCCAGTGTTCGGCGATCATGCCGTTCTCGACGCGGAAGATGTCCATCACCGCGAAGCCCGGATCACCTTCGTGCCGGATCACGTGGTAGTGCAGCATGACATGGTCGCCATCGACGAAGGAGCGGTGGAGGATCTGCTCGGCCTCGCCCGGCTGGCCCTTGGCCCAGTCGAGGAAGGTCTTCAGCGCCTCGCGCCCCGGATCGACGTTCTGGTGGTGCTGGATGTAGTCCGGCGCGATGTATTCGTCGACGCGGCTGCTATCGAGCGGCACCAGCACGTTCTCGAACATTTCCACCACAAGGCTCAGGTTCGCCTCTTCTGTGGGCGTACGGCTCATTTTCTCTCCCCTTTTGTTGCCACGATGCTAACGCGCGTTACGATTGTCGGCAACGACTAAGGCAGGGGTTGAGGAGAGGACAATGACCCGCGAGGACTATGATCGCTACGCCGCCGCCTTCAACGCGCGCGATTACGATGCGGTGTTCGACTTCTATGCCGACAATCCGCAGATGGCCTTCTTCGGGATCGAGATCCGCACGCGCCAGCAACTGCGCGACTTCTACACCTTTCTGCACAGCTATGTGCGCGAGACGATCACGGTCGAGAAGTTCGCCGCCTCGGACGAGCTGGCAGCGGTCGAAGGGGTGATCCGCATCGAGGCCTTCAAGGACCTGACCCGCGAAGAGCTGGACGCGCGCGGCATGCAGCAGTTCTTCCCCATTTCCGCCGGTGACGTGCAGGAAATGCGGCAATACATCCACTACCATTTGCGGGACGGAAAGATCGCCGGCGTCGGCTGCGCGATCGTGCCCTGACGGGGGATTTCGCTTTCCTACAGCCGCGGCGCGCGTCAGCTTCGCGGGGCATTCCTGTCACCTGCCCAAATGGCTTGGGTTCGCGGAGATCCTGCGAAGCCCGCCCCGCATGTATCTCATCAACCAAACCCCGCGGAAATTCGCCCTTGCGAAACATTCGTCACCATGAAAAGGCGCTGCCATGATCAAGACCAGTCACGTCGGCAGCCTTCCGCGCGGGGAACAACTCGTCCCCCTCCTCCTCGCCCGCGACAAGGGTGAGCCCTACGACGCGGAGGAATTCGACCGCGTGGTGCAGGCGGCCGTGACCGAGGGCGTGCGCCAGCAGGTCGCCGCCGGTGTTTCGGTGGTGAGCGACGGCGAACTCGGCAAGGTGGGCTATTCCACCTACATCATCGAACGGCTGTCCGGGTTCGGCGGGCACACCCCGCGCAAGCCCGCGCTGGACCTGGCCGAAGTGCCCGAGCTGACCAAGAAGCTGGCGCATATAATGGGCAGCCAGGAATTCACCCGCGCCAGCGCCATCGACAAGGTCGAGCTGGTGAACCTGCAGCCGCTGCACGACGATATCCGCCGGTTCAAGGCCGCGCTGGAAGCCGAAGGCAAGGGCGTGGAGGCCTTCCTCAACTCTGCTTCCCCCGGCCTGATTACCGCGTTCCAGCCGAACCAGTACTACCCCAGTCACGAAGCCTACCTGGCTGATCTCGCTGCCGCGATGCGGCCGGAGTACGAGGCCATTGTCGACGCGGGTCTGCAGTTGCAGCTCGACTGCCCCGACCTGGCGATGAGCCGCCACACCGGCTACCAGGACATGACCGAGGCGGAATTCCTCGCCGCCATCCGCGCCAATGTCGACGCCCTCAACGAGGCGACCGCCAACATCGCGCCCGAGCAGATGCGCATGCACGTGTGCTGGGGCAATTACGAAGGCCCGCACACCCACGACATCCCGCTGGAGACGATCCTCGACGTGGTGCTGTCGGCCCGCCCTGCCACAATCCTGTTCGAAGCCGCCAACCCGCGCCACGAGCACGAATGGGCCGTCTGGGCCAAGGCCGACCTGCCGGACGAGAAGATACTCGCCCCCGGCCTGGTCGATACCTGTTCCAACTATGTCGAGACCGGCGAACTGATCGCCCAGCGCATCGAACGCTTCGCCGATATCGTCGGCAAGGACCGCGTCATTGCCAGCACCGATTGCGGGTTTGGCACTTTCGCCGGTTACGGTAAGATCGACCCCAAGGTCGCCTGGGCCAAGCTGCGCGCCCTGCGCGAAGGCGCTGATATCGCTGATACAAGATTAGGGTGAACAAGTCCTTTTTCACTCTTGCGTATTTTTCGTATATATGAAATAGAGCGTGGATGGCAGAAGCCTCCACCAGGAATCGCGCAGCGGCACCGGCACAGAACAGCCAGGTGAAATCGGCGACGCGTACGCTCGACATTATCGAATATGTCGTGGCGCACGGCCGTCCGCTGGTCGCGCAGGAAATCGCCACGGCGCTGGCGATCCCGGTGTCGAGTCTGTCCTACCTGCTCTCCACCCTGGTCGACCGCGGCTATCTCGAGCGTGACGGTCGGCGCTATTCCGCCGGACCGGGCCTTGCCCGCCTGCAGAAGTCGACCGGACATTTCTCGATTGCCGACCGCGTCGCGCCGCTGGTGCGCACGCTGCGCATGCAGCTGGACGAAACCACCAGCTTCTTCCTGCGCGACGGTTGGGAGATCGAGGCCATCGTTACCGAAAGCAGCGAACAGGCGCTGCGCTATTCGGTGCCGCAGGGCCAGCGCCTGCCCTTGCACGCCCTCGCGTCCGGCAAGGTGATGCTGGCGGCCATGCCCGAAGAAGAGCTCGCGCGCTATTTCGCCGAGGTCGAGCTGGAAGCCTTCACGCCCGCCACGGTCACAACCGAAGCAGGCCTGCGCGAACAGATCGCGGCGGTGCAAGAGACGGGTGTCGCCCAGACGGACGAGGAATATTCACGCGGCATCATCGGTATCGCCCGGCTGGTGACCTTTGACGGCAACATGGCCGGTTCGCTGTCGGTCGCCATTCCCAAGGTCCGCTTCGACGAACACACCGCAGAGCGCGTCAGCGACATGCTGCGCAAGACTGCCGCCCTGCTCGAAGGCAACTAGGGCCTTCTAAAGGTCGTCCAGGCCGTCGAGGAAGTCCGCGTCGATACGCGGTCGTTGTTGCTCTTCTTCCACTTCCGCTTCGACTGCCTCTTCGCCCTCGTCTGCCATGTCCAGAACGGGCAGTTCGGCTTCGGCACCCGTCACCTCCAGCCCCAGTTCCACCGCGATCTCGTCCAGCGGATCGAGCGGAGGGGCCCCGCCCATCGCCGCCGCCGCTTCGAGGTCGCCGGTGGGCTCCCAGGGTTCGATATATGCGGCCTCGGTAACGGCGCGGTCGCGGTCGTAGATCCGTGCCTCCTCGAACGGACCCAGAGGCGTATCCGGCACCACGCGCACCAGCGGATAGGGATCGCCGGGCAGGCCGATGTAGGTGAGCTGCGCCTGGTTCTCGCTGACGAGGCGGAACTGCAGGATGTCGTTGCGACCGCGCGCCTCGGGCGGCCCGGTGAATGTCAGCTGCACTGCGCCTTCACGTTCGATCACGCCCTGCGGCAATACTGTCTCGCTGCCGTCCATGTTCTGGAACACCATGCCGTTGCTGGTGATCTGTGCCGGCCGGGTCCAGCTGCCGGTCCAGTCACCACCTTCGCGTTCTTCCAGCGCGAAGACGAAGATCGTCGCCTCGTCGATGCGGAAGGCCCAGTGACCTTCGAGATCATTGGCCAGCGCCTGCACAGGCAACAGCATGGCGCACAGGGCAATCAGGAAACGCGGCATCATGGCAGGTGTCATGCAGCAAGGCCCGTGCCCGGGGCAAGCAAAAGGGGCGGCTGCTTGCGCAACCGCCCCTTCAACTGTTCGCTGGATGCGATCAGGTGTTGGCGCCAACACCCGTGGCACGCCACGAATCGGCATAGGCCGTGCGGGCAACGTTCGAGTACGGGACCGGGCTGATGACAGCCTTGATCTCGGTCTGGACGTGCGGCTCGACGGTCGGCTTGGAGGTGCCGCCGTTGGGTTCGCCCCAGACCAGCTTCACTTCCTTGCCCATTTCGACCTCGTCCGGATCGATCATGGCGAGCGTCAGCATCTTGCCTTCGTTCGAGCTGTAGCCGACCCAGGTCGACACGCCGATGACTTCGCCGGCAGCGTTCTTCACTTCGTCGAACGGGTGCATGGCGTAAACGGCGCTCGGGAATTCGAAGTACTTGGCGCGGTCGCCCTCGGCATAGAGCGAGGAAAGGACGCGCATCATGTCTTCGTTGTCGAGAGCCAGGGTCACCTTCTGCTTGTGCTTCTGGGTGGCCATCTTTTCGAGGGCTTCACGGCCGACGAAGTCGTGGTCGAACTTCACGATGTGGCCGTAACCGATATCCCACGGCGTGAGGTAGTAACCCTCGATGCTGTCGGGAACGTAGCTGCCACCGATCGAGCACATGCCAGCGTAAGAGTTGGCACCGGCCCACTGGCGGAAGTCCTTCATCATCTGGCTGTCGCCGGTGAAGAAGGCCGGCAGCGGCGAAGGCAGCCAGCCCGATTCCAGCGTGTTCGAAGAGTAGGCGCGGCCACCGACCAGGGTCAGGCCATCGTCCTTGCCGGCTTCGACCAGCGCACCGTGCACGGCGGCATAGTCTTCCCACGGGCCGAACAGTTCGTAACCCGGCTGGCCAGCCATGCCGTGGCGCAGGGCAATCACGTCCTTGCCGCCGATATCGACGTGAGCCATGTTGAAGAACTTCAGGTCCGGCGGGGTCTGGCCCATGGCCTTTTCCAGGATCTTCATGGCGTTGGGGCCCTGCAGCTGGAAACGGTAGTTCTTGCGCTTGCCGTCGGTACGCATGGCGGTACGTTCGTCACGCTCGATCTCGACGTCCCACTTGCTGCCGTCGGGCTTGTGGTACTGGGCGTGGAATTCGACCCATTCGATGGCCGGAGCGCGGCCGACCAGGCTGAACTCGTTTTCATCGAGGTAGAACAGGATCACGTCGCCGATGACGTAGCCGTCCGGGGTCACCGGAACGTACTGCTTGGCCTTGTTGACGGCGAAGTTCTTGAAGCTGTTGATGGCGGTGTATTCGAGCAGCGCCATGGCGTCGGGGCCGCGCACATACAGCTCGACCATGTGGTACGACTGATTGAAGAGCACGGCGCTCTTGGCCCAGGCACGCTGTTCGTTGCGCCAGTTGGAATATTCGGCAGGAACGCCCGGATAGGGGTTCGGGCCAAGCTGCTGGTTGCGCAGGAATTCGACTACGTCGCCCTGGGCATCCAGCTTCTGTTGCAGGTTCTCACTCATTGTCGTCCTCTCCTTGGGAAAGTTTGGGTATTCAGAGGGTTGCAGGCTCGCGAGCGAGCCAATCGGAAATTGCATCATTCACCGCTTGCGGGGCTTCCACGGTGATCATGTGGCCAGCGCCAGGCACCACCACCAGCTCCGCACCGGCGATCTTCGCGGCAATGGCCTCGTGCTGCTTGGGCGGGGCCCAGGCATCGAGTTCACCGGTCATCACCAGCGCCGGACAGGTCAGGCCTGCCAGCAGGTCATCGAAGGGGGGACGCCCCAGCAGGGCCTTGATCTGCGCGTCGAAAGTGGCCTGGTCCTGGGACAGGCACATCTCGCGCATCTCGGCATATATCGGGGTGTCGCGATTGGCATCGGCCACCATCGGCGGCAGCCAGGTGTCGACCAGCGCCTCGAACCCGTGGTCGTAGCCGACCTGCTGCAGTTCGGCACGTTTGGCCGGTTCGTTGGGGCCGACCGGGTGGATACCGGTCGAAACCAGCGCCAGCCGGCGCACGCGGTGCGGCGCCAGCCGGACCACTTCCATGGCCACACGGCCACCCATCGAATGGCCGAAAACGTCGAGTTGGCCCGCACCAGCGGCATCTGCCTCGGCAAGGGCGATTCGCGCCATTTCCGCAAGGCTGTCCGCCATGCCATAGCCGTCGACCACGAGGGCCTCCGGAAAGGCTGATTTCTGCGGCGCATAGACACGTGCGTCACAAATCAGTCCAGGCAGGAACAGAAGCATTCTCGGGCGCTCACTCTCGCATTTTTTCGCGTTCTTGAAAATTTCATCTATACGAATTTGTCGAGATGCGCTAGAGGATTCTTCAGACAATATGCCGCCCGCCGGAGTCGCTTTCGCGCATCGTTTCCGCCCCGGGCCATGGAGGAGAGTGAAATGGCAACCTACGAAACCATCCATCCCAACTGGGAAGCCCCGATGGCCAACATGGTCGACGGCTATTCGCTGGAAATGACCGCCAAGGAAGTGGAAGGCCTCAAGGAAGCCGCACCGCTCATCCGTCCGGACACGCAGGTCGCCGTCACCTTCCTCCCTGGCGAAGAGCTGGCGCAGCGCGTCGAAGCCGCCGTGCTGGTGCGCGAACTGGGCTTCGAGCCGATCGTCCACCTCTCCGCCCGCCGCATCGAGAGCGAAGAACAGCTCGACTGGTACCTCGGCGAGATCACCCAGAAGGCCGGCGTGAAGCGCGTCTTCATCATCGCCGGTGACCCGCCGGAACCGGAAGGCCCCTATTCGGACAGCCTGCAGATCATCGAGACCGGCCTGCTGGAAAAGCACGGCATCGAGATCGTCGGTGTCGGCGGCCACCCCGAAGGCCACCCCAACAACACGGCGGAAGAGCTGTGGGTGTGGATGCAGAAGAAGATCGACGCGGTGCGCGCCCACGGCATGACGCCGCTGGTTGTCACCCAGTTCGCCTTCGACGATGACGCCATCGTCGCCTGGCTCGCCGAAATGCGCGACCGCGGCATCGACGTGCCCGTACGCCTCGGCGTCCCCGGCCCCGCCGGCATCAAGCGCCTGCTGGGCTTTGCCAAGCGTTGCGGCGTCGGTGCTTCGGCCAGCGTCATGAAGAAGTACGGCATCAGCCTGACCAACCTGATCGGCAGCGCCGGTCCGGACAAGCTGGTGGGCAACCTCGAGAAGAAGCTGACCGCGCGTCACGGCCGCGTGCGCCTGCACTTCTATCCCTTCGGTGCACTGACTCCTTGCGCCGAATGGATCAACGACTACCACGCCCGCAATTCGTAAGGTTTCCCGATGAGCACCGCCACGCTGCGACTATCCTGCCCCATCCGCACCGGAATATCGGCGCGGGTGAGCGGATTCACCGCGGATCGCGACTGCATCATCGAAGAAGCCCAGCAGTTCTCGGATCGCCGCACCGGCCGCTTCTTCATGCGGCTGGTGTTCGATCCGCAGGACAACGATATTGCCAGCCTGCGTGAGGCTTTCTCGGCCATCGCCGAGAATTTCGAGATGGAATGGGACCTGCGCGAACCCGGCTGGGTGCCCAAGGTCGTGCTGATGGTGAGTGCCTTCGATCACTGCCTCGGCGACCTGCTCTACCGTATGCGCATTGGCGAGATTGCCATGGACGTGCCGGCCATCATCTCGAACCACCCGCGCGAAAAGCTGACCACCAGCCTGATCGGCGACATTCCCTACCACCACTTGCCGATCACCAAGGATACCAAGCCGCAGCAGGAAGCCGAGGTGCGCCGTATCGTCGAGAATACGGGCGCGGACCTGGTGGTGCTGGCGCGCTACATGCAGATCTTTTCGGACGAGATGGCGGCCTACATGAATGGCCGTTGCATCAACATCCACCATTCCTTCCTGCCCGGCTTCAAGGGTGCCAAGCCCTATCACCAGGCCTATGCGCGCGGCGTGAAGATGATCGGCGCGACCAGCCACTATGTGACGGACGATCTCGACGAAGGTCCGATCATCGCGCAGGACGTGGAGAACATCGGCCACGCCGAAAGCCCCGACGACCTTGTCGCCAAGGGCCGCGACGTCGAGCGCCGGGTCCTGGCCAAGGCCGTGCGGGCTCACCTGGAAGACCGCGTATTCCTCAACGGCGACCGCACGGTCGTCTTCGAAAACTAGAACTGAAAAGAGAGACGGAGCCGAAATGGCTGACATTATCGATGGCCGCGCAATCGCACGCCAGCTGGACGAGAAGACCAAGGCCGAAGTCGATGCGCTGGTGGCTGCCGGCCATCCGGCACCGGGCCTGACAGTGATCCTGGTGGGCGATGACGGCGCGAGCCAGGTCTATGTCCGCCGCAAGATCAAGTCCTGCGAGAAGGTCGGCATCCGCTCGAACGAGCACCGCCTGCCTGCCGACACCAGCCAGGAGGACCTGCTGGCGCTGATCGACCAGCTCAACAGGGATCCCGAGGTGCACGGCATCCTGTGCCAGGTCCCGCTGCCGGACCACATCGACACCCGCCTGGTGCTGCGCTCGATCACTCCTGAAAAGGACGTCGACGGCTTCCACCCGGTCAACGTCGGCCGCCTCAGCACCGGTACCGGCGGCATCGTGCCCTGCACCCCGCTGGGCGTGATGATGCTGATCCATTCTGTCATCCCTGACCTCACCGGCATGGACGCGGTGGTGATCGGCAAGTCGAACATCGTCGGCAAGCCGGTGGCCAACCTGCTGCTCGACGCCGAAGCCACCGTGACGGTCACCCACATCTACACGCACGGCCTGCCCGCCATCTGCCGCAAGGCCGACGTAATCGTCGCTGCGGCCGGTGCGCCCGAACTGGTCAAGGGTGACTGGGTCAAGGAAGGCGCCGTCATCATCGACGTCGGCATCACCCGCATCATGGACGAGGAAACCGGCAAGGAACGGCTGGTCGGCGACGTGGCCTTCGACGAATGCCAGCACGCCAAGGCCATCACCCCCGTGCCCGGCGGCGTCGGCCCCATGACCATTGCCTGCCTGCTTGCCAACACCGTACAGGCCGCCAAGGGCCTGATGGGCGTCAACAAGGATGTCAGTAGCGACTATCATGATGTGCCGTCTCGCTCTATGTTCACCGGAAATGGAAACATTCCCAACGAGTGAGCGATTGCAATGACCCAGCCTGACACCGACGTACTTATTATCGGGGCAGGCATATCGGGCATATCGATGGCCGCCCACATCGGGATGATCTGTCCCGATCGCAGCTACACCATCCTCGAACGGCGCGATGCCATCGGCGGGACATGGGACCTGTTCCGCTATCCCGGCATCCGTTCGGACAGCGACATGCACACGCTCGGCTTCGATTTCGAGCCGTGGCGCCATGAAGACGCCATCGCCGACGGGCCGAACATCCTCGAATACCTGAACCGTATCGCCGACGAGCGCGGCATCCGCGAGAACATCCGGTTCGACCAGGAGGTATTGTCGGCCGACTGGGATTCGATGACGGCCATGTGGACCGTCACGTCGCGCGGCAAGGACGGCAAGACCGGCACCACCACGGCGCGCTGGCTCTATTTTGCCTCCGGTTACTACGACTACGACAACCCGCACGATGCGCAGATCCCGCAGATCGACCAGTTCGGCGGGCAGGTTGTGCATCCGCAGTTCTGGCCGGACGACCTCGAATACGCGGGCAAGGACGTAGTGGTGATCGGATCGGGCGCGACGGCGGTCACCCTGGTGCCTGCCATGGCCAAGACAGCCAAGAGCGTCACCATGCTCCAGCGCACGCCCACCTGGATGGGTGCCGGGCCGAAGCAGGACAAGTGGAGCAAGCGCTTCCAGAAATTCATGCCCGACGAATGGGCCTACAAGCTCACGCGGTGGAAGAACATCTTGCTGCGCAGCTACTTCTTCAACCTCTCGCGCCGCAAGCCGGAGAAGCTGCGGGCGATGCTGACAGACATGACGCGGCAGCAGTTGGGCGAGAACTACGACGCCAAGCATTTCGAGCCGCCCTACAACCCGTGGCAGCAGCGCCTGTGCCTGGTGCCCGACGGTGACCTGTTCAACGCGATCAACGCGGGCCAGGCCAAGGTCGTCACCGATCATATCGCAGGCTTCGACGCCACGGGCGTGATGCTGGAATCTGGCGAGCACCTGCCCGCCGATATCGTCATCACCGCCACCGGCCTGCGACTGGTGCTGGCGGGCAAGGTGGACGTGTCCAAGGACGGCGAACCGGTCGACTGGACCGAGCGCTTTTTCTACCGCGGCCTGATGTTCTCCAACCTGCCCAACCTCAGCTTCGTGTTCGGCTACCTCAACGCCAGCTGGACGCTGCGGGCGGACACCAATTCGCGCTTCACCTGCGAAGTGCTCAAGCACATGGGCAAGACCGGCACGCTGGTCGCCGAACCCGAACTGGCACCGGAAGATGAACCCGAAGCTGTCGAGCCGTGGGACTATACCTCGGGCTATCTCAACCGCGCCAAGGACATGATGCCCAAGGTGGCTGCCGAACGCCCCTGGACGCTGGCGCACAACTACCTTGAGGACCGCCGCGATTTCCGCCAGCGCCCCGTCGCCGACGGTGTCCTGCGTTTCAAGAACCCGCCCGCCGCCTCGCAGGACAGCGAAGCGGTCTCGCATGAGGCTGTTGCCGCCGAATGAGTACCGACAAGGTCTGGACCGCAGGCATGCTCGTCATCGGTGACGAGATCCTGTCCGGTCGCACCAAGGACAAGAACATCGCCCAGGTCGCCTCGTGGCTACAGGTGCAAGGCATCCGCCTCACCGAAGCCCGCGTGGTGTCGGACAACATGGATGCCATCGGCGAAGCGCTGAACGCGCTGCGCGAACGCTATGACTATGTCTTCACCACCGGCGGCATCGGCCCGACCCACGACGACATCACGGTGGACGCCGTGGCCAAGGCGCTGGGCGTGCCCGTGGTGATCCACCCGGAAGCCCGCGCGATCCTGGAAGATTACTACAAGGACAAGCCCGGCGGCCTGACCGAAGCCCGCCTGCGCATGGCGCGCGTACCCGAGGGTGCGGAACTGATCCCCAACCGCATGTCCGCCGCGCCGGGCATCAGGCACGGCAAGATCCACGTGATGGCGGGCGTGCCCAACATCACCGCGCAGATGCTCGATGCCCTCACCGGCAAGCTCGAAGGCGGCGCACCGCTGATCGCCGAGACGGTCGGCTGCTGGGTCGCCGAAAGCGAGGTCGCCGACGCGCTGCGCGAAGTGGAAAAGGCCCACGCCAACTGCCAGATCGGCAGCTACCCTTTCTTCCGCGAAGGCAAGACCGGCGCGAATTTCGTGATCCGCTCGACCAGCCGCGACGATCTCGAAAGCGCGGTCGACACCCTCTGCGAGGCGCTGGGCGAACTCGGCTTCGACTTCACGCCCGGCGGGATCTGAGGCCCACCGGCGCCAGCGCCCTCTGCATTGCCCCGATTGCCAGGCCCGTCCGCGTGGTCCTTGCTTGACTTGCGCGCAGGCAAGGGCAGGCTAGTCTCTTCCGAGGGGGAGGCCGATCGTTGGAATACCTGCTGATTTTCGGCCTGATCTGGGCGATCTACGAACTCTGGCGCCGCGTGGACCGGCTCGAACAGCGACTGCGCGAGATCGAGCCCCTGTCCCATGTTCCCTACGAAGCGCCCCCGCCAGAGCGCACCCGTCCCCTCGAACCTGACCTCACAGAAGACGAAGCCGCATCCGAGCCCATGCCGCGGGCCGATCCGGCCTCGGCCGAGCCCGCCATCACGCGAGAGCTGCCCGAGTCCACACCGGAAGTTGGAGCGGTCGAGGCGAGTGAGCCGGACATGCGGTTCGATTCGGCAACTTTCCTCGACCGCAGCGAGGGCTTTCGCCTGCCGCGCTTCGATTTCGAGGATATCTTCGGGCGCAAGCTGCCGATCTGGGCGGGCGGCGTGGCACTGGCCGTGGGCGGGATATTCCTTGTCCGCTACTCGATCGAGGCCGGCTTGCTCGGCCCCGAAGTCCGCGTGGCTCTCAGCTTCCTGGCCGGGCTGGTGCTGCTCGTCGCCGCAGAAGCTGCCTATCGCTTCGAGCACCGGGTGCGCGATCCGCGCGTGAGGCAGGCCTTTGCCGGAGCCGGCATCGCCACGCTCTATGCCAGCTTCTACCTCGCCGGATCGCAATATGGCCTCATCGGACCGGCCATCGCCTTCACCGGCCTTGCCTTGGTGACCGCGATTGCCCTTGGCCTGTCGCTGCGGTTCGGCTTGCCGGCTGCCGTGCTGGGCCTGGTGGGAGGGTTCGCCACGCCGCTGCTGGTGGCGAGCGAAGAGGCCAACCTGCCGGTGCTGTCGTTCTACCTCACGCTGCTGACTGCAGGGCTGGCGCTCACCGCGCGCAGGCTGGGGCAACGGTGGCTGGGTGCAGCGGCTCTCGCTGGCGGGTTTGTCTGGGGCATGCTGATGCTGGCCGGGCGCCCGTCTGCGGACAGCGACTGGCTCGCCCTCGGGCTCTACCTGCTGGCGCTGGGGGCGGCGATCCCGCTCCTGCTGGGCGGCGAAGGGCGCATCCCCTGGACGCGCCTGGCCTCGGCTGCGCTTGCTGCGGTGCAGATGGCCGCGCTGGTCGGGCTGGCCGGATATGACCTGCTCACCTGGGGCCTCTACCTGTTGCTGGCGGCCGCGATGGTGGTGCTGTCGTGGCGGACCCGCGAACTGCTGTTCGGCAATGCCTTCATCCTTGCCATCGGGACCATCCTGCTCGCCACATGGCCCGATCCCGGTCCCGGCGACTTTGCGCTGGTGGCGGTCCCGCTGGCACTGTTGGGGCTGGCCAACCCGCTGGCACGGATGTGGCGCGATCCGCTGGAGCTGACTGCCCTCGCACAGGTCGCGGTCGGCGCTCCGGTACTGGCGGGCGTAACGCTGATGCAGTTCGGCACCGCCGACAACGACGTGTTCCAGCCCGGACTGGCAGCGACCACCGCGGCCCTGTTCACCTTCCCCGCGCTGGCCTTGTGGCGCCTGTGGCGGGTGGAGGACCGGAAACACTTCCTCGTCCTGCCCGCCTCCGCCGCAGCAATCCTGGCCTTTGCCGCCCTGCACCTGCTCCTGCCCGACTGGGCCGAGGTGCTTGGTGCGGCGGCAGTCGCGCTGGCCGCGGCTGGGCTGGCCTGGTGCAAGCCGCGCGGCGGACTGACCGCACTCGCCTGGGCGGGCGGCATCACCGTGCTGGTCACACTGTTCTCGACAGGCTCGATCCTTGACGAGCTGGGCTACCTGGTCGACGAGGGCCAGGGCAGCGGCGGCATGGTCCACGCAGTGCTGCGCTGGGGCGCTGCCGCGCTGCCGTTCCTCGCCCTCGCGTTCATCGAACGCCGGCACCGCGTAGGACGCATTGCCGAGGTCTTGCTGGCGCTGGTAACCTACGGCCTTGTCGCACAGTTCATCCCCGGCACCTGGCTGGCATGGAGCGCCGCCTTGCTCGCTGCCGGATGCCTGTGGTGGCGCAGGCAGGCTCCCGGCTTCTGGGGTGCCATGTTTGGCCTTGGCGTGCTGTGGGCCCTCGTTCCCTTCGGCACCTGGCTGGTCAGCGGGATCGCCGCGCTGGCGGGCGAACCCGTGCTGGTCACCGCCCTGCCAGAGCTGGACACCGTCATGCTGCGGATCTTGCCGGCCGGACTGGTTGCCGGACTTGCAGCCTGGCGCATGCAGCACCGCAAGCTTGTCCTCGCCGGCTTCGGGACCGCCGCCCTGATCGGCGGCATCTGCCTCGCCCACATTCTCTTCAAACAGCTGTTCCAGCTTTCGGACGAGACCAGCTTCGTTTCCCTGGGCATTGCCGAGCGCACCGTCTGGGAGGCCCTGCTGGCTGCTGGCGGCGTTGCCCTTGCCCGCTTCGCCCCGCAGCCCTTGCTGCAACGGTTGGGCGCGATTGGCGTGGCCCTGGGGCTGGCGCATCTTTCCGTCTTCACGCTCACCCTGCACAACCCGCTGTGGGACGAGCAGGCGGTAGGCACGCTGCCGGTAGCCAACTGGCTGCTGCCTGCACATGCGCTGGCAGCGGCAATGGTCTGGTGGCTGTTCGCACACTCGCGCGGGCTGCTGCGGCAGAACCTTCAACCCCTCCGCGATGCCCTGATGATGCTGCTGGTATCGCTATGGGCCCTGTCGGAGCTGCGCCACAGCTACTCCGGCACCATCCTGGTCGACCTGCCGATGAGCCAGGGCGAAGACCTGCTGCGCTCCCTGCTCGGCATTGTCCTGGCGCTCGCTTTCCTCTGGTGGGGATCGCGCAAGCAGCAGCGAAGCTGGCGGATCGGTTCGCTGGTACTGATGCTGCTGGCAGTGCTCAAGGTCTTCATGGTCGATGCAGCCGGTCTCGAAGGGCTGTTGCGGATCGCCAGCTTCTTTGCGCTGGGTGTAAGCCTGATCGGTATTGGCTGGGTCTATTCGCGTCAGCTTCGGAGCACCGAGGCTGCCGCATGAGAAAGGGCCGGAGGATTGCTCCCCCGGCCCTTTGCAAACTCGGTTCTGTAGGAAAGCGCTAAATCAGGCGCCTTCGACTTCCGACAGGTCGATCTTCAGGCCCGGGCCCATGGTCGAGGTCAGCGAGACCTTCTTCACATACTTGCCCTTGGCGCCCGACGGCTTGCCCTTCACGACAGCCTGCGTCAGCGCTTCGAAGTTCGCCTTCAGGTCTGCGTCCTTGAACGACAGCTTGCCGATGCCGGAGTGGATGATGCCCATCTTCTCGACACGGAATTCGACCTGGCCGCCCTTGGCGTCCTTCACGGCCTTTTCCACGTCGGGAGTGACGGTGCCCAGCTTCGGGTTCGGCATCAGGCCCTTGGGACCCAGCACCTTGCCGAGGCGGCCGACAACACCCATCATGTCCGGCGTGGCGATCACGCGGTCATAGTCGAGGTTGCCGTTCTGCATGTCTTCCATAAGGTCTTCGGCGCCGACCTTGTCGGCACCGGCGGCCAGCGCCTTGTCGGCGTTGTCACCACGCGCGAACACGGCGACCTTGACGTCCTTGCCCGTGCCGCCCGGGAGCGAAACCATGCCGCGGACCATCTGGTCAGCGTGACGCGGATCGACGCCCAGGTTCATGGCGACTTCGACGGTCTCGTCGAACTTGCCCTTGTACTCGCGCAGCGTCGCGATTGCTTCGTCGACGGTGTACAGCTTTTCGCTGTCCAGCGCGGCCAGCGTCTTCTGCTTCTTGGTCAGGGTAGCCATCTATCAGCCCTCCACCACTTCGATGCCCATCGAACGGGCGGAACCGGCGATGATCTTCACAGCCTGGTCGATGTCGTTGGCGTTCAGATCGGCCATCTTGGTTTCGGCGATCTCGGCCAGCTGGCTGGTCTTGATCGAACCAATGATGTTCTTGCCCGGCTCCTTCGAGCCCGACTTGATCTTCATCGCCTTCTTGATGAGGAAGCTCGCCGGCGGCGACTTCGTCACGAAGGTGAACGAACGGTCGGCATAGACGGTAATCTTCGTCGGGATCGGCGCGCCCTTTTCAAGGCTGTCGGTCGCGGCGTTGAACGCCTTGCAGAATTCCATGATGTTGACGCCGCGCTGACCCAGGGCCGGGCCGATGGGGGGCGACGGATTGGCGGTGCCGGCGGGCACCTGAAGGTTGATGTAACCTTCGATCTTCTTGGCCATGATGGCCTCCTTTCACACTGTCGCCACGGCTCTTTCGAGCTGTGGCTCCTGTTAAGCGGTCCAGCGGTTCACCGGGGCGAACCTCCCGCACGGATTTCCCTGTCTGGCACGGGGCCAAGGACAGGAAGAGCGCGCACATAGCGGTTGGCGCGCGAAAAGCAAGCCATTTGGCGTGCGGCACCATGGGCGAGATGGAACACCCACCCGGGTCGGCGGGAAGAATGCGAGACTCCAGAAAACAACATTATTTCAAGGCCGTGCATGCCATTTGTGTTCGCACAGTGTAACCTTCCGTCGGTCGCGGCCAGTGCGCCCCGGAACGGCGCCGCTTCAACCCCGACTTCACCATTTCCTGCCACTGGCAATGTAGGAAACCGTCTCCCGCTGCTTGCACCTCCCGCCCGGGAGCGGCAGACCACGCGCAGGGACAGTCGGACAAGAGGCAGTAACAATCGTGAACCAGGCAAGCATCCCCGCACCCGCGACACTGGCCGACAAACAGGGCATTTCGTGGTGGCGCTTCCTGCTGCAGCTGGTCACCGTGGTCGCGGTCTACCTCATCGGCAGCACCCTGCCCGTCCTGCCGAGCGTCTTCGCCCAGGTGCTGGAAGGCGGGGAGGTAGTGGAGATCGGCTCCGCCCTGGCGGCGACCACCGCGATTATCGGCATGGCATTGGCCTTGGGGGTCTGCTGGCTATGGCTGCGCAGCGAGAAGCGCGTGGGCGAAGTGTTCAATCTCTCCGCGCCGTCCAGCTGGCGTAGCGTACTGGGCTTTGCCCTGCTCGCGACCGGCGGGACCGTGGCCATCTTCGGTCTTGGCGGGGCCCTGGTCGAGGCGCTCGGCCTGCCGCAGCCCGATCCCAGCTTCGTCCTCGACCTGGTGACCGAGAGCCCGGCCATGTTCGCGCTGTGGGTGATCGGCGTGGCGTGGTTCGCCGCCGGACTTGGCGAGGAACTGCTGTGGCGCGGTTTCCTGATGGACCGGCTGGAGCGGATCGGCGGCCTGCGCGGCAAGGTTTGGCTGGTGCTGGTGGTGCAAGCCGTGCTGTTCGGCCTGCCGCACCTCTACCAGGGCTGGGGCGGCGTTATCGTCACCGGCATGGTCGGCCTGCTGCTGGGCTGGGTGCGGATCATGCAGCGCGGCAACCTGTGGGCCGTGGTGATCGCCCATGCCATGGTCGACACGATCATGATGAGCCTCGCCTATGCCGACAAGCTGGGCTGGCTTGGCGCCTGAACACGCTTGAAATTTCACCGGAACTTTAGGACAAGCGGGCCCACCGCACAGAGGGGACAGAGTTGATGCTGGGACAGTTCAAACGCCTTGGAGAGCTCGTCTCCAGCAATGTGGAAGCGCTGATCGACAAGGCGACAGACCCGCGCAAGATGCTCTTGCTGCTGCGCACGGAGATCGAGGATTCGATCCTCAAGCTCACCGAAGCCCGCGCCAAGGCCTCAAGCCGCGCCAAGAAGGCGTTGAGGCTGTCCGAAGCGAAGGCCGCCGCGGCAGACGAGTGGACCGCCAAGGCCAAGGTGGCGATGGACAAGGGTCGCGAAGACCTTGGCCGCTCCGCCCTGCTGGCGCGCGAAGGCGATCGGGCTGCGGCCAGGGAGCTGGCCGCCGAAGCCGAGTCGGCCAAGGCGGAACTGGCCGAGATCGACGCCGCGATTGCCGAGCTGGAAGCCAAGCGAGCCGAGACGCTGGAACAGCTCGAAGCCATGCCCGCCCCCGCCAAGCCAGCGCCATCCGCCGCCAGTATGGCGGCCGACCGGCAGCGCAGCCGTATCGACGGCATGGAAAAGCGCGTGGGCTTTGTCGCTGACAAGGAGGCACCGCTCGATCCTGCACAGGTCGACGACGAGCTCGCCGGGCTGGCGCGGGACAGCGCTATCGAGGCAGAATTGGCAGCGATGCGTCCGGCCAAGGGCAAGCGGGCGAAGAAGTAGCGGTCGCCTGAGCGGCGCTATCTGCTACTCGACCATTGGCGTAGGCAACACCGATCAAGCCGCACTCGACGAGTTCGACAGATCAATTGCAGCCGGTAACGGAAAACGCTTGGGCTGCCAGCAGATGGTCGTGCGGACCGGAGGCCGACGCCCGCCAGTTCCTTACTTGACCAGTTCGACCTGTTCGAAGTCCAGTTCCACCGGCGTCGCGCGGCCGAAGATCGACACGCTGACCTTGACCTTGGCCTTGTCGAAGTCGAGCTCTTCCACCACGCCGTTGAAGCTGGCGAAGGGGCCTTCGAGCACCTTGACCTGGTCGCCGATCTCGTAATCGACGCTGATGTCCTTCTTCGGCGCGGCCTTGGCTTCTTCCACCCCGCCGAAATAGCGCGCGGCTTCCTTTTCGGAGATCGGCTGCGGCTTGTTGTTGTTGCCGAGGAAGCCGGTCACCTTCGGGGTGTTCTTCACCAGGTGGTAGACATCGTCGGTCATGTTCAGCTTGGCCAGCACGTAGCCGGGCATGAACTTGCGTTCGACCTGCACCTTCTTGCCGCGCTTGATCTCGGTCACGGTCTCGGTCGGCACTTCGACCTCTTCGACGCCTTCGGACAGGCCAAGACGCTCGGCCTCGGACAGGATTGCGTCACGCACCTTGTTCTCGAAACCGGAATAGGCGTGGATGATATACCAGCGGGCAGCCATGGAACTCTCTTTTCTAACCTGAACCTAGTTGAACGCGTGTTCGCTCTTTGGCGCTATCAGAGCAGGCCAAGCAGCTGGCGAACGACCCAGCCGAACAGCGAATCGACGCCGAGGAAGAACAGCGACAGGATCACCACCATGATGAAGACGAAGATCGCGGTGCGGATCGTCTCTTCGCGGGTGGGCCAGACGACCTTGGAAGTTTCCGAGCGCACCTGACGCACGAATTCGCCGGGCGAAGTCCGCGTCTTGGCGGGGGCTTTGGCGTCCTTGGGAGTGTCTTCGGCCATGATCGGGTCCGTACCTGTGCTGCAAAATAACTCGTGGCTTCCGGGTAGGGCTCCGCGCCGCCCCGGGCTAGGTCCGGGAGGGGCTTGGCGAAGTTCCGATGTCGGAAGGTGGAGCGTATTTAGGTGTGTGCTGCCAGCTTGGCAAGACTTGAGACGGAGATGCAATTCGGTTGCAAATGCAACAAGGGGGCTAGGCAGCGGGCCACGCCGCCGATAGCGTGCCCCCTTTCCCATCGGGATCGCATGAGGGGTTGAGAATACAATGGCAGCAGGAAGCGAACTTTCCTTTGGTGAGCGCATGGTGGCGCCGGTCACCAATATCTCGGATTTCATCTGGGGCGGCACATGGAATGGCGAGGCAATAATCCCCTTCCCGCCGCTGGCCATCATCCTGCTGGGTGTGGGCCTGTGGTTCATGGTGGGGCTGCGGTTTTACCCGATCGTCAAGCTGGGCTCGGCGATCAAGGGCCTGTTCGCGGGCCGCAAGAGCTCGGGTTCGGGTGAAATCAGCCCCTTTGCAGCGCTCTCCACCGCGCTGTCCGGACAGGTCGGCACGGGTAACCTTGCCGGTGTCGCCACGGCTATCGCGCTGGGCGGTCCGGGCGCGATCTTCTGGATGTGGGTCACCGCGCTGTTCGGCATGGCGCTGGCCTTCGCGGAAGGTTCGCTGGCGATCCGCTACCGCGAAACCACGTCGGACGGCGTCTATCGCGGCGGCCCGATGAGCTACATCATGATGGGCCTTGGCCCGAAATGGACCTGGCTGGCCGTGGTATTCTGCGTCGGCACGCTGTTCTCGGCGCTGGTCACCGGCAACTCGATCCAGGCCAATGCCGTAGCCGACGGCCTCAACGAGCTGTTCGGCATCCAGGAATGGTTGGGCGGACTGATCGTCGCCGTGCTTGTCTTCGTGGTCATCATCGGCGGCATCAAGTCGATCGGCAGTGTTGCCGAGAAGGTCGTGCCGTTCATGGCGGCAGCCTACATCGTGATGGCCGTGATCGCCCTGGCACTGAACTTCGCCGACCTGGGCGAAACCTTCGCACTGATCTTCGACGGCGCGTTCAACCCGCAGAGTGCGGTTGGCGGCTTCACCGGTGCCGCAATCATCATGGCTATCCGCGCCGGTGTTGCGCGCGGCCTGTTCTCGAACGAGGCGGGCCAGGGTTCGACCCCGATCGCGCACGCCGTGGCACAGACCAACGATCCCGAACAGCAGGGCCGCATGGCCATGCTCGGCACCTTCATCGACACCGTGGTGATCTGCACCATGACGGCGCTGGTGATCCTCACCGTGCGCGGCGACTTCACCGCTGGCGGCGAGGCCGTGCTGCACGCCTGGCAGTCGGACCGGGTCGGCTTCGAGATGACCAGCGGCGCCTTTGCCGCGGCCTTCCCGTTCGAACTGGGCAGCATCCCGGTCGGCACGCTGATCGCCTCCATCGCGCTGATCCTGTTCGTGTTCACCACCTTGCTGACCTGGTCGTACTACGGCGAGCGGGCAATCACCTTCATCTACGACCGCTTCAAGGGTTCGAACCGCGCTGGCGAGAAGAAGCTGCACATGGGCTGGCGGGTGCTGTGGTGCCTGGTGATCTGGGTCGGCGCGGCCCAGCCGAGTGAGCTGGTCTGGCGCCTGGGTGACATTTCCAATGCCGCCATGGCCCTGCCCAACCTGCTGGCGCTGGCACTGCTGAGCGGCGTAGTCTTCGCACTGGCTCGCGGTGACAAGAAGGCCGGACCGGACCACCACGCGGAAACGCCGGAAGAGCCCGAAGAATACTAGGGCGACCGGGTCTCGACCCAACAAAAAGGGCCGGAGAGCGTGGTGCTCTCCGGCCCTTTTTCGTGCTTGCCGCCTGAGTCAGCGCCGTCCGAACAGCCGTTCGAAGAACCCTGGTTCCTCCATCGGCTGGATCTTGCCGTGCGCCAGCGTGCGGAAGCTTTCGTCGGAATGAAAGCGCGGGCTGCTCCAGTTGTCAGCCCGGCCGCTGCGAAAGATTCTGGCCATGTCCACCTCCTTGCAACATCCCTCTTCGGAGCATCCGGTTGTGTTCCGGATTGCTCCACAGTCCATGTGTGGACGCCTTTCGCGAGTCGTGAAAAGCGAGCGGGATCCAGAATCTGTGGAAATGCCCCGACGGGTTCCGCGGGCCGCAGGTCCGCAAGGGCGCAGCTTGCTTGCGCACCTGGCGAGGACGAAGCCGCGGATACGGCTTCTCAAGATGAATGGAAAAATTGGCAGGGGTGACAGGATTCGAACCCGTGGCCCTCGGTTTTGGAGACCGATGCTCTACCAGCTGAGCTACACCCCTGCACTGGAAGCGCGCCCTCTATCGCCAAGGCAGCGCGATGGCAAGCGACCGAATCGCATCACTTTGCTAAGGGGGCGCGGATGCATGCCCCCCCGCCCCCTCCCGGCACGAAACTGATTCCTCCCGAAGTGCTGCTGCTGGCCTATCGCAGCGGGATTTTCCCGATGGCGGATTCGCGCGACGACACCGAAGTGTTCTGGGTCGAACCGCGCCACCGCGCCGTGTTCCCGCTCGACGGGTTCCACTGCTCTCGCTCGCTGGCCAAGGTGCTGAAGCAGGATCGCTACCGCGTCACCGTGGATGCCGATTTCGGCGCGGTGGTCGACGCCTGCGCCCAGCCGCGGCAGGAGCCGGACGGCTCCACCAGCGGGACCTGGATCAGCCACACCATCGCCGCCAGCTACCGCAACCTGCAGCGGCACGGCCATGCCCACTCGGTGGAATGCTGGGCCAAGACGGAGGAGGGTGAGGAACTGGTCGGCGGCCTCTACGGCGTCGCGATCGACCGCGCGTTCTGCGGCGAGTCGATGTTCAGCCGCGCCGACAATGCCAGCAAGGTGGCGCTGGCCTGGCTGATCGCGCTGATGCGCCACGCGGGATACATGCTGCTCGACTGCCAGTTCATGACCGGCCACCTTGCCTCGCTGGGTGCGGTGGAAATGAGCCGCGACGAATACCTGATGAAGCTGTCAAAGGCTTGCGATGGACAGCCGTTGTGCAGCCTTCCGGAAGCCCATGCCGCGCTGCTGGCGCGGGCAGCGGATCAGGAGTCCTCTTCCCCCGGGAAGCTCATCGCGCAGTCCTTGACCCAGACATCGTAGACCGGGTGTTCGACCACGTTGAGGCTGGGCGAGTTCTTGAACAGCCAGCCGGAGAAGATGCGGCGGAACTCCGGATCCGCGTTCGGATCGCGTTCCTGGTTCACGAAAACCTGCACGAAGGCGCCGGTCTCGGCCGGGCTTTCCCACGGCTGGGTACGCTCACAGGCTGCCAGACGGAGAACGACGTCGCCGAACCGGCGTGATTCGCCGGGACTCATCTCGATATCGCGCGACAGGTTGTTGCGCTTGTTGATCAGGCCGATGGTGGCCACGCGCTCTTCCATCGGTGTACCGATGCCCTGCACTTCCGACAGGTCGGGCAGCGGATCGGAAGCAAATTCCTCGGGAACTTCGGTGGCCTCGGCCTCCGGCGCGGGCGCGTCGTTATCGCAGCCCGAAAGCGCCAGCAGCGCTGCGCCCGCAATCACGGCGCGCGACAGGTTCACGCGTCGGGCGTCCACGCTTCGTAGTCGCCGGTAGCTGCGGCACGCTTGCCGCCACGCTCCAGCGCACCAGCAGGCAGATAGCGCGCATTCGTGCCGGTGGCGTTGGGCGTGTAGTCGGTTTCCCAGATCTTGGGCGGCGCGAGGTGGCTTTCGGGAAGCTCGTCGTACGAGTGATGCAGCCAGCCGTGCCATTCGCTCGGCACGCGGCTGGCGTCGTTGGCACCGTTATAGATGACCCAGCGCCGTTCCCGCTGGCCGGACTTGGCCTTGGACCGGTAATACTTGTTGCCCTGCGCATCCGTGCCGACGTGCTCGCCATTGCGCGACGACCACAACATGGTGCCGATGGTGGCACCGTCCCACCAGGTGAAGATCTTGCCTAAGAATCCCATGGCCGCGCCTCTAGCCGTTTTGCCGCGCAGGGCCAACCAGGATTCGACCCTTTCACCACTCTACCAGATCACCCGGTTCGATGCCGAGTTCTTCCGCACGGCCCCGGTTGAGTTCGAGCACGGCGATCGCCAGCCCCTCGGACTGCACGCTCACCTCGTTATAGGGCACGCCTTCCTCGATATTCAGGATGCGGTTGTCCGGCCCGATGAAGATGATGTCGAGCGGCAGCACGGTGTTGCGCATCCAGAAGCCCAGTTGTTCGGGCGGATCGTAGGGGAAGATCATCCCCTCGTCGGCGCCCATCTCGGTGCGGAACATCAGGCCCTGGCGCTGCTTGGGGATGGTGTCGGCCAGTTCGCTCGCGAAGGTATAGGTCTCGCTGTCGGTGGTGACGGTGACGGGGATGACCTCGAGGCCTGACACCCGGTGCACCGAGGTTTCCGATACGGCCGGTTCGGCCGGGCGGTCCGCCGCCTGCGGCGAACAGGCCGAGAGGACCAGCGCGAGCGGTGCGGTCCAGCAGACATATTGCGCCGGGGACGGCAGGCTAAAAATCATCGCTCGGAGAATCCTCGTCCAGTTCCGCCGCCCAGTCTTCGGCCTCCTCGATATCGGAAGCAAAGAGTACTTTTCTAGCCATTTCGAACGAATGGCCGGCGCGGATCAGTGCGGCGAGCTGCTTTTCCAGCACGTCCCTCTCCGGCGGTTGGACGGCGAAGGGACCGAAGCGGCGTTTCTGCGCCATACGCAGGACGGCGTGCCGCGCCGCCATCTCGTCCGGAGCGACGCTTTCAGCCACGCCTTCGCCGATCCCCGCCTGCCCCAGCGCCTGCCTGACCCGCCGCCCGCCATAGCCGCGGCGCAGCAGGTCTCCGGCCTTTGCGCGGGCATAGACCTCGTCGTCGACATAACCGCGCTCGACATAGCGGTTCACCATGGCGGAGAGGTCCGGTTCGTCTTCCCCGTCCCAGCCGCGTTCGCGCAATTTCCGCTCCAGGTAACGCTCCAGCTTGGCCGCGCTGGTAGCGAAACGGGCGACATAGGCGAGCGCCAATTCCTCAAGCCGCACGGGGTCGAGCGGCTTTTTCGGTCGCTTTTCGCGCTTACACACTTGTCGATTGGGGTCCATTGGCCTTATTCGTGCCACACTTCCTGTCAAATGGGAAAGTTTCAGACGGTGCCGGTATCATACTCGGCGCCGTTTTTTGGATATGGGAAGCGCCACAAGAGTGCAGGTAACAAAGGGTACCCCATAACGATCATGACTGATCTCACCCCCACTCCCAATGATTGCCCCCTGCCGCGACGCCGGTCGGATTTCGCCACGTTCAACGAGGCGATCGATTATGCTGCGCGCAGCGAAAAGGGCATGAACTTTCACGACATGCGCGGCACGCTGGAACGGGTCTATACCTTCGCCCAGATGCGCGAAGACGCGATTGCCGATGCTTACCGGCTGCGCGCCATGGGCATCGGCAAGGACGATCGCGTGGCCCTGGTGGCTGACACCAGCCCCGAATTTGCCGCGCTGTTCTGCGCCTGCGTCTACACCGGTGCATGGCCCGTGCCGCTGCCGCTGCCGACCACCTTCGGCGGCAAGGAAAGCTATATCGACCAGTTGTCGGTGCAGCTTTCCAGTTCGGATCCCAAGATCCTGCTCTATCCGGCAGAGATCGCCGAAATGGCCGGTGCCGCTGCCGAACGGCAGGGCTGCCAGGGCATGGACTATATCACCTTCTCGCAGCTGGACGCCCCCGCGGTTGACCTGCACGAGGCCAAACCGGACGACATCTGCTACCTACAGTATTCCAGCGGTTCGACCCGTTTCCCGACCGGCGTTGCCGTGACCCACAAAGCGCTGCTGCACAACCTGTTCGGCCATGCCGATTCGATGAACATCGGCTACAACGACCGGGTCGTCAGCTGGCTGCCGTGGTACCACGACATGGGCCTGGTCGGCTGCTTCCTGTCGCTGATCTCGAACCAGGTCAGCGTCGATTACCTGAAGACCGAGCATTTCGCCCGCCGTCCGCTGGCATGGCTCGATCTCGTCAGCCGCAACCAGGGCACTACGCTCTCCTATTCGCCGACCTTCGGCTATGACATCTGCGCCCGCCGCGTCTCCAGCCAGACCAATGTCGCCGAACGCTTCGACCTGTCGCGCTGGCGGCTGGCCGGCAACGGTGCCGACATGATCCGGCCCGACGTCATGCAGAATTTCGTCAACGCCTTCTCCGAAGCCGGGTTCAAGGCCAATGCCTTCACCCCCAGCTACGGCCTGGCCGAGGCGACGCTGGCCGTCACGGTCATGCCGCCGGGCGAGGGCATCCGTGTCGAACTGGTGGAAGAAGAGCGCCTGTCCGGTTCGCCGCGCGACCTGAAGCGCCCGGCCCGCTATCGCGCCATCGTCAACTGCGGCAAGCCGCTGAAGGACATGGAGGTGCAGATCCGCGGCGAGAACAACGAAGCCAAGGGCGATCACCAGATCGGCAAGGTCTGGTGCCGCGGCCCCAGCGTCATGCATTCCTACTTCCGCAACGAGGAGGCCACCAACGAGTGCCTCGTCGACGGTTGGCTCGACACCGGTGACATGGGCTACATGGGCGATGGCTACCTGTTCATCGTCGGCCGCGCGAAGGACATGATCATCATCAACGGCAAGAACCACTGGCCGCAGGATATCGAATGGGCGGTGGAACAGCTGCCGGGCTTCAACCACGGCGATATCGCGGCCTTCTCGATCGAGATGGAAAACGGCGAGGAAGCGCCTGCCGTGCTGGTGCATTGCCGCGTCGGCGACCCCGAGGAACGCTTGCGCCTGCGTGACCAGATCGCCGACAAGGTGCGTTCGGTCACCGGCATGAACTGCGTGGTCGAACTGGTGCCCCCGCGCACCCTGCCGCGCACCAGCTCGGGCAAGCTCAGCCGGGCCAAGGCGAAGAAGCTTTACCTGTCGGGCGAGATCGAGCCGTTCGAACTGGCGGCCTGACCTCCGGGGTCAGGCCAGCAGCAGCGCGCCAATCGGATAGAGCAGCGCCAGCAGCGCCACGGCCCAGACATAGGTCCGGACCTTGGGAATTCCCGCCCAGTAGAGCGGCAGGTAGGTCACCCGTGCGCCCAGCCAGACCCAGGCGGCAATGGCCGTGTAGTCGCTGGCCTTGTCCGCCAGCACCACGCCGCCGAACCCGATGATGGCGAGCGGCAGGGTCTCGAGGAAGTTGCCCCGCGCGCGGTCCAGCCGGGCGGCAAGGTCGCCCAGCGGTGGCAGGTCCTCGTCGCGCGCACCCATGTTCCAGTCGAGACCGTATTGCTTGGTCTTGAAATGCGTCGCGCTGAACACGTGAACCAGCAGCAACAGGCCGGCGAGCGCGAGTACGGTAAGCTCTGGCGGCATGGTTATTCCCCTGTTGCCCAGCGGGCCGACACTGGGCCGTAGCCTGTGCCGGTCCATTCTTCCTGCACCGCGATATCGTGCGTCGACAGCGCCGTGCGCACGGCGGCGATGGCCTCTTCCGGACCGGTGACCCGTACGGGCACGCCAGTGCGCGCCTGCGCCCATGCAACCAGCGAAATCGCGCGGCGTCCCTGGGCATCGGGCAGGAACAACGGATCAGCCGGTTCGCCGTCCTCGCCCTCGGGTCCGGCTTCGAAGGTCACGACCGGCAAGGCCAGCAGCGGCGGTGTCAGGCGGATATCCCATTCGGGCTCGGTCGCGTCGATGCGGCGCTCCAGCTCGGCATAGGCATAGAGCGTCGCGCCATCGAGCGGACGCGCCGTCACCAGCGCGCGCCGCCGTTCGCGGTCCACGGTCACCGAGTCCGTCGGTACGCCCGCGAGCAGTGCCAGCCGCTCAGCGATGTCCTGCGCCTGGGCGCGGGCTTCGGCCTCTTGCTGGCGTGCATGTGCCAGCTGCGCCTCTTCCTGCGCCTGGGCGCTGGTGCCCACGCGCAGCTGGGTCAGCGAAACATCTACGGGGCGACCAAGAGCGCTCGTCATGCGTTCGGCGGCGCGGTTTTCGGCATCACCGATGATCTGCGGGGTGAGCACGGTGGCGGTCACTTCCATCGGGTCGGTATCGAAATTGGGTTCCAGCTGCGACACCGTGGCGCGCCCGCCAAACACTTCGACCACGATCGAGCTTGCCTGGCGCGTTGCTTGCGATTCGAACACGATCTGCCGCAACGACAGGAACAACGGCACGGCCAGGATGACAAAGGCAAAGAAGATCAGGCCGACCTGCACCTGCGTCTGCTTTTCGGAGAGGCTGGTGGAGAAGCCGTAGAGCCGCGCCATGCCCGTCGCTGTCAGGGCGATGGCGGTAAGGTTGGTGATGAACAGGAACAGCGAGCCCCAGAACACGGTGCCGTTGAGGGTGGCGAGGCCAAAGCCGACCACGGCCAGCGGCGGCATCAAGGCCGTGGCAATGGCCACGCCGACGATAGTGCCCTCGCGCCCGCGGATCATGGCATAGGCACCCGCGACCGAGGAGAAGAAGGCCACGGCAAGGTCGAACAGCGTCGGCCGGGTACGCGCGGCGATCTCCGACGTTATGGTCTGCAGCGGCGAGAAGAACACCACCAGCGCGGTGAACAGGATGGCCATCAGCACGCCGATCGCCAGCGACTTGCCCGCCTGCCGCAGCCAGCGGAAGTCGCCCACGGCCAGGGCAAAGCCCACGCCCATGATCGGATCCATCAGCGGCGACAGCAGCATGGCGCCGATCACCACCGCGGCCGAGCCCTGCAGCAAGCCCAGCACGGCAATGCCGGCCGACATGCAGACCATCAGCAGGTAGCGCGCCGACAGCACGCATTCCGCGCGGCGCTTTTCGATCACCGCAGCCTGATCGACGGTCCCCATCACGTCGCGCCGCCACCAGCGCTGGAACGTGGTCAAGACGTGAGCGAATCCGAGCGAACTGGACCTTGGGCTTGGCGGTTCGGTCTGAACGGGTTCCGTTTGCATTACCGCGCAATATCGCAGAAACTCTTGGTGGCAAAACTTGAAACATGTGTCTTGTGCGACTAATACAGTAGATAGATACCGCAAACCGGGTTTGGGGACAGGCAAAGAGGGAACCGACGCCGTATGGCTACCAATAACGAGACCGCCACTGCTACCGATACCGCGCTGAACCTGACTCCGCCGGATCCGGTGCCCTCTGTTGCGCCTGACAAGGCGGCTGGCCTGGTGCCGGTCAGCGAGGAAAAGAAGTCCGCGCTGCAGGAAAAGGTCGACGGCTTCGTCGACGAGCTGATCGCGCTGGACGCCAATTCGCCGGACTTCGGCAAGAAGGTGGACCAGATCACCAACATGGGCCGCAAGGAAATCATGGCCGCCAGCGCCATGTCGAACCGCTTCCTCGACCGCCCGGTGCGCGCCATGGACACCGACACCAGCGTCGGCACGGACCTCAGCGAACTGCGCCGCACGGTGGAAGAGCTCGATCCGGGCCGCCGCGGCAAGATGACCGGGCGCAAGTTCCTCGGCATCATTCCGTTCGGCAACAAGCTGAAGAACTACTTCGACAGCTACACTTCGGCCCAGGGCCACATCCAGTCGATCCTCGCCCGCCTTTCCAGCGGCAAGGACGAGCTGCTGATGGACAATGCCGCGATCGACGTCGAACGGCAGAAGCTGTGGGAAGCCATGGGCAACCTGGAGCAGATGATCCACATCGCCCGCACGCTGGACGGCGAGCTGGAAGAAAAAGCCAACGAACTCGATGCGACCGACCCGCAGAAGGCCAAGGCCATCCGCGAGACCGCGCTGTTCTATGTCCGCCAGCGCACGCAGGACCTGCTGACGCAGATGGCGGTTTCGGTGCAGGGCTACCTGGCACTCGACCTGGTGAAGAAGAACAATGTCGAGCTGGTGAAGGGCGTGGATCGCGCCAGCACCACCACCGTCGGCGCCCTGCGCACGGCGGTTACCGTGGCGCAGGCCATGACCAACCAGAAGCTGGTGCTGGGCCAGATCACCGCGCTCAACGAGACGACCGCGGGGATCATCGATTCCACCAGCCAGATGCTGCGCGACAATACCAGCAAGATCCACGAACAGGCCGCCAGCAGCACCATCCCGATGGAAACGCTGCAGCGCGCCTTCCAGAACATCTACGACACCATGGACGAGGTCGACACCTTCAAGCTGCGCGCGCTCGATTCCATGAAGCAGACGGTCGAGGTGCTCACCACCGAAGTCGAGAAGTCGAAGGGCTATATCGCGCGGGCGGAAGGGCAGGCCCAGGCTGCCGCGCAGGTCAATGACTCCAGCCTGCTGAGCCTCGAAGGGTAAGCACACGAACGATGGCTGACGACCTCACCCGTGACAGCGACCGCCTCCTTTCGGAAGGCCGTTCGCTGCTGCGCGACAACCAGAACGGCGGCCGCCACCGGCTAAGCGGCGGCTCGATCGGCGAAGGCTCGGCGCGGGTCAAGGTGAAGCACTTCAAGCGCCAGCTGCTCACGCTGCTGGCAGGCGTGTTAGCCATCTTCGTCGGCGCAGGCATTGTCGGATCGATCATCAACGGCATCGGCTTCTGGGGCATGATGATCGTCATCGTGCTGATGATCCTGCTGTTCGGCGGGGTGATGACGCAGAAGGTGAAGATGCCCAAGCGCATTGACCTGACGCGCACCACCGATGCCCGCCAGCTGGTGGCGAGGACGGAACTGTGGCTGGAACAGCAGCGCCCGGCCCTGCCCGCGCCCGCTGTCTCGCTGGTGGACCGGATCGGCGTGCAGCTGGACGGCCTTGGCCAGCAGCTTGAACATGTCGACCCGGCGCACCCTGCGGCTGGCGAAGTGCGCAAGCTGGTGGGCGAAACCCTGCCCGAACTGGTCGAAAGCTACACCAAGATCCCCGCGCACCTGCGCACGGAGGAACGCGCAGGCTCGACGCCCGACAGGCAGCTCACCGACAGCCTCGCCAAGGTCAGCCGCGAGATCGACAGCGTGACGCGGCAACTGGCCGAAGGCTCGCTCGACGACCTCGCGATCAAGAACCGCTACCTCGATTACAAGTACGGCGATGCCGAAGGCGAACCGCTGGCTGACCAGGGCTCGGGCGTGCCGCTCGATTTCAACCGCCAGAAGTCGCCGAACTGATGGCTCCCGGGTTGAGGCAGTCGGGTTGATGCAGGTCGCCATCCCGCACAACCTCGATCGCGAGGAAGTCCGCCGCCGGTTTCGCGACAACACCCACAGGATCGGCGATTCCATTCCCGGCGGCATGGCCGAAATCGAAACCAGCTGGCCGAGCGAGGATCGCATGAACATGGCGATCGAGGCCATGGGCCAGGCGCTGACGGGTCATATTGATATCGAGGACCAGCAGGTGGTGTTCCACATGACCTTGCCTGCGGCCTTGGGCTTCCTCACCCCGATGATCGAAGGCGCGATCAGGAAGCAGGGCCAGAACCTGCTTGAGCCGCCGCAGAGCTGACCGTGCCGGGCTAGAGATCGCGCTCCCGCTCAAGATACATCTCGGGAATACGCAGCGCCGCGGTCGCCTCGCGCGTTTCGCGCAGGAACTGCACCAGCGACCACATGAATAGCCCGATGGCGAGTATGAAGGTGCCCGCCGCCACCGGATTGAGGCCAACGTGGGCGAATTCCTCAAGGAACAGCAGCACCACCGTCACGCCAATGGACAGTGACGCCATCACCAGCAGGCGCATGGCGCGGCCGATGATGACGATGCGCAGGTCGAGGCTGCGGATCTCGCGCACCACCTTGTCGTGCTCGCTGCCACTGGTTTCGCCGTGCAGTTCCTGCAATTCGCGGCTGCGGTCGACCACGCGGCCCAGTCGCATCGACAGGATGTTCATGATCCCGCCAATGGCCACCAGCACGAAAACCGGCGCGAGCGCCAGCTGGATGGTCTGCGCGATCATGACGTCGGTGCCGAGTACTCCCATCACCACGCCCCCTATTGCTTCGCCGCGCCGGACAGCTTGCCCACCAGTTGGGCGCCATCCATCGTTGTTACCAGCACTTCGTCGCCATTGACCACTACGGCAATGTCCGCGAGCCCGATGGCGGAAATGCGCGGTCCGTCGGTTTCCGCCAGCACGCCGCGACATTCGAGCAGCTCGACATTGCCGCGTGTGCGGTTGCCATGCGCGTCGCCTTCGCGCGCGTCGCGCAGGGCCTGCCAGTTGCCGATGTCGGACCAGCCCATGGCGACCGGCACCATGGCCGCGCGGGAGGTTTCCTCCATCACCGCATAGTCCACGCTCTCGCCGGAGATCGCGGCAAAGCTGGCGGCGTCGGGATGGAACCGCGCGCCCTCGCTTGTTCCTGCCGCGACCGCCTGCCGCACCGCCTCTGCCATGTCCGGTCGATGCTGCGCCAGCTCGGCCAGGAATGCACCGGCGCGGAAGGCGAAGATACCGCCGTTCCAGCTGTAATCGCCCGAAGCGAGGAACTGTATGGCGCGGTCAAGGGCGGGCTTTTCGACGAACTGTTCGACAGCGAAGCCGCCGGCGATCTCCGCCCCGCGACGGATATAGCCATAGCCGGTTTCGGGAAGGCTCGGGGTAATGCCGAAGGCCACCATGTGATCCTTGCGGGCGAGCCCTGCCGCGGCCTGAGCCGCCACGTGGAAGGCCGCAACGTTGGCAATGTGGTGATCGCTGGGACAGACCAGCATGACCGCGTCTTCCGGCAAGCGCGCTGCGGCAAGGGCGATGGCGGGCGCGGTGTTCTTCGCTGCCGGCTCGACGATGATCGTGGCATCCGTATCGCCCAGCTGCGCCTCGACATGCGGCAGGTGCGCCTCGCCCGTCACGATCACCGGCGCGGCGAACTGCGCCGGGTCCGATGTGCGGGCCAGCGTCGCCTCGAACAGGGTCGCCTCGCCGACCAGCGGCAGGAAGGGTTTGGGCATGGCCTTGCGGCTGACCGGCCACAATCGCGTGCCGCTGCCACCGCACAGGATTACCGGATGGATCAAGCTCATACCGGCGGCACTAGCACAGCAATTGCGTCAATATCTATCGCGCACGAAAGTCGACGCGATATCCGTAGCGCGCCTCGACCGGCGTGCCCTCTGCCGTGGTGGCGGGATTGAAGCGGATGCGCTCCACCACCAGCGGGCAGACGCGCGCGGTGGCGGCGGCGTCGACGCTGCTGCTGGCAACCGTGCAATTGCGTGCGCGGCCATCGGTGGTGACGATGAAGTGCACGGTCACCGACTTGCCGAAGCGAGACCCGCGACCACCTTCGGGAATGGGGAAATCGCGTGCCTCGTTCAGCTCGCCGGAATGGACAGAGGGGCCGACCGCGACCGCGCCGCCTTGCCCGCTGCCGCTCCGACCGCTGCCGGTGCCGATACCCTCGCCGCCCGCACCGGTGCCTTCGCCCGCCTCGGTTGCGCCCGAGGCATTGGCATTGCCGGTGGAGGAAGCCTGCGGGGCCGGTGTCGGGCGCGGCAAGGGCTGCGGCGGCGCGACCACTTCGCGCGGCACGTCCTCCTCGCCTGCTTCGGCGGCAGCGCCTTCGTCGGGCTGTGGCGGGGAAATGCTCGGTTCGGCCTCCGGCTCTTCGTAAGTACCCACGGTGACGGTCACGAAGGTGGTCGCTTCCTCGATCACCCGTGCGGTCATCCCGGGCGCGAGCAAGCGGGCAAGGCCGTAGAGCGCCGCCAGGTGTAGCAGGAAGATCAGGACAATCAGCTTCCAGCTCAGCTTGCGCCGCTTGCCGATGAAACCGGGATTGTCCGCCACTTTACTACCTCATGCAGCTCCGCTGCCGGGTAGCAGCGATCAGGGCCTGTACCAAACCGGCGAGGACCAGGCGCGTTCCTGTATGGTGGGCGGGATGTCGATCGTGGCCGGATCGATCCCCAGCGCCAGGGCATCGAACAGGTGATGGCGCGGCGTCGGGATTTCCAGCACGCGGACGTAGTAGAAGGCCGCCTGGTCTGGATCGAAATCGGGATCGGTCCAGACCGCCGCCAGCTCCTGCGCCCCGATGGTGTTGGTGTAGCGCGCGGTCGCCAGGTCCACGGTGTTGCCCACCGCCGGCAGGGTGCCGTTGGCACGCAGGCTGCGGTTGCCTGACCATGCGACTTCGTAGATCCGCTCATGCGTCTGCCCACGCGCATCGACCCAGCCCTTCACCACCTGCACGCGGTCAAGGTTGGCGCCTGCATCGTCACGCACGGCCTGGATCATGAAGCGCGGGGCGCGGCCGTCGGCAGGCAGCAGGGTGCCGCCCATGGGAACGCCGCGGGCATAGCCGCGCGCCGCCCAGTCGCCCGCGTCGAGGTCGGCCTGCGCGAAATCGTAACCGGCAAACATCCGCACCCGCATGCGCGGGCCGCTGGTGCCGAACACCTCGCGGCGGCGGAAGGCATCGAAGATCGACTGGCGATCATTGTGGTCCGCCCAGACGCCCGCGAGGCCCGCAGCAGACATCTGCGCCGCAGGAAAGATGATCGGCACGGCATCGGGACCAAGCCGGTCACGCGGGAGGTAGTCCTCGCCCAGCTTGCCGAAGAAGTTGTCCTCCTCCTGGCTGGAAAGGCCGGTGTGGCTGTCGGAGGCACCGATAATGCCGTACTGGAACGGGTTCACCCCGATACGCCGCTGTTCGGCAAGGCCCATCAGCAAGGCGCTGCGTACGTAAGAGCCACGGCTCACCTCGGTCGGCACCCCGGTCAGCAGCATGTTGCGCAGTTCGTAGTCGGCGAATTCGTCACGCGGGCTGAGTTCGGGATGGGTTTCCGAGCTGCCCTTGTACTGGGTGATCTCGACCACCGTTTCCCAGCGGTTTCGCTGTGCCGCATAGTCCGCATCGAAGGGATCGCCGTTGACGTCGGTCAGTTCGAACATGCGCCCGTCGGACAGGTTCGAATTGTGCGGGATGGCAACGAAGTCCGCCCCCGTGCGCGCCTGCGTCTGCTCGAAGAAATCGTAGAGGTCCTCCGGTCCTTCGGCCTGGTAGTTGGCGAAAGGCAGGAACTGCCGCGCCACGTCGCCGTCGCGGTTGGTGAAGACCACGCGGTGCATGTTCCGCATGTCCGGGGCGAAGGTCCATTCCCAGCCGATCATCGCGGTGAAGACGCCCGGTTCGTTGTAGCGTTCGGCGGCAGCGATCTGCCCTTCCCAGCTGCCGCGCATCACCGCGTCGCTGCGCATCTGCGCTTCGAACTCGGCCCGCTCATCCTCGGTCAGCGGGGAATTGCCGCCAAAGCCCATGACGGCATTGGTCAGCGCCCGGCCGCCCTGCTCACGGTATATCTCGTTCAGCCGCTGGGCGATGGGATAGCGCATGATCTCCGGATCGCCGGCAGCAATACGGCTGGAAACGCCAAGGCCGACGGCGTGATCCGCCATGACCATGAAATCGAGCGGGCGGTCGATCTGTACGCGTTGGCCGGTGCGCGGGAAGATCACCGGCTGCCCGCGCGCGAAGCGATAGGCGGTGTCGATATCGGCATTGGCCATGCCCGAGCTGAAGGCGTCGATCGAATTGATCGAGTGGACATGGGTGTCGCCCCACAAGAGCACGCGGTCGCCTTGCGGTGCTTCGGTCCGCTCCACCTGCGATGCTTCCGCCACCTGCGCTGGCGCAGGCTCGACAGCAGTCTCGGCGCAAGCAGCCAGCGCCACCAGCATGGCCATTGGTGCCAATGTCCGGACCATGTCCCTGTCCTCTCCCAGTCCTCTCCGGCGATTAGGCCGTATCGAGGCGGACTTTGTCAACTATCCCAGCCGAAATGGTCCGCCAGTTCTCTCGGCGTGAAGCGATAGGAGCTGGCATCGGGATCGTGCAGCATGCCTTCGTTCCAGGTGTCGAAGGCGGCCTTCAGCTCGGCGAAGATTTCCGGCTCGCGGAACTTCAGGTTGGCGCGCTCCAGCGGGTCCCTGACGACGTTGAAGAGATATTCCTCGCCGCCGATCGACAGGTACTTGAAGTCGCCGCGCCGCGCGGCCTTCTGGTCCTTGGCCCAGAACCGCCAGAACAGCGTGCGTTCGGGCAGGCTGCCGCCAGCCAGTACCGGACGCAGGTCCACGCCGTCGCTGGGATAGTCGGGATGCGGCGCGCTTCCGGCCGCCGCGAGGAAGGTGGGCAGGAAGTCCATCGACAGCGCGGGTACGTCGGTCTCGGTGCCCGGCAGCGTCAGGCCCGGCCAGCGGACAATGAAGGGCACCCGCATGCCGCCTTCGAGCAGTTCGGTCTTGATCCCGGTAAAGGGCCAGTTGTCGCTGAAGCGCTCGCCGCCGTTGTCGCTGGTGAAGACCACGACCGTGTCCTGCTCCATGCCCAGTTCGGCAAGGCGGGCAAGCACGCGGCCGACATTGGCATCGAGGCTGGTGACCATGCCGGCGTAGGTTTCCATGTTGCCGCCATCGAAGTGCGTGATGTCGAGCGAGCCGGGAATGGTCGGTCCGTGTTCGGCCAGGCGCGCGCTTTCGGCGCGGCCCTCTTCGTTGTTGGCTTCCCACGGCCAGTGCGGCGCCGTGAAGTGCAGCGACAGCAGCCACGGCTTGTCTTCCTGCGCGCGTTCATCGAGGTATTCGATCGCGCGGTCGCCCATGAGATCGGTCATGTAGCCGACCTCCTCGATCTGCACGTCGCCGTCCCACAGGTCGGGATTACCGCCGACATCATGGGTGAAATAGTCCACGCCGCCGCCGCGGATGCCCCAGAATTCGTCGTAGCCGCTCAGCCGCGGGCCGAAGTTCGGCAGCCAGCCAAGGTGCCACTTGCCGACCAGGCCGGTGTGGTACCCCGCATCGCGCAGCAGCGAGGGCATGGTCGGGTGCGCGGGATCGAGGCCCAGTTCGCGGTTGCCCAGCGGCTCTTCCAGCCCGACGCGGAGGCGGTACTGGTAGCGGCCGGTAATCAGGCCGACGCGGGTCGCCGAACAGACTGCCGAATTGGCATAGCCGTGGGTGAACTTCAGCCCCTGCGCTGCCAGCCCGTCGAGCACGGGCGTCTCGTATTCCCGCCGCCCGTAACAGGACAGGTCGGCATAACCGAGGTCGTCCGCCATGATGAACAGGAAGTTGGGCTTGCGTCCCGGGCTATGAGCCAGCCCCGGGACGGTAATCGCGAGCGTGGCTGCACCTGCTGCCCCCATGGCACCGCGGCGGGTGAAATTGCCAATGTTTGAGTTGTCGCCCACGACCGGGTTCCTCCAATTGAACGCGAATGAATAGGGATTGCGAGGTCGGACTAGGGAGGAAGCCCGACCCCGCCAAGCAGTAAAGTCACATGCGCAGGCGCATGCCGAGAGTAAAGCGCGTGCCCAGCACGTCGTACACGCCCGGATTTTGCTGGGTCGAGTAGCCGAAGAAGGCACTGTAGGAAGGCGTCAGCGGCGGATTTTCGTCGAACAGGTTGGTGACGTTGCCGAACACCTCCAGTTCGGTGTTGCCCAGGTCGAATTCATAGCCCAGCCGCAGGTCGACATAGGTCACGGCGTCGACCGTGTTGTCGACCAGCACGACCTGCTGGCCTGCTGGGCATGCCGAATTATCACCCAGGCCGCACACGTCCTGGATGCCTTCACCGATGTGGCGCACGCCGATGCGGCTCGAAAATCCGCCGTTGCGATAGCCAAGGCTGGCAGTCACGCGGAAGTCAGGCAGTTGTTCGTAGGCCTGCGAAAGCTGGCGAGCGCCGGTCTGTCCGGCAAGGTCGAAAGTCTGCCCGCCATTGGTTTCGGTGCGTTCGAACAACCAGGCAGAGAACAGCCGGAAGTCAATCTCTTCGTCGCCGCCGAACACGTTGATGTCGGAATTGTAGCTGGCTTCGAAATCGAGGCCACGCGCTGTGGCGGTATCGATGTTGATGAACACGTCGCCCACCAACACGATATCGTTAGTGGTCGGGTTCAGCGTGATCAGGTCGCAGAAGGACTGCACGTTGTCGTTGAAGCAACCGGCAACAATGCCCTGGGTGCCGACCTGGCCGATCGCCCCGTCAATCGTGATGTCATAGTAGTCGAGCGAGAGCGACAGGCCCGGCACAAAGCTGGGCTGGTATACCGCGCCGATGGTGTAGGTATCGGCCTCTTCCGGGTTCACGGCAGGGTTGCCGCCGGAGAAAATGGTGACCGTCACCGTGCTGTTATCGCGCACGTCGGTAATGGTGGCGGAGCCACCGGTCCGGTCGAACCGTTCCGAAAGGTTGGCGGCGCGCACGTCGCGCGAGTAGGTGCCGCGCAGGCGGAAATCGCCAAACTCCAGTTCGAGACCTCCCTTATAGGCCCAGACGGAACCGGACCCCGAATAGTCTGCCCAGCGCACGGCACCATTGGCGAAAATGCCTAATCCATCACTGTCGTAGAGCGGCAAGAGCACTTCGCCGAAGCCTTCCCACACAGTGGACGAGCCTTTGATGTTGGAGACTTTGGAATACTGCACACCAACCGTGTTGAGACAATCGGGCACGCTCACGCCGCGCAGGCCGGGCGCCTCGCCGTTGCAAAGCACAGGATGGCCGTTTTCATGGTCAGACGGCGGATTGGTGACGTCCTGCACCAGCTGCAGCACTTCGTCGCGGCGATAAGACACGCCGAAGGCACCGGCGATCGGGCCAGCCCACAGATCTGCGATATCGCCGGCTGCCGAAAGCTCGGCAAACTGCTGTTCGAAGGTGGTGACGTTCAGCTTGCGGTCTGTGGTGGTGTAGTCATAGGTCCGCCCGCTGTCGAAGCCGTCGTCGGCAAAGAACAGCGGCGTGGAGATCGATTGTCCCGATTCGAACCCCGTCACGTAGTCCACGGCAGCGGCAGAAGCGTTGCCTTCGCCGAACAGGTTCAGCGGTTGACATCCGGGGAAGGCATTGCCGAACAGCGAGGTGCGACACACTATGTTGCCGGATCCATCGTCGACCGCGTCGACAGCAGCAAAGATGCGATCCACGCGAAGGCCGAACTGGCCCCATTCACGAGTCGTCTCGCCATACTGGTAGAACCCGTCGACCGACCAACCGTCAAAAACGCCGCCGGTGTCGAGATCCCACTCGAAGCCGACCGTGCCGATGTGCTGGGTGAATGTATCATCGAGACTATTTCCGCCAACATCGTTCAGCGTACCCCGACGACGCAGGATAAAGCTGTCGATTTCGTTGTCGATCATCGTTTGTCGCAAGTCGCTAGGCAGAAAAGCATTGTCCTGAAAGATGGTCAGTGCGGTAGGCGTGCCACCAAAGCTGGACTGGATGACGTTGTACTGGAACAGCTCGGTGCGACCGAAGATGTACTGGCCGAACACCTTCAAGCTATCACTCACCTCGTAATCGGCATAAGCGAAGGCCGAGATTCGCTCCAGCTCCGGATAGAGCGTGGGCAGTTCCGCGCCCAAGTTATCGTTGTTGCCGCCTGCCGTGCGCGCCGGCGGGATGCCGAATGGGAACTGGCTTTCCGAGCCCGGGTTGTAAGCGCCAATGCTGCCGTCGGGGTTGAATTCCATCGCGTGGATCGCGGTGCCCGGAGCAAAGATGCGACCATCGAAGCTGGCATTAGCTGAAACCGTGCCGGGCACGAAACGATAGGGATCTGCCGCCGTGCCGCTGCCAAAGGTACCAACGGCTTGGTACCAGTCGCGATCCTGATAGCTGAAAATGCCATCGTGGTTGAAGTATTCGCCAGCCACGATGAAGTGTCCGCGACCACCGGCAAATGGCGTGCCGAATGCACCTGAGAGCTCGTAATTCTCACCATCTTCGCGGCTGGTTATGCCAACCTGAGCGTTCACTTCGAGACCGGTGAAATTGGTGTCGAGCTTGAAGTTGACCACACCTGCAACTGCATCCGAGCCGTAGGCCGCCGAAGCACCGCCGGTAGTGGTTTCTACCGAGCTGATGACAGATTCGGGGAACAAGTTGATATCGACACCGCCGAAAGCACTGCTGGCGGGCACGCGGCGCCCGTTGAGCAGCGTGAGCGTGCGGTTGATGCCGAGACCGCGCAGGTTCAGCGTGCCGAAGCCGGAACGGGTAAAATAGGCACCGCCGCTGTTGGGGGTTTCATTGCCGAGAAACTGCGGCAGCTGTGATACGCCATTGATCAGTGCGCCAGGAGACAGCGCCTCCAGTTCTTGCGAACCCACAACAGTGACCGGGACTGGCGCCTGCATGCCATCGGACTGGATGCGCGAACCAGTAACGACGATTCGCTCGTCGCTGGGAGGAGGCGATGCGTCCTCTTCCGTGTCGGCCTGCGCCTGAGCGGCAGAACTGATGGCTGCGAGTGCCAGTGCGCTGGCTCCGGACACGAGCAGGCGAGTGGAACGCTGGCGCGACAAATCGATTGGCTTTTGCATGATAGTAATAATCCTCCCCAATTTTTTTCATAAATCTACTCTTCTTCGACGGGAAGCAACGCATGGCAAGGTGATCTCTCGACATAATCACCAAATTATGTTTTGTTACATTTTGTATAATGCCGACCCTACCTTTCACCCTGCGTCAGCTCGAAGTCTTCGCCAGCCTGGCGGAGACGCGCAGCTTTCGCGTCAGCGCGGACAACCTTGGTATTTCGCAAGCTTCGGTAAGCAACCAGCTGAAAGTGCTCGAAGAGCAGCTCGGCACCCGGTTGTTCGATCGCAAGCCGGGACTGCGCCCGCTGTTGACCGCCGACGGCCAGGCATTTCACGAGGACCTGCGCGCCTTCGAACGCGCGGCTGCCGCACTTGCCTCGCACCGTCGCAGCATGGCAGACAGCAAAGACCAGCCGCTGCGTTTCCGGTTGCTGGTGGGACAGGGAATGTTCGATGGCTATGTCCGCACCAAACTCGACGGCTTCCTCGCCGGGCACCCGCGCATAGAGCTTGATTTCGAGACGGTCCCGCCATCGAGCTCGATCCTCAAGACCATCGAATCCGGTCGCTATGACTTTGCCATGTTCAATCTGCGGGCAGACTTGCCGTATCCGCCCCAACTCCGGCGCCTCGCTTTGCTGCCCGGCGGCATCTACGGACATCGCAAGTTCGCCAAGGGCCTGCGGCTGCCGTTATCGCCCGAACAGATAAACCTGCTCCCCTTCGTCTTGCCGCAAGCCGGTAGCCGACCAGAGCGTGAACTGCTGCAGTCGATAGACCGGCACGGCATCCGCCCGCGCAAAGTGGTGGGCCATTCGCAGTATTACGATGTCATGGCCGCGATGCTTGAACGCGGCGTGGCGGTGGCTTCGTTCTCCGAAGCGATCCTGCCGCGTGCGATGCGCCAGGATGTCATCAAGCTTATGCCGGTCGAAGACTGGAACCTGCTGCTCTACTCCAAACCGGCTGACAGCGATCCGCACCAGCAGGCAGTTGAGAAATTCCTGATCGACAGCCTCTTGCTGGATCCCGACTTTCCTTGCCTGAAAACTTTCGTCAAGGCGGGCAAATGACCGATCGGAAGATGACTGGCACTTATCGCTTTGCAATCGACCGCGGTGGCACCTTCACCGACGTGGTGGCACAGGTGCCCTCCGGCGAGCTGGTGACAACCAAGCTGCTCTCCAGCGATCCGGCGCAATATGCCGATGCCGCGAGCGAAGCGGTGCAGCGGATCGTGGCGGAGCATGGGCCCGCGCCGGTTGCCGAACTGCGGATCGGCACGACAATCGCCACCAATGCCCTGCTGGAACGGCAAGGCGCGCGGGTGGCGCTGGCGATCACCGCCGGACATGCCGATGCACTCAAGATCGGCAACCAGGCGCGCCCCGAGATCTTCGCCCGTCACATCGTGAAGCCCGAACGGCTGGAGCGGCGCGTCATCGAGATCGCCGAACGCGTCAGCGCCGCGGGCGAAGTGCTGACCCGGCTGGACGAAGAGGCGGCGCGGCGCGATCTTGCTGCCCTGCGCGACGACGGCTTCGACGCGCTCGCCATTGTGCTGCTGCACGGCTGGACATTCACCGGCCATGAGGCGCAGCTGGCAGAAATTGCCCGCGATCTCGGCTTCACCCAGGTGAGCGCCAGCCACGAGGTTTCACCGCTGATCCGGCTGGTGCCGCGCGGTGATACCAGCGTGGCCGATGCCTACCTTTCGCCGGTGATCCGCCACTACGTCGACCAACTCGACACCCGCCTGCCCGACCACGGCTCGCTGCGCTTCATGCAATCGAACGGCGGCCTCGCCGATGCCCGCGCCTTTCGCGGCAAGGACGCCGTGCTCTCCGGCCCGGCAGGTGGCGTCGTGGGGATGGTCGAGACAGCACAGGCACTCGGCTACGACAAGCTGATCGGCTTCGACATGGGCGGCACGAGCACGGACGTGTGCCATTACGCGGGCGCGTTCGAGCGTACGGGTGACAGCGTGGTCGCGGGCGTGCGCATCGCTGCGCCGATGATGCAGATCCACACCGTGGCGGCAGGCGGCGGCTCGATCTGCAGCTTCGACGGCCAGCGCCTGCGCGTTGGCCCCGAAAGCGCGGGTGCGGACCCCGGCCCTGCCTGCTACCGCAAGGGCGGACCGCTGACAGTGACAGACTGCAACGTGGTGCTGGGACGGATCGACCCGGCAGAATTTCCAAAGGTGTTTGGCCCCTCTGGCGACCAGCCGCTTGACCCGGATGCCTCGCGCGCGCGGCTGGAAGAGGTCTGCGCCGCCCTGCCCGAGCCGATGGAGCTTGAAGCGCTGGCCGAGGGCTTCCTCGCGCTGGCAGTGGACGAGATGGCCAATGCCATCCGCCGCATCAGCACCGCACGCGGCCACGACGTCAGCGACCACGCACTCGCCTGTTTCGGCGGAGCGGGCGGCCAGTTCGCTTGCCGCGTGGCGGACGAACTCGGCATTTCCACGGTGCTGGTCCACCCGCTGGCAGGGATGCTCAGCGCCTACGGCATCGGCCTCGCCCCGGTCGTGGCGATCCGTGAGGCGGGCGTGGTGCGGCCGTTGATTGAGGATTTTGCCGATGCCTTGTCCGCGCTCGACGCGCGAGTGACCGAAGACCTGACCGCGCAGGGCATTGCCGCTGACAGCATCGAACTGGTCCGCCGCCTGCGCCTGCGCTTCGAAGGCAGCGACACCACGCTCGACCTGCCGCTTGGCGACGACGCCGATGCGCATTTCCGCAGCGAACATCGCCGCCGCTTCGGCTGGTCGGACGAGCACGCGACCGTCATCCTCGAAGCGCTAAGCGTCGAGGGACGCGGACAGAGCGGCGGGCTGGCGACGCAGGCTGCGGTGACGAAGCGCGGGTCGCTGGAGGCCGGTGATAGGCTCGACGGCCCGGCGATGATCGCCGATCCCGGCTCCACCACTATCGTCGAAGCAGGCTGGCAGGCGCGCCTCGCAGAAGACGGCTCGCTCGTCCTCCACCGCACGGCGCCGCGCGAACATGCGCCCGCGCTCGGCACGGCAGTCGACCCGCTGCGCCTTGCCATCTTCAACAACCGTTTCATGGCCATTGCCGAGGAGATGGGCATGGTGCTGGAAAGCACGGCCAGCTCGGTGAACATCAAGGAGCGGCTGGATTTCTCCTGCGCCCTGTTCGACGCGGGCGGCGCGCTGATCGCCAATGCCCCGCATATTCCCGTCCACCTCGGGTCGATGTCCGCCAGCATTGCCCGCGTGATCGACAACCGCGCGGGGTCGCAGCGCGGCGTGCGGCGCGGCGATGCCTATTGCCTCAACGATCCCTATGCCGGCGGCACGCACCTGCCCGACGTGACCGTAATCGTGCCGGTGTTTGGCGAGGACGGGGACAGGCCCAGTGCATGGGTCGCCGCGCGCGGTCACCACGCCGACATCGGCGGGATCGCGCCCGGCTCGATGCCTCCCGACAGCACCAGCATCGCGCAGGAAGGCGTGCGGCTGGACGACGTGCTGCTGGTGGACGAAGGCCGCTTCTGCGAGGCCGAATTGCGCGCGATCCTGAGCGCGGGCGACTATCCGGCGCGCAATCCCGATCGCAACATTTCCGACCTCAAGGCCCAGCTCGCCGCCTGCGCACGCGGAGCGGACCTGCTCGCCCTCGCTGCCGAGGAACACGGATCGGACGTGCTCACCGCCTACATGGGCCACGCGCTGGACCACGGCGAAGCTGCCGTTCGCGCGCTGGTCGAGCGGCTGGCGCCGGGCAGCTTCACCTATGCCATGGACAACGGCGCAAAGGTTGCGGTCGCCGTGTCGATCGACCGCGAGGCGCGCACCGTGCGTTTAGACTTCACCGGCACCAGCGCGCAGCTGCCCGACAATTTCAACGCGCCCGAAGCGATCACCCGTGCCGCCGTGCTCTATTGCCTGCGCTGCCTGATCGACGACGCCATCCCGCTCAACGACGGGTGCCTGCGCCCGGTCGAAATCGTGGTGCCCCAAGGCTCGATGCTCTCGCCGCAACCGCCTGCTGCCGTGGTGGCGGGCAATGTCGAAACGAGCCAGGTGATCACCGACACGGTCTTCGCCGCGCTGGGAGCCTTGGCACCCTCGCAAGGCACGATGAACAACTTCACCTTCGGCGATGACACGCGGCAGTATTACGAGACGATCTGCGGCGGGTCCGGCGCGGGGCCTGACTTCGACGGCACCGATGCGGTGCAAACCCACATGACCAATTCGCGCCTGACCGATCCCGAAGTGCTGGAGACGCGCCTGCCGGTGCGGGTCGAGCGGTTTGCCGTGCGCGAGGGGTCGGGCGGAAGCGGCGCCCACAAGGGTGGAGAGGGCACCGAACGCGTGATCCGCTTCCTCGAACCCATGCGCGCGCAGATCCTCGCGAACCGTCGCAAGTGTCCGCCGCGCGGGATCGCCGGCGGGCATGATGCGGCTGCTGGCGAGACCTTCGTGACGCGCGGCGATGGCTCGTTGGTGGACCTCGGCGCGACCGGGGCTGCCGACATGGCGCCAGGCGACAGCATCACCATTCGCACTCCCGGCGGCGGAGGCTTTGGCAAGCCATGACAACGCTCACCCCGCAAGTGGCCAGCCGTTTCGCCCGCACCGCGCTGGGGCATATCGGGCAGGAATATCCCAACAAGCTCGATCACGTGATGGCCGGGCCGGACGACGCCCGCACCCCGCGCGACTTGCATCCGGTATTCTACGGCAGCTTCGACTGGCATTCCTGCGTCCACTCATGGTGGACCCTGCTCACCTTGCGGCGGCTCTACCCAGATGCGCCGGAGGCAGCCGGGATCACCGCTCTGGCCGAGCAGACCTTCACCGAGGACAAGCTTGCCGCCGAACTGGCCTATGCGCAGAAGCCCGAAGCGCGCGGGTTCGAGCGGCCCTATGGCTGGGCCTGGCTGCTCTACCTACACCTCGAGGCCTCGCGGCATGCAGACCGCGAATGGGCCGCGCGGCTGGAACCGCTGGCGCGGCACTTCGCGGCCGGGTTGATCGGTTACCTGGACGTGCTGACTTACCCGATCACCGTGGGCACCCATCCAAACACCGCCTTCGCGCTGACACTGGCGGAGGAATGGGCGCGAACGTTCGACCCCGCGCTGCACAAGGCTATCGTCGGCTATGCCGGGACCAGGTTCGACCACCTCAAGGATTATCGCGGGTGGGAGCCGGGCGGTGACGAGTTCCTGTCACCGGTCCTGTCCGTCGCCATGCTGCAAAGCCGGATCATGCCCGCCGGAGACTTCGCCGACTGGTTCGGCGCGCTGTTGCCCGCAGCCGGGTGGCTGGAGACTTCCTGTTCTCCAGTGACGGTGAGCGATGCCAGCGACGGCAAGATGGCGCACCTCGACGGGTTGAACTTCAGCCGCGCATGGGCCTTGCGAGGCATCTCGGCGCGGTTGCCGGACCCGGCTCGGGCAGAAGCGATGCAGGAACTGGCCAGTCAGCACATGGCTGCCTCGATGCACGCGATCGACGGGGACTATATGGGCTCGCACTGGCTGGCGAGCTTTGCCTTGCTGGCCCTGTTGGAGAGCTAGGACCGCAGGGTCAGGCTACCGACCGCTTCTTTATGGCAGCCACGCCAACTTCGTCGAAGTTGGCGAGCAACGTCGCTTCCAGTTCGTCGGCCGGCATGGCCTTGTAGTAAAGCCATCCCTGGATCTGGTCGCATCCCGCAGTGCGCACCAAGGTGGCCTGGGCTTCGGTCTCGACGCCTTCCGCGGTCACGTCCATGTCCAGCGAGCGTGCCACGGCGATGCTGGCGAGCATCATGGCGTGGATGCCGTTATCGCTGGCCGCCTCTGCCACCAGCGAGCGGTCAAGCTTCAGTTTCTCGAAACGGAACTGGCGCAGGAAACCGATCGAGGCATAGCCGGTACCGAAATCGTCGAGCACGATGTGGACGCCGAAATCGCGGATGACGTCCATCGAGTTGCCAGCGATAACCGAATCCAGCACCAGGTGCGTCTCGGTCACTTCCAGCTCCAGCCGGTCGGCCGGGAAGCCGGTTTCCTCGAGCAGGCAACCCAGCTCGACGGGGAATTCGGGATTGCGCAACTGGGCGGCCGAAACGTTGACCGACAGCTTGATATCGCCCCAGTCGAGCGCATCCTCGAAGCCGCGGCGCAGCACCCACATGCCGATCTGGTTGATCAGGCCTGAATCCTCGGCAACCGGGATGAACACGTTGGGGCCGATATTCTTGCCGTCCGGCCGTTCCCAGCGGATCAGCGCCTCGACCGCCACCACCTGCTGCGAACCGGCGTCGACCAGCGGCTGGTAATGCAGTCGGAACTCATCGTTCTCGAGCGCGGCACGCATGTCGGCATCGAGCCCGGTTAGCTCTTCGCGCAGGGTATCGAACTCCTCGCTGAACCAGGTGCAGCGCATCCTGCCGGCCCGCTTGGAGGCATACATGGCCACGTCGGTGCGGCGCAGCAGCTCTGACGAGGAAACGCCATCGCCAGGCTCGCAGCGCGCCAGCCCGATGCTGGCACCAATCATGATCAGGCGGTTATCAATGGTCAGCGAACGCGTCAGCCGAACCAGCAGGCCACGGCAAATGCCTTCGAGTATGTTCGACGAGATCGGGCCGACTGCCAGCATGGCAAATTCGTCGCCGCCGAGGCGATATACGGTGGCTTCCGTCCCAGCCACCTCGCTGAAGATCTCGCCACACTCCTTGATCAGGCGATCTCCGACAAAGTGGCCGTAGCTGTCATTGACGAGCTTGAAGCCATCGAGATCGATCATGGCCAGGGCAGCATGCTGGTTGTCGCCGTCCAGCGCCTTGAAGTCGTAGTGGAGCGCACGGCGGTTGGGCAAACCGCTAAGGCCATCGGTCAGGCCAATCTTCTCCAGCGCGCCGATATTGGCGAAACCGATGCGAGCCAGCAGCAGCACGGCGGCCAGGTAAGCAAACAGGCTACCGAGCACGACAAGGGGAGAAAGCGGTTTAGCGCCAACCGATGTGTGCACCACGGCATAGAGGATACCGCCGAACACCGTGCTCAGCACAACCAGCGGTACGAATACCGTCAGCCGGGGCGACGTCTGTTCAATCTGGCGGAGATCCAGCAATCTGTTTGTCCCGATCGGTTTGCTAAGTGACCAAGGTCAATAGGTTCTCGTGCTTAAGATATGATAAACCTTTTAAGTCAGCCTCTTGCCGAGATTCCTGTAGCCACCAACTGTTCTGTCCGCGCTTCCGGAATGCCCAAGCGGTAGAATCCGGTCAGGTCCTTTGCGGGCGTGAAGCGGGCGGTCTGGCCAACGGGTGTTTCGCCTGCGCCCAGCAGCAGCATGCCGTCATCGGCCAGGCTGGAAGCGATCTGTGAGAACACCTGCTGGCGCGTCGCCTGGTCGAAATAGAGCAGGACGTTGCGGCACAGCACGAGGTCAAACGGTCCGCCCGATGGCGGCGCGTGCAAGGCGTTGTGCTGCTGGTAGCGGATGGGCTTGAGCAAGCGCGGCGAGACTTTCCAGCGCCCGTCGACCTCCTCGAACCAGCGGATCATCCGGTCGATGCCAAGTCCGCGCTGCGCCTCGAAGGGGGTATAGAGGCCGCGACGGGCAACATCGATCGCGCGGTGCGAGACGTCTGTGGCGACGATGTTGATCTGCCAACCGTCCAGCATGGCAGCGCGCTCGGCCAGCAACATGGAAAGCGAGAGCGGCTCCTGCCCGGTCGAGCAGCCGACGCACCAGATCGACAGGCGGCGCTTGTCCTGACGTTGGGCAATCAGCCGCGGCAGCGCGGACTTTGCCAGCACCTCGAACACCTGCTGGTCGCGGAAGAAATAGGTCTCGTTGTTGAGCAGGGCATCGGCAACGCGCGACGACAATGGGCAGCCGAAAGGTGAGGTCAGCTTGGCCACCAGCTCATCTATGGTGCTGGCATCGCTTTCGCGCAGCAGGGCGGAGAGGGCGGTTTCCACGCGCCAGCGGCGGCTGGGTGAAAGATCCTGCCCGGTCCGCTCCGCCAGCAATTGCGCCAGCACTTCGTGCGTCATGTCGCTCGTGTTCAGGCCGCTGTCGTTCACGCCGCGACTCCCAGCTGCTTGGCAAGGCGTTCGCTGATCGCTTCGGGCGGCAGGACCGCAGAGGCGAAGCCTGCTTCGGCAACGGCGCGCGGCATGCCCCAGACGGCCGAGGTCGCGGCATCCTGCACAAGGACGCAGCCACCAGCCGCCACCAGTTCGCCAGCACCAATGGTACCGTCACGGCCCATGCCTGACAGGACCACGCCCATCACACGGCCTTTCAACTCGCGTGCGAGCGAGACGAACATGGGATCGAGCGACGGGGTGCAACCGCTTGCTGCCGGCCGGTGATCGAGGCGCACGACCACGCGATCACGCTCTTGCTTCACCGCAAGGTGCGCATGGCCCGGAGCGATGTAGACATGATCGGGCTGCAGGATCATGCCTTCATCGGCGACCACTGCAGGACGGCCCGCTGCCTTGCTGACCTGCTTGGCAAAGACCGTCATGAACGATCCCGGCAGGTGCTGCGCAATCAGGATGGGCACTCCGAGACGCGGCGGCAGGGACTGCAACAGGGCCTGGAGTGCGGCAATGCCGCCCGTCGAAGCACCAATGGCGATGGCCCGGGGCGCGCCTGCTATCGGGGCGCGCCGGTTGCTCAGCTTGACCGGTGCGGCGACGACCTTGGGCGCAGGCGGCCGAGGCTTGGCCAGGCCGCGAACGCGTCCGGCCAGCCGCGCGCGATAGGCATCGTCGAAGCCGCCGGAACCGGGCTTGGGGAAGGTGTCCGCCGCGCCCAGCGAAAGTGCTTCAACGGCCTTTTCCGCGCCGTGCGGAGTATATTGCGAGACAACGATGATCCGTGCCCCGCGCGATCTCTCGATCAGCAGCGGGATGGCGGCGATGCCGCCCATGCCCGGCATTTCAAGATCCAGCAGGATCACGTCGACCTCAGTGCTGTCGAGCCGCTCCAGTGCGCGTTCGGCGTTGCTCTCGCTCGCCACGACCTGAATATCGCCAGCCTCGCTCACCATGCGCTCCAGCACGGTGCGCACGACGATCGAATCGTCGACGATCATTACCCTAGTCTTGGTGCCCGGCCTCTCACCCGCAACCTCGGGCAGGACAGGACTGGCGCTCTGTCCCGACATCCGCCTTCGCCTCAGACCATTCCAACCAGCTGCAACTTCACGTGCAGCGTTTCGCGATCGAATGGCTTCATCACGTATTCGTCGGCACCGGCATCGATGGCGGCGCGGATATGGTCGATATCGTTTTCGGTGGTGCAGAAGACCACGCGCGGCTGGTCCCCGCCTTCCTGATCGCGCAGGTGGCCCAGAAATTCCAGTCCGCTCATTACCGGCATGTTCCAGTCCAGCAGGATGACATCCGGCATCTGCGCCGTGCACTGCTCCAGGGCATCCTTGCCATCAGCCGCCTCGGTCACTGCGAAGCCCATGCCTTCAAGCAAGTGTCGAGAGACTTTGCGGATGACGCGCGAATCGTCGACAATCAGGCAATTCTTCACAACCCACTCCTTCTTTCCCGTCACGCAGGCCTGCCAGCAATTGCGTAATTATTAGTTTACGCGGCCTTCGTTGCGCCCGCGATGACTCCACGGACGATCCGCACCGGGTCGACAACTACCAGCGCGCCGACCGAGGTTTCCGCGACGCCGATCACGAAATTCGACCAGCCGCCCCCGAGGTCAGCTTTGGCATCGGACAGCTTGTCGTGCGGTTCGGTCACGTCCTCGACGTCTTCGACCAGCAAGGCGTAGCCATAGTCGTCGATGTCGATGACCACGGCGTAGGGTTCGCCAGCGCGCCCGTCCTCATCGGAATAATTCGCAGGATCGATTACCTGTGCGCAGTCGATCACGGTCAGCACGCGGCTGCGCAGGGCCGTCAGCCCCGCGACGCCCGGCGGCGAGCGCGGCACGCATTCGATCTCGTCGAGTTCGATCACCGACAGGATCTGGCCGGAAGGGATCGCCACGCGGCGACCGGCAATGCTGGCGACAAGCAGCTGTTCCTGCATCATGCTTTCCTTGCGCGGGCGGCTTCGAGCGCGGCAACCAGGCTGTCGCGATCGTAGCGATAAATGGACTTGTCGGACTTGGTCCGCTTGGGCTCTTCCTTGCGCAGCACGATGTGCTGGCCGGCAGGCAGGACCTTGCTCTCCTTCGGATCGCCGCAAATGGCGACGTCAGCCTCGGTCTTGTCGTCTTCGTCGACCACGCGGTAGCCCGCGCTTTCGATCACCGGCCGCAGGAAGTTCTGCGCCCAGCTGTCCTGCGCCGAAAGGCGGCAGACCGGCCGATCGTCCTGGTTGCGGGCTTCGCCGAAGTTGGAGAACAGCCAGTGACTGTCGAGCAGTTCGACCGGTCGTTCGTCGATCAGGGCAATGGCCTCGATCTCGTTGTCGCCCGGCATCGGGGTCAGGTCTTCGGGCAGGTCGGTCACGTCGGTGTCGTCGCCGCAGGCATAGGTCAGCACCGAATTGCCGTCGCCCAGCCGCAGGACGCGAATGGCCTCGCCGTCTTCCGGCACCTTGTCGAGGCCTGCCAGCGGGACGATCAGGTCGCCGAGGATCACGCGCCAGCGACCACCCGACCTGGTCAGCTGGCTGGCTTCGACCATCTCGATGCGCGAGACGACCGACATGCGCAGGGCCTTGCGGGTGCCATCGAGGCTGGTGAACAGCACTGCGGGCACGCGGCTTTCCTGCTCTTCCCATTCGCGCTGCAACTTGTCGTCAGCCCGCGTGCGGCCTTCGATGCCGGTGTCGATACCGGCAGCTTCGGCAATACCGGTGACGTCGAGCAGCAGCACCGGACGGCCATCGTCGGTCAGCGAGGTGCCGGCGTAGAGGCCGGTTGCCAGCAAGGCCGGCGAAACCGCCTTGATGACCAGTTCCTGGTGCGCCAGCACCTTGTCCACGGTGAGCACGAATTCCGCGCCGCCCGCCAGCCGCAGCACCACCAGGGCACGGCGCTTGTTGTCGGCCTCCGCGATGCCGAGCAGCGTGTTCAGCCCGACACAGGGCATGCGCCGGTCGCGGATCTTCGCGAACCAGGCATCGCCCATCTGTTCGAAGCTGACGTCCTTGTTGGCGGAATCGATGATTTCTTCGATGAAGCTGTGCGGCACGCCCATGGTGTGCTGGCCGACGACAATGGTCATCGCGGGGGTGATCGACAGGGTCAGCGGCAGTTGCAGCAGCACGCGCAGGCCGCGCCCGACGACGGAGTCGATCCGCAGCGAGCCGCCGATGCGTTCGACGTTGTCGCGCACCACGTCCATGCCCACGCCGCGGCCGGAGATCTCCGTCACGCGGTCTGCCGTGGACAGACCGGCCTCGCACATCAGCATGTGCCGTTCTTCCATGGTCAGCTGCGCTGCGCGCTCTTCGTCGATCACACCTGCGGACACGGCCTTGGCCACCAGCTTGTCGGTGTTCACGCCGCGCCCGTCATCGTTGATTTCGATGATGATCTTGTCGCCCGACTGCCGCGCAGCAAGCTTGATCAGCCCGGACGCGGGCTTGCCCGCGGCATTGCGCTCGTCAGGGGTTTCGATGCCATGGTCGATGGCATTGCGCAGCAAGTGCATGATCGGGTCGCGCACGACTTCGATCATCTCGCGGTCGAGTTCCACATCGCCGCCGTCAGTTTCGATCACTACCCGCTTGCCGAGTTGGCCTGCCAGGTCGCGCACCATGCGCGGCAGCGAGGTGAACAGCGTTTCCAGCGGCAGCATGCGCGTGCGGGTCATGCCGTCGCGCACCTCGTTGATGACGGCGGAAAGCCGGTCGAACGGGCCGCGCAGCAGGTTGTCGCGATCCAGCTCGGCCATGAAGCGGGCCAGTTCGTTGCGCGCCAGTACCACGTCGGACACGCCGCTCATCACCCGGTCGAGCAGCTCGACAGGCAGGCGCACGGTACGGTTGGCATTGGCGCGGGGAATCAGCTGGCCGGTCTCGCCGGTTTCCTCGACCTCCTCCGTCCCTTCGCCGTTCAGCGCCGCAACCAGGGCAGAGTCGTCGCCTTCGGGGCAAGAGCCATTGGAAGCGATGTCTGCGGTAATGTCGGAAATGCGGTCGATGATCGCCAGCACCGCGTTCACCACCTGGCGATCCGGTTCGCGGCGTCCCGCGCGCATCTCGGACAGGACGTCCTCTGCCGCGTGGCTAAGCGCTTCGAGGCGCGGGAATTCGAAGAAGCCGCAGTTGCCTTTCACCGTGTGCACGAAACGGAAAATGGCATCCAGCCGCGAACGGTCTGCCGGGTCTGCTTCCCAAGCAACAATCTCGCTGCTGAGCGCCTCGACCATTTCCTGGGTCTCGGCGACAAATTCGGCTTTCAGGTCGTCCATGTTCCGTCCCGGTTGTTCGAACCGGAGCTATGAACAAGATTAGTTAACAACAGCCTTCGGATTGGGCAGCCGCATGGCCGCACCTCAGTCCAAGGTCTCGATATAGGCCGAGAAGTCGCGCGGACCGTTGCCGGCGCGATCGAAGATCTCGTAAAGTTCACGCGCGCGCTGGCCCATGTTGGGGGTGATACCGGCAGTCTCCGCGGCTTCCATCGCCAGCTTCAGGTCCTTCAGCATCAGCGCAGTGGCAAAGCCGCCCTTGTAGCCGTTGTCGGCTGGCGTGGTCGGGCCGACACCGGGAACCGGGCAATAGGAGGTCATCGACCAGCACTGGCCCGAACTGACGCTGGAAATGTCATAGAAGGTCTGCGGATCGAGGCCCAGCTTCTGCGCCATGGCAAAGGCCTCGCAGGTGCCGATCATGTGGATGCCCAGCAGCATGTTGTTGCAGATCTTGGCGGCTTGCCCGTTGCCCGCATCGCCAGCGTGGATCACTGCCTTGCCCATGGCTTGCAGCACCGGTTCGGCCTTCTTGAAGGCATCCTCGCTGCCACCAACCATGAAGGTGAGCGTGCCCGCGTCAGCCGCCGCGATGCCGCCCGATACCGGCGCATCGACCATCGGGTAGCCAGCTTCCGCGGCCGCTTCGGACACCTTGCGCGCTGTGGCGACGTCGATGGTGGAGCAGTCGAGCAGCACGGCACCTGCCGGAGCATGGCCGAACACGTTGTTGGCATAGACGGTCTTCACGATCGCACCGTTAGGCAGCATCGAGACGACGGCGTCGACGCCCTCGCAAGCTTCAGCAGCCGTGCTGTAGGTCGTGCAGCCCTTGTCCTTCGCTGCTGCCAGCGCTTCTTCGCTGAGATCGAAAGCGTGCACGTCGTGGCCCGCCTTGACGAGGTTCGCGGCCATCCCGCCGCCCATGTTTCCGAGTCCGATAAAGGCGATTTTCATGTCAGCGGCCCTTCCAGTTGGCTTCGCGCTTCTCGACGAAGGCGCTCATGCCTTCGCCCTTGTCCTCGCTCGCGCAGAGGATCTGGAACAGGCGGCGCTCGTGCGTCAGGCCTTGTTCCAGCATGGTTTCGAATGCGGCGTTGACCATTTCCTTGTTGGCGATGGCTGCCATGGGAGCCTTGGAGGCAATGGTCGCAGCGGTCTTCATCGCGTCGTCGAGGAGCTCGTCATGCGGCACCACGCGGGCGACGAGGCCCGCACGCTCGGCTTCGGAAGCGTCCATCATGCGGCCCGTCAGGCACAGTTCCATGGCCTTCGACTTGCCCACCGCGCGGGTGAGGCGCTGGCTGCCGCCCATACCGGGTGCGACGCCAAGGTTGATCTCGGGCTGCCCGAAGCGCGCCTTGTCACTGGCGAGGATGAAGTCCGCCATCATGGCGAGCTCGCACCCGCCTCCCAGCGCGAAGCCGTTCACGGCAGCGATCCACGGCTTGCGGGTGCCCTTCACGACGTCGGTCTGCCAGCCGGAGAAGAAGTCCTCGAGATAGAAGTCCGCCGCTTCCTTCTCGACCATCTCCTTGATGTCGGCACCTGCGGCGAAAGCCTTGTCACCCGAGCCGGTCAGCACGAGGCAACGCTGCGAGCTGTCCGCTTCATAGGTGGCAAAGGCCTCTCCCAGTTCGCGCAGCACCTCGCTGTTGAGCGCGTTGAGCGCCTGCGGGCGGTTGAGCGTGACCAGGGTCACGGCATCACGCTGTTCTACGATCAGGTTGGCATAGCTCATGGCGTTCCGTTCCTTGTTACTGGCGCAGCAGGTCGCGGCCGACGATCATGCGCATCACCTGGTTGGTGCCTTCGAGGATCGAATGCACGCGCAGGTCGCGCCAGAAGCGTTCGATCGGGTAGTCCTGCAGGTAGCCATAGCCGCCGAACAGCTGCAGCGCATCATTGACCACGGCGGAGCATTCGTCGGTGGCGAACCGCTTGGCCATGGCGGCGAAGCGGGTCTTGTCCGGCGCATTGGCGGTCACCTTGGCGGCAGCGGTGTAGAGCAGCGCGCGCGAGGCTTCGAGGCGCGTGGCCATGTCGGCCAGGGTGAACTGGGTGTTCTGGAAGTCCGCCAGCGGCTGGCCGAACTGCTGGCGGTCCTTGGTATAGGCCACCGCCTCGTCGAGGCAGCGCTGCGCCCCGCCCAGCGAGCAGGCGCCGATGTTGAGGCGCCCGCCGTCGAGCCCGGCCATGGCAAAGCCGAACCCCTCGCCCTCGCCGCCGATCCGGTTGGCCACCGGCACGCGGCAGTCCTCGAAGATCAGCTGCGCGGTGGGGCTGGCGTTCCAGCCGAGCTTCTTCTCGGGCGCGCCGTGGCCGAGGCCGGGCGTGCCCTTCTCGACCGCAAGGCAGGTGATGCCGCGCGTCTTGTGCTCGCCCGTGCGCACCATGACGAGGTAGACGTCATTCACCCCGCTGCCGGAGATGAACTGCTTGGTGCCGTTGACCACGTAGTGATCGCCGTCGAGCACCGCGCTGGTCTTGAGCGCCGCCGCGTCCGACCCGCTGCCGGGTTCGGTCAGCGCGTAGCTGGCGAGCTTTTCCATGGTAACGAGATCGGGCAGCAGGCGCTCCTTCACGTCGTCGCTGCCGAAGCGGTCGATCATCCACGCGGCCATGTTGTGGATCGAGATGAAGGCGCTGGTGGCGGGGCAGCCGTAGGCCATGGCTTCCATGATCAGCGCGGCTTCAAGCCGCCCGAGGCCGATCCCGCCCGATTCCTCGGACACGTAGATCGCACCGAAGCCGAGCTCGCCGGTCGCCTGGATCACGTCGCGCGGGAAGTGGTGCTCCTCGTCCCACTTCGCGGCGTTGGGCGTGATCATGTCGGCCGTAAAGCGCTGCGCCATCTCCTGGATGGCGAGCTGGTCGTCGGTGAGGCTGAACTGGTCGGTCATGCTTTCCCCTTAACCCATGGTCGGAATGACAAAGGCATTCGACCCGTCACCGCCGCCGTCGGGCCAGCGCTGGGTGACCTTCTTCGACTTGGTCCAGAACCGCAGGCCTTCCATGCCGTACTGGTCGATGTCGCCGAAGCCCGAACGCTTCCAGCCGCCGAACGAGTGGTAGGAGACCGGCACCGGGATGGGCACGTTGATACCGACCATGCCGACGTTCACCCGCGCGGCGAATTCGCGCGCGGCGTGGCCGTTGCGGGTGAAGATCGCGACGCCGTTGCCGTACTGGTGCTCGCTGGGAAGGCGCAGGGCGTCCTCGAAGTCCTTCGCGCGCACGATCTGGAGGACGGGGCCGAAGATCTCTTCCTTGTAGCTTTCCATGTCAGGCGTGACGTGGTCGATCAGTGTCGGGCCGACGAAGAAGCCGTTCTCGTGGCCCTGCAGGCTGAAGCCGCGGCCGTCGATGACGATCTCCGCGCCTTCCTGCTCGGCCGTGTCGATCCAGCTTTCGATGCGCGCCTTGTGTTCGGGCGTCACCACCGGGCCATAGTGTGCTTCGGGGTCGTTCGAGACGCCGACGCGCAAGGCATTGATCGCCGGGATCAGCTTTGCCTTGAGGCGCTCGGCCGTGTCCTCGCCCACCGGCACCACGACGGGCAGGGCCATGCAGCGTTCGCCAGCCGAGCCGAAAGCGGCGCCGGCAAGGTCGTTCACCACCTGGTCGAGGTCGGCATCCGGCATGACCACGCCGTGGTTCTTCGCCCCGCCGAACGCCTGCACGCGCTTGTGGTTCGCTGCGCCGCGTTCGTAGATATACTGCGCGATGTCGCTCGAACCGACGAAGCTGATGGCGGCGATATCGGGGTGGTCGAGGATGGCGTCGACCATTTCCTTGTCGCCGTGCAGCACCTGCAGCAGGCCTTCGGGCGCCCCAGCTTCGAGGAACAGTTCGGCCAGCCGCACCGGCACACTCGGGTCGCGCTCGGAGGGCTTGAGGATGAAGGCATTGCCCGCCGCAATGGCCATTCCGAACATCCACATCGGGATCATGGCGGGGAAGTTGAACGGGGTGATCCCCGCACCGATGCCGAGCGGCTGGCGCATCGAATAGACGTCAATGCCCGGTCCGGCGCTGGTGGTATATTCGCCCTTGCCCGCCTGCGGGATGCCGCAAGCGAACTCGATCACTTCCAGCCCGCGCTGCACGTCGCCCTTGGCATCGTCGATGACCTTGCCGTGCTCGCTGGAGAGCAGCTCGGCCAGTTCCTGCATGTGGTCTTCGATCAGCTGCTTGAACTTGAACATCACCCGCGCGCGGCGCTGCGGGTTGGTAGCGGCCCAGCCGGGCTGGACCTGCTTGGCAGTCTCGACCGCCTTGGCCAGCAGCGCGGCATCGCCGAGCGCGACCTCGGCCTGCACCTCGCCGGTCGAGGGGTTCCACACCTGGTGCTTGCGTCCGGATCCTGCCGAACCGCTGCCGCCTGTGATGAAATGGTCGATCTGTCGCATCTGCGCCGCGCCTCTCTCTCCGTCTTACGGATAATACGATGGCCGATGGCCATGTGTTCCTGCAAGCAGGTCAATTGCGCGGAGATGGTTACAATTGCAACCGGAAACCTCTGCTCGGCACTGTGGCGGCGGCGAGAGGTGGTGAGCCCTGCTGGGTTCGAACCAGCGACCTACTGATTAAAAGTCAGTTGCTCTACCGACTGAGCTAAGGGCCCCCAAGGGAGTGGCAGCGCGATGCGTTGCGGCGCTCACCTAGGCACGGGGCTGCCATGGGTCAAGCGTCCATGAAGCTGCCTGAGGGTGAGGCCAGTCACGGGGTCGCGCCAGCCCGGTGCAATGGCGGCTGCTGGCCCCAGCACGAAGTCGCGATCGCGGAACAGCGGGTGCGGCACGAGCAGTTCGGGCGAGGCGAAAATACCACCGTCCCACAGGACGATGTCGAGGTCGAGCGGACGGGCTCGCCAGCGCTGTCCGCGCCGTTTGCGGCCGAAGGCGGCTTCGGCCTCCTGCAGGCAGTGCAGTAGGGCGGGCGGCGAGAGCTTGCTCTTCAGCAGCAGCGCGGCATTGGCATAGCGGCGTTGCGAGGGGCCGACGGGCGCGGAATCGATGACCGGCGAGCGCGCCTTCACCTTGCCCAGTGTCTCGTCGACAATGCCCATCGCCGCTGCAACCACGGCGCGCGGATCACCGAAATGCGGGTGCCGCTGGTTGCTGCCGAGCGCGATTATGTACCGGTGTTTGCTCAAATGTCCTCGGCGATCCTGCCGTAGAGTTGCGGGCGGCGATCGCGGAAGAAGCCCCAGCTGGCGCGGTGCTGGCGCGCCGACTCCAGGTCCAGGGAAGCCATCAGGACACCAGTCTCGTCAGCCCCGAAGTCCGCCACCATGTCGCCCCACTCGTCACAGATGAAGCTGTGTCCATAGAAGGTCGTGCCGTCGTCCACGCCGCCTTCGTGGCCGATGCGGTTGGCAGCGACCACCGGCATGCAGTTGGACACCGCATGGCCGATCATTGCGCGGCGCCACATGCGGCTGGTGTCCATCTCCGCATCCTTCGGCTCGCTGCCGATGGCCGTGGGGTAGAACAACACCTGCGCACCCTTCAGCGCCAGCACGCGCGCGGTTTCTGGATACCACTGGTCCCAGCACACGCCGATGCCGATACGCGCGCCGAAAACGTCCCACACCTTGAAGCCGTCGTTGCCGGGGCGGAAATAGAACTTCTCTTCGTAGCCCGGTCCGTCGGGGATGTGGCTCTTGCGGTAAGTGCCCATGATCTCGCCGTCCGGGCCGATCATGGCGAGCGTGTTGTAATAGTGGTGCCCGTCGCGCTCGAAGAAGCTGGTGGGGATCGCGACGCCCAGCTCCTTGGCCAGCGCCTGCATGGCGATCACCGAAGGGTGCTCCATGGTTGGCCGCGCGAGGGCGAAGAATTCGTCCTTCTCCTCGCGGCAGAAATAGGGGCCGGAAAACAGCTCCGGCGGCAGGATCACCTGCGCGCCCTGCCCGGCAGCTTCTTCCACCAGCGCCGAAACGGCGGCGATGTTCTCGCCCTCGTCGGGCGAATTGAGCGGCAACTGCAGGGCGGCAACTCTAAGCGTGGTCATGGCTGTCTAGCTCGAATGGTCGGCAATGATGCGCCAGCTACCGTCTTCGCGCGCAAACACAAGGCTGGTGAGGCCCGTCGCCGGTTCGCGCGCGTCGGGATAGGTGAGGATATAGCGCCCGATGTAGAGCGCGTGGCCATCCCCCAGGGGGCGCACGTCCTGCGTCTCGAAGGTCAGCACGCCGCGCTCGGACGGATCGGGATCGGACCAGTCGTAGGCGGCGCGGTAACGCTCCTCCATCGCCGCACGCCCGCGTACCAGCCCGCCCGAACCGACGAAACTGGTCTCCGGAGCCACGGAATAGATGGCGAGGAAGGCGTCCATGTCGCCGCTGTTCCAGCCTTCGGCGCTGGCCAGCATCTCGGCTTCTATCTCGCCCTGCACCTGCGCGACATCGACGACCACAGGCTGCGGCAGATCAGGCTCGCGCGCGGCGAAATAGTCGCAGCCTGTCAGCGCCAGAAGCGCAGCAAATGCGACTGGTGCACGAATGATCACGGACGCTTGCGGAACAGCAGGGTCATGCGATCGCTCTCGCCGATCTCGGCGCGGCGGGCGCGTTCCTCGCTGCCTTCGGGTGCGCCGCGATAGCTCGGCGGAAGACTCCAGACGCCGTCTTCCCAGTCCGCCGGATCGCGCGGGTTGGCGTTGATCTCGCTCGCTTCCACCAGTTCGAAGCCATAGGCGCTGAACAGAGCGATCACGTCCTGCTGCCGCTGGTAGCCGTTGTCGCCCAGCGTATAGCTCGCAGGCGCACCGGTGCGGGCGCGGTGCTGCACCACGCCGACGAGGCCGTCGTCCTTCAGCAGGGTGCGGATGGCCACCATGGCATCGTGGAACCAGCCGAACCGGCGCATGTTGTGGATCTCGCGGAATATCAGCACGCGGTCTGCCGTGCCGGCATAGGCATCCAGCTCGTCATCGGTGTTGAGGCCGTAGACCCGTGCCCCGTCGAGGCCGACCCACTGGCGCGCATCGCGCGGCAGGCGGCTGGCGGTGTTGCGATAGGTATCCCAGTAGCTGCTGAACTCGTCGCCGATTTCCGGATCCAGGCCAATGTAATTACCGTCGCGCCCGAGGTAGGGGATCAGCACCCGCGAGTACCAGCCGCCAGCGGGCATGAAGTCGACCACGGTCATGCCCGGCTGGACGCGGAAGAAGTCCAGCGTTTCGGCCGGGTGGCGCCAGGCATCGCGGGCGCGGTCTTCGGCGCGGCGGGGATGCAGCAGCACCGCGTTCATGTTGTTGGCCTGCTCCGTGGCGACCTGCTGTTCCTGCGGCGCGGCCTCCTGCTGGCGGCGCGGACCGAGCAGGGTATCGAGCACGCGGTCAACGGTTTCGCGGGCACCGGAGCCCTGGGTCTGGGACTGGCCCTGAGACTGCTGCGCCGAAGCAGGCGCAGACAGGGCCAGAGCGGCAGTGGCGGCGAGGATCGTGGCAATACGCATCAGTCAGCCTTTCGGAACAGCAGGGTCATACGGTCGCTTTCACCGATAGCTAGCATACGCTCGCGGTCGCTGTCGCCTCCCGCCAGCACCGGCGGCAGGGTCCACACCCCGCCTTCCCAGTCGGCGGGATCATCCGGGTTGGCATTGATCTCGGAAGCGGCGACCAGTTCGAAGCCGTTGATCGCGAACAGCCGGATCACATCCTCCTGGCGCAGGTAGCCGCGGCTGCCGTTGGCCCTGGCATAGGACGTATCGGCGGGCGCGCGGTGCTGCACCACGCCGACCATGCCGTCAGCCGCCAGCAGTCGGCGCATGGTGCGCAGCTGGGTGTCGGCGATCTCGTTGTTGAGCATGCCGTGCAACGAGCGGAAGACCAGGATGCGGTCGACCGTTCCTTCGACACCCTCGGGAATCCCGTCGCTCTCGAACAGGGTGGCATCGCCCGCCACGGCCATGCCGCTGGCTGCGATCGTAGCGCTGAAGCGCTCTGCCCAGCTGGGCTCGCCATCCTCGCTCGGACCGGTGTCAGGCTGCATCGCCAGGTAGTCACCCTGCGGCGCAATCCACGGCAGCAGCACGCGGGTGTACCAGCCGCCGCCGGGGCCATATTCCAGCACCCGCATGGTCGGCTCCACCTGGAAGAAGGCCAGCGTTTCCGCCGGGCGGCGGTACTGGTCGCGCGGGGCATCGTCGGCGCGATGCTCGCTTGCCAGGACCTCAGCCAGCGAGGGCGCCTCGGCGTGGTGGTCTGCCAGGGCGGGACTGGAAACCGCCAGGGCAGCAACAGCGAACAGGGGGGCGATGCGCATGGTTCTCTCCAAAACTTCCGGTTGGGGACTAACTAGCTGGCGCGGGGGAGATGACAAGCGGGCCAAAGGTCCCCATCTCTCCCTGCAAAGGAGATTTCGATGAGCGAACAGGCCATCATTGCCGGCGGTTGTTTCTGGTGCACCGAAGCGGTGTTCAAGGACGTGATCGGCGTTACCGGCGTCGAGAGCGGCTATATCGGCGGCACCACCCAGAACCCGACCTACAAGGAAGTCTGCACCGGCAGCACCGGCCATGCCGAAGCGATCAAGGTCACCTTCGATCCCGACACGGTGACCCTGCCCGAGATCTACGACATGTTCATGGGCACACACGATCCCAGCCAGCTCAACCGGCAAGGTAATGACGTGGGCACGCAGTACCGCAGCGCCATCTTCCCGCTCGACGACGCCCAGCGCGTGGAGGCCGAAGCTGCCATCGCGCGGTGGAACGAAGGCCATGCCGGCCAGACCGCCGTCACCACCATCGAAGGCCCGGCGACCTGGTATCCGGCTGAGGACTACCACCAGGAATACTGGGAAGGCGAAGGCCAGCGAAACCCCTACTGCATGGCAGTGATCCCGCCCAAGCTGATGAAGCTGCGCAAGAGTTTTGCCGACAAGGTGAAGAGCTAATCTCGTTTGCGAAGCCGCCTGCGCGGCTTCGTCCTCGCTCGACGCGCAGCATAGCTGCGCCCGCTGCGGTCGCCTGTCGCCTGTCGCCTCCTGCGATCCATTAACTTGCCGGCAACTGCTCAGGCAAAGCTGAGTTAACTTCAGCCAGCCTTGGGTTTGTGCCAGCGGGCGATGAAGAAGCCGTCCATTCCGCCTGCTTCGTTAAACATTCCGGGATCGGTGCGGACCCAGCCTTCGGGCGTGGGTTCGATCCCTTCAGGCAGGTCTGTGGTGGTAATCGGCAGGAGTTCGAGACCCAGTTCGCTGTCGATCCAGCGCGCCTGTTCCTCGCCTTCTTCGGCTTCGAGCGAGCAGACGGCGTAAACGAACACTCCGCCCGGCTCGAGCCAGTCCACCGCGCGGCTGATCATGGCGCGTTGCAGTTCGGCCGCCTCGGCGATCTGGCGCGGGCCGATGCGGTGGATCACTTCGGGATGGCGGCGGCAGGTGCCCGTGGCCGTGCACGGCGCATCGAGCAGGATCGCGGCGAACTTTTCCTCCGGCTCCCATTCCAGCACGTCGGCAATCGCCGTCTGCGCGTCGAGGCGGGTGCGGGCGAGGTTCTCGCGCAGGCGCAACATGCGGCGCGCATTGTTGTCGAGCGCGGTGACCTGCCAACCGGCCGCCGCCAGCGCCATGGTCTTGCCGCCCGGCGCGGCACAGAGATCGAGCGCGCGGCCTGCCCCGGCACCGCAGACATTCGCCACGATGGAGGCGGCAAGGTCCTGCACCCACCATGCGCCCTGTTCGTAGCCCGGAAGGTCTTCCACGGCTGACCCGCGCGGCAGGCGCACATGGCCGGCGGCAAGGCTGGTGCCGCCCAGCTTCTCCACCCAGTGGTCCGTTTCCGCAGGCGCCTTCAGCGCGAGGTCGAGCGGCGGCGGCACGGCAATCCCGGCAGCGATGGCCCCGGTCCGTTCGCCCCAACGTTCAGCCACGGCGGGCGGCAGCGTGGGCACTTCGGGCAAGGTCACCTCTTGCCGCGTCAGGGTCGCGAAGACCCCGTGGGCCAGCTTGCGCGGGCCGCCGTCGAGCAAGGGCAGGGCCGTCGCCACCACGGCATGCGGCGGCGTTTCCAGCCGCAGCCACTGGGCCAGCATCATGCGCAGCACCATGCGCGCCTTGGCGTCGTCAGGCAGGACCTGCTTGGTGGCGCTGTCGATCAGCGCGTCGAGATCGACCAGCCAGCGCAGCACTTCAGCGGCAATGGCACGGGCCAGCGCACGGTCGCTCGGCTGGCCGAGGCTGTTCGCCGCCCCGCCCGCCTGCTCCAGCGTCTCGCCCCGGCGCAGCACGGCGTCGAGCATCTTCAGCGCGGCACGGCGCGGTTGCAGTCCGGGGGTCTTGGCCATGCCACGGCCCTAGGGCCAGTTGCGTCCCCGCGCCAGAGGCAGCATAGAGGCCGCACCATGAAACGCGCGACCAAACGTCCCGAAGGCTTTGTGAAGCCTGCCCACTGGAGCAACGATCCGGTCCCCGCGCCCGAGGCGCCGAAGGTGGACGAGGAACTCAGCCCCACCCGCTACGGCGACTGGGTAAACAAGGGCATTGCCGTCGACTTCTGATCAGTCGGCAGTCTCGTCGGCCGCATCCCGGGCGAAGACCAGCGACACCGATACCGGCACCTGCGTGGTGATCGAATCGAGGTTGGCGACCGACTGCAGCTCGGCCACGCCTTCGGCCAGCCCGAAGCTGGCTGCGGCCACCACCAGCGGCTGCGCCGTTTCCACCTTCACCAGGTCATCCCCGATGCGCGTCACCAGCAGGTCTGCCGGCATGGTGGCGCTGCTGCCGTGCAGGTTGACCGTGAGGTCGACAGAGGTGGTCAGTGCGTCGCCCACGGAAAGGCCGGTAAAGTCGGCCGGGTCGAGCGCGGCGGTGACTTCCGCCTGCGGGAACTCTGCCACCTGGAACAGGATATCGCGCATGCGTTCGTTGCGGATGTCGATATTGGTCTCGACCGAGGCGAGGTCGATGGCGACCGACGCGCCGCCATCGGCGCTGACGCTACCCGAGACCTCACCGAAGTGATGCACCTCGGCGACCTGGCTCGCTTTCACCGTGACGAAGGACACCTGCGACCGGTCACCGTCGAGGACCCATGCGCCGTCCAGCGGCACCTCGGCAGGTTCCTGTGCGCATCCGGCCAGCAGGGCGGTGGCGGCAAGGCTGGTGGCGAACAGGGCTTTCATCGTGTGGTCTCCTCTGGATTTCTGTTTGCGCGATTCATCGGTGATCGCGGCGGATAGCACAAGGGCCAAGGGGATCAGCCCTCGCCCTTCCCTTCTTCTTCCTTTGCATGTTCTTCTGCATGCTCTGGCGCGGGCCCGAACAACCGCGTCCAGTCGATCTTCACCATGGCCACCAGGCCCGCCAGCAGCACCAGCTGGATGGCAATGCCCCAGGGACTGGTGAGCGATTCGCGGAACACGTCGCCCAGCGAGGTGTAGCGGTCAGCAATCTTCGCGGTAATGGCGTAGAAGCTGTAGGACACCAGCCGCCCGGCAAAGAAGGCCAGTATGAAGGGAAGGATGCGCACCCCCGCCAGCCCGACGGCTGCGAACTGCTGCGCCGATGGCAAGGGCGAGACGGCAAAGAAGACCAGCGCCATCAGGCCGTGATGCCGCTGCCGTTCGAAGGCCGCGCGCGCGGCGGCCAGGCTGCGCTTGGTCTTGTCTGACACCCGGCCGGCCAGCAGCCGGAACCCGTGGGCGAGCAGAAAGCGGCCGCTCGACGATGCCAGGGCAGCCGTCACCACCAGCACCGGCAACGGCAGGTTGCTGGTGAGGCCGAAGAAGACGATCACCGACCATGTCGGCGGTCCGAAGGCGGGCAGCAGGTTTATCGCAAAGACCGCCGCGAACAGGATAAGCATTTCGGTAGCCATGGCTCAGCGGATCAAGCGTCCTTCCTCAGCGAATTCCAGCCAGGCCAGGTCCATCACGTGGCGCACCAGCGGCATCAATCGCTCCGGCTGGTTGCAGCCGATATTGACCGAGGAGAAGCTGTAGTCGCTTCCTTCGGCGCGTTCCATCTCCAGCAGCTGGCAATGCATGTACAGCTCGCCACCGTCCCATGTGCCGACCGAATGCTCGAAGGTGCCGGTCGACTCCGCCAGCGCGTTGAAGCGCGCGAGGTCTTCGGCAGACAGGTCGCGGCGGTGCGGCTCCAATGCTTCCCACCCGCTGCGCACGCCGTCTTCGCCATAGCCACCGCCGCCGAATTCGATCCATGCGCGGCCATCGTCGCGCTCGCTGATCACGGCATAACGGAAAAAGCTCGCGTGGCCGTGGGTGAACGTGAAGCGCGTAATGCGGGCAATCCCGTCGGGCGTGCCCTGCCATAGTGGCCCTTGCCCGGCATTGCACAACTGGCCTTGCGACCAGCCGGCATAGGCCGTGCTTGACCAGACCTCGGCGGGCAGCAGGTTGCACTGCGGCCCGGCCTGCTGGTGCGTGGCAGAGTTGCTGATGGCAGAAGGCGTGGTGCAGGCGCACAGCAGGCACGCCAGCAGGCCGCCGCCGAACCTCAGATCCATCCGCCCAGCTCTCGGCGGATGATCGTCTCCAGCATGGCCATGCCCGGCTCGCTGGTATTGAGGCACGACAGGGTGGCGAACTGCTCGCCGCCCGCTTCGAGGAACTGTTCCTTGCCGCGGATCGCCAGCTCTTCGAGCGTTTCGAGACAGTCGGCGGAGAAGCCCGGCGCAGCAATGGCCAGCCGCTTGGTGCCCTTGACCCCTTCTTCCTCCAACGTGGTGTCAGTCGCGGGTTCCAGCCACTTTGCGCGGCCGAAGCGACTCTGGAATGTCGTCACCATGCGCAGGTCCGGGTACTTGCCCGTCTGCGCCATGGCCTCTTCCAGCAGGCGTGCGGTCTTGCGGCAATGGCAGTGGTAAGGATCGCCGAGGTCGAGCGTGCGCTGCGGCATGCCGTGGAAGCTCAGCAGCAGGACCTCCGGCACGAAATCGAGCGCATCGAGCTGGCGGCCAAGGTCCGTGGCGAGCGCGCCGATATAGGCCGGATCGTCATGGTAGGGCGGCAGGGTGCGCAGGCTCGCCTGCCAGCGCCGCTCGCGCAGCCAGTCTGCGGCCTTGTCGACCACGGTGGCGGTCGTGGCAGCGCAGTACTGCGGATAGAGCGGGGCGAGCAGGATCCGTTCGCAGCCACCGTCCATCAGCGCTTCGAGCGCTTCGGGGATCGACGGCTTGCCATAGCGCATGGCCCATTCGACCGTGACACCCCCGTTGGTTTCGGCACCCAGCCGTTCCTGCAAGCCGATCGCCTGGTCCGCCGTGATGGCGGCGAGCGGGGAGCCCTTGTCGGTCCAGACCTCGCGATAGGCCGCCGCGCTCTTGGCTGGGCGGGTGTTGAGGATGATGCCGCGCAGGATCGGTTGCCAGACCAGCGCGGGGATCTCGATCACGCGCTTGTCCGAAAGGAATTCGCCAAGGTAGCGGCGCACCGCGCCGGTTTCGGCTGCCTCGGGGGTGCCGAGGTTCACCACCAGCACGCCCACCTTGCCCGATTTCACCGGCGGATGGTCCGCCGGTAGCTGTTGCTCTGTCCAGGTCATACCAGGGCCGATAGCAGCGGCAGGCGCCGCAAGCGAAGCCCTGTTGCGCTGAAAAATGCATTGGCCACTGCCGGGGCGACTGGCGGCACGCCAATTTCACCAGGGTCGAACGGGGCCTCTTCGCTGTCGACCAGCTCCACCTCGATCTCCGGACAGTCGGACAGGGCGGGAATGTCGAGCGATGCCAGCCGCTGCTGCGTCGGCAGGCCTTGCGAATATTCGGCTCCGCAGCCCAGCGCCATGGCGAGGCCGAAGACCAGTCCGCCTTCGACCTGCTGCAAGGCGATGTCGCGGTTGACCACGCGGCCCAGGTTGGCGCTGGCAAACAGCCGCCGCACGCGTACGCCGCCTTCGCCAGCGCTGGCTTCGGCCACAACGGCAATGCGTCCGACCGCGTCCCCCAGCTGCATCCGGTGGCAAGCGATCCCCTGCCCGCTGCCGGGCGTGCCGCCATCCCATGCTGCCAGCCGGGCGGCGCGCTGCAGGACGTCAGCCAACTGCGCGTCCTGCCCCAGCATGGCGATGCGGTAGCTCATCGGCTCGCGTTCGTGCCGGTGGGCCAGTTCGTCGATAAAGCATTCGCGCATGAAGCAGGTCACGCCGTCGGCCTGCCCGCGCATCGGTGCCGTCGGCAGCAGCAGGCTGACCGGCACATGTTCCACGGAGACGTCGGGAATGTTGTAGGGCGGCGAGAGGCCCGCCACGGCCATGGGATCGGCCTCGCCTTCCAGCGCATCGATCGCAGCCCAGGTCACCTCGTTGTCGAACAGTCGTCGGCCGAATTCGCGCATTGTCGGCGGGCTGGCGACCCGCGCGCGAAGGCGGCGGATATTGCCCGAATCGTCCGTCTCTGCCGCCATCACCCCGGCCATGGGCGCGCGCGGATAGCTGGCGGCCAGTTCCTGCCAGCGCGACCAGGTCAGCTGCACCGGCTGGCCCGCCTCCCTCGCCAGCAGGGCGACCTGGATCGCCACCTGGTTGTCCAGCCGCCGGTCGAAACTGCCGCCTGCACCAACGGGGTAGAGCACGACATCGGCCGCGCTCATGCCCAATGCCTTGGCCGCCGCCGCCCGTGCGGCTTCGGGCGCCTGCGTCGGCAACCACAGTTCCAGGATGCCATCCTGCAAGCGGGCGGTGGCCGTGCTGGTCTCGATGGTGGCGTGCACGCCCGGCGCGGCGTCGTAACGCAAGGCCAGGTCGAAGTCGTATCCGTCGATGCCATTGCCGCGCTTCTCGATCACGGCGCCGCCCGCCGCGCTCAAGGCATTGGCCAGCATGTCTTCCATGCTGGTCGTGTTGATCGGGCGTTCGACGGCAAAGCGCGGGGCGATCTTCTGTAGGGCCTGTTCGGCAGCCCACCAGTTGTCGGCAATGGCGGCCAGCCAGCGCTTCGATTCGACCAGCTTGACCAGCCCGCGCTGCCCCGCTGCACGCGCAGCATCGTATTCCAGCAGTTCGCACTTGTCCTGCGGGCCGTGGCGGATCGCGGCATAGACCATGCCCGGCAAGCGCACATCGCCGGCAAAGACATAGGTGCCGTCCACCTTCGAGGGCAGGTCCAGCCGCGGGAAGGCGAGCGGCAGTTCGCGCTCGGCCACGCCCTCTGCCGGTGCGCGTTCGGCAGGTGCCGCGGGGCGCACCGGCGGCGGATCGGGCGGGTCGTGGCGGCCAGCCTCCAGCGCCAGTTCGGCGAAGCTGGCGGAATTGGCCCCATGGTAGATCACGCCGTTCTCGGCACGGCACTGTTCCCACGAAACGTCCCAGCGCTCGGCCGCGGCCATGGCCAGCATGGCCCGGGCGGCGGCGCCAGCCTCGCGGCAGGCCCGCTCGTAAGCGGCCAGGGTGGTGCCGCCAGCGGTTACGGTAAAGCGGTTTTCCTGTGCCCAGTTCCGCAGCAGCAGGTCGTCCGGCTCGTCTGCCAGCGCGGGGATCATCGGGCGCCACAGCGGAGACCAGGCCGCGGCCAGCGGGACATTGGCATAGGCTCCGCTGACGGGGGCAGGCTCCACCGCCACTTGCCGCCAGTCGGCGCCGAGTTCCATGGCGACGATCTGCGGCAGCAGGGTGGTGACGCCCTGCCCCATCTCCAGCTGCGGCACGGCGACGGTGACCACGCCATCCTCGGCGATCTTGAGCCAGGCATCGACGGCGATCTCGCCGTCACCCGGCTGCAAGGGATTGTCGAAGCTGCGGGGTACGAGGGTCCAGGCCACCAGCAGGCCGCCGCCGACGGCGGCCCCTGCCAGCAATCCGCGCCGCGTGACCTTCATGGCCTAGCCCTGGCTACCCGCCAGGTAGCTGGCGACCTGCGCCGCGATCCCCGAGAAGTGCGGGCCGTGCTGCGTCTCGTTGGCGGCAGGCGGCTGGCCGGTATCGCTGGCCACGCGGATTTCCATCGCCAGCGGGACGCGGCCAAGGAACGGCACGCCCAGCGCCTGCGCGGCGCTTTCGGTGCCACCTTGGCCGAAGGGCGCGCTGACCGCGCCGCATTCCGGGCAGAGATAGCCTGCCATGTTCTCCACCAGACCGATGATCGGCACCTTGGCCTGCTTGAACAGGTCGATCGCGCGGGTTGCGTCGATCAGTGCGAGGTCCTGTGGGGTGGAGATCACCACGGCGCCGGCAGGCTTGAAGTTCTGCAGCATGGATAGCTGCACGTCGCCCGTGCCCGGCGGCAGGTCCACCAGCAGCAGGTCCGTGTCACCCCAATCGGCTTCCATCAGCTGTTCCAGCGCCTTGCCGACCATCGGCCCGCGCCAGGCAATCGCGCGGCCCGGTTCGATCAGCTGGCCCATGGACAGCATGCTGACGCCGAATTCGGTCTGCACCGGAATCAGCGTCTGCCCTTCGGCGCGGACCTTCTCGTTGGCCGTGCCCAGCAACAGGGGCTGCGAGGGGCCGTAGATGTCGGCGTCGACCACGCCCACCTTCATGCCCGACCTGGCCAGGGCCACGGCGAGGTTGGCGGTCAGGGTCGACTTGCCGACACCGCCCTTGCCCGATCCGACCACCACGATCTTGCGCTCGCGCTTGTCGGCCATCAGCGCCACGCGCACTTCGTTTACCTCGGGCAAGGCGCCCACGGCCTGTTCCAGCTCGCGCTGCAATTGCGCCATGGCGCTGCGGCCTAGGCCGCTGGCGTCAGCGACAATGGTGGCGACCCCCTCGGCGAATTTGGCCGAGCGGATCATGCCGGAAAGTTCTGCGGGGATGGCGGATTTGATGGCTTTTTCACTACTCATGGGGCGGTGGACTAGCGTGTCGCCGCGCCGAGGTCAGCATTATTGCTCACCAGACCCCCTGTTTTTTGGTGAAAGCGTTCCTATAGAGGAAGGCATGACAATTTTGGGCGGGTTTTTCGAAAGGTTTGGCCTCGCAATGGCCGGCAAGCGCAATCCCTGGGGCAAGCCCCCGGGCGGTGGTGACGGTGGTGGCTCCGGCGACGGCGGCAGCGGTGACGCTCCCGAAACCGGCGGCGAAGGCAGCGGCGGTGGCGATGCGCCTCCTCCGCGCGGGCCGCGCAATCCCTGGCTGCCCGGTGGCGGCAACGATCGGGGACGCCGTTCAGCCAATATCGAGGATATCTTCAAGGGTCGTGGCGGCCCGCGCCGCGGTGGCGGCTCCGGTGGCGGAGGCGGCGGACCCAGCTTCCGCATCCCGCAACGCCCCGACGGCAAGAGCTGGTTCCCCATCGCCATGGCGGCGATTCTGGGCGTCTGGATCATCGCCACCTCGATCCACTTCATCCAGCCGCGCGAACAGGGAATCGTGACCTGGATGGGCGGGCAATATTCGCGCACGCTCAATCCCGGCACCGAGTACACGCTCCCCTGGCCGATCCAGATGGTCGAGGTCGAGAACGTTTCGGTCATTCGTCGCAACACCATCGGTGAAGGCGAGGAAAACCTGATCCTGACCGGTGACCAGAACCTGGTCGACCTCAGTTATCTCGTGCGCTGGAACATCAGGGATCTCGTCAAGTTCAAGTTCCAGCTGGCTGACCCGACGGAGACGCTGCAGGATGCCGCCGAATCGGCGATGCGCGCTGCCGTGGCGGAAACCGATCTCGACACCGTGCTGTCGGGTGCAGGCCGCGAGCAGGTGGAAACCCGCGTGCGTTCGCGGATGCAGGGCATTCTCGACACCTACGGTGCCGGTATCCAGGTACAGGGCGTGGAAATCGCCCGCACCGAGGCTCCGCAGCAGGTCATCGAGGCGTTCAACGACGTGCTCGCCGCGCGGCAGGACGCCGAACGCAACCTCAACGACGCGCGCCGCTATGAACAGCAGGTGCTCGCCCGCGCCGAAGGTAGCGCGGCCGAATTCAACGAGATCTACGAGCAGTATCGCCTCGCACCCCAAGTGACGCGGCGACGCCTCTATTACGAAACCATGGAGGCCGTGCTGCGCGATACCGACAAGACCATCATCGAAACCGAGGGCGTGACGCCGTACCTGCCGCTGCCCGAAGTGCAGCGCCGCCGGAACGCGTCGCAGGGGCCGACGCTGACGGTGACCCCGTCCGAAGGCCAGCAAGCCGCGCAGGGAGGGCAGTAACATGTGGCAGCGCTACAAGAGCCTGATCATCCTTGCCGCAGTGGCCGCCGTGGTTGCCATGAGCTCGGTCGTGATCGTGCCGGAAACGCACCAGGCCGTGGTGATCCGCACCGGTGAACCGGTCCGCGTCATCAACCGCTTCAACCCGGACCAGGAGTACGGCGAAGGCGCTGGCCTGACCTGGCGCATCCCGATGTTTGAACGGGTGCAGATGGTCGATAGGCGTATCCTCGCCCTCGACATGGAAGACGAGACCGTGCTGTCGGAAGACCAGCAGCGCCTCGAGGTCAACGCCTATGCCCGCTACCGCATCTACGATCCGGTGCTGTTCGTCGAAACCACGGCGAGCGAGGACCAGCTGGTCAACCAGCTCGAACCGATCCTTACCTCGGTGCTGCGGCAGGAGCTGGGTCGCAACTCGTTTGCCGACTTGCTTACACCCGAACGCGGACGTGCGATGACGGCGATCCGCAATGCGCTGGACCGGCAGGCCCGCCAGTATGGCGCGCAGGTGATCGACGTGCGCATCATGCAGGCTGACCTGCCTGTGGGCACACCGCTGGATGCGGCCTTCAACCGCATGCGGTCGGACCGGCAGGAAGAAGCCGAGACGATCCGTGCCGGCGGTCGCCGCGATGCGCAGATCATCGAGGCCGAAGCCGACGCCCAGGCCGCGCGCATCTATGCCGAGGCCTACAACCAGGACCCGGGTTTCTATGACTTCTACCGCGCCATGCAGTCCTACCGCATGACCTTCATGTCGGGTGACGGCGAAAGCGCGATCATCATGAGCCCGGACAACGAATACCTGCGGCAGTTCCGCAACCCCGGACAATAGGCGAGCTATCGCTGACCGGATGCAGGCTGTCGATTACATCTGTCGTTAAACGCGTGTTCAGCCGCACTGGAGTGTGTGGCGAGCCTCGGGACGAGAGGACTTGAAACCAATCCGGCCGCCGGGTTTTTCCGGTAGGACCGCTTGAGACGAAGGACATATAAGGACGTGAAGCCTGTGCGATACTCCTATGCAATCACTTCGGCCCTGCTTGCAGGCGGGGCAACCGTTACCATGCTGACCGGCTTTCCCGCCGGGGCGCAGGTGGCCCAGAACGACCGCATCCACATGGAAAACGCGGTGCCAGTGGGCGGTGCGCCCGCAAGCTTCGCGGACCTGACCGAGGTGCTGCAGCCTGCGGTGGTCAACATCTCCACCCGCCAGTCGATCACCATCCCGCCGTCGCAAAACCCGTTCGACCAGTTCTTCAACCGCCGCGGTGGTGGAAATAACGGTCCGACCACGCGCGAGGCCCAGTCGCTGGGTTCGGGCTTCATCGTGTCGGCCGACGGCTATGTCGTTACCAACAACCACGTGGTTGCCCCCGACGCACGGGCGACGCTCGAAGAAGTCACCGTTACCCTGCCCGATGGCACCGAATATCCGGCAGAACTGGTGGGCACGGACCCCTCGTCGGACCTTGCGGTGCTGAAGATTACCCGCGCGCAGCCGTTCCCCTTCGTCCGCTTCGGCGACAGTTCGCAGGCGCGTGTGGGCGACTGGGTGATTGCCATCGGCAACCCCTTCGGCCTCGGCGGCACTGTTACCAGCGGCATCGTCTCCGCCGTGCAGCGCACCACCGGCCAGGGCGGCGCATTCGACCGCTACATCCAGACCGACGCCTCCATCAACCGCGGCAATTCCGGCGGCCCGCTGTTCGACATGCAGGGCAATGTGATCGGCATCAACAATGCCATCCTCTCTCCCTCGGGCGGCAGCGTCGGCATCGGCCTTGCCATCCCGGCAGAGGACGCCTCGCCGATCGTGCAGGCGCTGATCGCCGGCGAGGAAATCCTGCGCGGCTATATCGGCGTGCGTATCCAGGCGGTGGATGACGACATCGCCGAGGCACTGGGCATCGAGGAAGATCGCGGCGAGCTGATCCAGAGCGTCCAGCCCGGCGAAGCTGCCGAAGGCGCCGGCCTGCGCGCCGGCGACGTGGTGATCTCGGTCAACAACGAGGACGTGACGCCCGACAACACCCTGTCGCGCATCGTCGCCAATATCGCTCCCGGCACGCGCGTGCCGCTGGTCTTTATTCGCAACGGTGAACGCAACCGCGTGACGCTGACTGTCGGCCGCCGTCCCAGCGACGAGGAACTGATGCAGCAGCAGATGTTCCAGGGCGATGACGAGGATACGCCGCAGGACAACACCCCCGACAAGGGTGCCGGCCTGATGCAGGAACTGCTCGGCATCGACGCGGTCGAGATCACTCCGCAGATCGCACGCCAGCTGGGCGTGGCGGACGATACCACGGGCGTTGCCATCACGGGCGTCGACCCGAGCTCGGACGCCGCGCGCCGCGGCCTCGCCCGCCGCGTCATGATCCTAGGTGCCAACGGCCAGTCGATCGCCACCGTGGAAGAGCTGGAAGCGATCCTCTCCGACGCACAGGCAGCGGGCCGCGAAGCGGTGCTGCTACGCCTGCAGGCGCCGGGCGGCCTGACCCAGTCGGTGCCCGTACGGTTCATGGATCAGTAGGTTGGTGCACCCGCTTCCGCGGGTGCATCCTCGCTAGATTGATTGTCTCATGAGCCTGCCTCCGCAGGCTCGTCCTCGGTGCAGTTCGCTCCGCCCTTCGGGCTACGCGGCACCTGCGGGTCGCGCGCGTGCGCTCGGTCGGTCGCTGATCGCGACCGAGAATAGTGCCAGCTAGCTGCGGTTCACCAATACCGAGAGTAGCGAAGGCAAGGGCGACTGCCCGCCCGCAGCGGGCGCGCAGCGAAGCGGAGCGCGTCTAGCGAGGACGCACCGACGGAGGTCGGTGCGCAATACAAACTTCCCCTAATCCCTGCGCTCTGAAATCATCGCATCGACAGCCCGCTTCCGGTTGGGCTTGTCGTCCGGCACTTGCCGTCCGGTAGCCCTTTCCAGGAAGTCATCGCTCGCCGCCGGCGGGGCCTCGCGCGAGCTGGAGCCGGAACCGGAGCCCGACTGGGCCGGTCGCTCGGTATTGCGGCGCGGATCGATGTTCTCGCGCACCACGTTCTCGCCTTCGCCTTCGACGCCGAAGGCATCGTCGAACTGCTCTTCCGTGCTGCGTGGCTCGACCAGGTTCCCCTGGTCGTCGATGTAGAAGTAATAGTCGTCGTTCTCGCCGTAATAGAACTCGTCGTCCGGCTCGAGCTGCCAGGCCGGGAGCTGCAGGTCGGTATCGAATTCCTCCACCGGCCGGTCACGCACGGCGTAGCGCATGTAGGCAGCGAAGGCGCGTGCGGGCGCGGTGCCGCCCTGCAGACCGGGAACGCGGCCATTGTCGTCGCGGCCCATCCACACGCCGGTGGTAATGCCGCTGGAGAAGCCGACGAAATAGCCGTCGCGGCTGGAATTGGTCGTGCCGGTCTTGCCCGCCACGGGCCGGCCGATCTGCGCCGCACGCCCGGTACCGGTGGCCACCGCCGTCTGCAGCAGGTCGGTGATCCCGGCGGCGACGTAGTCGGGCACCAGGGTATAGGGCCGCGCGCTGCGGTGGCGGTAGATCTCCTCGCCGTCTGCCGTGGTGACGCGGATGATGCCGTAGGGCTCGATCGACTGCCCGCGCGCAGAGACGGCGGCATAGGCGCGGGTCATGTCGATCAGCCGCACCTCGCTGCTGCCCAGCACCATGGCCGGATAGGTGGAGATGGGCGAGGTGATGCCGAACCGCCGCGCCATGCTGGCTACGTTGGAGAAGCCCACCTCGTTGCCCAGCTGCGCCGCGACCGAGTTCTTGGAATAGGCAAAGGCCGTGCGCACGTCGATGTCGCCGGCATAGGATCCGCCCGAATTGCGCGGCGACCAGCCGTCGATGGTCACCGGCACGTCCTGCACGTGGTCGTCAGGCCGGTAGCCCGCTTCCAGTGCGGCGAGGTAGACAAACAGCTTCCACGACGATCCCGGCTGCCGCAAGGCATCGGTTGCGCGGTTGTAGTTGGACGTGACGTAATCGGTCCCGCCGACCATGGCGAGGATCGCCCCGTCACGGTCGAGACTGACCAACGCCCCCTGCGCGCCGTCCGGCGCGTTGGACTGGATCGCGGTCGTGGCTGCGGCCTGCATGCCGACGTCCAGCGTGGTCCAGACCTCGATCGGTTCGAAATTGTCGTCGGGCAGCAGCAGGTCGAGCTGCGGCAGCGCCCAGTCGGTGAAATAGCGCATCGAGTTCTGCCCGACATCCTCGCGCAGGTTCACCGTGTCGAGGTTCACGTCACGCGCCTCTGCCGGATCGAGGTCACCATAGTTGACCATCTGCGCCACCACCACGTTGGCACGGTCGACCGCACGTTGCGGATCGGCGGTGGGGGAATAGCGGCTGGGCGCCTTCACCATGCCCGCAATGATCGCCGCTTCCTCCAGCGTCAGTTCGCGCGCCGAGTGGCTGAAGAACCGGCGGCTGGCGGAATCGATGCCATAGGCACCCCCGCCGAAGTAAACCCGGTTGAGGTACAGCTCGAGGATCTGCTCCTTGGAGAAGCGCCATTCGAGCGCCATGGCCAGCACCGCCTCGCGGATCTTGCGATCGAACGTGCGGTTGGAATTGAGGAAAACGTTGCGCGCCAGCTGCTGGGTGATCGTGGAGGTGGCGCTCACCTGCCGGTCCTCGGCGAAAGCGTTGTAGACCGCGCGCGCCAGGCCCATCGGATCGACGCCGAAGTGCGAATAGAACCGGTGGTCTTCCACCGAGACCATGGCGTGCTTCATCACATCGGGAATTTCGTCAGCTGTCAGCCACTGGCCATAGCTCGGCCCCATCTCGACGATCTGCGAGCCGTCGCGTGCGCGCACCACGATGGTCTGCCCGTGCTGGCTTTCGCGCAGCGCGGCGTAGGATGGCAGGCTGCGCGAGGCGAAGTAGACCGCCGTGGTCAGGGCAATCGCGCCCAGCAGCGCGGCAAGGGTGCCGACCAGGAAAAGGCGCTTGGTCCACATCCACAACCACGGCTTCCAGCCACCTGCCCGTGCTTCACGCTCGCGCGCTGCCGAAGCCGCCTTGCGCGACCGGTACCCTCGTTTGTTGGAGCTGGTGCCCCGCCGCCTGGCCATAAGCCGTCAATTCCTGTCAGCAGGCGCCCGGCGCCCGGCAATGTCCCGTTTCCGGGGAGTCATGCATAGGGCAATGCTAATCCAGCGTGAACGGGTCACGCGCTCAATCGCCTTGGTTTTCCTCCGGTTCGAAGGCCAGGGCGGCGGAATTGATGCAATACCGCAGCCCTTCGGGGCCGGGACCGTCGGGGAAGACATGGCCGAGATGGCCTTCGCAGTTGGAACAGACCACCTCGGTGCGCACCATGCCGTGCGACACGTCCTGGTTCACCTCCACCGCCTCGGCAGCAGCGGGCGAGGTGAAGCTGGGCCAGCCGGAGCCGCTGTCATACTTGGCATCGCTCACGAACAGTGGCTGGCCGCAGCCGGCGCACCTGTATTCGCCCGCGGCCTTGTTCTTCTCGTACTTGCCGGTGAAGGCCCGCTCGGTGCCCGCCTCGCGCAGGATACGATACTGCTCCGGCGTCAGCTTCTCGCGCCATTCGGCTTCGGTGAGGGTGATTTTCTGGGCCATCTGTTTTCCTTTCGCTCGCGCCTCCGCGCGAGCGTCCGCGGCGCTGTTCGCTCCGCTGCGCTGCGCGGCACCTGCGGGCGGGCGGTCGCCCTTTGTCGGGCGCTGATCGCGCCCGATACCCCCGCAAGTTAGCTACGGAGCGCTATATCGGTTCGCCAAAGGCGGACCGCAAGGGCGACCGCCCGCCCGCACCGGCCCCGAAGCGCAGCGGAGGGAATAGCCGGGAGGACGAGGCCGCGGAGGCGGCCTCGAAAAACAAACTAGGCGTTCACGTCCGCGTAGTGCCTTGGCGGCGGCAGGCCTTCCATCTTCTGGGTCAGCAACGGGGCAAAGCTGGGACGGCTTTTCATCACGCGGTACCAGTTGCGGGCGCTGGAATGGTCCGACCATTCGAGGCAGTCGAGGTAGTCGATCACCGACAGTTGCGCGGCAGCGGCAAAGTCAGCGAGACTGAGCTGCGCCCCGCCCAACCAGCGGTTATGGTCGACGAGGAAGTCGATGTAATCGAGATGGTCGTGCAGCACCCGCGTCGCCTGCCGCAGCACGCGGCTGTCGGGCGATTGCCGCAGGAACAGCCGCTTCTTCATCTTCTCGTGCAGCAGCGGCGCGGTGACACCGTTGTAGAGCGCATCGTCGAACAGCGCGACCAGCCGGCGGATCTCCGCGCGCGCCTGGGCCGAGCCGGGCAACAGCGGGCTCTTGCTCTCGGTCTCTTCGAAATACTCGCAGATCGCCTGGCTGTCGGCCAGGGTCAGGCGGCGTTCTTCCTGGTAGAGGACCGGAGTCTTGCCCGCCGGATTGCGGCGGTGGAAGTCCTCGTCATCTTCCCACGGGTAGGCCAGCCGCAGGGCGAAAGGCACCTTCTTCTCGCTCAGGGCGAGCTGCACCTTGCGGCTGAACGGACAGAGCGGGAAATGATAAAGCTGCCACATGTTTATCCGCCGCCTAATGCCGCATGCGCCGCGCGCGGTCCAGCGGCCAAGTGCCAATTATCCGGCGATCTCCGCTATTCTTCGGGGAGCAGGTTGAGGCAGACCGGCACCACCTGGTCCAGCGTGCCGTTGTCGACCATGTCCTGCGCTTCGGCGGACAGGGCCGCCTGGATCTGGTCGCGGTCGAGACCGGCCTCGTCCATCACCTGCGCGCTGGCCCGCACGAAGAATTCGCGCCCGCGTTCGGCCATGGCCGGATAGCGCATGGCCTCGGCATTGCCGTTGTCCTGGCGATAAGCGACCAGCGCGAAAGCGGCAGAGCAGCGCACCAGCATGCGGTGCTCCACACCCAGCTGCGGCGCGGCAGCCTGGGCAGTGGCCAGAGTCGGCGTGACGGCAAGGGCGAAAGCGAGTGCGGTGCGGATCATGCGATCGCCCTTAGACCGGCGAGAATGAACGCGAGCCTTCCGCTGCACGATCAAGTTCGCGCACCGGGTTTTCCGGGCGGCTTGCGCGGCCATGCAGGAACTCGTTGCGGATGTTGCGGTACTTGAACTTCCACTCGCCGTCGACGCGCACGATCTCGTCCTCGTAAGTGCCGAAGCTGCCCATGGTCGGCGTCTTGCGCAAGCCGTCGGGGCTGCCTTGCGAGGGAACCTTGGGGCCATCGTTGGCGGTCTCGAACCAGAAGCCCGTGTGCCAGGCCTTGTCGCCTTCGACGCGGATCACCGAATGGCACAGGATGTGGCGCAGGATGGCGGGATTGCCGTCGATGTCCTTGAAGATGGTGCCGACCCGTTCCTTGAACTCCTTGGCCTCGGCCCGGATGTTCTCGCGGCCCACGGTCTGCCCGCCAGCGTAATCGAGCGTGCCGTCCTCGGTGAAGGTTTCGGCGTACATGTCGAAATCGTTCCAATCCATGGCCAGGAGGTAGCGCGCCATCAGGTCTTCGATCTCGGCGCGGTCCTGGGCGTAGGTGGCGGGGTACTTGGGCATGGGGCGAATCCTCTCCGTCTTGATATTTCTTGGTCTTGTTTGACCTGCGTCATGGAATCGCGGGGCCTGCGTGGCAAGGATTGAGCACCAAAAGCAAAGCAGGTCGGGAGAATTTGATGGCAGGACCCCTGGTGGCCGAAGCGCCCGCAACCGGTGACGCACCGGCGGCGGAACGGCAATGGCCAAGCGAAACAGCGGGCTGGTACGCGCTGTTCGTCATCGTCCTGACAATGTTCCTGACCTTCTTCGACCAGACGGTGTTTGCCATGCTGGCCGAGAAGATGCGCGCCAGCTTCGAACTCAGCGATTCCGCGCTCGGCTTCCTGCTGGGTCCGGCCAGCGTGATCGCCTTCGTCTTCGTCGGCATCCCGCTTTCGCGATTGGTCGATATCTTCCCGCGCAAGAAGGTGCTGGCAGCCGGCATTGCCGTGCTCGGCACAATCACGGCGCTGGGCGGGTTGGCGCAGAACTTCGCCCAGTTGGTGGGGACGCGGCTGTTCGTCGGTGCGGGCGGATCGGCGCACGGACCAGGTTCCTATTCGCTGCTGGCCGACGCCTTCCGGCCGGTGCGCATCCCCATCGTCTTCGCGCTCGTGCAGTTCGGCTTCGTGCTTGGCCAGTCGGGCGGCACCTGGGGCGGCGGCCAGCTGATCGCCTGGACCGAGCAGTTCCCCGAGAGGATCGAGTTCCTCGGCCTGGCGATCTTCAACTGGCAGCTGGTGCTGATCATCATCGGCCTGCCGGGCCTGCTGGCGGCGATCCTGTTCCTGCTGGTGCGCGAACCCCCGCGCCGCTCGCCGCCCGATTCCGCGCGGCTGGTGCCCGCCGATGCGCCGATGGGCCGCAAGCTGCTGGCCTTCACCGGCTTCGATGCCATTCGCGCGATCAACCTGCGCGGCGCGACCTACTGGCCGCTGTTCGCCGCGCTGGCGCTGTCCGCCATCGAGAGCCAGGGCCTGCCCGCCTGGCGCGTGCCCTTCATCAGCCGCACATACGGCTGGACCGAGGCCGATATCGGCAACCTGCTCGGCCCGCTGCTGTTCGTCGCCTCGATCACCGGCATCGTGCTGGGCGGGGTCTTCGTCAGCTGGATGAACCGCAAGTACAAGGACGGCAACATCCGCGCCTGCGCCATCATCTTCACCTGCACCACGACCTTCGCCATCCTGACGCCGCTGATGCCCTATGCCGAACTGGCGCTGGGCTGCATGGCGGCCACGGCCATGTTCGGGCTGGCTGGCGCACCGGCGCAGAACGCGGCCATCCAGCGTATCGCGCCCAACGAGATGCGCGGGCAGGTGACGGCGCTCTACCTGTTCATGTTCACCTTTTTCGGCGCCATGGGCAGCTTCGTGATCGGCTCTGTGAGCGACCTGATCGTGGGCGATCCGGCCAAGCTGTGGCAGGCCCTGCTGATCGTCGCGGCGGTCTTCATGCCGATTGCCACCTTGTTCATGTGGCGCGCCATCCGGCCCTACCGCGAAGAGGTGGAGCGGCTTGAAGCACTAGGTATCTAACGAATGATACAATCACGCCGTTGACAGGCGCGGGGCGCTCACACAATTGTATGCACAACATACAAATTGGGAGAGAATCGGTATGTCGGAAGATCGCATCGCAGCGCTCGAGGCCAAGGTGGCCGAGATGGACAAGCGCCTGACCCAGCGTGAAGACGAGCTGGACGTCAAGAAGCTGCAGTACCTCTATGGCTACCTGATCGACAAATGCATGTATGACCAGGTGGTAGACCTGTTCACCGACGACGGCGAAGTGCGTTTCTTCGGCGGCGTGTGGAAGGGCAAGGCGGGCGTCGCGCGCCTTTACATCGACCGCTTCCGCAAGCGTTTCACCTACAACAACAACGGCCCGATCGACGGCTTCCTGCTGGATCACCCGCAGATCCAGACGATCATCGACATCGACCCCGACGGCAAGACCGCGCGCCTGCGCGGCCGTTCCACCATGCAGGCCGGTCGCCACAAGGATTACGAGGGCGACGCCCCGCATCTGAAGGCCCGCCAGTGGTGGGAAGGCGGCCTCTACGAGAACGTCTACAAGAAGGGCGAAGACGGCAAGTGGCGCATCCACGTGCTGAACTATTTCCCGCACTGGCACGCCGACTTCGAAAAGGGCTGGGCCTACACCGATCCCGAATATGTGCCCTTCCCCAAGGTGCTCTATCCCGAAGACCCGTCGGGTCCGGACGCGCTGATCGACGACCACTGGCTGTGGCCGACGCACAAGCTGCTGCCCTTCCACATGAAGCACCCGATCACCGGTGAGGAAATGAAGGCGGATCGCTGGGAAGGCGATGTGGCGCGCGAGAAGGCGAAGGGCTAAGGCCTGCCCGACGACCTCGCAGCAGCGGGGTTCCAGAACAGCGATGCAGGGAAGCGGGGCCACGGTCCCGCTTCCGCAGGTATTACGAGGTAGAGAGCAAATGACCCAGTACCCCAGCCTCCACATGGTAATCGACGGCGAACGGGTGTCCGGCGGTGGCCGCCGCACCTTCGATGTCGTCAATCCCGTCACCGGCGAGACGCTGGCCGAACTGCCGCTGGCAGACCCGGCAGACCTCGACCGGGCGCTGGAAGTGGCGCAGCGCGGCTACAAGATCTGGCGCTACACGCCCGCCGCCCAGCGCGCCGCCGTGCTGCACAAGGCTGCCGCGCTGATCCGCGAACGCGCGGACGACCTCGCCCGCGTCGCGACGATGGAGGAAGGCAAGCCGGTCGGCGAGACCAGGATGGAATGCATGGCTTCTGCCGGCTGGTTCGATTTCGCTGCGGGCGAATGCCAGCGCATCTATGGCCGCGAACTGGTACGTCCGGTGGGCCAGCGCTCCACCGTGCGGTGGGAGCCGGTTGGCCCCATCGCCGCCTTCGCGCCGTGGAATTTCCCGCTCGGCAACCCCAGCCGCAAGCTGGGTGCTGCAGTCGCCGCGGGCTGCTCGATCATCCTCAAGTCGGCCGAGGAAACCCCGGCATCGGCGCTGGGCATCCTGCAGTGCCTCTACGACGCAGGCCTGCCCAAGGAAGTGGCGCAGGCCGTGTTCGGCGTGCCCGATGAAGTCAGCCGCCACCTGCTCGGTTCGCCGATCATCAAGAAGCTGTCGTTCACCGGATCGACCGTGGTCGGCAAGCACCTTGCCAAGCTGGCGGCGGACAACATGATCCGCACCACCATGGAACTTGGCGGCCACGGCCCGGTGCTGGTGTTCGACGATGCCGACATGGAGAAGGTGCTGGCCACCGCCGCGCCCGGGAAGACGCGCAACGCCGGCCAGGTCTGCGTCAGTCCGACGCGTTTCATCGTGCAGGAAAACGTGTTCGGGAAGTTCCGCGACGGCATGGCCGAGCGCCTTGGCGCCACCAAGGTTGGTGACGGTCTCGACCCGGAAACGCAGATGGGCCCCATGGCCAACCCGCGCCGTCCCGACGCGATGGAAAAGTTCGTGGCCAACGCCAAGAGCAAGGGTGCCAAGGTGAACACCGGCGGTGAACGCATCGGCAACCAGGGCTATTTCTTCCAGCCGACCGTGCTGAGCGAAATCCCGCTCGATGCCGAAGTGATGAACGAAGAGCCGTTCGGCCCCCTCGCGCTCATCAACCCCTATGCCAGCGAAGAACAGATGATCGCCGAGGCCAACCGCCTGCCTTACGGCCTGGCCGGTTACGCCTGGACCAACGACGTGCAGCGCCAGCGCCGCCTGGCGGACGAGGTGCAGGTCGGCATGATGGGCCTCAACACCCACATGATTGCCGGTCCCGATGCCCCGTTCCAGGGCGTCCAGTGGTCCGGCCACGGCAGCGAAGACGGCCCCGAGGGCGTGAAGGCCTGCATGGTGGTGAAAGCCATCCACGAGGCCTGACCGCTATCAAGCGCGACAAGGGAGAGGAAAGCGCGTGACAACAGAACTGAAGACCGGTGGCCAGCACGGCTACCTGCGCATCGCCACCGAAGAAGCCTTCGGCACTGCCGAGCAGATGGACGCCATCCTGCGGCTGGTGAAGGAAGGCCGCGCCGACAAGGGCACGGTTTCGCTGTGGGGTTTCTACGGCACCAGCCCCAGCGAACGCACGACCTTCATCCGCGAACGCCTGCTCGACCTCGGGCCGCTGCGCATAGCGGCGATGGACGAAAGCGGTATCGACAAGGCCGTGCTCGCCATGACCAGCCCGGGGGTGCAGTCGCTGTTCGACCTCGACGAGGCCAAGGGCATCGTCACGCGCGGCAACGACCAGCTGAAGGACGCCTGCGAGCGCTATCCGGACCGCTTCATCGGCATGACCGCGATCTGCCCGCAGGACCCCGAATGGTCGGCGCAGGAGCTGAAGCGCGGCAAGGAAGAACTGGGCTTCGTCGGCGTGCAGGTGAACTCCCACACCCACGGCCACTACCTCGACGAGGAGCAGTTCGACCCCATCCTACGCACCTGCGCGGACATGGACATCCCGCTCTACATCCACCCGCAAGGCCCGCCCGACAACATGATCGGCGGCATGGTGGAGGCAGGCCTCGAAGGCGCGATCTTCGGTTTCGCGATGGAGACGAGCTACCACGCGCTGCGCCTGCTTACGACCGGCGTGTTCGACCGCTATCCCTCGCTCAAGCTGGTGCTGGGCCACGGCTGCGAAGGCCTGCCGTTCTGGATCGACCGTTTCGACTACATGTTCAACGCGGGTGTACGCTCCAAGCGCTACGAACGGCTGAAGCCGCTGCAGCACGGCCTGCACCATTACCTGCGCACCAATGTGTGGGGCACCAACTCCGGCCTTCCCAGTCCCGCGTCGATCAAGCTGATGATGGAAGTCATGGGCGAAGACCGCGTCTGTTACGCGATGGACTATCCGTATCAATTTGTACCGGACGAGGTGCGCCGTCTTGACGCCATGGACATCAGCCCCGATGCCAAGCGCAAGTTCTTCCAGACAAATGCGGAAGCGCTGTTCGGGATTTGAAGGGCGGCTTGTGAGCGATACACCCAATACTGCACCTGACGCTGCGGGTACGGCACCAGGAATGCCGATCGCTCCGGCATCCAGCGAGGCACCCGACAGCAACCGCATCAGCCGCTATGGCTGGCACGCCATCATCTTGATGTCCTCGGCGCAGATGATGAGCCTGCTCGACCGGCAGATCCTCTCCATCCTCGCCAACGATATTCGCGCGGACCTGGGCATCGGCGATGCCGAGATGGGCCTGCTCTACGGCACGGTCTTCGCGCTGTTCTACGCGCTGTTCTCGCTGCCGCTGGGACGGCTGGTGGACGGCTGGGTGCGCACCAAGCTGCTGGCGATCTGCCTTGCCGGCTGGTCGTTCTTCGCCGGCCTGTCCGCCTTTGCGCAAGGCTTCACCCTGCTTGCCATCTCGCGCCTCGGCGTGGGCATCGGCGAGGCGGCGACGCAGCCTGCCGCCAATTCCATCCTGTTCGACAGCCTGCCCAAGGGCCGCCGCGGCCTTGCCATGGGCGGCCTCGGTGTCGGCCTGGCGCTGGGCCTTGGCCTGTCGATGGCGCTGGGCGGCGTGGCGGCCGAATGGTGGGACAACCGCGTGGCCGCTGGCGGGGCCAACTTCGGCTTTGCTGGCTGGCAGTTCGCCTTCCTTGTCGCCGCCCTGCCCGGCTTCCCGCTGGCATGGCTGATCTACAAGCTGCGCGAGCCCGAGCGCGGCGCGATGGACGGCATCAAGACCAAGCCCGATCCGGCCCCGTTCAAGGCCAGCGCAGGCGTACTGGGCGCGGTGACGCCGGGCACCAACTGGATGAACCTGTGGCGCCATGACGCCGGGGCGAAACAGTGGACCATCAACCTTGTCGGCCTGGCAGTAATCGTGGGCTTCTGCGCCCTGATGGTGCAGGTCACCAGCGACTTCTCGCCGCGCCCGCCGCTCGATTTCGGCGCCGTGTCAATCAGTCCGCATGTGCTGCAATGGAGCGTGTTCGGCTTCGGCGCCTTCGTGGTGCTCAACCTGTTCCAGAACTTCCGCCTGACCGACAAGCCCACCTTCAAGGTCGCGCTCAATCCGTCATTGCTGCTGCTGATGGTGATGGGCGGCCTGCAGACCGCCATCAACTATGGCGTGATGTTCGCCAGCCCGCAGATCCTGATCCGGCAATTCGAGCTGTCGATGGCCGACGTCGGCCTGCAGTTCGGCCTGCTATCCGCCGTGCTGGCAACCATCGGCGCGCTGGTGGCCGGACCGCTGGCCGACTGGCTGGGCGGCAAGATGGGCACGCGCGGGATGATCTTCCTGGTGCTGTTGTCGCTGGGCATTTCGCCCTTCTTCGGGATCTGGACCTACAGCGCCGAAACGCTGAGCGATTTCTACCTCCGCTACACCGTCTTCTCGCTGATCCTGACGCTGTGGCTGCCGCCGACCTATGCCCTGCTGCTGGGCCTGGCCCTGCCGCGCATGCGCGGGATCATCTTCTCGACCTACCTCGTCATCATGACCCTGCTCGGCCAGGGTCTCGGCCCCTATGTGGTCGGGATCATTTCCGACCAGAACGGCAATGACCTGGCCGCCGCGCTGATTTCGCTGATGTGGGTCTGCCCGGTGATCGTCGCGCTGCTGCTGATTGTGCTGACGCGCTATGGCAAGGACGAGGCATCCATGCTCGACCGCGCCCGCGCGGGTGGTGAAGAGGTCTGATACAATGCCTAATGTTAGTGACGCCGCCTTCGCCGTATTCGAACATTTCGGGGTCGACCGGTTGTTCGGCAATCCCGGCAGCACCGAGCTGCCCATGCTCAAGGGCATGCCCTTCCCTTATGTGATGGGTCTCAACGAGGCCGTCGTTGTCGGCATGGCAGACGGCTATGCGCGTTCGTCCGGCAAGCCGGCACTGGTCAACCTGCACAGTGCCGCGGGCACCGGGCATTCGCTGGGCAACCTGTTCACCGCGTGGAAGAACAATGCGCCCGTGGTGGTGACGGCGGGCCAGCAGGCGCGCTCGATCCTGCCTTACGATCCCTTCCTCTATGCCGAACGGCCGAGCGAGTTCCCGCGGCCTTACGTCAAGTATTCGGTCGAACCCGCCCGCGCCGAGGACGTGCCGCTGGCTTTGGCGCGCGCCTTCGCAATTGCCCTGACCCCGCCGATGGGCCCGGTCTTCGTCTCCATCCCCGTCGACGACTGGGAGCGCGACTGCGAGATGCCGGGGCTGCCGGATATCGACGCGATCACAGTGCCCTCGGACAAGGGTATCGACCGCCTGGCGGAACTGCTCGACAGTGCCAGCAATCCGGCGCTGGTGGTGGGCACCGGGGTCGCCAATGCCGGCGGCTGGGATGCTGCCATCGCGCTGGCCGAGAAGGCTGGCTGCGCTGTTTTCGCCGCGCCCTACGCCGCGCGCGAGACCTTCCCCGAAGATCACCCGCAATTCGCGGGCTTCCTCAACGCCTGGCGCGACCAGATCCGCGATGCGCTCGATCCGTTTGACGCCATCCTTGTCGCCGGGGCGCCGGTGTTCACCTACCACGTCGAAGGCAGCGGCCCGCACTGGCCTGCCCATGCCAGGCTGATGGCCCTGAGCGATGATCCGCAGCACCTCGCCAACCTGCCCGGCGGCGGCGGCGTGCTGGGGGATCCGGCAGCCGCCCTTACGAAGCTCGCCGAACGCGCCAGGGCGCGCGACTACACCGGACCCCGCCACCAGTTGATCACGCCCGAACCGCAAATGACGGCAGCCTACGTGCTCAGCCGCATCGCCGCGCTGCGCCCTGACAAGGCCGTGATCGTCGAAGAGGCCCCGACAGCGCGCGGGCCCGAGCACCAGACCCTGCCGATCGTTCGCGAGGGCGGCTTCTATTCCTGCGCCAGCGGCGGCCTCGGCTATTCGCTGCCGGGTGCGCTGGGCGTCTGCATGGGCCAGGACGACAAGGTGATCGCGATCCTCGGTGACGGCGCTGCCATGTACACGATCCAGGGACTGTTCACGGCGCACCAGCAAGGCCTGCCGGTGAGCGTCATCATCATGAACAACGCTGCATATGCCGCACTTATGGGATTTTCCGGCGAGTTCGGGATGAATAGCGTGCCTGGCTGTGACCTGAGAGGTCTCGACTTCGTCCAGTTGGCAGAGGGTCAAGCAATTGCAGGTCGCAAAGTGGACTCGGTCGACAATCTTGATGACGCCTTGCGCTGGAGCTTCGAGTCGCCAGAGCCGACTCTGTTGGACTTGCGCATCGCCTAGGCCCGTTGAGTTCGTCTTAACGAACCTTGTCGCGGCATTTACCGCACAATTTATCCATCCAAACCGCCCCATTCAGGCACAAATCGTTAATTTTTTGCATTTTGGACGTGCGAAATTCAGAAATATCCTTAACATACGCGGAGTCCGGAAACGGGCTTTTGCCGCAATCGGGGGGTTGCGACACACATCAGGGGGGCATTCATGACTGCCAGGGTCAGTCTCTCCTTTTTTGTCGATCCCTCGGGCTCAAGCTCGTTTCGGTAAACAGGAGGAATCTTTACAATGCCCAGTTCGAAAACAGCGCCGAAGACTTTCGGCAAGATGACCACCATGGCGCTCGGCGCCTCGGGTCTCGCAATTGCAACTGTCGCCATGGTCGGCACCACGCCGAGCACAGCCGCTGCAGAAGAGTGCCTGCTCGACAATGGCACGGGCGACGTCGTCGCCGGCTTTGGCTCGGGCGCGACCTATTCCAACGAAGGCAATGTCGTCAGCGCGCTTGATGCCGACGAAAGCAACAACAACTTCGGCACCACCGCCACCCCGGACACCACCGGCGGTGCTAGCGGTAGCGGCGCAAACTCGCTGGCTTGCGGAACCAACGCGGAAGCATCGGGTGTCGCCTCGACGGCAACCGGCTACGACTCAGAGGCTTCGGGCAACGGTTCAACCGCAGTCGGCTCGGCTTCGGAGGCCAGCGGCTCGGTCTCGACGGCAGTAGGCCGCCTCGCCGAAGCAACCGGCGCGCGCAGCACGGCCGTCGGCCAGAGCTCGGAAGCGACTGCCAACCGCGCGACCGCAATCGGTACGGATGCCATTGCATCGGGCACCGAATCCACGGCCATCGGCGCTGACTCGCTGGCTTCGGGCACAGCATCAACCGCAAGCGGCTACTTGGCGACTGCATCGGGCGACGGCTCGGCCGCTGTTGGCACCGAATCGAATGCCCGCGGCGACAACTCGGTTTCGATCGGCAACAGCTCGCAGGCGCTGACTGAGGGCAGCACCGCAGTCGGCTTCGATTCGACTGCCAATGGCGTGAGCGCCTCAGCATACGGTGACTCGTCGGCAGCAACCGGCGATCGTTCAACGGCAATCGGCTTCGGCGCGGATGCGACCGGCGACGACTCGATCTCGGTTGGTACCGGTCGCGCAAATGGAGATTCCTCTATCGCCATCGGCGACAATGCCGACGGCGGCGGGACCGCTTCGACTGCGATCGGCCAGCTTGCTTCCGCCACCAGCGACAACAGCCTTGCCATCGGCACAGAGGCCCGCTCGCAGGCGGAAGACGCTGTGGCGATCGGCAACCTCGCCCTAGCGCAGGGTACTTCGTCTACCGCGACAGGTGCGGGTTCAGTCGCAACGGGCGAGGAATCCTCGGCCTTCGGTGAAGGAGCCGCCGCTTCAGGCGATGAGTCCACCGCGATTGGTTCAGATTCTACCGCTTCCGGTTTCGGCAGCACTGCAACCGGTTCAGGTGCCCAGGCAACTGGCGATTTCTCCACTGCTACTGGCATATCCGCTCAGGCAACCGGACTTGCGACGAATGCGATCGGCGTAAATGCCCAGGCAACCGGTGATTTTTCCTCGGCACTGGGTATCAACGCACTGGCAAGCGGCCAACAGGCGCAGGCACTCGGCGACAGCTCGATTGCCAGCGGCGATGGATCTTCCGCATTGGGCACCTTCGCCAATGCCGGCGGTTTTGCATCGGTCTCGGTGGGCGCCGTTTCCAATGCTTCAGGTGACGGTGCGACGGCTACCGGCTCATTCACAACAGCATCGGGCATCAACTCGACCGCCAACGGCATTGGAGCGGCTGCAACCGGTGATGGTTCGACCGCAGTTGGCACCGGCTCGCAAGCGACCGGGCAGAATTCGTTTGCCGGTGGCACCAGTGCAAATGCCGCTGGTGTACAGTCGGTGGCCATCGGTGATCTCGCCAACGCCTCGCAGGACGGTGCGGTCGCCATCGGCGGCAACGCCCAGGCCACCAACACCGATGCAGTCGCTATCGGCCGCGGCGCGGTAGCCAGCGGCTCGACCGCAGTCGGCGGCAGCTCTTCTGCCACGGGTGCCAACTCCGCAGCCTTCGGTATCGCTGCCAACGCTTCGGGCGACGACAGCACCTCGCTGGGTGAAAACTCGGATGCCACCGGCGCCGATTCCACCGCGGTTGGCCAGAACGCTCAGGCCACTGGCAATCAGTCCACTGCTGTGGGTGAAACGGCCAATGCGTCCGGCACCAACTCCAGCGCCTTCGGTCAGAACACGCAGGCCTCTGGCGAAGGTAGCAGTGCCTTCGGCTCGCTGGCGGTAGCCAGCGGCGCCAACTCGGTCGCTTCGGGCATCAACGCCCAGGCTACCGGAGAGAACGACATTGCCATGGGCAACACGTCGCTTGCTTCCGGCGGCTTCTCGATCGCGATTGGCCAGTCGAGTGAAGCAACGGGACTTGGCTCGGTCGCACTTGGTGACAACACCACGTCGTCGTCCTTTGGTTCGACTGCCCTCGGTAACGAGGCCATTGCTTCCGGCTTCGCTTCGACGGCTACCGGCAACTTCTCGCTTGCCAGCGGAGAGAGTTCAACGGCTGTCGGTGACAATGCTTCGGCCACGGAACTTGTCGCCACGGCAGTGGGTGCTGGTGCCAGCGCCTCGGGTGTGGGTTCGTCGGCTATTGGTGTGGGCTCGTCGGCCAGTGGGTTTGCCTCCACTGCGACTGGTCCGCTTGCAAATGCCAGCGGTGACGCGTCGATTGCTAGTGGCTTTCAGGCCTCTGCAACGGGTGAGGGCGCCATTGCAACCGGGGCGGGTTCCTTTGCTGCCGGCATCGGCAGCAGTGCCTCTGGTCTCGGGGCGGTCGCCACGGCTGACAACAGCATTGCATCGGGTACCGGCGCCAGCGCCTCTGGCGTGACCTCAATCGCAGTGGGCAACCTGAGTGCCGCCTCCGGCCTCGACGCTGTCGCCATGGGTAATGGTGCGGTGGCCAGCGACGAGGACGCAGTGGCTCTCGGCCAGACGGCAGTGGCCAGCGGTTTCCATTCGACTTCGGTCGGTGCTGAATCGCAGGCAACCGGCGCTGGCGACACGGCCCTCGGCTGGCAGGCATCTGCCACCGGTGGCCAGTCGACCGCCACGGGTCGCCAGGCTTCGGCCAGCGGCTTCCAGTCGAGCGCCTACGGCCAGGGTTCAAGTGCAACCGGCGCCCAGTCGCTGGCTCTGGGCTTCAACGCCCAGGCCACTGACGAGGACGCCGTGGCCATCGGTGAATCGGCCCAGGCCGCATTCCACTCGACGGCCCTCGGTGGTGAAGCCCTCGCCAACGGTGTCGGTGCTACCGGCCTCGGCTGGCAGGCCAATGCCTCGGGCAACCAGTCGACCGCAGTGGGTCGCCAGGCAACTGCCTCGGCCCTGCAGTCGACCGCCATCGGTCAGAGCGCCACGGCAGCCTTCGACGGATCGACCGCCATCGGCTTCGGTGCCACCAGCACCGCCGCCAACCAGGTCGCCCTCGGCGGCACGGGTAGCGCGGTCCGCATCGGCGACATCGCTGCCAGCACCGCTGCGCAGATCGATGCCGGCGAAGTGATGACCGTCGACGCCAACGGTGTCGTGGGTGTCGATCCGAGCGTCCGCGCCGACATCGCCTCCAACACGGCAGCGATTGCGGTCAACTCCGGCCTCATCGCCGCCAACTCCGGTAACATCGCAGCCAACGCGGCAGCGATCGGTGTCCTGCAGGGTCAGACGGCTACCCTCTTCGATCTCACCGCACAGAACGCCCGCGGCGTTCGTGAGGCGAACGAAGGTGTGGCCATGGCGCTGTCGATGGAATCGCCGGTCCTGATGCCGACCGACAGCTTCGGCGTGTCGGGTGGCTTCGGTTACTACAACGACCGTGTCGCGGGTTCGGCCAGCTTCGCCGCCCGCATCAGTGACAACGCGCAGTTCACCGGTGGCTTCGGCATCGGCTTCAGCGAAGGTGAAGTTGGCGCCCGCGCCGGCTTCCAGGTCACCTGGTAAGACCTAACGGTCATAAGGAACCTCCTCCGAACTGGGGAGCTTGGGGGCGGCCGAAAGGTCGCCCCCATTCATTTGTGCGGAGGCGATCAGCGCCGGGCTTCGGGCTGAGGGGGCACACAGGAAAGGCGCGGCTGGACCAAACCCGCCGCGCCTTTCCTGTGTGCTGCGCCGTCATGCGGTGCAGGCGATCAGGTCACCCGCCACACCCACAGCTTGATCGAATTGGCATAGCGCGCCCCGCTGCAGATGAAGATCGACTTGTTCAGCCACTCGTAAGGGCCATCGGGCGCGATGAATTCGGGCACGGTGCGGAAATAGTATTCGGACGGATCGACGTCCTCGCCCGCGACCAGCCGCCGCATGACCTCGACCGGACCGTGGCGCAGGCCCCTGTTGCGGATCTGGATCAGTGCGCCGTCATCGGTCTCGATGGCGTAGATGGCATCGGCCACGGTCACCCCGTCGTGCCGGGTCAGCTGCCAGTCGGCAGAATTGCCCATCAGCTTGCCTGAGATCTTCGGCCCCTTCACAGAGCCGCCGGCGATGATCGGGATGATCCGGCGCGTGCCGTCATGGGTCTCGCCAATCTGGCGCGGCTCTTCGAGCTCGCCACTCGCCTCGTAAACAAATTCCAGTCCTGGTTGGATCAATGTGCCTCTCCTCTTCGGGCAGGACTGTTCGGCGCAAAGCGGGCCGCGCGTCAAGCCGTGCCGGGATCAATCCATCGGAGTATTGGCAATCCGCGCGAAGTAGTCGGCCACCTGGTCTTCCAGCTCGGCGCCGGGCGGGAAGTGGCTGAGTTTGACGATCACCGTCCGGCTGGCGGGATGGACGTAGATGAACTGTCCGGCCAGGCCGACGGCTGCAAAGGCACCCGGCTCGTTGCCCAGCTGCCAGGTCTGGTAGCCATAACCCGGCATCGGGCTGGCGGGATCCAGCGGCAGCATGGTGGTCATCTCGGTGACCCAGCCATCGGGCAGCACACGGCGATCGCCAACGACGCCCTGGTCAAGCAGCAACTGCCCCAGCCGCGCGAAATCGCGCAGCGTGGCGTTGAAGCCCATGCCTGCAAGCGAACGTCCCGCGCCGGGCGGCCCGTCTGCCAGCCAGAAGGCATTGCTTTCCGATCCTAGCGGTTGCCACAGGCGTTCGGTCGTCAGCTGCGCCAGCGGAGTGCCGGTGGCATTCTCCAGCACGCGGCCCAGCACGGCCGTATCCAGCGTGGCATAGTTGAAACTGGTCCCCGGCGCCTCGCGGCGCCCCACGGCAATGCCGAAGTCGGCGAAGCGCGCGCGATTGAGTACGATGGCCGTTTCGTGGATGCAGGCCGCGAGGCTGGGATTGTCCCCGAAGTCATAGCGTTCCACGATGTCCGCGCCGCTGCGCATCTGTAGCAGCTGCCGGATTGTCACCCCGTCATATCCGCCTCCGCGCAGCGCAGGCCAGTAGATCACCGCTGCCTGGTCGAGCGAGTCAATCTCGCCGCGTGCCAGCGCCTGTCCGACGAGCATGGCAATGATCGTCTTCGACATCGAGAAGCCGATGTGCCGCTCGTCCGCGCTGAAACGGTTGCGGTAGTCCTCGAACACGATCTGCCCGTCGCGCAGCACCAGCATGGCGTCGGTGTAGGTCGACTGCGCAAAGTCCTGGTAGCCATCGGGCATTTCGAACCCCTCGGCCACCTGCCAGGGGCGCGGGTTGCCGGATCGGGCAACCTGGCGATTGGCCCAGACCTCGCTCGCTTCGCGGAAGGTGAAGCTGTTCACCTCCGGATCGAGCAGGTGCCGCCGCATGGAGATCGTCGCGGGCGAGGGCTCGCGAAAGGCCAGTGCCGGCCCGGTCGGCGCGGGATCGAGCGGGGCAAGGTCGCGGCACGCAGGAGCCACGTCCCATTGCCGCCATGACTCGTCTGCCGATTGCGCCTGTGCCGGTGCAGCAGCCAGCAGGGCCGCTGCCGCTGCGCCAGCAAGAGCGCGCATCATGCCGGCTCCGCCACTTTCAGCCCGATGTCCTCGCTGCGCGCGAAGTTGCCGTGCAGGCCGAAGCGCAGGCGGATCGGCACGTGGACGGTTGCCACCGGGCCCTTCTCGATATCGAGCGCGTCGAAGATCAGCAGGTCGGTGTTGCGGTTCTCCAGCCGGTTGCACAGCATCACGATCCAGCCGTCGCCTTCGGGGGCGTCCGGCGTGCGCGGGATGAAGCAGGGTTCCTGCAAGCTCGAGACCGGGCCGCACCACCAGTGCTGCTCGCTGCCGTCTTCGAGGTTCTTGAGGAACAGGCAGTTCATCAGGAACCCGCCGGCGCTGCCGCCCTTCAGTTCGCAGGGGCGCGACATGTCCATCTCCAGGCCCCAGGTGTACTGGTTCTTGAGGCCGGTGAAGCGGTCGTCGATCCGCGGGAACTCGCTGGCGGTTTCGGTCAGCGGGGTGATCGAATCGAACTTGTCGGTGTTGCTCGACAGGTCGACGGTCCAGCGGGTGAGCTTGCTCATCGCCTCGGCCCCGTTGAACGGCGCGCCGTGCACGTCAGGGAAGAAGGGGAACATGTTGTTCTTCGCTTCGGGGACCACGAAGTGGATCTTGGTGCCTTCCTGCCAGGCGTTGACCACGTGGCTGGCAAAGCAGTTGTCGCGCTTGAACCAGCGGATGTCCTCTGCCTTCAGGTCGTCACGGCGCGGGATGATGCCGAGGTAGACCGGCTTGGTGGTGTCAAAGCCGAAGTGCGGCAGGCCCTTCTCCAACCGTTCCCAGCTGCCGACCGACGGTACGACGTGCAGCACCAGGTAATCGTCGGTGATCGCGAAGTCGTGCATCATGCAATAGTAAGGGGTCTTGAACCACACCTCGCGCACCAGCTCGTTGTCGGGGCTGATTTCCACGAGGGCGCAGTCGTCGCTGCAAATGCCCGAGGCTGCGTAGCACAGCGACACCATGTTGCCGGTCTTGGGGTCGATCTTGGGGTGGGCAGTGAAGGTCTCGCTCTTCATCGCGCCGTCCCAGGTCTCCACCTGCTCGCGCTCCATGGTGACGGGGTCCATCACCAGCGCCGGACTGTCTTCCTTCATCGCCCACAGCTTGCCCGCGAAGACCCAGGCATTGGTATTGCCGGTGGCGCGGTAGGTTCCCTTGGTCACGGGATCGTCGGTCAGCGGGTTGCGATAGTGGCCCCACAATGCCTTGCCGGCTTCGTGTTCCATCTGCCAGCGGTCGGTCTTGGCCCAGCGCTGCTTGAAGTCCACCTGCCCGTCATGGATGTGGAAGCGGCTGATCATGCCGTCGCCGTCAAAGGCAATCGAATCGCCCAGCATAGGCGGGAACTGCGGATCGGGCTGGACGCGGAAGAAGGCTCCGTCGATTTCCCTGGGGATCTCTCCCTCGTAGGCGAGGTCTTCAATATCCGCCTCGACCCGGCTGGGGGTGTTGAAACCGGTGAAACTCGGCGTGTCGGGGAATTTTGCCATCGTAAGTCCTCTCCTTGCGGATAATTGTATGCTCTACTAACAATCTCGGCAAGGCAGAGGAAAATAGAACATTGGCGAATGCCGCATTGATTCAGGACAAGGGTTCTTCAACGGAGGCGCCGGAATTCGGCGAGCTCGACGGGATCGTCGGGTTCCACCTGCGCCTGGCCCACGGCGCAGTCTACCGCCATTTTACCGAGACCTTTGCCGAACTGGACCTGACGCAGAAGCAGGTCAGCGTGCTCTGGCTGGTGGGCGACGTCCCCGGGCTGGCGCAAATCGAAGTGGGCACCCGGCTGCGCATGGACCGGGCCACTACCATGACCATTGTCAACCGCCTGCAGTCGCGCGGATACCTCCGCCGCGAGCGCTCCGACAGCGATGGCCGCAAGCAGGCGCTGCACCTCACCGAGGCAGGCGAGGCGGCGCTGGTACAGGCCAAGACCTGCATTGCCGAACACGAGAAGTGGTTGAAAAGCCGGTTCACACCCGAAGAATCGGAAAAACTGGTGGAAATGCTCGCGCGAATCCACGAATAGGGGCCTTCCAGGGAAGAGGACAAAGTCAATATGGCCGCACCAGTAGGCGGGGGCACCAACCCCATCAATGTCATCAACGAAACGCCCATGGGGGTCCGCCAATGGATGGTGGTTGTCCTCATGGTGCTGCTCAACGCACTTGACGGTTTCGATGTCCTCTCCAGCGCCTTTGCCGCGCCGGGTATCACTGCTGACTGGGGCATTCCCCGCAGTGAGCTGGGCATCGTGCTTTCGGCAGAGCTGGTGGGCATGGGCTTCGGCTCGGTGCTGCTCGGCGGGGCCGCCGACAAGTTCGGCCGCAAGAACACCATGCTCGCCTGCCTCGTCCTGATGGCAGCCGGCATGTGGTTGGCAGGCCACGCCAATGGCGTGGGTGACATGTTCGTCTATCGCTTCATCACCGGCATCGGCATCGGCGGCATGCTCGCCGCTACCAACGCCGTGACGGCAGAATGCACCAACAGCAAGTGGCGCAAGGCAGCCATCGCGGTTTACGTGGCAGGCTACCCGCTTGGCGCGATCATTGGCGGCGTTGCCGCTTCTGAATGGCTGCTGGAAGCCTATGGCTGGCGCGGTGTGTTCGACTTTGGCGCGATCGTCACCGCCGCCCTGATCCCGGTGGTGTTCCTGGTCGTGCCGGAAACGGCACCCTACCATGCCAGCAAGGGCAACCTCGCGGGCGTGAACAAGACGCTCGCCGCTTTTGGCAAGCCCGCCATCGAATCGCTTCCGCCGGTTGCGGACGCTGCATCCAAGCCCAAGGTGACGGACATCCTGTCGAACCGCCAGCTGCGTCCGGTTACGCTGCTGTTGGCCTTCGGCTACGCCTTCCACACGATCACCTTCTACTACATCCTGAAGTTCGCCGTGCAGATCGTGGCTGACTACCCGCCGGGCTATGCCCCGTCGGACGCCGCGACCGTGCTGACCTGGGCCAATGTCGGCGGTTTCGCCGGCTCTGCGCTGTTCGGCTTCGTCATGGCACGACTTGGCATCAGGTGGCCGACCGCGCTGATGCTGCTGATCGGCTCGGCTGCCGTGGTCAGCTTCGGCACCGGCAGGGAAACGCTGGACGGCTGGCAATGGGCGACGATCCTGACCGGCTTCTTCACCAATGCCGCAATCAGTGGCTACTACGCCGCCTTCGCCCGAGGCTTCCCGGCCTATGCCCGTGCCACCGGCACCGGCTTCGTGCTGGGCATCGGCCGCCTTGGCGCGGCGGGGAGTCCGCTGATAGCCGGTGCGCTGTTCGCATGGCTGGGCAACGACGAACTGCTGGTGGTGTCCGCCATTATGGCCATGGGTTCGGTAATCTCGCTGCTGCTGTTCCTGATGCTTCCGGAACGCGAAGGCGACGACCTGATCTTTAAGACCGACAAAGAGAATTGAGGAGTAATCCAGAATGAAAACCCGCGCCGCCGTAGCCTTCGAAGCCAAGCAACCGCTCGAGATTGTCGAGCTGGACCTCGAGGGCCCGAAGGCTGGCGAGGTGCTGGTGGAGATCATGGCCACGGGCATCTGCCACACCGACGCCTATACCCTCGACGGACTCGACAGCGAGGGGATCTTCCCTTCGGTGCTGGGCCACGAGGGTGCAGGCGTGGTGCGCGAAGTCGGCGCGGGCGTCACCAGCGTGAAGCCGGGTGACCACGTTATCCCGCTCTACACGCCCGAATGCGGCAAGTGCAAAACCTGCCTCTCGGGCAAGTCCAACCTGTGCACCGCGATCCGCGCCACGCAGGGCAAGGGCCTGATGCCGGACGGCACCAGCCGCTTCTCCTACAAGGGCCAGACGATCTACCACTACATGGGCTGTTCGACCTTCTCGAACTTCACCGTGCTGCCCGAGATCGCCGTGGCCAAGATCCGCGAAGACGCGCCGTTCAAGACCAGCTGCTACATCGGCTGCGGCGTCACCACCGGCGTGGGCGCCGTGACCAAGACCGCACAGGTCCAGCCGGGCGACAACGTGGTGGTGTTCGGTCTCGGCGGCATCGGCCTCAACGTGATCCAGGGCGCCAAGATGGCTGGTGCCAATGTCATCCTCGGCATCGACATCAATCCCGAGCGCGAGGAATGGGGCAAGCAGTTCGGCATGACCCACTTCCTCAACACCAAGGGGATGAGCCGCGAAGACACCATCGCCAAGATCGTCGAGATCACCGACGGCGGGGCCGACTTCAGCTTCGATGCCACGGGCAATACCGAAGTCATGCGCACTGCGCTGGAATGCTGCCACCGTGGCTGGGGCACCTCGATCATCATCGGCGTGGCCGAGGCAGGCAAGGAAATCTCCACCCGCCCGTTCCAGCTGGTGACCGGCCGCAACTGGCGCGGCACGGCTTTCGGCGGCGCCAAGGGCCGCACCGACGTGCCGGTGATCGTCGACATGTACATGGACGGCAAGATCAAGATCGACCCGATGATCACCCACACGCTGACGCTGGAAGAGATCAACAAGGGCTTCGACCTCATGCATGCGGGCGAAAGCATCCGCTCCGTGGTGGTCTACTGACATCGAATTGACCGGGCGGGGGCACTTTTCTGCCCTCCCCGGCCAATCAGTCTTTCACAAGACCGAAAATTTCGGCTATGTGATGAAATGAATCGCGGCGGGCGAGCGATCCCGCGCGCGTGGAGGAGAGAAAACCATGCTGAACCACGTCTTCCTCGGCACCAACGATGTCGAGAAGTCCCGCCAGTTCTACAACGCAACCATGGGTGCCATCGGCGTGTCGGCTGCCGGCGAATATCCGCACCTGACGGTCTATGCCAACGAAGGCGGAGCCGTTGCCGTGGGCAAGCCCGCCAATGGCGAGGATGCCACCGTTTCCAACGGTGCGACGCTGGGCCTCAAGGCTGCGAACTATGACGAAGTGAACGCCTGGCATGCTGCCGGTCTCGCCAATGGCGGCAGCGACGAAGGCGCCCCCGGCATTCGCGAGAACTCGCCCGGCCGGATGTACGGCGCTTACCTGCGCGATCCGGACGGCAACAAGATCTGCGTCTTCTGCCCCAACGCCGAAGGCTGATCCGTTGGCCGGGATATTCACACACGTAAGGGTGGGAAGCAGCGATCCGGCTGCTTCCATCGCGTTCTATGACGCGACCTTTGCGGCGCTGGGCATCCCGGGCCAGCATCACGAAGGCATCCACGCCATGTACGGCGATCACGGAACCGGCATGTTCATGGTCGGCCCGCCCGCCGACGGCGAGAGTGCAACCTGCGCCAATGGCGGCACCATTGGCCTCGCCGCACCCAATGCGGAAGCCGTGCACGCATGGCACGCAGCGGGCATGGCCAACGGCGGCACAGATGAAGGCGCACCCGGTCCGCGGGATTACGGCGAGAAGCCGATGGTAGGTGCCTACCTGCGCGATCCCGTGGGTAACAAGCTCTGCGCATTCTGGGTCGATCTGGGAGAGTAAGCGATATGTATAGCCACATGATGGTCGGGTCGAACGACCTCGAGAAAGCCAAGACCTTCTATGATGCCGTGTTCACCGCCATCGGCGGCAAGCCGGGTATCACCGATCCCAAGGGTCGGCTGGTCTACCTGCACAACGGTGGCATCTTCCTCGTCACCAAACCCATCGACGGCGAACCGGCCTGCGTGTCGAACGGCAGCACCATCGGCTTCGCCATGGACAGCCCCGAACAGGCCGATGCCTGGCACGCCGCGGGTGCAGCTGCTGGCGGCACCGAGATCGAAGACCCGCCGGGCATGCGCGACATGAACGGGACCAAGCTCTATCTCGCTTACCTGCGCGATCCGGATGGCCACAAGCTGTGCGCCCTCTACCGGCCCGACTGAAGGAAGCACGATGACCCTCGAAACCGTCAGCGAAACACGATGCTTTACCGGCACACAGGGCGTCTATCGTCACGATAGCAGCTCCACCGGCACGCCGATGACCTTTGCCGTCTACGTGCCGGATCATGCCGAGGGCGAGAAGCTGCCGGTGCTGTGGTGGCTGTCGGGCCTGACCTGCACCCACGAGAACGCCATGACCAAGTGCGCCTATCACAAGGCGTGCGCGGACCTGGGCGTGATCCTGGTCGGCCCCGACACCAGCCCACGCGGCCCGGACCTGAACGGTGACGACGTGCCCGACGACGAGGCTTACGATTTCGGCCAAGGCGCGGGCTTCTATGTCAACGCCACGCAGGATCCGTGGGCCAAGCACTTCCACATGCGCGACTATGTCGAGCAGGAACTGCCCGCGATCGTGGCAGAGCACTTCCCCGTCGACATGGACCGGCAGGGCATTTCCGGCCACTCGATGGGCGGCCACGGCGCGCTGACCGTATCGTTGCGCAATCCCGGCCGCTTCCGCTCGACCAGCGCCTTTGCGCCGATCGTGTCACCGCTCAACTGCCCCTGGGGCGAGAAGGCGCTGACCGGCTATCTCGGCGCGGACAAGGCGGCATGGCGCGAATACGACGCCTGCGCCCTGATCGAAGACGGCGCCCGCCTGTCCGACCTGCTGGTAGACCAGGGCGCGGCTGACAATTTCCTCGAAGAACAGCTGAAGACGCACCTGCTTGAGAAGGCAGTGGCAGAGGCTGGAATGAACGCCACCATCCGCATGCAGGACGGTTACGACCATTCCTATTTCTTCGTTTCCACTTTCATTGCGGACCATATCGCGTGGCACGCAGAGAGGCTGAAAGCATGAGCGACAAGAGCGAAACCATCGGCGATATCATCGCCCGCCACCATGGCCAGGAAGGCCCCCTGCTACCGATCCTGAACGACGTGCAGGCCGAGTTCGGCTGCGTCGATTCGGAGAGCGAAGCCATGATCGCGCACGGGCTGAACATCAGCCGCGCCGACGTGCACGGCGTCGTCAGCTTCTACCATGACTACAAGAGCGAAGCCGATCCGCGCCCCGTGGTGCAGGTCTGCCGCGCCGAGGCCTGCAAGGCGCGCGGTGTCGAACGGATTATCGATGCCGCCACCAAGGCTGCCGGGGAGCGGGTCAAGATCGAGACAGTCTATTGCCTCGGGCTGTGCAGCGCGGGCCCGTCTGCGCGCACGGGTGACGACCTGCATATTCGGCTCGATGCTGACGGAATTACGAAACTGGTTGAAAACGCATGACTATTGTCAAGATTTCCGATGATGCACTGGCACGCGCGGCGGGAGCCGACAAGCTGGCTGCCGCCTTCGAGAAGAAGGGCTGCGAAGTGCATCGCGTCTCGAGCTGGGGCATGCACTGGCTCGAACCGCTGGTGGAAGTGGACGGCAAGGGTTTCGGCCCCGCCACGCTCGCCGATGTCGACGCCATCCTCGATGGCTCCAGCGACAAGGGCATCGGCGAGATTGCCGCACACCCCTTCATTGCCGGCCAGATGCGCTTCACTTTCGCTCGCGCGGGCAAGACCCGCCCGCTGAGCCTCGAAGACTACGAAGCTACCGGCGGCTGGGCCGGTCTCAAGCGCGCTCGTGCAATCGGTGCCGGAGCCATTGTTGAGGAAGTGAAGACCTCCGGCCTGCGCGGCCGCGGCGGTGCTGGCTTCCCAACCGGCATCAAGTGGGACACCGTCCGCAAGGCCGAAGCTGATCAGAAATATATCGTCTGCAACGCCGACGAAGGCGACAGCGGAACCTTTGCTGACCGCGCCGTGATGGAAGGCGATCCCTTCGCCCTGATCGAAGGTATGGCCATCGCGGGCGAGGCGGTCGGCGCGACGCGCGGCTATGTCTACCTGCGCAGCGAATATCCCGACGCGATCCGCAAGATGAACGCCGCTGTCGAGCTTTGCGCGGACATCATCGCGCCCTTCGTCATGGAAATCCGAGTGGGTGCGGGCGCCTATGTCTGCGGCGAGGAAACCTCGCTGCTCAACAGCCTCGAAGGCAAGCGCGGCGAAGTACGCGCCAAGCCGCCGCTGCCCGCGCTCGAAGGCTTCCTTGGCAAGCCCACCGTGGTCAACAACGTGCTGAGCCTCGCCGCTGTCCCGCACATCCTCACCGAAGGCGGGGCCGAGGCCTACAAGGATATCGGTTTCGGCCGTTCGCGCGGCACCATGCCGATCCAGCTGGCCGGCAACATCAAGCATGGCGGGCTCTACGAGGTCGGCTTCGGCGTGACATTGGGCGAGCTGGTCAACGACATCGGCGGCGGCACGGCTTCCGGCCGTCCGGTCAAGGCCGTGCAGGTCGGCGGACCGCTGGGCGCCTATATCCACCCTGACCAGTTCGACATCGTCTTCGACTACGAAACCTTCACCGCGGCTGATGCCCTGATCGGCCACGCCGGCGTCACCGTGTTCGACGACACGGCGGACATGCTGGGCATGGCCCGCTTCGCGATGGAATTCTGCGCCGAGGAGAGCTGCGGCAAGTGCACCCCCTGCCGCATCGGTGCGGTGCGCGGGGTCGAGATCATCGACCGCATTGCTGCCGGTGGCCGCGAGCGCGACGTGATCGAGCTGGCCCCGCAGATGCACAACACGGTCAAGGATCGTGGCCGCACCGTGGCCGACGAAGTCGAGCTGCTGACCGACCTGTGCGAGACGATGAAGTTCGGCTCGCTCTGCGCGCTGGGCGGCTTCACGCCTTACCCGGTGATGAGCGCGCTCAAGCACTGGCCCGAGGAGTTCGGCCAGAAATGATGAGGGTCTTGAAGTGATTTTGGGGGCAGTCCTCGCAGGCGGCAAGTCCTCGCGGTTCGGCAGCGACAAGGCGCTCGCCGAATTGCAGGGGCATACGCTGATCGCGCGCGCGGTGGACGCCCTCTCCGGCCTGGCCGACCATGTCATCGTCGTCGGGCGCGAACATGCCCCGGCGCCGACCATTCCCGACTGGCCCCACGCTGACATGGGGCCGCTGGGCGGCATCGCTGCCGCCCTGCGCTACGCCGAGGACGAGGATTACGACTCGGTGCTGACCTGCGGGGTCGACTCGGTCGCCCTGCCCGACAGCCTGCTTGATGACTTGTCGCCGCCTTCGGCTTACCTTGAATCGCAGCCCGTCATAGGGCATTGGAAAAGCAACAGCGCCGCAATCGTTTCAGGCCTCCTCCAGAGTGAAGGACGCCACTCGATGCTGGCTTTCGCAAAGGCCGCCAATGCGCGCGGCGTGAAAGCCTCTTACGCGCCAGCAAATATCAATACGCCCGCAGACCTTGCGGCGATGGAGCAAGACCATGGGATATGAAGCACCCAAGGATTTCGGCACCCCGGAATCGCAGTCGACCGAAAAGGTCACCCTGACGATCGACGGTCGCGCAGTGACCGTGCCCGCGGGTACCAGCGTCATGCGCGCTGCCAGCGAGAGCGGCGGCCATATTCCCAAGCTCTGCGCCACGGATAACGTCAAGGCCTTCGGCTCCTGCCGCCTGTGCCTGGTCGAGATCGAAGGTGCGCGCGGCACACCCGCCAGCTGCACCACGCCGGTCGCCGATGGCATGGTGGTGAAGACCCAGACCCCGCGCCTCGAGAAGCTGCGCCGCGGAGTGATGGAACTCTACATCTCCGATCACCCGCTCGACTGCCTCACCTGTAGCGCCAACAACGACTGCGAACTGCAGGACGAGGCCGCCGCTGTCGGCCTGCGCGACGTGCGCTACGGCTACGAAGGTGCGAACCACCTCGACACGGTCGACGACACCTCCAACCCCTATTTCGCCTTCCAGCCCGACAAGTGCATTGTCTGCAGCCGCTGCGTGCGCGCCTGCGGCGAGGTGCAGGGCACTTTCGCGCTGACCGTCGACGGACGCGGCTTTGCCAGCGTCATCTCCGCCGGGCAGGACGAGGACAACTTCCTCTCCAGCGAATGCGTCAGCTGCGGTGCCTGCGTGCAGGCCTGCCCCACCAGCGCGCTGATGGAAAAGAGCGTCACCGAAATCGGCAAGCCCGAACGTTCGGTGGTCACCACCTGCGCCTATTGCGGCGTCGGCTGTACCTTCCGCGCCGAAATGCGCGGCGAACAGCTGGTGCGCATGGTCCCCTACAAGGACGGCAAGGCCAACCGCGGCCATAGCTGCGTGAAGGGCCGCTTCGCCTACGGCTATGCCAACCACCAGGACCGCATCACCTCACCGATGATCCGCGATTCCATCCAGGACCCGTGGCGCGAAGTGAGCTGGGAAGAGGCGCTGGCCTTCACCTCGGGCAAGCTCAAGTCGATCAAGGCAGAACACGGCGCCACCGCGCTGGGCGGCATCACGTCCAGCCGCTGCACCAACGAGGAAACCTTCCTCGTGCAGAAGCTCATCCGTGCCGTCTTCGGCTCCAACAACACCGATACCTGCGCCCGCGTGTGCCACTCGCCCACCGGCTATGGCCTGAAAACGACCTTCGGCACCTCGGCCGGTACGCAGGACTTCGATAGCGTCCAGCACACCGACGTCGCGCTGGTGATCGGCGCCAATCCGACCGACGGCCACCCCGTCTTTGCCAGCCGCCTCAAGAAGCGCCTGCGCGAAGGGGCCAAGCTGATCGTGATCGACCCGCGCCGCATCGATCTCGTGCGCACCCCGCACGTCGAAGCCGCGCACCACCTGCCACTGCAGCCCGGCACCAATGTCGCCGTGCTCACCGCCATGGCCCACGTGATCGTGACCGAAGGGCTGGTCGACGAGAAGTTCGTCCAGGAACGCTGCGACACCGATGCCTTTGCCGAATGGGCCGCCTTCGTCTCCGAAGAACGCCACTCGCCTGAAGTGCTGGAAGCTGTCACCCGCGTGCCCGCGGAAGACCTGCGCGGGGCCGCACGCCTCTATGCCACCGGCGGCAACGGCGCGATCTACTACGGCCTCGGCGTGACCGAGCACTCGCAGGGTAGCTCGACCGTCATGGCCATCGCCAACCTTGCCATGTGCACCGGCAACATCGGCCGCAAGGGCGTGGGCGTGAACCCGCTCCGCGGGCAGAACAACGTGCAGGGCGCCTGCGACATGGGCTCCTTCCCCCACGAACTGCCGGGCTACCGCCACCTGTCGGACGGTGCCACGCGCGAACTGTTCGAAAAGGACTGGGGCGTGTCGCTCGACCCGAACCCGGGCCTGCGCATCAACAACATGCTCGATGCCGCCGTGGATGGCAGCTTCAAGGCCATCTACATCCAGGGCGAGGACATCCTGCAGTCCGATCCCAATACCCAGCACGTGGCCGACGGCCTGTCTGCGATGGAATGCGTGATCGTCCACGATCTCTTCCTCAACGAGACCGCCAACTACGCCCACGTCTTCCTGCCGGGCTCCACCTTCCTCGAGAAGAACGGCACCTTCACCAATGCCGAACGCCGTATCCAGCCGGTGCGCAAGGTGATGGAACCGGCCAATGGCGGCTACGAGGACTGGCAGGTTACCCAGCTGCTCGCCAACTCGCTGGGCGCGGACTGGAACTACGGCCACCCGAAGGAAATCCTCGCCGAGATCGCCCGCCTGACGCCCAGCTTTGCCGGTGTGTCGTGGGAAATGCTGGAAGAGCGCGGCTCGATCCAGTGGCCGGTCAACGAGAAGCACCCGGACGGCTCGCCCGTCATGCACATCGAAGGCTTCGTGCGCGGCAAGGGCCTGTTCGTGGTCACCGACTACGTGCCGACCGACGAGAAGACCGGTCCGCGCTTCCCGCTGCTGCTCACCACGGGCCGCATCCTGTCGCAGTACAATGTCGGCGCGCAGACGCGGCGCACGGCCAACACCGTGTGGCACCCGGAAGACCTCCTGGAAATGCACCCGGTCGATGCCGAGAACCGCGGCCTCAAGGACGGCGACTGGACCAAGCTGTCCAGCCGCACCGGCGAGACGACGCTACGGGTGAAGGTCACCGACCGCGTGGCTCCGGGCGTGGTCTACACCACCTTCCACCACCCGGCGACGCAGGCCAACGTGGTCACCACCGACTTCTCCGACTGGGCCACCAACTGCCCCGAATACAAGGTGACGGCGGTGCAGGTGACGGCCTCCAACGGCCCGACCGATTGGCAGGAAAGCTATGAAAGCTGGTCCGAGAAATCGCGCCGGATCCAGGACAGCGAAATGGAGCCCGCAGAATGAGCAAGAGCCAGCTCGAAACGGTCACCCGCTTCGCCAACCAGATCGCCAAGAACTTCATGGCGCTGGGTCACGACAAGGCGGTTCTGGCGACGGCCGACCACATCGAAAGCTTCTGGGACCCGCGGATGAAGGCCTGCATCTTCGATGGCGACCGCAGCGGGCTGGACGACGTCGCGGCGAAGGCCATCGCGCACCTCTACGAAAAGGGCCACCCCGGCTCGCAGACGCGCGCGACGGAATTCTCCAATACCCACGGCCTCGTCAGCTCGGATGCCGGATAACCCAATAGAAGTCCGCAAGGACGGCAGCTCTGCCCCGGCAGAGCGCTCATGGGTGCCCGAAGTCCCTGTCGCGCTGGAGTTCAACGGCCTCAGCTATGCGGTGATGATGGCAACGCCGTCGGACCTCGATGATTTCGCGCGCGGCTTTGCCCTGACTGAGGGGCTCGCCAAAACTCCCGCCGACATCGCCGACATCGCCGTGGTCGAAGTCGAGAAGGGCTGGATTGTCCGCGCACAGTTGTCGGGCCTCGGTATCGAGAAGCTGACCGAACGCGTGCGCACCCGCGTTGCCGAATCGAGCTGCGGCCTGTGCGGGATCGAGAACCTCGAAGCCGTCAGCACGCCGCTGCCGCCCGTTGCCGCACATGCAGCGCTGGACCCGCAGGCGATCTTCGCCGCGCTCGGCAAGTTGCGCGATCACCAGCCGCTGACCAAGCAGACCGGCGCCGCCCACGCCGCCGCCTTCTGTACGCCCGACGGCATGATCCTCCACGCCCGCGAGGACGTGGGCCGCCACAACGCCATGGACAAGCTGGTCGGCGCCCTCGCCACCGCCGGGCAGGACGCGGCGGACGGCTTCATCCTCTCCAGCGCGCGCTGTTCCTACGAGATCGTCGAGAAGGCCGTGCGCGCTGGCGCAACGCGGCTGGTCACGATCTCGCTACCCACCTCGATGGCCGTCGACCGCGCCAAGGCGGCAGGCCTCAGCCTGTGGTGCCTCGCGCGCGATGACAGCGTGATCTGTGTGAATGGCGCTTAGCGGCTGGGAGGCAGCCCTCAAGAAGATCAACCAAGCCCCTTCGTTGGGGTTTGGAGATTGCCTGGCCGGTCAGGAAACGATCCCGACTTGCGAAACCTCCGTTCGTTCAACCTAGCCCTCGCATGGTATTCTCAGGCTGCTCGCGCTTTTCCGTGCCTCTTGGAACAGTTGTGCTGCGAACGGAGTATAATCTGGCCGACGTCGAGCGCGGGGCTGAACAAGAACCCTTGAGCGACCGAGCAACCCATCTGCAAGAGCAGGCTGCGCTGCGCTTGGGTTTCCACTCCCTCGGCAATGACCTTTTTGCCCAGGCTCCTCGCCATTCCGATGATTGCCTGCACGAGGATTCTGGAATCTTGCTCTGAAACCATGCCTTGAACGAAACTCTGGTCAATCTTCACCTTGTCGATCGGAAAATCGCGCAGGTGGCTCAATGATGAGAACCCTGTGCCGAAATCGTCCAGCGCAACCTTGATTCCCGCCGAACTCAGTTCCCGGAGAACCTTCCTGACGGCGGAGGGATCATTGACCAGGAGCATGGTCTCGGTCACCTCGAGCACAATCCGTCCAAGGTCGACGCCGTGGCTCCTGAACGAAGCCAGAAACCTCTCGACAAAGTGGGGATCCAGCAAATCGCTTTCGGTGGCATTGAGGCTGACAAAGCGAAGGTCGGGAAAATGCTCGAATAAGGTTGTGACCTCGGCGGCGACGAACTCTGTCATCTTGCGGCTTACCTGCCGCGAGATCGCCGGATCCAGCAGCGCGGGTAACACTTCGGTAGCCGCAAGGCGTTGATTGGTGCGCGAGTGCAGGCGCAGGAGCGCTTCGAAGCCCAGATACTCACCCGTTTCCAAGTCGACGATAGGCTGATAGCCGGCAAAGAGTCGGTCGTTTCGGATCGCGGCTTTGACTTCGCTTATTGCGAATTGGCGATGCCGATTTTCTGCTTCAAATTCAGAACTGTAAACGGTTACGCCGCCGGGATTGCTTTTCTTGCCGTGGTAAAGGGCAGTATCCGCACGGCGGATCAGTTCCCGTGCCCCGACTTCCCTCCTGGACCTGGCAATGCCGCATGACGCACCCAGGGAAACCGATCTGCCACCGATATCAGTGTCAGTGCCGATTGTCTCGATCATCGCGTGAGCGTAATCGATTGCCCCCTGAACACTCGTTCCCTCCGGCAGCACGGCCACGAACTCGTCGCCCCCCCAACGTGCCAGCATCACGCCTTCCAGAGCCACTGACCGCATCCGTATTGTAGCTTCCTCGAGAACGATATCCCCCGCGATATGACCGAAAGTGTCGTTGATGTCCTTGAACCCATCGAGGTCCAAGATGATCAATATGACTTCCTGGCCCTTCTGGTTATGCTTCCGCAAACGGCTTTGCAGCATCCGATCGAAGGCATGTCGATTGGGCAGTCCGGTCAGACTATCGTGATTGGCGGCATGTTCCAGCGCAGATCGGGCTTCGTATTGGGAGGATATGTCACGAATGACTCCGACGAGCCGAGCGGGCCGTTCACCGTCGTTTTCCAGGTATTCACCGCTGCTGTGGACCGGCTTTGCTTCTCCGTTCGGAAGGCTCAGGACCGCTTCGAACTCGAAAGAGCCGCGCTCCTTGATGGCGCTCTGGACGAACGCCGCCACTGTCAGTTGATCGGACTCGTCATAAAATGACACAGCCTCTTCAAGAGTAATGTCCCTGCCTGGCTCCAAACCATGGATGCGATAGACGCCTTCGGACCAGAAGAGCTTGCCACTATCGATCTCGACCTCCCACGAACCGATCCTGGCGATCCGCTCCGCTTGCCTGAACACGCGGTTTGCTGAGCGAAGATTATCATTCTTGACCTGGAGCTCTTCAGCCATGCGCCGAGACTGCAGCGAAGTTTCGTGCAAACGGATCATGTCGTTCACGCCGCTTGCGTAGCGCCCAAGTACTTCCAACGTCTCGGGGGGGAATTTGCACGGAGCTTTGTCAATAAGGCACAGGGCCCCGATGACCTTACCCGCGGAATTCGTGATGGGAGATCCGGCATATGAGCGGATATGCGGTGCACCGAGCACAAGCGGATTCTTTGCAAAGCGCTCGTCCTGTCGCGCGTCATTCACGAGCATGCCTTCTTCGCTCTCAACCACGAAGCGGCAGAATGAGAACTCTCGGGGCGTGCCCTTGAGCTCAGTTCCATGCGTAGCGATGAAGGTTTGGGTCACTTCGTCAACGAGCGAAACGAGCGCGATCTCGCTGCCAAATTCATCGGCACAGTGCTTAATCATACGATCAAGCGAAGCCTGAACTCTCGTTTCTTCGAAATCCCTGTTTAAGTTGAACGACCTACGCATTCTAAATCCCTCTGGCGACCTGCCATCTGGTCACGTTGATAGCCTCGTAGGGAGACCCTGCGCTTAACCGGTTAAAAAATTGAGATTGTAGAGGCTCGCGAATGCGAGATCGTTCACAAGAGCCTCAAGAGTAGCTTGAAGTGACCATCTTGCCGAACGTCTGCAATCGGGCCACGAGCAGTCACTCACCTGCTCAGCCGGAACACCGCATGCTCCGCGCGCCAGTTGGCGTTGCTGCCACCAATCTCCCGACCCGCAGCAAAGAACCAGCAGCCCTTCACCTCCACCCCGCGCGCGTCGAGGAATTCGCGGAAGTCGGCGACGGTCAGGTGGTGGATGTTGTCGGTCTCGTACCAGCTGACGGGCAGGTGCCGCGTTACCGGCATCCTGCCATTGGTCAGCAGCGACAGGCGCATGCGCCAGTAGGCGAAATTGGGGAAGCTGACGAAAGCCTCGCGCCCCACGCGCAGCAGCTGGTCGAGCAGCCAGTCCGGCCGCGCCGCCGTCTGCAAGGTCTGGCTGAGGATGGCGACGTCGAAGGCACCGTCGGGATAGTCGGCCAGGTCGCGGTTGGCATCGCCCTGCACCACGCTCAGGCCCCGGGCGACGGCCTTGGCCACTTCCTCGGCGTCGATCTCCATCCCGCGCGCGTCGCAACCCTTCTGCGCCTGCAGTTCGGCCATCAGCGCGCCGTCACCGCAGCCCACGTCAAGCACCCGCGCGCCTTGCGGCACGAGGCTGGCGATCTTGGCAAGGTCAGGGCGCAGGCTCATGCGATGAACCCCGTGACCACCTGGTCCAGCGCGGGCACGTCGAGCAGGAAGCTGTCGTGACCGTAAGGCGCCGACAATTCGACAAAACTCACTGGTGCTGCGACGGCATTGAGCGCGTGGACGACCTCGCGCATGTCGGCCGTGGTGTAGAGCCAGTCGGTGTCGAAGCTGACGAGGCAGAAGCGCGTCTCCTTTGCCCCGACGAAGGCATCGGCCAGCAGGCCGCCCGCCTCTTCCGCGAGGTCAAAGTAGTCCATCGCCCGGGTGATATAGAGATAGCTGTTGGCGTCGAACCGGTCGGTGAAGGACAGGCCCTGGTGGCGCAGGTAGCTTTCCACCTGGAAGTCCGCATCGAAGCCGAAGCTCTTGGCGTCGCGGTCCTGCAGGCGGCGGCCGAATTTCTCGGTCAGCCCTTCCTCCGACAGGTAGGTGATGTGCGCCGCCATGCGCGCCACGGCGAGGCCCTTGTCCGGGCTCTGGCCATCATAGTAGTCGCCGCCGCGCCAGTTGGGATCGGCCATGATCGCCTGCCGCGCCATCTCGTGGAAGGCGATGTTCTGCGCCGAATGCCGCGCCGTGGTGGCAATCGCCAGCACACGGCTCGCCCGGTCGGGGAAATTGGCTGCGCAGGAGAGTGCCTGCATCCCGCCCATCGACCCGCCGACAACGGCGTGCAGCGTCTCGATCCCCAGCGCATCGAGCAGCATCATCTGCGCGCGCACCATGTCGCGGATGGTGATGACGGGAAAATTCATGGCGTAGGGCTTGCCGTCCGCGCCGAGGCTGGCCGGGCCGGTCGAACCCATGCACGAGCCGACCACATTGGCGCAGATCACGTGGTAGCGGGTCGTATCGATCGGCTTGCCGGGGCCGACCATGCGCTCCCACCAGCCGGGCTTGCCCGTTACGGGATGCTGACCGACCACGAACTGGTCGCCCGTCAGCGCGTGGAAAATGAGGATCGCGTTGGACTTGTCCGCCGCCAGCTCGCCCGCCGTTTCATAGGCCACCTGCACGCCCGCCAGCTCGCGTCCGCTGTCGAGCGGAAGCGGCGCATCGAGCGTCACGCTGCGGAAGGAGGTGGTGGAAGTCGTCGCCATGATCAGTGCGCCACCGATTGGGGGAGGCGAAGCAGGCTGTCAATCGCCGTAAATGGCCGCTATGCGCCCTTTCCGTGACCGAAGACAATCGCCAGACTCACCAGACCATGTCTCGCCCGACGATGAAGCCCTATGTGGCGGCAATCCATGCCTATGTGCCCGGCAAGAGCGCCGGTGCTGACGGCAAGCCGCTGGTGAAGCTGTCCGCCAACGAGAACCCGCTGGGCACTTCGCCGGCTGCACTGTCGGCCCTGGCGAGCATTGGCAAGCCGGCCGGATACCCCGATCCGGACTCAAAGGAGCTGCGCGCGGCCATCGGCGAACTGCACGGCATCGACCCCGCCCGGATCGTCTGCGGCACGGGGTCCGACGAACTGCTCAACCTGGCGGTGCAGGCCTTTGCCGGACCGGGCGACGAGGTACTGTTCAGCCGTAACAGCTTCGCCGTCTATCCCATTGCCACGCGCCGCTGCGGCGCAACGCCGGTGGAAGTGGATGACCGCGATTTCCGCGCCGACGTGGACGCCATGCTGGCTGCCGTCACGCCGAACACCCGCGTGGTCTTCGTGGCCAACCCCAACAACCCCACCGGCACCTACCTGCCGCGGGAAGACGTGGCCAAGCTGCACGCCGGGCTGCCGGAGGATGTCCTGTTCGTGCTCGACCAGGCCTATGCCGAATATGTCGCTCCCGAAGACGAGGACGGCGGCTTCGCGCTGGCAGCGGCACACGAGAACGTGCTGGTCACCCGCACCTTCTCCAAGATCTACGGACTTGCCGCCGAACGCGTGGGCTGGGCCACCGGCGCGCCGCACCTGATCGACGCGCTCAACCGCATTCGCGGGCCGTTCAACGTCACCGCCAGCGCCCAGCGCGCTGCCGTGGCCGCGCTGGGCGACCAGGACTTCGTCGAGGCAAGCCGCGTCCACAACGCCGAGGTGCGCGAACGCTTTACCCGGCGAATGCAGATGCTGGGCAATCGCGGGGTTGCGGTCGTGCCGAGCGAGGCGAATTTCGTGCTCGTCCAATTCGGTGGCGAGGTGACGGCAAAGGCTGCGCAGGATGCTATCGCGGGCGCCGGCTATGCCGTGCGGCACCTGCCCGAACTTGATTCCTGCCTGCGCATCACCGTGGGAACGCGCGCGCAGATGGACGAGATTGCCGACCTGCTGGCAGGGCTGGCGGGCGGTTCGAATGAGCTTTGAGAAAGTCGCCATCATCGGCCTCGGCCTGCTCGGCGGGTCGATTGGCCTCGCCGCGCAAGAGCACCTGCCCGGCATAGCCACAAGCGGCTTCGATGCCGACCCCAAGGTGCGCGAGCGGGCACGCGAGCGCGGCCTGTGCGCAACGATTGCCGACGATCCCGCCGAAGCCGTGCAGGGCGCTGACCTCGTCATCCTGTGTGTCCCGGTGGGCGCCATGGGGTCCGCCGCCGAAGCTATTGCCCCCGGCCTCCGCCCCGATGCCGTTATCAGCGACGTCGGCTCGTCCAAGCAGTCGATTGCCGCAGCACTCTCCGCCGCCCTGCCCGATCACGTCGTCATCCCCGCGCACCCTGTCGCGGGCACCGAGCAGAGCGGTCCCGACGCGGGCTTTGCCAGCCTGTTCCACCATCGCTGGTGCATCATCACCCCGCCCGAACATGCACCGCAGGGCAAGGTCGACGATCTCGCGGAGTTCTGGAAGGCGCTCGGCTCGACGGTCGAGATCATGGATGCGCAGCACCACGACATGGTGCTGGCGGTGACCAGCCACATCCCCCACCTCATCGCCTATACCATCGTCGGCACGGCCAGCGACCTGGAGGAAGTGACGCGCGGCGAGGTGATCAAGTATTCGGCCGGTGGCTTCCGTGACTTTACCCGCATTGCCGCCAGCGACCCGACCATGTGGCGCGACGTCTTCCTCAACAACAAGGAGGCCGTGCTGGAGATGATGGACCGTTTCCTGACCGATCTCGGCATGATGCGCGAAGCCATCCGGGCGGGCGACGGCGAGATGATGTTCGACCAGTTCAGCAAGACCCGGGCGATCCGCCGCCGGATCATCGAACAGGGTCAGGACGATGCGCGGCCGGACTTCGGCCGCCACGAGCACGATCCGGGCGACAACGAGCAGGAGTAGGTCATGAGCGAGCACGTCATAACCGAACAGGCAGGCGGCGTGCTGACGCTGACGCTCAACAGGCCCGACAAGAAGAACGCGCTGACCGATGCCATGTACGGCGCGCTGTCCGATGCCATGGAAGCGGCGCGGGACGATGCGGCAGTGCGCGTGGTGGTGATCCGCGGCAATGGCGACATGTTCTGTGCGGGCAACGACCTCGGCGATTTCCTTGCCGCGGCGAGCGGCGGCAACGTGGCCGAGGCCAATGTCTTCCGATTCATCCGCCTGCTCGGCCGCTTCCCCAAGCCGCTGGTGGCGGGCGTACAGGGCCGCGCGGTAGGCATCGGCACTACCCTGCTGCTGCACTGCGACCAGGTGGTGCTGGCAGAGGATGCCCTGCTCACCACGCCCTTCGTCGGGCTAGGGCTGGTCCCCGAAGCCGCCTCAAGCGTGCTCTTGCCGCAGCTGGTCGGTCACCGGCAGGCCTTCTCGATGCTGGCGCTGGGGCAGGCCATGGATGCGAAAGCGGCGCTGGCGGCAGGCATGACCAATATGGTCGTGCCGAACGCCGCGCTCGACGAGGCCGTGGCCAAGCTGGCAGCAGGAATTGCCGCCATGCCGCCGGGCGCGGTGCAGGCGACCAAGGCGCTGATGCGCGATTTCGACGCCATCGACGCGGTGATCGTGCGCGAGGCGCAGGTCTTTGCCGAACGCCTGCAAAGTGCCGAAGCGCGCGAGGCCTTCACAGCATTCATGGAAAAGCGCGCGCCCGATTTCTCGAAGTTCTAGCGCCGCTCAGGCTACGCGGTAGACCGCCAGCCTTACCGTGGAGCCGACCTTGCCGCCACGCGCGAGGAACAGCGACTTGCCGACCCAGGCATAGTCCGGGTGTCCGCTGTCGAGGCGGATTGCCGTGCGCATGTAGTACTCGGAAGGTGGCACTTCCTCCCCGGCAGCGATGCGCGCATGGATCTCGGGCGAAGCGTGGCGAATGCCGCGGCTGACCACTTCGATCATGGCCCCGTCATCGGTTTCGATTCCGTACCGCGCGTCCAGTTCGGCCACGCCATTGTGCGTGACGGTCTGCCAGTCCGCGCCGACGTCGAGTATCCGGCCATTGATCAGCGGCCCGCTGACCGCGCCGCCCACGATCGGGATGATCCGCCGCACACCGGTGTCGCAGCTGCCCAGTTCGTGCGGCGGGGACAGTTCGACGGTGAAGTCGCAGGCATGTTCGAGCGCGATCGTCACGCGGTAACCTGCTCCACCCGCGCGCCTGCGGGAATGGTGCGCGGCGCGGCGTTCAGCGTTTCGCGGGCGAAGCCGGCGGCACGCTGGTAAGCGAGCATGAATTCCGCGCGCTCGGCAGCGGGGATGACATCATCGATGTTGTCGAAGGTGCCGCCGCAGCGATCCTCCACCATGTTCAGCAGGCCGAACGGACCTGCTCCGCGATTGCGCAGGGCAAGGCCGCCCACCGGGCCGCACAGCTTCTCGTCATAGGCGCGCAGCATGGCAGGATTGACGCCATGTTCGAGCATCAGCTGTCCGATCACCCGGGCATCGACGATCGCCTGCGATGCGCCGTTGGAGCCCGTGGGATACATCGGATGCGCGGCATCGCCCAGCAGGGCCACCGGCCCGTCGACCCAGGTGGGCAGCGGGTCGCGGTCGATCATCGGGTTCTCGTAGACCACGTCCGACTGCTGCAGGAGCGTTGGCAGGTCGAACCAGTCGTAGACGAAGCTGGAAAAATCATGCGCGAAATCGGCGAGGTGGACTTCGCGGAACCAGCCCGACTTGGTCCAGTCGTGGGTGTCGTCGAAAGTCTTCTCGGCGATCCAGTTGATATCTGCCATCCCGTCCTCGTCAGGGTGCGAGATCGGATAGAACACCACCCGGTGGCGGCTGGTGCCGAGCCCGACGAACGAGGAGCCCGAACGGATCGGCACGCTGCGCGCGGTGCCGCGCCACATGATCGTGCCGCCCCAGTGGATCTCCGGCTGGTCCGGGTGCATCTGCGCGCGCACTTCGGAATGGATGCCCTCGGCCCCGAACAGCAGCGAGCCGGCGAATTCCGCGGTCGAGCCGTCAGCCTTGTGCGCCAGGGCGGTGACCGAACCATCCGCCTCCTTGCGGTAGCCGCTGACCTTGTGCCCCAACTTGACGGCATCCGCGCCGAGCCGCTCGATCACCTTGCGATAGAGCATCAGGTGGAACTTGCCGCGATGGACGGCATACTGGTGCCAGTTGTAACCCGCCAGCTTGCCGCGCGCTTCAGAATAGATGTCGCGCCCGTTGAGGCCCACCAGCGCCCACTCGCGCGCCGGGATGCCAACTTCGTCCATCTCGGCAGAGCCGATACCGAGGTCTTCCAGTTCGCGCACGGCGTTGGGCTGGATGTTGATGCCAACGCCCAAGGGGCGCAGTTCGCGCACGCTTTCGAGCACTACGCATGGCACGCCGATCTCGTGCAGGGTCAGCGCAAGGGTAAGCCCGGCAATACCCGCCCCTGCTATCAACACGCGATCTTCAACCATCTACGAACCACTCCTGCTGCGACCGGGCGGCAGGAATCGGCCTGCCGCCAACAGCGCGGGTGCGTATCGCCGCCGCAAAGGCTGCACAACGGCTTTTAAAATTACCTTTGAAACCGCTTTGGGCGGGCGCCAGCCGAGGGGCCGCCAGCCCTCGCCAAGGGCACTTCGCAGCCGAAGTCGATGCTGGTGGCTACTCCGCGGCCTCCAGCGCCGCGTGCTCCTTCGCCGCCAGGAACCGCTCGGCGTCGAGGGCAGCCATGCAGCCGGTGCCCGCGGCCGTCACGGCCTGGCGGTAGGTGTGGTCCATCACGTCGCCGCAAGCGAAGACGCCGGGGACCTCGGTCTTGGGCGTGCCCGGCTCGACCACCAGGTAGCCGCCAGCGTCCATCGGCAGCTTGCCCTTGAACAGCTCGGTCGCCGGGGCATGGCCGATGGCGACGAAAGCCCCGTCGCATTCCAATGTGGACTTCTCGCCCGTCACCGTATCGACCAGTTCGAGGTGGTGCAGCTTGCCGTCCTCGCCCGCCACGAACCGCTCGACGGTCTTGTTCCACAGCGTCGAGATCTTGGGATTGGCGAACAGGCGGTCCTGCAGGATCTTCTCGCTGCGCAGTTCGTCACGGCGGTGGATCAGGGTCACGTCGTCGGAGTGGTTGGTGAGGTAGAGCGCCTCTTCCACGGCGGTGTTGCCGCCGCCGATCACGGCCACCTTCTTGCCGCGGTAGAAGAACCCGTCGCAGGTGGCACAGGCCGAAACGCCCTTGCCGCCCAGTTCCTGCTCGCCCGGAACGCCCAGCCACTTGGCCTGGGCACCGGTGGAGATCACCAGGACGTCGCCCACGTATTCGTCACCGCTGTCGCCAACGGCGCGGAAAGGGGAGCCGTTCGCGATGTCAACGTCGACAATCGTGTCCCACATCATCCGCGTGCCGACGGCTTCGGCCTGCTTGGTCATCTGCTCCATCAGCCAGGGGCCCTGGATGACATCGGCAAAGCCGGGATAGTTCTCGACATCGGTGGTGATGGTCAGCTGGCCGCCCGGCTGCAGGCCCTGCACCACGATCGGCTGCATCCCTGCGCGTGCGCCATAGATGGCGGCAGACAGCCCGGCGGGGCCGGAACCGATGATGAGCATGCGGGTGGTGTGGGTGGTCATGACGGCGCGAATCCTTCTGTGCGGCCACTGGAGTTAGGGAGCCGCCCGATTCGGTTCAAGCGAGCGCAGGCTCCACTCAACAGCCAATCGCAGCAATCGGGAACTGGCCGATTGAACCGGCGCAAGTCGCGCTCTACGGAGCAGCCATGTCCATCACACCGCAAAACTGGTTCGCGCTGGAAAGCCAGCAGGAATTGAAAGCCCGGATCGAAGGCCAGCAGCGCCACTGGCTGGTCACCGGCGCCGCGGGCTTCATCGGATCGAATATCGTCGAGGCCCTGCTGCTGCTGGGCCAGCGGGTGACCGGGCTCGACAACTTCGCCACGGGCCACCGGCACAACCTGGTGCACGTGGCTTCGAAAGTGGGCGCGGCGTGGGAGAACTTCCGCCTGATCGAAGGCGATATCCGTGACCGCGAAACCTGTGCGCAGGCGATGGACGGGATCGACATGGTGCTCCACCAGGCCGCGCTGGGATCGGTCCCGCGCTCGCTCGACGATCCGGAGACCACCCACGACGTGAACGTCTCCGGCTTCCTCAACATGCTCAATGCCGCGCGGCTGAACGGCTGCGAGGCCTTCGTCTACGCGGCATCCAGCTCGACCTATGGCGACGAGCCGAACCTGCCCAAGATCGAGGAACGCATCGGCAACCCGCTGTCACCCTATGCGGCAACCAAGTATTTCGACGAGATCTACGCGCAGATCTTCGAGCGGTCCTACGATTTCGGCTCCACCGGGCTGCGTTATTTCAACGTCTTCGGCCCGCGGCAGGACCCCGAAGGCGCCTATGCCGCGGTAATCCCCAAGTGGACCGACCGGATGATCCGCGGCGAGGACGTGACGATCAACGGCGATGGGGAGACCAGCCGCGACTTCTGCTTCGTGGACAATGCCGTGCAGGCCAACCTGCGCGCGGCGATTTTCCAGGAACAGGGCAAGGCGGAAGTCTACAATGTCGCCGTGGGTGATCGCACGTCGCTGAACCAACTGTTCGGCGCCATCCGCGATGCCCTGCGCGAGTACCAGATCCATTACGACAAGGACCCGGTCTACGCCGATTTCCGCAAGGGCGACGTACGCCATTCGCTGGCCAGCATCGACAAGGCCAGCGGCGCTATCGGCTACAGCCCCACGCACCGGATCGGTGAAGGGCTGGCAGCGGCGATGCACTGGTATGTCGAAGAGCGCGAGGCCCTGCTCAAGTCGGCAAGCTGATCAGCTCCCGAAACGGATTTCGGTGATCTCGCCGGACAGGCCTGTGCGCCCCGTCCATGCCCGCCCGGCCAGCGCGATCTCGATCCACTGGCAATCGGTCTGCGGCAGCTGCGCCGCGGTAACAGACGGCATGAACTCGGCTTCCACGAGCACTTGGTTCGTCTCGGCGCAGGTCAGCCGCACACTCATGTCGGATAGCTGGGCGATCGGCTCCATCGTGTGTTCGATCCACAGGTGGGTGGCGCCTTCGGGCCAGGAGACCAGCCGCGTGGCAAAGTCACCGCCCCGGCCACTATCGATGCGTACGGCGACATCGGAACCGTCGAGGCTCGGCCGCGCATGGAAATCGCGCTCGTCCGCCAATTGCCATTCGAACGGCGGGAAGGCGTTGGCCCAGTCCAGTTGGTCAGGGTTGCCGCCCGTCGCGTTGCCAGAGCCGCCGAGCAAGGCGTAGAGCGCAGTCGCTTCGTCCCATTGATCGGCGTTTACGAGGCTGCGCAAGAGCTGCCTGTCCGCCGCAGGCTCGATCGTAACCTGGTCGCCCAGCCGAACCCGCAACCTGCCCAGCGCGCCGACCGAAGCGGGGCCGCCGCCGCGATAAGAGAAGAGCGACCCTGCCCATTCGGGATCGGCCCGCAGGATCTGCTCGAAAGCGGGAATCGTACTTTCGTCCTGCAGATATTCGGCCATTGCCGGGATCAGCTGGCTGCGGACATTCGTATAGAGCACCATGAGCCGGTCGAGCGCCGCCAGCGCAGCTTCGTCATCGCCCGCCTCTGCAGCCGACTGCATCAGGCCGAAGTTGAGCAAGCGCCCGCGCAGGGACAGGTCGTCAATGACATCGAGCGTTGCCGCCCGCTGGTCGGCATCCTCCTGCGCCAGCGCAAGGATGGCCGCCGCCTCGGTCGCCAACCCGTCGCGCGCAAAGGCCTGCATCGCCTGGTCCTGGGCCCTGGTGACGTCGAGCGTCCCGTCGGCCGCGCCGGACCCGATTTCCTGCATGGCAAGCTGCAGGTGCGCATCCGCCGAATAGACGGACAGCGGTGCGGCTGCTTCCGGGCTCTTGCGGGAAAGCGCATTGGACAAGGCATTGCCAAGGGCAAACATGCCGATGGCGACCGTGAGAACGATGGCGATGGCCTTGCGCAACACGATACTGCCTCCTCCCGTGTCGATCAGGTCTTCGGCTCGTAGGCATAACCGTAGCCGTACCCGTAGCCGTAACCGTAGGCCGCATTGCGTTCATCGAGCTTGGTCAGGATGCCGCCGATGATATTGGCCGAGGCACCGCGCAGGCGCGACAGGGCAAGGCGGATCGCACGGTTGGTGCCGGAATTGGCCTCCACCACGTAGACCACTCCGTCCACCATGCGCGACAGCTCGATCGCGTCAGCCAGGCCGAGGACCGGCGGTCCATCGACCACGATGCGGTCATAGTTCTTGGCCAGGTCGCGCAGCAACACCGCCAGCTTGGGCGACGACAACAGGGTAACCGGGTTCTTCGCGTTGGAATTGGAGCCGATGAAGTCGAACCCGTGTTCTTCCTGGTGCCGCAGGGTCGGGGCCTCGGCTGTGCCCGACAGGTAGCGGGCAATGCCAATATCCGAGGGGTTCATCGAAAGGATCTGGCTGACGCCGCGGCGGCGCAGGTCGAGATCGACCAAGACGGTGCGTTCGCCCACTTCGGCAAAGCTCTTCGCCAGTGCCACCGAACTGACCGACTTGCCCTCTGCCGGTCGTGAACTGGTGAGCATCAGCGACTTGGTTGGCGTCTCATCGGGCAAGAGCTGCATGGCGACACGCGCCGAGGCGTAGGCCTCAGACAATGCCGAGTGCTTGTCGAGCAACGCGTCTTCGATAGGCATGTCGCTCGCATCCGGGATCAGTCCGAGCAGGCGGAGGCCGAACTGGCGCGCCACTTCGTCGGGATCGCGTACCGTCTGGTCCAGCATGTCGCTGACATAGACGAAGCCGACAACGCCAACCAGGCCGAGCCCGAAGGCAATCGCCAGGTTGCGCGGCAGCGAAGGCGTGTACGGCCCAGGAGCACGACGCGCCTGTTCTACCAGTGCCATATTGTTGCGACCCGTGCCGACGAGGCCGAGCTCGTTGTAGCGTTGCAGCAGCGCATCGTAGATCTGGCGGTTGGTATCGACCTCACGCTCGAGGATGCCGTAGCCCACGCCGCGACCCTGCTGGCCGAGGTACTGCGACTTTGCTGCCTCGTAGCGGGCCCGCAGCTCCTGTTCCTCTGCAAGGGCCTGCTGGTAGGCCGCCTGGCGCTCCTCGCGGGCATCCGAACCGGCATTGTCGAGCGACGCCCGCAGCGAACGCAACTCGGCTTCCTGCGCCAGCACGCTCGGGTGTGCAGGTCCAAGCGTGGTGCGAAGGTTCGCAAGTTCGGCTTCGGTTTCCGCGATACGTTGCTGAATTGACACACGCTGGCCGCCACGATCAGCATTGCGTGACTGCAGCGCGGACTGTGCGGAAATGCGGCGGATGGTGGCATCAGCAAGCGCCGAACTCATGGCTTCGAGCTGGTTGGCCAGGATCGTGCTCCGCCCCGATTCACCGGCTTCGGAAGTCGTGTCGATGACGATGATCTCGTTGTCGCTGGCGAATTCGTTCAGTTGTGCCTCGGATTGCTCCAGCTGCACGCGCATTTCAGCCAGCTGCCCCTCCAGCCGCTCGCGGGCGAGGATCGTATCGCCGAAACGCTTCTCGTAGTTCATCTCGAGGAATTGCTCCGCCCAGGCATTGGCGATCTCGGCAGAAAGAGCGGCGTCCGGGCTGGAAACGCCGATGTCCACGAGGTTCGAATTGCGGATCGGGGTGATAGTCACGCTGTCCAGCAGTATCGTGATGATCCGCTGCTCGCCGACCTCGCTGTCACTGCCGGCAAAGGCATCGTTGAACACGGGATCGCGCGCGAGGTTGAGGGCATCGCTGACGCGCTCCGCAACCGAGGGCGTCTGCAGCAGCTCGTACTGGGTGTTGTAGTATTGCGCGTCGCGCTCCTCGACCACGAAATCGCCCTCGCCAGCGGACTGGCTTGCACCCGCGTCGACGCGGTTGATCTCGATCTGCGCGGTCGAGCGGTAATAGGGCGTCTGCAGCATGGTGATGATCACCGCCGTCACGATCACGCTGACAAGGAATGCCGCGATCCAATAGCGATACTGGATGACACGCTGCCACAGGCGGACAAAATCGATCAGGATGGGCTTGTTGCCCTCGCCGCCTGCGTCGCCATCGAGGCGTTCGCCTGGATAGATGTTGGAATCAGTTGCCATACTCAGTTCACTACCTTGCCAATCCGTGTCGGCGTTCCATGCAGGCTCAGCCGCAGGTCGCCTATATACTGCTCACAATGCAGGGGAACACCTTCCCTGCCCTTTATAACGGTCGGGGCGCCGTGGGGGGCCCGGGCCTTCACTGCCAGCCTCCCTGTTTCCGCGCACCTTGCGCCTCCTGCCTAGCCTTTGCCGCTAACGCCGAAAGTGCGACCAGCAGCAAGGTAATATTGGCCTGGAACAGCGGCGCCCGAAGCGGGTAGTCGGCGGCGCTCGCCATGACAACGATAAGCGTGATGGCGGCGACGCAAATCAACAGCGGGCGCGGAGCCTCGTGACGGCGCAAGAGCGACATCACGGTGCGATACACGATGACAGCGGCGGTGAGGATGAAACCCAGCACGACAGCCCCGCCCTCGATCAGGACCTGGAGCAAGTCGTTGTGCGCCATGTTGACGTAGCTCGCTTCCATGTTCTCGCGGGTTTCGAACATGTAATAGACATTCTCGAACGATCCCGTGCCCGAACCGAACGGCGCAAATTCGCCGATCATTTCCAGCAGGGTCGGCAGGATGGCAAAGCGCATGTCTTCGAAAGTGTCGCTCGCCAGCAGGCGGTCCAGCGCCGGCACCTGGTCGGAATTGGCCATTGCCAAGACCAGCACCACCAGACCACCCGCACCGGCAACCCCGACGAGGGTCGAGGCGCGCACCCGGCCACCCAGCAGCTTTTCGGCAGGCAGGTTCTGGACCATGAACAGGCCCAGCGCCATGATCGCCACCACCAGCGTAAGCAGGCCGGCGCGCGACGGGCCGAGCAGTACCGATACCACCAACAGCAAGGCAAGGATGGCCGCCGCCGGCTGCAGTTTCGGCGCGGCAAAACGTCCAACATAGCCCAGCACCACGATCATCACCGCGGTACAGACGGCAAAGTGGTTGGAATTGGCAAACAGGCCCACCGGCTTGCCGGTATTGGTGATCGAATAGAGGTAGGGACTGCCAAGTTGTACCTGCGACAATGCCAGCACCGAAGAAACCGCAGCAATCGCGATCAGCACGATGACGATTTGCTTGGGAGCGGACCGGCCAAGGTTGATCGCGGCCACCAGCGGCGCGAGCACGGCGGCGAATCCTCCCAAGGCATTCAGGGTGCGGCTGGGCGCCATGGAGAAAGGCCGGGCATGGTGGCTGCCGAGTGCGGTCTCGACGTTCTCCAGCGCTTCACGGCCCGGCAGCATGATCCACAGGCTGTGCGGCAAGGGGATCACCTGCAGCACCAACCAGCCGGCATAGACCACGGCGAGCACCAACAGGCCGCGCGCAAAGGGCACGCCGCGCATGCGCACGATAGCGACAGCCAGCATGGCCCACAGGCCCGCCTGCAGCATGGGGATCTGCATCAGGTCATAGCGAGAGCTGCCTCCGAGCAGCGCGGTGAACGCGCAAACTGCGTAGAAAAGCGCCAGATCGAAGGCCGCAGCATCGCGCGGCTGGCCTTCCATTGTCGTGGAATTTGGCATTCAGCTTGTGGCCCCAAGGGGTTGTGAAGAACTCAATTCTACGGTGGCATCCCCCCTTAGCCTTCGCAAGCCTTGTGTGAATGCCAGACATATGTTCCCGCCCCTCCGGCTTCTGTCTTGAGTGCCCCGGCACAACCGCTATCAGTCACTTGCGGGGTGGCCATGCGGCTGTTCCGCCGCCTCGCCCTGCAAACCCGTCCTGCCGCGACCGAAAGCGTCCATGAACCTTCCGCAATCAGACATTGCTGCCCGTCAGGCCGACAGTGCTGCCACGCGCCGCCTGCATATCGTCACAACGGTGAATGCGGCCTGGAACATGTGGAACTTCCGCCGCCAGATGCTTACTGCCCTGCTGGCCGACGGTCACCGGGTGACGGTGCTCGCCCCGAGCGACGAAGCAGTCGACAGGCTGGTCGATCTCGGCTGCGAGTTTCATCCGCTCGAAATGGATATCAAGAGCCTCAACCCCTTCGCGCAACTGGGGTTGTTCTTCGCCATGTTCCGCGCCTTCCGGCAGTTGCGGCCCGACTTGGTTCTGGGCTTCACGATCAAGAACAACACGTTCGGCTCTATCGCCGCGCGGCTGCTGGGGATTCCCTTCATCCCCAATGTCACCGGACTGGGCACTGCCTTCCTCTCGGGCAAGTTCCTGCAACGTGTGGCGCACCTGCTCTATCGCGTATCCTTCGCCGGTTGCCCGCTCGTCTTCTTCCAGAACCGCGACGATTCGGCGCTGTTCACCGGTCTGAACCTTGTGCGGGAAGACCAGGTCGTCGTGGTCCCCGGTTCGGGCATCGACCTCGTGCATTTCGCCCAGGCTCCCATGCCCGCCCACGATGGCCCGGTGCAGTTCCTGATGATCGCGCGCCTGCTGCGCGACAAGGGCGTGGTGGAATATGTCGAAGCGGCGAAGATGGTCCGCGAAAGCCACCCCGGCACGCGCTTCCTGCTGCTGGGCCCGGCAGGATCGGAGAATCGCACGGCCTTCTCCGCCGAACAGGCGCACGAATGGGAGCGGACCCACGGCATCGAATACCTTGGCCCGAGCGACGACGTGCGGCCGCATATCGAGCAGGCGCACTGCGTGGTCCTGCCTTCCTATCGCGAGGGTGCACCCCGCACACTGATCGAGGCTGCGGCCATCGGACGCCCGCTGATCGCCAGCGACGTACCGGGCTGCCACGACATCGTCGATGACGGCAGCAACGGCCTGCTCTGCACGGTCCGCGATGCCGAAAGCCTCGCCTCGGCCATGCGCCGCTTCCTCGACATGGAAGCGCAACAATGGGCGACCATGGGCCAGGAAGGCCGCGACAAGATGGTGCGCGAATATGACGTGGCGCACGTGGCCAATGCCTATCGCAGGGCCATTGCAGACATCACCGGGATGAGCGCTATCACCGATTAAGCTCTTGGACCCGCGACGATCACGCATTAGGGCAAGCGCCGTTTCAAATATCCCATTGGCTCGCGGACACAAATAAGGCGAAGCAACAGCGCAATGACACACGAAGACAAGCGGATCGCGATCCTCGGCCTCGGCTATGTCGGCCTGCCGCTGGCGGTCGAATTCGGCAAGCGGCGCCCCGTCATCGGCTTCGATATCGACGCCGGACGCATCGCCGAGCTGGAGAAGGGCTTCGACCGTACCTGCGAAGTCGATGCCGACGAACTGGCCGAGGCCGGGCAGCTGCAATTCACCCATGCCGCTGGCGACCTGCGCGACGCGTCGATCTTCATCGTCACCGTGCCCACGCCGATCGACGAGCACAAACGCCCCGACCTGCGCCCGCTGGTGGGTGCCTGCGAACTGGTCGGCGCCGCACTGAAACAGGGCGATGTGGTCGTGTTCGAAAGCACGGTCTTCCCCGGCGCCACCGAGGAAGAATGCGTGCCCGTGTTGGAGAAGGCATCGGGCCTCACATTCAACCGCGATTTCTACTGCGGCTATTCGCCCGAGCGCATCAATCCGGGCGACAAGGAGCACCGGCTGGTCGATATCCTCAAGGTCACCTCCGGCTCGACCCCCGAAGTCGCCGAAATGGTGGACCAGCTCTACGCCTCGATCATCAAGGCCGGCACCTTCAAGGCCGAAAGCATCAAGGTGGCCGAAGCGGCAAAGGTGATCGAGAACACCCAGCGCGATCTCAACATCGCACTGATCAACGAGCTGGCGCTGATCTTCAACCGGCTGGGCATCGACACGCAGGCCGTGCTGGAGGCGGCGGGCACCAAGTGGAACTTCCTGCCGTTCCGTCCCGGCCTAGTCGGCGGGCACTGCATCGGCGTCGATCCCTACTACCTGACCCACAAGGCCGAATCGATCGGCTACAATCCCGAAGTGATCCTGGCGGGCCGCCGCATCAACGACCGGATGGGCACCTATGTCGCGGGCGAGCTGGTGAAGGCCATGCTGCGCAGCAATATAAGCGTGAACGGTGCGAAGGTGCTGGTGCTGGGCCTCAGCTTCAAGGAAAACTGCCCCGACCTGCGCAACACCCGCGTGGTCGACGTGATCGACGAGCTGCGTGACTTCAACGTCGAGGTCGACGTGCACGATCCGCGCGCCGACCCCGCCGAGGCGGAAGCCCATTACGGCATCACGCTGACAGCCGAACCGAAGTCACGGCACTACGACGCCATCCTGCTGGCCGTGGCGCACAGCGAGTACCGCGCCATGGGCGTCGATGCGATCCGCGCCTTCGGACGCGACGGCCACCTGCTCTACGACCTGAAGCACCTCTTCACGGCCGAAGAGGCCGACCTGCGGCTGTAGGCGGTACTAGCCGAAATCGTTTTCGGCGAAGGGCTGCGACTTCACCGTATCGTCCAGCGTCTTGAGCGTCTGCAGCAGGCCCTCGATCTTGTCGAGCGGCACGGCATTGGGCCCGTCGGACATGGCTTCGGCCGGGTTCGGGTGCGTTTCCATGAACAGGCCGGAGATACCGACGGCGACGGCTGCGCGCGCCAGCACTGGCACGAATTCGCGCTGCCCGCCCGAGGACGTACCCTTGCCGCCCGGAAGCTGCACCGAATGGGTGGCGTCGAACACCACCGGACAGCCCGTCTCGCGCATGATCGCCAGGCTGCGCATGTCGGAAACCAGGTTCTGGTAGCCGAACGAGGCCCCGCGTTCGCAGACCATGATGTTCTCGCCGGTGCCGCCAGCAGCCTTCGCCGCATCGCGTGCCTTCTCGACCACGTTGGCCATGTCACCCGGCGCCATGAATTGAGCCTTCTTGATGTTCACCGGCGTATCGTACTTCGCGACCTCGCTGATGAAATCGGTCTGCCGCGCAAGGAAAGCGGGCGTCTGCATCACGTCGACAACCTGCACGACCGAAGCGACCTGCTCCTTCTCGTGCACGTCGGTGAGCACGGGAACGCCGACTTCGCGCTTCACCTTGGCGAGGATTTCCAGCCCTTCATCGAGACCCGGCCCGCGAAAGCTCTTGCCCGAGGTGCGGTTCGCCTTGTCGAACGAGCTCTTGTAGATGAACGGGATTCCCAGCCGGTTGGTGATTTCCTTCAGCGCGGTGGAGGTGCGCAGGGCCATGTCCTCGCTCTCGATCACGCAGGGGCCGGCGATCAGGAAGAACGGCTGGTCGAGCCCGATGGAATGTCCGCAAAGTTGCATGGTACTGCCTTAAATCGTGTTCTGGGATGGGTTCAGGAAAGTGCTGCCAGGTCCTCGACCGCAGCGATCAGCAGCGCCTTATCAGCATCGGCCTCGCCTGCGAATAGGTGTCTTGCCCGAGCAAGGCCCGCTTCGGCCCCTTCTTCCACCGCTTCGACCCCGGTGGAGATGAAAGCGAAGGCGAGGCCGTAGTCGATCGCGCCTCGGAGATCGGTCTTGGCATTGTCGCCGATGGCGGCGACCTCTTCTTTCGATACCGTACGGCCCGCAGCCTGCGATGCCACGGCCATGGCGCGGTCGTAGATCGGGGCATAGGGCTTGCCGAAGTAGGTGACCTTGCCGCCAAGCGCCGCGTATTCCTCGGCAATGGCACCCGCGCACAGCTCTTTCTTGCCGCCGCGGATCACGAACAGGTCGGGGTTGAGGCAGGCCATCTCCGCCCCGCGCGCCGCACCTGCTTCCAGCAGCGGCGCAACGCCGGCCATGTCGTTGGGGCGATCATCGGCGAATCCGCAGCAGACGATATCGCCGCTGTCGCCGAACGTGAGGCCCTCTTCCAGCAGCACCTTCCGGTCGCGCTCCGGCCCGACAAAGACCATCTGCTCCGCCGCTTCGCGCTCGGCCAGATAGGCCAGCGCGGCATCGCCCGAGCTCACCACGCCGTCGTAGCAATCGGCGGGGATGTCGAGACTTTCCAGCTGCTCGACCACGGCATGGGCGGGACGCGGGGCATTGGTGAGGAACACGATCGTGCGGCCTTCCGCCTTCCACCCCAGCAAGGTGTCGACCGCGCCGGGAAAGGGCGCGACGCCGTTGTGGACGCAGCCCCACAGGTCGCAGAACAGGACGCGATACTTCGGATCGAGGCTCATTCGACGCCCATGATCTGCAGGGCCTTTTCGATATGCGGGATATCGGAGGGGTTGTTGAGCTCCCAGATTTCCCAGTCGGGCGAGGCGACTTCGACGATCCTGATCGGCATGCCGAGGTCGAGGAAGCGCAATTGCTCCAGTCCTTCGAGCTGCTCCAGCTCGCTCGGCTGCGCCGCGGCATAGGCGCGCAGCGCTGCCGGCCGGTAGGCGTAGAGGCCGATGTGCAGGAACAGCGGCAGCTGGTCGCCGTCGATCCGGCCAATGTCGAAATGCGGGATCATCCGCTTGGAGAAATAGTGCGCCCGGCCCGCTGCCGTGGCCACCGCGAAAGTGCCGCCGACAATGCCCTTGCGCTCGTCGGCTTCCAGCTTGGCGTGCAGGTCGCGCCCGACGCGGACCACCGGGGTTGCCACGGCAAGGTCCGGATCCGCCAGCATGGCCTCGATCAGGCCTTCGACGAACCAGGCCGGGGTCAGCGGCGCATCGCCTTGCAGGTTCACCACCAGGTCCGGTTCTTCGCTAAGACCTTCGAGCACTTCGGCGCACCGTTCGGTGCCGTTGCGGCAGGAAGAAGACGTGTCGATCACTTCCGCGCCAAACGCGGTCGAGGCTTCGACGATCTCGGGGCTGTCGGTGGCGACGAGCACGCGCGATACGCCGCTCACGCGCTGGGCGGCTTCCCAGGAGCGCCGGATCAGGCTCTTCGCCTCTCCCGTGCAGCCGGTCAGCTCGGCCAGCGGCTTTCCCGGATAGCGCTGCGAAGCGAAGCGCGCGGGGATGACGATGGTTACATTCGCAGACATGGTCTCGCCCTATTTCGCGCCGGCGCGCAGGCAATCGTGGATATGCAGCATGCCGACCAGCTTGCCGCTGTCGTCGGTGACCGGCAGCGCGCTGACCTTGAGCTCGCCCATGCGCGCCGTGGCTTCCTTGGCGAGCACGTCGGCACCGATCGTGGAAGGCTGGCGCGTGGCGACATCGCCGGCCAAGCGCTCGATCAGCCCGTTCATGTTCCGGCGCAAGTCGCCATCGGTGATGATCCCGTCGAGCTTGCCATCGCCGTCGACAATCGCGGCAACGCCCAGCCCTTTCGAGGTCATCTCGATCAGCACGTCGCTCATGGGCTGGTCAGCGCGGACCAGGGGCAATTCGTCGCCCACATGCATGATGTCGCTCACGCGGATGAATTGCGCGCCCAGCTTCCCGCCGGGGTGGAAGACATGGAAGTCCTCTTTGGCAAAGCCCTTCATCCGCATCACGGCGACGGCCAGGGCATCGCCCAGCGCCAGCGTGCAGGTGGTGGAGGTAGTCGGCGCCATGCCGACGCTGCAGGCCTCGGGCGCGTCCGGCAGCAGCAGGGCGACCGTGCTATGCCGCGCCAGGGTGGAATCGGGGCTGCGCGTGATCGCGATCATCGGAATGTCGAACCGCGTGACATAGGCCAGCATGGCATGCAGTTCCGATGTCTCGCCCGAATTGGAGATGACGATGCAGACATCGTCCTGCTTCACCATGCCCAGGTCGCCGTGGCTGGCTTCGCTGGGATGGACGAAGAACGACGGCGTGCCGGTGGACGCGAGCGTGGCGGCAATCTTATTGCCGATATGGCCGGACTTGCCCATGCCCGAGACGATGACGCGGCCGGCACAGGTGCTGACCATCTCGCAAGCGCGGTCAAAGGCCTCGCCCAGGCTGTCCGCCATTTGCCCGAGCGCAGCAACCTCCGTGCGAATAACCTCGGCACCGCTGGCGGCGGGGCTGATGTGGTCGGTCATGGAAAGCTCTTTCGATTCAGTACAGCGAAGCTGCGCCTTAGCGCCGTCAGTCGATCAGTGCGAGGCCAAGCTCGGCCAATTCTTCGTCGGTCTTGCAGCTTAGCATCCAGTCACGGCGGAACTTGTCGGCCACGATGTTCTCCCGGCGAGCAAAACCGTCCTCGCGGATGTGGAACCAGCGGTAACCGAGACTGCCGAGCAACTCCATCATTTCGGGCACCCGCTTGGCGCGGCGCAAGACCTCGCACACCATGTCGGGCCGGTGCTTTTCGAGGAAGGCCATGGCCCCGTCGAAAACTTCCATCTCGAACCCTTCGACGTCGATCTTCAGCGCAACCGGGCCGGGGCTGTTGAGGTGCAGGTCGTCGAGCCGCTTCATCGGCACGCGCACACCGTGATCGGTGCTCCAGCCGATGTCGACCGACGAGGCGAGTTGGCCAGATGACTGCGCATAGGGGATGCGGATCTCGCTATCCTCACCGCCCACCGCCACCAATTGCGGATGCACCCGGTCACCCAGGTCGTTCTGCAGCACGTTCTCCCACAGCAGCAGGTAATTCTCGCCAACGATCTCGTAGGCGTAAGCCTGCAGGTCAGGGTTCGCACGCGCAGCGGCGAGCGCGAACAGGCCGGTATAGGAGCCAATATCGAGGAAGGTCGACGCGCCACGCGCAAAGGCCAGCGCGGCGCTGAGTGCGTTACGGTCCTGCGGGCTGTCGAGTTGGCCGTCACCCCAGTAAACTTCTTGCGCCACATGGCAGCGGTGCGGCTTGGAGAGCAGCACGTCGTCTCCGCCGTCGACCTTTAGTCTGCTGAACGGGACGTTGACCGGCAGACGCTTCTGCCATGTGCCGGGCATCGCGCGAGCCACGCCGACCGCAACCTTGCTCAACGGCCGGAGCGTCAATGCCTTGCGCAATGCGGCTTTCATGCGAATGTCCTGCCCTTTTCGTGACTTGTAGGCAGCGCCCTACCCATTGGTACCGTCCGAGGCAATCAGCCCGACCGCGCTCGGGTCGATTCCGGTCCGCTTGCGTGCGAAATACCAGAGCAGGACATTCCACAGCGCGCTGGCGACGACGTTCGAGACAGCCGCACCCAGCATTCCGTAAGCCGGGATCAGCAGCAGGCACAGCATGACGTTGGTCGCCAGCGCCACTGCTGTCAGCCGGATGGCGATGAATTCGCCGTGGCTCATGATTAGCAGCGCGTGGGCCATGCCGATCGTCGCGCTAAAGCAGAAGCCCAGCGATACGATCAGCGCGGGGAGCGCGGATGGCGCGAAATCGGCACCGAACAGGAAGCCGAAAATCCATTCGCCACCAATCAGCAACGCTATCGGCACGGGAATGGCGGTCAGCAGGGCGAGCCGCGAGAGATGGGTCCCGGTTTGCGATGCGGCCTGCTTGTCACCCTTCGCCAGCAAGTTCGAAAATCGCTGCCCTGCCAGCATGTTGAGCGCAATGTAACCGAAATTGGCGAGCATGGCGATCTGCAGTCCCGCGCGGTAGAGACCCACCTCGTCCGCATCGCGCATGCCGCCCAACAACAGCAGGTCGACATAGCCGTTGAGCTGCACCAGTCCGGCGCTTCCCGCGAGCGCCGCGGCGCTGGCGATCCAGTGCCTCTGGGTCAATGGGTCGACGCGGCGCGGCGGACTCAGCTTCGCCACGCGGGACAAGAGCACTTGCCCAAACAGCGCGCTGAGCAGGGCCGCCAGGGCAACGGCGGCAAAGACACCGAGCATCGTCTGGGCAAGGCCGTCGGGCCCGTAGAAGAACCACAGCGCGCCTATCCCGGCGATCAGGAAGGTCGGGCGCAGGACCATCTCGGGCAACTGCGCCAGCGTGGGGCGGTCGATGCCGCGCAGGCTGGCCATGCGCAGCGCGCTGACCTGGTCCGCCAGCAAGGCCACGGCCAGAAGACCGACTGCGCCCAGCGCCACAGGTTCCAGCAAGGTGGCAATGTCGGTCCGGCCAATTCGCAGTGCGACATATCCCACCACCGCCGCCAGCAGGGCCATTCCCACAGCACCGACAGCGCCATAGCGCGCCATCGCGCGCGACATTCCGTCCAGCCGCCCCTCGCGCGCGACGCTGCGTAGAAGCATGCCCGCCCAGCCATAAGAAATGGGGACCGTGGCGAGCATGAACAGCGCGATGCAGAATGAGTAGACACCGAGCGCTTCGGTTCCGAATGCGCGGGCCAGCACGATCGAAATGGCGACGCCCATGCCGGTGCCCAAGACACGAATGGTGGCCACCGAGGCACCCTGCTGCAGGAGCTTGCGCAGCATCAGCGCGCCTGCCGTCCGTACCAGGTTTGGAACATTAGCACGTTCCACAGCAGCGTCTCGTGATCACGCTTGCGCGAAAGGTGTTCCTGCCAACGCTTGCGGACCGCAGAAGCGTCGAGCAATCCGCTGCGCCCCAGCGCTTCGGCAGACAGTTCGCTTTCGGCCCAGTCGCGCAGGCCGGTGCGCAGCCAGCGCCCGACCGGGATGGCAAAACCAGCCTTGGGTCGGTCGACCAGTTCACGCGGGACGCGGCGGTACAACATCTCGCGCAGCAGCCGCTTGCCCAGACCCGCGCCCGCGCGCATTTCGGAAGGCAGGCTCCAGGCAAACCGGAACAGGTCGCGCTGCAGGTATGGCGTACGCGTTTCCAGCGCGACGGCCATGGCCGCGCGGTCGACCTTCACCATAACATCATCGGGCAGGTAGTTCTGGGTGTCGACCAGCATGGCGCGATGGGCGAAGTCGAGCGCCGCGGCACGTGGGTCCTGCCGTGCGGAGAGGATCGAGAGCTCCGCGTCCTGCGCCAGCAGTTCCCCGGGCGCGTCTGCCGTGGCGAGAAGGCGGTCGTGAAAGGCCGCCTCGTCGCTGGTGGCGATCACGCGGGCCAGCTTCTGCACCTTCTCTCCCCCGCGTCCGGCCGCTAGCTCCTTCGACAGCAGGCCGCCAAGGGAATCGACTAGGCCAGACGGGATCGCGGCCAGTGCACTACCGAAGGCCTTGCGCATGGGGGCCGGCATCCATGCCACGCGGTTCCACGCCTTTGGGCCAGCGAAATAGCGGTTGTAGCCGCCAAAGATCTCGTCCCCGCCATCGCCCGACAGGGCCACGGTGACATGCTCGCGCGCCATGCGCGAGACGAGGAAAGTCGGCACCTGGCTCGAATCCGCGAAGGGTTCGTCGTGCACGCCGGAAATATGCGGGATGGCCTCCTGCACCTCGGCAGGCGAGAGCACCAGTTCGGTATGATCGGTGCCGAGGTGCGCGGCGACTGCTTTGGCCGCCGGGGATTCGTCGTAGCCGTCTTCCGCCATGCCGATGGAGAAGGTGCGAACAGGCCGCGTGGCGCTGGCCTGCATCAGCGCGACCGTCATCGAGCTGTCGATCCCACCGGACAAGAAGGCACCGAGTGGAACGTCGGACATCATCCGCCGGCTGGTGGAGGCGAGCAGCAGAGCGTCGCCTTCGCGGCGGGCATCCTCCAGCGAGCCGGCGAACATGTCGGCGCGCGACGAAAGCGCATCGGCCACCGGGTCCCACCACGGCTCGGCATCGGGCAACATGCCAGACTGAGCCTGTTCCAGCCGCAAGGTGATGCGATGGCCCGGCTGCAACTTGCGGAAGCCCTGCCAGATCGATTTCGGTCCGGGAACGTAAGAGTACTTGAAGAAGTCACCCAGCGCATCGAGGTCCATCGCGGGAGCGAAACCCGGGAAGGCTTCCATCGCCTTGAGTTCGGAAGCGAAAAGCAGGCTGCCGTTCCACAGGCCGTAATAGAGTGGCTTTTCGCCGAAGGCATCGCGGATCAGCGTCAGCGTGCGTTCCCGGTGGTCGAACAGGGCAATGGCGAACATGCCATCCAGCTTGTCGAGCACGGGCTGCACGCCGTCGCGAGCGAAGCCTTCCAGCACCACTTCGGTATCCGAATGGCCGCGCCAAGCGATTGGGCCATGCCGCGCCTCCAGATTCGCGCGCAGGTCAGCGAAATTGTAGAATTCGCCGTTGAAGGCGATCGACCATCGCCCGTCGTGCGAGTGCATGGGCTGGGCACCGGCATCGGTCAGGTCGATGATGGCAAGCCGCAGGTGACCAAGCGCGACCTGCGCCTCCTTGTCCAGCCAGTAACCCTCGGCATCGGGGCCGCGGTGAGCAATGGCGCGCGACATGAACTCCAGCGCCGCGCGCGGGTTGGGACCCGCCGCGTCAAAGCCGAAAAATCCTGCCAGTCCGCACATGCTTCAGTTCAACCCCAGACGAAGTACTCGCGGCAACCGGCATATCCGGCAGCCTGGCGCAGATAGCGGGGCAGGTTGCGATTGCACAGGCCTTCAAACAGGCGCGGCACAAGCGCAAAGCCCGCTTGCCGTTCCAGCTCGTCCGGTTCTGCCGACGCCGAACATAGGGCTATGTCGCGCTTGCCGTAAGAGAAGGCCAGCAGCATCCTGTCGCCGTCCACCAGCGCGTGCGGATATTGCGGCGAACGCCAGCCGAAATCGGAATACTGGCCTTCCAGGGCGAGGCGATAGAGCCTGTCATAGCTCTCGCCGCCATCCCCGCTCAGCGCCAGGTGCAGCAGGGCGCGGTGCACTTCGGGTTCGAAATTGCCGATCATGGCGCTGCTTCCGTCGGCCAGGTCCAGCGGCACGAACTTGCTGGCAGCGGCGGGAAATTCGAGCGGGTACGGCGCCTGCCATGCACCATCGACGACCTCTGCCGCCCACAGCCGTCTGTCAAAGGTGTTGTTGTTGCGCAGCAGGACGTGCGCAGCGTTGCCGGTCCGGCTGACAACCACCGGCTCATCAGGAAGGAACAGGCCCGGCTCGCCGCGTTCGGGAACCAGGGGCACCGGCATGGCGGGGCCGACATCCCAGGTCAGGCCATCATCACGGCTGGTGGCGAGGAAGGTCTGGCGGTCCTGATCGCGCAGGGCCATCGTCAAGGTGCCGTCGAAGCCTCGCGGGGCGTAGTTGTTGAGGTAGCCTTCGATTACGGTGCGGTTGAAGCGCCAGCCATCTGCCTCGCCCATCCATTCGCTTTCGAGAATAGCAATGTTGCGCTCCGATGCTTCCTGCGCCGCAGCGGACGTTGGTTGTCCGCCCCGAAAAAAGGTGTCGCCCGTGTGGGTGGCATACCAGGCAAACAGCCGGCCATCGCGTTCGACAAAGCCGCGCGCGATAATGCCGTGACCCGTTGCCGGCTGGGCCAGAGGCCGGGCCTCGCTCCAGGTAATCCCGTCCGTTGAGGTCGCATAACGGACGATGCCGCCCGGCTGGTCTTCCGGCCCGTACCAATAGCTGAACATGGCGAAGTAGAGGCCGTCGTGCCGAGCCAGGTACACGTGGTTGCGGTGCGGGATGCGACGTTGCCCGTCAGGCTCCCCGCCTTCCGCGATCCTTTGGCAGGCCATGGGCAGGTCGCGGATTTCGCTGACGGTCAGGCGCGGCATGGCTTCAGCCGGGATGCCGTCCTGGTTGACCGGGGTGACCTGCCCTGCCGGACCAAGCACGTACCATGTGGCAGCAGCGGTCATTCCGATCACGGCAAACAGCAAGGCGGCCAGGACGCGGCGTCGCAGCACATGCCACCGTGATCGCTGTGCCACGCTCACGCGCGCGCTCTCTTGCAGACGTTCTCCAACATGGTCTCCCATTTGTCGGTGATCGACGAGAGCGAATATTGCGCCACCGAGACCGGCCCCGCCCCGCCCAGCCGTTCGCGCAAGGCCTGGTCGGCCATCAGCTTGCGCAAGGCATTGGCAAGCGATTGCACGCGGTCCGCACCCGGTTCCACCAGCAGGCCATTGGTACCGTCCTCGATCAGTTGCGCGGTGCCGATACAGTCGGCAAAGCCGATGGCAGGACAGCCCGAGGCCAGCGCCTCTGCCGTCACCAAACCGAAGGATTCGTTGATCGAGGATGAGGCAAAGATCGCGGCGCGAGCATATTCGGCGGGAATGTCTCGGACATACCCAGGAAGTTCGATCCGCTCGCTCACGCCGCTGCGCGCAATCTCGGCCTCGACCTGCTCGCGCAGGTGGCCGTCTCCGGCGATCCGCAGGCGCCAATCGGGAAATTCGCCTGCAACCTGTGCGAAAGCTTGGATCAGGGTGCGATAGTCCTTTTCCGCCATCAGTCGGCCGACCGACAGCACAACTTGCCCGGGCCGGCGATTGGCGGCCAGCGCGCCCAGTGCCTCGAAATCGATGGCATTGGGGATGGCATACATCCGCTTTTGCCACCGTTCCGGCTGGTCCTGCCGCGAGGCCTCGGTTGGGATGGTGATGGCATCCGACCGGGCGAAGACCGCATCGCGCAACCAGCGCTGCAAGCGGCGGGTGCGGTAATGGATGTCGTCCGTATGCTCGCTGGCGACGAAGGGAACGCCGGTGCCCAGCACGCCCAGCCCGACCGGCACGAAGGTCGAATGCATGAAGGCGACGACCGCGTCGGGCCGTTCCTGCCGCACCAGCTGGCGCGACTTGCGCATGATGCCGGGCAGCTCGGCCAGCCGCGTCGGCTGTGCCGGGCCGCTCTGCGCCAGTGAATGCACCGGCGTCGCGGGATCGAGCGAATAGAAGAACGGCTTCCCAGGTGAATCGAAGGTCGCCACCTGCACATCGTGACCCCGGCCACGCAGAGCGTTGACCACGTCGACGAACACGCGCTCGGCACCGCCGCCGGAAACGACCAGCCCCTTGATGGCGAAAAGCAGCTTCATGGCCTAGTCCGCAGCCGGAGTCGGTGCCGGCTCAAGGTCCGGTCGCGTGGGGAAGGTGACGAGGACCTTGCTGTCTTCGTCCAGAGGCTTGGCCAGCCTGGCCGGCATGCCGGCGACAAGCGACCAGTCAGCCTCGATCTTCTTGGTCACCACCGAGCCCAGCCCGACCACGCAATAATCGCCCACGCCGGAACCGGGCACGAACTGCACGTTGGAGCCGATATAGCAGTTGCGCCCGATCGTCACCGGCGCGGTCTTCTGGCGGTTGTGCGTCCAGATGTTGGAATGGCGTCCGGCGAAGACCACGTTCTCGCCGAAGGTCACCTTGTCGTTAAAATCGATCTTGTGGCCGACCGTGATGACAGTGCCTGCCCCCAGCACCAGCTCCGGCCTGAAGTCGCCAAGTACCAGCGGATTGAGCCCAGAATTGATCTCGTTCGCCCTGAAGATCTGGCAGCGATCACCGATAACGACGAAGTCCCCGCCGAAAATGCGATTGCCGAAACCGATCACCACGTCCGAACCGATGCGCAAGTCCTTGCTGCGGTAGAGCAGGTTGAAATGGCCGATCCGCGTCCGGTCGCCGATGGTACAGTTTTGCGCGATGATCGCGCTGAGTCCGATTTTCACTCCGCGACCGAAGCGGTAGCCGAAAAACAGCCGATAGACTGCCTTCTTGATAAGACTGGGGAAAGGCACCAGTAGCAGCGCAACGACGAGGCGGAATTTCATCGGTCCCCTATCCCGGTCCAGCCTGCGCAAGCCTCACGCCAGCGCCTTTGACATCGCGTAGGTCCTCGTTAATGCGGAGCGCTTCGCACAGGCGTCTTAACTGGAATTGGGCCGATAGGCCAACTTTCCGGGTGAGACAACCACGCATCGGAGCGACACCTCGAATGTGGCCTTTCCTTGTTTTTGGCGGGATTTTCTCGACTGCGGCGACCTTCGGGCGCCCCGGCAAGCCGTCGCCCATGCCATGGGTAGCCGTGTTCCTGCTTACCGTGATTTTTGTTGGCCTACGGCACCACGTTGGCATGGACTGGAACAACTACCTGCGGATGATCTACGCCGTGGACATCTCGCGGGACTGGTCGCAGGCCATCAGCGTCAGCGAGCCCTTCTACGCACTGCTGCTCGTCTTCGGAAACTGGACTGGCGGCGGGATGTATATGGTCAATTTGGTCTCCACCTTCGTGGCGATGATCGGCGTATTTGCGTTTGCGCGACGCACCCGCGAACCATGGTTGGCGCTGACTGCAGCCATGCCCCTGTACATTGTCGTGGTGGCGATGAGCGCAAACCGGCAGGCGCTGGCCGCCGGACTGATCATGCTGCTGATCGCCCATTGGGAACGGCTGAAGCTTCCAGTCAGGATGCTGTGCATCATTGGTATTGCAGGGTTCCATGCCAGCGCGCTGATCTTCCTTGCCTTCGTGGCTATCGACTTGCGCCTGCCGCGCATGGTAAAGCTGGTGGGCATCGCGATCTTTTCGCTGGTGGCAATCTACATTATCCAACAGAGCGGATATGGCGACTATTACAGCAGGTCCTACGGCGTGGGCCAGTCGGCCGCGACCCAGTCGAGCGGGGCGATTTATCATGTGGCAATGAACGCCATTCCGGCATCGCTCTATTTCCTGTTTCCCCGTTACCGGCAGGTGCTGTTTCCCACGCCATTACTGCGAAACCTGGCGTTCGCGGCAATGATCACCTTTCCGCTGGTGTTCTTCGCCTCTGCCGCTGCCGGCCGCATCTCGCTCTACTGGTTCCCTGTCTCCATGTGGGTCTGGGCAGCTCTGCCTTCAGTGGTGGTGCCCCGCTTCAGGAGGCTTTCTCGTCTTGCAATTAGCGGCCTGATGCTTGCCGTGATGGTGGTCTGGTTGACGATGGCCAATTCCTCGTCGGCCCACTTGCCTTATCGGAACGCCTTGTTCGTCGATCCGTGGGACCTCGAAATCGGTGTCCTGCCGTGAGTGCGGCCAACCGGCTGGCAAGACTCGATGCAATCCGCGCGCTGGGCGTTCTGCTGGTCATCGCTTACCACACGTCCTACCGCTTCGCCCCGCTGGAAGGTGATCCGGTAGGCCGGGTGCTGCGGGTGATCGGCTGGATGGGCGTCGACCTGTTCTTCGCGCTCAGCGGTTTCCTCGTCGGATCGATCCTCGCGAAGGAGAAGAACCGACAGGACATCGCGCTGTTCTTCCGCAAGCGCTTCTTCCGTATCGTGCCGATCTTCGTGATAGCCGTAGGCACCTTCGCCGTTGCGGACTACCTCACCAATGCCGGGGAGAACCTGGCCAATATCTGGAAACCGCTGCTGTTCCTGACGGGTTACCTGCAGCCGCTGCAGGGCGAGGCTGCGGTACCCTACACCATCACCTGGTCCCTCTCGGTGGAGGTCAGCGCCTATGTGCTGCTGGGGCTGCTGGCGTGGAAGGCCTGGCCGCGTTTCGGGCAGGTACTGATGGCGCTGGTCATCCTGTCGGTCCCGCTGCGCTTCTGGCTGGCCATGTGGCTGCACTGGGACGAGGGCATGATCGGCATTTTCCCGCCTGCGCGCATCGATGCGATTGCCCTCGGCGCGCTCGCGGCCATCGGGTGGTTCGACCGGCTGCTGGCCCTGCGCAGGGCCGCACTGGTCTATGGCTTGCTGACAATCGGCACGATCATCGCCTTCCGCTTTGCCACCTGGTATCCGCCTTTGATAGCGACCGTTGGCTATCCCATTTTCGGCCTGTTCGCCGCGCTGTGGGTTGCCGCGCTGGCGCGGATGGAGCCGACCGAGAACCGGCTGCTCGGCTTCTTCGCCAGCATCGGGCTGGTGTCCTATTTCATGTACCTGTTCCACCTCTTCGTGATCGAAGCGGTCCTGCTGGCAGACGGCGCGCTGGGCCTGGGTCTGGGCTTCTGGCCGGCCTTCCTGATCGCTTCGGCGATCACCTACCTGGCCGGCCTGGTGTCGTGGCGGGTGTTCGAGCAGCCGCTGATCCGCATTGGATCGCAGGGCCGCAAGCCCGGGCCGTCGCTGGTTCCCTAGCTTTCGGCGAGCAGGTGCGCGAGGTCGAGCCGGTCGCCCGGTTCGATCACCGCCCAGGCATCGGCAAAGGCCTGCTCGCGGCTTTCCGGATCGCTGACACGGGCGATGGCAGCGGGCAGGCGGTCGCGATCCTCGACCAGCAAGGGATGCACGGCATAGAGCAGGTCGCGCTGGAGCGGGGTCGTGCTGACAACGATAGCCGGTTGGCCCAGCCGCATTGCGTCGACCAGCACGGTCGACGGCGTCGTCACCACGGCGGAAAAGTTGCCGAGTGCCTCGTAAGGCAATTCTTCGGGCCAGCGGATGAACCCGGCATCGGTTATGGCTTGCTCCAGCCGCTCGCGCTCCGGCGCTGGAACCAGCGCAATCTGCGGATGGGGGCGCCAGAATACACGCGACGGGTCCTGCCCGTGGGCCTTGGCCGCCTCGCACATCCATTGGACAAGTTCGCAATCCGGCTGGGAGCCGAGCGTGGCGAAAGCCGGGTTCAGCAGGTGGGTATAGGACGTCAGCAAGGCCCAGTCGCGATTGCCGGCCACGACCGCAGGACGCGCCAGCGGCAGGTGCAGGCAGCGCCCGTAGGCTGGCAGGCTGGCACCCAGCCGCGCATCGGCGCCGCTCGGAAAGACTGCCACGTCCGACAGTCCGGCGAAGGGCCAGCCATTGTTCACGCCGTGCACCGCGTGCACGGTGACCGCGCCGCCGGCCTGCATGGCCTGTTCAAGCTGGCTGGTGTCAGCCGTACCGGTGTGGCCGAACACGACTTTCGCAGGGCCTGCACCACGGCCCGCACGCTTCCACCATCGCGCATGGGCAGCGCCTTGCGCCATGCGGTAGCTGATCGCCACGCGCTCGCGGAAGGGCAGCGGGCCAGGGAAAGCGCGGGTCGCGGCGATCCCGCGAAGCAGCAGGAGAAAGGCCGGACCAAGACCGGCGAGGAAGCTGCCGAGCGAGAGGGGGCGGAACATCGGCAGGCCCGCAAGCTGCGCCTGCGGATCGAGGCGGGACGCGGCAGTGCCGAGCGGGGCGGAAGGCCTGCCGAGCAGGAGCACGGGCGGAGGCGCGGTCTCGTCACTTTCGCAATAGCGCGACAGCGCAGCGCGCAAGTGGCGGGTGCGGGTCGTATCCTCGCCGTGCAACGCGATGACCAGCGGCGCGGCTTGCAACTCCTTCGCGGCGCGTGCTGGCGAAGATCCACCGAAACGGACAAGCACCATCAGCAGCGCACCCAGGGCGAGCATGGAGGCGGCGAGCTGTGCCAGCGCATTGGCCAGCCGATTGCGCCGCACTGGCGCTGCTGCCGGATCACCCGCAGCCAGTGCCGCCAATTCGAGCTGCCAGAGCCGGTCACCGATGCCGCTCACCCTGTCGCTCACGACCTGGGTGGCGTTGACCACGGCAGACCCATCCGGCGGGGTCGGCAGCATCACTGCCCCGCCAGCTGCGCAACGTCCGCGAACAGGGTGCGCATGGCGCTACAGCCCTCCTCGAGGAACGCCCGCAGGCGCGCCTCTTCATCGCCGTGCCAGCGAGACGCTTTCTCCAGCAGCGCCGCGTCGATGGCAGCGATGTCATCCACTTGCCGCCAGTCCTCCAGCCCCGCATCGCGCATGGTCGCGCCGATCTTGTGGGTGTTGGATGCCAGGGCCAGCAGGGGCGTGGAAGCGGCGAGTGCGAATATCATCATGTGGAAGCGCCCGGTTACTATCAGTTCGCTCGCGGCGACCCTGGTCGTCAGGTCATCGCGGCCAGCCACCTGCCGGGTGTAGTCCTGCCAAGTCGCACGCAGTGCCAGCGCGAGGTGGACCGGGTTGAGCAGGGCCGTCTTCCGGGGACTCCACCGCCGCAGCCAGCGCAGGACGATCATCGGGTGGTAATCCAGCCGAGTGATCGGCAGCGGATCGGCGCCAAGCTTCCACATGCGCCGGTACAGCGCCATCGCCTTGCCGCCCTGCACGCTGTCGCAATAGCGAACGCCCTCGCGGCGCACCGCCATTTGCGGTTCGTGGAACAGGGCGAGGTCCGGGATGCGCCGGGGCGAGAAGCCGTGCCCGACCAGTTCCGCCTCGCTGGCGCTCTCGCGTACGCTGACAATGCTGAAACTGCGCAGCAGGTCGAGCGCCTCGGCAGAATTCGCCTGCCATGTGGCATTGAGCAGCACTGCCGGCTTGCCCAGCCCCGCAGCATGGGCGCCCGCCTCCAGCAGCAGCCTGCCCGCCGGGCGGTCATGGTGGATCGTGCCTTCCCCGTTGACCAGCACCAGGTCGACCTGCCGGAAAGCCTCCAGCGCGGCTGCGTCCTGCCGCCAGTCGGCATGGGCGGGAACCCGCGCCACCACTTCGACGCCATTGGCGGCGCAGAGCCGGTCTATCGTCTCGATCACGGTGGTGCAGCCGTGATGGTTATCGATCCGTGTATCGTTGAGGAGCAGCGCCGTGATCATCGGCTAGGGCGTTAAACCAGCCAATACACATTTCAACCGCGAAGGTCGGCAATTGCCCCATGGCGGTATCATACCGGATGTCGGGAAAGAGATGGTGCGGTCGAGAAGACTCGAACTTCCACGGCCTTTCGGCCACAACGACCTCAACGTTGCGCGTCTACCAGTTCCGCCACGACCGCACATCGATTCGAACGACCGGCCAGCGGCCCGTCTCGGTAGGAGCGCGCCACTAGCAAAGAGGTATGCCCGCTGCAAGCAGTGAGTGAAGTCCCCTGCTCGCGGCGTGATTACTCGGGCTTCCAGCCGAATTCGGCATAGGCCGCGCGGCGGGGAATATCGGTGACGGCCTCGTTGATGGTCACCGTTTCGCCGGGCGCCAGTTCGCGCTGCGGCGGGGCCACTTCATAACTGAAGACAATGGTGTCGCGGCTGTCGCGCAGGACGATCAGGATCGTCGGGATCGTGCGCGTCTGGGTGCCGATATTGGTGATTCGCCCGCTCGCGCCGAAGAACTCGGTGCCGTTGGGCAAGGTGCGGCGCTCCTGCTCGCCATCAGGAAACTCGAGTTGCAGGTCCGGCTGGTCAGCCGCGAAGGTCGGGCGCTCGACGGGTACCCAGTCGGGCAGGCCCCAATAGCTGACCGCAACAATCGTGCCGGCGGCCAGCAAGGCGAAGATCGCGGCGGCCCAGGTCCACATCTTGAGCGGGTTGCGGCGCGGGCGGAACGGCGGCTCCGCATCGAACTGCGAGTGCTCGTCCTCGGCGTAGCCGTGGGCCTCGATCACCGGCGGCGGCGCAACTTCCTCATGCACCTGCTGCGGCGGTGGTTCGGGCAGCGGATCGTCGACCGGTTCGGGACCAGGTTCCGGCTCGGGAGCCGGCTCTGGCTCCACCTCCGGTCCAGGGGCAGGAACTGCCTCTTCCACCGGCCGAGCTGCAACCGGTTCCGGCTCGGGCGCGGGAGGAGGTGGCGGTGGCGGTGGCGGAGGTGGCGGCGGGGCGGCAACCCGCTCTTCTGCCGCGGCGGGCGCGGACATGTCCGGCCCTTCCTGGAACCACGAATGCCGGCACTTGGCGCAGCGCACGGTTCGGCCTTCGACGCCAACGGCGGTATCTGGCACGACATAGCGCGTCGAGCAGGCTGGGCACTGGATGATCATCTGGCTGTCATGATTCCTACGCCCGACAAACCCATGCAACAAGCGTGAGTAGGCGCAAGAGCCGCACAGTTCCGTCTTTTTTCCACAAGCACCAGCGCTTATATGCATAGTGAATGTCGCGCTTACCCTTCCGCATGCCGTTTCGACGCACTAGGCACCGGCCATGAGCGGGGGCGAAAATTCCATTGTCCAGTTCGACAATGTCGGGCTGCGCTACGGCACTGACAAGGAAGTGCTGAGCGACATTTCGTTCACCCTCTACCCCGGCAGCTTCTACTTCCTCACCGGCGCCAGCGGCGCGGGCAAGACCTCGATGCTGAAGCTGCTCTACCTCGCCCAGCGCCCGACGCGGGGGGCGATCCGCATGTTCGGGCACGACCTGATCACCCAGCCGCGCGCGAGTCTGCCCGACTTCCGGCGGCGCATCGGCGTGGTGTTCCAGGACTTCCGCCTGATCCCGCATCTCACTGCCTTCGACAATGTCGCCCTGCCTCTGCGCATCTCGGGCATGAGCGAGAGCGAGATCGCCAAGCCGGTGGCCGACATGCTCGAATGGGTGGGGCTGGAACACCGCATCGACGCGCGTCCCGCCACCCTCTCCGGCGGCGAGCAACAGCGCGTGGCCATCGCCCGCGCCGTGATCGCCCGCCCGGAAATCCTCGTGGCGGACGAGCCGACCGGCAACGTCGACCCGGAAATGGCCGTCAAACTGCTGCGGCTGTTCGAAGCGCTCAACCGGCTGGGCACCACCGTGGTGGTCGCCACCCACGACGTTCACCTGCTGCGCAAGGTGCCGGATTCGCTGATCATGCGGCTCGACAAGGGGACGCTTTCGGATCCCACCGGGGCGCTGCGCTATCCGCCAAAGCGAGAGGTGATCGCGGGATGATCAATTCCGGCCTCATCCGGCGCGGCGGGCCGCGGTTTTCCGGGGCTTCGTCGCGCATGATGCCGCAAGCGCGGATCGCCGGCCCCATGCCCTGGGTGATCGCCATCATGATCGCGCTGACCGTGATGGCCGCCGGTGCCGGACTGGCGCTGAGCAATGTCGCCAGCAACGCCCGCGCCGAGATCGCGGGCGGCGTCACCATACAGATCGTCGAAGGCGCACCGGCAGAGCGCGAACGGCAGGCCGACCGCACGCTCACCTTCCTGGGCGGGCGCGAGGATATCATTTCCTTCCGCCGCGTCCCGGACGAGGAACTGGCGGCGCTGCTCGAACCCTGGCTGGGAGAAGCGGCGACCGAAAGCGAGGCCGTGCCCACGCCCGCGCTGATCGACGTGCGGCTGTCCGGCCCCGTCACCGCGCGCCGCCTGCAAGACCTGCGCGCCGCGCTGGTGGCCGAAGTGCCTGCCGCCCGGCTCGACGCACAAGCGGGCTGGCTGGCCCCCGTGTTCGAAGCGATCCGTTCGCTGCAATACCTTGCGATCGGCCTCGTCGTACTGCTGGCGGCGACCAGCGTGGCTGCCGTGTGGCTGGCAGCGCGCTCGGCGCTCGGCTCGAACCGCGACACCATCGAGGTGATCCACCACCTGGGCGGCAGTGACGGCCAGATCGCGCGAATCTTCCAGCGCTCGATCGGTCTCGACGCCGCGCTGGGCGGCGCGGCGGGCCTCGCGCTGGGCGTAGGCGCGATATTCGTGCTGGGGCGGCAATTTTCCGATCTCGGGTCAGGCCTGGTTGCGGGCGGCGCCCTGGCATTGGAGGACTGGATCACCATCGCGGCAGTCCCCGTGGCAGGCGTGGTGCTGGCCGTGCTGACCGCGCGGCTCACCGTGATCGGCGCCTTGCGGAGGATGCTGTGATGCTGCGCCGGGTCCTTGCCGCACCGCTGATCCTCTGGGCACTCGGCTTTATCTGGTTCACGGTCTTCCTGCCGCAGCCGGCACCGCGATCACGCACCGATGCCATCGTGGTGCCAACCGGCAGCGGCGGCCGCATCGAGCGCGGCCTTGAAATGCTGCAACTGGGCGCCGCCGAACAGATGCTGGTCACCGGCGTCGACACCACCGTGCAGCCGGGCGAGTTCCAGGTGGAATTCCAGGTGCCGCAGCGGATCATGGATTGCTGCGTGACGCTGGGCTTCTCGGCGCTCGACACGCGCGGCAATGCCCGCGAGACGGCACAGTGGCTGGAACAGCAGGACTATACTTCGCTGCGACTGGTCACGGCAGACTGGCACATGCGCCGCGCGGCGCTGGAACTGCGCCAGCAGCTCCCTGACGATATTCGCATCACGCGCGATGCCGTGCATTCGCAGCCGAGCCTGAAAACACTGTTCCTCGAATATCACAAACTGATCGCAGTCTGGTTCTTGCAGGTTCTCGAGTGATCCTTCTTCGCAACATCGCCTTCTATCTCACCTTCTACATGGGCTCGATCTTCTGCGTGATCGGGGCGGTGCTCACGGCTTACCTCGTGCCAAGCAAGGTCCGGTACTTCCCGGACATGTGGTCGGGGTTGCACGCCTGGGCCTGCCGCAACCTGCTGGGCATAAGGATTGTCGAAACCGGCAACCGGCCCGCAGGCCGCGCCTTCTACGCGATCAAGCACGAGAGCTTTTTCGAAGCGATCAACCTGCCCCACATGCTCGACTTCCCCGCGCTGTTCGCGAAGCAGGAGCTGTTCGACATTCCCGGGTGGGGCAGGGCGGCGAGCAAGTATGGCGTGGTGCCGGTGGCGCGGCAGGAAGGGGCCAAGGCCCTGCGCAACATGATCCGCGCGCTGCAACCGATGAAGCAAAGCAATCGCCCCATCGTGATCTTCCCCGAAGGCACCCGCGTGCCCCACGGCGAGCAACCGCAGCTGCAGGCAGGCTTTGCCGCGCTCTACAAGCTGCTGGACCTGCCGGTGGTGCCCGTGGCGGTGGATTCGGGGCCGGTGTACCAGCCGGGTCTCAAGCGTCCCGGCACGCTGACGATCCATTTCGGCGAACCTATCGAGCCGGGCCTGCCCCGCGCCGAGATCGAAATGCGGGTGCATGCCGGCATCAATGCCCTGAATACCCCGAAAGACTAACCCTCGATCTGTGCAATCGTGGCAGCAAGCCAGTCGCGCGCGTCCCGCCGCCCTCCGACATCGGCGACGAATTCCTGGCCCCTGGCCACGCTTTGCAGGCGCCCCTCGGGCAGCCATCGCGAAGCCTTGTCATGATAGCTGAGGCCGGTCTCGTGCAGCCATGGCGGCACCTGCCACAGGCTGGGCGGACCCTCCGGAACGGTCAGCCGCAGGGCGTGGCTGGCAGACCTGGCCATGGCGCCGCGTCCCAGCCAGGCAACATCGTTGGCGGCATGCAGGCCGATGGCATGCGGCACGCCAAGCGCGGACAGTTCCTCCAGCCGGTGCGCTGGCGCTTCGGGTAGCGGCAGCACCTCCTCGACCATGAGGTAGGCAAAGATCCGGTGGTGCGGCCTCTCGCCTGCTTGGCGGAACAGGCCGAAGAAGACGAAGCAATCGCCCTCGCCCACGCCTTGCCGCTCAAGATGGGTCTGCGCCGCGCCGCACTGGCCCAGCACCGCGCGTCCGTCCGGCAGGAACATCGGGTCGTGGTGGCACAGGTCCTGTGCGCCCAGCTTGCCGCGGCTGGCGGCAGCGGCGTGCACGCCCAGCCCCAGCGCGCCGTAGGTCGTGCGCGAAAGTTCGCCGTTCGCCGGGATCGGCAGGCTCAGCGGGCGCCCTTCGACGATCGGCGAAGGCCCTCCCCCCGCCGCGCTGTCGAACCCCTTGCGCGAGAACACGATCCGCATGGCGAAGTGCCCTAGCCTGCCTGCTGCGCGCGGGCTAGGATCGCGGCCAAGGGAGAGTCAGATGCAGCCAATCCAGCTGGGCCGGATGCGTATCCACCGCGTCATGGAAATGGAATCGCCCACGCCGATGGTGATGAACCTGCCCGGCGTGACGCCGCAGGACCTCGCGCGGCTCAGGCAGTGGTACGATCCCGGCGATGACGAAATCGGCGCGGATGCCGAAAACTCGCGTATGACCTTCTCGGTCCATTCGTGGGTGATCGAAGTCGACGGGCAGACCATCCTCGTCGACACCTGCGACGGCAACCACAAGGACCGGCTGGTGCCCGAAGTGAACCAGCTCAACACCGATTACCTTGGCAACCTGCGCCGCGCCGGTTTTGCGCCCGAAGACATCGACCTCGTCATGTGCACCCACCTGCACTTCGACCATGTCGGCTGGAACACCCGGCTGGAGAACGGCAAATGGGTGCCGACCTTCGGCAACGCCAGGTACCTGTTCGGCCGCCGCGACTACGAATACTTCAAGGACGAGCCTGCAGGCGAGGATGCCCACCACGCCAGCTTCATCGATTCGGTGCTGCCGGTGATGGAAGCGGGCAAGGGCGTGATCGTCGACGAGAACCACGTCGCCCACCGCGAGATCGGTGACGGCGTGTGGCTGGAACCGGCTTTCGGCCACTCGCCCGGCTGCTGCACGATCCACGGGCAGGCCGACGCGGGCGAAGCGATCTTCTGGGGCGACGTCATCCACCACCCGGTGCAACTGCTTCGTCCGGACCTGCCCTTCGCCTTCGACGCCGACCCGGCCACGGCCAGCGTGACCCGCCAGCGGGTGATGAAACGCGCGGCGGAGGAGGAACTGCTGTGCTTCCCCGCGCACTTCCGCAAGACCAGCGCGGGGCATGTCCGCAGCGACGGCGATGCCTACCGCTACGAATGGGTCGTGCCCTGACCCACGGACGACCTGTCACCGCCGACTTGACTTGATTGCGCTAGTAACCAAGTGCAAGGGCGACTTATGGCAATAGACAGAACCGCGCTCCGCGACGCTTACCGCCAGGACGAAGACGCCTGCCTCACCGAACGGCTCGAGCAGGCCGCCGTCAGCACTTCGGTGCACGAAGAAGCCCAGGCCATTGCCGCCCACCTGATCGAAGGTGCGCGGGCAAAGGATTCCAGCGGGCTCGATGCCTTCCTTGCCGCCTACGGTCTCGACACCGACGAAGGCATTGCCCTGATGTGCCTCGCCGAAGCGCTGCTGCGCGTGCCGGACGAGGAGACCGCCGACGCGCTGATCCGCGACAAGGTGGCGACGCAGGACTGGGCCGAACACGTCGGCGAATCGGGCAGCGTTTTCGTCAATGCCGCCACCTTCTCGCTGATGCTGACCGGCGAAGTGCTGCGCGGCAGCGAGCGGCAGGAAAAGGGCCTCGCCAACGCCCTGCGCCGCGCCACCGGCCGCATGGGCGAGCCCGTCATCCGCAAGGCCACCAACCAGGCGATGAAGATCATCGGCGGCCAGTTCGTCTACGCCCGCACCATCGGCGAAGCGATGAAGCGCGCCGCACCCGAAAAGAAGCGCGGCCTGACGCACTCGTTCGACATGCTCGGCGAAGCAGCCATGACCTATGGCGATGCCGAGAAATACCGCCTGGCCTACGAGACCGCGATCGCGCGGCTGGCGAAGGAAGAGGGCGACGTCCACACCGGCCCCGGCATTTCGGTCAAGCTGTCCGCGCTCTATCCCAAGTACGATTTCTTCCACGGCGAAGCCGCCGTCGAAGCGCTGGTCCCCATCGTGCGCGACCTTGCCATGATGGCGCGCGAGGCGAACATCCATTTCACGGTCGATGCCGAGGAAGCCGAACGGCTGGAGCTGAGCCTCGACATCATCGAGGCGCTGGTTGCCGACGACGAACTGTTCGACAACGGCACTCCGCAAGGCTGGCAAGGCTTCGGCATGGCGATCCAGGCTTACCAGAAGCGCGGTGTTCCGCTGTGCAAATGGGTGGCCAAGCTGGCGCGCAAGCACGACCGCAAGCTGTTCGTCCGGCTGGTGAAGGGCGCCTACTGGGACGCCGAGATCAAGCTCACGCAGGTTGGCGGCTATGCCGACTATCCCGTGTTCACGCGCAAGCTGGGCACGGACGTATCCTACCTCGCCTGTGCGCAGGAACTGCTGACGGCGGACGATGCCATCTACCCCGCCTTCGCCACCCACAACGCCTACACTATCGGTGCGATCAAGGCGCTCGCTGGCAAGAAATCGTTCGAATTCCAGCGGCTCCACGGCATGGGCGAGGATGTCTATGCCGTGCTGTCGGCGATGGAGGGCGACAAGCGCACCCCGGTACGCATCTACGCGCCCGTAGGCGGACACAAGGAACTGCTCGCCTACCTGGTGCGCCGCTTGCTCGAAAACGGTGCCAACTCCAGCTTCGTCAACCGCATGGCCGATGCGGAAGTGCCGGTGGAAGAACTTACCACCAGCCCGGTGGACGACCTCGCCGCACTGACGCCCTACCGCAATCCGTCGATCCTGCTGCCGGCCCATATCTATCCCAACCGGCGCAATTCGCTGGGGGTCGACCTCGCCCACCCGCCGGAGATGGAGGAGCTACGCAAGTGCCTCGCGCTCTGGCGCAAGGAACATCCCGTGGCCCGCCCCACCCTGCGCGCCGACATCGACGAGGAACTGGTCGAGATCCACGCCCCGCAGACCGGCAAGGTGGTGGGCGAATACATGATCGCCAGCCAGCGCGACATCGACCTCGCCATTGCCCGCGCCACTGCCGCCCAGCCCGCGTGGGACGCACTGGGCGGCGAGGAACGCGCGCAGCTGCTGATCAAGGCCTCCGACCTGCTGGAAGAGAACACCCCGCGGTTCATGGACCTGTGCCGCCGCGAGGCGGGCAAGACCATGATGGACGCCGTGCTGGAAGTGCGCGAGGCGGTGGACTTCCTGCGCTATTACGCGTGCGAAGCCCGCATGCTGTTCGGCGCGCCGCAACCGCTGCCGGGGCCGACCGGCGAACAGAACCTGCTGCGCCTGCATGGCCGCGGCGTCTTCGCCACGATCAGCCCGTGGAACTTCCCGCTGGCGATCTTCATGGGTCCGACCGCGGCCGCGCTGGCGGCGGGCAATACCGTGCTCGCCAAGCCGGCCGAGCAGACCCCGCTGATCGCGGCCCTCGCCATCGACCTGTGCCACGAGGCAGGCATTCCCAAGGACGTGCTGCAGCTGGTGCCGGGTGACGGCAAGGTGGGCGCGGCGCTCACCAGCGATCCGCGCATTGCCGGCGTGGCCTTCACCGGCTCGACCGGCACGGCCCACGCCATCAACCGCTCGCTCGCCGCGCGCGAAGGAGCGATCGGCACGCTGATCGCCGAGACCGGCGGCCAGAACGCGCTCATCGTCGACAGTTCGGCCTTGCCCGAACAGGTGACCCGCGACGTCGTGGCCTCGGCTTTCCAGAGCGCGGGCCAGCGCTGCTCGGCCCTGCGCGTGCTGTACCTGCAGGAGGACATTGCGGACGAGATGCTGGCAATGATCAAGGGCGCCTTCGAGGCGCTTGTGATCGGCGATCCGGCTGACCTCGCTACCGATGTCGGCCCGGTGATCGACGCCGAGGCCAGGGACAAGCTGGAAGCTCACGTGGCCGAAATGCAGGAGTCCGGCTTCCCTGTCTGGCGGCGCGAGCTGCCCGAGTTCTGCAAGCACGGTCACTACGTTGCCCCGACGATCATCGAGCTGGGCTCGATCCTCGACCTCGACGAGGAACACTTCGGCCCGATCCTGCACGTCGTGCGCTATCCGGCCAGCGCGCTGGGCAGCGTGATCGATGCCATCAACGCCACCGGCTATGGCCTGACGCTGGGCCTGCACAGCCGCATCGACGAGACCCGCCGCTTCGTCGAGGCGCACGCCCGTGTCGGCAACTTCTACGTCAACCGCAACCAGATCGGCGCCGTGGTCGGCAGCCAGCCATTCGGCGGCGAAGGCCTCAGCGGCACCGGACCCAAGGCGGGCGGCCCGCACTACGTAACGCGCTTCGCCACCGAACGGGTAACGACCATCGACACCACGGCGGCGGGGGGCAATGCGAGCCTGCTGGCGGGGGTCTGAGGTCGCTCCTTGCAATTTTTTTAGAATAGACTATATGAAAATTGCCTAACGTCGCCTGCGACGGAATTGATCACTGCCCACGGCAGTCTCCTTCTCCATTTCATGCTGCATGGCTCCGCCACGGGATGCACCCGCGCGCGGATTGTATTTTTGCATGCAAGGACCGGGTTTGGCGAAAGAAGAACTCATGACCATCGAGGGCGAAATCGACGAGGTTTTGCCCGATGGTCGCTTCGGCGTCACACTCGATAACGGCCATCGGATCATCGCCTATACGGCGGGCAAGATGCGTCGCTACCGGATCCGCTCCGTAGCCGGAGACCGCGTGCACGTCGAAATGACGCCTTACGATCTGACCAAGGGTCGGATCGTGTTCCGCGAACGAACCCCCGGGCAAGGTCCCGGCGGCCCTCGCAAACGCGGATTCAAGCGCTGACGGCGAATTGATAACGGCAGCCATGGTGCTGCCGACAAGGACATAATGAATACCATTTTTGCAGGTGCGCATAAGCACCAGAATACCCTCCCGTGCGAGAGCAAGGGCCCGCAGGCGCAGACCGGCAACCAGTCGTCCTTCCCTGCACTGCTTTCGACCCTCGAATTGCGACGGCTTGTCGCGGCGATGGTCGACTGAGCATTACCAACACCAGCGGCCATGCTTCCGGCATCCCCGCAACCGCCCGGAGAAAGCCAATGGACCTGAACTTGGAATATGCCGCTCACCAGAGTGCGTTGATGTCTGCCAAGGCAGCTACCAATGATAACGGTCGCCGTGCCCACCTGTTGCAGGCAACGGGCATCGCCGAACGGATCGGCGAGTTCCAGCTGCGGCTGGGCGCAGCAGCGGCCTGCGCCTGGTGCGCTGCCAACCTGGCGCTCCCTACCGACGCCTGATCCACTTCCGGATTACAGCCACTTGCCAAGCCTCCGCTCCGGGTCCAACCTGATTTTTCAGGCAAGATCCGGAGAGCAGGCCGCATGGCTGTAACGAAAACCAACCCCGCAGTACCTTTCACCCTGGCCGCCATGTTGCTGGCCCTGGGTGCCTGCGCGACCAGTGGCACTGACGCACCCTACGAAGGCAATGCCTCGATGGGCATGCTGATCGCGCGCGATTCCTGCGCCAGCTGCCATGCCGTGTCGCTGGGCGGGGAATCCCCCAACGACCATGCGCCGACCTTTCGCGAGGTGATCAACCGGCCCGGCATGACAGCGGATTCGCTCACCGCCTGGCTGAACGAAGCGCACAACTATCCCACCGAGATGGGCGTGCACCTCGAACCCCACCAGGTGGATTCGCTGGTCGCCTACATGCTGCGCCTGCGGTCGGAGCAGGACGAGTCCTGACACGCGGGAACCGGTCTTGAATGGCCGGGCCTGACATGCTCTTCTTCTCCCGGCCGTTCCGGACCGGGGGGAAACCAAATGAAGCATTTCGCAATCGCGCTCGCACTGGCGACAGCTCTTTCGGGCTGTTCAGGCGAAGCGGAGCCGGAAGGCGACCCGACCGAGGTCGCGCAGCCCAACGTCCTTGAATTGCAGGTCGAAGGCCTGTCCTTCACCGGCCCCGACACGATCAACTCCGGCTGGACCACGATCCGCGTCGTCAACGAAGGCGGCATGACGCACCATGCGCTGGTCTACCGCCTGCCCGAGGGCGTGACCGCGGAAATGCTCGACGAACTGGTGGTGCGGCCGATCCAAGCCAGCCTTACCGCGGCTATCGCCGGGGATTTCGAAACCGCCGCCGCCATCTCGGCGACAATGCCGGCCTGGGTGGCAGACCTCGTCTGGATGGGCGGGCCGGGCATGATGTCCGACGGCGTCACCGGCGAAGCCACCATGTTCCTCGAACCCGGCAACTACATCGTCGAATGCTACGTCAAGACCAACGGCGTGCAGCACAACTACAATCCGACACCAGGCGAGTTCGGCATGGTTTTCCCGCTGACAGTGCTCGCCGAAGACGGGGGCATGGCCGAACCCGATGCCAATGTGACGCTGACCGTGACCAACGACGGCTACGACATCGCTGAGGGGGCCTTCGTCAGCGGCGACAATACCGTGCGGGTCAATTTCGCGGAGCAGCGCCGCTACAACGATTTCGTCGGGCACGACGCCCATGTCTTCCGCATCGACGACGATACCGATGTCGAAGCGGCAGCAGCATGGCCGGACTTCTTCCCCGTCGATGGCCAGCAGACCCCCGCACCGGCACGGTTCGTGGGCGGCATCCACGACATGCCGCAAGGCGCGACAGGCTATTTCCGGGTCGATCTCCAACCCGGCGAATACGGCATCACCGCGGAAATTCCCGATGCCATGGAAAGCGGTTTCTTCACCCGCTTCACCGTCGCGGGCGAATAGGAGCGAACCGGAAAGGGGGAAAGTTCTCGCCGACAGCTTGCCCCCCGCCCTCACATGGGGAATCCCTCGTCCATGGCGATTCTTTCCGACAAGTGGATCCGTACCCAGGCGCTCGAACATGGCATGATCGAGCCCTTCGTGGAGGCGCAGCGGCGCGAGGGGAATATCTCCTACGGCCTCTCCAGCTTCGGCTACGACGCGCGCGTCGCGCCCGAATTCAAGATCTTCACCAACGTCAATTCCGCCGTGGTCGACCCCAAGAATTTCGACGGCGACAGCCTGGTCGACCGCGAGACCGACGTCTGCGTGATCCCGCCCAACAGTTTCGCGCTCGCGCGCACGGTGGAATATTTCCGCATCCCGGAAGACGTGCTGGTGATCTGCCTCGGCAAGAGCACCTACGCCCGCTGCGGCATCATCGTGAACGTCACCCCGCTGGAACCGGGCTGGGAAGGCCACGTGACGCTGGAATTTTCCAACACCACGCCGCTGCCCGCGAAGATCTACGCCAACGAGGGCGCCTGCCAGTTCCTGTTCCTGCAGGGCAACGAGCGGCCCGAAGTCACCTATGCCGACCGCGCGGGCAAATACATGGGCCAGCGCGGGGTGACGCTGCCGAGATTGTGACCTATTCCTCCGCGTGAAAGGGAGGACACATGCCGACAACCGAAGAACTGCTCGCCCGGATCGAGGCGCTCGAAACGCGCGCACTCGCGGCGGAAGACTACCGCGACCTGATGAACCTGCAGGCGGCCTACGGCTACTATGTCGACAAGGGCCTGTTCGACAAGGCGGCGGACCTCTTCGCCAGGGACGGCACGCTCGAGATCGCCGGGCGCGGCGTCTACGTCGGGCAGGACCGGGTGCGCGAATACCTGCACCACCTGCCGCCCTACGTGGACGGCACGATCTACAACCACATGCAGCTGCAGCCGGTGCTCCACATCGACAGCGAGGCGGGCACGGCCAAGGGCCGCTGGCGCACGCTGATGATGGTCGGCTTCATCGGCCGCGAAGGCCGCTGGGGCGAGGCGACCTACGAGAACTCCTACGTCCGCGAGAACGGCAAGTGGCGCATCGCCAGCCTGCACGGCGTGATCAACTTCTACGCCGAATACGAGGAAGGCTGGCACAAGGGCGGCGTCGCCCTGCTGCGCTCGACCGACGGGCTGCAGCCGGACCGCCCGCCCAGCTTCGAATACGAAGCCCACCCCAAGGCGGTAATCGCGCCGTTTCACTACGACGAAGTCTAGAAAATTGGCGCTTGGAGCGAACTGACCGCTAACGACCCGGAAGCGGACCGTCCGCTCTTGGCCTCACCTTCGGCAATGTAGACATCCACGGGCCCATAAGTCGGTGTGAGACGTTACCATTACATGACCATGCACTACACGCGCACGGGGCGCGGAAAACCCCTCCTCCTTGTCCACGGACTGGGGGCGACCTGCGGCTCGTGGGACACGATCTCGCCTGCTCTTTCTCGAGTCAGGGAGGTAATCGCCGTTGACCTGCCCGGCCACGGGCAGACACCCGAAGAGGCCGATAGCGGCACGTTCGACGGACTTGCGCGCAGTCTGGACAGCTGGCTCCGCACCGAAAATCTCATCGGGGTCGATATGGTGGGTAGTTCGTTGGGCGCTCGCCTGGTGCTCGAGATGGCGCGGCGCGGCCAATCGGGCGCGGTCGCCGCACTGGATCCGGGTGGCTTCTGGCATGGGTGGGAGCGGACGTTCTTCAAAGCCACCATAACGCCTTCGGTTGCCCTGGTTCGCGCGCTGCGACCGGCGCTTTCTGCCATCACCGGAAATGTCGCAGGACGGACAGCGCTGATGGCCCAGCTCTCAGCGAGGCCTTGGGCGCTCGACCCGGCATTCGTCGCGCGTGAACTGAAGTCATTGGCTGATACGCGCACTGTCAATTCGCTGGTGAAGGACCTCGCCAACGGCGCGATGCAAGCGGGTCCCGCAAACACGGCTGCACCGGTTGTCATCGGCTGGGGACGTAAGGATCGGTTGTGTTTACCGCAGCAGGCGGATCGCGCGATGAAAGCCTTCCCTGAAGCGACGCTGCACTGGTTCGAGCGTAGCGGACACTTCCCGATGTGGGATCAGCCAGAGGAGACCGTCCGCGTGATTCTGGATGCGACCAGCGTCTCAGGATCGAAATAATACTGCAACTGGCCGGTTCGCAAATCGAGGGCATATGCAGGGACTAGTCCCACTGTAACATCTCTTGTTGGGCCGTAAGCAGTCGGTCCGCTTCTGATTACCGGACGCAGGATACCTGCCGTTCTGCTTGCGACCCGATTGCGGACACGGCTGTTGCGGCTATCCTACCCCGATGGATGACGAAGGCTATACTGGACGCTCTACAGAAGAGAGGTGGGGTTGCATCGCTTCAACTCTCGTCGGTACGCCAATCTTCTTGTTCTTGCTTGTCGCTGACGCGCTTGGAGACTGTGCGCCTGGTACCTCATGTCAGAAGGGATTTTTGACGCAAGTGCTGCTCCCCTCTTTCGCTATTGCCGCTACGGTCGGTCTCATCGTTTGGGGGGCCATTAAGATTGCTCGCCGGAGGGGCCGATAGGGACGATTGGGAAGGGCTTGGCAGACGTCCGCTCTCCACCCAACTGCAGACTATGGCTTGTCATGGCGTTGCCTGCGAACGCAACAAAGACCAGTCATAATGGGATTTTGGGTGGGCCTGAATCGAGCAGACTGCATCCTTCAAGAGACGAGCAGCGCGTTGGCAATGAACATCTGCCATTTGCTGAGTCGGGGAAGAAAGAGCCATCAGAACTTCGTCGCGGGCCGTCTTCATCGACAATGGAACCGCCGTTCTGTGCATCTTCCCTCTCCCGACGGAGCCTGAGTTCGAACAGGGTCTTTATCATTCCGCGTGGAGTCGCTCCAAATCCGCGGAGAAAGTGGATCATGTCCCAGCGGAGCGAAAGTCCGCTTTCCACCCAATTCCAGCCGGCGGGCTTTCTTTAACTCAATAGGCCTGGCCCAAGGCGATCCCACTGGGCCACATCTTCTTGTCATGTTACCAAGCATCGCTTGAGCAAGGGGGGGGTGAGATGACGAGTTTGACACCTGAGAGGATCATTCAGGTTGGCATGGGATTTTGGCCCGCGCGGACTTTGCAGACCGCCGCCAAACTTGGCTTGTTCACGACGCTGGGCAGTCAAAGCATGAGCGGCGAGGAAATTGCCGACAAGCTCGCCCTTGCGCCACGTGCCATTCCCGACTTTCCAGATGCCTTGGTGGCGCTAGGATTTCTCGAGCGAGATGGTGAGGGTCCCGAGGCACGCTATCACAACAGCGAGGAAGCGGCCCTTTTCCTCGACAAGGCAAGTTCAGCCTACATCGGCGGGTTTCTGGAGATGGCGCACGACAGGCTCTACCCGTTTTGGGAAGACCTAGGCGAGGGACTAAAGACTGGCGAGGCCCAGAATGAGGCCAAGCGAGGCATGGCGTCGATCTTTGAGACCGCCTACTCCAGTCAGGAAAGCCTCGAGCAGTTCCTGTCCGCCATGAGTGGCATTTCAACCGGCAACTTCAAGGCTCTCGCTGCAGATTTCGATTTCTCTCCATACCAAACACACTGTGACGTTGGGGGAGCGGAAGGTATCCTGGCAATAGAAGTGGCTCGGGCCAATCCGCACATGAGCTGCCTCACGGCGGACCTGCCGCCCGTCCAACCGATTGCGCAGGCCAAGATCGCAGAAGCCGGGTTGAGTGAACGGGTGACCACCCGCGCGATCGACTTCTTTAAGGACGACCTTCCAAAAGCCGATGTCATTACCATGGGCATGATCCTGCATGACTGGGACCTGCCGACGAAGAAGATGCTCATTGCCAAGGCTTATGATGCACTTCCCGAAGGTGGCGCCTACATCGTGATAGAGCAACTTATCGACGATGCTCGGCGGGAGAATGTATTCGGCCTAATGATGAGCCTGAACATGTTGATCGAGGGTGGTGATGCCTTCGACTATACAGGAGCTGACTTCGCCGCATGGTGCACGGAGGCCGGATTTAAGAAGACCGAGGTGATGCACCTTGCGGGTCCAAGTAGTGCCGCCATAGCCTACAAATAGATGAGACAGTTGACGCATGGCCCATCCTGGCCAACGACCGCTTTCGACCCAGTTCTAGTCTAGTCTTACGAGCTGCCAATAGGCGAGGAGCGGACCAGCCGTTAACGACCCGATTGCGAATGTCCGAGAAGTGAAGCGATCATAAGTGCTTATGGTAGAAAATCCTCTTAGCTTGACAGGCCGTTAACCTTCGGGCTCATTGCAACTGTTCGGGGGGCTAAGTATTTTGTGAGGGGCGCGCGCCTCCTGGGCAAGTATGCGGCGATTAACGCCGTGCTTCAAACAGGGGGACTTCATGAAAAAATTGCTTCTTTCTACTGCTGCCATATTGTCGGTAGCCATTGCTAATCCTGCCATGGTCGCAGCACAGGATGATCCGCCATTGCGGCCAGCCGAATACGTGAACGTGAGTGCCATCCATATAGATGATGGTCACGGACTCGATTATGCCAATCACCTCGCGACACTTTGGCGGCGGTCGATGGACTTTCAAGTCGAACAGGGTTGGATCGACAGCTACGAGATCCTGACCAACGTCCACGCTCGCGAAGGCGAACCCGATGTCTATCTTTTGACCCGCTACACCGAGTGGACGACACCTGAGGAAGGCCGAGCCAGGGGCGAAGCCATGCGGGCTCACATGGCCATGACCGCGGAACAGATGCAGGAGGCATCTGCTGGTCGCGCGGAGTATCGCACTTTGGGTAGTGAAATATTGCTACGTCGTCAGGTCTGGAACGACTGACACGAACTGCAATCAAGCATAGCGGACTGGTCGATGCGCCTGACCAAGGCTGTGACCGGTCCGCTTTCGGCCCGATTGCGGACATGTCACTCTTCTGCCAACCTCGGTGAACTCGACGTGACTTCTGGGAGAGGAGCAGTGAGGACTGCTGATCGTTCGGATTTCTGGTTTGGGATTGCCTTGGCAGTCATCGACTTCATCGGAGAGCGCTTCTTTCCGAAGCAAGAACTCGAATGATCGCTGCGCTGAATTTTCGATAGCAGCTAACCATCCCCTCTCACCCGCCAACGATTCCATCGCGCCGCCCGGAAGCCGACGCCCCGAGCTCAACGACAACCTAGAAACTCGACCGCACGCTCAGGCGGAAGTTGCGGCCCTGCAGCGGCACAAACTCCTTCGTGAAGCTGGCGTGGCGGCGGCCTTCCGCGTCGAACAGGTTATCGACGGCAGCCAGCACGGTCAGGTTGCTTGCGCCCTCGAAGGGGTGCCAGGCCACGGACAGGTTGACGTGCGTGAAGCTGTCGGTCGGGGTTTCCAGCGGGGCGACGCGGTTCTGGGCATCGTTCCACTCCACCTCGGCGCGAATGTCGAAGTGGCCGGTCTGGGCTTCCAGCGCGCCGGACAGGCTCAGCGGCGGGATGCGCGGTACCGGGTCGCCGTTGGCCAGCGTCGCCTCGGTATAGTCGCCGCGCAGGTCGCCCAGCAGGGTGAATTCGCCGTTGTGCAGCAGCGGGAAGGTGACCTGGCCTTCAAGGCCCCACTGGTCGGCATCCTGCTGCAGGAATTCGAACACGTCGAGGCCGTCTTCCTCCAGCCCCGTTTCGGCGAGGTAGATGAAATCGTCGAACCAGTTGCGATAGACGCTGGCATTGACCTGCACCGCGCCGATCTCGCCGCGCAGGTAGCCCTCGACGCCCCAGGCGCTTTCGACGTCCAGCGCGTCGTTGCCGACCTCGTACTGCTGGGTGGCGATGTGCGGGCCATCCGCGAACAGTTCCTGCGCTGACGGCGCGCGCTCCGCGTGGCTGAGGTTCACGCCGAGGCGGAAGTCGTCGAACAGGGTGTAGCTCGCCCCCAGCGCACCCGAGAAGGTGTCGAACTTGCGCTCGCGGTTGAGCACGCCCTCGCTCACCGACGTGTGCTCGTAACGGACGCCGGCCTCGACCTCGATGGCATCGAAGTCGAGTTCCTGCAGGGTGAACACGGCGAAGTTCTCGGTGACGCTGGGCGGCACGAAGGCCTCGGCCCCGATGGCTTCGAAATCGACGTGCGAATATTGCGCGCCGATCGAGCCGCGCGAGATTCCGTGGCGCGCCTGCACCAGCTCGATGCGGCCCTCGATACCCTGCACGTCGAAGACGGTGCCGGTCTCGTCGCCTTCGAATTCGGTGTGGGTGTAGTCGGACCAGCCCCAGCGCGTCTGCACGTGGTCGAAGAAGCCGTCCCCCAGGTCCAGCTGGCCGCGCAGGTCGACGCGGTAGCGCTTCATGCCGATGGAGACAGGGCCTTCTTCTTCCTCGCCGCCTTCAGCGCCTTCGTCGTGGTCTTCCTCTTCCTCACCGTGGACATGGCCCACGCCGGGCAGGCCGGGCACGCCGTAGCTGGTGTCGTAATAGTCGAAGGAGACGCCGATATTGCTGTCGCCGGAGAAGAAGGCGAGGCCCGTGCCGAAGGAGGTCGCCTCGGTCCAGGAGTTGGGCAACACGTCGCGGGTATTGGCGCCTTCGCGCAGCTCTTCCGCTTCGTCGACATGGCCTTCTTCCTCTTCCTCGGCAGCGTCTGCCAGCAGGTCGGCGCGCAGGTCCGGCGTGGCGGCAAAGCCGGGAATCTCGATATCGTCGGTGTTGCGGTAGGAGCCGTCGATGTGGAAGGCGAAGCCGCCGCCCAGCGGCGCGTCGAGCGACAGGCCGCCTTCGCGCAGGTTGGCCGCAGTGTCGGCACCGGCCAGAGCATCGATGTGCACCGGCTCGGTCGGCAGGCGCGGCGGGATGCGCTTGGTGATGACATTCACCGCGCCGCCGATGGCGGAGCTGCCGTAAAGCAGCACGGCGGGGCCGCGCAGCACTTCTATGCGGTCCGCGATCAGCGGGTCGACGGACACCGCGTGGTCCGCCGAGGCGCCCGAGGCATCGAGCGCGCCGACCCCGTCGGTCAGCACGCGCACGCGCTCGCCGCCGAAGCCGCGCAGCACGGGGCGCGAGGCACCGGGGGCGAAGCCGCTGGCGGTGACGCCGGGGATCTGGTCGAGCACGTCGCCGATCTGGCCCGCGCTTTCGCGCTGCAGGGTGATCCCGGAAATGACCGAAGTACCGGCCACCACGTCGAGCCGGTCAACGCCAGCGGCCGTCACGAGGATGACGTTGTGCAGGTCGTCAGCGGTGGAACGCGGCTCTTCGGCGATGTCTTCGGGCGGCGCGTCCTGCGCCAGGGCAGGAGCGGCGGGCAGCAGGCAGGCGAGCGCGACGGAAGCGAGCAAAGCAGGCGAACGGTTGGTCATTGGGGGGAAGCGACCTTGTCTGTTACAGGGACTGATACAATATATCATGCAGCATCTAGACGCTGCGGCGTGAACGTCAAGTGAGCAGGTGCAACATTTTCGTCAGGCCGTGCCGGCGGTGCGAAGACGCCTGCGCGCCTCGTCCTCGCCGATCAGCGGCAGCAGCTCGGCCATGTCCGGCCCGTGGTCGCGCCCCGTGAGCGCCTGCCGCAGTGGCAGGAACAGCGCCTTGCCCTTGCGGCCGGTACTGGCCTTGAGGCTGGCGGTGAGGTCTGCCCACGGCGTGTCGGACCAGGCCAGCGCATCAGCGGCTGCGGCAAGATAGGCGCGAGTCTCGTCGTCGAACGCGGGCGGCGCGACCGGACCGGTGACCACCTGCCACCAGTCCGACGCACCCGCGACAGTTTCGAGGTTGGGCCGGATCGCGTGCCAGGCCGCCGCGTCCATGCCTTCGGGCAGGCGATCCGCCACGTCGGCAAAGTCCAGCTGGTGGACGATGGCGGCGTTGATCCGGTCCAGCTCGGCGTCGTCGAACCTGGCCGGCGCGCGCCCGAAGGTCGACAAATCAAACGTGTTTACAAGCGTTTCCCGCGCAGCAATCGGCTCGACCGGCTGGCTGGTGCCGAGCCGTGCCAAGAGCGCCACCAGCGCCTCAGGCTCGATCCCGCGTTCGCGGAAAGTGTCGCAGCCCAGCGAGCCGAGGCGCTTCGACAGCTTGCCCTCGCTGCCCACCAGCAAGGCTTCGTGCGCAAAGCGCGGGGGTGCAGCATGGAGTGCGGTAAACATCTGAATTTGCGTGGCAGTGTTGGAAACATGGTCCTCGCCGCGCAGGACGTCGGTCACGCCCATGGCGATATCGTCGACCGCCGAGGGCAGCATGTAGAGCCACGACCCGTCCGCGCGCCGGATCACCGGATCGGAAAGCTGGGCGGGATCGAATTTCTGGAGCCCGCGCACTCCGTCGTCCCAGGTGATGGCCTCGTCGTGGTCGAGCTTGAAACGCCAGTGCGGGGCAATGCCCCCGACCTCTTTCGCCGCGCGTTCCGCGTCGGTCAGCTTGAGCGCCGCACGATCATAGATCGGCGGCAGCCCCCGCCCCAGCTGGATCTTGCGCTTGAGTTCCAGTTCCTGCTGGGTCTCGTAAGCGGGGTAGACGCGCCCTTCGCCGCGCAGTTTCTCGAAAGCCTCGTCGTAGAGCGGCAGCCGTTCGGACTGGCGCTCCTCGCCGTCGGGCGTCAGGCCCAGCCAGGCGAGGTCCTCGCGGATCGCTTCGACATATTCCTCGCGGCTCCGCTCGGCATCGGTATCGTCGATCCGCAGCAGGAACTTGCCGCCGGCCTTTCTGGCCAGCAGCCAGTTGTGCAGCGCCGTGCGCACATTGCCGACATGCAGGCGGCCCGTGGGCGATGGGGCGAAGCGGGTGACGGTAGTCATGCGCAGGCAGTTAGCGCGGCTCGTGGCCTATTGCGAGTAGAGTGTGAGCGAATGTCCGCCGCCGGAAAGCCGGATACCGTTCGAAGGTGTTCTGATCGCTTGCGTGGCCGCGTCGATCGCCTCCGCAGCCAAGACCGTCTCCGGCGTTGGCCGGCATAGCGTTCCAACCGGATCAATCTGCCGCCGCTGCGTTTCGAGCGCGCCATCCATGTACGTGTAGTCCCAGACCAGGCCCGCGCACGGCAGCAAGTCGATTACGTCTTCATCGACGGACAGTGCTATTCCCTGCGGGGCGTCGAGCGGTTCACCGTCAATCCCGGCGACTCGAAATTCGCCCGCCAGCGTGTCCGGTGCTGGCGCTTCGGCGGTACGGGGCTCGGCCTGTGTTGCCTCAGGCGCTTCGGCCGGCTGCGGATCGTCGGCGGGCGCCGGGTAGCAGCCAGCAAGCGCGAGTAGCGCGGTCGCGCAGCAGGTCCGGATCATCGCGGCCGGACCACGAAATTGTGCTCGATGTAGAGGAAGACCTCGGTCTCGCTGGCCTGCTGCCAGTAGAGGTCGCCCTCCAGCCCGCGGATCTCGACGCCGTAGCCATTGCCGAACATGCCGGCATAGCGGGTCGATTCCTCGGCCACGTGACGCACAACGTCGGCGCGGTATTGCTCCGGGTCGTCGATCGCCAGCGCGGTGGTACCGACGTCGATGAAGGACCGGCCCTGCGCCGGGATATCTGCCACGAAGGCGGCGATGCGCTGGCTGGTGTCGCGCACGCGGGCCTCGTCGCTGGTGAGCGGGATGCGGGCGTAGATCTGCACGCGGCTGGTGTCCGGACGGTTGCCGCCCATGATGCGCAGCTCGCGCATGTTGGCCGCGGTCACCGGCTCCAGCGTGTACTGGCCGGCCACCAGCGTGATCCCGGCCTGCTCGGCGCGGGCGATGGTATCGGCGAGCATGCCGAACAGTTCCTCGGACCGCAGGTCCGGGTCGCGGCTGTCGGAGCTTACGAACAGCGGCGTCACGAAATAGTCCGCGCGGCGCGTCACCCCGATGGCAGCCGGGCCGCTGGCGGTGAAATAGGCATTGGTGGCGGACCGGTCTTGCCGCGATGCGGTGACCACCACCTGCGCTGCTGCCGGAATGGCGGTGAAGGCGGTCACCGCGGCGGTGGCGGCCAGAATTGAACGGCGAATCATCTCGTTACCCCTTCTTCCCTGTGAAGGGGGCAGGCTAGCGCTTGCCGATGAACGCCGCCAAGCCAGAGAGATGGGAGGCTGCGAAGGGTCAGGCGACGCTGGCAACCGCCCGGGTCATTGCGGCGTAGAGCCCGTCGTGCCGCTCGCGGCGTACCAGCCCGTCGAGTACGGCGGAGAAGGCGTCGCGGTCGGCAGCAAGACTTGCGGAAGCCATGTCCGCGAACACCGCCTCGTCGGGAGACAGCGCGTGGCAGCATGGCCGGTTCACCGCGACGTTCTCGGGCCAGGCCTGCGAGCAGGCCCTGGCGAGGTCGAGCACGGACTTTGCCGCGGTCAGCGAATTCAGCCTGCGCGTGAGTTCGACCACCGGGTCCATGTTGCTGCGCATGGCGGCGGCCATGAGGCGGATGGACAGCACCAGCGTCATTACCGTCTCGGAATAGTCGTTCGCCATGCGCGGGCGGGCGAGCGCTGCAACCACCTGGCTGCGGGTCGCGGCATCGGCGGCAGGCAGGGCAAGTGGACGGGCGGGTTGCTGCATGGGGACCTCGGTACTGCTGTTCGTTTCCCTGCCAACCTAGCCCCCGTACTCCTTATTGCAAGTGATTTGCATTATCTATCCAGAGGTCGGACCTGCTGGAGGCAACAAAGAAAAGGGCCCCGGCAGATCGCTCCGCCGGGGCCCTTGTCTGTTTGCAGTAGGGAGTGGAGGATCAGTCCTCGGTGCCCTCTTCCGCTGCCGGTTCGGCGGCTTCTGCCGGGGCAGCTTCGCCGCCTGCCGAACCGCCCATGGCTGCAGCCATGGCTTCTTCGCTGGGCGGGGCGTCGACCGGAACCTCTTCCTCCTTCGCAGCTTCGAGAGCGTCCTGCATCTTCTTGTACTGGGCCCGCAGCGCGGCGTCGCGCGACGAGGCGGTGACGCGCAGGCGGTTCATGCCCGCACCGGTACCGGCGGGGATGAGGCGGCCCACGATCACGTTCTCCTTGAGACCGATCAGCGTGTCCTTCTTGCCTTCGACCGCGGCCTGCGTGAGCACGCGCGTGGTTTCCTGGAACGAAGCGGCAGAGATGAACGAACGCGTCTGCAGGCTGGCCTTGGTGATGCCCAGCAGGATCGGCGTGCCGACGGCCGGCTTCTTGGACTTGGTCAGCTTGGAGTTGACCTCGTTCATTTCCTCGAAGTCCACCTGTTCGCCCGGCAGCAGCGTGGTGTCGCCGCCGTCGGTGATCTCGACCTTCTGCAGCATCTGGCGAACGATCACCTCGATGTGCTTGTCGTTGATCTTCACGCCCTGCAGCCGGTAGACTTCCTGGATCTCGGTGCAGAGGAACTCTGCCAGAGCTTCCACGCCCATGACTTCAAGGATGTCGTGCGGGTTGGGCGAACCGGAAATCAGGGTGTCGCCCTTCTTCACGAAGTCGCCTTCCTGGACGTCGATGACCTTGGTCTTCGGCACCAGGTACTCGACCGGATCGCCCTCTTCCGGAACGATCGCGATCTTGCGCTTGGCCTTGTAGTCACGGATGAATTCCATCCGGCCCGAGATCTTGGCGATCACGGCGGCGTCCTTCGGCACGCGGGCCTCGAACAGCTCGGCAACACGCGGCAGACCGCCGGTGATGTCGCGCGTCTTGGCGGCTTCACGCGAAGCACGGGCAAGGATGTCACCCGCCTGCACTTCCTGGCCGTCCTCGACCGAAAGCGTGGTACCCGGAGCCAGCATGTAACGCTGGGCTTCGGTTTCCTCGCCCTTCTTGCCCTTGGCCTTGAGATCGTCCTCGCCAAGGAAGGTCAGGCGCGGACGCAGGTCTTCCTTCTTGGAGCGACCGGTGGCGCGATACTCGGTGACCACGCGCTGGGCGATACCGGTGGCATCGTCCACGCGCTCTTCCAGCGTCTTGCCTTCGATCAGGTCCTGGTAGCGAACCACGCCGGCCTGTTCGGTGATGATCGGCAAGGTGAACGGGTCCCATTCAGCCAGTCGATCGCCTTCCTTCACCTTGGCGCCGTCCTCGAACATGAGCACGGTACCGTAAGGCACGCGGTGGATCGCACGCTCGCGGCCCTCCGCGTCGACCACGACCATCTCGCCCGAACGGGCCAGCGACAGGCGGCGGCCCTTCTTGTCCTTGATGGTGGGCATGTCGCGGTAAACGATCTTGCCGTCGGAAATGGCTTCCAGGTGGCTGGTTTCGTTGATCTGCGCCGCACCGCCGATGTGGAAGGTACGCATGGTAAGCTGCGTACCCGGTTCACCGATGGACTGCGCGGCGATCACGCCGACAGCTTCACCGATGTTCACCGGCGTACCACGCGCCAGGTCACGGCCGTAGCAGGTCGCGCAAACGCCCTGTTCGGCTTCACAGACCAGCGGCGAGCGGATCTTCGCCTGCTGCACTTCGGCGTCCTCGATGGCCTTGGCCATCGGTTCGTCGACCATCTGGCCAGCCTTTACGATCACTTCGTCGGTGGCGACGTTCACGATGTCCTCGGCCACGGTGCGGCCCAGGATACGTTCGCCGAGCGAAGCAATCACGCTGCCGCCCTGGACGATGGCGCGCATCTCCAGCGCATTGTCGGTCTTGCAGTCGTCCTCGACGATCACGCAGTCCTGCGACACGTCGACCAGGCGGCGGGTCAGGTAACCCGAGTTGGCGGTCTTGAGCGCGGTGTCCGCGAGGCCCTTGCGGGCGCCGTGGGTCGAGTTGAAGTATTCAAGGACGGTCAGGCCTTCCTTGAAGTTCGAGATGATCGGGGTTTCGATGATCTCGCCCGACGGCTTGGCCATCAGGCCACGCATACCGGCAAGCTGCTTCATCTGCGCGGGGCTACCACGCGCGCCCGAGTGGCTCATCATGTAGATCGAGTTGATCTGCGCCTCGCGGCCGTTCTCGTCCTTCGGCGTGGCCTTGATCTCTTCCATCATGGCCGCCGCCACCTGGTCGCCGCAACGGCTCCAGGCGTCGATCACCTTGTTGTACTTTTCCTGCTGGGTGATGAAGCCGTCCTGGTACTGCTGCTCGTAATCGGCAACCAGCGTCTTGGTTTCCTCGATCATGCCGACCTTGCTGTCGGGGATGATCATGTCGTCCTTGCCAAACGAAATACCGGCCTTGAACGCGTGACGGAAGCCGAGGCTCATGATGGCATCGGCAAACAGCACCGTGTCCTTCTGGCCGGTGTGACGATAGACCTCGTCGATCACGTCGCCGATGTCCTTCTTGGTCAGCAGGCGGTTGACCACGGCGAAGGGCACCTTGTGGCTCTTCGGCAGGCATTCGGCGATCAGCATGCGGCCCGGCGTCGTATCGACGCGCGCCATGAACTGGTTGCCCTTCTCGTCCGTCTGCGGAACGCGGGTGGTGATCTTCGAGTGCAGCGTGACGGCACCGACGTGCAGTGCCTGGTGCACTTCGTTGATATCACCAAGCACCTTGCCTTCGCCCGGCTCGCCTTCGCGGTCCATCGACAGGTAATAGAGACCCAGCACCATGTCCTGCGAGGGCACGATGATCGGCTTGCCGTTGGCGGGCGAGAGGATGTTGTTGGTCGACATCATCAGCACGCGCGCTTCCAGCTGGGCTTCGAGGCTCAGCGGGACGTGAACAGCCATCTGGTCACCGTCGAAGTCGGCGTTGAAGGCCGAGCAGACGAGCGGGTGCAGCTGGATGGCCTTGCCTTCGATCAGCACGGGCTCGAAGGCCTGGATGCCAAGACGGTGCAGCGTCGGAGCGCGGTTCAGCAGGACCGGGTGTTCGCGGATGACTTCATCCAGGATGTCCCAGACTTCCTTGCGTTCCTTCTCCACCCACTTCTTCGCCTGCTTCAGGGTCATCGACAGACCCTTGGCATCGAGGCGGGCGTAGATGAACGGCTTGAACAGCTCGAGCGCCATCTTCTTGGGCAGGCCGCACTGGTGCAGCTTGAGTTCCGGACCGGTCACGATGACCGAACGGCCCGAATAGTCGACGCGCTTGCCGAGCAGGTTCTGGCGGAAGCGGCCCTGCTTGCCCTTGAGCATGTCGGACAGCGACTTCAGCGGACGCTTGTTGGCACCCGTGATCACGCGGCCACGACGACCGTTGTCGAACAGCGCATCGACCGATTCCTGCAGCATGCGCTTTTCGTTGCGGACAATGATGTCCGGCGCACGCAGCTCCATCAGGCGCTTGAGGCGGTTGTTACGGTTGATGACGCGGCGATAGAGATCGTTGAGATCCGAGGTCGCGAAGCGGCCACCGTCGAGCGGCACCAGCGGGCGCAGTTCGGGCGGAATGACCGGCACGACTTCGAGGATCATCCATTCGGGGCGGTTGCCCGATTCGATGAAGCTTTCGACGACCTTCAGGCGCTTGATGATCTTCTTGGGCTTGAGCGTCGACTTGGTGGTCTCCAGCTCTTCCAGCAGGTCGGCCTTTTCCTGTTCCAGGTCGAGGTCCATCAGCATGATCTTCACCGCTTCGGCACCGATGCCGGCGGTGAAGGCGTCTTCGCCGTACTCGTCCTGCGCGTCGAGCAGCTCGTCCTCGGTCAGCAGCTGGAACTTCTCCAGCGGCGTGAGGCCCGGCTCGGTGACGATGTAGCTTTCGAAGTAGAGCACGCGCTCCAGCTGCTTGAGCTGCATGTCGAGCAGCAGGCCGATGCGCGAGGGCAGCGACTTGAGGAACCAGATGTGCGCGACCGGCGCGGCCAGCTCGATGTGGCCCATGCGCTCGCGGCGGACCTTGGTCACAGTCACTTCGACGCCGCACTTTTCGCAGACGACGCCCTTGTACTTCATGCGCTTGTACTTGCCGCACAGGCACTCGTAGTCCTTCACCGGGCCGAAGATGCGCGCGCAGAACAGGCCGTCACGCTCGGGCTTGAACGTACGGTAGTTGATGGTTTCCGGCTTCTTGATCTCGCCGAACGACCACGAGCGAATGCGCTCGGGCGAGGCAATGCCGATCTGGATCTGGTCAAAGGTTTCCGGCTTGGAGAGCTGGTTGGTGAATTTGGTCAGTTCGTTCATTTTTCACATTCCCTTGGGGGGATAAACAGGGGTTGGCGGGGAGGCGGCCTGCTGGAGGCCGCCGACCCCTGTCATTCAGCCGCGATCTGGGTGAAACCGTCGCCGTCTTCGTCCTCGGCGCCATCGTTGAACGATGACAGTTCGACGTTGAGACCCAGCGAGCGCATTTCCTTGACGAGCACGTTGAAGCTCTCCGGAATGCCCGCCTCGAAGGTGTCGTCGCCCTTGACGATCGCTTCGTAGACCTTGGTGCGACCGACCACGTCGTCGGACTTCACCGTCAGCATTTCCTGCAGGGTATAGGCAGCGCCGTATGCCTGCAGTGCCCAGACCTCCATTTCGCCGAAGCGCTGGCCACCGAACTGCGCCTTGCCGCCCAGCGGCTGCTGGGTGACGAGCGAGTAGGGACCGATCGAACGGGCGTGGATCTTGTCGTCGACCAGGTGGTGCAGCTTGAGCATGTAGATAATGCCCACGGTCACCTTGCGGTCGAAGGCCTCGCCGCTGCGGCCGTCATACAGCGTCGACTGGCCCGAGCTGTCGTAGCCGGCCTTCAGCAGCATTTCGGTAACGTCGGCTTCGCGGGCACCGTCGAACACCGGGGTGCCCATCGGCACACCGCGGCGAAGGTTGCTGGCCAGCTCGGCCAGTTCCTCGTTGGTGCGGCCTTCGATGTCCTCGTAGTAGTTCTCGCCGTAGACGTCCTTCAGCTTGTCGATCAGCGCGGCGGGCGGCTTGCCTGCCGTGATGTCCGGGTTGGCTGCACGCCATTCGTCGAGCTGCTCGCCGATCTGCATGCCGAGACCGCGCGCGGCGAAGCCGAGGTGGGTCTCGAAGATCTGCCCGACGTTCATGCGCGAAGGCACGCCCAGCGGGTTGAGCACGATGTCGACCGGCGTACCGTCCTCGAGGAACGGCATGTCTTCCTGCGGCAGGATGCGCGAAATCACACCCTTGTTGCCGTGGCGGCCGGCCATCTTGTCGCCCGGCTGCAGCTTGCGCTTCACCGCGACGAAGACCTTGACCATCTTGAGCACGCCCGGGGCGAGCTCGTCGCCACGTTCGAGCTTCTCCTTGCGGTCCTCGTACTTGTCCTTGATGGCCTTCACGGCTTCATCATACTGGCCCTTCACTGCTTCCAGCTGGGCCTGCATGTTGTCGTCGGCGACGGCGAACTTGAACCACTCGTGGCGGTCGACCTCGTCGAGCACCGCATCGTCGATCACGGTGCCCTTCTTCACGCCCTTGGGCGCTGCCGAAGCGGTCTGGCCGCTCAGCATGTCGCGCAGGCGGTTGTAGGTGGCGCGGTTGAGGATGTTGCGCTCGTCCTCGCTATCCTTCTTGAGGCGTTCGATTTCCTCGTTCTGGATGGCGCGGGTACGGTCGTCGATCTCGATGCCGTGACGGTTGAACACGCGCACTTCGACCACGGTACCGGCAACGCCCGGCGGCAGGCGGAGCGAGGTGTCGCGCACGTCGCTGGCCTTTTCGCCGAAGATGGCGCGCAGCAGCTTTTCTTCCGGGGTCATCGGGCTTTCGCCCTTGGGCGTGATCTTGCCCGCCAGGATATCGCCCGGGTGCACTTCGGCACCGATGTAGACGATGCCCGCCTCGTCGAGGTTGCGCAGGGCTTCCTCGCCGACGTTGGGAATGTCGCGGGTGATATCTTCCGGGCCGAGCTTGGTGTCGCGGGCCATGACTTCGAATTCCTCGATGTGGATCGAGGTGAAGACGTCGTCCTTCACGATGCGCTCGGAGATGAGGATACTATCCTCGTAGTTGTAGCCGTTCCACGGCATGAAGGCGACGAGCGCGTTCTTGCCGAGTGCCAACTCACCCAGGTCGGTGGAGGGACCGTCGGCGATGATATCGCCTTCCATCACGGTCTCGCCAACCTTGACCAGCGGACGCTGGTTCACGCAGGTGTTCTGGTTGGAACGCTGGAACTTCTGCAGCGTGTAGATGTCCACGCCGGGGTTGGTGGTGTCCACCTCGCCCGAGGCACGGATCACGATACGGCCGGCGTCGACCTGGTCGACGATGCCCGAACGCGATGCGGCAATCGCGGCGCCCGAATCGCGCGCCACGGTTTCTTCCATGCCGGTGCCGACCCAAGGCGCTTCGGCCTTGACCAGCGGCACGGCCTGGCGCTGCATGTTCGAGCCCATCAGGGCGCGGTTGGCGTCATCGTTTTCCAGGAACGGAATGAGCGATGCGGCGACCGAGACGAGCTGCTTGGGCGAGACGTCCATCAGGGTGACGTTCTCGTTCGGGCTCATCACGAATTCGCCGTTCTGGCGCGCCGAGACGAGGTCTTCCACGAACTTGCCGTCCTTGTCGATTTCGGCCGAGGCCTGGGCGACGGTGTGCTTCTGCTCTTCCATGGCGGAGAGGTAGTTGACCTCGGACGACACCTTGCCGTCCTTAACGGTGCGGTAGGGCGTCTCGATGAAGCCGTACTTGTTCACGCGGGCGAAGGTCGACAGCGAGTTGATCAGGCCGATGTTCGGGCCTTCCGGCGTTTCAATCGGACAGATGCGGCCATAGTGCGTCGGGTGCACGTCGCGCACTTCGAAGCCGGCACGCTCACGCGTCAGGCCGCCCGGGCCAAGTGCCGAAACGCGGCGCTTGTGGGTGACTTCCGACAGCGGGTTGGTCTGGTCCATGAACTGCGAGAGCTGGCTCGAACCGAAGAACTCGCGCACGGCAGCCACGGCGGGCTTGGCGTTGATCAGGTCGTTCGGCATCACGGTCGACACGTCTACCGAGCTCATGCGTTCCTTCACCGCGCGTTCCATGCGCAGCAGGCCGACGCGGTACTGGTTTTCCAGCAGCTCGCCCACCGAACGCACGCGACGGTTGCCGAGGTTGTCGATGTCGTCGACGTCGCCCTTGCCGTCCTTCAGGTCGACAAGTTCCTTGACCACGGCGAGGATGTCTTCCTTGCGCAGGGTGGTGACGGTGTCTTCGGCGTCGAGGCCGAGGCGCATGTTCAGCTTCACGCGGCCCACGGCCGACAGGTCGTAGCGTTCGCTGTCGAAGAACAGGCCTTCGAACAGGGCTTCGGCGGTTTCCTTGGTCGGCGGTTCGCCCGGACGCATGACCTTGTAGATAGCCTCGAGGCCTTCCTCGCGGTTTTCGGCCTTGTCGACGTCCAGGGTGTTGCGGATCCACGCACCGGTGGTGACGTGGTCGATGTCGAGCAGGTCGAGCTGGTCGATGCCGGCGGCGTCGAGCTTCTCGAGGTTCTCCGGCGAGACTTCCTCGCCCGCCTCGATGTAGATGCGGCCGGTCTTCTCGTCGATCAGGTCCTGCGAGGCATAGCGGCCGAAGATCTCCTCGGTCGGGATCAGCAGGGTCTTCAGGCCGTCCTTCTCTGCCTTGTTGGCAGCGCGCGGGGACACCTTCTGGCCAGCGGGGAAGACTTCCTCGCCGGTCTTGGCATCAACCAGGGCGAAGGCGGGCTTGGCACCGCGCCATGCTTCGGCGACGAACGGGATTTCCCAGCCCGCGGAATCCTCGGCGCCCTTCTTGCCGGTCGCACGCTTCCAGGTGACCTTGTCGTAGAAGTGATCGAGGATGCCTTCGCTGTCGAGGCCGAGGGCAAAGAGCAGCGCGGTGACCGGCAGCTTGCGCTTGCGGTCGATACGCACGTTGACCACGTCCTTGGCGTCGAATTCGAAATCCAGCCACGAACCACGGTACGGAATCACGCGGGCAGCGAAGAGGAACTTGCCCGAGGAGTGGGTCTTGCCGCGGTCATGGTCGAACAGCACACCCGGCGAACGGTGCATCTGCGACACGATCACGCGCTCCGTGCCGTTGATAAGGAAGGTGCCGTTGTCGGTCATCAACGGCATGTCGCCCATGTAGACGTCCTGCTCCTTGATATCGAGCACGGAGCGGGTCTCGGTCTCCTGGTCGACTTCGAAGACGATCAGGCGCAGGGTGACCTTCATCGGGGCAGCATAGGTGATGCCGCGCTGGCGACACTCGGTGGTGTCGTACTTGGGGTCTTCCAGCTCGTAGTGGACGAAGTCGAGTTCGGCCGTGCCGGCGAAGTCGCGGATCGGGAACACCGAGCGCAGGGTCTTCTCGAGGCCCGAGACGTAGCCGATCGAGGGATCGGAACGCAGGAACTGCTCGTAAGATTCGCGCTGCACCTCGATCAGGTTCGGCATTTCCACCACTTCGTGGATGTCGCCGAAAATCTTGCGGATGCGCTTGGACTTGGTTCCGGTGGTCGCCGGGACAGACTTCTTCGCCATATTAGAGCCGAGGCCTCTTCTTCGCGTGTGGGCACGGCCTCGCGGAAGGCAGTGCGGAAATGTCGATCACATGCGGGGAAACGTGAAACGCACGAAAGGCCGCAAGAGGGCGCACCCTGTCGGGCACTGCCTTCGCAGCCTTGGTTCATTTGTCTCACGCAGATGCCGGAACTTCCGTTCGTGGACGCGCCCCCGCGTTAGGCGCACCTTGCTCGAAGCTCTCCGGCCGGAGGGCGCATATAGGGTGAGGAGGGGTGCGGGTCAATGGGGGCGACGCCGCGATCTTCCCTCGCCGGTAGCGCCGCGGCATGAAAACGTGCAATGCTCGTCGCCAATCATTTGAGGTGGAGGATGAAAGCGGAATGAGAAGTCTAGTCGTTGCAGGGTTCGCAGCCAGCTTGTTGGCCGGATGTGCAACGGTCGGGGAAGCGCCGACCGTGCAGGCACAAGAGCCGGAGTCGCGGCAGCTCGTTGGCCTGCAGTTCCTCTATGGTTCGGGCGAAGCCGCAGCGGTCAGCCTGGGCACCTATCGCAGCCTGGAAACCCACGCCTTGGCCATGGCCGCCGATCGGCCGGAATTCAGCGTCATCGTGACACCCGAAGCCACGCTGGACGCGCCAAGTTACGTGCCTTGCGGTGACAAGCCGCTGGCCGTGGTCTTCGACGTCGACGAGACGGTCACGCTCAACACCGGCTTGGGCTACAACCAGTTCACCGGCGGCAACAGTTCGCTGGCAGCCGAGCATCCGGTGCGGGCCGCGCCGGGTGCGGTCGAGGCCATCAGGCGGCTGGAACAAGCCGGAATCACCGCGATCTACAACACCAACCGCACGGTCGACATGGCCGAACTGGTGGCCGGGTTCCTCGTTTCGATCGGCCTCGACCGCCCGGTGATGGGCGAGAACTACTTCCTCAACGGCATGGACGAACTGGGCGGCAACAAGGACGGTCGCCGCTGGACGATTGCCGAAGACTGGTGCGTGGTGGCCATGGCCGGCGACCAGCTGGGCGACTTTGCCCAGATACTGAACACGGTCGAGCCGGTACCGGCACGGAGGGCGGCGGCGATGACCGGACCCTATGCCGGCAATTGGGGCAATGGCTGGTTCCTCCTGCCCAACACCGCATACGGGCGGGCGTTGGAAGGCGATGTCGGCGACATTTTCCCCGAAATGGTGGAAGCGGCGAACTGAGCCGTACCAACCGCCTGACCGCACCTGCCGGGCAGGCGGTGCGGCTATTCGATCCGCTCGATCACATAGACCCCGCCCGTCACCGGGTCGGTTGAGCGCCAGACGCCGTCATCGCCGACCTCTTCGGCATAGCACATCTGCGGCGCGCCCTCGGCTGCGGCGGTGAAGCAGAGTTCGGCGCTGGACTTCTGTTCGTAGGTGCCTTCCTCGATCACCGTGCCGTCCTCGTCACGGAAGGCGTAGGTGCCATCGGGGCGAAGCTCCTCGATCAGGACCGCGCCGTTCTCGTCGATGGCATGGTAGAGTCCGGCCGAGGGGCCGCCATCGGCCGCCGTAACGGCAGGAGCCTCTGCCGGGACCTCAGCGGCGCTGTCCGCTTCGGGCTCGGCAGCGCAGGCGAGCAGCGCCATGCAGGCGGCAGGTCCGAAGAGGGACTTCGTAATTTGCACATTGGGCTCCCTTGGCTTGCAGGCGGTCGGCAAGGGCAGATGTTGGGCGATGGCCAACCGATAGGCAAGGGGGCGTTCCGGAAGGGTTGCACCGGGCGCCGGTCGCGGCCAAGTGGCCGACATGATTGCCGCGCCCAGACTTGCCCTGCCACTCGTCGCCCTCGCCTTGTCCGCCTGTGTCGCCACACCGGCGACCTCGTCCTTGCCGCAGCCCTGGCTGGAGGCCGGTCCCTTGCGGGAGGTCCAGCCGGATGCCGGCCCCGCCGATCCCGCCGTGCGCGGGGTGTGGCAAAGCCGCGGCTATGGCCGCCTGCTGCATATCGAAGAGAGCGGGGTCACCCGGTTCGAGATCGGCGACAGCTGCTATGCCCCGCCACGCGGCGACGGCGCGCAAAGCGAAATGGACGCGGTCTCCTACCGCTTCTTCCGCATGCTGCCGGGCGAAGACAGCGCGATCTTCCAGCTGCTGCGCGGCGATACCAATGTCGTGTTCGACCGGCTGGAGGCCTTGCCCGAAGGTTGCACTGAGAGCCCCGCCGACGATCCCCGCGCAGTGGCCGATGCCTTCCTCGACATGTTCGAACGCCACTATGCCTTCTTCGACCGGCGGCCGCCTGGCCACGCCGAACGGGCGCAGCGGGTAGAGGCGGCAGTGCGGCCCGACATGAGCGAGGCGGAACTGTGGGACGCGCTGGCTTCCTATATGGAAGGCCTGTCGGACAGCCACACCAAGCTGATCGGCGAAGTCGATGGCGAGCGGCGCCGGGTGCAGGACGGACAGGGCGAGACCCTGCCGCGCATGCGCAGCGCCGAAGGCGGCGAGACCGCCTGGCTGGTGGGCCTGATCGAGCAAACCGTGGCCGGCCTTGGCGACAGCGCACACCACACCGGCCGCGACCGGATCATCTGGGGCCTGGCCGACGAGAGCGTCGGCTATTTGCAGGTGTTCCAGATGGGCGGCTTCACCGACCGCGAGGACTTTGGCAGCGATGCCTGGGCCGAGGCCGAGATGGCCGAGTTCAACCGCATCATGGACGAAGCCTTCACCGCCTTTGCCGAAGAGGATGTCGAAGCCGTGATCCTCGACCTGTCGAACAACCGGGGCGGCTGGGACCGGGTGGCCAAGGCCCTGCCCGGACGCTTCACCGACGTGGCCTATACCGGCTTCACCACGCAGGCGCGCGGCTCCGGCCTCGCGCCCTTCCCGCACCGGATCGAACCGGCCCAGGGTCCGCGCTTCACCGGGCCGGTCTACGTACTCACCAGCGACGTGACCGTCAGCGGCGGCGAGCTCGCCACGCTGGCCCTGCGGCAAAACCCGCGCGTGACGCAGGTGGGGCAGGTGACGCGTGGTGCCTATTCCACGCCGCTGGCCAAGCGCCTGCCCAACGGCTGGCTGGTGGAACTGTCGAACGAGGTTTTCGCCGCGCCCGACGGCACGGTCTACGAAGAGCTGGGCCTTGCGCCGGAGATCGCGATCGACGTCTATCCCGCCGAGGATCCGGTGCGCGGGCACTGGCGCGCGGTCATGCAGGTGGTGGCGCTGGCACGCGGCACCTGACTCCGGAGCGGGCAGGCCGCCCGATTCGCCGCTTTCCTACAGCCGAATCGCGCGCCTAGCTTCGCCGCAGGCCTTTTTGACCCGGTCCGCAGCCAGACTGCCGAACCGCCGCCGCGCGGAGATGTAGCCATGCCTCCCTCGCTTGTACTTTCTCAACCAACCCCTTGTTTTTCATCATCCATCGTCACGCTGCGACTCGGAGCTTGCACCGCAAAACGATAAGCGGCATATCGTTTTACAATATTATTGATTGACAATAAGAATGCGCGCGGCCATATCGATTTTCAACAAGACACACCAAGGAGATCGATAAATGACCCGTTTCGCCAACAATGCCTTCGCCGCCGTGTTTGCCCTGATCGTCATGGCTACCAGCTTTTCCGCCATCACGTCGGTGCCCGCCGATACGCCCGTCGCCGCCATCGCTCTCGCACCGGCGCTGGCCTGATCCCGACCACCGAGGACTGACCCATGACCATGCCCCCGTCTGCCCGCCCCAACGACCTGCTGCTGCTCGCCGGCAAGGTCCTCTCCATCTTCCTGCAGTCCATAATGGCCCTTGCCTCCGTCGTCCTGGTGATCGCGGTCGGCGCCTTGCTGGTGATGCGCGGCACCATCATCGCCGAATATGCCGAGCATGTGGGTGACCCCGAAGCCGTCTTCCCCGTCTTCGCCGCTGTCGGCGTGGTGCTGATCGGCCTGGCAATCGTCGCCTCATTGTTTGTCTTCTTCGGCAAACTGCGGCGGATCATCGCCACGGTGGGCGAAGGCGATCCCTTCGTGCCTGCCAATGCCGACCGGCTGAACCAGATGGGCTGGCTGATGCTGGGGGTGCGGTTGCTGATGTTTCCCGCCATGGCGCTGGGCACCTGGCTGGCCAGCTATGCCGACGAAATGGAAGATGTACACTTCAGCATCGAGGGCGGACTGGACCTGTCCGGCATCCTGCTGGTGATCATCCTGTTCATCCTTGCCCGCGTGTTCCGCCACGGCGCTGCCATGCGCGAAGACCTGGAAGGAACCGTGTGATGGCTCCCAAGACCTCTGCCGAAGAAGGAACCAAGATCGTGGTGAAACTCGACGACCTGCTGCACGCCCGTCGCATGACGCTGACCGAACTGGCGGAGCGCGTCGGCCTTACCCTCGCCAACCTGTCGATCCTCAAGACTGGCAAGGCCAAGGCGATCCGCTTCTCCACGCTCGAGGCGATCTGCCGCGAACTGGAATGCCAGCCGGGAGACCTGCTGGGCTACGCAGCCGAATAACCTTCCGGGGAGGAGGAGAAGGGCCGGGGCATCGCTCCGGCCCTTCGCGCGTTCCCGGTCCTAGCCCAGCGCCGCCAGCGAACGGCGCAGCCGCGGGGCGGCATAGTCGAGGAAGGCGCGGGTCTTGAGCGGCAGCAGCTCACGCCCGGCATGGATCAGGTGGACCGGGGCCGGCTCCAGTTCGAAGTCCTCCAGCACCAGCCGCAAGGCACCTTGCTCAACCGCCTCGTGCACCTGGTAAACCAGCAGGCGCGCAAGGCCGGTCCCGGCAAGCGCTGCCGTCACCGCGGCATTGGCGGTGGTGACTGCCAGGCGCGGCGTCACGGGTACCTCGAAGGGCATGTCCGTCCGCGGATCGTTGAAGCGCCAGCCGGCCGCCAAGACGCCGACGTCGAAACAGACTGCGGGCATGCCGGTCAGCTCGCGCGGATGGCGTGGGCAGCCGTGGGCCGCAAGCAAGGACGGGGTGGCACAGACGACGGTGCGCATGGAGCCCAGCCGCGTCGCCACCAGGTCGCTGTCGGGCAAGGCACCGATGCGCAGGCCAAGGTCCACCTGGTCCTCGATCAGGTGCAGGTTGCGGTCGGACAGGACGAGGCGGACGTTGATCTCCGGGTGGGAGGCCAGGAAGTCGTTGACCACCGGCAGCACATGCAGCCGCCCGAACATCAGCGGCGCGGTCACCACCAGCTCGCCGCGCGGGACGAGGTATTCGCCAGCTGCCGCGCGCTCGGCCTGGTCGACCTCTTCGAGGATCCGCCTTGCCGCCGTGAGGTAGGCCATCCCGGCATCGGTCAAGGCCAGCTTGCGGGTGGAGCGGGTGAGCAGGCGACTGCCGAGGTGGCTTTCCAGCTCGCTCACCTTCCGGCTGACCGAGGCGAGCGGCATGCGCAGGGCCTTGGCGGCAGCGGTGAAACTGCCTTCGTCCACGACGCTCCGGAACACCGACATGGCTTCGAGACGGTCCATCATTCTTCCGCTTATTGGAACAGACAGTCTCAACTTTAGACGATTATCTTGCCCGCAGAAAGGGGCCAGATGGCTACCAGACGGACAAACCGGTCCGCCCCCCAACTGGAGAACACCATGTCCCGCATCGCCATCCCCACCCTCGACATGTCGCCGGCAGATTCGCGCCCCGTGCTCGACGCGGTCAACCAGCAGCTGGGCAGCGTGCCCAACCTGTTCCGCCTGCTGGGCAACAGCCCCGCCGCGCTGAAGGCCTACACCAGTGCCAACGGCGCGCTGACCAAGGCGCTCGACGTCAAGACGCGTGAGCGGATCGCCCTCGCCGTCGCCCAGGTCAACGGCTGCGGTTACTGCCTCGCCGCGCACACCTACCTCGCCACCAACCTCGCCAAGCTGCCGCCCGAGGAAATCGCCCGCAACCGTGCCGGCGGTTCGACCGACGCCAAGGCCGACGCCGCCGTGCGCTTCGCCGCCAAGGTCACCGCCGAACGCGGCAAGGTGAGCGATGCCGACCTCGCCGCTGTCCGTAACGCCGGTTTCAGCGACGCGCAGGTGGTCGAGATCGTCGCCCTCGTGGCCGAGAACGTGTTCACCAACTTCCTCAACGAAGTTGCCCAGACTGACGTCGACTTCCCCGTCGTCGACGTGGCTCAGGCCGCCTGAGCCAGGCGGGCCGGCGCTGCCCGTCCCCTCTGCGCCGGCCCGCTTCCCTTTTTGCCCGGAGTTACCCGCATGGCCTATGGCTTCCTCGACATCGCCAGCACGCCCAGCGTCCATGCCATGCAGGCAAAGATGGGCAGCGCGGACTACTGGCGAAACGTCGAGACCAGTCGCGAATTCGACCGCTTCACCGGCAAGGAAGCCATGTTCATTGCCGAGCGCGACAGCTTCTACATGGCCAGCGTCAGCGAGGACGGCTGGCCTTACGTGCAGCACCGCGGCGGCCCGCCCGGCTTCGTCAAGCTGGTGGACGATACGACGCTCGCCTTCGCCGATTTTCGCGGCAACCGGCAGTACCTGACCATGGGCAATGTCGCGGCCGATCCGCGCGTCTCGATGATCATGGTCGACTATCCGCGCCGCGCACGACTGAAGGTCTTCGCCCGTGCCGAACTGGTCGAGCTGGACGCCGATCCGGATCTCGCTGCCACGGTGCTCGCCCCCGTCTACCGCGGCAAGGCAGAGCACGTGGTCCGCCTGCACCTGCTCGCCTTCGACTGGAACTGTCCCCAGCACATCACCCCGCGTTTCAGCGAGGCCGAGGTGACCGAGGCGGTCGCGCCCCTGCACGCCCGGATCGCCGAACTCGCCGCCGAGAATACCGAACTGCGCAGCCGCCTCACCCGACAAGGAGAGCCATAATGGAAATGCCCCGCCCCCCGCTTCCGCCCTTCACCGATGCCGAGCACGCCGCGCGCAAGGTGCGCATGGCCGAGGACGCGTGGAACTCGCGCGATCCCGAGCGCGTCGCGCTGGCCTACACGTCGAACAGTCGCTGGCGGAATCGTAGCGCGTTCCTGCAGGGCCGCGGGCAGATCGTCGACTTCCTCACCCACAAATGGGCGAAGGAACTGGACTACCGACTGGTCAAGGAGCTGTGGAGCTACACCGACAACCGCATCGCCGTGCGCTTCGCCTACGAATGGCACGACGAGGCCGGCCAGTGGTACCGCTCCTACGGTAACGAGCTGTGGGAGTTCGACGAACAGGGCCTGATGCGCTGGCGTGTAGCCAGCATCAACGACCTGGCAATCCCGGAACACGATCGCCGCTTCCACTGGCCCCTGGGCAGCCGTCCGGACGATCATCCGGGCCTGTCGGAAATGAGCCTTTAGCCAAGGCGGTTGTCATCCGCCACGAAAGCCGTGCGACCATCAGGCCCATGTTTCCGCAAACACCCGCAGGAAATTCCTGCCAAGGACCTTTTCAACCACGCTTTCGCGGTGCCCGCGCCGCAGCAGTTCTTCGGCCAGGCGAACCATGCGGTGCGGACCATTGAGTTCGGTCACGAAAGGCGGCGGGCCTTCGCCTGGCGCGCTGACTCCGGCTTCGCGCCGGGCTTCGATACTCGCGTTCCAGTGCTGCAGGCTTTCTTCGCTGGTGTCGAAACCGAACATCAGCCCGTCCGACCCGATGCCCACACCGTCTTCGCCGCAAACATTCAGTGCATGTTCGATGTGACGCATCAGGTCCGCCAACCCCTGCTGCGCGGACCCTGGCGTAAGGAACGGCAGTTCGTACAGCCCGACCAGGCCGCCGCTATCGGCAATGGCCCGCAAGGTGGCATCGGACCGGTTGCGCGGATGCGGATGGACCGCAGCGCAACCGGCGTGCGAGATCATCACGGGTCGCTGCGATGCCGCGATTATCTCGCTGGTCGAGCGCGCGTTGGAATGGCTGGCGTCGATGGTTACGCCCAGGGTGTTCATGCGATCGACGGCTTCGCGACCAAGCTCGGTCAACCCGCCTTCGCTGTCCGCGATGTTCACGCCGGCTGCGAAGGGCGACGCGCCGTTGTAGGACAGCTGCATCGACCGCACGCCCAGCCGGTGGAACACATCAATGCGCGCGACATTGCCCTCCAGCATGGTGGTGGCCTCGAAAGCGTAGATGACACCGACACGCTCGCTGTGCTTTGCCACGAGCAGGTCTTGCGCGCTGCCGATCTTCGTGAAGTACCGCGCATTCGCCACGATCGCGTCGTCGATCCCGGCGATATATTCTTGGGTCTCCGCGAAAGTCGGATTCGGTCCGGCAAGGCTGAACTTGACCGCTGTCAGGCCGGTAGCGCGAACCTGGGCAGCAAAGTCCGCGTCCTCGGGAATGTCGGGGAAGCCAGGCAACAGGTTGCCATTGATGACCATGCTGCGGGAAACGAGGCGCGCGGCACGCTCCGCTGCCGTCGCCTCCGCAATGCCGGGAACGGTTGCACAGGCTCCGAGTACGCTGCACCCGCCAAGCTGCACAAAGCCGCGGCGACCAATCCTTCGCGTCAACATTTTACTCGCTCCTGCATTTATGTAGGTGCCTACGCATATGCAAGTTGATAGGCAGGGGCAATGACAAATTCCGACTATCCGTTGCAGGCAGGCAAGGGCGCGATCGGCGCGCGGCTGCGGCGGCTATCCGAGCGCATCGACCGCGAAGCCGGCCGTTGTTACGGGCAATTCGGCACGCGTTTCGAGCAGCGCTGGTTCGGTATCCTCAACCAGCTGACGATCCACGGGCAGATATCGGTCGGCAGCCTTGCCGGCATCCTCGGCATCAGCCACGTATCGGTCAGCCAGGCGCGCAAGTCGCTGGAGAACGAAGGCTATGTCGCCTCTGCCCCTGACCCGGAGGATGCCCGCAAGTCGGTGCTGTCGCTGACCCCGGCAGGCAAGCAACTTACCCGGCAATTCGCCCCGCTGTGGGCGGCCATGGAAGAAGCGTCACGCGAACTGTGCGAGGAGGCGGATGGCCTGCTTGAAGCACTGGGACAGCTGGAGCAGGCGCTCGATGAAGAATCGCTCACTGATCGCGTAAACCGCCACCTCGCGGGCCAGACGGCGGAAGGGCACGAGGCCGGGTGATCATTCCGGCCTCGCCGGTTCAAGACCGTTGTCGTTCCGCGTCTCAGTCGTCGAGGAAGCTGCCGCTGCCCGGCAACTGCTTGTAGGCGACCACGCCGGCAAGCACGAAGCCGACGGTGCGCAGGAAAACGAGGATTGCCCCGGCCGATCCGACCTCCCCCGTCCCGCCATAGCGCGAGGAGGAGACGGTCATGCCGAAGGTCGAAGCCTCGAAGAACTCGCCGAAGGTCAGGTAGGGGGCAAAGTCGTACTCGGGGATGAAGGCCCCGCGATAGGAGAACCAGTAGAACAGCACGAGCGACAGCACCTGCACCGCCAGGATCGCAGCCAGCAGGCCCGGCATGGGGCGCTCCAGCCCCTGCTGCCTGGCCGTGAGGTAGAACCCGGACACCGCGAGGAAGCCGCAGATGATCGCCCCGATCGGCACGAACAGGACAATCGAAATGCCGAACAGCGACAAGCCGACGGTGTTTTCCAGCAGCGCATTTGCGTAAGGCACGACCAGCGCGGTCAGCACGCCTGCCCCAACCACCACCAGCAAGTTGCGATCCATAAACCCTCTCCCCCTGAACGGCATCACGATAAGGCAAAGGCGGCGCCTGCCAAGCCATGCACCAGAGGATATCAACTTGACTCGCGCAGCATATGCGCTAGTGGCCCGCCCGACCGTTTTGCAACGGTCATCCGTCCGAGACAGTTGGTGACCGGAATTTGCCGGTCTTAATTTCCAGCCTAGACGGGGAAAAGAGTTTTTGCAGGGCGCCTCGTGCACCTGCCTTCCGCGTGATGTGTCACGCACCTCCTTCCCCATCAACGGACTCGTCCACGTGGCATGAGCCGCGTGGCAACATGAGCCGGTCGCGGCCGCCCCAAAAGGCGTTCGCGGCCATAGTGAAGGAGTACGGCATGGATCGTTCGCAGAAAACCGAAGCGGTCGCCCAGCTCAACGCTGTGTTCAACGAGGTCGGCGTGGTGGTTGTCACCCGCAACCTCGGCATGACGGTGGACCAGTCCACCGACCTGCGGAACAAGATGCGTGATGCAGGTGCGTCCTACAAGGTTGCGAAGAACCGTCTCGCCAAGCTCGCCCTGAAGGACACCGATTACGCGGGTATCGAAGAGTATCTCTCCGGTCCCGTCGGTCTGGCCTGGTCGGAAGACCCGGTCGCAGCCGCCAAGGCTGCTGTCGATTTCGCCAAGTCGAACGACAAGCTGGAAATCGTCGGTGGCTCGATGGGCACGCAGGTGCTCGACGAAGCTGGTATCAGGTCCCTGGCCTCGATGCCCAGCCTCGACGAACTGCGCGGCAAGATCGTGGGTCTCGTCAACGCCCCGGCAACCAAGATTGCCCAGGTCGTCAACGCCCCCGCAGCCAAGCTGGCCCGTGTCTTCGGCGCATATGCCGCCAAGGACGCCGCCTAAGAGACAGTTCTCGCATTCGAGACGAAACATCATGGGACACAAGTCCCGCCCAAATTGGAGTGATACATCATGGCTGATATTGCCAAACTTGTTGAAGAACTGTCGGCGCTGACCGTCATGGAAGCGGCCGAACTGGCCAAGGCGCTGGAAGAAGAGTGGGGCGTTAGCGCCGCTGCTGCTGTTGCTGTTGCTGGCCCCGCCGGCGGTGGTGCTGGCGAAGCCGCAGCCGAAGAAAAGGACGAATTCGACGTCGTCCTGACCGGCGACGGTGGCAAGAAGATTCAGGTCATCAAGGAAGTCCGCGCCATCACCGGCCTGGGCCTGACCGAAGCCAAGGCTCTCGTCGAAGGCGCGCCCAAGGCCGTCAAGGAAGGCGTGAACAAGGCTGAAGCCGAAGAAATCAAGGGCAAGATCGAAGCTGCCGGCGGTACCGTCGAGCTAAAGTAAGCCTTTATGCGAATTTCGTGGGTGTCTTGAAGCGCCTGCGGACAGGAGGGCGGTACCGCAAGGTGCCGCCCTTTTTGCATGCCGAGACGGCACTGGGCGGCACAAGGCTGCAGCATGAACGGCAAGATCATCGCGCTCGCCGGTTCGGGTGCCCACGACTTTTCCAAGCAGTGCAGCGAAAATCTGCTGGTGATTGCCGGCATCGGCATCGAGGGTGACGCTCACGCTGGCGAGAAGGTGCAGCACCTTTCTCGCGTGGCGATTGACCCGGCGCAGCCCAACCTGCGGCAAGTACACTTGCTACACAGCGAATTGCTGGACGAGCTTAGGTCAGAGGGGTTCGAGGTCGAACCGGGACAGTTGGGCGAGAACATGACTACACGCGGGATCGACCTGCTCGGCCTGCCCGCCGGGACCGTGCTTCGGATCGGCCAGTCCGCACAGCTAAAAGGTCACCGGATTGCGCAACCCCTGGAAGCAAATCGAAGCGTTTCGGCCCGGATTGCTCGCACGTCTGGCGCGCAAGCGCGGTGACGGCACAATCGAGCGACTCGCCGGAGTCATGGCAATCGCAATCGTGGACGGAGAAGTCGCCTGCGGCGACACGGTGGCGGTACAATTGCCCGTCTTACCGCACCACCCGCTTGAACCCGTCTAGAGCGTCTTGAGGTAGTTCACCACAGCCGTGATTTCCGCCTGGTCGAGGCCCGGGGCCGGCATCAGGCCGCCGGGGACCACGGCATTCGGGTCGGCCAGGTAACGGCGCAGGTTGGCCTCGGTCCAGGTGATGTTCGCGCCCTGCATGGCTGGGCTGTAATTGGCGCCGGCGACCGCACCGGCGCGGCGACCGACCACACCGGCCAGCGTCGGGCCGACACCGTTCTGGCCCGGCTCCACGCTGTGGCACACGCCGCAGGTGGTGAAGGATGCGGGCGGCGTAGCCGGAGCTGCAGCCACGGTGGCAGCGGCGCTGGGCGTGGCGCTGGCAGCCGGTACCGGCCCGGCTTCTTCCTCTTCCTCGTCGAGGATCTCGAGCGCTTCTTCCTCGTCGCCCTCCTCCACGGCTTCGTGGATCTCGCGCGAATCGGCCAGCTGTTCGGCGTCGACCGAAGCCACGTCCTCTTCCAGTTCCTCGTCAGTGGGTGCTCCGCAGGCGGTCAGCGCCAGGGCAAGTGCAGTCGAAGTGGCGAGAGCAAGGGTAATGCGCATGATGTCTTTCCAAAAAGGCCGTGTCCGAAGAAATATTCAGGCAGCCCTTTAGGCGTGAACCACCCTGATCGGCAAGTGTCCCCGCGCCTTGTGGCCGCAGCGCCGCACCAGCGCGGCAAAGCGGCACCGGGCGCGGCATGTGCCTTCCCCCGGTAACAGCGCGCGCCTATCCGGACCGGCTGCTTTTCCGGCAGTCATGACCATGCGGCCCGTAGCCCACCCTCCCACGCCCGGCTGGAAAGCCGAGACGCACGAAACGCTCCGCCTCGCGGGACCGCTGGCGCTCGCCAACCTGCTGCAGATGCTGACCTATGCCATCGACGTGATGTTCATCGCGCGGCTGGGGCCTGACGAGCTGGCGGCATCGGCGCTGGCGGTGGCGCTGTTCGGCCTCGTCCTGTGGTCGCTGCAGAGCCTGACCGGCGCGGTGGCTCCGATCATGGCCGCCGAACTCGGCGCGCGCGGACCGGCGCTGCGACCGGTGCGCCGCTCGATGCGCATGGCGCTGTGGCTGTCGGTGATCGTTTCGGTGTTCGGCATGGGCGTCTGCGCCCTGCTCGGCCCGTTGATGCGGGTGACCGGGCAGGAGCCGCACATCGCCGCGCTCGCCACAAGCTACATGAACGTCCTGCTGTGGTCCGCGCCGCTGATGATCATGGCCGGCGTGCTGCGCAATTTCGTCGCCACGCTGGGGCGCCCGCTGTTCGCCACCCTGATCACCGCGCTGGGGATCGGGGTGAACGCGCTGGGGAACTACATGTTCATCTTCGGCGAGCTCGGCGCGCCTGCCATGGGCCTGCCGGGTGCCGCCGTGGCGACCTTCATCACCGCGGTGGCGATCCTGCTGATGTATGCGCTGGCCATCCGCCTCGATCCGCGGCTGCACCGCTACCATATCCTCGGCTACTTCTGGCGGCCCGACTGGCCGCGCTTTGTCGAGATCGTGAAGATCGGCACGCCGATCGCCATTACCGTGCTGGCCGAAGCCGGCGTGTTCGGCGCGGCGGCATTCCTGATGGGCCGCATCGGCGGGCTGGAGCTGGCCGCGCATACCGTGGCACTGAACCTCGCCGCCTTCGCCTTCCAGGTGCCCTTCGGCGTCGGGCAGGCGGCGACCATCCGCGTGGGCTACTTCCTTGGCGCGCGCGACCCCGTCGGCATGGGCCGCGCGGGGTGGACCGGGATTGTCATGGGCACCGGCTTCATGGCCGCAACCGCGCTTGCCATGGTGCTCGTCCCGCACGGCTTGCTGGCGCTCTACATCGACACGGCGAACCCCGCCAACGACGCACTGCTCGAGGTCGCCGTCGGCTTCCTTGCCATTGCCGCAGCCTTCCAGCTGTCGGACGGCGTGCAGGCCGTGGCGGCGGGTGCGCTACGCGGCTTGAAGGATACGCGCGTGCCGATGTGGATCGCGGTGTTCTCCTACTGGGTGCCCGGCTTCGGCCTCGCTGCCGGACTGGGCCTCATGACTTCACTGGAAGGAACCGGCGTCTGGATCGGGCTGGCGACCGGCCTGACATTCGCAGCCGTGCTGCTGCTGTGGCGCTGGTATCGCCGCGAAACACTGGGCCTGACGACACCCAACGGCTGAAAAATCTGCTGCCGGCCCCATTGACTCTGCCTCGGCTGAACCCCATTTGCGCGGCGCTGGCACTCTCGACCGGAGAGTGCCAATCGCAACAACAACTCTACAGGAAGAGGTCATATAATGGCATTCCGTCCGCTGCACGACCGTGTACTGGTCCGCCGCATCGAGGCCGAGGAAAAAACGGCCGGCGGCATCATCATCCCCGATAGCGCCAAGGAAAAGCCCAGCGAAGGCGAAGTCGTCGCTGTTGGCAACGGCTCCAAGGCCGAAGATGGCACCGTCACCCCGCTCGACGTCAAGGCTGGCGATCGCGTGCTGTTCGGCAAGTGGTCGGGCACCGAGGTCAAGCTCGATGGCGAAGACCTGCTGATCATGAAGGAAAGCGACATCATGGGTGTGCTGGGCTGATCCAGCCTGCGTCGCCCCGGACCTGATCCGGGGCCACTGACCACCCGGTCACCGCTTCCTACCAAGAACCCAACGATCCCGGATCAAGTCCGGGATGACGAACAGGAGAAACAACAATGGCTGCCAAGGACGTAAAGTTCGGCCGTGATGCGCGCGAACGCATCCTGAAGGGCGTCGATACGCTCGCCAACGCCGTAAAGGTCACGCTGGGCCCCAAGGGCCGCAATGTCGTGCTCGACAAGAGCTTCGGCGCTCCCCGGATCACCAAGGACGGCGTAACTGTCGCCAAGGATATCGAACTGAAGGACAAGTTCGAGAACATGGGCGCGCAGATGCTTCGCGAAGTGGCTTCGAAGGCCAACGACGCTGCCGGTGACGGCACTACCACTGCCACCGTGCTGGCCCAGGCCATCGTGCGTGAAGGCATGACCGCCGTCGCTGCCGGCATGAACCCGATGGACCTGAAGCGCGGCATCGACCTCGCCGTGACCAAGGTTGTCGCAGACCTGCAGGCCCGTTCGAAGGACGTGTCGGGCAACGACGAGATCGCCCAGGTCGGCATCATCTCCGCCAACGGCGACCGTGAAGTCGGCGAGAAGATCGCCGAAGCCATGGACCGGGTCGGCAAGGAAGGCGTGATCACCGTGGAAGAGGCCAAGGGCCTCGAATTCGAACTCGATGTCGTCGAAGGCATGCAGTTCGACCGCGGCTACCTGTCGCCCTACTTCGTGACCAACCCGGAAAAGATGACCGTCGAACTCGACGATCCCTACATCCTGATCCACGAAAAGAAGCTGTCAAACCTGCAGTCGATGCTGCCGGTGCTCGAAGCCGTGGTGCAGGCCGGTCGTCCGCTGCTGATCATCGCCGAAGATATCGAAGGCGAAGCCCTGGCCACCCTCGTGGTCAACAAGCTGCGCGGTGGCCTGAAGATCGCTGCCGTGAAGGCACCGGGCTTCGGTGATCGCCGCAAGGCCATGCTGCAGGACATCTCGATCCTGACCAATGGCGAGATGATCTCCGAAGATCTCGGCATCAAGCTCGAGAACGTCGGCCTGTCGATGCTGGGTGAAGCCAAGAAGGTCACCATCGACAAGGACAACACCACCATCGTCGATGGCGCCGGTGATGCCGATGCGATCAAGGCCCGCGTCGAACAGATCCGTGCCCAGATCGAAACGACCACCTCGGACTACGACCGTGAAAAGCTGCAGGAACGCCTGGCCAAGCTGGCCGGCGGTGTTGCCGTGATCAAGGTCGGCGGTGCTTCGGAAGTCGAAGTGAAGGAACGCAAGGACCGCGTCGACGACGCCCTGCACGCCACGCGCGCAGCCGTCGAAGAAGGCATTGTCCCGGGCGGTGGTACTGCCCTCCTTTACGCCACCAAGGCGCTGGAAGGCGTCTCCGGTGAGAACCACGACCAGACCCGCGGTGTCGAAATCGTGCGCCAGGCGATCCTCGCGCCGATCCGGCAGATTGCCACCAACGCCGGTCATGACGGTGCCGTGGTTTCGGGCAACCTGCTGCGCGAAGGCGACGAAAGCCAGGGCTTCAACGCTGCGACCGACACCTACGAGAACCTCGTGGCTGCCGGCGTGGTCGACCCGACCAAGGTCGTGCGCACGGCCCTGCAGGACGCCGCTTCGGTCGCTGGCCTGCTGATCACCACCGAGGCTGCGATTTCGGAAATTCCGGAAGACAAGTCGTCCGGTGGCGGCATGCCCGACATGGGCGGCATGGGCGGTATGGGCGGCATGGGCTTCTAAGCCCTGCTGTCATCCGACACGAGAAACGGGGCCGGGGGAGCAATCCTCCGGCCCTTTTCTTTTGTGCGATTCCTGCCAAGGTCCGCGCGGGACCAAAAGTTACGAGGGAAACCACCACAGTGAAAAGATTCGCCCCGCTGCTACTGGCAGCTGCCGCCCCACTTGCGCTGACCGCCTGCGACGTCACCGGTCCCGAAACGGCCACCATCGAATGCGCCGACCAGACGCAAACCGAGTGCATGAATGCCTGGTTCGAAGAGAAGTTCGACGAATACCTCGCCTTCAGCCCGATCACGCAGACCAGCCTTGGCATCAAGACCGACTACGACAAGATCGACGACCTCAGCGTCGAAGGCATCGAGGAACAGGACGCATGGCTGCAGCAGGCCCGCGCCGACATGGAAGCCAACTTCGACTACGACGAGCTGACGGACGAGGGCAAGCAGTCCTACGACGTGCTCGTCTTCCTCGCCGAAAGCTCGGCCGAGCGGCTGCAGTACCTCGAAAACGAATATATCCTCGACCAGATGTCCGGCGCCCACACCGGCCTGCCCTCGTTCCTGCTGGGCCAGCACACGGTGGAAAGCGAGGAGGACATGGAAGCCTTCATCTCCCGCATTTCCGGCATCGGTACGGCCATGGACCAGCTGCTGGTCCGCGCGCAGCACAATGCCGAGGCGGGCACCCGCCCGCCGCGCTTTGCCTATGACGCGGTAATCGCGGAATCGCAGGGCCTGATCACCGGCGCGCCGTTCGACGATGGTGAGCCCTCCGCGCTGTGGACCGGCACCGAGGAACGCCTCGCCGCCCTGGTGGAAGCCGACACGATCAGCGAGGAACGCGCTGACGAACTGCGCGAGCAAGCGCGTGTGGCGCTGACTGACGACATGGCCCCCGCCTACCAGCGCGTGGTCGACTGGTTCACCGAAGACCGCGCCAATACCACCGAGGTCGCCCAGGGCGTCTCTTCCCTCACCAACGGCGGCGACTATTACACCTATGCCCTGCGCGGCATGACCACCACCGACATGTCGGCGGACGAGATCCACGAGCTGGGCCTGGCCGAAGTCGCCCGCATCCGCGGCGAGATCGAAGAGGTGATGGAGGAAGTCGGTTTCGAAGGCACCATGCAGGAATTCTTCGCCTATACCCGCGATGACCCGCAGTTCTTCTATCCCGACAACGAAGCCGGTGCGCAGATGTACATCGACCGCGCTACCGAGGTGATCGACAACATCACCGCGCAGCTACCCGATTACTTCGGCACCCTGCCGCAGGCGGCGCTGGAAGTGCGCCGGGTGGAAGCCTTCCGCGAACAGGACGGCGCCGCCCAGCACTATCGCCCCGGCACGCCCGACGGTTCGCGCCCCGGCGTCTACTATGCCCACCTGTCGGACATGACGGCCATGCCGATCCCGCAGCTGGAAGCCATCGCCTATCACGAGGGCAATCCGGGCCATCACATGCAGATCTCGATCTCGCAGGAAATCGAAGGCCTGCCGCGTTTCCGCACGCAGGGCTCGTTCCAGACCGCCTATGTCGAAGGCTGGGCGCTCTACGCGGAATCGCTGGCTGGCGAGATGGGCGGCTATGAAGACCCCTATTCCCGCTTCGGCATGCTGCAGAGTGAGATGTGGCGCGCCATCCGCCTGGTGGTCGACACCGGCATCCACTCCAAGGGCTGGACCGAGGACGAGGCCGTTGCCTACTGCCTCGAAAACTCCTCCAACCCGGAAACCACGGCCCGCAGCGAAGTGCAGCGCTACTTCGTCCTGCCGGGCCAGGCGACCAGCTACAAGATCGGCCAGATCCGCATCCAGCAGCTGCGTGCGCAGGCCGAGGAAGAACTGGGCGATGCCTTCGACATCCGCGGCTTCCACGACACCGTATTGAACGGCGGTTCGCTGCCGCTGTCGATCCTGGAACGGCGCGTGGCACTGTGGATCGAAAGCCAGCGCGAAGCCTGATCGGCGCGCTGTCGCAAGTATGGGCCGGGGGAGCGATCCTCCGGCCCGTTTGCCTTGTGCAACCCTATTCGTTTGACTTGGTGCCCCGCATCGCCTTGGCTCGATGCCAAGGGGACATTTCATGGATCAAGCGAAGAAGCCACCTCGGGTCATTGGCCTGGGGAGCGCTGTTCTGCTCAACCTCAACGGGGTGGTGGGCGCGGGCATCTTTGCCCTGCCTGCCTTGCTCTACGCCGGCGCCGGAAGCCTCGCGCCGCTGGCCATCCTTGTCTTCGCCCTGCTGACCGCATCAACGCTGGCGATTGCCGGCAAGCTCAGCACCTTGTTCGACCAGTCAGGCGGTCCGCAGCTCTATGTCGAGACAGCTTTCGGGCGTTTCGCCGGGTTCGAGGCAGGCTGGTGCATATTGGGTGCCAACATCGCCGCGCGGGCAGCCAACTTCCATGTCATCGTCTCCTATCTCGCTGCGGTGTTCCCGCTGTTCGACGACCCGGTGCTCCGCATGGCAACCATCCTTGCGCTGATCGTGGTGTTCACGCTGTTGGCGATTTCCGGCACGCGCCGTTCCATCGGTGCGCTGTGGGTAGGCACCGTGCTGAAGCTCGCCCCGATCCTGTTGCTGTGCCTGGCCGGCCTGTTCGTCAACGGATTGCCGACGAATTACGTCGCGCCGCAGTTCAGCGAAGTCGAGGCGACCGCGCTACTGCTGGCCTATGCCTTTTCGGGTGGCGGCGTTTCGACCATTTCGGCCGGGGAGACGAAGAACCCGCACCGCACGGTGTTCCTGTCGATGTATATCAATCTCGCCATCGTGGCGGCGCTCTATGCGCTGGTGCTGCTGGCCTATGTCGCCATCGCCCCGGACGGGGCCAACGTGGACAGGCCGCTGGCCGCAGCTGGCGAGGCAGTGTTCGGTGGCTGGGGTGGCACCTTGATCGCGGTCGCGGCAATCTTTTCCATCGGCACCGGCCAGCTCAATTACTTCGTCACCATGCCGCGGCTGCTCTACGGCATGGGACGGCGCGGATTGCTGCCGGCCCGCTTTGCCAGCATTTCCGACCGGTTCGACACGCCATGGTTTGCCATCGCGATCTACGGCGTGATCATCGCTTTCCTCGCCCTTTCCGGCACCTTCCAGTCGCTCGCCAATCTGCTGGTGGCGGCGGAAACGCTGGTCGTGCTGGTAATGATCGCGGCCTTCGTCACCATGTGGAAGCGAGGCACCGGAGCCTTTGCCAAGGGGCTGGGCGCGCGGTGGGGCGTGATTGCGGCTGTAGCCACGGTTTTCATGTTCTGGATGCTCGCCCAGGTGCCGCAGAGCGCCGCCGTGCCGACGCTGGGTATCCTTGTTGCGGGCGGGCTGGTCTATCTCCTGTCGCGGCGGACCGATGGCGAGGTGGAGAAGATCCACATCGCCACCGGCTGAATCCGGTCAGGGCGTCGCGCCGCCGTCGGCGTTGAGGAAGCCCTCGAACTGCGGAACGGGTCGCGCTGCGGCCTCTGTTTCGGTTGCCGCCACGCCGTTCTCCTCGATATCGGCGATCAGCCATTCCATCTCGGCGATTTCCTTGCGCTGCGCCGTGATGATGCCGTTGGCCAGTTCCTGAGCGCGCTTGTCACGAATGTGCGCGCGCTCGGAGGTCAGGATAGCGATCGAGTGATGCGGGATCATGGCCGACATCCATTCGCTGTCGTCGATAGTTTCCTGGCTTCGCACGAGCCACAGGGAGCCCGCAAAAGTTGCCACGGCAACGCCGATGATGATCCAGTTCTTCCCGGTGTTCCGGTACATGCCCCACATGAAGATGAGCATGACCACGGCCATTGCCGCCCCCATGACGAACATCATCCAGAAGCGCGTCTCGCTCCAGAACACGTGCTCCAGTGCATAGGTGTTGAGATACATCAGGCCGAACATGACAAGGGTGGAGGTACCCACCATCGCCATGAATCGTTTGTAATTGCCTTCGTGCTGCTTTTCCTTGTCGGCCATTTTCGGCTCCCTCGGTCAATTCATTTTGCACCGGGACAACGGACAACCAGCGAAGAAGGTCCGATCAGGCCAAAAGCGGCTCGGCCAGCATCCATACGGCCATGCCGATCATGAACAGGTTCTCGGTCAGCGAGACGAAGCCCAGCGGGACATTGCTGTCTCCGCCGACGCAGGCGCACTTTAGCTCGCGCTTGTCGACATAGACCGCCTTGAACACGCTGACAGCGCCGATGGTACCGATGAACAGAGCGACGGGGATCGACAGCCAGTGCAGCACCTGCGCGGTCATCAGCACGCCTGCCAGCCCCTCGGCGAAGGGGTAGATGTAGCCGTAGGGCACCCAGCGCCGCGCCAGCAGGTCGTAGTTCAGGAACATGGTCGAGAAGGACTCGACATCGCGCAGCTTGAGATAGGCGAGCGCACACATGGAGAAGCTGACGAACCATTCGGCTGACAGGATCGACAGCGGCTGCTCCGTCGCCACGAAGGCCGCACCGAGCGCCATCAGGAAGGTCATCGCGAACAGTGCGATCACAGGTTTGTAGCTGGTGCCGCCCTTGTTGACGGTCTCGCCGAAATGGGCGCGCAGGTCGGTATAGCCGCCGATGCGTTCGTCCCCGATCCAGGCCTGCGGCGTGGTCTTCACATCATGCTGGCGCTTGAACGCGTCGGTCTCCTCGCGCGTGGTCAGCGGGTGGTCCTCTACCGTGAAGCCCTTGCTTTCGAGCAGCCACTTTGCCTTCAGGCCGGAGGGGCAGAGGTGGTCGGGCATGACCATGCGATAGAGTGTGGCGGTCCTGGTACTCACTTGCGAGCCTTCTCGAACAGGTCCACCAGTTCGGCGAACTTCACGCGCTGCTCTTCCTCGTCACCGGAAGCGATGGCGGAGGCGACGCAGGAATCGGCGTGACGTTTCAGTACCTGTGTCTCCACCTTGGCGAGCGCCGACTTGATCGCCTGCAGCTGGGTCAGGACCTCGATGCAGTATCGATCGTTCTCGATCATGCGGGCCACACCCTGCACCTGGCCGGCAATCCGGTTGAGCCGGTTTACCGTCGCCTTGTCTGTTGTTGCAGTCGTCTGATCGACCATAGACCAAATACCTTCTTCACATACCCCTGGGGGGTATCTATATGGCCTGCATATGCTGAACGACAAGCCGAAATTGCCTTCGCTCTCCCGCCGCGGCCTGATGCAGGGATCACTGTCCCTCGCCGCCGCTGGCCTCGCCGTGCCCGCATGGGCGCGCGGCCAAACGCTCACCCACGCGCGCCGGGGCTTCGGCGAACTGTCGGGCGACGTCATCGACCTCACCGTCGGCGAGCACCACTTCTCCACGGGGGGCCGCAGCGGCCACGCGATCGCCATCAACGGCTCCATCCCCGGCCCGCTGATTCGCCTGCGCGAAGGGCAGGACGTGACGCTCAACGTCACCAACAACCTGGCCGAGGACACCTCGATCCACTGGCACGGGCTGCTGCTGCCGTTCCAGTTCGACGGCGTGCCCGGCGTCAGTTTCCCCGGCATCCGTCCGGGCGAGACCTTCACCTACCGCTTCCCGGTCCGCCAGACCGGCACCTACTGGTGGCACTCGCACTCCGGCCTGCAGGAACAGGTGGGGCACTACGGCCCGCTGGTTATCGAAAGCGAGCACGCGCACCACATGCCGGACCCGCGCTACGACCGCGACTATGTGCTGCTGCTGAGCGAGTTCACCCCGCGTCACCCGCACGACATCGCGCGCATGCTCCACGTGGGCGAGCACTACTTCAACCGCCAGATGACTACCGTGGGCGATGGCTCGCTGACGCTGGAAGAGCGGCTGATGTGGGGCGCCATGCGGATGAACCCGCGCGACATTTCCGACGTGACGGGCGACACCTACACCTACCTCGTCAACGGGCACGGCCCGGCCGACGACCTCGAATTCATGTTCACCCCCGGCGAGGCCATCCGGCTGCGGATTATCAACGGCAGCGCCATGACCTTCTTCAACGTGCGCATTCCCGGCGTGGAGATGACGGTGATCGCCGCCGACGGACAGGAGGTCGATCCCGTCACGGTCGACGAATTCCAGATCGGCACCGCCGAGACCTACGACGTGATTATCCGCCCCGGCGACGGCAGCCATGCCTTCGTTGCCGAGGCGATGGACCGGTCGGGCATGGGCATTGCCAGCATTACCTCGCACGCCGGCCACCGCGCCACGCCGCCGCCGCTGCGCGAGCCGGTGACGCTGACCATGGCCGACATGGGCATGGGAGCCATGGATCACGGCGCGCACGGTGGCATGGACATGGGCGGTGCGGACGCCGGTGAAGGCGGCATGGACCATTCGATGCGCGATGCCTCGCTGCTGCCCGACAGCGTCGACCTCAACGCCGGCGTGGACATGGTTGCGCCGATGCCGGTCGACCGGATGGACTTCCCCGGCCTCGGGCTCGACACGGTCGACCACCGGGTGCTGCGCTACACCGACCTGAAGGCCGCCAATCCCAACCCGCACCGGATGCCGGAGCGACAGCTCGAAATCCACCTGACCGGCAACATGGAACGCTACATGTGGTCGTTCGACGGCAAGCAGTTCAACGCCGTCACCGACGATCCGATCCGCTTCGGCTTCGACGAGCGGGTGCGGGTGAAGCTGGTCAACGACACCATGATGGCGCACCCCATCCACCTGCACGGACACTTCTTCGAACTGGTCAACGGTGCGGGGATGATGAACCAGCCGCTCAAGCACACGGTGATTGTCCAGCCGGGCTCCTCGGCAACCTTCGACCTGACGGCCAACGAGCCGGGCGACTGGGCCTTCCACTGCCACCTGCTCTACCACATGCACGCCGGGATGATGCAGACCGTGACAGTCCGACCCTTCCCGGAGGGAGAAGGCTGATGCGCGCACTTCTGATTGCTTCGGCCGCGCTGGTCGCCACTCCTGCCATGGCACAGGACCACGGCGACCATTCGCAACACACCCCGGCGCCGACGCCAGCGCCTGCCCCAGAACAAGCCCCGGCTCAGACGGAAGACCACTCGCAGCATGGGGCGATGGATCGCGGAGCCATGGATCATTCCACGATGGATCACAGTGCCATGGACCACTCACAAATGGACCACGGGCAGATGGATCACAGCCAGATGGACCATTCCGCCATGGACCACGGCATGGAGATGGTTATCCCCTCCGGCCCGCCACCCGCGCGCGCTTTCGAGGGCCCCGAGCATGCGGCGGACCTCTTTTTCGATCCGCAGGACATGGCCGCAGCGCGCGCCTACAACCACGCATCACACGGCGGCACGTCGACCGGCACCGTGCTGGTCGAACGGCTGGAAGCGCAGCTGGCCGACGGACACGACACCTATGTCTGGGACGTAAGCGCCTGGTACGGCACGGGCACCGACAAGATCGTGTTCAAGTCCGAAGGGGAAGGCGAATTCGGCGGTTCGGTCGAAGAGGCCGAAGCGCAATTGCTCTGGGGCCATGCCGTGGGGCCGTGGGTCGACCTGCAGGTGGGCATGCGCGTCGATGCGGAGCCCGACACCACTGCCCACGCCGTCGTCGGACTGGCAGGCCTTGCGCCTTATAACGTGCACTTCGATCTCGCCGCCTTTGTCTCCGACGAGGGCGACCTGACCGCGCGGATCGAGGCCGAGCACGACATGCGCCTGTCGCAGCGACTGATCCTGCAACCGCGCGTCGAGGCAGAGATCGCCGCGCAGGATATTCCCGAGCGGGATATCACGGCTGGCTTCTACCACGTCACCGTGGGCGCCCGGCTGCGCTACGAGATCGCCCGCGAATTCGCGCCCTATATCGGGGTCGAATATGCCACCGGCGACGAGCCGGACCGCGTCGCCTTGCTGCTGGGCCTGCGTACCTGGTTCTAGGCGGCTCCCATATTTCTGGCACTGGGTCCGCACTGATGTAGCGCTAGAATGGGGGCATGACCGATAAGCCCACCAAGACCCGCAACAACTGGTTCCTGTTCGTGCCGCTGGTGCTGCTGAGCATGGTATTCACGATAGCCGGCGCGCTGCTGGCCTATTACCTGTTCACCGACCAGCTGGGCTACGAAGGCGGCAAGTCCGGCATCATCTACCTCGGCGGCGCGGTAGGCGGTTTCACAGTGACCTCGCCGCTGTGGTCGCTCTACCGCAGGCGCTACCCCAAGGCTTCCGCCAAGGGATAGGCGCTGTGCGATTGGATCGGGCGGCGACCAGCCGACCGCAAGGCCGACCGGCCGCCCGCAGGTGCCCCGCAGCGGAGCGGAGGGAACAGCACCGAGGACGCTCCGGCGGAGGCCGGAGCGCTCAACAAAAGTTACCCCCCGTTGCGGCTGCGTTCTGCGGCTTCCACTTCCTCTGCGGTCCAGGTCACCGGGTACTGCGTCTGCGGGTTGAACACGCTGTCGCGGTAGCTGGCGGCTTCGGCGGCAGCGATCTCTTCGGCGGTCAGGAACTCGCTCGGTTCGAGCGCGAAGACATCCAGCCCGCGCGCAATCTCGGTCGCGTAGATGCGGCCGTTGTACCAGTAAGCGGACCAGTAACCGCCGGTCACCAGCTGGTCGGCATCGATCGGGCCGCGGTCGAAAAAGGCGATCTCGAACGGGTTGGTCGGGTCCGTGAAGTCGATCACCGAAACGCCGCCCTGGTACCAGGCCTGGACGAACACGTTGCGCCCCGGGACCGGGATGATCGAGCCGTTGTGCGCGACGCAGTTTTCCTTGTCGCCCTGCGGTGCCGGCAGCTTGTAGGTGCCGCGATATTCCAGCTGGCCGTCGACGATGGCGTAGAAGGCATTGGCACCCCAGTTGCGCGGATCGGTGGCCTGGCAACGCGGACGGCCCCCGCCGCCCCATTCGTCGGTGAACAGCACGACGTCGCCGGTGTTGTTGAAGGTGGCCGAGTGCCAGTAGGCAAAGCCCGGATCGACCACTTCGTCCATGCGCGTCGGGTTCAGCGGGTCGGAAATGTCGAAGATGATGCCATTGCCCGAACAGGCCCCCGCCGCGATGTTGAGCGAGGGAAAAACGGTGATGTCGTGGCACTGGTCGGTCCGGCGGGTGTCCTGGGTCTGGTCACCATGGTCACCGCCGGCCCACAGGCCGGCGAGGCGGCCGGTTTCGGGATCGGCAAAGACGCGCGGAGACGAGACGATGCGCGCCGCGCCCGGATCGGCCAGCGGGATTTCGATCACGTCGATGGAGAACAGCGAAGTGCGGGTGTCGCCCGGCACGTCGCCCACGCAGAACGACAGCTCTTCCTCCTCGCGCACCGAGCCGGTGCCGGAGTTGTAGACGATCAGGCTGGTGTCGGTCTGCTGCACGATCGAGTGCGTGTGGCTGCCGCGGCAGGTCTGCACCTGGCCCACCTGGCGCGGAGCGCGGATGTCGGTGATGTCGAAAATGCGCAGGCCGCGGAAACGGTCCTCGCTGACGCGCTCGGTCACGCCTTCGAGGCCGCAGTCCGTACGGCCGCGCGTCTCCTCGACGCTCATGATCAGCAGGTTGCCCGCGATGGAGACGTCGCCCTGGCCGCCGGGGCAGACCACCGAGCTGACCAGCGTCGGCACGCCGTCTTCGCCCAGAGTGTAGGCGTTGAAGCCGTGGTAATTGCCCGCCACCATCAGGTCTCCGGCGAAGGCGATGTCGGTATTGGCAAAGCTCAGCAGGCCGGAACGGGTGGCGTAGCGGCGTTCGGGCTCTTCTTCCGGATCGGCTTCGGCAATGTCTTCGGCGTCGTCCAGGGCCATCTGCGCCATGTGCGCAGCGTGGTCGGCATGATCGCCGTTTTCGCCGCCCGCTGCCACCATGGCCGCGTGGTTGGCATCGACAGCGCTTTCGGTCTCGGCCTCGTCTTCCTCGTCGTCGGTGATTTCCGGACGCAGCGAAGCGGGGTTCTCCGGATCGAAGAAGCCCGCCGGCTTGCGCAGGAAGGCCACGTGGCGCAGGTTGGAAATGGCCTCGCCCGCATCGAAGACGCCCGCCGTCAGCACGGCACGGGGATCGTCGGACAGGCTGGCGAGAATGGCGTTCATGCGCTCGATCTCGGCGTTCTGGTCGTTCTCCACGTCAGCGGTGAACTGGTACATCACCGGATCGGCGGCGGTGCCGCGCTGGCTGTGCAGCACGTCGACCATGTAGACAGCGCCCTGGTGGTGGTGGACCATCAGTTCCAGGAACAGCCGGTCGAAGGCCGTGCCGCGCGCGGCTTCCAGCTGCGCCATCTGCTCGGCCGTGGCCATGCCGCGCATCCCGGCGTGATCGGTGTGACCCATGCCCGCCATTTCCACCAGCTCGCCGCGATCGGTCAGCCAGCCGCGCATGAAGTCCATCTCGTCGACCTGCGAGGCCTCGATGCGGCCCGCAACGGCGAGGATCTCGGGCGTATTGGTGCGGTCCGCGACCAGCTCCGCCATGTCGACGGCCTGCTGGTGGTGCACGATCATCCCCTGCATGAAGGAGACGTCAGCCGAGGAATAGGAATTGCGCGCCAGGGCAAGTGCCTGTTCTTCGGTGATCGTGCGCGGGGCCTCGCCCACCCCGCCGGGCTGCACGATGACGGCTTCCTGCGCCGAGACACTGGCTGCGCCGGCCATCAGCAGGGCGGTGATCGAACTGCCCATGGCGAGGCGATGACGAGAGTGGCGGAGAATCATTGGCAAGGCTTCCCGAATTTTGGTTTGTCCCGAAACCATAGGCCCTGCGCCATGCCCGTTCGTCAAGGATGGACCTTGGACCAGTCGCCGCTTGCCGTAGACACCGCTGCCCTATAGCCTGCGCATCGAGGGAAAATGGAGAGGACAACCATGCGCACCATGATCATTGCCAGTGCAATGCTGCTCGGCCTGTCGGCTTGCGGCGGGGATGCTGAGGAAGCACCACGGGCACACGAATATACGGCAGCCGAATATGCTTCGGCGGTTACCGACATTGCGCGGTCTGACGATTTCGAAACCGACGCCACCCGCCAGCCGGGCGAGCTTCTGGCCTTTGCCCAGATCGACCGCGGCGACGTGGTAGGCGATTACATCATGGGCGGCGGCTACGTCACGCGCCTGCTGGCGATCGCCGTGGGCAGTGACGGCAAGGTCTATGCCTTCCAGCCGGAAGAATTCATCGGCTTCCGTCCAGAATATGCCGAAGAGCAGGACGAAACCGTGCGCCGCTATGCAGATGCCGAGGGCAATCCGGTCAACGTCTTCCCGCTGCGCGGACCGATCGCGGAACCGGGCTGGCCCGAACCGCTCGACGTCATCATCACGGTGATGAACTTCCACGACCTGTACATTTCGCAGATGCCCGAAGGCACGGCCGATGCGGCCATCGCCATGCTCTACGATTCGCTCAAGCCCGGCGGCGCGCTGGTAGTGGTGGATCACCTGGCGGCAGAAGGCGGCGGGGCGGAAGCGGCGGACCAGCTGCACCGCATGGACCGCGAGATGGCGCTGACGGCGCTGACCGATGCCGGGTTCGAGCTGGAGGCAGAGAGCGATCTCTACTCCCGGCCTGATGATCCGCGCGACGCCAATGTCTTCGATCCGGAGATCCGCGGCCAGACCGACCAGTTCGCCTGGCGCCTGCGCAAGCCCGAGTAGAGGCGCTTTTCCGGCACCTTTGCCACTTCCGCACGTTGACTGGGAAACCACCGACGAGAGGAGAACCGAACCGTGAAAGTACCCCACAAGGCCCTTGTCGCCCTTGCCGATGGAGAGCACTTCGTCGTGCTCCGCAATGACGGGCAGATCCTCGACCCCAAGCTGACCAAGGTTGCCGAGCCGGACGTGGAGGCGACCAATTTCAGTGCCGGCGTCAGGCACCAGGACCATGTCGGGCAGCGCATCGGCGCCACGGACCTGAGCGAGTTGGCGCACGGCGCTGCGGTTGCCGAATGGCTGAACGCCAAGGCCATTGCCGGTGACTTTGACGACCTGGTGATCATCGCCGACCCCAAGACGCTGGGCGAGATGCGGCGGCACTACCATGTCGAACTGAAGAACCGGCTGGTGGCGGAGATCGACAAGACCCTGACCGGCGAACCGCTGGAGCGGATCGAAAAGGCCCTCGCCGACGCTTGAGGAGGCGCAGGAGGGCACAAATCGCCCTCCGCACCGTCCAAAAACCTCGAATCACCGATATTCCGGCGCGGCTCGTCGCGCATGGATCGCCATTGCGCGAGTGATTAAGCATTTGCTAAGTACGATTCAGGCAATGTCGTGACATGGATAGATCAGTGATCGGACGAATTCTTGCTCCCCTCGCCCTGGCCGCAACGGCGCTGACGGCTTCGCCTGTACATGCACAGCAGTTCGAAACCGTCTTTGACAGCACCTTCGGCACCGAAGTGCGCGAGCCGCGAGATTACTCACCCGAATACCGCGACCAGTTCGATCTCAACATTGCCCAGCTTGCCGAAGGCAGCGACGGGCGCATCGGCGTCCACGCGGTAGACCTGGCAACGGGCCGGACGATCTCGGTGCTGGGAGACCAGCGCTTTCCCATGGCTTCGACCAGCAAGATCGCCATTGCCGCGACCTACCTTGAAATGGTCGATCGCGGTGAGCGCAGCCTGACGAGCGAATACCCGCTGCTGTGGGCCGTGCGTTCGCAGCGCTTCTCCAGCGCCGCCGCCCCGGTGCGCGAAGGCGAATACATGAGCGCGCTCGACCTGATCGACCTGATGATCACGCGCAGCTCCAACCCCGCCACCGATGCCCTGCTGGCCGCTATCGGCGGCGTCGACCCGGTAAACGACTGGGCCCGCCGCGCGGGCCTCGAGGATTTCACGCTGACCCGCGACATCGCCACCCTGGTGCGCGACGACGGCGAATTCGACCCGGCAGTCCATATCGACGAACGCGACAGCGCCACGCCCGAAGCCATGGTGGAACTGCTGTCCGGCCTCTACCAGGGCCGCTGGCTCTCGGCCTCCAGCCGCGAAGTCATCATCGATGCCATGGAGCGGTGCCGTACCGGTCGCCGCCGCATCCCGGCGCTGATGCCGGACAACGTCACCGTGGCGCACAAGACCGGCTCGCTGAACAATACCTCCAGCGACATCGGCATCCTCACCGCGCCCGATGGCCGCTCGATCGCCGTGGCGATCTACGTAACCGGCCAGGGCAGCCGCCCCAACCGCGAGGCCCGCATCGCCTCGATCGCGCGCGCCATCTACGATGGCTATGCCGAGGAAGCCCAGCGCAGCTTCGCCAATGCCGAATACGGCAGCGGCAACGGCTCGGCGCGCTGATCTCCTTCACGACATTCCCGGCCCGCCGACATCCACGACGAGCATAGAAAAAGGGCGCGGCCATCGCTGGCCACGCCCTAATTCTGTAAAACCTAGAAGGCTGAACCGATTATTCGGCTGCTTCTTCCATGGTATCTTCAGCTTCTTCCACGGCTTCGTCAACCATTTCAGCGCCTTCTTCAGCCATTTCAGCGCCTTCTTCCATCATGGCTTCGCCTTCGGCCATGGTGTCGTCAGCGACAGATTCCATGTCGGCTGCAGTTTCTTCGGTGGCGTCTTCAGCAGCTTCTTCCGAGCAAGCGGCGAGCGACAGAGCAGCGCCGGCGGCGGCTGCAACGAGAATGATCTTACGCATAGGAATAAACCCCTTGAATTGCGATAATATGGGAGAAGCTAATGCCCGTCCCGGAACCAGCCCTTCCGCCAGTTCTGCTTGCCCAAATAAGGCCACAATTGGGCAAGCGCAAGGAAATTGTGGCGCAAATGCGGCCAAACGATTGCGCTGAGGTTAACCGATCATTGGTGCTTACCCATGGCGGAAACGCGTGGTAACCCGCGCTTATGTCAGACAAGCAGCACCTCTACCTGGTCGATGGCTCCGCCTATATTTTCCGCGCATATCATAGGCTTCCGCCGCTGACAAACCCGGAGGGCACGCCGGTGGGCGCGGTCTATGGCTATACCACCATGCTGTGGAAGCTGGCGGAGGATCTGGACAAGGCAGACGGCCCCACCCACCTCGCCGTCGTGCTCGACAAATCGGGCAAGTCGTTCCGCAACGAAATCTATCCGGAATACAAGGCGAACCGCCCTCCGGCCCCGGAAGACCTTGTCCCGCAGTTCCCGTTGATTCGCGATGCCACCCGCGCTTTCAGCCTGCCGCTGATCGAGGAACCCGACGTCGAGGCGGACGACATGATCGCCACCTATGCCCGCGCCGCGCAGCGCCAGGGCTGGGACGTCACCATCGTCTCTTCCGACAAGGACCTGATGCAACTGGTGGGTGAAGTGGACGGCGCCCGCATCGACATGCTCGACACGATGAAGAGCAACCGCATCTATATCCCGGAGGTCGAGGAAAAGTTTGGCGTCGCGCCAGAACTGGTGGGCGATGTCCTCGCGCTGATGGGGGATTCGGTCGACAACATCCCCGGCATCTTCGGCGTCGGCCCCAAGACGGCGAGCAAGCTGATCGCCGAACACGGCAACCTGACAGCAGCGCTGGATTCGGCCGGGGAGATGAAGACCTCCAAGCTCAAGGAGCGGCTGCTGGAACACCGCGCCGATGCCGAGCTGAGCCGCGTGCTGGTGACCCTGAAGGAAGATTGCGACCTCCCCATGCCCCTGGAAGAGTTCAAGCTCGACGGCGTTCCGCCCGAGCCGCTGGCTGCCTTCCTTGAAACCCACGGCTTCAACAGCCTGCTCAAGCGGCTGGGCGCAGGCACAGGCAGCCCCGAGCGAGCGAACAACCTCAACCCCGCCAAGGCCGAACGCGCCGGGGCGGAAGCCTCGCCTGACGGCAATGTGCAGGACTTGCCCGAATGGCCTGCCGTGGACCGGTCGGCCTACGAATGCGTGCAGACCATGGAACGGCTGGAGCACTGGATCGAACGCGCCTTTGCCGCACGGCTGGTGGCGGTCGACACCGAGACCTCGAGCCTCGATGCCATGCAGGCGGACCTCGTCGGCTTCAGCCTGGGCCTTGGCCCCAATGATGCCTGCTATGTCCCGCTGGGCCACTTCAGCGGGGCCGGGGGCAGCGACGACATGTTCGCCGAGAAGCCGCAGCAGGTCGACCGCGAGGCTGCGATAGCCGTGCTCAAGCCGCTGCTCGAAAGCGACGCGGTCATCAAGGTTGGGCAAAACATCAAGTATGACCTCAACGTGCTTGCCCGCTGCGGCATCGAGGTCGCCCCCGTACACGATACCATGGTCATCAGCTTCGACATGGATGCCGGCCGGTCCGAAGACGGGATCGGCGGCGGACACGGCATGGACGAGCTGGCAGCACGCCATCTCGGCCACACCTGCATGAAGTTCAAGGATGTCTGCGGCACCGGCAAGAAGGCGATCTCGTTCGGCGAGGTACCGCTCGACAAGGCCACGCAATATGCTGCCGAGGACGCCGACGTCACCTGGCGGCTCTACCAGGTACTGCACCGCCGCCTGCCGCTGGATGGCGCGACGCAGGTCTACGAGCGGGTCGACCGCCCGCTGATCCCCGTGGTCGCGGGCATGGAGCGCGAAGGCATCAAGGTGGATCGCGCCGCCCTGTCGCGGCTGAGCGAACAGTTCGCCGAAACCACCGCGCGGATCGAAGGCGAGATCCACGAGGAAGCGGGCGAACAATTCACCATCGGCAGTCCCAAGCAGCTGGGCGAAGTGCTGTTCGAAAAGATGGGATACAAGGGCGGCAAGAAGGGCAAGAGCGGCCAGTATTCGACCGACCAGTCGGTACTCGAACGCCTGGCGATCGAAGGCGCGACCATCGCCAACAAGGTGCTGGAATACCGCCAGCTGTCGAAGCTCAAGTCGACCTATACCGATGCCTTGCAGGAAGCGATCAACCCCGACACGGGCCGCGTGCACACCTCCTATTCGCTGGTCGGCGCGCAGACCGGACGCCTGTCCTCCACCGATCCCAACCTGCAGAACATCCCCATCCGCACCGAGATCGGACGCGAGATCCGCAAGGCCTTCGTGCCGGAAGAGGGCAACGTCCTGCTCGCCGCCGACTATTCGCAGATCGAGCTGCGGCTGGCCGCACACATGGCCGACGTGCCCGAACTGAGGGAAGCCTTCGCCAACGGCGAGGACATCCACGCCCGCACGGCCAGGGAAATGTACGGCGAGGTCGACCGCGACACGCGCGCCAAGGCCAAGACCATCAACTTCGCCATCCTCTACGGCATCAGCCGTTGGGGCCTGGCGGGCCGCCTGGGTATCGAATCCGACGAGGCGCAGGAGTTGATCGACACCTATTTCAAGCGCTTCCCCGGCATCCAGTCGTACATCCATGCCACGCTGGAGAGCGTGCGGTCCAAGGGCTATTCGGAGACGCTGTTCGGCCGCAAGACGTGGTTCCCGCGCATCAATTCGAAGAACCAGGCCGAGCGCCAGGGCAGCGAGCGTGCAGCGATCAACGCACCGATCCAGGGCACCAGCGCCGATATCATCAAGCGGGCCATGGCGCGGATGAAGCCGGCTTTGGCTGACGCTGGTCTCGGGCACGTGCGCATGCTGCTGCAGGTGCATGACGAACTGGTGTTCGAACTGCCCGAAGGCGATGTCGCAGCGGCCTCGCCGGTGATCGAGAAGGTCATGGCCGAGGCTGCCGAACCCGCAGTCACGCTTTCGGTACCGCTGGGAGTCGAGATCGGCACGGGAGAGAGCTGGGATGCCGCGCACTAGCCCCCCTTGCAGGCCAGCCTGCGCGGCCATAGGTCCGAACCATGTTTGAACCCTACGATCCCCGCAACTGGACCATCGAGTGGGAACAGCTGGGCGTCGCTTCCGTCGGCGTGGTGCTGGCCGTGGCCGTCGCCTACGTGGCCTACCGGATCCTGTTCGCACTGGTGGTCCGCCTTGCCAGGCAGTCGGATTCGCCCGTCGACGACCTGATCCTGCAGCGCATCCGCCACCCGATCAAATGGTCGCTGATTGCCCTCGCGGTCACCATCGCCGCGCAGCGTGACCCGCTGCTGGCGCAATACTGGGAGCCGGTCGGCCAGTTCCTGCGCCCGGCCTTGCTGGGCTGGATCGCCTATTCGTTGGTCAAGGCATTCACCGCCGTGCTCGAGTTGCGGCTGGACCAGGCAGTCGATCCGGTGGCCGTGCGCAGCCGGCGCACACGCATCTCGATCCTCTCGCGCACCGCGACCTTTGCCATCATCTTCATCACCGTCGGACTGATGCTGTTCGCCATTCCGACCGTGCAGAATATCGGCGCAACCCTGCTGGCCTCGGCCGGTCTTGCGGCGCTGGCCATCGGTGCCGCGGCGCAGCCTGCGCTCAAGTCGCTGATCGCCGGGCTGCAGATCGCCATTACCGAGCCCCTGCGACTGGGCGACCTGGTGGTGATCGACGGACACACGGGCAGGGTGGAAGAAATCCACATGGCCTTCATCATCGTGCGCACCTGGGACGAACGCGCCGTGGTGGTTCCCACCGCACAGGTGCTGGACACCAGCTTCGAGAACTGGTCGCGCAAGAACGAAGAGTTGACCGGGCCAGTCTACCTGCACCTCGATCCGATTGCCGACGTCGATCCGATCCGCGCCGAGTTCGAACGCTTCGTGGGTGGACACGAGCTGTGGGATGGCCGCGCCGTGCAGTTGCTGATGACCGAAGCCTACCCCGAAAGTGTCGAACTGCGCCTGTCGGTCAGCGCGCGCACCATCGGCGACCTGTGGAACCTGCGCTGCGCCGTGCGCGAACACATGCTGGCATGGCTACGCAAGGAACAGCCCGATGCGCTGATCCGCCACCGGCTGGAAGTGCCCGGCGGGCATGAGAAGGCGGGCGAAGCTGGCGGGCCTGGTTAGCTTTTCGCTCCGACCTCCGCGTGAGCGAAAAACAAGCTAATGCTTACTGTCTCGCGTGCTTTCCACCATGCCTTCGGAAATGAAACCGATCGGTCGCACTTCCATGGCGCGCTTCTTCAGCTCGCCTTTCATCTTGCGGTACTCGGCTTCCATCTTGGCGGTCACCGTGGCGCGCGAATCCTTCAGTGCTTCGGTGAAGTCTGCCGCGCTCACCGTATCGGGCGCACCGTCGGAGCGGCGGATGGCGTTGAGGCCCGCGCGGCGGACCACGTCTTCAAGGTCCGCACCGGTGAAGCGTTCGGCTTCCTTGGCCACGTCAGCCAGCGAGACGTCGTCCGCCAGCGGCATGTCCTTGGTATGGATATTGAGGATGTGCTCGCGTCCGGCAAGGTCCGGTGCGCCGACATAGACCAGCTCGTCGAACCGGCCCGGACGCAGCAGCGCCGGGTCGACCAGCGTCGGGCGGTTGGTCGCACCGATCACCACGATCGATGACAGCTCCTCCATCCCGTCCATTTCGGCGAGGATGGTGTTGACCACGCGCGCCGTCACCTGCGGCTCGCCCGCGCCGGTGCCGCGCGCCGGGACGAGCGAATCGATCTCGTCGATGAAGACCACGCAGGGCGCCACGGCACGCGCGCGGGCGAACATGCGGGCGATCTGCTGCTCGCTCTCGCCATACCACTTGGACAGGAGGTCGCTCGACTTGATCGAGATGAAGTTGGCTTCGGCCTCCTTGGCCACGGCCTTGGCCAGCAGCGTCTTGCCGGTGCCGGGCGGACCATAGAGCAGGAAGCCCTTGGCCGGGCGGATACCCAGCCGCTCGAAGGCCTGCGGGTTCTTCAGCGGCAGTTCGACGCCTTCCTTCAGCGAGGCAATGGCATCGTCCAGCCCGCCAAGATCGCTCCAGCCGACCTTGGGCGTCTGGACCATGACCTCGCGCATGGCCGACGGCTGCACGCGCTTCAGCGCTTCGCGGAAGTCGTCCTTCTCTACGCAGAGCTCTTCCAGCACCTCGGCCGGGATCTCGCGCGCGTCGAGGTCGATCTTCGGCATGATCCGGCGCACGGCCTCGATGGCGGCCTCACGCGTCAGCGCGGCAAGGTCCGCCCCGACAAATCCGTGCGTCGAGCGCGCCAGCTCCATCAGGTCGACACCTTCGCCCAGCGGCATGCCGCGGGTGTGGATCGCCAAGATCTCGCGGCGGCCCGTCTCGTCGGGCACGCCGATCACGATCTCGCGGTCCAGGCGTCCCGGGCGGCGCAGGGCCTCGTCGATGGCGTCGGGACGGTTGGTGGCCGCGATTACCACCAGGTTGGCCCGCGCCTGCAGGCCGTCCATCAGTGTCAGCAGCTGGGCGACCAGCCGCTTTTCCGCCTCGCCGGAGACGCGCTCGCGCTTGGGCGCAATCGAATCGATCTCGTCGATGAAGACGATGGCGGGCTGGCTCTTCTCGGCTTCCTCGAACACTTCGCGCAGGCGCTTTTCGCTCTCGCCATAGGCGCTGCCCATGATCTCCGGCCCGTTGATGGTGAAGAACTCGGCATCGCTTTCGTTGGCCACGGCCTGCGCCAGGCGCGTCTTGCCGGTACCGGGCGGGCCGTGCAGCAGCACGCCCTTGGGCGGGTCGACGCCGAGGCGGGTGAACAGCTCGGGATAGCGCAGCGGCAGTTCGACCATCTCGCGCAAGGCCTTGATGGTCTCGTCCATGCCGCCGACGTCGTCATAGTTGATCATGCCGCGGGCATCGCGCGGTTCTTCGAACTCGGCGCGCAGCTCGACTTCGGTGTCCTCGTCGATGTGGACCACGCCCTTGGGCACGGTTGAGATTACCTGCAGGCGGATCTGCGTCAGGGCATAGGCAGGGGCGTTGAACATGCGGCGCACTTCGGGCGGCACGTTCTGCACCGGCTGCTGGCCGTGCGTGGCGACAAGATCGCCCGCCGTCAGCGGATGCTTGAAGAACACGCGCTTGAGCGCTTCGGTCGGCCCCTGCAGGCGCATTTCGCGGCGCGCGGGAGCAAAGACCACGCGGGTGGCGGGCTTGCTCTCGGCGCGGCGCACCATGACGTGTTCGCCCGAGGCGGTCTCGGCATTGGCGCGCTGCAGCCCGTCCAGGCGGATCACTTCCAGCGCCTCGTCTTCGGGATAGGCCGTTGCCGCCAAGGCCACGGTGGCGCGCTTGCCTTCGATCTCTACCGCGTCACCTTCGGTGATGCCAAGCGCCTGGAAGGCCGAACGCGGCATGCGCACGACGCCGCGGCCCGATTCTTCCTGCCGCGCCGCAGCCACCTGCAGCCTGACCGTACCGTCCTCGACCTTTGCTGCGTCCGCGTCTGCCATGCGTGCTGTCGTCCTCTCTTCTCGGGGTCTTGGGCGGACCTAGGAAGCCGCACCACCTATTGCAAACCACTGACGGCCTGCGCGAGGGATCGGAGCGAGGCAAGAAAAAAGGCCCGGTCGTTGCCGACCGGGCCTTGAAAGTTTTGGGAGAGGATGCCTGAAAGGCAGGGAGAGATATGCTTGGGGCCGCCCGATTCCGCAAGTGCGAAAAGAGCATGATTTGTTGCACAAAACGCAATAGTGATCTTTTTCTGTTGTTTTGCAATGGATTGTGGGCTGACAACCGTGTTCGTTCCATTGCAACCATGCCCTTCCTCTGCAGCGAGCCAGCATCTCTATTGCAATGCAGCATGCATAGGTTTGGCAGGTGACAGCAAGGCTGCATGGCTTTAACACCGGCAAGCAAGAAACTGAGCGAGACCCTGAGGACTTATATCATGCAGAAACTTTTTCCTTCAGCCGAAGCCGCGCTCGATGGCCTGCTGAAGGATGACATGCTGATCGCTGCCGGCGGCTTTGGCCTGTGCGGCATTCCCGAACGCCTGCTCGGCGCCATCCAGGCCAGCGGCGTGAAGAACCTCACCTTCGCCAGCAATAACGCCGGGATCGACAACGAAGGGATCGGCAAGCTGCTGCGCAGCAAGCAGGTGAAGAAGATGATCTCGTCCTACGTCGGCGAGAACAAGGAATTCGAACGGCAATACCTCTCTGGCGAGCTGGAGGTGGAGTTCTGCCCCCAGGGCACCCTGGCCGAACGCATGCGCGCCGGCGGCGCGGGCATTCCCGGCTTCTACACCAAGACCGGCGTCGGCACCCAGGTGGCCGAGGGCAAGGAAGTGAAGCAGTTCGACAAGGGCGACGGGCCGGAGGATTTCATCCTCGAAAAGGGCATCTTCGCCGACCTGTCGATCGTGAAGGCGTGGAAGGCGGACGAGACGGGCAACCTGATGTTCCGCAAGACCGCGCGCAATTTCAACCAGCCTGCCGCCACCTGCGGCAAGGTGTGCGTGGCCGAGGTGGAAGAGATCGTGCCGGTCGGATCGCTCGACCCTGACTGCATCCACCTGCCCGGCGTCTTTATCAACCGGATGGTGGTGGGGGCGCCCTACGACAAGAAGATCGAGTTCGTAACGACGCGAGAACGCGAGGAGGCGTGATGCGGAGGAACAACCGGCTCAAGCAAGCCCTGCTGCTGGCCGGCACGGCGGTCAGCCTGTCCGGATGTATCGCGGCGGCGGCCATTCCCATCGTTGCCGGTGCCGGCGGCATCGTGCGCAGCGGTGTCGAGGGTCGTGAAGCCAATCCGGCTGGTGAGCCGGTGGCCGACGGACGCGTGGAGATCCAGCCGGTACCCGCCCCTTCTCCTACGCCGGAACCGGCCACATTGTCGGCCCCGGAGCCTGCACTGGCAGCAGCCACGCCGCCTGCCCCGACGCCCGCGTCACCCGAGCCGGAACCGGAACCCCGTCCGTCTTTCTCCATGCTCGAAACGCCAGCCCCGTCGCCTGCTCTGCCGCCTGCTCCCGAGCCGGAGCCTGCCACGCCTGCACTTGCGACCGTCGAACCCCTGCCCCAGACTTCGGCCCCGCCGCCTGCCACGCGCAACCAGTCGGAACCGGTAATCGTGATGACGCTGGCGGATGTACCGCCCGCGCCGAGTCCCGCGCCTGCACCGACGCCGGACCCCGTGCCCGAACCGGAACCGCAAGCTGCCACGCTCGCCGCTGCCGAACCCCCAGTCGAACCGCCCGCCCCGGCACCCGAACCATCGTCGGAGCCGGAGCCCGGGTCGGCCGAACTGGCAGCTGCCGAGCTGCCCGCCGTACCGCCAAGCAATCCCGCTCCGGAACCGGCGAACGAAACGCTGGAAACAGCCTTCGCCGACTTGAGCGAGCCCGAGCCCGAGCCGGAACCGGCTCCCATGCCCGCTCCTGCTCCGGAACCCGCACCCGCAGAGCTGGCCGAGGTCGAACCTGAACCAGCGCCAGCTCCCGCTCCGGCAGCCATGCCAGAGCCTGCACCCGAGCCGGTCGAACTCGCGGTGGCCGAACTGCCCGCCGTACCGCCGGGCGAGCCACCTGTAAGCATGCCCATGCCAACTCGCGCACCTGCTCCAGCTCCGGTGCCCGCCCCGCAACAGGCCGAACTCGCGCCGGTCGAGCCGCCAGTCGCGCCGGCCGAATTGGCCCCGGCGGTCGAACCCGGCCAGGGGCTGGTCGGCTATGCCGCGCTGCGCAGCTATGCCCTGCGCACGCTGGGGGGTGGCTTGCCGCTACCCTCGGCCATGCTCGCCGATCCCACGACCCTGCAGCCGGTGCGCCGCGAATGCTCGGGCAATTCGCCCACCATCGTGATCGACCTCGATCCGGCGGGCGGCCTCGTGCCGCTGGCGGGCCCGCTGGGCATCAACAACGCCCTGGCCGGTATCCTGCGGGAACTTCGCGCCCGCGATGTCAACGTGGCCTGGATCACCGATCGCACCCCGCTCGACGCGCGTGCCGTGCGTGACCGGCTGGTCGCCTCCGGCCTCGATCCGGACTCGCGCGATTCGATCTACGTCGAACGCTATCCGGGTGAGACCAAGCAGGCCCGCCGCGAATCGATCGGGCAGACCAGCTGCATCATCGCGGTGGCCGGTGACGAGCGCGCCGATTTCGACGACCTCTACAACTACCTGATCGACTACAGCGACGCCCGCGCGCTGGAGCCGATGCTGGGGTCCGGCTGGTTCATCATCGACAACCCGGTCGGGGAGTAACCGCGCACCTATGGTCGCCCGCCTGCCAGCCTGCCTGCTGATACTGGCTGCAACCGGCTGCGCCTCCGTGCCGGCCGGCGCGCCACTGGTGCATACGCCGTGGCTGGGCCTGCAGTTCGAGCAGGCGGATGGCGAAGTCCGAATGTCGCGACTTAATGATCTCATGACGGACGTGTACCTGTCGCGCACGCCGTTCACCGTGGTCCTGCCGGTTCGCACGGATAATGACACCTACCGCGTAACCGCCTGGACCGACCCCTCGATCTTCACCGAAGCTGATCCCGACAGCCGCAGGATCCAGAGCCGCGACAACGGCGTGCCCTTCTACTTCAGCGAAGCGACCGGCATGGCCGACACTGCGGCAGGTTCGGGCACCCTGTTCATCAACGACGAAGGCCACCATTTCCTCAACGGATTACGGCTTGGTCCCGAGCGCGACCGGCACACCTTCAATGTGTCGAGTATGCTCTATCTCGGCAACGACGAACGCCGCGAATACCCCGTCAGTGTGCAGTCCGACCGACTCTACCTTGTCGCCTGGTTCGACGATGACGAGGACGGCTCGATGGACCATGGCGAATACGAATTCCTGATCCTCCACTTCAACCGGCCTGTCCGCCAGGCCGCCAACCGCTAAGACCCGCAAAGGAAAGACAGATGCCCTGGACCCGTGACGACATGGCCGCCCGCGCCGCCCGCGAGCTGGAGGACGGATTCTACGTCAACCTCGGCATCGGCATCCCGACGCTGGTGGCAAACCACATCCCGGACGGCATGCACGTGACCTTGCAGAGCGAGAACGGCATGCTCGGCATCGGGCCGTTCCCCTACCCGGACGAGGTCGACGCCGACCTGATCAACGCGGGCAAGCAGACCATCAGCGAGCTGCCCAATACCGCCTATTTCGACAGCGCCACCAGCTTCTCGATGATCCGCGGCGGGCACATCGACCTCACCGTACTGGGCGCAATGGAAGTTTCCGAAGGCGGCGACATCGCCAACTGGATGATCCCCGGCAAGATGGTGAAGGGCATGGGCGGCGCGATGGACCTGGTCGCCGGCGTGAAGAAGATCATCGTGGTGATGGAGCACACTTCCAAGCACGGCGATCCCAAGTTCATCCCCGAATGCACCCTGCCGCTGACCGGCACCAACGTGGTCGACATGATCATCACCGACCTTGCCGTATTCCAGCGGCCTGATCACGACAGCCCGTTCAAGCTGGTCGAACTGGCTCCCGGCGTCAGTGCCGAGGAAGTGGCCGAGAAGACCACCGCGCACTACGTCAGCTAGGCCACGAGCCGGGAGGATGCGGCGATGGGCTATGTGCTGATCACTGCCAACCGCAACTATTCCAGCTGGAGCCTGCGGCCCTGGGTGCTGATGAAGGCGCTGGGGATTGGTTTCACTGACCGGATCGAGCCCTTCACCAAGGCGGTGAACTGGGACGAGTTCCGCAAGTTCTCGCCTGCCGGACAGGTGCCGGCCTTGCGTGATGGCGAGCGGACCGTGTGGGATTCGCTCGGCATCGTGCTCTACCTTGCAGAACGGCACGCGGGTGTCTGGCCCACGGACGAGGCCGCGCGCGCCTTCGCGCAGTGCGGGGTGGCGGAAATGCACGGCGGTTTCTCTGCCCTGCGGGGCCAGTGCCCGATGAATGTCGGCGTGCGGGTGCAGATGCCGCCGCACGATGCGGCGCTGGCCAAGGACGTGGCGCGTGTCCGCGAGCTGTTCGAGGAGGGACTGCACCGTTTCGGCGGACCGTGGCTCGCCGGGCCGGACTTCACCGCACTTGATGCCTTCTTCGCCCCGGTCGCCTACCGCGTACGTACCTTCGGGCTCGATGTCGGGCGCGGCATGGCCTGGGTTGAGCGTGTGCTGGCACATCCAGCCATGCAGGAATGGGAGCAGGCCGCGCTCGCCGAGACATGGCGCGAAGTGAGCCACGAAGCCGAGATCGGCGCGGTCGGGACGTTGGTCGAGGACCTGCGTCAGTCCTGACCTTCCGCCCGCTGGCGGATCACCTCCAGCACGTTGGCCTGGATATCGCCGAGGAAGAGTTCGCCCCATAGCGCGGCATAGCCGTTGAAGTGCGTCTGCGCGGCATAGGTGGTGTGGAGACGCAGCAGGTGCCGACCGTCCGGCAGGCGTTCCAGCTCGTAGCCGCCGGTTTCGATGCGCATGTAGGGGCCGTCGGGCCGCCTGAGCGGATAGCGCTTTCCTAAGCGGCACCGCGCATGGCCAACGCATGGCCATGTCGCGGTGCCGTTCGTTCTTGCCAGTTTTCCGCCGGTTGCGAGGTCATTCGCGCGGCCCGGCTTTCTTGCTCCAGGACACTGTCACACCTGTAACACCTTGGCTGTCCGCCCGCCCGAAGCGCTTGCGTTTCGTGGCAATCATGCCAACCCTGCGCACCGGAGAGGGAACGCATGAAAACACAACGAAATTCACCATGGCTGGCGCTGGTCGTACTCGCCTCGATCGGCACGGTCGGCTTTATCGACCGCATCGTGGTGAACGTGCTGGTGGAGCCGGTGAAGGCCGAGTTCGGCCTGACCGACTTCCAGGTATCGCTGATGGCCTGGGCCTTTGCCGCGCTCAACATCGGCGCGGGCGTGGTGATCGCGCGCATTGCCGAGCGGGTGCGGCGGCTGACGCTGATCTCGGTGGGCACGGTGCTGTGGTCCGTGGCGACCGCGCTCTGCGGTGCGGCGGCCAGCTGGCCGCAGCTGCTGGTGGCGCGCATGGGCGTGGGACTGGGCGAGGCTATCGGGCTGCCCAGCAACCAGTCGGTGATCGCCGACTACTTCCCCGCCGGAAGGCGCGGCCTCGCCATGTCGGTGCTGCTGCTGTCGCCGCCGTTGGGGGCCTTCATCGGTTTCGTCGGTGGCGGTTGGATCGCGCAGGAGCTGGACTGGCGCGCCACCTTCCTTGTCGCCGCCGTACCCGGACTGGTCCTGGGCGTGATTGCCTACTTCTTCGTCGCCGAACCCAAGCGCGGACAGCACGACCCGGAGGCCGATGACGCGGTCCCGCCGATCTCTGCCGTGGTCTCGCGGCTGCTGGCCCTGCCGAGCGCGCGCAACCTGGTGATCGGATCGGCGCTGGCAGCCATGCTCGGCTTCGGGCTCAACTACTTCTTCACTTCGCTGATGATGCGCAAGTTCGAGCTCGGCATCGGTGAGGCGGGGCTCTACGCGGGCGTGATCGCCAGCCTGCCCGCCGCGCTGTCCGTGGTCGGCAGCGGCTGGTTGTCCGACAAGCTGGGGACGCGCTCGATCGCGGCCTATGCCATGGTGCCCGCCGTCGCCCTGCTGCTGGGCGCGCCGCTCTACATCTTCGCCATCACCCGCGAGAACCTGGTCTTGCTGCTGTCGCTGGTCAGCGTCGCGACCTTCCTCAACTTCGGCTACCTCGGCGTCACCTACGCCGCCTTGCAGAACCTGATGCACCCGCGCATGCGCGCCACCGCCTCGGCCCTGCTCAGCGGGCTCTACGGCGTAGCGGGCGCGCTGGGGCCGTCCCTGCTCGGCCTGCTGAGCGACTGGCTGGCGGGCGACTATGGACCGGCGCGCGGGCTGGCCTATGCCATGGCGATCTCTGCCGCGATCTACTGGTGGGCCTCGGCGCACTATTTCGTCGCCGCACGGCACCTGCCGCGCGACAGCGAGAGGATCAGGCTTGGCGCCGCCGGAACGGCTGCAGCCGCGCCGCAGACATAGAGCGCCAGAGCCACTCCATCGGCCCCTGCCGGAAGCGCGCCAGCCACGGGGCGGAACACAAGAGCATGGCGGTGATCGGCACCAGCGTCAGCAGCAGCGCCTGCCCGCGCGAGACCTCGCCGAACAGGCCGAGCCCCCAGCTGGCGAACAGGGCCGAGAAGATCAGGCTGGTGGCAAGGTAGTTGGTCAAGGCCAGCCGTCCCGTCGCTGCCAGCACGCGGGTTGCCCTGCTGTCATTCAGCGCTCCGCCGAACAGCGCCATGGCGAGCGCGGCATAGGCCACGCCCAGCACGATATCGAACGGCGCGGACCAGACGATGGCATTGGCAGCGGTAACGATCACGTCGAAGCCCGACAGGATCGACCATGCGGCCAGCACGACCAGCACCGGCAGGCTCGCCAGCGCGCAGGTGCGGGCCAGCCGCAAGGCGCGATCTGCCTGCCACTCGCCCGCCAGCAGGCCGTTGCGCCAGAAGGCCATGCCCAGCAACATGGCCGCCAGTGCCGAGGGCAGCGAGGCGATGATGTAATTGGCCTGCGCCGGGAGGGTCTCGATGCGCCGGACAATCCGCTCGGCAAAGCCCTCCTCGCCGCGCGCAAAGGCGGCGGCCGTGGTATCCGGGTGGCCGCCATAGGTGCGCTCGGCCACCTCGATCCACGCCGGGTCGACCAGGGCGCCGCTCGCCCGCTGGTACCAGAAGTCGAGCCAGCCCCAGGCGTACCAGCCCGAAACAGCCAGCTGTCCCGCGACCAGCAGCACCGCTGCCCAGACCAGTCGCCGCGCGGGCCAGCGCGCCGCCAGCGGCAGCAGTAGGCCGGCCACGGCATAGATGCGCAGCACGTCGTTGCTGGCCAGCAGCACGGCATGGGTCATGCCGATCGCCAGCAAGGCCGCCATGCGGGCATAGTGCGCGCGGGCGGGGTGCTCTCCCTTGCCGAGCAAGATCGCCACGCCGGCGCCGAACATCATGGCGAACAGGGCGCGGAACTTGTCCTCCACCAGCACATAGCTCGCCGTCCAGAGCGTGGTTTCGAGCGGCCCCGTGCCGCCCCAGACCGCCGGGTTGAGATAGGCATTGGCAGGCATGGAAAAGGCGATGACGTTCATCACCGCGATGCCGATCACCGCGACCCCGCGCAGAGCATCGAGCGCGGTTACGCGCTGGCGAGGGTCCGGCGGAGAAGCGAGGGCGGAGCCCGACATGATCGGGCTCCTTCCCGGATCAGGCGAGCGCTGCCTTCAGGTCGGCGGCAAGGTCGGTGCGTTCCCACGGGAACAGGTCGCCTTCAGCCGTACGCCCGAAGTGGCCATAGGCTGCGCTCTGGCGGTAGATCGGCTTGTTGAGGCCAAGGTAGGTGCGGATCGCGCGCGGGGTAAGACCGCCCAGCTTGGCATTGCTGCGGATCGCATCCTCGATCGCGGCGTCGTCCACCGTGCCGGTGCCGTGGGTGTCGACATAGAGCGACAGCGGCTTCGACACGCCGATGGCATAGGCGATCTGGATCGTGCACTTGGTGGCCAGGCCAGCCGCGACGACATTCTTTGCGAGATGGCGGGTGATATAGGCGGCCGAACGGTCGACCTTGGTTGGGTCCTTGCCCGAGAACGCGCCGCCGCCGTGCGGGGCCGCGCCGCCATAGGTGTCGACAATGATCTTGCGGCCGGTCAGGCCTGCGTCGCCATCCGGGCCGCCAATCACGAAGCTGCCGGTGGGATTGATGTGCCACTCGGTGGCGTCGGTGATGAAGCCTTCGGGCAGGATCTTGCCGACGACGCCCTTCACGTAGGCGTGCAGTTCGGCTTCCTTCTCGCCCTCGTCATAGCCCGGCGCGTGCTGGGTGGAGACGACCAGGGCAGTGCAGGCGACGGGCTTGCCGTTTTCATAGCGCAGGGTGACCTGGCTCTTGCTGTCCGGCTCCAGGAAGGGGGCCGTGCCGTTCTTGCGATCGGTCGCCATCTGCTGGAGTATCTTGTGGCTGTAGTCGATCGTCGCCGGCATCAGGTCGGGCGTCTCGTCGCAGGCAAAGCCGAACATGATGCCCTGGTCGCCCGCGCCTTCGTCCTTGTTCGAGCCTTCGACGCCCGCATCCACGCCCTGCGCAATGTGGACGCTCTGGCCATGCAGGTAGTTGTCGAACCTCAGCGTTTCCCAGTGGAAGCCTTCTTGCTCGTAACCGATGTCGCGCACGACCGAACGCACGGTGTCCTCAATCTCCTGCTCCACGCCAGGTGCCCAGTCGTCGCCGTCGATGATGCCCTTGCCGCGGATCTCGCCCGCCAGCACGACGCGCTGCGTCGTGGTCAGCGTTTCACAAGCCACGCGGGCTTCGAGATCTTTCGACAGGAACAGGTCGACAATGGCGTCGGAAATCTGGTCGGACACCTTGTCCGGGTGGCCTTCCGAGACGCTTTCGGAAGTAAACAGGTAGGATTGGCGCATGTTGGAGATTGCCTTCTCGTAAAAAATTCAAGTCTATTCGGGGCGAGGCTCTAACTGGCCTGCCGACGCATGGCAACAAAAGCGGCAAGCAGAAAAACCAGTGCCCAGGCAAGCGCCAGCATGTTGCCAAACCGGGCGAACAATGTCGGAGCGGCGGCAGGCGGGACCACGGAGTCGATGCGCCCGCCATGTGGCAGGCCCAGGTGCTCGCGCACGACGCCGCGCGGATCGATTATCGCGCTGATGCCGCTGTTGGTGGCGCGCAGCACCGGCAGGCCTTCCTCGATCGCGCGCATGCGTGACTGGGCAAGGAACTGCGACGGGGCGAAGGCCCCGAACCAGCCTTCGCTGGAAGCATTGAAAATGAAGTCCGGCCGGTTGTCAGGGTCGACCACCTCGCCGGAGAAGACGATCTCGTAGCAAACCTGCACGCCCACGCGGCCGTATTCGCCAAGGTCGATTGTCTGTGGGCCAGGTCCGGGCCAGAAGTCGATCGAACCCGCGACCAGCCGCGACAGGCCCAGCGGTTCGAGCAGGCCGCGCATGGGCAGGTATTCGCCGTAAGGCACGAGGTGCGCCTTGGCATAGCTGCCGAGGATTTCGCCATCGGCGCTGACAGCGGTCACGGCGTTGCGCGCACCCAATGCCCGCACCCAGCCGTTCTCGTCCGGGCCGATCTCGAGGTCGACTGCGCCCGTCAGCAGGACCGAGCCTTCACCGACGGTCGCGCCAAGGCGGCGGCGGGCATAGTCCGGGCTGGCGAGCGCCGTGGTGCGATCATAATACCGCTGCGGATAGCCGTCGCGCAGGTAGTCCGCCATGCCCGCCTCGGGCCAGAGCACCAGGCGCGGTGCGGTATCCTCGTCGAGCCGCGGCGAGAGCTGCGCCAAGCGCGTGTAGTTGGCTTCGTAATACTGCGGATCGCTGATCTGTTCCTGCGGGATGTCAGGCTGGACAATGGTGACCAGCAGCTCGTCCCCGGTCTGGACATGGCGCGGCGCGACCGGTGGCAGGTACATGCCGACCGCCAGCAGTGAAGCCACACCGCCGCTCGCCAGCCAGTTGCGCTCGCGCACCAGCAGCACCAGCGCACAGCCCAGCAGGACAGCAAGGCCGGACAAGGCATAGGTGCCCATGACCGGAGCAATGGCGGCAAGGCCGGGCCGGTCGAAGGGGCCAAGCAGCACCATGGCCAGCGGGTTCCAGGCATAGCCGGTGAAGACCCAGCCGCGCATCCACTCGGTAACGATCCATGCTCCGGCAAAGACCAGCGCGAAGGCCCAGCCGGTTCCGCCCTTCACGACCGCGCGGGCGGCCAGGGCGGCCAGGGCCGGATAGACCGCGAGGTACAACGCCAGCAGCGGCACGGCCAGCCAGCCGAGCACCTCGGGCATTTCCGACTGGTAAGTGAAGCTGTTGGCGATCCAGGCGTTGCCCAGCGTGAAATGCGCCACACCGAAGAGCCAGCCGAGGCCGAAGGCGCGCAGCCAGGTTCTGGTACGGGTTGCCAGCAAGGCAAAGACACCCACGGCCAGCAAGGCCACGGGCCACAGGCCGATGGGTTGGAAACCGGTTGCGGATAGTACGCCAAGGGCCAGCGCGGACAGGCGCGGCCATTTGGCAAGACGATCGATCAGGGCCAGACGTTCAATCAGGGAAAGCCCGCTGGCCATCGTCCGCGTCACCGTCCTGCCGCTGTCAGCGCCTAGCTGACAGCTTCGAGGGCCTCTTCGCCGTCGTCATCGTCGGCCGGCTTGCGGCGCGAGCGACTGGGCTTGCGGCGCGGAGCCTTGTCCTCGTCGCTGTCGTCGTCATCGGAACCGCGCGCGATGGCCGGCGGCAGCATGCCCGGATCGAGCGCGCCGTCGTTGTCGTCATCCTCGTCGTCGCGCTGTTCGTTCCGGGGCTTCCGCGAAGCCTTGCGCGGCTTCTTCTGACCCGAACCACGGTCGTCGCGCGTGAACGGATTGTCATCGTCCTCGTTGTCGACCGAGGGACCTTCTACGCCCTCTTCGGGTTCGTTGGCATTGCGCCGGTTGCCCTTGGGATTACGGCGGCCGCGCGTACTTTCCTGCTGGCGATCCTGCTGGCGATCCTGCTGCTGGTCGTCATCGTCATCATCGCCGTCGTCGGAATTGTTCGTTCCGCGCTCGGAATTGCGCTTGGCCTGCGCCTCGTCCTTCTGCGCCTTGTTGTCGGCGATCACGCGGAAATAGTGATCCGCGAACTGCAGGTAATACTCGGTCTGCACCCGGTCGTCGTTCAGCGCGGCGTCGTTTGCCAGCTTCTTGTACTTTTCCAGCATCTGCGGGGCATTGCCACGCGCGCGGGAATCGATCCGGTTGGACTGGTTTCCACCGCCACCCTGGTTTCCGCCACGGTTACTGCCACGGCCACGACGACGGTTATTGTTACGATTATTGTTCAAGGGAAATTCGCTTCCTCAATCTGGCTGCGGAACCATGCCGCTGCGCCATATGACCCCTTTTGGAGGCACCCCAGTATAGAGATGCTATCTGCCCTTCATCTGCATATGCTCACAGCGGTGTTCCACCGCGCGCCAGGCAAATGTTGGAGTTGCGGTCCAGCGCCTTGCGCCGTGGACCTGTTAGTAGAGTTAGCTACTCGATTCACCTTTGCCAAGCGTTAATCGCAAAACAAGCGCCCGGTCGCGTCCGCCAAGGTCCTGGTGCAGTTCAGTTGCAAAGCCATGAGTTCGGGCAATTTCGGCCACGGATTCGGCCTGCAGAGCGCCGATTTCGAGCACGGCCACGCCGTTATCTGCCAACAATTGCGGCAATTGCGGCACCAGGACGCGGTAATCGTCGAGCCCTTCGGCGCCGGCAAACAGCGCGCTGGCGGGCTCGAAATCCCGTACATCGGGGTCGAGTTCGGCATTGTCCTCGACATAGGGCGGATTGGCGATCACCAGGTCGAAGCGGCCAAGGTCGTCCGCCCAACCGGCCTGGTTCCAGTCTCGCTGGACGAAACGAGCTGATCCGCCATCGGCTCGCGGGGCCATATCCGGCATTGCCAAGGGATCGCCGCCAGCGAATCCGGTCGGCATGTTCGCGTGGCGCACGCCGTTCGCAGCCGCGACCAGCAGTGCCTGTGCCGAGGCGTCGATGCCGATGCCCTCGGCTTGCGGCAGATGCGAGAGCAGCGCGAGCAGCAGTGCGCCCGAACCCGTGCCAAGATCGAGGATGCGGCGCGCATCCGGCGCTGCATCCAAGGCCACCTGCACCACGCATTCGCTGTCGGCGCGCGGGACCAGAACGTCGGGGGATACAGCGAACTCCAGCCCGAAAAACTCCTGTCGTCCGAGAATATAGGCCACCGGCTCGCGCTCCAGCCGGCGGGCAAGCAGCTGGGCGAAGCGCGCGGGAACCTCGCTATCGTGGTGGCGCAGCAGCAAGTCGGAGCGCGACACGCCGAGCGCCTCTGCCATCAGCAGTTCGGCATCGAGGCGCGGGGTATCGGACAGTCCGGTCAGCATCCGCGCCGCTTCCCGCAGGGTGGCGGTGACCTTGGCCACGGGCCTAGTCGCCCATCGCGGCGAGGCGCTTGGCCTCGTCCTCGGCAATCAGCGCGTCGATCAGCTCGCCCAGCCCCTGGCCTTCGAGCACTTCGGGCAGCTTGTGCAGCGTCAGGCCGATGCGGTGATCGGTGACGCGGCCTTGTGGGAAATTGTAGGTGCGGATGCGCTCGGAGCGGTCACCCGAACCGACCATGGCCTTGCGCGCTTCGGCCTCGGCCCCGTGCGCCTCGGCGCGGCGGGCTTCGTAGAGGCGGGCGCGCAGCACCTTCATCGCCTTGTCGCGGTTCTTGTGCTGGCTGCGCTCGTCCTGCATCGCGACCACGATCCCGGTGGGGATGTGGGTGATGCGCACGGCGGAGTCGGTCGTGTTGACGTGCTGCCCGCCCGCGCCAGACGAGCGGTAAATGTCGATCCGCAGGTCATTGTCGTCGATGGTCATGTCGACTTCGGTCGGCTCGGGCAGGACAGCCACGGTCGCCGCCGAGGTATGGATGCGTCCGCCGCTCTCGGTGACCGGCACGCGCTGCACGCGGTGCACGCCGCTCTCGAACTTGAGCTTGGCGAAGACGCCGGTGCCAGTGACGTTGGCGACCACTTCCTTGAACCCGCCCGCATCGCTGGAGGCCATCGAGACTGGCTCGACCTTCCAGCCCTGTTCGGCGGCATATTTCTCGTACATGCGGTAGAGGTCGCCCGCGAACAGCGCGGCCTCGTCGCCGCCGGTGCCTGCGCGGATTTCCAGCATGGCCGGACGCGCATCAGCCGCGTCCTTGGGCAGCATGGCGATGGCCAGCGAATGCTCGGCTTCGGGCAGGGCCTTCTTGAGGCCGGCCAGCTCCTCTTCGGCCATGGCCTTCATCTCGGGATCGGAGAGCATCTCCGTCAGTCCCTCGATCTCGTCGCGCATGGCCTGCACTTCGGCGGCCGCCTTGGCGACCGGCTCCAGCTCGGCATAGTCGCGGCTCGCCTGGACGAATGCCTCGCCCTCGAGCTGGCCAGAGGCCATCCGCGCTTCGAGCTCGGCGAAGCGATTGGCGATCTGGCGGAGACGTTCGGCGGGGATGGTCATTGCGAATTGAGGACGAAGTCTTCGACCTTGGTCGCGATTTCGCCGCCATCTCCATGAAAGCGCAATGACGACCCCTCATCAGTCATAGTGAAAGAAATCAGAGTGTGCGACGGGATCTTCCGGGCCTTGTCGAACCGCTTGCGCGGAGATCCAGTTGCGAAAAGTTCTGATGCGAAACCAGCTTCACGCAAGTTTTTCACCAGAGCCTGAGCATCCAACATACGGTCGTCGGTTTCAACGACGACGACAACGTCAGCCTTGGTCTCACCCTTCTCGCCCACCAGCATGGCCAGCCTCTCGATCCCCGCAGCCCAGCCCACGGCAGGCGTCGGCGCGCCGCCGAGGCTCTCCATTAAGCCGTCATAGCGACCGCCGCCGAGGATCGTGGACTGACTGCCCAGAGCGCCAGCCGCTGCCGAGCCTTCGTCAGGGATGAATTCGAACGCCGTGTGGCGGTAGTAGTCGAGCCCGCGCACGAGGCTTTCGGCGCGGGTCCATTTCACGCCTGCCGCATCCAGACCGCTGGTGACAGCGTCGAAGAAGGCGCGCGCATCGTCGGACAGGAAGGCGTCGATCTTGGGCGCATCGGCAACGAACTTGCGGTCACGCGGGTCCTTGGAGTCAAGGATGCGCAGAGGGTTCTTGTCGAGGCGTTCCTGCGAATCCTCGCTCAGCTCGCCGCGCACCGCGCCGAAATAGTCCACCAGAGCCGCACGCCAGGCCTCGCGGCTGTCGCCGTCGCCCAGCGTGTTGAGGTGCAGCGTCACGTCCTTGATGCCCAGCTCGCGGATCACCTGGTCGGCCATGGCCAGCAGCTCGACATCGGCCTGCGGTTCCGCCGCGCCGATGATCTCGGCGTCGATCTGGTGGAACTGGCGATAGCGGCCCTTCTGCGGGCGCTCGTAGCGAAACAGCGGGCCGTGCGTACCCACCTTCAGCGGCGCGTGCTGCTGCCAGCCATTGGTCAGGTAAGCGCGGGCAATCCCGGCGGTGAATTCCGGGCGCAGCGTCAGGCTCTCCCCGCCGCGATCCTCGAACGAATACATTTCCTTCGAGACGATATCGGTGGTCTCGCCGATCGAGCGGGCGAAGACCTCGGTCTTCTCGAACACCGGCATTTCCACCCGGCGGAAACGGTACAGCTTGCGCACGCGTTCGAAGGTCTCGACGACAAAGGCGAAAGCCTCGGCATCGGGGCCGAAAATATCCTGCGTGCCGCGGATGGCCTGGGGAGTCTTGCTCATGGAGCGGAGCCTCTAAGCCCCGCCCCGCAACTGCGCAACTACTCCGCTGCCTCCAGGAAGCGGTCGTCGATGGAGGTCTCGCTCTCCCAGCTCTTCAGCTCGGGCATGACCTTCTCGGCGAACAGGTGGATATTCGCCAGCGCCTCGTCCTGCGGCATGCCGCCGTAGTAGAGGTGCGGGAAGAAGCCCTGCGGGCCGTACTGCTCCTTCAGCTCCCACATGTGGTCGAGCACTTCTTGCGGTGTGCCCGCCACCGCGCCGCGGCCGAAACCGGCGCTGTACTGTTCCACCTCATCGGGCGTCTTGAGCATCATGTTCTCGTAGTGCTCGTAGCCCTTCACGTTCGCATAGGTGCCGGGCTTGTCGAGGTGGTAGTTGGTGACGGCGGCGCGCATGGTCTGCGACAGGAAATGGTTGCCGCGTTCGCGCGCATGGTCGCCGTCTTCGTGAACGTTGTAATTGCCCGAGAGCATCGGCGGCGGCGGGGCGGTGCCTGCACCGTTCACCTCCTGCCAGACGGCAAGGTACTTGTCCTCGCCCGGCGGCGTACCGCGCTGCGGGATCGACAGGATCATGTTGCCGAAACCGTGCTTGGCCGCCGAGTACATCGAATTGCCCGACAGGCTGCCGCAGAACTTGCGGCCTTCGAAGCTCTTGATCGGCCCCGGGCGCAGTTCGACGCGCGGGATCTTGCCGAACTCGCCCTCGCCCTCAAGCACGCCGGTTTCGAGCGCCGGGATCAGCACGTCGAGGATATCGTTGTAGAGCGCGCGGCTGCGGTTCTGGTCCACGCCGAGGCCGGCGAACTCGTGCGCCGCCAGCCCGCCGCCGAAGCCGAGGATGCAGCGGCCGTTCGACAGGATATCGAGGTTGATGATCTTCTCTGCCAGCCGCGCCGGGTTGTGCCAGGGCACGATGATGCACTGGGTGCCCAGCTTCACGTGCCTGGTCTGCCCGGCGATATAGGTGAGCAGCTGCAGCGGGTCGTTCGACATCGAATAGGTGCTGAAATGGTGCTCGGTGATCCACACCGAATCGAAGCCCAGCTTCTCCGCCAGCAGCAGGTTGGAAATCTCCTGCCGGATGAAATCCGCATCGCTTCCGTAGTCACCGCCCTGGTAGGCAAAGCCCGTCGCCATCCCCACATGCATGTTGGTTCTCCTCTCCGCTCCCGAGTCTTTTGCGACTCTTGTTGAGTTTGTCCGGGAGACTGCTCCGAATCGCCGCGCTTGGCAATTGCCGCCTGCTGCGCTAGGCGCGCGGCGGTTTTGGGAGGGGATGCCGCACAGATTCCACAAGGGAACGAGCATCCATGCGTATCGAACATATCCCGGTCGGCGACAATCCGCCCGAGAGCCTGAACGTGATCATCGAAGTGCCCACTGGCGGTGAGCCGGTGAAGTACGAGTTCGACAAGGCCAGCGGCGCGCTGTTTGTCGACCGCATCCTGCACACGCCGATGCGGTATCCGGCGAACTACGGCTTCGTGCCGCACACGCTGTCACCCGATGGCGACCCGCTCGATGCGCTGGTCATCGCCCGCTCGCCCTTCATCGCCGGCTGCGTGGTCCGCGCCCGCCCGATCGGCGTGCTCAACCTCGAAGACGAGCACGGCGGTGACGAGAAGCTGATCTGCGTGCCGGTGGACACCACCTTCCCGTATTACTCGGACGTCGGCGAGACCAAGGACCTGCCCTCGATCATCTTCCAGCAGATCGAGCACTTCTTCACCCACTACAAGGACCTCGAAGCCGAAAAGTGGGTGCGCGTGGGCGCCTGGGGCGACGCCGCAGAAGCCAAGCGGGTCGTGAGAGAAGCTATCGAGCGTTACAACGGTTAGCCGCGCAGGGCTTGGCGACAGGTGGGGCCACCGACCGGATCAGGGGCTTTCGCACCTGGCACTCCATTTCGGTCCATGCTGGCTTGTGTCCGCCTGTGTCGCTGCGCTACATCGTCCCGGCAGGAAGGGGGCCATATCGTGCTCAAGCCCATGTTCGTATTTGCCATTCCGCTCTTGGTTGCAGCCTGTGTAACCGATCAGCAAGCGGACACTCTGTACGAAAGCGCAGCCGAGGGCAGAGCCTTTGCGCAGGCGAACTGTGCTGGCTGTCACGCGCTCGACGACGGCATCTCGCCAAATCCGGACGCACCGAGCCTTCGCCGCGCGGCCCACCGCTTGCCAGCGTGGGCGGTAGAGGCATCGTTCGAGCGCGGAGTTCAGGTCGGCCATACGATGCAAATGCCGGTTTTCGTCTTCGAAGAGGGCGATATCGCCAATCTGCTCGCCTATCTGGAGGTCCTCAGAGAGAGGGACTGAGTGTCCCCTTTCTTCGACTCCGAAACAAACACCTGCCGCTGACCCCAGTCGCTCACTCCACCGGGCGGTCGGGATCGAGCAGGTCGTTCTCCTGCCCTTTCTCCGGCGCAGCGCGTTCTTCTTCCACCATGCGCGCGACCTCGTCATCGGGCGCGACGTCTTCGCTCGCCTCGGCAGGTGCGGGACGCGCGGGTGGCGGCGCGGGGGTGCGCGGCCGGCCTTCGCCGATGTTCTCGAACGGCAGCGTGGCGGTGCGCTGGTCGAAGCGCAGGCGGTAGATCGGCTCGGGCAAGGCAAAGCCGGCTTCTTCCAACGCTTGCTTGCAGGCCACGATGGCGCGGCTGCGGGCCTTGTGCCAGTCGGCTTCGCGCTGATCGATCCAGCCGAACAAGCGCAGGACCACATTGGAATCGCCGACTTCCTCGATGCGCACTTCGGGCGGGGGGTCGTCGAGCAGGAAGCCAAGGCCCTGCAAGGTCTCGCGCCCCAGTTTCATGGCCGCCTCGGCATCGTCGTCGGCATCGACGCCGAGCGCGAAGTCGAACCGGCGCTGCGGATTGCGCGTATAGTTGAGGATGGTCGCCTTGAAGACGGCGGAATTGGGAATGCGCAGGTGGTTGCCGTCCAGCGTCATCAGGATTGTCGCGCGGCTGGTGAGGCGGATCACGCGGCCTTCGTGCATGTCGATCACAACGTAGTCGTTGGCGCGGAACGGCTGGCGCAGGCTCAGCATCAGGCTGGCGACATAGTTCTCCACCGTGTCGCGCATGGCAAAGCCGAGGGCGATGCCGATAACGCCGGCTCCGCCCAGCACCGCGCCCATCAGCGCCCCGGCGCCGACCATGTCCAGCGCCACCAGCAAGCCGAAGACCACAAAGATAAAGCGGATCGCGCTGCGGATCAGTTCGACGAGGAAAGAGTTGGGCGCAAACCGCCGCCAGACAAACGTCAGGCTCGACAGGATGTAGCCGAAGGCCACCACCAGCAGTCCGGCCAGCAGCGCGACTCCCAGCAGCGGCAGCATGCGCACGAAGCCCGCCAGCCGGTCGCCCAGGCCGCCGATGCCTTCCTCGAAGTCCACCGAGACGTCGCGGGTAATGCCGTTCTCGACCGTAACCACGCCCTCCACACCGGCAGCGATGGTTTCGGCGCGGGCCAGGGCCGCTTCGTCGGGGGCGGTACCGCCCAGCGTCACCACGCCTTCGCGGACCGAGACGGTTACGTTGGCAAGGCTGGGAACGTTGGCGAAGATTTCGGCAAGCCGCTCTTCGGTGCGCTGGTCTTCGCCTGCAGCACGCTCGAGCTGGATCGGGCCGGACGAAGGCGGGGTGGGAGTCGCCTCTTGTTGGGCATTCGTTTCGGGAAGCAGCGGCGACGCCAAGGCCGGCGTTGCGGCAAAAGCCGACAGGGCAGCCAGCAGGGCGGCGGCCAGGAGGCGAAGGCCTCGCGTCAGAGTAGCGCGGCGACGCCCTTGAAGCCGAAGGTCAGCGCAACAGGCAGGCCGATAACGGTCATCCACAACATGATCACTTCGCGGCGGAACTTCGGAGCGAGCGCAGGATCGCTCACGTCGTGGGCGGTTAGCTCCTCCCAGCGCATTTCGAACCAGCGGCACGCCGGGATAACGGCAGCCACCAGCACGACGAGCGCCAGGTACGGCAGCATCGAGCCGCTGCCGCTTTTCAGCGCCGTGAGGGTAAGGAAAATGTGCAGGCCGGTGTAAATCAGCAGGCCAAAGGCAACGTGATCGCTGATCTTGCGCCGCCAGTCGAGCTTGTGGACCGTGCGGTTTTCCGCCTTGGCCGTTCCTTCAAGCGCCCTGTTCATTGCGCCACTCCTTTTCCAATCCCGACTCCGGTTATCCCAAAACCGAAGCATTCTTGCAAGGGCGTCAACCATAGGTTCATTTTGTTGCGCCATGGCCTCGCTGTGGCCGACATGCAGGAATCTTGCCAAACACCCCTTCAAAGGCTGGCCCAGCGTGCTAGATGAGCGGTCATGAGTGCACTCGACGACGACATCCTGGACGAAGACGCGCTGGCCCACGCCATGGCCGATGCGCCTGCCAACGCTTCCCCCGAACTGCCTCCGGAGGGCGGGCTGGAAGTCGTGTCCATCGCCAAGAGCTATGACAAGCGCGCGGTCCTCAGCGACATCTCGCTGACCGTGGCCAAGGGCGAGGTGCTGGGCCTGCTCGGCCCCAACGGCGCGGGCAAGACCACCTGCTTCTATTCGATCATGGGGCTGGTGAAGCCCGACTCCGGCCGCATCATGATGGACGGCGTCGATGTCACCAAGCTGCCGATGTACCGCCGCGCGATCCTGGGCCTTGGCTACCTGCCGCAGGAAACCTCGATCTTCCGCGGCATGACGGTGGAACAGAATATCCGCTGCGTGCTGGAAATGGTGGAGCCGGACAAGGCGACGCGCGAGGCCGAGCTGGAACGGCTGCTGGAAGAGTTCCACATCACCCGCCTGCGTTCCAGCCCCGCCATGGCGCTGTCGGGCGGTGAACGCCGCCGCTGCGAAATTGCCCGCGCGCTGGCCGCCAATCCCTCGATCATGCTGCTCGACGAACCATTCGCCGGTATCGACCCGCTGTCGATCAGCGACATCCGCGAACTGGTGATCGACCTCAAGAACCGCGGCATCGGCGTGCTGATCACCGATCACAACGTGCGCGAAACGCTCGACATCGTCGACCGCGCCTGCATCATCTACGGCGGCCAGGTACTGTTCGCCGGATCGCCCGCAGAGCTGGTCGCCGACGAGAACGTGCGCCGACTCTACCTCGGCGAACACTTCACGCTATGACCTGTTTTCCCAGCCTTGTGGCTGGGGCGCGGTGCCAGCCCACTCCCCCTCCCAGCCACCCGATGATTGTCCATCATCCTGTCGGGTGGCTGGGAGGGGGCGGGGGCCGGAACCATCCGAGCGTTGGCGAGCAGGCATAATGGCGCTCGGTCCCCGCCTGGACCTCAGGCAATCGCAATCGCTGGTGATGACGCCGCAGTTGCAGCAGGCGATCAAGCTGCTGGCGCTGTCGAACCTCGAGATCGAGACCTTCATCGGCGAAGCGCTGGAGAGTAACCCGCTGCTGGATGCGGGCGAGATACGTTCGGAAAACACCGACGCCCCGCCCGAGAGCGATGAGCCGCAGGTCCGCGACTCTACTCCCGGTGATGGCAACGAGGCGCTCGACATCGACCCCGGCGCGCTCGACACGGATCGCGACACCGGCGACTGGTCCGCGCAGATGGCCAGCGGCGGCGACAGCGAAGGATTCGACTTCGAGAACCGCGGTGAGGAAGGCCTCTCGCTGGCGGACCATCTCGAAGCGCAAGTCGGCCCTGCCGCTCCCGATCCGCAGACCGCCTTCATCGCCCGCAACGTGATCGGCCTGCTCGACGAAGCGGGCTACCTCAGCACCGACCTGCGCGAGATCGCCATCAATCTCGACGTGCCGCTCGCCAGGGTCGAGTCGGCGCTCGAACTGGTCCAGTCGCTCGACCCCGCGGGCGTCGGTGCGCGCAGCCTGTCCGAATGCCTCGCGCTGCAAGCCAAGGAGGCCGACCGCTACGATCCGTGCATGGAAGTGCTGATCGACAACCTCGAACTGGTCGCCAAGGGCGCCTTCGCGCACCTCAAGCGCATCTGCCGCGTCGACGACGAGGACCTGGCCGACATGCTGGCCGAGCTGCGCAGCTACGATCCCAAGCCGGGCCTGCAATTCGGCGGCACGGCCAGCGCCTCGGTAGTGCCCGACGTGCTGCTCTCCGCCGTCACCGACGCCGAGGGTAACGATGGCTGGGACATCCAGCTGAACGAGGCGACCCTGCCGCGGCTGGTGGTCAACCGCAGCTACTATGTCGAGCTGCGCGGCGGCTGCACCGGCAAGGAGGCCAGGGGCTGGCTGAGCGAGAAGCTGGCCGACGCCAACTGGCTGATCAAGGCGCTGGACCAGCGGCAGAAGACCATCCTGAAAGTCGCCGCCGAGATCGTGAAGCAGCAGGACGGCTTCTTCCGCCGCGGCGTCTCCGAACTCCGCCCGCTGACCCTGGCCAAGGTGGCCGAGGCGATCGAGATGCACGAAAGCACGGTCAGCCGCGTCACCAGCAACAAGTTCCTGTCCTGCGAACGCGGCACGTTCGAGCTGAAGTACTTCTTCACCAGCGGCGTAGGCTCAGCCGACGGCGAAGGCGCCAGCGCCGAGGCGGTAAAGGCCCGCATCAAGGCCCTGTGCGACGCCGAAGACCCGAAGAAAGTCCTCTCCGACGATGCCCTGGTGGACCTGCTGAAAGCCGAGGGCTTCGACCTCGCGCGGCGCACCGTGGCGAAATACCGCGAGGCTATCGGGATCGGGTCGAGCGTGCAGCGGCGGCGGGCGAAGAAGTTGCAGGCCATGGGGTGAGCGGCAAAGGCGGAGTTTCTGCCTGCGGCCCGATTGCCGACATTTGTTGGCAAAGCAGCGAACGACCTGTTTGCCGTTAGCCTGAAAGCATCTTATCACTCCCGGACAGGGGAGACACGGATGTTCGCTGGCAACAAATTCATCATCACGGTGGCGCTGAACGGGGGCATGCAGCAGGACCGCGATGGCGCGATCGTGCCCAAGCAGCCGGCGGAGCTGGGGGAGGCCGCAGCGCGGTGTTACGAAGCAGGCGCAGCACTGGTGCATGTTCATGCCCGGGACCGCGAGGGAAAGAACTCCGGCGATCCGGCAATCTATTCGGAAATCATCACGGAAATCCGCAAGCGTAGCCCGGTCCTTGTCCAGACCACCAACGGGATCGGCGTGCGGCGTGATCCCAAGACCGGCGGCTTCATCTGGCCGAGTGACGAGGAACGACTCGGGCTCCTCAACATCGAACCCCGGCCCGACGTGTTCGGTGTCGCCGGTGGTTCCGCCGACTTTTATCACCCTGAAGGCGGCTATCACAAGGAAACACCCTATGTGAATTCGCCCGAATTCCTCCGCTCGACCATCCAGGAAGTCTATGCCCGCGGATCGGCGCTGGAGTTCGAAGTGGTCGAAGCGACCGTAATCCACCGCCTGCTGCGCTATGCCGAAGAAGGCCTGTTCGACAGGCACCGCAAGAACATCTGGCTGCTGCACGGCGGTGGCTTCGGCGCGGTCCCGGCGATCACCCGCAACCTGCTGTTCAATGTCGAGGAAGGCCTGCGCTACTTCCCGCAGGCGATTTTCGGAATGACCTCCACCGGGCGCGACATGTTCAAGATGATAACGCTCGGCCTGTCGATGCAGTGCGATCTCGTGCGCGTGGGGTTCGAGGACGGGATCCACCTGCCCGACGGAACGGTGGCAAGGCACAACCACGAGATGGTCGCCAAGGCGCGCGAAATCGGGGCCCTGTTCGGAATGGAACCCGCCACGGTGGAGGAAGCGCGCGAGCGTTTCGGCATCTGACATGCCGAAGGCGGTGGCTGGCGATGCCCGGGGTCCTGCACGGTTCTCGAGACAGGCCCTGGCAGCGATCGCCGTTTGCACCGCGATCTACTTCCTCGACGGCCTCATCCACACGGTCCTTGGCCCCATGGCACCGGAGATTTCGGCGGAGCTGGGGTTGGGTCCCGCGGCGCTTGGCCAGATATTTTCAGCCAACCTGATCGGACAGACGATTGGCCTGCTGGTCTTTCCCCTGATCGCACGGCGGCTGGGCAATCCCGCCGCAATTATCCTGGCCGTGTTCGGATTTTGCCTGGCGCAATTTGCCACGGCGGTTTCGTGGGATGCTTCGTCGCTGTTCGCCTTTCGCCTGATCGACGGAATCTTCCTTGGCGGGTGCCTGCCAAGCTGCCTTGCCATTGTCACCAAGGTCGCGCCGTCCCACCGCCTCGGCCTGGCTCTCATGGTGCTTTTCACCGGCTACGGATCGGGGGCGACGGCCTCCGGCATCCTCGCTTCCGCCTTCCTCGACAATGGCGGCTGGCGCCTTGCCATCGCTCTTGTCGGCGCCCTTTCCGGGGTAACCGCAGTGGCAGCGATGATCTGGCTGCGCGGCGCGGACAAGGGTCCTGACTCCGCAGCGGCCGAAAAGACCGCCTCGCGACCCCTTGATGTGCTCGCCCCCGGCATGCTCGGCGGTACCTTGCTGCTCTGGCTGATGTTCATCTCGATGCTGACGGTCCAGTATTGCCTCAGTTCGTGGCTCCCCACGCTGCTGGTCGAGGTCGGCCGCGATCAGTCGTTCGCCGCACTTTCGGTGACCATTTTCTCGCTTGGCGGGATAGTCGCCGCACTGGGTGTGGGCGTACTCATCGATCGCTTCGGCGGAACCCGGGTGCTCGGCGCATTCCTGATCATCGCCGCAGTCACGCTCTTCCTTGTCGGGCAATTCCTCGCCACGGTGCCGGGCTGGTTGCTGATGACGATGCTGGCAACCGGCGGCTTCTTCTTCCTGGGCGCCTATGGCGGCATCAATTATGTGCTGGCGACCTATTATCCTGAAGACCTGCGGGCGTTCGGCATTGGCCTGACCAAGAGCGTAAGCCGACTGGGTACAATCGTGGCTCCGGTCCTAATCGGCTATGGCCTCGTCCTTGGTATAGCCGAAACGACGATGATGTCGCTGTTCGCAATCCCGGCGGCATTCGCGGCGTTTGCAGTGTACGCGGTTGGGCACTTGGCACGCTCCGCGGCATGAGCCGCACCACTGATACGGAGACCCTCCCCGCAACCTGCCAATACGGCCGGACGTCCGGGGCGACGAGAGGGGCGGCGGGGGCGCCGATCTTAATGACTTCCCGCCCACACCTTAACAGCTGTCACCCGAACCCGCGTGCAGCGAAGGGCAAGCGCGACCGCGCGACCGCAGGTGCCTCGCAAGGAGGCGCAGCCGACTGGAGAGAACCGCACCGAGGACGTTCCGGCGGAGGCCGGAACGCAAAACAAACAGTGTGACTCGAAAGACTCACACGGAAAGTCTTAACGCGCGAAACTCTTTATTAACCTTTTTTGGTGAGAAGTGGCGTGGTTAATTCCAGGCAACGGCTCCCGTTGGGGGCCCATCCTACGGGGACACGAAGGGGTAATACGATGCGCGTTCTGCTGATCGAAGACGAACCGACAACCGCCAAGGCGATCGAGCTGATGCTCACGACCGAAGGGTTCAACGTCTACTCGACCGATCTCGGCGAAGAGGGTTTGGACCTCGGCAAGCTGTATGATTACGATATCATCCTGCTCGACCTGAACCTGCCCGACATGCATGGCTACGACGTGCTCAAGAAGCTGCGCGTCGCCAAGGTGCAGACGCCGGTGCTGATCCTCTCCGGCATTGCCGAGATGGACTCCAAGATTCGCTCGTTCGGCTTCGGAGCCGACGACTACGTGACCAAGCCGTTCCACCGCGACGAGCTGGTTGCCCGTATCCACGCCGTCGTGCGCCGCTCGAAGGGCCACAGCCAGTCGGTCATCCGCACCGGCAAGCTGGCGGTGAACCTCGACGCCAAGACCGTCGAAGTCGACGGTGCCCGCGTCCACCTGACTGGCAAGGAATATGCGATGCTCGAGCTGCTTTCACTGCGCAAGGGCACCACGCTGACCAAGGAAATGTTCCTCAACCACCTCTATGGCGGAATGGACGAGCCGGAACTGAAGATCATCGACGTGTTCATCTGCAAGCTGCGCAAGAAGCTTTCGAGCGCCTGCCAGGGCGAGAACTACATCGAAACCGTCTGGGGCCGCGGTTACGTACTGCGCGACCCGAACGAAGAGCAGGAAGCTGCCTGAAACTGACGTACCCGAATGGGGGATTGCGAACGGCCTGCTACCTTACGGTGGCAGGCCGTTTTGCTTTCTTGCAGGATATCCGGTGACTAGGCGGACCGCAGGCCTTGCAGGTCGAGCCCGCTCGGCTGCTGGTACAGCCGCAGGCCGAACTCCGGCAGGATCGCCAGCAGGTGGTCGAAAATGTCGGCCTGGATGCGTTCGTACTCGCCCCAGTCGGTGGTGCCGGTGAAGCAGTAGATCTCCAGCGGCAGGCCTTGCGGGGTCGGTGCCAGCTGGCGGACCAGCAGGGTGAAGCCCCTGTCTTCCAGCTCCGGATGGGCGCGCAGGTAAGCGATCACATAGGCGCGGAAGGTGCCGATGTTGGTGATCCGCCGCGCGTTGACCGGGTTGCTGTCGCCGCCAAGTTCGCGCGCGTTCCATTCGGCCAGTTCCTTGTCCTTGCCCTCGAGGTAGTCGGTGAGCAGGCGGAAACGGCGCACATTGTCGACCTCCTCGTCCGACAGGAAGCGGACCGAGTTCTGGTCCAGCGGCAAGGCCCGCTTGATGCGGCGGCCGCCACTCTCACTCATCCCGCGCCAGTTGCGGAAGCTGTCGGAGATCAGCCTGTGCGTGGGGATGGTGGTGATGGTCTTGTCGAAGTTCTGCACCTTCACCGTGTGCAGCGCGATGTCGATCACGTCGCCGTCGGCATTCATGCCCGGCATCTCGATCCAGTCACCGACGCGCAGCATGTCGTTGCTGGTCAGCTGCACCGAGGCGACCAGCGAGAGGATAGTGTCCTTGAACACCAGCAGCAGCACGGCGGCCATGGCGCCAAGGCCGGACAGCAGCAGCAGCGGCGACTGCTCGATCAGCGCCGAAATGCCGAGGATGGCCGCGCCGCAATAGATGGCGATCTTGAGGACCTGCACATAGCCCTTGATCGGTCGCATGGCCGCCTCCGGCCGACGGCGGTAGAGCTCGTCGACGTAGTCCAGCGCCTTGCTGATCGCCATGGCGACACTCAGCACGATCGTGGCCTCGGCCACGTTGCGGACCAGCAGGGTCAGGGCCCCGGGCAGGTTGGGAACATGCTCGATACCGTTGGCCACCACCAGCAGCGGCGCAACGGTGGCGAGGCGGAAGGCGGCCTTGTCGGCAGTAAGGCTGCGGGTGTCGAGGAAGGGCGCGGCCAGCCGCAGCAGGACCCGCTTGAGCAGGTAGTTGACCGCCAGCGCGACCAGCACCAGCCCCGCCAGCGCAATGACGGTCTGTGCCCAGGGCGGCTGGGCTTCGAAGAGAGCAATTGCCTGTTCCATGGCCGCGCGCCTAGCCGAAGCCGGTCGCATGTCTCAACCCCGCCGGTCATTTGCGAACTGGACAAGGCCTGCCCACCCGCTCTAGCGAGCCGCGCATGACAGCGCATAAGCCCGGCGATCCGACAACGCTCAACCGGCTCTATGGCCGCAGCCAGGGCAAACCCCTGCGCGCGGCCCAGCAGGAGCTGGTCGATACCCTGCTGCCACGGATCGCCGTGCCGACGGAAGGCCCCGTCACGGCAGAACGGCTGTTCGGGGAAGACCGCCCGCTGCATTTCGAGATCGGCTTCGGTGGCGGCGAACACATGGCTTACCGCGCCGACCTGCTGCCCGACCACGGCTTTATCGGCGCCGAGCCCTTCCTCAACGGCGTGGCCCAGGCGCTGACCCATGTACGTGACGGTACGCTCGCCAATGTGCGCATCCACCATGGCGACGCGCTGGAGGTGCTGGCGCGCATCCCCGATGGCTCGCTGACCATGCTCTACCTGCTGCACCCGGACCCCTGGCCCAAGGCCAAGCATGCCAAGCGGCGGATGATGAACGATGGCCCGGTGCAGATGTTTGCCGACAAGCTGAAGCCCGGCGGCGAATTCCGCTTCGGCACCGATCACCCGGTCTATGTCCGCCACGCACTGATGGTGATGCAGCGGTTCATGGACCCGGACACCGGCCCCTTCGAATGGGTGACCGACGGCCCCGCCAGCTTCCGCAATCGCCCCTCCGGCTGGCCCGAGACACGCTACGAGCACAAGGCGCGCAACACCTACGGGCACGAGGTCTGGTACTTCCGCTACCGGCGGAAATAAGTCGGAACTGCAGCCTGCCTCTGCCCGTTCGACCCGAAAGGAATGAAAGGACATTTGCATGAGTGACAAGACCGCCATCGTGATCGGCGCCTCGCGCGGCCTCGGGCTGGGACTGACGCAGGAACTCGCCCGGCGCGGCTACAAGGTGATTGCCACCGAACGCAGCACCAGCCCCGACTTGCACGACGTTGCGAAAGCGAATGCACCGGTTGTCGAAATCGTCAAATGCGACGTCACCGACGAACAGGCCGTGGCCGGCCTCGCCAGCGCCTGCGCCGAAGGGTCAGTCGACCTGCTGGTGATGAACCCCGGCGTTTACGGCGGCGATGCACAGGGCCTCGAGGACCTCACGCGCGACAATGTCGCCGATATCGTGATGACCAATGCCGTCGCCCCGGCGCAGGCTGCCCTCACCCTGCTGCCGCTGATGAAGAAGGGCGGCACCATTGCAATGATGTCGAGCAAGATGGGCTCGATCGCAGATTCGTCAGGCGGCGTGAACCTCTACCGCCTGTCCAAGGTATCGCAGAACATGCTGGCGCGTTCGCTCTTCGCCAAGCATGCCGAGGAGCGCGGCGTGGGTGTGATCTCGCTGCATCCCGGCTGGGTGCGCACCGACATGGGCGGGCCGAACGGGCTGATCGACGTGGAGACCAGCGTCAACGGCATGCTCGACCTGCTCGAGGCCGAAGGCACGCCGCGCCACGCTTTCCTGGCCTACGACGGCAGCGAAGTGCCGTGGTAAGCCGCTAGCCGCCCCTAACCCACGACTCCCGCGCTCGCCAGTACGGCCAGCGTCAGCACGTCGGGTGCCAGCGAGGTCATCGGGGCGATCTGCACCGGCTTTTCCGAACCGATCATCAGCGGGCCGATGGTGGTATCGCCGGACAGTTCGCGCAGCAGCTTGGCCGAAAGGTTGGCGGACTGCAGGCCGGGCATGATCAGCACGTTGGCGGGGCCGGACAAGCGACTGAAGGGATAGAGCGCCATGACCTTGGCGTTGAGCGCGGCATCCGGTGCCATCTCGCCTTCGTATTCGAAGTTCACCGTCGCGTCGGCGTCGAGAATGGCCACGGCATCGCGGATATTGCTCAGCCACTGGCCCGGCGGGTTACCGAAGGTGGAATAGGACAGGAAGGCGACGCGCGGTTCGTGACCCATGCGCCGGGCAACGGCGGCGCTTTCCTTGGCGATGTGCGCCAGTTGCTCGGAACTCGGCCGCTCGTTGATGACCGTATCGGCAAGGAAGGTGGTGTGGTTCTTGCCAATCACCATGTGCATGCCGAACGGGGTGTGCCCCGGCTTGTGATCGAGCACGCGGCCGATCTCGCGCGCGGTCTGGCTGAAGGTCCGGGTAAGGCCGGTAATCATGCCGTCGCCTTCGCCCAAGGCCACCAGCAGGGCGGCAAAGACGTTGCGTTCCTGGTTGACCATGCGGCGCACGTCGCGCTCGGTATGGCCGCGCCGCTGGAGCCGCTTGTAGAGGTACTCCACCATCGGCTCGATCTTCTCGTAGGTATTCGAGTTGGCGATCTCGAAGCTGTCGGGATCGTCCACCGACAGTTCCACCAGCTTCTCGCGCACCTTCTCCGTGCGGCCGACAAGGATCGGCGTGCCATAGCCGAAATCGCGGAACTGGATGGCGGCGCGCAGCGCCACTTCCTCTTCCGCTTCGGCGAAGACCATGCGCTTGGGATTGGCCTTGGCGTCCTCGTAAACGCGGGTGAGCACCGAAGTCGTGGGGTTGAGGCGCGCTTTCAGCTTGTGGCGGTATTCGTCGAAATCCTCAATCGGCGACTGGGCCACGCCCGAATCCATCGCCGCCTTGGCCACGGCGGAAGAGACCACTTCCATCAGCCGCGGATCGAAGGGGGCGGGGATGATGTATTCGACGCCGAACTGGTGGTTCTTGCCGTAGGCGGCAGCCACTTCCTCGGGCACGCGTTCGCGGGCGAGCTCGGCAATGGCGCGGGCGGCAGCGACCTTCATTTCCTCGTTGATCGCGGTGGCCCGCACGTCGAGCGCGCCGCGGAAGATGAAGGGGAAACCGAGCACGTTGTTGACCTGGTTGGGGAAGTCGCTGCGCCCGGTCGCCACGATGGCATCGGGACGCACGGCCTTGGCCTCGTCAGGCATGATTTCCGGCGTCGGGTTGGCCATGGCGAAGATGATCGGCTGGTCCGCCATTTCGGCCACCCATTCGGGCTTGAGCGCACCGGCGGCCGACAGGCCGAGGAAGATGTCCGCGCCTTTCAGCGCCTCTTCCAGCGTGCGGTGTTCGGTCGGCACCGCGTGGGCGCTCTTCCACTGGTCGACGCCCTCGCGGCCCGGATAAATCGGTCCCTTGCGGTCGCAGACGATGACGTTCTCGTGCTTGACGCCCATGGCCTTGATCAGCGCGGTGCAGGCAAGTGCGGCAGCGCCGGCACCGTTCACCACCACCTTCACATCGGCAATGTCGCGCTTGGTCAGGTGACAGGCGTTGAGCAAGCCGGCGGCGGTGATGATCGCCGTGCCGTGCTGGTCATCGTGCATGACCGGAATGTTCATCCGTTCGCGCAGGGCCTGCTCGATGATGAAGCAAGCGGGAGCGCCGATGTCTTCCAGGTTGATGCCGCCGAAGGTCGGCTCCATCAGCGCGACCGCCTCGATGAACTTTTCCGGGTCTTCGGTGTCGAGCTCGATATCGATGGAATCGACGTCGGCGAAGCGCTTGAACAGCACGGCCTTGCCTTCCATCACCGGCTTCGATGCCAGCGCGCCGAGGTTGCCCATGCCAAGAATCGCCGTGCCGTTGGAAATCACCGCCACCAGGTTGGCCTTGGCCGTATATCGGGCCGCGTTGGCAGGATCGTCGGCAATGGCTTGCACCGGAACAGCGACGCCGGGTGAATAGGCCAGACTCAGGTCGCGCTGGGTGGTCATCGGCTTGGAGGCGATGATCTCGATCTTACCCGGCCGGATAGCCTCGTGGTAGAACAGCGCCTCGCGCTCGGTGAAACTGGAATTCTTCTCTTCGGCCACGCGTGATCCCCTTCTGCTGCGCGGACCATAGAGCGGGTTTTCCTGCTGCGATAGGGGAAAGCGGCTCGCCCGCCCTTCCCGAATCGGCGCGCACGAGGCTAGTCCCGCTCTCTCCATGGCCGGCACTGCAACTCCCATGATGGCGCAATATTTCGACCTCAAGTCGGAGGCCGGCGATTGCCTGCTGTTCTACCGCATGGGCGACTTCTTCGAGCTGTTCTTCGACGACGCGAAAACAGCTGCGGGCGTGCTCGATATCGCGCTGACCACGCGCGGCGAACACGGCGGAGAACCGGTGCCCATGTGCGGTGTGCCGGTGCACGCGGCGGAAGGATACCTCGCGCGGCTGATCAAGGCGGGCTGCCGGGTGGCGATTGCCGAGCAGGTGGAAACGCCCGACGAAGCCAAGGAACGCGCCAGGCGCGAAGGTTCTCCGGTGTCGAAGGCGCTGGTGAAGCGCGATATCGTGCGGTTTGTCACCGCAGGCACGCTGACCGAGGAAGCCCTGCTGGAACCGCGCCGCGCCAACGTCCTGGCTGCCGTCTGCGACGTGCGTGACACTTGCGGCGTGGCGGCATGCGACATCTCGACCGGGGCGATGACGCTGGAAGAATGCCCGCCCGAACGCTTGCCCGCTGTGCTGGCCCGGATCGGGGCGAGCGAAGTGGTGGTGCCCGAAGGCTGGAGCGAAGCGCAGCCGGATGCGGTGGTGCGTCCGCGTGGCGACTTTGCCAGCGATGCTGGCGAGGCCCGGCTGAAGAGGGTCCACGGCGTGGCGACGCTCGACGGCTTCGGCCAATTCAGCCGCGCCATGCTCGCCGCAGCAGGCGGGCTGGTGGCCTATCTCGAACATGCCGGACGCGGCTCCTTGCCGCTGCTGCTGCCGCCGCAGGCCCGCGCCAGCGGCGAACACATGGCCATGGACGAGGCAACGCGCGCCAGCCTGGAAATCCTTTCCAGCCAGCAAGGCACGCGCACCGGCAGCCTGATCGCTGCCATCGACCGCTGCGTGACGGGTGCAGGAGCACGGCAGTTAGCCGAAGACCTCGCCGCCCCGCTGGCAGACCGTGCTGCGATCGAGGAACGACTGGCGCTGGTCAGCTTCATTCTTGCCGATCCCTTGCTGCGGGCAGACCTGCGCGGACTGCTGCGAAGCCTGCCCGACATTGGCCGTGCGCTGGGCCGCATCGTCGCCGGTCGCGGCAGCCCGCGTGATCTGGGGCAAGTGCGCGACGGCCTCAACGAAGCGCGCCGCATCCATGGAGTGCTGCAAGGCCAGCCAGACCGGCCTGCCCTGCTCGACGCCCTGTTGCCGCACCTCACCGGACACGGCGAACTGACCGACCTGCTGAGCCGCGCGCTGGTGCCCTCCCCGCCGACCGAGCGGCAGAACGGCGGCTATATCGCCGAGGGCTACGACGCAGCGCTGGATGACCTGCGCGACACCTCCGGCAATGCCCGCCGCGCGATTGCCGCGCTGGAGGCGCGCTACCGCGAGGAGACGGGCACCCCCTCGCTCAAGATCAAGCACAATGGCGTGCTCGGCTATTTCATCGAAGTGCCGAGCAAGCACGCCGACAAGCTGATGGCGCAGGATTCCGGCTTCACCCATCGCCAGACAATGGCCAACGCCGCGCGCTTCAACTCGCTGCACCTGCACGAGGAAGCCAACCGCATCGCCGAGGCGGGCGGGCACGCGCTGGCAGCAGAAGAAGCGCATTTCGAGGAGTTCGTAGAGAGGGTTTCGGCGCGGCGCGAGGCGATTGCAGCGACCGCGGCGGCGTTGGCGCGGCTCGACGTCGCGGCGGGCCAGGCCGAGCGCGCGAGCGACGGCGAATGGTGCCGCCCTAACGTCACCGACGAACCCGTGCTCGCCATCGAAGGCGGGCGGCATCCGGTAGTCGAAGCGGCGCTGGCCGCGCAGGGCGAGCGGTTCGTCGCCAACGACTGCGCGCTGTCACAGCGCGACCGCCTGTGGCTGGTCGGCGGCCCCAACATGGGCGGCAAGTCGACCTTCCTGCGCCAGAACGCGCTGATCGTGCTGCTGGCACAGGCGGGCGGCTATGTCCCCGCCCGCGCCGCGAACATCGGCCTGGTCGACCAGCTGTTCAGCCGCGTCGGCGCGTCGGACAACCTTGCCCGCGGACGCTCCACCTTCATGGTCGAGATGGTGGAGACCGCAGCAATCCTGTCGCAGGCGGGCGAGCGCAGCTTCGTCATCCTCGACGAAGTCGGACGCGGCACCTCCACCTACGACGGCCTCGCCTTGGCATGGGCCGTGGCCGAGGCGATCCACGAGACCAACAAGAGCCGCTGCCTGTTTGCCACGCACTATCACGAGATGGCGCGGCTGGCGGAGACCTGCGAGGCGCTGTCGCTGCACCATGTGCGGGCGAAGGAATGGAAGGGCGCCCTCGTGCTGCTGCACGAACTGGCCGAAGGCGCGGCGGACCGCTCCTACGGACTCGCCGTGGCCAAGCTGGCGGGTGTGCCCCCGCAAGTGGTCAGGCGGGCCAAGTCGGTCCTCGACAGGCTGGAGAAGGGCCGCGCTGAAACCGGCGGGCTGGCAGCGGGCCTTGGTGAGTTGCCGCTGTTTGCTGCCGTGGCGGAAGAGGCGGATGAAGACCGCGACCTGTTGCGCGAGGAACTGCAGGCCCTCGATGTCGATGCTCTGACCCCGCGCGAGGCCATGGAACTGCTCTACCAGTTGAAGCGGCAGGCCGAGGAACATTGAACCGCGCGTGGTTTGGTCGCCCGCCGAAAATCGGCTAGGTTGCGGCCATGGCGCAGGACGATCCCCCGGAAGATTGCGACAAGACGACCCACTGGGCCGAAACGCGCACGGATCTTGCCGAGGATCGTAATATCATGGCGATGGAGCGAACCTTCGCCGGGTGGATCCGAACATCATTCGCCGCGATCGGCATCGGGCTTGGCTTCCGGGCGGTGTTTGGCGATTTCGAGCCGCCGTGGCTGGCGCGCGCTATCGCGACGGTCTTTATCCTTGCCGGCGGCTGGCTTGCCTTGCTGGCGCAACACCGTGCAGTGAAGACCTATGAGCGGCTGAGCACGCACAAGATCGCCGCGCTGGGAGCGCCCAATTTCCGGCTGCTGGCGTTTTGTGTGGCAGGAGGCTCGATATTGCTGACTGCCGGTCTCTGGCTTCTCAACGATGGCACCTTGGGAGGCAACTAGCGATCAGTCGGACGGCAGGTCGACATCGGGCTTCCTCGCCTTGCCGTACTTGCCCTCGTCGTCATCGTGGTTCGGTTCACCGGCATAGGCGTCCATGTCGATACGGCCGGAACTTTCCATGTCGCGCATGTGATCGACGGTATCCTGTTTCGACATGTTGAGCAGGGTGATGCCGCCATCATCTTTTTCGCTTTCGGTCGGCATATGCGTGGTCACGGTCGTGCGGCGCGCTTCGGCCGACACGGCCTGCGCCTGCATCAGGTGCTCGTCCTGCTCGTCGTTGTGGGTCTCCGGGGCGAGGTTCACCTGACGCGCTTCGGGGCTTTCTGCCTTGGAATTGCTCATCAATAATCTCCTTTGCCTCACCAACGGGCGAGCAAGGAGGCTTGTTCCGAGGCCTAGCGGTTGGCGCCCGGCGTCCAGAGGACATCGTCCTTGCCGCCATCATTGGCGACGCGGGCGGCGGTGAAGAGGTAGTCTGACAAGCGATTGATGAAGGCGAGCGCGGCCGGGTTGACGGCGTCCTTTTCGGCAATGGCGGTCATGGACCGTTCGGCACGGCGGGCGACTGTGCGGGCCACGTGCAGCCGCGCGGCCAGCTCGCTGCCGCCGGGAAGGACGAAACTGGTCAGCGGCTCGAGTGCGGTGTTGAGCGCGTCGATCCGCGCCTCAATCCAGCTGGCCTGCGCCGGCACGATCCGCAGCACCATTTCGGACGGCTCGAAATCGTCGCCGGGCTTGGCGAGGTCAGCGCCGAGATCGAACAGGTCGTTCTGCAGCCGCACAAGGTCGGCGCGCAGGTCGCCCTCGGCAATCACGGCAGCTATGCCGATGGCAGCATTGGCTTCATCGACATCGCCGACAGCCTGCATCCGCGCCGCGTGCTTGGGCAGCCGCGAGCCGTCGACGAGTCCCGTGGTCCCGTCGTCACCCGTCCGCGTGTAGATCTTGTTGAGCTTTACCATGCCAGCACTCCGTCATCCCGGACTTGAACCGGGATCTGTCTCAGTCACGCCGGACCTAGCGGATGGAGGTCCCGGATCAAGTCCGGGACGACGCGCCCAGACTACCTATTGATCAGGAGCAGCACGGCCACGACGGCAATCGCCAGGGCTTGGTACTTGATGCGCGAGAACATGGCGCGGTTCTGGGCCTCCATCAGCGCCTTGGAGTTTTCTCCGCCGCTTTCCAGGTCGATCTTGGTCGTCTGCAGGAAGGCGACAATGCCGCGCACCAGCGAGACAGCTGCCATGATGGCAAAGATGATGAGCAGGATGGTGAGGAATGTATTCATGATCCACCATGTGGGAAGCGTGAGCGGGTAATGCCACACGGCATTTGGCCCATGCGCAGCCTTTCGGCAAGCGCGCGTCCATCTTCTCCCGCCTCGCGCATCTCGGCAAGGCCCCAGCCGCGCTCGCCAGACTGGCGGCTCTTGGCCAGTTTCTTGCCGTCTGCGCCCAGCAGCAGACCGTGGTGGTGCCAACGGGGAACCGGCAAGCCGAGCAGTTCCTGCAGCAGCCGGTGGACATGGGTGGCGATGAACAGGTCTTCCCCGCGAGTCACCAGCGTCACGCCGTCGGCCGCATCGTCCAGCGTGGCGGCGAGGTGATAGCTGGCGGGCGCATCCTTGCGCACCAGCACCACGTCACCCAGCTGGCAAGGGACGGCATCGATGGTGCCGGCGTTCTCGTCTTCCCAGAACAGGTCGCCGGCGCCCTCGAGCGCCGCCTCGCAGTCCAGCCGCAACGCTGCAGGACGGGAGGGATCGAAGTTCTCGCCCTTGCAGGTGCCGGGATAGATCGCGCCCTCGAGACCGATCTCTGGCTCCAGCGCGGCGATCTCCGCCCGTGTGCAAGTGCAGCGGTAGAGCAGGCCCATGTCCTGCAGGCGCTGCGCTGCTGCCTCGTAGCTGCCCAGACGGGTGGATTGCGCCGGCACTTCCTCCCATTCCAGCCCCAGCCATGCGAGGTCGCGGCGGAAGTCGTCCGCCAGTTCTGGGCGCGAGCGGGCGCCGTCGATATCCTCGATCCGCAGCAGGAAACGCCCGCCTGCCTTGCGCGCCAGATCATGCGCGACAATGGCCGACCAGGCATGTCCGAGGTGCAACGGACCATTGGGACTGGGGGCGAAACGGGTGACGATCATGGCTGGCAAGGCTCATGCCACAGCCCTGCCCGTGTGAATATCCCTGTGGATAGCCTGTCTGTAACAGACTTGACGCTTTTCCCTGCAAGTGCACATTCCAGATCAATCAGGGAGGGCACCAGACCGTGTTCAAAGCCGAACTGATCGAACGGGCCGCGAGATTTCGCAGCGCAGATGACGATCCCGTGCGCAGCTTGGAAAGCTGTCCCGCGCTGGTGCTCAACGCGGATTACACGCCGCTGTCCTACTACCCGCTCAGCCTGTGGCCGTGGCAGACGGCGATCAAGGCGATTTTCCTTGAGCGCGTTGATATCGTGGCAAGCTATGACCGCGCGGTGCATTCGCAATCGCTCGACATGCAGGTGCCCAGCGTCATCGCCCTGCGGCAATATGTGAAGCCGAGCCAGTTTCCCGCCTTCACCCGCTTCAACCTGTTCCTGCGCGACAAGTTCTCCTGCCAGTATTGTGGCAGCCAGCAGCACCTCACCTACGATCACGTGATCCCGCGCCGACTGGGCGGCAAGACGACGTGGGAGAACATCGCCACGGCCTGCGCGCCATGCAACATGAAGAAGGGTGGGCGCACGCCGAAGCAGGCGAACATGCACCTGCATGTCGAGCCGATCCGTCCGACTTCATGGCAGCTCCAACAGCAGGGCAAGGCCTTCCCGCCGAACTACCTCCACGAGACCTGGCGCGACTGGCTCTACTGGGACATCGAGCTGGAGGAGTGAGGCGGCAGTGCAGAACCGCGCTTGCGCCATGCCGCCACGCAGATCACGATCCCGCCAATGCAGCCGACCAGGTAACTGGCGCTGTGTGCGAACAAGGCCCCGGCAAAGCGCGCCTGCCGGTCGGGCGCGATCATTTCGGCCCACATACCGATTGGCGGCTCGCTGGCGATTGCCAAAGCCACTCCGACAAGACCAGCTAACACCGCGGTAATGGCAGAGACCAGCATCAGCCTTACGATACTGCGACGCACATCGGCCAGCGCCAGAACAGGCCGACTGCCCGCGCGGCTGGCCAAGGCAAGCGCTACGCCGAGAATCAGTCCCACCCACCATGTCGTCGCCACGCCCCAGCCAAGCGCAAGGAGCACAGGGTTCTCTGTCGAGATTAGCGGAGGGTGTGCCACGGTGAAGTATTCAAGGCTGAGGTGTGCGGTCACCATGTCGTGCGCTACGCCGTAGAGCACAGCGGTCAGCATGCTGAAACCAACGATCTTGAGTGTCTCGATCAAGTCACCGCCGCCCGCGCCGCGTACTCCGGCCTGCGCCATTCCCCGCTGTCGAGAATATCGCGCAATTCGCTCACCACGCGCCAGCAGTCGGCGAAGCGGACATAGGCGGGGGCGAAGCCGAGGCGTAGCAGGTCCGGCGCGCGGAAGTCGCCGATGACCTTGCGGGCTATCAGCGCCTGGCACAGTTCGTAGGCGTGGTCGTGCCGGTAGGAAAGCTGGCTGCCGCGCGCCGCCGGGTCTTCGGGCGAGACGCAGGGCAGCTCGGGCACGACCTCGGCCATGGCCGCGCGGGTGAATTCGGACAGTGCGCGCGACTTGGTGACCAGCGCGTCCACGCCGATGGCGGCGATCAGGTCCACGCCCACCTCCAGCGCGCTCATCGAGACGATCGGCGGGGTGCCGGCCAGCATCTTTTCGATACCCGGTGCTGGCTCGTAGTGGTCGACGAAGGTGAAGGGCGATTTGTGGCCCATCCACCCGCTGAGCGGTTGCTGCAGCACCTCCTGGTGGCGGAAGGCGGCATAGGCGAAGGCCGGCGCGCCGGGGCCGCCATTGAGGTACTTGTAGCCGCAGCCCACGGCGAAGTCGGCGCCCGCTTCCTCGAGGTCGACATGCACCGCGCCGGTCGAGTGCGACAGGTCCCACAGCACCAGCGCGCCAGCTTCGTGGGCGGCTTCGGTCAGGCGCTGCATGTCGAACACCTCGCCGGTCTTGTAGTGCACGTGGGTGAGCAGCAGCAGCGCGACGTCGTCGTCCAACGCGTCCTCGATCTCGGCGCGATCGGCCAGCCGCTGTTCGGCGAGGCCCTGCTGCACGAGGCCGTCGATCATGTAGAGGTCAGTTGGAAAATTGCCCGGCTCGGACAGTACCACCTTGCGCCCCGGCCGCATGGCGAGCGCGGCGCTGATCAGCTTGAACAGGTTAACCGAGACGCTGTCGCAGGCGATCACCTCTTCGGGCCGCGCGCCGATCAGCGGGGCAATCTTGGCGCCGATCCGGCCCGGCAGGTCGATCCAGCCGGCAGCGTTCCAGCTGGTGACAAGCCCCTCGCCCCATTCGCGGCGGATGACATCCTCGATCCGTGCCGACGTCGCCCTGGGCAGCGCGCCGAGCGAATTGCCGTCGAGGTAGGCCACTGATTCGTCGAGCAGAAACTCGTTCCGCCACTTCGCCAGCGAATCAGCGGCATCGAGCCTTGCGGCTTCGGCAGCCCAGTCCGTCACAGCTCGGTCCTCACCGCCAGCAGTTCGGGGAAGAAGCCCAGCTTGAGCACGCTTTCGAGGTAAGGCACGCCAGCCGTGCCGCCGGTGCCGGTCTTGAAGCCGATGATGCGCTCGACGGTCTTGAGGTGGCCGAACCGCCAGCGCTGGAAGTGGTATTCGAGGTCAACCAGCTTCTCCGCCAGCTCGTAGAGGTCCCAATGGGTCTTGGGGTCGCGGTAGACCTGCGCCCATGCTTCGGTGACTTCGGGAATGGCCTTGTGCGGTCCCTTGAACTCGCCTTCGACCACGCCATCGGGGATCGCGAGTCCGCGCTTGCGCAACAACCGCAGGACTTCGCCGTAAAGGCTGGGCCGCGCCAGCTCCGCGCGCAGCCGCTCGGCCACTTCAGGCGTGGCCTCGTGCATGGTCACCATGTCCGGATTGCGGCCGCCGAGGATGAACTCCATCAGGCGGTACTGCGCCGACTGGAAGCCGCTCGACGAGCCGAGGTGCGGGCGGATCAGCGAGTACTCGTGCGGGGTCATTGTCGCCAACACATCCCAGCTGGAAATCAGCTGCCGCTGCGCCTGCGCCACCCGGCTGAGCATCTTGAAGGCGGGACCAAGGTCGTCGGCAATCACCAGCTCGCGCGCTGCTTCCAGCTCGTGCAGGCACAGCTTGAGCCACAGCTCGCTCGCCTGGTGGACGATGATGAAGAGAAACTCGTCGTGCGCGTCCGAGGCAGGGTGCTGCGCTGCCAGGATGCGCTCGAGGTCGAGGTAGGAGGAATAGGTTACGTCGCGCGCCATGGCCCGGTCCTAGGCCAGACTGGTCGCGATGGAAACTATTTGCAGCGAACTAACCCTCGATCACGCGGCTATCCGGGTGGTGCTTGTCGAGGTGCCGCTTCACGATCCGCAGGTTGCGGGTGTTGGAGCGGAACAGGAAGTCGAACAGGTCCCCCACCACCGGCACGGCACCCACCGCGCTGTCGAAGGCGACATTGCCCGCCATGCGCAGCAGTTTCCACTTGGGCAGGCCGAGATTGCGCGCTTCCCAGACGATATAGGCACCCAGGCCCATGGCCACGATGTCACCCACCACCGGCACCAGGCCGACAATGGCATCGAGACCGACAGGACGGTTGATCCCCGGAATCACGAAGCTGCGTTCGAGCAATTGCTCCATCGCCTCGATCCGGCGGCGGATCGAAACCGGGTCCCTGCCGAGCGGCAAGTCGGCGGTCATCGGGCGTGGACGCTGGACGTCTTCAGTCATGAAAGCGGGTCTCCTTGCCCGTTATCTGGGTATTTCGGCCATCTCCGGCAAGGGATGGAAGCCATAGACGTTGGCTTCGAAGCCATTGACTCCGCCGCGCACCAGTGACCAGCGGAGCGGCGAACCTATTGGAATGTAGACATTTGCCAGCGTCAGATCGGCCTCTGCCTGGGCCAGGCGGCGCGCCCGCAAGGCAGGGTCGCGCTCGGCCATGGCCAGTTCCACCTCGGCATCGACACCTTCGTCGCACAGGCCCTGCTCCAGCGAGCAGTTGAACTGGTTGAGAAACCAGCGCGGGGCCGGATAGCGCGCCACGCGGTCGACCAGCACGAGGTCCGCCTCGCGCGCGTCGGCCACCCGCTGCAGGCGAATGCCCACGCTGGCCAGCTGCTGCGCCAGGTCCTCGTAGAAGCGGCTCCAGCCCGGCCCCGATTCGAGCGCGATGGTTACCACTGCGGGCTGTGACAGATCGCCCTCGTCGAACTGCTCGCGCCAGGCGGCGATGCGCGCGGTGGCCTCGGCCCGCAGGTCGGCAATCGGTTCGTCCACCCAGCGTTCGCGCACCAGTCCGGGTTCACCGGGCAAGCCGGGAGATACCGGGCGCGTCGTGGGCACCCAGCCGCCGATATTGTAGCGTTCCAGCAAGGCCTGCCGGTCAATCGCCATGGCCAGTCCTTCGCGCACGCCGTCGTTGCTCAGCAGGCCCTCTTCGCTGCGCACCTGCAAGCCGAAAAGGCCGAAAGTCGTGTCGATCTGCAAGGTTCCCGAAGACAGCGGCCCGGTCTCCACCAGCGGCAGGTCACCGAGCGTGCCGCCGAGCACCAGCTGCACGTCGCCATCATCAAACATGGCGATGGCATCGGCAGCCGTGCGCAGGTGCAGCCGCAGCAAGCGCACGTCATCCTGCCAGTCTTCTCTATCCGGCAACCCGCGCGCCAGCGGTGGTTTCAGTTCCAGCGTGATATCGCCTTCCTCCCGGCGGACCAACGACATGGGTCCGGTCTCGCCGCCAGGCTGGCGAAGCGCCAGCTCGGGCTGGGCCAGCAACTGCAGCAGGTAAGGTTCAGGGGTGGATAGCCGGATCTCGATAACGCGTCCGGCCATGGCCCGCACATCCTCGACCAGCGCAAGGTCGTGGCCGAGCGAGGTGCCTTCGAGCCCCTCCAGCGCGTCCTCCAGCGCCTCGCGCACGCTTGCCGCCGTCATCGGCTCGCCATCGGGCCAGGTCGTTTCGCGCAGGCGGAAAATGTAGCTCAGTCCGTCATCGGTCGGCAGCCAGGTTTCGGCAATGGCGGGCACGACTTCGCCTTGCGCATTCAGGGTGACCAGCCCGGTCTGCGTCGCACCGCGCACGTGCTGGGCCGGCCCGGAAAGCCGCAGGCCGCTGGTGAGGACGGCGTCCTCGTCGCCGATCAGGGCAATATCCAGTTCGCCTTCATCGCTCGAACCGCAAGCGGTGAGGCCAGCGAGCAGCGCAAGGCAAAGCGGGAGGATCGAAAGCTTCATCGCCCGCCCGAATAGGGCGAGGCGTCGGCCGCATCAACTACGCAGGTCGATCAGATCTTGCGCAGCTTCCGGTCGGGATCGTTGCTGGCCGGATCGTGCGGCACGGTGGAGCCCGTAACCGGCGCGCGGGCCAGGCGCGGGTCGATCTCGTCGACAAAGGCGATGCCGAAGCGGTTGCCCTGCTTCCAGGCGACCGTACCTTCGACCCAGCCGATATTGCGCAGTTCGATCTCGACCAGCGCGCCGCGCAGCACCTGCACGTCGCCGTCAGCCATCATCCCGCCTGAAGAAAGGTTGCGTACCTTGACCCGGTAAACCGGGTCCTGCCCGTCAACGCGCAGCTGCGCGAGCAGGAACAGGCTGTCGCGATCGACCTGGCGTGTTTCGACATTGCTCATCGGGCCGTTCATTTTCCTGCTACCGTAACCGGTTGGAGCGGGCACCATGCCCGCGTTTCACGTGCCCCAGCAAGATGCCGCCAGAATGGCTAATCATGCGTTAAGAGATCGGGCTCGTGGACCGGACTGTCCCATTTCGGGTCAGTCGTCGCGGGAGATCTTCTCGCGGCGTTCGTGCGCCTGCTGGGCTTCCACCGTCATGGTGGCAATTGGGCGGGCGGTCAGGCGGTTGAGCCCGATCGGATCGCCCGTGACTTCGCACCAGCCATATTCGCCCTGGTCGATACGGCGCATGGCAGCATCGATCTTGGAGATCAGCTTGCGCTGGCGGTCACGCGTGCGCAGTTCGATACCCCAGTCGGTCTCGCTGGAAGCCCGGTCATTGAGGTCGGGTTCGCGGATCGGGCCGTCCTGCAGGCTCTGTAACGTGTTTTCGGACGCAGCGACGATGGACTTCTTCCATTCCAGCAGCAGCACGCGGAAATAGTTCAGCTGCTTTTCGGACATGTACTCTTCGTCTTCGCTCGGCGTGTAGTCCGCCGACAGGGCCCGCTTGGCCTTGGCCAGGATGTCGATGTCGTCATGCGTGGCAGCTGCCATTCAATTGCTCCGAATCCCAAATGAAGGGCCTCTCCTACAACAACCGCCGACTGTCCCGCTCTTGCTGGGATCTATTCGCGCGGCTGCCGAAGCCGTGATCGGGCGGGCCTATAGGGCGAGGGCATTCCAGGCACAAGCGGCAATCTAAATTGCCCTGCCGGATTCAGCGCTCAGGCAGAATTTCCCCGCCGCGTTAACCAATTCTTGACCACGTTCGTCAAAACATCGGCTCGTCCACGATGCTGGACCCGGGCAATTGGGGTCCCGGTCAACACACTAGGGGGATTACGAAAATGGAACTCGCCAAGATTGAGACTTTCGCCAAGGTGCAGCCCGCCGACGTTTCGGGGGCGGACATGCTGGTGGCGCGCTGCCTTTCCGCTGCTGCGGACGGTGACACCAATGCCTACTACGACCTCGGCGTTGCCTATTCGACCGGCAGCCACGGCGTGGACTGCGACCTGATCGAAGCGCACAAGTGGTTCAACCTTGCCGCCTCGCATGGTCATGAAGCAGCTGCCTGGTGCCGCGCTGACGTGTCCGACGAGATGACGGCAATCGAAATCGCCGATGCCCAGCGCCGTGCCCGCGAATGGCTGCGCCAGTCGGACGTCTGCGTCGCGTAACTACGCTTTCCGGAAGGGCGTGCGGTCCGCCAGGTAATCCTGGTCGACAGCAATCCCTTGCCGCTCGCGTTCGAGGAAATCCGCGACGGCTGCGCGGAACCCCGGATCAGCGATGTAATGCATGGAGACGGTAGCGACCGGTTCGTACCCCCGCGCCAGCTTGTGTCCGCCTTGTGCGCCCGCCTCTACCCGCTTCAGTCCCCGTTCGATCGCCGCATCGATGGCGCGGTAATAACAAAGTTCGAAATGCAGGAAGCGGCGTTCCGAAAGGCACCCCCAATAGCGTCCGTAAAGCGCCTCTCCGCCGATGAAATTGAGCGCGCCTGCGATCGGCAAGCCATGCTCATAGGCAAGCAATAACAGCAGCTTGTCTCCCATGCGCTGGCCCATCAGGTCGAAAGCCTCGCGGGTCAGGTATGGTGTGCCCCACTTCCGTGCGCCGGTATCCTGGTAGAACAGCCAGAAGGCGTCCCAATGCTCCGCACGGATGTCGTCGCCGGACAGCGCCTTGATCTCCAGGCCTTCGCAAGCCGCGCGGCGTTCCTTGCGCAGGTCCTTGCGCTTGCGGCTGGTCAGTTCGCCGAGGAAGTCGTCGAAACTGGCATAGTCGCGATTGAGCCAGTGGAACTGGATATCCTCACGCCGCAGCCAGCCAGCCGCCTCGAACAGGTCCTGCTGTACCGACTCGACAAAGGTCGCGTGGGCGCTCGACCAACCGTTCTGCGCGACCAGCTGCTCGGCGGCGCGGAGCAAAGGGAAGGCGTAGCGTTCGTCCTCCACCAGCAAGCGCGGGCCGGTGGCTGGTGTGAAAGGCACGGAGACCTGCAGCTTGGGATAGTATTCGCCGCCCGCCCGCTCATAGGCATCGGCCCAGCCATGGTCGAACACGTATTCGCCCTGGCTATGGCCCTTCAGGTAACTCGGCAGCGCGCCCACCAGCTTGCCCTCTTCGCTTTCGAGCAGGAGCGGTGCAGGCAGCCAGCCGGAGCCGGGGCCGACGCTGCCCGAATCTTCCAGGAGCGACAGGAAGGCATGGCTGGTGAAGGGATTGTCGCTGCCCGCCAGCCGGTCCCAGGTGACCGCATCGACGCTGCCGACTGAGGAAGCAATCCGGGCGGTGAGCGCAGGTTCGGCCATCGGGGCCAATCTAGGAGACCGCCTCCCAAGCCGCTACCCCTGCGGCTTCGAGGATCGGCACGGCGCCTGCTTCCTGCGCGGTCTTGGCCTGCTCGGCATTGCGCACGGTCCAGGTAAACAGCGGTTTGCCCTGGGCCAGGGCCTTGGCGGAGATCTTGCTGGGCAAGTCGCGGATATCGAGCGCGAGGAAGTCAGCGGCGGTCTTGCTGACAGCGCGCCGCAGCGCCATCGATGACAGGAAAGTGCGGGCGTTCTGCTCCGTCACCACAAGTCCGCATGGCAGGTCCGCCTCGCGCGCGGCAAACCACTGGGGCACGCGCAGATCGAAGCTCATCACGCCGACCGGACCATCATAGCCTTCGAGGTCACGCCGCACCGCGCGGCACAAGGCCTCGACCGGCCTGACACCGTCGATCTTGATCTCCAGCAACAGCGGCACCTGTCCGGCGACCGTGTCGAGCACGTCGCGCAGGGTCGGGATGGTCTCTTCACTGCCAGTCAGGGTGATGGAGGTGAGGTCGCCTACCGAGCGCTGGCCCAATGCGCCGCTGCGACCGGTAAGCCGTTCCAGGTCCTTGTCATGGAACACGATTGCGCGGCCATCACTGCTCTTGCGCACGTCGCATTCGATGCCCAGGCCCCTGGCCATGGCCGCGCGAAAGGCGGCCACGGAGTTTTCCGGCACCTCGGCGTCGTGCAGGCCGCGATGGGCATAGGCATAGGCTGCCAGTGCCTGAAGCTTGTCAGCCTTGGACATGGATCAGTCAGCCGAAAGCGCGATTACCGCGTCGACCTCGACTGCGGCTCCGACTGGCAGGCTCGGCACGCCCACGGCGGCGCGCGCGTGGCGGCCGGCATCGCCGAAGACCTCGGCCATCAGGTCCGACGCGCCGTTCGCCACCTTGTGCTGGTCCGTGAAGTCAGGGGTAGAGGCGACGAAGCCGCCCAGCTTTACCACCCGCTCCACCTTGTCGAGCGAGCCAATGGCCGCCTTTAGCTGCGCCAGGATCATCAGGCCGCAAGCACGCGCCGCGACAATGGCCTGGTCCAGTTCGACATCCTTGCCGAGCGTACCCGTCACCAGTTCGCCGTCGACAAAGGGAAGCTGCCCCGAAACGAAGGCAAGGTCGCCGTGCACCATGACCGGCACGTAGCTGGCCAATGGGGGCGACACGTCAGGCAGGACAATGCCGAGTTCTTGCAGCCGCGCTTCGTAGGACATTATTGGTCTCCGTGGAGGGTTTCGAGCAGCCATGGCAGGGCATCGGCCCAATTGTCTATCCGGGCGTGGGCATGGCCTGCCTCATGGGCGCAGGGCACGTGCGGCGCAATGGCCGGTTCGCCGCAGAAGTGCAAACGATGGACTTGCGGGACGTGTTCCAATGCGGATTCGTGATGCTTGGCGATGTCATCGATGAAGACCGCGCGACTGGCGTCATGCTCCTCGACGATCCGCTGCAAGGCCCCGCCCTTGGGGCCAAGGTTGGTGAAGACCGGAAGGTCGATCCCGATCGCCTGCAATTGCTTGCGGCGCGCCTCGTTGCGCTCGTGGTTGAGGTTGGTGAGCACCACCACGTCTGCCTCGCGCTGCAAATCGGCAATGGCGGCCACCGATCCGGCGATCGGTTCCTGCGCATGCATCTGCGTGTCGAAGAACCCGCCCAGCAGGTCCCAGACCTCAGCCTCGCTCAGGCTTTCCTCGCTGTCACGACGGCGCATCGACTGGATGAAGGGATTGCCTTCCAGCTCGAAGGCGATGTCGTGCTCGCTATCCAGCCAGTCGCGGAAATGCCGCACCATGTGCAGCAGGACTTCATCGCAATCGGTAACGACAAGCGGACGGTTCATGCGTGCAGTCTCCTTTGGGCGGCGACCAGCCGATCCGGTTCAATGCCAAGCGCTTCGGCGGCCCCCAGCAGGTCGGGCTCGTGCTGGGCGAGGAAATCAAGCACCGCGCGGTGGGTCGATGTGTCGCCAATCGCCTCGCGCAGGCCGTCGGGTGTCAGGCCTGTCAGGTCAAGGAAGCGCTGTGCGCGCCTGTCATCCGCCAGCACCCAGCCCAGCGCCTGCAAAGCATAGGCCGAAGCCGAAGTAACCGAATCTTCATCTGCGTTTAGAATTGTCACTTATCCACAAGCAGGGTAATGGACAGACTTCCATTGGGATGGAAGCGTTGGGGGCTCCATGACGAAGCGCATCCTCGTTGTCGAGGACAACGATCTGAACAGGAAACTTTTCTGCGACGTATTGCAGGCGGGCGGCTTTGCCGTCGAGCCATGCGCAGACGGCAACCTTGCCATCGAGCGGGCTCGCGCCTTCACGCCCAATCTCGTCGTCATGGATATCCAGCTGCAGGAAGTATCCGGGCTGGACCTGATCTCGACGATGAAAGGCGATGCAGACCTGTCGACCGTGCCGGTCCTCGCCGTTACCGCCTATGCCGGCAAAGGCGACGAGCAGCGCATCCGCGAGTCGGGCGCCGAAGGCTACCTGTCCAAGCCGGTGAGCATCGGTCCCTTCATGGCCGCCGTAAGAGGCCTGATGGAACGCGAGGCAGCCTGACGCCGCCGGTCAGGAATAGATCATCGAATATTCGATGGCCACGGCAACCAGCGTCAACATCATTCCATAGACAAACAGCCGGTAGGCGTAAGACAGGTAGCGATACTTTCGCCGCTGCAGCACCAGGCCGTTCTGATACAGGTCGCGCAGCATCATGCGGAACATGGCCTCTTCGTCTTCCAGGTGATCGAGGAAGTCATCCGCCCATTCGTCTTCATTGCGAAAGGCGAAGTGCCCGAAAAACAGCGGGTTCTGCTGCTTGTTCGGAACCTGCGGTGGCTTGAGGATCGACGGCATGACGGCCCAGGCGGCGGACAGCGAAGAGAGGAAGGCAAAGACCGCCAGCACACCAAGCGAATAGGGCATCGAGCCTTCCAGCGCGCGACCCACGGAGATCGAGAAGACCACGAAGGTCGCACCCATCAGGATCGAGGCCTTCTGGTCTGCCATTGACGACAACGACAGCGTATTTGACTGTACCGTACGCAGCATCTGCACCGCGTTCGTGGCAAACTTGCGCGGCTCACCCGATTTTGTTTCGTTCATGCTGCCCCCCTGACATTCTGGTCAACCTTGCCAGAGTTCGATCAAGCTTGCCAATCGCCAATCCGCTTGACAAGCACCATGGTCAGCCGCTTTGCCGACGCAACAAGATGGCAGGCCTGCGCCCGCCACAGGTACAAACAGGAAATACTATGGACCGCGACGCCGTCGATACCAAGATCCGTTCGATCATCGAGGAGTTCAACAAGAAGGGTGTCGAGATCACCGATTCCACCACTTTCGCCGGGGACCTCGAGTTTGACAGCCTGACAGTGATGGACTTTGTCGCCGCCATCGAAGACGAGTTCGACATCATCATCTCGATGAACCAGCAGGCCGAGATCGAGAACTACGGCCAACTCGTCGATGCTGTCGCCGCACAGACTGCGGGCTGACATCAAGATGAGCGAAGGCATCTCGCAACCGGACAGGCCGCAGACCATGGCTGGCGAATCCAGGGATCTGTTCTCCAAGTTCGACGAAACCATCGCAATGCGCGAAGGCCTGCTCGCCAGCGGAATGGAAGATCCGTTCAGCCTGGTGATGGAAAAGGTACTTTCGCCGACCCGTGCAATCTGCAACGGGCGCGACACGATCCTGCTTGGCACCTACAACTACATGGGCATGACCTTCGACCCGGACGTGATCCAGGCGGGCAAGGACGCGCTCGACAACTTCGGTTCAGGTACGACCGGCAGCCGCGTGCTGAACGGTACGTACCAGGGCCACAAGGAGTGCGAGGAAGCGCTCAAGGAATTTTACGCCATGGATCATGCCATGGTGTTCTCGACCGGATACCAGGCAAACCTCGGCATCATCTCCACCATCGCCGGCAAGGGTGACTACGTGGTGCTCGATATCGACAGCCATGCCTCGATCTGGGATGGCTGCGCCATGGGCAAGGCCGAGATCGTGCCCTTCAAGCACAACGATATCGAAGCGATGGAAAAGCGCCTCAAGCGCATTCCCGAAGGCGCGGGCGTGCTGGTGGTGCTGGAAGGCGTCTACTCGATGCTGGGCGACATTGCCCCGCTGAAGGAAATGGTCGCGGTCGCCAAGAAGCACGGCGCCATGGTGCTGGTAGACGAGGCGCATTCGATGGGTTTCATCGGTGATAACGGGCGCGGCGTCTGCGAGCAGGCCGGGTGTATCGACGATGTCGACTTCATCATCGGCACCTTCTCCAAGAGCGTCGGCACGGTGGGCGGCTTCTGCGTGTCCAACCATCCCAAGTTCGAGATCATGCGGCTGGTGTGCCGTCCTTACGTCTTCACCGCCTCGCTGCCGCCCAGCGTGGTGGCGACGGCCGCAACCTCGATCCGCAAGCTGATGCACGGCTCCAACAAGCGCGCGCACCTGTGGGAGAATTCCAAGCGCCTGCATGCTGGCCTGACCGAGCTCGGCTTCCAGCTGGGCACCGACCAGCCAGAAAGCGCCATCGTCGCGGTGATCATGCCGGACCTGGAGCGCGGTGCGGCCATGTGGGGAGCGCTGCTGAAGGAAGGCCTCTACGTGAACCTCGCGCGTCCGCCGGCAACGCCTGCCAACATGACGCTGCTGCGCTGCTCGCTTTGCGCCGAGCACAGCTCCGAGGAGGTGGAGACCATCCTCGGTATGTTCGAACGCGCCGGCAAGGCTGTGGGGATTATCTAGGCCCTAGCCTGGAAAGTTCGCGCGCGTCCGGTTGGCCAGGGCGACCAGCGACAGCATCACCGGCACCTCGACCAGCACGCCTACCACCGTGGCGAGCGCCGCGCCGCTCGTCAGGCCGAACAGGCCGATAGCGACTGCTACCGCCAGCTCGAAAAAGTTGGAGGTGCCGATGAGCGCACATGGGGCGGCGATGGTGTGCGGAATGCGCCACGCCCAGGCTGCGGCATAGGCGACAGCGAAGATGCCGTAGGACTGGATGATGATGGGGATCGCGATCAGCACGATCAGCACCGGCTGTGAAACGATGGTCTCAGCCTGGAAGGCAAACAGCAGGACCACGGTGGCGAGCAGGCCGAGGATCGAGAACGGCTTGAGCCGCGAGGTGAAGCTGTCGACCGCTTGATCGTCTCCGGCGGCGCGCGCGATGATCGAGCGGCGGGTCAGCCAGCCTGCCAGCAGCGGAAAGGCGACGTAGAGCACGACCGACAGAAGCAGTGTGTCCCACGGCACGATAATGTCGGTGACGCCGAGCAAGAAGACCACGATGGGGGCGAAGGCCACGATCATGATCAGGTCGTTCACCGACACTTGCACCAGCGTGTAGGCCGGATCGCCCTTGGTCAGTTGCGACCATACGAAGACCATCGCCGTGCAGGGCGCGGCGCCCAGCAGGATCAGGCCGGCAATGTATTGCTGTGCGTCAGCCTCTCCGATCAGATTCGCATAGAGATGGTCGAAGAACAGCACGGCCAAGGCCGCCATGGTGAACGGCTTTACCAGCCAGTTCACCACCAGCGTGATGATCAGTCCCTTGGGCTTGGTGCCGATGTCGCGGATGCTGGTGAAGTCGACCGCCACCATCATCGGATAGATCATTGCCCAGATGAGCACCGCCACCACCAGGTTGACCGACGCATATTCCAGCCCGGCCAGCGCGGTGGCCACGCCCGGAGCGACAAGCCCCAGGGTGACCCCGGCCGCAATCGCAAGGCCAACCCAGATCGAGAGGAAACGTTCGAACGAAGCCATCAGGTGATCCCTTGTACAGCCCAGCCGATGGCTAGGTCAGCCGCAGCACGCACCGGTCGCGGCGGAGGCGGGGACCAGCGGCGCGGGATTACCATAGGTGGTTGCCTCGCCGTGGGTATGGAATACTTCCCACTTCACGCCGTCGGGATCGGCAGTCCAGCTCTTCTCGCTGCGGGAGTAGCAGCAGGTTGTCTGGCCTTCTTCGAGCACGGGCTGTTCGGCGCGCTGCAACCGGCCATAAATCTCGCGCAGTTCGTCGGTGTCCTCAGCCTGCAGGCCGAGGTGGGCAATCCCGCTGTGGTCGTGACCCTGCGAGATGGCAAAGTTCAGCCGCGGATCGTCGAGCAGCCACTTGGCGTAGTCCGGCTTGCGAACCACGGGAGCAGCAGAGAACAGCTCGGAATAGAAGGCGATCGAGGTGTCGAGGTCACGGACCCCCAGGTGGACGTGCATGCGTTTCATCGACTGTTCTCCTTGGCGGAATCTTTGGACGCCATGCAGGTGGCGCCGGCACAACAGTTTTCGGTGAGGAAGCCGAGCAGGCTCTCCATCGCGGCATAGTCGGCGCTGTAGATCAGCGAACGCCCATCGCGCCGCTGGCTGACAATCCCCGCCTGCTGCAATTGCGCAAGGTGGAACGACAGCGACGAATTCGGCAAGCCCAGTTGGCGGGCAATATCGCCCGCGGCCACACCTTGCGGCCCCGCCTGCACCAGCAAGCGGAACACCGAAAGGCGGTGATCGTGGGCGAGCGCCCCGAGGGCGGCGATAGCGTCATCCTGCTTCATTTCGACTATTATCGAAATGATTGCACGCCAATGCAAGCCTTATTTCGAGAATAGTCGAATTAAAGGTCGTCGAGCGAGGTCACCGCGGCGCAAGAGCCGGTATCCGCCTCGCCGCTTTCGTCGTGCGCCAGCTGGGTAATCGCCAGGAAACCGCCCACCACCAGCACCACGAAGGCCGAGGTCACCATCACCAGGTACTTGTCGATAAAGGCCTTGATCGGCGCGCCGAACAGGCGGAACAGCACGCCCACCACCATGAAGATGAGCCCGCGCCCGGCAATCGCCGCCAGCAGGAAGGTGACGAGGTGCATCTCCACGAACCCGGCGGTGATGGTCATCAGCTTGAACGGGATCGGCGTACCGGCAGCGAGGAACACCGCGGCCGCGCCCTGTTCGCGGATGTAGCAAGCCGCCTGCGGGAAGCTGTCGGAAAGCCCCAGCGCGCCGATCATCGCCTCGCCCACGGCTTCGTAGAGGAAGTACCCGATCAGGTAACCGAACAGCCCGCCGAGCACGGAGAAGGCGGTGCAGACGAGGGCGAACCGGATCGCCTTCCTCGGCTCTGCCAGGCACATCAGGCCCAGCAGCGGGTGCGGCGGGATGGGGAAGAAGCTCGATTCGACAAAGGCGAAGAAGGCCAGCCACCACTCCGCCTTGGGATGCGCGGCCTTGGCCATCGTCCAGTCGTACAATCCGCGAAGCATGGGAAATCCTGTGCCGTTTCCCGCCGATTAGGGGAGGCCGCCGCAAGGGGCAAGTCCTACAATATAACCTCTTTGGCACTTTTGTATTGACATCGTCACGCACTTTGGTTAGAGAACCCGAACATCGCGATAAAGCGAGTCGCCGGGAGCCACTCCCGGACGACAATTCAGGGCGGTCCCGGCGACGGGGGCGCCCTTTTGTTTTGGACATCGGGGTCGGCAGGCATGGGTACACAGGTGAAGCTGCGCGCAGTGCAGAAAGAAGGCGAAAAGCCCGATCTCGACCGGCATTGGCGCGCCTTGTTCCTCGATACGCTGGCGGAAACCTCCAACGTCAGCGAAGCGGCGCGCGTCTCCGGCGCTTCGAAAAGCCGCGCCTACAAGACCCGCAAGCTCGACCCGGAATTCCGCCGCCTGTGGAACGAGGCGCTGATGGAAGGTTACGCCCACCTCGAGATGGAGACGCTCGAACGGCTGCGGTTTGGCGTGGTCGCGGGCAAGGATGATCGCAAGTTCGACATCGCCAATGCCCTGCGCCTGCTCGCCATGCACCGCGAGACGGTAGCGCACCAGCGGGCGCTGGAAAGCGAGGAGGACGAGGAAAGCGTGCTCGAATCGCTCAACGAGAAGCTGGAAATGATGCGTCTGCGCGAGGCCGAGGTGAAACAGATGCTGCTGGAAGACGGCAGACAGGGCCACGAGCGCGATGCAGGCGACTAGCCAGCGGGAGTTCCTGCTTGGCAAGGATTGGTCGCAGCGCGGTCGCCTGCTGGCCGAGCTGAGCGAGCCCGAACGGCGCCAGTTGCAGGCCTACTGGCCCTTCTGGGCGCGCGAGAACCAGCTTCCGCCGCCCGGCGACTGGCGCACCTGGCTGATCATGGCGGGACGCGGCTTCGGCAAGACGCGCGCGGGTTCCGAATGGGTGCGGCAGCTAGCGGGGAGCGATCCCTCAGCCCGCATTGCCCTGGTAGCCAGCTCGATCCACGAGGCGCGGGCCGTGCTGGTCGAAGGCGAAAGCGGTATCCTCGCCTGCCATCGCGGCAAGGCGCGGCCCCGGTTCGAGAGCAGCACGCGGCGCCTGCTATGGCCCAACGGCGCGCAGGCCATGCTGTTTTCTGCCGGCGAGCCGGAGAGCCTGCGAGGTCCGCAACATACGCACGCCTGGTGCGATGAGATCGCCAAATGGGATAATTCCGGCAATCGTGCCATGACGACGTGGAACAATCTGCAGCTGGGCTTGCGTCTTGGTGAGCGCCCCCTCGCGCTCGCCACCACCACCCCGCGCGCGGTGCCGATCGTGCGGCAACTGGTGGAGGAAGCACGCGAATGCAGCGCCGTCGCCATCACCCGCGGCGGCACCTACGAAAACGCCGCGCACCTTTCGGCGGCCTTTGTGCGGTCGATCCGCCAGCAATTCGCCCGCACCGCGCTGGGGCGACAGGAGCTGGTCGGCGAACTGCTCGAAGATGTCGAAGGTGCCTTGTGGTCCCGCTCGCTGATCGAGCGGTGCCGCGAGGTGGCCTATGTCGGCGAACTTGCCCGCATCGTCGTGGCGGTGGCCCCGCCCGCCAGCGCCCATGGCGATACCTGCGGGATCGTCGTCTGTGCGGTGACGCCGGATGGGCAAGGCAAGGTCCTGGATGATGCATCGCTCCGCGGCTCCAGCCCCGAAGGCTGGGCGCGCGCAGTGGCGCAGGCCGCGCTGCACTGGAAGGCGGACCGCGTGGTCGCCGAGGCCAACCAGGGCGGCGACATGGTCGCCGGCGTCCTGCGCGCCGCCGACTGCCAGATGCCCTTGAAGCTGGTCCACGCCAGCCGCGGCAAGGCAGCCCGCGCCGAACCCGTGGCCGCACACTACGAAAGCGGCCGCGTCAACCACGTCGGCCAGTTTGCGCAGCTGGAGGACGAACTGTGCGGGCTGATGGTGGGCGGCGGCTACGAAGGACCGGGCCGATCGCCCGACCGCGCCGACGCGCTGGTCTGGGGGCTGACAGAGCTGATGCTGGAGAGGTGGGGAAAGCCTGCGGTACGCAGACTCTGACCGTCAGGACTGGTTGGAAATGGCCTTCTCCAGCCAGTGAATTCGCTTGCTCCAAGCCTTCGCCGATTTCGCGGACCCCGCGGCTGGCGCTGCCAAATCTTTTCGTCGCCCAGGCGCAAAAAGAACTGACCGTCAACGAGGCCTTCGCGCGGATTGATGCCCTGCTGCATTTGGCAGTGGAGGGCGAGGCGAACGACCCTCCGGCTGCTCCGACGGACGGTGAATGCTGGTTGGTGGGTGACACGCCGACTGGTGTCTGGTCTGCACAGGCAGGCATGATCGCCAGCAGACAGGCAGGCAACTGGCTGTTCACGCCGCCCGTTGAAGGCATGGTCGTGCGCGACAAGGCCGCTGGCCAGAGCGCACGCTATGGCAGCGGCTGGCAGCGCGCCGCTGCCGTTACGACGCCCACAGGTGGCTCAACCGAAGATAGCGAGGCACGCGCGGCAATCGCGCAACTGGTCGCCGCGCTGCAGATATCGGGCATTCTGGCCACGACCTAGCGGACCCAATTTGCGGATTGCGCGTTAGGGCAGCAGAGCCGACCAAACCGGAGACGTCATGTCCATTCGCACAAGCATTCTCGCAACTCTTTGCCTTGTCGCCACCAGTGGCTGCGCAACCGTCTACGAATCCGCGGCTGACGAGGTCGGCAGCGCCACCATCTTCGACAGTGCCGGTGATGAAGTGGGATCGGCACGGCTCTACTCGCTGGCCGGAGAGGTAACGATCTCGGTTTCGCTGGACGGCCTGCCTGAGGGAACACACGCCGTGCACCTGCATACCACGGGCAGCTGCACCGCCAGTGACTTCACCTCGGCTGGCGGACACCTCAACCCGGGCGGGAACCAGCATGGGACACGCAACCCCATGGGTGCGCACCTTGGCGACATGCCCAATGCCCAGGTTTCAGCCGACGGAATCGGCACAATGAGCACGATCCTGCGAGGGAACAGCGAAACGGTGCTGCCGCAGATCTTCGACCAGGACGGCACCGCAGTCGTGGTGCACGCCGGTCCCGATGACTACCGGAGCGACCCGGCAGGCGATGCCGGCAGCCGGATTGCCTGCGGGGTCATTGCCCGCAGCTAGTCGAGCCCTTCAGGGCGCGCGGCATAGGCGGTAAAGTCCTCCACACCCGCTTCGGCAAAGCCCTTCAGTCGCAAGCGGCAGCTGTCGCAAAGGCCGCATGCCAGGCCTTCGGGCGACGGATCGTAGCAAGACCAGCTCCATGCAGGGTCTAGCCCCAGCCGCCGGCACTCGCTGGCAATATCGGCCTTGGTCATGTGCTGCAGCGGCGCGTGGATGGTGAAAGGCTCGCCTTCGACGCCCTTCTTGGTGCCCAACCGGGCGGTCTCTGCAAAGCTGGCGATGAATTCCGGGCGGCAATCAGGGTAGCCCGAGTAGTCTAGCGCGTTGACCCCGATGAAGATGTCGCTGGAACCCGAGCTTTCCGCAAAGGCCGTCGTCAGCGACAGGAACAGCAGGTTGCGCGCTGGGACATAGGTGACCGGGATATCCTCGCCCACGCCGCCCTTGGGCACGGCAATGTCGTCGGTCAGCGCCGACGCGCCGAACTGGCGCAGGTCGAGCGGCAAGAGCACATGGCGCTCCACGCCCAGCTTTTCGGCAATGGCGCGCGCTGATTCCAGCTCGCGCACGTGGCGCTGGCCATAGTCGATGGTCAGGGCATGGAGGCGATAGCCCTGCTCTCGCGCAAGCGCGGCAGTGACCATCGAATCGAGCCCGCCCGAAAGCAGGACGACCGCGATTTTTCCGGATTCACTCATAGTCGCGCGCTAGGCATTTGCGCGCCTTGGGGCAAGTGTCAGCAGCTGCCCGTACGGCGGGCCTCGCCCACCAGCGAGAAAGGCGTGCCGCTGTAGGTGCCCTGGCTGCGGATCTGCACCAGCGTGCTGCCTTCCTTGCGGATCGAGGTGCGGCCGTAACCGCTACCGCGGCAGGTGTACTGAACGGTCACTTCGTTGGCGTCATCCTGCACGATGAACTGCTCGCAATTGGTCTGGCGGTGCCGCAGCTGGATCAGCTCGCGGCCCGTCCGCACACAGATGCGCAAGGTATCGTCATCGCCTCGCGCCCGGAACTCCCACGCGCCGCGAGTGAGCGTATCGAGCATGGCAAGCTCTGGCGCTTGCGCAACGGCAGGCGTCAGCGCCACCGTGGCTGCCGCCACGACGCTGCTCAAGCCCACAAATTTGCCCAAATGCTTCACTTTCATTCCACTCCAATCAGCCACCTTATAGCACAGTGAATATGAACGACCAATTGCACCTCAGCTGCGACGAATCGTTAGTCTAGAATCGGAAAGATCTTCGAACAGAACGCGCAGTCGACAAGGATGATCCCTTCTTCATTAGCCATTTCGCGGCGGTCCTCCTTGGGAAAACGCGCCAAGACATCTTCAAAGTGTGCGACGGTGCAACGGCATCCCTTTGACAAGGCCGCACCCGGCGAGATGAGCACCTTGTCTTCCTCGTGATAGAGTCGCCAGACCAGTTCTTCCAAAGACAGATCCCGGTCGACCAATTCATCATGCCGCAGGCTTTCACCAAGGACCGAGACGTGCTCCCACTCGGGATCGTCGAGCCGTACATGCAGCCGCTCGCGGCCTTCCTCGCCTTCCGGAAGGTGTTGTACGAGAAAACCGGCCGCCATGGTGCCGACCGCGCCTGACCGGATGGCCGTGCGGATCAGTGTCGGAATTTGTTCGCTTTGTGCGAAGTAGGCCTCCACCGCCACGCCCAGCGACTCGCCTTCGAGGGGCACGATCCCCTGGTACCTCTTGCCGGTCTTGGCGATGTCGAAGGTAATCGCGAGATGCGCCTTGCCGAACAGGCTCGCGAGGTCAGCATTCGCCCCGTCGGCAGGCGCTTGCTCGGGATCGTGTTCAACGTAGCCGCGTATCTCGCCGTCACGGTAATCGCAGACGAGCAGGCTGACCGCGCCACCTTCGCCCTGTGCCTGCATGGTGAGCTGGTCGCCCTCGTCTTTCAGCAACCCCCCCATCAGCGTTGTCACGACCAGCGCTTCCGCAAGGCAGTGCTTCAGGGCCGGTGGATAGTCGTGCGCGGCGAGGATATCGTCCAGCACCGGGCCAAGCCGCACAGCCCGCCCGCGCGAATTTCGCGAGGGGATGGCGAAGCCCAGCAACTCGTCCGAGAAAGTGGCAGGGGGTATGTCGGTCATGCGCGCCATATGGGGCGCATGGGCCGAATGTGAAGCGCGCTCACCCCAGCTTGCCGAAGCACCACAGCAGGATCGACTTCTGCGCGTGAATACGGTTCTCGGCTTCGTCGAAGACCACTGACTGCGGCCCTTCGAACACGCCTTCGCTTACCTCGTCGCCGACGTGGGCGGGCAGGCAGTGCAGGAATACCGCGTCGGCCTTGGCATGCGCCATCAGCGCCTCGTCGACACGGTAAGGCTCCATCGCGGCGAGCTTGTTGTGAACATGCTCCTGCCCCATCGAAACCCAGGTGTCGGTGACGATGACGTCGGCACCGCTGGCAGCGGCCTGAGCATCCTGCGTCAGCGTGACAGTGCAGCCTGCATTGCGCGCCATGTCGACGAATTCGGCTTCGGGTTCGTAGCCGGAAGGCGTCGCCACGCGGACGTTGAACTTCATCAGCGATGCCGCCTCGAGGATCGAGTGCAGCACGTTATTACCATCGCCAAACCAGGCGACTTCCAGCCCCGGCAGCGCCTTGCCATGTTCGATCACCGTCAGCAGGTCAGCCGCGATCTGGCACGGGTGCGACCGGTCGGTCAGGCCGTTGATCACCGGCACGTGGGCGTACTCCCCCATCTCCTCGATCTTGGCGTGATCGTCCGTGCGGACCATGATCGCATCGGCCATCCGGCTGAGCACACGCGCGGTGTCGGCAATCGATTCGCCGCGCCCCAGTTGCGAGGTGCCCGAATCGAGGATAATCGCCGAGCCGCCGAGCTGGCGCATGGCGATATCGAAACTGACGCGGGTGCGCGTCGAACTCTTCTCGAACACCATGGCCAGCACGTGGCCTGCCAGCGGCGCATCGGCATCGGGCTTGCCCTTGGGCCAGCCCTTGCGCGCCGCCTTGCGGTCGATCGCATCGTTGATCATCGCCGCGACAGCATCCCCGCCCGCGTCGGACAGGTCGAGCAGGTTCCGCACCACCGGCGCGAGGTCGAGGGGCCTGTCCCCGCTCATGACGCGTCTTCCGGCGTGTAGCTGGCGGCACCGGCAGACAGCTTCTCGAAGAACTCGTCCATCTCGGCGTCGTCGATCACCAGCGGCGGCAACACGCGCAGCGTCTGGTCGCCCGCAGCCACGGTCAGCAACTGATGGTTGTCGCGCAGGTGCACCATGAAGGGCCGCGGTTCGGCCTTCATCTTGATTCCCAGCATCAGGCCCATGCCGCGCACACCTTCGAACAGCTCGGGGTAGTTGCCGATGAACTGTTCCAGCCGGGTGCGCAGGCGTTCGCCCTTGGCGCGGACTTCCGCCAGGAATTCGTCGTTCGCCACGGCATCCATCACCGCCATGCCGGCAGCCATGGCCAGCGGGTTGCCGCCGTAGGTGGAGCCGTGGGTGCCGATCACCATGCCGCGCGCGGCCTTTTCGGTGGCAAGGCAGGCGCCCAAGGGGAAGCCGCCGCCGATGCCCTTGGCCGTCGCCACCACGTCCGGCACGATCCCGTACTGCTCGTAGGCATAGAACGTGCCGGTACGGGCAACGCCGCACTGCACCTCATCCAGCGCCAGCAGCAGGTCGTGCTCGTCACACAGATCACGCAGGCCCTGCATGAATTCTTGCGAGGCAGGACGGATGCCGCCCTCGCCTTGCACCGGCTCGACTAGGAAGCCCGCCGTGTTCGGACCCATGGCTGCCTTGGCCCCTTCGAGATCGTCGAAATCGACGTACTTGAAGCCTGCCAGCATGGGGTAGAACCCCTTGTGCATCTTCTCTTGGTTGGAGGCAGAGATCGTCGCCATCGTCCGCCCGTGGAAGGCATTCTTGAAGGTGATGATCTCGTACTTGTCGTCGTTACCGACATGCTGGTGATAGGCACGTACTGTCTTGATCGCGCACTCCACCGCCTCGGCGCCCGAGTTGGTGAAGAACACCGTGTCGGCAAAGGTCTTGTCGACCAGCCGCTGCGCCAGTTCTTCGCCCTGCGGGCTGCCATAGAGGTTGGAAACGTGCATCAGCTTTGCGGCCTGGCGCTGGATCGCGCCGATCAGGCCTTCGTGCGAATGGCCGAGCAGGTTGACGGCAATGCCGGATGCAAAGTCGAGATAACGCGTGCCGTCCTCGTCGATCAGGTGGCAGTGATCGCCCTCAACGGGCCGCACGCCGCACCGGGGGTAGACGGGCATCAGGGGAGTAATCGACATTGTGAGAAATCCTAGGAAAGCAAGAAAAGCAAAAAGCGGCCACCCGGACCGCCAATACGCTCTCGTCTAGGAGGGTGTCGGCGGCCGGTCAAACATACTCGGCCGCCGCAACCTTGGCTGGTCGCCCCGTGAGATAACCCTTCGGGTTAGCCCTGCACGGGGACCAGGTTGACAGCCGAGTACTTGCCTCGTCGGTCGACTTCGAGGTCGAACTCGAAACGGTCGCCCTCGTTGATGCCCTGAATGCCCGAACGCTCGACAGCGCTGATATGGACAAAGGCGTCTTCCTTGCCGTCATCGCGGGTGATGAAGCCGAAGCCCTTCATGGTGTTGAAGAACTTGACCGTACCCACGGCCTTCTCGCCGGTCAGCTCGCGCTGCGGCGCCTTTGCGGGGGCAGCGATCACGTCGCCCACCACCTGCAGGTCCGCCGCAGAGACCTTCCCGCCGCGATCGACGAGGTTGAACTGCAGTTCCTGGCCTTCGGCGAGGCCTTCGAGGCCAGCACGTTCGACCTGGCTGATGTGCACGAATACGTCTTCGCCGCCTTCATCACGCTGGATGAAACCGAAACCCTTCTGGGCGTTGAAGAACTTTACCTTGCCCTGGCCAGTGCCTACGACCTGCGCGGGCATGCCGCCGCGGTCTCCGCCGCCGCCGCCACCGCGCGGTCCACCACCGCTGAAGCCGCCGCCGCGATTACCGCCGCTGAAGCCACCGCCACGATTGCCGCCGCCGAAGCCGCCACCGCCGCCACGATCGTCGTTGAAGCGGCCACCGCCGCCACCGCCGCCGCCAAAGCGGTCTTCACCGCCATCGCGCCAGCCGCCGGATGCTGGAGGGGGGCCATCCATGAAGGGATCGAAGCCTTCTTCCCCAATATTGTCACGCTTGTCGCGGCCCTTTCCGCGACGCCCTCGATCATAACCCATGTATTCGAAAAACCTTCAATCCCGCCCTCTTCTAACGGCCAACGATGCGGGCGAAGTGCCCGTCGGCCGGAAACGGAGGACCTGCCCCGCCGCTTCAATCACTCTCTTTTATAGCGAAGAAAGCGGCGCGACGCGAATGATTTAAGACTACGGCCGGATGATGGCGACAAGCGTTGCATCTTGGCAATTGTGCCCTTGTCCTCTCTGCGCGGCTCCAGCATGGGTTACGGTGCCCCACCCGAAGCGCCAGAGGATGCTGCCATGACCGATTTCCGACGCCTGTCCGACACTGTCTGGGCCAGCCCCCAGATCACCCTGGAAGAGGTTGCGCAAGCCAGGGCCGACGGCTTCACCGCGATCATCAACAACCGGCCGGACGGCGAGGAAGCAGGTCAGCCGACCAGTGACGAGATCGCGGCCGCAGCGCAGGAGCAGGGCCTTGGTTACCGGTATATACCTGTAACCGGCGGCGGAATGACGCCGGACAAGATCGCTGAGACCGTCGCGGCGCTGGAGGAGGCCGATGGCCCGACGCTGGCCTATTGCCGCAGCGGCACGCGCTCCACTTTCCTCTGGGCGCTGGCGGAAGCCAGTCGGGGCGCGCAGCCGCAGGACCTGGTCACGGCTGCTGCTGCCGCCGGTTACGACATCAGCGCGATCGCCCCGGCGCTGGAGGGTCTTTCGAGCAAGGCACGGCCCTGACGGCATGGACAGCGAACTCCTCCAGTTGGGCGGTTCGCTTGTTGCAGTCCTCCTTCTCGTGGGACTGACCTGGTTGCTGGGTTTTCGCCAGCAAGCCCGACTCGAGTCGCCCGAAGAAGCGGCTGAACTGATTCGGCTGGCCCCGGGCGGGTTCGAACCGGTCGCAGTAGCACTGGATGCCAAGGGGCGGGCAGCCATCGCCCGGGACCGGCAAGGTCGCCTGCTGGTCCTCGTCCCACACGGCAATCATTTCGTAGCACGGCCGCTTCCCGAAGACTGTCGCCCCGCGAATCAGGACGGCACGCTGCACATCTCGTGCGAAGGTCGCCCATTGACGCTCGCGCTGGGCCCTGCAGCCGGGGACTGGACCACTGCTGACAGCGCTGTTAATTAACCGCCATGCCCTTCGATCCGGTCGCCTATGCCATTCCCGTATTCGTTGCGCTGATCGTGGGCGAATTGCTCTGGGTGCGCGCGCGCGGGCAACCCCAGCGCTACGAGTGGCAAGATACCGGCATTTCGCTGGCCTTCGGGATCGGCAGCACGGTGGCGGGCGCGATCACCGGCGGTCTGACGGTGGCCATGCTGGTGTGGATCCATCAGCAAGGCCCCCTGTCGATTGGCTGGGCCTGGTGGGCCTGGCCGCTGTGCTTCGTGCTCGACGACCTGGCCTACTACTGGTTCCACCGCATGGCGCACCGCGTGCGCTGGTTCTGGGCGAGCCATGTCAACCACCATTCCAGCCAGCACTACAACCTCTCCACCGCGCTTCGGCAAACCTGGACCGGGTTTATCGCGGTTTCCTTCGTGTTTCGCTGGCCGCTCGCCGCCCTGGGCTTCGAGCCAGGCATGATCGCGGTCTGCGCGGGCTTCAACCTGATCTACCAGTTCTGGATCCACACCGAAGCGATCGACCGGATGCCGCGCTGGTTCGAGGCGGTTATGAACACGCCATCACATCACCGCGTGCACCACGCCGTCAACGCGCGTTACCTCGACCGCAACTATGCGGGCGTGTTCATTGTCTGGGACAAACTGTTCGGCACCTTCACGCCCGAAGACCACGAGGATCGCATCCACTACGGGATCGTGCGCCAGCTGGGCAGCTTCAACCTGCTCTATGCCGTGTTCCACGAGTGGATCGGCATTGCCCGCGACGTGTGGCAGGCGCCCTGGAGGCACAAATTCTCGTATATCTGGCGCGAGCCGGGCTGGAGCCACGACGGCAGCCGCGAAACCTCCGACATGATCCGTGAACGCTGGAGCCGGCGCGAAACCGGCGACAGCTAGGAAGACTGCCTCAGAGGGCCAGCTCTCCGGTCTCTCCGGTGCGGATGCGCGTGGCTCCGCCCACGTCGAGCACGAAGATCTTGCCGTCACCGATCGTGCCGGTGTTGGCTGCCTCGCGCACGGTCTCCACAATTTTGGGCGCCATCTCGTCGCTGGCGACGATTTCCAGCCGCACCTTGGGCAGCATGTTCACGGCATATTCGGCGCCACGATAGATTTCGGTCTGGCCCTTCTGCCGCCCGAAGCCCTTGGCCTCGCAGGCAGTCATGCCGGCAACACCGATCCCTGCCAGCGCCTCGCGCACGGCTTCCAGCTTGAACGGCTTGATCACTGCGACGACCATTTTCATGGATCTATTCCCCTGAAGTTCGTGACCCGGATGTTACCGGAACCATGTAGCCGCCTTGGGGGGGCCACTGGCAACAAAAAAATGGGCCAAAAAAGGGGCCGGAGCTTTGCGGCTCCGGCCCGTTCAAGGTGTACGTTCGCAGGAGGAACGAGTGTTGGCGGGGTCAGGGGGAGAGGAGGAGAGATCCTGACCCCGCCAATTCGGTAAGGGGTTACGCCTGGTTGGCGAGACCCGGATAGGCTTCGACACCGATCTCGTGGATGTCGAGACCTGCAGTCTCGATCTCCGCCGAAGGACGCAGGCCGATGGTGTACTTGAGAGCGAGCCAGATGACTGCCGAGGCTGCCGAGACCCACACTGCGGTCAGCAGGACACCGACCAGCTGGCCCGAGAAGGTTGCATCACCGGTCCAGGCGACAACCAGCGTGCCCCAGATACCTGCGAACAGGTGAACCGGGATGGCGCCGACCACGTCGTCGATCTTCAGCTTGTCGAGCAGCGGAACCGTGAAGACCACGATGGCGCCACCAATCATGCCGATCAGGATCGACTGGCCAACGGTCGGAGCCAGCGGCTCTGCGGTGATCGACACGAGGCCGGCCAGCGCACCGTTCATGGCCATGGTAACGTCGGCCTTCTTGTAGCGGATCTGCGTGAGGATGATCGCGATCACCACGCCGCCACAGGCAGCCATGTTGGTGTTGACGAAGATCTTCGACACGTCGGACACGTCACCAACGGTGCCCATCGCCAGCTGCGATGCGCCGTTGAAGCCGAACCAGCCGAGCCACAGGATGAAGGTACCCAGGGTAGCGAGCGGAATGTTGGTACCCGGGAAGACGTTGACCTTGCCGTCGGTGTAGCGACCGATACGGGCGCCGAGGATGATGGCACCGATCAGGGCAGCCCAGCCACCGGTCGAGTGGACCAGCGTCGAACCAGCGAAGTCGGAGAAGCCCCACTGGCTGTCGAGGTAGCCGCCACCCCACTCCCAGCTCACCACGACCGGATAGATAAGGCCGGTCAGCACGGTGACGAAGATGAAGAAGGGAACGATCTTGATGCGTTCTGCCAGCGTGCCCGAAACGATCGAGGCCGTGGTGGCGCAGAAGACCATCTGGAAGAACCAGTCCGAAGCCACCGAGTAACCGGTGTCGATGTCAGCTTCGCCAACACCCTGCATCGAGTAGATCCCGCTGAAGCCGCCGATCAGGCCCATCGAATCCTCGGCGAAACCGGGATAGGCGATGTTGTAGCCGACGACCCAGAACATCAGGCCGGCAATCGAATAGAGGCCGATGTTCTTGAGACACTGCGTCGAGGTGTTCTTGGCGCGGACAAGGCCGGCTTCGAGCATGGCGAAGCCAGCGGCCATCCACATGACCAGGAAGCCGCCGATCAGGAACAGCAGCGTGTTGAAGATATAGGCCGTGCCGCCACCGACGGCGTCGGCTGCGGGCTCGGCGACTTCAGCAACCGCTTCGGCGACTTCGGCCACGGGGGCCTCGGCCACTGCGGCGAAGGCCGGGCTGGATGCGAGCAGCGCCGTCAGACCGACAGCGCCCAGTTTCCAAATAGCAGATTTCATTGTTCTAGGCCCCCTGATCACAGCGCGGTTTCGTCGGTTTCGCCGGTGCGGATCCGCGTGGTCGACTCGAGGTCGAGCACGAAAATCTTGCCGTCGCCGATGCTCTGCGTGCTGGCGGTTGTCTGGATGGTCTCGACGACCTTGGGCATCAGCTCGGCGCTCACAGCGATTTCGAGCTTCACCTTGGGAAGCATGTTCACGGAGTACTCGGCACCGCGATAGATTTCGGTCTGGCCCTTCTGGCGACCAAAGCCCTTCACTTCCGACACGGTCATGCCGGCGACGCCGATCCCTGCGAGTGCTTCACGCACTTCGTCGAGTTTGAATGGTTTGATAATGGCGATGACGAATTTCATCATTGACCCCTGTGGCTCACCGAGTTGCTCCCGGCCATGGACGAGGAATGCAACGAGCGTGCCAAACGCAACTAAGCGCCGGTTTTCGGGGTCTTCGGGCAATTCTGGGTCGTGCGATCTTGCTGCAGCGCACAAATAAAAGGCAGCGTGCCTAAGATTCGTGCAGCACCAGTGTCGCGAATACGGGCAGGTGGTCCGATGCCAGGCGCGCCGCGCGGCTGGCATGGACATCGGCCTTCTCGAGTTGCCAGTGCGGCGTGTGCATGATCCGGTCGAGTTCGAGCATGGGGCGGCGCGCGGGGAAGCTGCGGCCCGGCTCCACCATGTGCCAATGCGCCGCCAGTCCGCGCTCGCCGCCGATCGGGCGAATCCACTCGTTGCAATCACCCAGCATCACAGCGGGCAAGCCCGGTGCCCGGCTGGCATTGCAAACATGAGCGAATTGCCGCTTGCGTCGCAGGCCGGTCAGGTCGAGGTGCATGCCGGTGACGCAGATTTCCTGGCGGGCATGGCGCAGGGTGGCGCGAATGGCCCCGCGCGGTTCGACCTGCGGCAGGCGGTGGGCATCGACATCGACAATCTCCAGCCCCTTTCGCACCAGCAGGGCATTGCCATGCCAGCCGAGGCTGGCGGGCTTGGTGGGATGGCTGGCCACCTGCCATCCGGCCTGTTCGAGGTCCCCCCGGTCCAGCACGGCGCGGCGGGCACCAAGGCGCAGGTCCACCTCCTGCAGAGCGACGACGTCCGCTTCGATCTCCGCGATGACTTCGAGGATGCGATCGGGATCGCGCCTGCCATCGGCGCCGACGCCCTTGTGGATGTTGTAGCTGGCGAAAGTCAGCCGCATCAGTCGCCGTCGGTTGGCCGTTCGGGCGGCATGGTCCCGGCGATATAACGGTCGGTCGGGCGCGTTGGCAGGCCGTCGATGGATTCGCGGCGGCGTTTGACCTTTCCGGCCCACTCCTGCGGATCGGCATTGGCATGCGCCTTGGCCAGCGTCAGCCGCTCGCGCTCGTACTGCATGAACGGCACGCCCCAGCCGCAGCTGGTCTGCACGCTTTCCACCGCGATATCGAAGATCTGCCGGGTGCCGGGCAGCAGGGTGAAGTGCTGCGCCAGATCGTCCCAGCCGCGTTCCCACGGCAGGACCGGCTGGCCGCGCCCGTAGATGCGCAGGATTAGCGCGGGCTGCTGGAAATTGCAGAACATCAGCGTGATCCGCCCGCCTTGCGGATGGTCGTCGGCCAGCAGGTGGGCATTTGTCTCGTTGCCCGACCCGCCAAGGTCGAGATAGGCAACCCGCGTGGGCGAGAGAACGCGGAAGGCGTCATAGCCCTTGGGGCTCAGGTTGACCCGCGCATCGGGCGCGGCGGTGGCGACGAAGAAGACCGGCTGGGCCTCCACCATCGCAATATGCTTGTCGCTCAGAGAGTCGAAGAAATCGGCCATGGCAGGCTACCTACACCCATTCGTCATCCCGGCGGAAGCCGGGATCGTTCACCGATTCGCGAGCGGTCCCGGAGCAAGTCCGGGACGACGAAGCCAGGCTTACCGCTCCTTGGTGGCGGAGAAGGTCAGCTCGGGGTTCTTTTCCTGCTGGTAGCCCACGTCCCAGGCGCTCTTGGCCATGAACACCATGTCCCCGTCGCGGTCGAGCGCGAGGTTGCCCTGGTTGAACTTCTCGAAGTCCCTCAGCGCCGCATCGGACCCTTTCAGCCAGCGTGCCGTGGCGAAGGGAGAGGCTTCCAGCGCCGCCTCCACCTTGTATTCCGCGCTCAAGCGCGAGACGAGCACGTCCAGCTGCAGCTGGCCGACCACGCCAACGATGCTGGAGCCGCCGATCACCGGGTAGAAGACCTGGATCACGCCCTCTTCGGAAAGGTCGTCCAGCGCCTTGCGCAGCTGCTTGGTCTTGGTCGGATCCTTCAACTGCACGCGGCGCAGGATTTCCGGCGCGAAATTGGGCAGGCCGGTGAAGCGGACCTGGTTCTTCTCCGACAGGGTATCGCCCACGCGCAGGGTGCCGTGGTTGGGAATGCCGATGATGTCGCCCGCCTCGGCGGTGTCGGCGATCTCGCGGTCCTGCGCGAAGAACAGGATCGGCGAGTGCACCGCGATCGGCTTGCCGAGGCCGCTGGGCGTCAGCTTCATGCCGCGTTTGAAGGTGCCCGACACCTGCCGCATGAAGGCGATGCGGTCGCGGTGGTTGGGGTCCATGTTGGCCTGCACCTTGAAGATAAAGCCGGTGACCTCGTCGAGTTCGGGGCTGATTGTCTCCTCGCCCGCAGGCTGCGGACGCGGCGGTGGGGCGTAGCGGGCGATGGCGTCGATCAGTTCCTCGACGCCGAAGTTCTTCAGCGCGGAGCCGAAATAGACCGGCGTCAGGTCGCCATTGCGATAGGCCTCGAGGTCGAATTCGGGATAGCCCGCCTGGGCCAGCTGGTATTCTTCCTCGTACTGCTCGGGGATCGCGGCATCCTTCTCGCGCTTGCCGAGGTATTCCTTGGACGGGCCTTCGGGCCGCGCGACCTCGCCGGTGCGGAAGTCGAGCAGGCCTTCGAACAGGCCGCCCATGCCGATGGGCCACATCTGCGGGCTGACGTCGAGCGCGAGCTTGTCCGCCACCTCGTCGAGCGTCTCGAATGCGTCGCGGCCTTCGCGGTCGACCTTGTTGACGAAGGTGATGATCGGCACCGAGCGCAGGCGGCAGACCTCGAACAGCTTCAGCGTCTGCGGCTCGATGCCCTTGGCCGCGTCGATCACCATGATGGCGGAATCGACCGCCGTCAGCGTGCGGTAGGTGTCTTCGGAGAAGTCCTCGTGCCCCGGCGTGTCGAGCAGGTTGAAGGTGATGGTTTCACCCTCGAACTGTTTCTCGAAGGTCATGACCGAGCTGGTGACCGAGATGCCGCGCTGCTGCTCGATCTTCATCCAGTCGGAACGTGCCCGCCGCGCCTCGCCGCGCGCCTTCACCTGCCCCGCCGCATGGATAGCGCCGCCTTGCAGCAGCAGCTTCTCGGTCAGCGTGGTCTTACCCGCGTCAGGGTGCGAGATGATCGCGAAGGTACGGCGATTGGACATGCGTGATCAGCCGCGCAGCTCTGCGCCGAGCTTGGCGGCGGCAGCAACAACAGCGCCCGAGATCGCCTTCAGGTCTTCGTCCTTGTACGACTTCTCGCCCGGCTGCAGCGTCACCTCGATGGCGAGCGACTTCTTGCCTTCGGGCACGCCCTGTCCGGCGAACACGTCGAACACGCGGGCATCGACGATGTTGGCCTTGTCGGCACCCTTCACGGCACGCAACAGGTCGCCTGCCGGAAGTTCGGCGGGGACGAGGAAGGCGAAGTCACGCTCGACCGACTGCAGCGCAGGCGGCGCGAAGTGCGGCTTCTCGAAACCACCCTTGCCCTTCTTCGCCGGGATGGCGTCGAGGTAGATTTCCACCGCGACCACCGGGCCGTCGATGTCGAAAGCGTCGAGCGTCGCCGGGTGCAGCGCGCCGAAGCGGGCGAGCACGTTCTTGGGTCCAAGGCGCAGGGTGGCGGACTGGCCGGGATGGAACTGGCTACCCGCCTCGCCCATGACCATCAGCTTGTCGACCGGCGCACCGGCTTCGGCGAGCAGGGCCTCGGCTTCCGCCTTGGCGTCGAAGGCGTCGAACCTGGCGGCCTTGCCCGTTGCCCAGCCGCGCGCGACCTTTTCGCCCGCCAGCAGCACGGCCAGCGTCGGGTGTTCGTCGCTGCTGCCATCCTTGGCGCGCAGGTAGCGGCGACCAATCTCGAACAGGCGCGAGCCTGCCGCACCGAGGTCGGCATTGCGCTTGGCAGCGCTCAGCAGGCCCGGGATGAGCGAGGGGCGCATGGCCTTCATGTCCTCGCTGATCGGGTTGTCGAGCAGCCACAGCGGCTCGCCATCGGCGAAGTGCTCGGCCTCTGCCGTCGGCAGGAAGGACCAGGTCACGGCCTCGTTCAACCCGCGCGCGGCAGCCCCGCGGCGCAGGCGGCGTTCGAGAGCCTGCATGGGCGTGGCGGTCGGGCGCGCGACACCGTCAGTGCGCGGCAGGGCAACGCTGGCGACATTCTCGAGGCCGAAAATGCGCACGACTTCCTCGACGAGGTCAGCCGGGCCTTCGATATCGTGCCGGCGCGGCGGGCAGGTAACCTGCCAGTCCGCAGCGACACCGAATTCGAGGTTCTCGAGGATGCGCTTCTGTTCGGCTTCGGGCACGTCCACGCCGCCGAGGCTGGCGGTGAGTGCGGGATCGAACTGCACGACCTTGGGCTCGACCGGCGGGCTTCCAGCCTTGACCATTTCGGAGGCTTCGCCGCCGCAGATGCGCTGGATCAGGCTGGTGAGTCCGTCGAGGCCCTCTTCCAGCCACGCCGGATCGACGCCGCGCTCGAAGCGCGTACGGGCATCGGTGGCAAGGCCCAGCTTGCGGCCGGTGACGCCGATGGAATCGGGATCGAAATAGGCGATCTCGAGCAGCACGTCGGTGGTGCCGTCCTGCACGGCCGAATGCTCACCGCCCATGATGCCCGCAATGTCGTGGACGCCCTTGTCGTCGGCAATCACGGTCATGGTGCTGTCGAGCGTGTAGGTCTTGCCGTTGAGCGCCTCGACCTGCTCGCCGTCCCTGGCGCGGCGGGCGACCACGGGGCCGCTTAGCTTGGCAAGGTCATAGACGTGCGCCGGACGCCCGAAGGCCAGCATCATGTAGTTGGTGATGTCCACCAGCGCCGAAATGGGGCGCTGGCCGGCAGCGATCAGGCGGCGCTGCATCCAGTCGGGCGAAGCGCCGTTGGTGACACCCTTGATCACGCGGCCATAGAAGGCCGGGCAGCCCTCGGCATCGTCAGTTCGGATTTCGACCGGGCAAGCGAACTTGGCCTCGATGTCGTGCTCGCGCAGCGGGGTGAGCTTGCCCATGCCGGCAGCCGCGAGGTCACGCGCGATGCCGTAGACGCCCATGCAGTCGGGCCGGTCGGGCGTGATCGCCACGTCGAACACCGGCGAGGCGGCATTGTATTCGGCAAAGCTGGTGCCGACCGGCGCGTCCGCGGGAAGCTCGATGATGCCTTCGTGGTCATCGCCCAGCTCCAGTTCGCGCACCGAGCACATCATGCCGTTCGATTCGACGCCGCGAATCTCCGACTTGCGCAGCTTCATGCCGTTGGCAGGCACGATCGCCCCGGCAGTGCCAAGCACGCCCTTCATGCCCGCACGCGCGTTCGGCGCGCCGCAGACCACGGTCAGCGGATCGCCTTCACCCGTGCTGACGGTGAGCACCTGCAGCTTGTCGGCATCGGGATGCGGCCTGGCAGTCAACACCTCGGCCACGGTGAAGCCTTCCAGCTTCTCGGCCGGGTCTTCCACGCCTTCCACCTCGAGGCCAATGGCATTCAGCTTGGCGGAAATCTCCGCCACGCTCGCCTCGGTGTCGAGGAAGTACTTCAGCCATTCGAGCGAGAACTTCATGCTTTCGCTCCTACGCCTGCGGAAAGGGTCGGCTGGTCGAGATGGCTGAAGCCATAGTGGCCCAGCCAGCGCGTATCGCCGTCGAAGAAGGCGCGCAGGTCGTCCATGCCGTACTTCAGCATGGCCAGCCGGTCGACGCCGACGCCGAAGGCAAAGCCCTGCCATGCATCGGGGTCGAGCCCGGCGAACTCGATCACCCGGCGGTTGACCATGCCGCTGCCGAGCAGCTCCATCCAGCCGTGGCCGGGTTCGTCGCCCGATCCGCCAAGCACGCGCTTGCCATCAACCAAGGCGAAGCCGACGTCGACCTCCACAGAAGGTTCGGTGAAGGGGAAATAGCTGGGCCGCAGTCGCAGGACGATGTCCTCGGTCTCGAAGAAGGCCTTGAGGAAGGTCTCCAGCGTCCACTTGAGGTGGCCGAGGTGGATGTCCTTGTCGATCACCAGACCTTCGACCTGGTGGAACATGGGCGTGTGCGTGGCGTCGCTGTCCGAACGGTAGACGCGGCCCGGCGCGATGATCCGCACCGGCGCGCCTTCCGCCATCATCGAGCGGATCTGCACGGGGCTGGTGTGCGTCCGCAGCAGCATCTTGCCGCCCTTGGGCGCGGTGTCCGGGAAATAGAAGGTGTCGTGCATGGCCCGCGCCGGGTGGCTTTCGGGCATGTTGAGCGCGGTGAAGTTGTACCAGTCGTCCTCGATCTCCGGCCCGGTGGCGACGGCGAATCCGAGGTCGGCGAAGATTTCCGCCAGCTCGTCCATCACCTGGCTCACCGGGTGCACGCTGCCCTTGGGCGCGGCGGGCGCCGGCAGGGTGAGGTCGAGAACTTCGGTGGCGAGGCGCGCTTCGAGGTCGGCGGCGTCGAGCTCGGCCTTCTTGGCGGTGATCGCATCGGCAACCTGTGCACGCATGGCCTGGATCGCCGGACCCTGTACCTGCCGCTCTTCCGGCGTCATCTTGCCGAGCGTCTTGAGCAGGGCGGAAATCCAGCCCTGCTTGCCCAGCGCCTCGATCCGGATTGCTTCGACAGCCTCGGCGTCGGCGGCATCAGCCAGCCGCGCGAGCGTGTCGGCAACCTTCGCTTCGTTTTCACTACGGTTTTCTGTCGTCATGGGGCCACGCTCTTAACGGGACAAAAAGAAAGCGCCACCCTTGCGGATGGCGCTTCCTGAATTTCTAGGCATCGACCAATCAGGCGGGAAGCGCTTCCTTCGCCTGCTTGATGATGCTGGTAAAGGCCGCGGCCTCGTTCATGGCGAGGTCTGCCATCACCTTCCGGTCCAGCTCGATGCCGGCGAGCTTAACGCCGTGCATGAACTGCGAGTAGGTGAGGCCTTCGGCGCGGACGGCTGCGTTGATGCGCTGGATCCACAGGGCGCGGAAGTTGCGCTTCTTAACCTTGCGGTCGCGGTAGGCGTACTGGCCGGCCTTCTCGACGGCCTGGCGGGCGACGCGGATCGTATTCTTGCGACGGCCGCGGTAACCCTTGGCCTGTTCGAGGATCCGCTTGTGCTTCTGGCGGGTGGTCACACCACGTTTAATGCGAGGCATATCTTAGTCTCCTTGAACCCGGCTCAATCGAGGCCGTAGGGCGCCCACTTCTTCACGGCAGAATGGTCGGCCTTGGCCAGGACCTTGGTGCCGCGCTGCTGGCGGATATACTTGGCATTATGGCTGATCAGGCGGTGGCGCTTACCAGCGACACCATGCTTGACCTTGCCGGTGGCAGTGAGCTTGAAGCGCTTTTTGACGCCGCTCTTGGTCTTCAGCTTGGGCATTTTCATCTCCTAGACAGAGACACGTCCGAACCAGCCCTGGCAGCCCTAACGGCCAGACCGGCAGTGAATCACGTGTCAGTGAAGGGCGCGCATCTACGCAATTGTGCGCGAAATGCAACCCGTATCTGGCGAGCGGCCTAGTCGCCCGGCGTGATCACGGTCTCTTCGACGAGCGTGAACGGCGTAGGCAACATGCCCGACGCGAGGATGATGGCGAGTTCGTTCGCACTCTCTTCGGTGAAGCCGCCAGCCACCTGCAGGCTGCCGCTAAGAATTGGCTCGTGAATAATGGGCGCCATCAGGATCTCGTCGTCGAAGACGACTGCCATCTGCCGGCCGACATTCTCTGTCGTAAGGCGAGCCAGCTGTTCCTGTCCACGTTGATCGAAACTGATGTGGAGCACGGGCTGGCCTGAGTTTTCGTCAATTGCCGGACGCGCGCTTACGACTAGGCCGCCACTGATCCCGCCAAGCCTGCGCACGGCCATTGAGCCGCCATGGAGGTCGTCTGCCATCGGCAGGATCTCGCTCCCGGGAGGGGCAATCCCCTCGATGACGTCCATGGGCAGGGCGTCGGGGTCGACCATGCGGAAGTCGAGTTCTCCCGTCGGCCCGATCAAGGCTGCAAGGGCCGAGCCTTCTACCGATCCGGACGTTTCGAGTACGATCCTGCCGTCACCCTCGTAGGTGATCGAATGGAAATTGCTTCCCACACGGCGACGGATGACTTCCATGCTTTCCGCCAGAAGGTCGTCGACGCTGTTTTCGTCGCCTGCACTTTGCGCGATCTCGTCGAGATCAGCCTGGATAACAAAGCGCTTGGTAGGCTCCTGCGCCGGAGCCGCGGCCAGATCGCAAGCGGCGAGGCCGAGGCTGGCCGCGGCGACCAGCAGCAGGGCGGCAAGGCGGGTGCGGATGAGGTCGAACACGGCCTTGGCCTCAGTCCAGCGCGCAACCAGACATGCCGTCCGTCATGCCCCAGTCGGCCAGCTGCCGGTCGATCCGCGCGGCCGCATCGGCGGTGGCCTGCGGGTGATACTGGAAGGTGCCGCCGTTCCATTCGACCGGTTCGACTAGCCCCTGCGCGTCAAAGCCGTGGTGCGCTACGGGATAGACCTCGACCGCGATGGGCGAGCCTTCGGCCCGCGCGACAAAAGCCTCGAGGTCGGTGAGCGTCGTGGTGTCATCTGCCTCGCCCTGCAGGACGAGAACGGGGACGCTGGCGGCATAGTCCTGCGGCTGGAAAGCAACGAGCGGGTAGAAGGCAATCGCGCCGACAAGACCGGGCGTCTGCACCCGGCCGCCAGCGGCCAGGTTGAGCGTGCCTTCGCCGCCGAAGGACCAGCCCATCACCACCCCGGGGCAGCGCAGGTCCATCCGGCCTTCGCTGCGGGCAATGGCCAGGCCCTCTGCCGCAAAGCGCGCCAGCATGTCTCCTGGAACCTCGCCTTCCGGCGCCGGGCGCTGCGCCAACGCCACGTGGTCGATCATCAGCACGTCGATGCCGCGTTCATTCAGCCAGCGCGCCCAGCGGTAATAATGGTCGGTATCGTGGAAGACCGCGAGGCCGCCGCCGCCCGGTATGATTACCGCCCAGGGGCGCGGCGCGTCATCGTCGGCGGCAGGCTGCCAGTGGAACGGGCTGTCGCCCTCTTGCGCCGATGCGCCAGCCGAAGTCGTCATTGCTGCCACTCCCATCACCAATGCGGCCAGCCACAGTCTCGCCCGATTCACGCCAACACCTCGACCACATCCTCCAGCCGCGCGGGATCACCCAGCGCCAGCACCGTTCCGTCGGAGCCGGCATGCAGCGGTTCACCCGACCAGTCGCTCATCACCCCGCCCGCGCCTTCGACCACCGGCACCAGCGCGGCATAGTCGTGCAGCTTGAGGCCCGCCTCGGCGACGATATCGAGATGCCCGCTGGCCAGCGCGGCATAGTTATAACAGTCACCGCCCATCACCATGCGCTTGTGATCGGTCTGCCCGGCCAGCGCCATGAACTTGTCGCCCTGCTCGACCGAGAAGTAGTGCGGGCCGGTGGTGGCGATGGTGGCCATGTCGAGCTTGGGGCAAGGACGCGTCTTCACCGGCTGGCCATTGAAGGTGGTACCCTGTCCGGCAATGCCCAACCAGCGCTCGCCAAGGATGGGCTGGTCGATCACGCCGAGCACGGGAAAGCCCTCCACCACCAGCGCGATCAGCGTGCCGAAGATCGGGCGACCGGCGAGGAAGGCCGTGGTGCCGTCGATCGGATCGAGCACCCACTGGCGGCCCGAGACGCCCAGCTTCTCGTCGAACTCCTCGCCAATGATGCCGTCGCCGGAGAACTCCGCCTCGATCAGCTTGCGCATGGCCTCTTCGGCGTTGCGGTCGGCAATGGTGACGGGCGTGGCGTCGTCCTTGGCTTCGCCATCCATTTCCGTGCGGAACAGCGGCCTTATCTCCGCGCGCGCGGCTTCGGCCAGCCGGTGGGCCAGCGCTATCTCGGCATCAAGCTTCACTCATCCACCTCGACGCGGATCGGGTCGGCGAGGTCGTGTACGCGCACCACGATCCCGCGCACACCGTCAGGGCCAGCGCGCGGCGTATGCACCTGCCGCGCGGGGATCACCACGCTTTCACCCGGCATCAGGGTGCGCGATTCGTGACCGACCATGTCGAGCACGGCGCTGCCTTCGATCACGTAGAGGTATTCCTCCCACGGATGGTAATGCGTCGCGCCCACGGCACCTGCAGGCAGGCGCAGGTCGTCGACCACCAGCCGGTGGCCGGGCGCAGCGCCAGGCTCGGTGTTGAAGACATTGTTGGAGCCGAAGTCCGGCACCCAGCGCGTTTCGGCTGGCGGGGCCTGCGTGGTCGCACAGCCCGCCACTGCCAGAGCAAGGAGGGCAAGGGCCGCGCGCATCAGTCGAACAGGCTCGAAACGCTGGACTCGTCGGCGATGCGGCGGATCGCCTCGCCCAGCAGCGGGGCGATGGTGAGCACGCGGATGCGGTCCGAATCCTTGGCGGCGTCGGTCGGCTGGATGGTGTCGGTGATCACCAGCTCGGTCAGCGCCGACTTGTCGACCCGTGCCACCGCGCCGCCCGAGAGCACGCCGTGGGTGATATAGGCCGCCACGCTCTTCGCGCCCTGGTCCAGCAAGGCCTGCGCGGCGTTGCACAGAGTGCCGCCCGAATCTACGATATCGTCGATCAGCACGCAGCAGCGGCCCTGCACGTCGCCGATGATGTTCATGACTTCGCTCTCGCCCGGACGATCGCGGCGCTTGTCGACGATGGCCAGCGGGGCGTTGTCGAGCCGCTTGGCCAGCGCGCGGGCGCGCACCACGCCGCCGACGTCAGGCGAAACGACCATCAGGTCCTTCTCGCCGTAGCGGGCCTGGATGTCGGCCGCCATCGTGGGCGCGGCATAGAGGTTGTCGGTGGGGATATCGAAGAAGCCCTGGATCTGCCCGGCGTGCAGGTCCACCGCCAGCACGCGGTCAGCTCCCGCCTGGGTGATGATGTTGGCCACCAGCTTGGCCGAGATCGGCGTGCGCGGGCCGGGCTTCCGGTCCTGCCGGGCATAGCCGAAATAGGGGATTACCGCCGTGATGCGCTTGGCCGAGGCGCGCTTGAGCGCGTCGATGCCGATCAGCAGTTCCATCAGGTTGTCGTTGGCGGGGAAGCTGGTCGACTGGCAGATGAACACGTCCTCGCCGCGCACGTTCTCGTGGATCTCGATGAAGACCTCTTCGTCGGCGAAACGGCGCACGCTGGCGTCGGTAAGCGGGACTTCGAGATAGGCGGCAATAGCGCGGGCCAGCGGCAGGTTGGAATTGCCGGACATGATTTTCATGGAAGCGCGAATCCCTCTTAGCGGCTGGTGGCACCGCCCTAGCCCAGCGTCATGCAATTGCAACAGAGGTGGGGGCGTGTTTCCCCGTTCGGCACGACGAACTGGACCGTCGAATTCAGCAAACTCTATGCGCGGTGCTTTGCCAGAGAACTTCCGAACTGTTCCGCGATTGATTCAGCAGAAGGAAACCGCAACCTGCGCAAGATCCACTCTTCAGCCTGCACTGAAGATGCGTGTTCACTCAAAGTGAGAAGCTCGTCTTGAGAAGCTTTTCCGCTCAAAGCCGCGATGTAGAAGCGGCAGAAACAATCAACATAGTGGTGATTTGCATCTTTCTCGACTGGCAAAGCGGCAACGCACTCCGCAAATCGCTCCCGCGACTCCGCCAACCGGTCTTCCAAGAGCAACAAGATCGCGTCGTTGGCTAGGATGATGGGCAATTGATTGCAGCCTGTGGCCAATGCTCGATCCATCCAATTCCGAGCTGCCGCGAGCTTGCCACGGTCGAATTGGTATCCCGCAATCAGGAAGAGGAAGAAACCAGCTATCGTTCGCAGCGCCTGCATCCAGCCAAATCAATCCAGCCGGTGTTCGCCCTGCACCCAGCGGACCGTACCGCTGCTGGCGCGCATCACAACGCTTTCGGTGGTCATGATCGTCTTGCCGTTGCGGCGCAGGCGCTTCACGCCGTCGAGCAGGGAGCCCGAGGTCACACCCGTCGCGGCGAAGATGCAGTCGCCTTTCGCAAGGTCGTGCAGCTTGTAGATGCGGTCGAGGTCCTCGATGCCCCACTTGGCCGCACGGCGGCGTTCGTCGTCGTTGCGGAACAGCAGGCGGCCGTTGAATTGCCCGCCGACGCAGCGCAGGGCGGCGGCAGCCAGCACGCCCTCGGGCGCGCCGCCGGACCCCATGTACATGTCGATGGTGGTGTCTTCGTCAGTCGTCGCGATCACGCCCGCCACGTCGCCGTCACCGATCAGCACGACGCCGCAGCCGATACCGCGCAGCTCGGCAATCAGTTCTGCATGGCGCGGCCGGTCGAGCACGCAGACGATGATCTCGGACGGTTTCACGCCCTTGGCCGCAGCCACGGCCTCGACATTTTCCGTGACACTCTTTTCCAGGCTGATCACGTCTTCGGGATAGCCCGGGCCGACCGCGATCTTGTCCATGTAGACGTCGGGCGCGTTGAGCAGGCAGCCTTCCTCGGCGGCCGCCAGCACGGCCAGCGCGTTGGGGCCGGCCTTGGCGGTGATGGTCGTGCCTTCCAGCGGGTCCAGCGCGATATCGATCTTCGGACCCTTGCCCGGCGCACCGCCAACCTTCTCACCGATATAGAGCATGGGCGCTTCGTCGCGTTCGCCTTCGCCGATCACCACGGTGCCGTCCATATATAGGGTGTCGAAGGACTTGCGCATGGCTTCGACGGCAGCGGCGTCTGCGGCCTTTTCGTCCCCGCGTCCGATCAGCTCGGAGGCGGCGATGGCGGCGGCTTCGGTCACGCGGACCATCTCCAGCACCAGTACGCGATCGAGCACGCTCTCGTGTTTGTCGGCAGAGTTCATTGGCAATTCATGCTCCCGGCTGGATTTGGCCACATCGGGTCCGATGGGCGCTTAGGTTGGAGCTTCGACAATGTCGAGAAGGCTGGCGCTCTTTTTTCCCGCCCTGCTGGTGCCCGCTCCAGTACAGGCGCAGCACGAGCCGCCGCCCGCATATGGTCCCGCCGATCGGGCTACCGAGACCGATCCCGACGCCGATGTGCCGCTGGTCGAGGCCGAACCCTGCGAGGAAGAGATCCGCGAAGACGGCGCCATCGTGGTCTGCCGCGAACTGCCAGACACCGAGCGCTACATGTCGCCCCTGCCCAAGCCCGTGGAATCGGACCGGACGGTAATCCCGGGCCTGACCGAACCGCCGTGCTGGATTCAGCCGCGCGGCGGCATCTGCGTCCGCTTCGGCAGCGTGCCCGAATACCCGCCGATCATCGACCTGTCGGCCTTCCCCGAACCGCTGAGCGAGGAGGAAGCCGCCGCTGTCAGTGCCGTCGACAACGAACGCGAAGCCCAAGCGCTCACCGGCGAGCGTGTCCCCATCGACTTGAGCGAAGACGACTAGCCGAGCAGGCGCATCACCAGCGGCTCTTCCACCAGGCTGGGCGAACCATCTAGGACGTTGAGTGCAGCCGTCACGGAGCTTTCCGGGCCTTCGTGGGTGACCATGGTCACCAGCACCGGATCGCCATCGGTGTCGTCCGGGTGGCCCTGCTGGATCATCGATTCGATCGAGACACCGGCATCGCGCATGGCGGCGGTGATCTCGGCCAGCACGCCCGGACGGTCTGCCACCATGAAACGCAGGTAAGCGCGGCTGCGGCGGTTGCCGGGATCGGCAGGCTTGCTTGCCTCGAGCGAGGCCACGGGCAGCGAGAAGGGTGCCGTCGCATTGCCGCGGGCAATGTCGATCAGGTCAGCGACGACAGCGCTGGCGGTCGGACCATCGCCCGCGCCAGCACCTTCAAACAGCAGGCGGCCGACATGGTTGCCTTCGGCGACCACGGCATTGGTCGGGCCGTCGACGCTGGCGAGCGGGTGGCTGCGCGGGACGAGGCACGGCGCGACGCGCTGGAACAACCTGCGCTCGCCGCCGCTCTCGTCGCAGTCGGAAATGCCCAGCAGGCGGATGACATAGCCGAGCGCGCGGGCCTGGGCGATGTCGGCAGAGCGGATGCGGGTGATGCCCGAGGTGTCCACGGCAGCGAAGTCGAGCTCGGTGCCGAAGGCCACGCTGGCGAGGATGGCCAGCTTGTGCGCGGCATCGACGCCTTCGATATCGAAAGCGGGATCCGCCTCGGCGTAACCCAGCGCCTGCGCATCAGCCAGTACTTCGCCGAAGTCGCGGCCGGTGGTCTCCATTTCGGAGAGGATATAGTTACAGGTACCGTTGAGGATGCCGTAGATTCGCTCGATGCGATTGGCGGCAGCGCCTTCGCCCAGCCCCTTGATCACGGGAATGCCGCCAGCAACCGCAGCCTCGTAGCGCATCGGCGTGCCGCGGTCTTCGGCAAGGCGAGCCAGCTCCAGGCCGTGATGGGCGACCATGGCCTTGTTCGCCGTCACGAGCCCCTTTCCGCCGGCCAGCGCCTTGCGCGCCAGGGCAAGTGCGGGTCCATCGGAGCCGCCGACCAGCTCCACCACCACGTCGACATCGTCGCGCCCGGCGAAAGCCGTCATGTCGTCTTCCCAGGCATAGGGGGACAGGTCGACGCCGCGATCCTTGGACCGTTCCCGCGCCGAAACGGCGACGACTTCGATGCGCCGCCCCGCCCGCGCCGTAATCAGCTCGCCATTGTCCTCCAGCAAGCGCAGCACGCCCGCGCCCACGGTACCCAGTCCTGCCAGTGCGATTCGCAGTGTTTCGGCCATCGAGATTCCTGTCCGCCCCTTGTCCTTGATTCCAGGCGGAACCCGTTAGGCAGTGTCGGCCCGCTTGGCCAGAGCAGTTCGCCTTGGTTCAGGTAAAGCGGCGCTCGCAGGCGCCCAGTTCGGCGAGCACGAAGGCATAGTCCGCACGCGCCTGCTCTTGCGAGGCGCGATCGCGCTGGAGGAAGGCATCGGTCGGCAATTCACGCGGGAGGAAGCAGGCGAATCGGAACCACGCCAGCGTTTCCGGCTCGGGCGGCTGTGCCGAGGCATCGACCAGTTCGCCCATCGACACGCCCCATTGGGGTGCCATGCCGGGGCGGCGAATCACCGTCAGCGACACCGGCGCGCCATTATCCGTTTCGACGAACATCTGCGTTTCCGATTCGCCAGCGAGGTTGCCCGGCACCGAAATCACGTCGCGGAGGCCAATGATCCCCGGGGGAACGTCGGACGAAGCCAGCTGGGTCAGGACCCGCCGTACGCGGGCCTCGATTCGCGGTCCGTGCGGCAGCATGGAACGCGAGGACAGCAACTGGAGCGCGCCCGGCTGGGTCGTCGAAAGGTCGCCCATCAGCAGGAAACGGCGCTCTTCCAGGTCAGGCGGGTCGCCATCGGCCAGACGTCGCTGGTCGACCACGAAAACCACTGTTTCCCCGATGCTTGTCGGGGCTTTCAGCAGAGCCTGGGTGAGCGCCTCTATATAAAGGCGGACATCGCCCGGACCCACTCCGGGAGCCCGCTCCGGCGGGAAAGGTATCTGTTCCTCGACCTGCACGATCGCCACCGTGTCGGCCTGCATGGCCATGGTCACCAGGTCCGCATATGTGGGTGCCTGCGACGCGGGCAATTCGGACACGGCTTCCACCTGCGGCTGGGCTGCGGTGATCGTCGAACAGGCACTGGCAAGCAGCGCCGCACCGACTGCGGCCAGGGGGCGCGAAGCAGGCGATTTCAGGCGGAAAATGGGGCTCATGGGATGGGCTTTCAAAGGACGTGATCGGGGCACGGCAGAGCCGTGTTCTTAGCGCAAGATTCCCCCTCGCGGATAGTTTTGCCCGCACAAACGAGCGATTCATTGCTGAATCAGCGGTTAATCGGAAAAGGGTTTGCTAGAGTCTGTGATGGCCGTTAAGAGCCGCCGAGGTCTGTCCCGCACACATAAAAAAACAGCGGGCGTGGCACTTCAGGCACAGCTATCGATTGTGTCATGCAGATGCCGCAGCTCTTTTGGGGCTGGACAAGAAATCACAGGGACTGTCAGGGTGCGAATCCTGGGACCCATAGTGGCCGGGTGCGAATCCGGTCGGTTGTTAAACGGAGTGAAGGGACTGGATGGCTTACGCTGACCAAGAAATGAGCGGCAGTCGAGTTGTTTCGATTGTCATCGTTGCCCTCATCCACGTTGCGATTGGCTACCTGCTGATCACCGGACTCGCCATGTCGGCGGTGAAGGAGATCGTCGAGCGGGTGACCACAGTGGATATTGAGGAGCCCGAGCCGGAGCCGGAGGAGGAGCCCCCGCCACCGCCCGAACCTGAAACCGCGCCGCCGCCGCCTGTCGCGCCGCCGCCGCCAATCAATGTGAGCGTGGCACCGCCGCCGATCCAGACGCAGACGCGCATTCCGCCGCCTGCCCCTCCCGCGCTGACGATTCCGCCGCCGGCTCCGCCGGCACCGCCCCCGGCACCGCCGCCGCCGCCGTCACAGGCACGCCCGGCCAGCCCGGACGGCCAGGCTCGCTGGACGCGTCGTATCATCGAGAACTACCCGTCGCGCGCCCTGCGTCGTGAAATCGAGGGTACCGTCGGGGTTTCCGTCACGGTGAACGCAGAAGGCCGCGTATCGGCTTGCCGCGTGACCCGCTCGGCGGACCCGATCCTCGACGAAGCAGCTTGTGACGACCTGACTCGTTACGGGCGGTTCAACCCGGCTCTAGACGCTGCCGGCAACCCGACGACGGGCAGCTGGTCGACCAATATCGTTTACCAGATCAACTGATCTAACTGATTTTCTCTAGGAAGAGGACTAACTCGCATGCTTATCGACATTCTTGCCGCAGGTGGGGCGGAGGCCCCCGCCCAGAACTTCGGCTTCATGGAAGCCATGGAACAGGGCGGCCCCGTCGCCTGGTCCATCCTGGCCATCCTGGTCATCCAGTCCGTTGGCTCTTTCTACATCCTGTTCACGAAGATCTTCGAGCAGAACAAGGTGATGAAGGAATACCGTACCAACCGTGCGGCTTTCTGGCGCGCCGGTTCGCTGAAGGAAGGCGCCACCAAGTTCGACAAGGACAGCGCCTGGCGCCAGCTCGTCGACGACGGCATCCGCGCCGGCGAAGAATCGGACAAGATGAGCGACAGCCTCGAATCGCACGACTGGCTGCACGGCACCCTGATGCGCTCGGAAAGCGCCATCATGGCCAAGCTGAACGGCGGCCTGCCGTTCCTCGCCACCGTCGGTGCAACCGCACCGTTCGTCGGCCTGCTCGGCACCGTGATCGGTATCTACCGCGCTCTGATCAACATCGGCATGTCGGGTTCGGCATCGATCGACAAGGTCGCCGGCCCGGTGGGTGAGGCCCTGATCATGACCGCTATTGGTCTGCTCGTGGCTGTTCCGGCCGTGTTCGCCTACAACTACCTGATGAGCCGCAACCGCAAGATCTCGGCGATGCTGTCCGGCTTCTCGACCGACCTGCAGGCCAACATCACCTCGAACGGTGCTGTGAAGCCGGCCATTCGCGCTGCTGCCGCTCCGGCTGCCAAGGCCAAGACGGCCCCGGCAACCGCCAAGCCGGCCGCTCCGAAGGCCTGATAGGCCCAAGGCAATAATGCAATGGCGGGCGCTTTCGCATGCGAGCGCCCGCCACCAGGTTTCAGACGTGAGATAGGACGAGAAACATGGCCATAGCAATGGGAGATGGTGCCGGCGATACGCCGATGTCGGACATCAACACCACGCCGCTGGTGGACGTCATGCTGGTGCTGCTGATCATCTTCCTGATCGCGGTTCCGGTGGCCATCCAGACAGTGGAAGAGCTCGAGATCCCGATCATCGAGACGGTCGAATCCGACGACAAGGTGGAAAACCTGCTGATTACGGTGACCACCACCGACAGCGAGGGACGCACGCCGGGCACGATCAACACAGCTTTCACAGGTGCTACCCGCGAAGGTGAGTGCCGGATCTTCCTCAACAACACCACCTTGGTGGATTCCAGCGACCTGCGTCGTGCCGCTTTCGAGCGCCTCGATGCTATCGTGCAGAATGCCGGCGGAGCGGATGCCATCCGCGCCAACCCCGAGCTGATTCCCCAGGTGCACATCCGCGGCGACATCAACGCCCCGTGGAAGTGTGTTGCGGGCACCATCTTTAACGTGCAGGCGGCCGGTTATCCGACCGTCGGGTTCATCTCGAACCCGGTCGACCCGAACGGCTGATCGGCACGCGGACCAGAATTCAAGGAGTAAGCTACCATGGCAATGTCAGGCGGCAGTGATGATGGCGAACCGATGATGGACATGAACATGACGCCGTTGATCGACGTCCTGCTCGTGCTCCTCATCATGTTCATCATCACCATCCCGGTCGCGACCCATGCGATTAATATCGACCTGCCCTCGCCGGATCCGAATCCTCCGCCAGAGGACCAGATCGACCCGATCAAGAACAAGATCGTGCTGACCCAGGGCGGCCAGATCCTGTGGAACGCCACGGCGATCAACGAAGGCGAGCTGGTGCGAAACCTGCAGGAAACGCTGACCTTCTCGGTCGAGCCCGAACTGCAGTTCGAGCCGGAAGAGTACGCCGCTTATGATACTGCAGCCCGCGTGCTGGATATCATCAAGACCTCGGGCGTGACCAAGTTCGGCTTCGTCGGCAACGAACGTTACCGCGTCTTCGATTGCGGCGGTTGTCCGCCGCTGGAAGATCGCGAAGAAAACTAGGTCTTCGGATCAGCGAAATGGAAAAGGGGCGGAGCGATCCGCCCCTTTTTTTGTCTGTCATCCGCTGGGCGCGGGCCGGCACACCGGGCATTGAATGCAAGACTTGACGGTCGCCTATTTATGTGATGTTATCTTGTTACATTTCGGAAAGGAGGCATTTCATGGCAATCCGTTCCCGTTTGCTCGAGCGCAGCTTCAACCGGCTCCCCGAGCCGATGAGCCAGCTCAACATCACTCCCTTGATCGACGTCCTGCTGGTCCTGCTGGTGATGCTCATCCTCTCCATCCCCATCGCCGTGAACCGGCTGGACGTCGACTTGCCGCAGGGCCCTGACATCACCCTTGCCGAACAGCCCGAAGTGTCGCTCGTCGTGCGCGAGAACGGGGCCGTGCTTTGGGATGGCGAACCTGTCAGCAACGAAGAGCTGGCACAGCGCCTGCAAGCTGCAGCAGCCTGGCCCGAAACGCCCGTGATCCGCTTCGAGCCCGATGCCCTCGCCAGCTATGACGCCTCCGTGCAGGTCATCAACCAGGTCAGCGATGCGGGGATCGACAAGTTCGCCTTCATTGGCAACCACCGGTACCGTGAGTGGGATGCGGACTAGGACCTGTCCTACAGGCCGCGTGAGCATGCACTCCTGGAGGCATGCTCAAGCGGCCGACCAGATGCCCCTCAACCCGTGAATTGGTATGCAGCAAAAAGGGCACCCGTTTTTCCCTCCAGGACACTGTCACACCTGTAACACCTTGGTCATGGCAACACGCCTCAACCGAGGTCGACATCCTCCTCTGGCTGCCCCACCCGCATGGCCGCCCCGGCCAGCGTCTCCGCCTCCAGCAGCAGCTCGTCGTCCGCCCCGCCCTGCGGGACCGCCTCACGCCCGATCATCACCATGACCGGAACCGCCAGCGGGCTGACGTAGTCGAGCGTGACGTGGTCGAGCCGCTCCGCCGCCGTGTCGAGCAGGTCGCCCAGTCGCGCCACGTCGGTCATCTTCGAGCGGGCATCGGCCCAGGCCGCCTGGATCAGCACATGGTCCGGCTCGTACTTGCGCAACACGTCGTAGATCAGGTCGGTGCTGAAGGTGACCTGCCGCCCGGTCTTGCGCTTGCCGGGGTGCTGCCGCTCCACCAGTCCGCCGATCACCGCCACCTCGCGGAAGGCGCGGCGCAGCAGGTGTGATTCCTGTACCCAGTCGATGAACTCCTCGGTCAGGATGTCGGGTGACAGCAACGGGCGCGGATCGGTGACGGGCTTGAGGCCCCAGACCGCGAGCGAATAGTCGTTGGCGACGAAGCCGCCCGGCATCAGGCCCAGAGCCTCCATCCGCGCGGTGATCAGCATTCCCAGCGACTGGTTCGCGTTCCAGCCGGTGAAGGTATAGTAGACCGTGTAGTGCCGCTTGGCGTGGGGGAAGCTCTCCACCAGCAGGCGATCCGGCCCCGGCAGGTGGCTGCGCCAGTCCTGCACCTCCAGCCATTCGCGCACGTCGTCGGGGAAACGGCCCCAGCCCGCGCGGTCCATCAGCAGGCCCTGCACCCGGTCGGCCAGGTGCGTGGTGAGCGGCAGGCGCAGGCCGCTGTAGCTGGGGATCGAGGCCGCCTTCTTGCTCGCGCGGACGATGAGTTCCATGTCCTTCAGCAGTTCGACCTCGAGGTTCACCCCGCTGAACTGGAAGGTATCGCCGGGCCGCAGGGAGGCGGCAAACCGCTCCTCCACCTTGCCCAGCGAGCGGCCATTGCGGAAACGCACGTTGAGCATTTCGCTATCGACGATGATCCCGGCATTCATCCGGTGGCGGTGCGACTGTTCCGGATGGGTGAGCCGCCAGGTGCCATGCTTGTCCCGCGTGATTCGCTTGAACTTGTCGTAAGCGCGCAGGGCGTAGCCGCCGGTCGCCACGAATTCGAGCACGCGGGAAAACTGCGCCTTGTCGATGTGCGCATAGGGCCAGCACGAGCGGACCTCTGCCAGCACTTCGTCCTCGTGCAAGGGGGCGGCGCAAGCGCAGGCCATCACGTGCTGCGCCAGGACATCGAGCCCGCCGGGGCGGAAGTCCTCGCCGTCGCGCTGACCCTCTTCCACGGCTTGCAGCGCCGCCGTCGCCTCGAGGAATTCAAACCGGTTGCCCGGCACCAGCAGCGCCCGGCTCGGCGTATCCAGCCGGTGACCCGCGCGGCCAATGCGCTGGAGCAGGCGCGAGCTGCCCTTGGGCGCGCCCATCTGCACCACCAGGTCGACATCGCCCCAGTCGACGCCGAGGTCGAGGCTGGCGGTACAAACCAGCGCGCGCAATTCACCGCGGGCCATGGCCCCTTCCACCTTGCGGCGCGCTTCCTTGGACAGCGAGCCGTGGTGGATGCCGATCGGCAGGTTGTCCTCGTTGGCGTCCCACAGGTTGCGGAAGATGTACTCCGCGAGGAACCGCGTGTTGGTGAAGACCAGCGTCGTGCGGTTGTCGCGAATACGCTGGTACAGCTGCGGGATCGCCCATGTGGCGGCATGGCCGCCCCACGGCACCCGCTCTTCATCCGGCAGCAGGATTTCCAGTTGCGGCTCGGCACCCTTCTCGCCCTGCACCAGTTCCACCGAACCGACATCGCCCCAGGGCGCAATCCAGCCGCGATAGCCCTCGGGATCGGACACCGTGGCAGAAAGCGCTGCGCGCTGCATGTCGGGCGCAATGGCTTGCAAACGGGACAGGGCAAGCGCCAGCAGGTCGCCGCGCTTCTGGGTGGCGAAAGCGTGGATCTCGTCGACCACCACCCGCTTGAGGCCAGCAAACAGGGTGAAACTGTCCTCGAAACTGAGCAGCAGCGACAGGCTTTCGGGCGTCGTCAGCAGGACATGCGGCGGACGGGCGCGCTGGCGCTTCTTGCGGTCGGAGGGGGTATCGCCGCTGCGGGTCTCGATACGGATGGGCAGCCCCATCTCCTCGACCGGCGTGACGAGGTTGCGCTGCACGTCGTGCGCCAGCGCCTTGAGCGGGGAAACGTAGAGCGTGTGCAGGCCTTCCGGCGGCGCCTTGTCGCCCAGCCGCGAGGGACAGAAGTCGGCCAGCGTCGGCAGGAACCCGGCGAGTGTCTTGCCAGCACCGGTATCGGCCACCAGCATGGCGTGCTGGCCCGCATCGGCGGCCGCCAGCATGTCCAGCTGGTGCTGCCGGATGCGCCAGCCCCTGCCGGCGAACCAGTCGGAAATTTCGGGAGGGACTGCAGCCTTGCTCACAGACCCGGAGGTAGTGGCCTATTGGCCAGCGGCCAAGTCCGCTCCCGCCGCGTCAGCACGGCGAGAGCGGGAATTGGATTACTCGGCAGGCGTATCCGTCGTGCCGCCCTTCAGCGCGTCACGGACTTCGCCGAGGCGCTGGTGGATGCCGAACAGCACCATGTAGACTTCGATGATGATGCGCCACATGAGCACACCGAAGCATGCACCGATAACCGAACCGACGATCATGCCGAGACCGGTAAGCGGGCTGTAGCCCATGGTCGTGACAGCCAGGCCCAGTGCGAACAGCAAGTAAAGCGCGATGCCGATCAGGCCGATCCAGTAAACAACCTTGAGCACCGCCGGTGCCACCATCTTTTCGAACTGGAAAAGATCGCCGAATGAAAAACCACCCATAAAAGCCCCCTCTTTGGTTGAGCAGGGCGCTAGTCGAACACCGAAGTGCCGACGAGTCAATGTTTTCGCGGTGTGCGAGCCGCCTTGGCTCGTTTCGGGGCGCTGGATCGGTGCGGCGACGCAGCCTAGTGTCCCACGCTTTCGCCGCGCTCCAGACCACTCAAGGCCAGTTGTTCATCGATCAACGCCAGCAGCCGCTCGAGACCTTCCTCGCTGTCGCTTTCGGCGCGCGCCACCAGCACGTCCTGCGTGTTCGAGGCGCGCAGCAGCCACCAGCCGTCGGGCGTGTTCACGCGCACGCCGTCGGTGGCATTGACCTCGATCCCTTCGGGCACGTCGTCACCCGTCAGCCGCGCCTTGACCTCGTCGATGGCGGCGAATTTGCGGCTCTCGTCGACCTGGAAGCGCATTTCCGGGGTGTTGAGCATCTGCGGCATGTCGCTGCGCAACTGCGTCACCGACTTGCCCAGCCGCGCCGAGGCCGCCAGCAGACGCACGCCGGCATAAAGCGCGTCGTCGAAGCCGTAATATTCATCCGCGAAGAAGACGTGCCCGCTCATCTCGCCCGCCAGCGGCGAGGAAACTTCCTTCATCTTGGACTTGATCAGCGAGTGGCCAGTCTTCCACATCAGCGGCTTGCCGCCGCAGGCCGACACGTGATCGAACAGCGCACGGCTGGCCTTCACGTCAGCGATGATCGTCGCGTTGGGTAGTCTTGCGAGGAGGTCCTCAGCGTAAATCATCAGTAGCTGGTCACCCCAGATGACGCGGCCTTCGCCGTCGATGGCGCCGATCCGGTCGCCATCGCCGTCAAAGGCCACGCCGAAGTCGAGGTTCTTCTCGGCGACAAGCTTGCGCAGGTCGGCAAGGTTCGCCTCGACGGTGGGATCAGGGTGATGGTTGGGAAAATTGCCGTCGACTTCAGTGAACAGCAGGTGGTGCTCACCCGGAAGGCGCTGGGCGAGGAGCTCCAGCGCAGGCCCGGCAGCTCCGTTCCCGGCGTCCCAGCCGACCTTGATGCCGGAAAGCGCTGCCTCGTCCACCCCCGCGAGCGCAGCCAGCATTCGCTCGACATACTCGTCGATGATATCGACGCTCTCGACGCTGCCGGACCCGTCGATCCAGTCCCCTTGCGCGGCCATGTGCCCCAGTGTCTGGATATCCTCGCCGAAGAAGGGCCGCCCCCGAAATACCATCTTGAAGCCATTGTAATTGGCAGGATTGTGGCTGCCAGTTATCTGAATGCCGCCATGCACTTCGTCGGCTGAGGCTTCGGCGTAGTAGAGCATGGGAGTCGCACCCATGCCGATGCGGCGTACGTCGCAGCCGCTGGAGGTGAGTCCTTCCACCAGTGCATGTTCGAGCATGGGAGAGCTGACGCGACCGTCGTAGCCCACGGCCACCATGGGTGTATCGACCTTGCCATCCAGGTCACGTCGCAGCAGCGTGGCAAGGCCACGACCGATGGCGCGGGCATCGTCCGGCCCCAGCGTTTTGCCAATGATCCCGCGAATATCGTATTCCCGCAGGACGGTAGGATCGAATTGGTGGTTCATTCTAGCTCCTTGGAGACTGGCCCAAGGCGCTATTCCACACCCTTGGGCAATTCGTCCAGCAACAGGTCGCGCGCGGCATTGGCCTCGTGCACCTGGTCGTTGGTGCCACCCTTGTCCGGATGGACCATGGCGACAAGCCGCTTGTGCGCGGCAATGATGTCAGAGCGGTTGGCACGCGCTTCGACGCCCAGCAGGCGGCGTGCGCGAAACACGGCCTGGTTGCGCGTGGAGACCTTGGGCTGCCACGGCCAACGACCGGTGATCCAGCGGAAGAAGAGTACCCCGAGCGCGGCGAGGACGACGAACTTTGCCACCGCCCTTACGCCATCTCGGCCACAGGCCGCGTGGCCGTGCGCGAAGTCTCGTCCCGGCTCGGGGGCATGGGCAGGCGCAGGTTCGCCACCAGGCTGCGCACTTCCTGCCGCGCGACAAGGTGGCTGGTGCCCAGCTCGCCGAGATGACCCTTGTCGAGCAGGGTCAGTCCCGAGGGGAACAGCTCGCGGTAGATCACGCGTTCGGACAGGCCCTGCGACACGCGGAAGCCCACGCGCTTGGAAAGCTCGGTCAGCGCCTGGTCGATGCGCCGCTGGTTGCGCGCGTCGGTAAAGCCGGTGCGGTTGCGCACCACGACCCAGTCCATCTCGCGCTTCTGCTGCTCGAGCTGTGCCCGGCTGCGCTTGATACGCGCTTCCCAGATCAGCTCGGCATAGAAGCTGAGCTTGCGGACCTTGAAGGTCTCGGCATCGACGTGGCCGATCAGGTCGAAGTCGACAAAGCTGTCGTTCATCGGCGTTACCAACGTATCCGCGCTTGCAGCCACATGGCGGGCGAAGGGATCGTCGCGGCCCGGCGTGTCGAACAGCAGGAAGTCCGCGCCCTCACCAATGCGCGCGGCCTCTTCCTCCAGCATTTCGATGGAGTCGCCGTGGCAGATGTCGAACACCGGCCCCGGCAGCTCCACGTTCCGGCGGCGCTGGGTCTCGGCGCGGTTCTCGCAATAGCGGAAGAAGGTCTTCTGCCGCGTATCGAGGTCGAGCGCGGCGACCCTTGCCCCCTGGTAGGCGAGCGCAACGGCCACGTGCACCGCAGTGGTGGACTTGCCGGTGCCGCCCTTTTCATTGGCGAAGACAATCCGGTGCGGTGCTGCCATGCTTGGCCTTTCTCTCGGGGTTGCAGGCCGCTAGGCCAGAGATCGTAGTCTATCCGAGGTCCAGCCGCATGCAAACCGCCACTACCCTGAAAGACCTGCGCCAAGCTGTGGATGAATTGCGCGGCCCTGACGGCAAGGGGGGCACGATCGCCCTCGTTCCCACCATGGGTGCCCTGCACGAAGGGCACCTGGCGCTGGTGCGCGAGGCAGCGAAGAAGGCCGATCACGTCGCGGCCTCGATCTTCGTCAACCCGCGCCAGTTCGGCCCCAACGAGGACCTCGACGCCTATCCGCGCCAGCTGGCGGAGGATTCGGCCAAACTGGAAGCCGAAGGCGTCGCGCTGCTCTGGGCTCCGACGGTCGAGGTCATGTATCCCGAAGGCTATGCCACCAATATCAGCGTCTCCGGTGTCACCAGCGGGCTGTGCGGGGCAGACCGCCCCGGCCACTTCGACGGCGTGGCGACGGTCGTGTGCAAGCTGTTCAACCAGGTGCGCCCGGACATGGCCCTGTTCGGCGAGAAGGACTGGCAGCAGCTCGCCGTGATCCGCCGCATGGCGCGCGATCTCGACCTGGTGCTGCCGCATGTCGATGCAATCCACGGCGTGCCGACCGTGCGCGATGAAGACGGCTTGGCCAAGAGCAGCCGCAATGCCTACCTCTCGGCGGAGGACCGTGCTGCCGCTGCCGTGCTGCCGCGCGCAATGGACGCGGCCATCGCCGCGATTGCCGGCGGGGCGGCGCTGGCCAAGGTGCTTGCCTTGCTGAAGGCTGCGCTGCTCGACGGCGGCTTCGCCAGTGTCGACTATGCCGAAATGCGCGATGCCGATTCGATTGCCCTGCTCGACCACGACAACAGCAATGCCCGCCTCTTCGTCGCCGCCCGCATCGGCGGCACCCGCCTGATCGACAACAAACCGGTGACAGCATGACCGAAGACGATTTCCGCCAATATGTCGCCGCCTTCAACGCGGCCGATTTCGACGGCTTCAGCCGCTTCTATGCCGACGACGTCGTGTTCGAACTCGGCAGCACCAAGCGGATCGAGGGAAGGCAGGGCATTGTCGACTTCTACAAGCTGGTGCGCAGCCGCATCGACGAGGAAGTCGTGCCCCTCGGCCTGCTGCTGGGCCCGCGCAATGCCGCCATGTACTGCCGCACGACTTTCAGGACGCTGGTCGATTGGCCCGACTACGAATTCGGCGCCACGAAGGCGGGCGACGTGCGGACGGTCGAGACTATCGCCTGGTACGAACTCGACGGGAGCGGCACGCGTTTCACCCACATCCGCGGCGGACGGTTCAAGCCCTGACGGCCCTTCTTCCACCCCGCTAGATGTTGTGCATCACGCCCAGTGCGCCGCCCACCGCGCTTACCAGGAGGACCGGGAACTTGCCCAGCCAGCCACTGTCACGCAGCGTGGTGAATCGGAAGGCCAGCCAAACCAGCAACCCGATGCCGAGGCCATAGCCCGCGGCAAAGCCGACATCCTGTCCGGGCCGATGGAAAATCTCGTCGGAGCCGGCGCCGGACAGCTTGCCGATAACAAAGGCGATCAGCGCCCCGGCAAATGCAGATGCCCACACTTTCCAGCCGATAAGCTGCGGCTGCCCGGTTACCCGTCCTTCGTTCATCAACTTGCTCCTGTTGCCCGTGTTCGGCGAACAGGTTGGACGAGCGGTGCACGGCCGAAAATGCCACAGGAGTGGTGCCCTGGTCAGGAGATGCCGGATAGGGAGGCTGGAGCGGGTAAGGGGAATCGAACCCCTCTAGCCAGCTTGGAAGGCTGGAGCATTACCACTATGCTATACCCGCCCGCTCGATGGCGCGATTGCCACTGCTTTGGGGCCGTCGTCAAGCGCCCTGATCAAAGCCGGCGCGATCATCGTCATCTGCCGGGGGCGGCGCGATGCGCACTTCGACCCGGCGATTGGCGCGCCGCCCGCTTTCGTTGGGCGTGCCGTCAGGCAGGGCGTTGGGGGCAATCGGGTTCTGTTCACCGAAAGCGATTACCCGGATCCGGCTGTCGGCCACTCCGCGCTCTACCAGCCATGCGGCAACAGCTTCGGCGCGTGCGCGCGAAGAGCGAAGGTTGGCCTGGTCGTTGCCGCCCGAATCGGTATGCCCTGCAAGGATCACCGGCCAGTCTTCAGCCAGGGCATCTTCTCGGAGCAGTTGCTCAAGCAATCGCTCGGCGGCCGGGCTGATATCAGAGCCGCTGGCGAAGGGGATGGTGAGGTCGACCGGCTCGGTCGGCTCTTCTACCAGCGGGACGTCGATCGCGCTGTCGTCCCGCAGGATCGAAGCGGCGGGCGAGGATTCCGTGGCGCTGGGAGTTGCGGACGGTTCTGCGGTGGGATCAGGTTCTTCGACCGGCGGATCGCCCTCCCCTTCGCCGGCGCGGCGGACATCGCAAGCGGCCAGCGAGAGGACCAGCGCTCCAGCGGCGACCATAGTCATGGGTTTCGACATATCCTGCATCCTTATTGTGCGGGCACTTTGTTGCCGGCTTCGCCGGTCTTCTTCTCGGTTTGCTCCTCGACTGCCACCGTGCGCGGCGGGGAATAGGAGACGATGGTATCGCCCGGTTCGGGCTCGGGCCTTGCGGCATGGGTGAAGAAGCGGAGCGTGCCGTCGGGCTTGATCAGCAACAGCATGTTGGTGGCCTTGGGCAGGTTCTCGCGTGCGTCTTCGATATTGTACTGGTCCGACAGCTTGGTGCGGCGGAATTCCCAGCCTTCGGTCTGGCGCTGCTGCACGTCCTCCACGCCGAAGCCGGAACTGAACAGCGAGCGGCCGCGCAGTGAATCCGGCATGGCGCGCGGATCGTTGTCGTCGCTCGCTTCGCCCAGCTGGTAGACGCTGTCGGTACCGATTTCGGGGGCGAACTCGGAGCAGACCAGGGTGTTGTAGGCCTCGTTGTCCGTGGCCGCGATCAGCACATGGTATGGCGCAAGATCGAGGTTGTGCTCGGTCGCCTCGTTCAGGATCTCGCCGTGGTACGTGGGAAGCCCGGCGGCGCGCGCGGGCTTGAGCCGCTGCCAGCTGGAATCGACCAGCATGACCGGCGTCTTCAACTCGTGCATCTGTTTGGCCAGGGCGATGGTCCAGCGCGTGGCACCCACGATCAGCAGGCCGGGACGCGTCGCGCCTTTCACCTTCAGCAGGCGCGCTACGAGGTCGATGGTAAAGCCGTGGGCGACAATCGTGGTGACGACGACGGTGAAGCTCAGGCCGATGAGGATAGTGCCGTTGGCATAGCCCAGTTCCTCCAGACGCAGGGCGAACAGGCCGCAGATGGCTACCAGCACGATACCGCGCGGGGCGATCCAGGCGAGGAACAGGCGCTCGTTCCATGGCACGTCGGAGAACAGCAGGCTGAGGAGGACGGTTGCCGGGCGCACCACGAACAGCACTGCCAGCAGGAACAGGCCGAATTGCCACTCGAGCTGCCGCAGCTGTTCAAGGTCGAGGCTGGCGGACAGCAGGATAAAGATGCCCGACACCAGCAGCACGGCGATGTTCTGCTTGAAGGGGTGGATCGAGCGAAGGCTGGAAACATGCATGTTGGCGAGCGCGATGCCCATCACCGTCACGGCCAGCAGGCCTGCCTCGTGCTCGATCTGGTTGCAGAGGACGAAGGTGCAGATCACCGCCACCAGCAGCATGGGCACCTTGAGGAATTCCGGCACGAAGCCGCGGGGGAAACTCCATGCGATGACCCATGCAGCAGCAAAGCCGATCAGGCCTGAGATGCCTGCCGCAATGGCGATTTCGGGAACGACCTCATAGACCGAACTGCCACTGGCGGTTGCGCGCAGCACTTCGTAAGCAATCACCGCGCACAGCGCGCCGAAGGGATCGTTGACGATGGCTTCCCATTTCAACAGCGTTGCCGGGCGTTGCTGTACCGAACTCTGGCGCAAGAGGGGCAGGACCACGGTCGGCCCCGTCACCACCAGCACACCGGCAAAGAGGATGGCAATGGGCCAGACGAGGCCCGCAATATAGAAACCTGCCAGAGAGCCGAACAGCCAGGCGAGCGGCACACCGAAAATCACCAGCCGCCACACGCCGCCGCCATATTTACGGAACTCGCGAAAATCGAGGCTCAGCCCGCCTTCGAACAGGATCAGGGCGACGCCGATGGAAACCATCGGCTCCAGCAAGTCGCCAAAGGCATGCGCGGGATCCATGACCCCCAGCACGGGGCCGGCAAGGATGCCGGCGGCGAGCATCAGCACGATGGCGGGCCAGCCGGTGCGCCAGGCCACCCACTGGGCGCCGATGCCAAGTGCACCGACGAGCGCAATTACCAGCGCTTGTTCTTCCATTCAGAGCCCGTCCTGTCGCCCGAGAATACTACCGATGGTCTACCAACGCCTTATCAGGCCCGAATATCCCACAAGGGTCAATGGCCTGAAAATTCCACAAGCGCCCGGGCCTCGACCTGTGCTTCCGCAAGCGCCTGCGAGCCGGAGAGTTCGGGCAGGTCCACCACGAACAGGGCGTGGTTTACCACGGCCCCGGCGCGGCGCAGCAGATTGGCAGCGGCAACAGCCGTGCCGCCTGTCGCCAGCAAGTCATCCACGACCAGCACGTGTTCGCCGTCATTGATAATGGTCGGGTCCAGCTCCAGCGTGGCGACACCGTATTCGAGGGCATAGTCCTCGGCGATGGTCTCGACGGGCAACTTGCCCGCCTTGCGCAAGGGAACGAACCCCACGCCGAGCCGCAGCGCCAGGGCCGTGCCGAAAATGAAACCGCGCGCCTCGATACCGGCGACCTTGGTGGCGCCCAGCGGGGCGGCCATGTCGGCCAACATGTCGATGGATGCAGCCAGCCCCTCGCCATGAGCGAGCAGGGTGGTGATGTCGCGAAACTGGATACCGGCCTTCGGAAAATCCGGGATCGTGCGGATGAGCGCCTTGAGCTCGCCGCGCGTCAAATCCCGGTTCCTCCTGTCAGCGCGATGGACTTCAGTCCTTGCGCGGCTTCACCGCAGCCCAGACCTGCTTCTTGGCGAACCAGGCAAGGATGGTGGCGAAGAGCAGGAAGCCCAGCACGGCCCAGCCGGTCTGGCGACGCTTCACCAGCTGCGGTTCGGCGGTCCACATCAGGAAGGCCGACACGTCAGCCGACATCTGTTCGATGGTCGGTTCCGGGTTGCCTTCGGCGTAGGTCACCTGCCCGTCCGTCGTCAGGGGCGGAGCCATGGCGAGGTTGAGGTTGGCGAAATACGGGTTGTGGTGCAGGCCGGCGCCAGGTGCGGAATCGGGGAACTCTTCAAGGAGCTCTTCCGACGGCGGGGCATAGCCGGTCAGCAGCGAATAGATGTAGCTCGGGCCGCCTTCGCGAGCCTTGGCCATCAGCGACAGGTCCGGCGGGATGGCGTTGTTGTTCGCCGCCGCAGCCATCACGTCGTTGGCATAAGGCGCCGGGAAGTAGTCGGTCGGCAGGGCCGGACGCGTGGTCGCTTCACCGGTGTTCGGGTCGATGCCGGCCACGGTGATCGTGGCGGCTTCGGCCTTCACCTGGTCTTCGGTGTAACCGAGCTGCTGCAGGTCACGGATGGCGACGAAGTCGAGCGAGTGACAGGCCGAGCAGACTTCACGGTAGACCTGGTAACCGCGCTGCAGCTGGGCATAGTCCCAGGTGCCGAGGACACCTTCGAACTGGAAGCCACCGTCGGGGCCGTGGGCCTCCTGGTGGAAGGCATGTTCGGCGGTCTCTTCTTTCAGATAGCCCTGGTCGATGACCGTAAGCACACCAGAACCAAAGGCCAGCAGCACGATGAAGCTGAAGCCAAGACCGATCAGGATACCAACAAGGCGGATCATTTTCTCGTCTTTCCCTTAGCTCAGGCCGTGGCCTGGGCTTTGTCGCCCAGCACTGCATTGTCGTCCGAACCCAGCACTGCCTCGGTAATCGAGAACGGCAGCGGATCGGGTCGTTCGATCGAAGAGATGATCGGCAGGATCACCAGGAAGTGCAGGAAGTAATATGCCGTCGCGATCTGGCTGATCATGACATACGGCTCTTCGGCCGGCGCGCCGCCGCAATAGAACAGCACGGCCATAACCGGGATCAGCCCGAACCAGAAGAACTTGCGGAACAGCGGGCGGTAGTGGCCCGAACGCACCGGCGACTTGTCCAGCCACGGCAGGAAGAACCACACCAGGATGGCGCTGAACATGGCCAGCACGCCCCACAGCTTCGCCGGCAGGATGAAGTCGAAGGTGAAGGCGCGCAGGATCGCGTAGAACGGGTAGAAGTACCATTCGGGCACGATGTGCGCCGGGGTCGAGAGCGGGTTCGCCTCGATATAGTTGTCCGGATGGCCCAGCATGTTCGGCATGAAGAACACGAAGGCGAAGAAGATGATCAGCGCCACGCCCAGGCCGAAGCCGTCCTTGGCGGTGTAATAGGGGTGGAACGGCACGGTGTCCGACTCCTGCTTCACTTCCACGCCCGTCGGGTTCGACGAGCCGGGGATATGCAGCGCCCAGATGTGCAGGATCACCGCACCGGCGATCACGAAGGGCAACAGGTAGTGCAGGCTGAAGAAGCGGTTCAGCGCGGCGTTATCCGGCGCGAAGCCACCCAGCAACCAGGTCTTGAGGCCCGGGCCGATCAGCGGAATGGCCTCGAACAGGCCGGTGATGACCTGCGCGCCCCAGAAGCTCATCTGGCCCCACGGCAGAACGTAACCCATGAAGGCAGTTGCCATCATCAGCAGGAAGATGACGACGCCCAGCAGCCAGATCATTTCGCGCGGCGGCTTGTACGAAGCGTAGAAGAGGCCGCGGAAGATGTGGATGTAGATGACGATGAAGAAGAAACTGGCGCCGTTGGCGTGCGTGTAGCGCATCAGCCAGCCCCAGTTGACGTCGCGCATGATGTGCTCGACCGAACCGAAGGCAACCAGCGTGTTCGGCGCATAGTGCATGGCCAGCACCACGCCGGTCACGATCTGCAGCACCAGGAAGAATCCGGCGAGCACGCCGAAGTTCCAGAAGTACGAGAGGTTGCGCGGCACGGGGTAGCCCGCGCCCACGGCGTTGTAGACGAGGCGCGGCAGCGGCAGCTTCTCGTCGAGGAAGCGCATCAACGGGTTCTGCGGCTGGTAGTCCTTGGCCCAGGGAAAGCTCATGTTCTTCTCTCTCGCCTCAGCCGATCACGAGCGTCGTGTCGGAAATGGAATATTCGGGAACCGCCAGGTTGGTCGGCGCGGGACCCTTGCGGATACGCGCGGCGGTGTCGTAGTGCGAACCGTGGCAGGGGCAGAAGTACCCGCCGAATTCGCCCTTGTTCTCGCCTTCGGCAGCACCCAGCGGCACGCAGCCGAGGTGGGTGCAGACGCCCATGACGACGAGCAGCTCTTCGTGCCCGGGCAGGGTGCGCTCCGCCAGCGTCTGCGGGTCGCGCAGCGAATCGACATCCACCGCGTTGGCGGCCTCGATTTCATTCGACGTCAGGCGGCGCACGAACACCGGCTGCTTGCGGAATACGGCCTTGATCGACTGGCCGACTTCCAGTGCGCTGATGTCCAGCTCGGTCGTGCTTTCGGCCAGCACGTCTGCCGACGGCGACATCTGCGTGACCAGCGGCACCAGCGTTGCCAGCGCGCCTACGCCCGCTGCCGAAACTGCTGCGATTTCGATAAAGTCGCGACGGCGGACGCCGTCTTCGCCGGTGACTTCTGCCACTTCAGCATTGCCCGTGGTGGTTGCCATACCCTTGCCTTGCCTGCCACTTGCGCCCGTTTGGCCTTAGCCTTGGGCGCGCATGATGAGAACCCTGTCATAGCCGCACGGGGAACCCTTGCCGGGTGGCGGCTTGGCGCGGCTGATAGACGAGCAAATCCGCCATGCCAACCCGCGATGTGACACTTATGTTAGCGGCAGCGAATGTTGCTCGGACCTGTGGCTATTCCGGCAAGGCAATCAGCGAAATCTGCCGGCCTGTCGTCGGCTCCGCGCGATGGGTGGCGCGGCGATAGGAATGGAAGCGCGGCGCCTCCGTGTATGTGTCGAGTCCGAGAGGCCTGACCGAGTTTACGCCTGCCGCCGCCAATTGCCGGGCAACGTAGCTTTCGAGATCGAAATGCCACTTGCCGGGGCCTGTTTCACGAAACAGGTCGTGGTCGGCTGCATCGAAGTGGGTGCGCATGTCGGTGCCTACCTCGTAGCTCGCCTGGGCAATGGTCGGGCCGATCGCCGCCGCGATCCGCCCTGCTTGTGCGCCGAGCGAGACCATTTGCTCGACCACGGCGGCGACAATCCCGCCCTGTGCACCGCGCCATCCGGCATGGGCGGCACCGATCACGCCCGCGCCTTCATCGGCCAGCAGGATGGGCGCGCAATCCGCCGTGACAATCGCCAACGCGAGTCCCGGCGTGGCCGTCGCCATGGCATCGACTTCCGGCCATTCATCCTTGGGGAAAGGGGCATCCACCGCGATGGCCTCGGCCGAATGCACCTGCTTCACGAAGACCGTCGGCAGGTTCCCAACAGCAAGTTGCAAGGCATGCGCATCGCTCTGCGCCGCGTCGAGAAAACCATGCGGGACGCCAAGATTGTCCGCGCGGAGCACCTCAGCCAAGGCTGCGACTCACTTGCTCGTAGGTGTCGCGCGACAGCTCGGGGGCGGAAGCGATCCGTTCCAGCTGTTCCTTCATCAGCGCCGAGCGTCCTGGTTCGATCCGCCGCCAGCGGCCCAACTGCGGGACGAAGCGGGCAGCCGTCTGCGGATTGATCGGGTCGAGCGCCAGGATCACGTCAGCGATCAGCTTGTATCCTTCGCCGCTCGCTGCATGGAAGGCATGCGGGTTGTAGGCGAAGGCCATGTAGAGCGAGCGGACCCGGTTGGGGTTCTTCAGGGTGAAGTCCGGGTGCTTGGCCAGCGATTCGACATGGGCCATGCACGCAGGATGCATGGAACTCGCCTGCAGGGCGAACCACTTGTCCACCACCAGCGCATTGCCCTGGTAGCGGTTGTAGAAGTCCATCAGCGCGTCGGTACGTTCGATGCCCGTCAGGCCGGTCAGCACCATCAGCGCGCCCTGGCGGTCAGTCATGTTGTCCGCGCCCTGGTACTGCGCCCAGGCCATCTGCTTGCCCAGTTCGGGATTGCCCGCGGCAAGGTAGATCAGTGCCTGCGTCTTCACCTTGCGCGCGCCGCGCGCCTCTGCGTCGAGGCTGAAGGGCACGGCGGAGGCGCGCTGGTGGAGCGCGACGAACTCGGCTTCCAGCATTGTGCCCAGCGCCGCGCGCATGGCCTGGCGTTCCTCGTGAATCCGGCCCGGATCGGCGATCAGCATGGTTTCGGCGAGATAGGTCTCGCTCGGCAGGACCAGCAATTCGCCGCGCATCAGGTCATCGAGGGTGTCGTCTGCGAGCACCGCGCCCAGCGCCCTGGCGATGGCCTCGCGCGCAGACTGCATGGCGGCGAGATCGAGCGCGCCGTCCACCGCCTGCTTCAGGTGGCTGACGATCAGGTCCTGCAAGGCCTCGTAACGGGCGAAGGGATCGTCATCCTTGGCGGCGAGGAAGACGAGATCCTCCACCGGCGTATCGCGCTGGATTGTGACGGGTGCGGAAAAGCCGCGGTTGATCGACAGCACCGGTGGCTGGGCGAATCCGGCAAAGCTGAAGTTATCTTGAGCCTTGGTCAGCGTAACCAGTTGTTCACCATGGTGTTTCCCGGTTTCCCTGTCGAACAGCGCCAGCTTGAGCGGAATCGGCATCGGCTGCTTTTCCGGCTGGCCGGGGGTGGCGGGTACTTCCTGCGAGAGGTGCAGCGTCGCCGTTTCGCCGTCGTGTTCGAGCCGCACGGTCACCTTCGGCGTGCCTGCCTGCGAGTACCACAGGCGGAACTGCCCGAGGTCGATCCCTGCGCCCTGCTCCATGGCTCGGATGAAGTCCTCGCAGGTCGCCGCTTCGCCGTCGTGGGTGTCGAAATAGAGGTCTGTGGCTGCGCGGAACCGCTCCTCGCCCACCATGGTGCGCATCATGCGGATGACTTCGGCACCCTTGTTGTAGACCGTGGCGGTGTAGAAGTTGGAAATCTCGCGGTAGCTGTCCGGCCGGATCGGGTGAGCCAGTGGACCCGAGTCCTCGGGGAACTGGGCACCGCGCAGGACGCGCACGTCCTCGATCCGCTTCACCGGTTCGCTGCCCATGTCCTGGCTGAACAGCTGGTCGCGCAGCACGGTGAAGCCTTCCTTCAGGCTCAGCTGGAACCAGTCGCGGCAGGTAACGCGGTTGCCCGACCAGTTGTGGAAGTACTCGTGCGCGATCACGCCTTCGATGCCGTCGAAGTCGGAATCGGTGGCAGTATCCTCGTCCGCCAGCACATACTTGGTGTTGAAGACGTTGAGGCCCTTGTTCTCCATCGCCCCCATGTTGAAGTCGCTGACGGCGACGATGTTGAACAGGTCGAGATCGTATTCGCGGCCGAACACTTTCTCGTCCCACCTCATCGACTTCTTGAGCGATTCCATCGCGTGGCCGGTGCGCGGCAGGTCGCCGTCGCGGACATAGATGTTGAGCGTGACCTTGCGCCCATTCATCGTCGTGAAGCTGTCCGTATTGGCGACCAGCTGTCCGGCCACCAGCGCGAACAGGTAGCTCGGCTTGGGCCAGGGATCGTGCCACTCGGCCCAATGGGTGCCATCATCGTTCGCACCGCTGGCTTCGAGGTTGCCGTTGCACAGCAGGACCGGAAACGCCTCGGCGTCGCCGGTCATGTGGACGCGGTAGGTCGACAGCACGTCGGGCCGGTCCGGGAAGAAGGTGATGCGGCGGAAGCCCTCCGCCTCGCACTGGGTGCAGAGCATGCCGTCCGAGGCATAGAGGCCCATCAGCTGGGTATTGGCCGAAGGGTCTATCTCGGTGGTGATCGTCACTTCGTGGCTCTCGCCCGGCAGCGACAGCAGCAGGTCGGCGTCTTCCATGTGCCAGCTGTCGGTCGGCTCGCCGTCGATCAGCACCGTCAGTGGCTGCAGCCCGTCGCCGTTAAGGTGGATCACCGGATCGGCATTGGCGGCCGGGTTGCGCTCGACGGAGAGCTTGGCCTGCACCGTGGTCTTGGAGATACCGAGGTCGAAGCTCAGCTCCACCTGCGGCACCAGCCATGGGAAAGGCTTGTAGTCCTCGCGCCGGATGACGGGCGGGTCCTTGGGCTCGGGGGGGGCATCGGCAAGCTGGTTGTTGCCGTCGATGGTCGATGGGGTGCGCGCAATATCCATGGCCGTGACCTAAGACCCTTCCTTCGCAGCGTCGAGGGGGTAGAACGCGGCAAATGGCAAAGCTTTTCATTTTCGGGCTGGGTTACACGGCAAAGCGCATCGCAGCGGCGGCAGAGCGCGCAGGCTGGCATATTGCCGCGACGGGCTCCGACGGGGACATCGACTTTGGCGACAGGGCAGCCGTGCGGGAAGGACTCGAGGGGGCGAGCCATGTCCTTTCATCGGTACCGCCGGACCGCGAGAGCGGGCATGACCCGGTGCTCGAAAGCTATGGCGACGTGCTCGACGGACGGTGGCTGGGCTACCTCTCCTCAACCGGGGTCTACGGGGACACACAAGGGGCCTGGGTTGACGAATCGGCGCCTACCGGCTCCGGTCGCCGCTCGGTGCGTGCCGAATGCGATGCCGCCTGGCTGGACCGCGGCGCGCGGGTGTTCCGCTTGCCGGGGATATACGGACCGGGTCGTAGCGCCTTCGAGCGCGTCAGGTCTGGCAAGGCCCACCGGATCGACTTGCCGAGGCAGGTGTTCAGCCGCGTCCATGTCGATGATATCGCCAGCGGAGTCTTGGCAGCTATCAGGCGTGAGGCGCCTGCCGGGGCCTACAACCTCTCCGACGACCTGCCGACGAGCCAGAACACGGTAATCGAATTCGCCTGCCAGTTGCTGGGGCAAGAGCCGCCGCCGCTGCAGACGCTCGACGAAGCGGGCCTCTCCCCCATGGCACGCGGCTTCTATGCGGAGAACCGGCGGGTCGCGAACGGCAAGGTGAAGCGGGTGCTCGGCTGGCAGCCGGACTATCCGACCTATCGCGAAGGGCTACTCGCCCTGCTCTGACGGCTCGCCACGCATCAGCCGTCCCGACTGCTGCACCTGCACGCCGGGCTGCTTCCTGGCACGCAGGGCCAGCACCATGCCGATCACTGCCAGCACCATCCCGCTCGCGGTCAGGGGGGTCCAGCGGTATTCTTCGAACAGGGTGGAAAGCAGCATGGCCACGGCAATGGTGATGATCGAATTGTAGGCCGCCCGGCCCGCGCCGATCACGCGGACCAGGTTGTAATGCAGCGGGAAGGTCACCACCGATCCGATCAGCGCGAGATAGACGATGCCACCCCAGTAGGTCGGTGCCGTGGGCAAGGGTGGCGGTCCAGCTGTCAGCCAGGCAAAGCCGAGGTCGAACAGCGTCCCGTAAAGCATGGCCCAGGCCAGCAGGCTGACCATGGGCACGCCGCGCCCGGTAGGGTTGGCCTGGATCACGTTTGCCAGCGAAGCACAAAGGATGCCGATCACCGCCAGCACAATACCCAGCCCCACGTTGCCGCCGATCACTCCGGCATCCGGATTGGCTTGCCATTCGTGCCACAGCAGGAAGGAAACACCGACGATTGCCACCAGGCTGCCAAGCACGAAGCCGCCCTGCACCCGTTCTCCCAGGAAAAACCGCGCGAACAGGGCATTGGGCACCATCAGCAAGGCGAACATCATCGCGACAATGCCGGAGGTGACGTAGAGCTCGGAGTGATAGACGAACAGGAAGTTGCCGCTGAACTGCGCCAGTCCCACGCCCATGGCCAGTACCTGCTCGGGGCGCGTGAGCCGCAGCCTGCGCTTCATCAGCAAGGCGACCACGAACAGCGCCGGCGTTGCCAGGGCGAAGCGATAGAAGACCGACCACGCAGCCGGCACGCCGTCGATCTGGCCGGTTATGACGTACCAGGTCGACCCCCAGATCGTGCCCGTCAGCAGGAACGGGATGATAACCCGCCAACTCAGGATATTGGCGTCGGCCGTGTTCACAGTGGTCTCACAGCGCCGACACGGCCTTGGCCAGCAGCCGCACATGGTCCGGGTTGGTGGCCCAGCTGGTAACCATGCGCACGCAGACGTCGCCCCAGTCGTAGAAGGCAAAGCCCCGTTCGCGCAGCGCCGCGCGCTCGTCCGCATTCATGCGCACGAATACCTCGTTTGCCTCCACCGGATAGACCAGCCGGTCTCCCGCCGCGGCGGCGATCTCGGCCGCCGCCGCGTTCGCAGCGCGGGCATTCTCAAGCCACAGGTCGTCGTCCAGCATGGCGTGAATCTGCGCGGCGAGGTAGCGGCCCTTGCTCTGCAGGTGCCCCGCGCGCTTGCGGCGGAAGCGGATCATGTCCGCCTTGGCCGTGTCGAACAGGATCACCGCCTCAGCACCCATCCCGCCGTTCTTGACCATGCCGAAACTGAGCGCGTCGACCGGCCCCGCGACTTCGGCTGGCGCGCCGCCGAGGAAGGCCGCCGCATTGCCGAAACGCGCGCCGTCCATGTGCAGGCCAAGGTCGTGCTGTTTCGCCAGCGCGCTGATCGCGGCGAGTTCGTCAGGCCGATAGACCATGCCGTATTCGCTCGCCTGGGTGATCGAGATCGCCTGTGCCGGAACCTGGTGCACCCCCCGGGTAATGCCCGCCAGCACCTCGCCAATCGCATCGGCGGTCAGCTTCGCGCCATTGCCAGGCGCGAGCAGCAGCTTGGCCCCGTGCAAGTAGAAACCGGGCGCACCGCACTCGTCCATCTCGATGTGGGCTTCCTCGTGGCAGACCACGCCGCCGTGGGGATCGACCATGGTCGCCAGCGCCAGGCAGTTGGCCGCCGTGCCGGTCGCCACCCACAGCGCCGCGCACTCGCGCCCGAACAGCGCGGAAAAGCGCGCGTCGAGCTCGCGGCTGAGCGCGTCGGTGTCGTAGGGCGTGTCAGGCGCATCGGCAGCACGCATGGCTTCCCACAAGCGGGGATGGACGGGGGCGGCGTTGTCGGACAGGAACTGCATCGCGGAACGCATTGGCCGCACGGCTCGTTCTGCGCAAGCAGGAGATCAACAGGAGACCCCGTGGCAGAACTGGAAATCACGACCGAGCAAAAGGGCGACAAGGGCGCCTACTATGCCGATGTCGCAGGCACGGACACCCGCGCCGAGCTGACCTGGCGGCTGCGCGAGGACGGCGTGCGGATCGCCAACCATACCTTCACCCCGCCCGAGGCACGCGGCAGGGGCATTGCCTTCAAGCTGGTCGAAGCCCTGATTGCCGATGCGCGCGAACAGGGTTTCCGGATCAAGCCAACCTGCCCCTATGTCGCGGTACAATTCGACAAGCATCCCGAATGGGCGGACCTGCGCGCCTGATCAAGCATCGGAAAGATCAAGGTTTCTCGGAACGCTCGCGGCGGCGAGCCGTTTGGTAATTGAACATGCCGATGGCGTTTTTCGACGCTGGCGCCGCGCTCTCCGCAAGCTGCGGATCGAGCTGTCTTCACAAGACGCAGGGCGCCTGCGGGGTTCGTCCCCCGAAACAAGCATCCACCCGGGATCGCGTGCGTCATCGGTCAGCAAGGAGGTCACTTCATGACAGAGACAACCATGCAAACCCGTCCGACCTTTTCCGAGGCCGAACTTGAGCGCCGCGCCCAGTTCGACCGTTCGCGCCCGCTGGAGCGGGACGAAGCCGACAACCTGATTTCTTCGAGCAAGGTGGAAGACACCAAGGTCTATGCCACTGACGGCGAGGAGATTGGCAAGATTGCCCATCTGATGATCGGCAAGCGTTCCGGTCGCGTGGAATATGCCGTCATGAGCTTCGGCGGCTTCCTGGGTATCGGCGAAAGCCATTTCCCCGTCCCGTGGGACGCGCTGGACTATGATGTCGCCAAGGACGGCTACGTCGTGAACATCGACAAGTCGCAGTTGCGCGACGCACCAAGCTACGCGCCCAGCGAGACCCCGATCTTCAGCGACAACTATGGTCGCCAGGTCTTCGGTTACTACGGCGTCATGTACTGACGCGGACAACCGACGGACACAGACGTTGAACAGGGCTCCGGCTTCGGCCGGGGCCCTTTTCGTGTCGCCAATTTTCAATTCATCTGGGCAGCTTGGCGAAGTCGACCTCGGCAATCGAATCGAGCACGGCCGCGCGCAGTTTCCTGGCGTCGTCCAGCGCCAGCCCGTCGAACGAAAAGCTGCCGCCCGCCATGCCGAACCTGAGGTCGCAGTAACCGCGCAGCCGGGCGAGAGGGCCCTGGGCGATCTCGACCGAATGCAGCTTGACCCGGCTTGCCACCTGCAGGCGCGGGGCCAGCCAGCCCCGGCGCGACAGCACCTGCGCCGGATCGAGGGCGTGCCGGTCGAAATTCCACAGGAAGTATTCGCGCAGCACCAAGACGGCCGCCAGCAGGGCAATCGCCAGGCCCGCCAAAGCATTGCCGAACACGATGTTGCCCATGGCCACTAGGGTCACGACAGCGCCGACGATCATCGCCTTGTCGGTGTAGTACTTCGGGCTGGCCCGCCGCCACTGCTCCGTCTCGTCCGGCAGGCTGAAGCCCGCCTCTGCCGCGATTGGCGCGATCTCGTCCATCTTGGCGAAGGGCGCGACGTCGTGGTTGGCGCTGCCCGAATCCTGCGCCAGGCTGATGAAGCTCAGCCCGTGCCAGCCGAAGCGGCGGCGCAGCCAGCCGGTCTTCACCACCAATGCCTGCACGCGGTGGACGGGCATGACGACGTCGGTCTTGGTCAGCAGGCCGCGGCGGCGGCGGAAACCCTTGGCGGTGCGTTCCAGCAGGAATTCCCAGTCGCGCACGAATGTGCGGACCACACCGGTACTGACGCCCAGCACCAGCACCACGCCGAGCGCGTAGAGGATCGCCGCGATCCGCGCGAACATGTCGAGCGAGGACAGGTAGGTGCCCGCATCATTGACCGCCTCGTTGTTGAAGAACGAGCCGATGTAGTCCCACAGGTCGAAGGGCAGCAGGAATTCGAACTGCTGCGCTGCACCCAGCAGGACCGCGAAGATCACCAGCGAGAAGTTGAACAGGCCGTAGGTGAACAGCCGCTTCGGTCCCATGGCAAACAAGGTGCGCCCGGGCGGCGTGGCGGCAGCAATCGGCGCGTCCTCGGCCTCCTGCGCGGCGGGTTCGGCGGCCTGCTCGCCCTCTACCAGCGCGCGCACCACTTCGCGCAGGCGCTCTCCCTCGGCTTCGGAAACATAGGCCAGCGCCAGTTCGTCCTTGCCGCCGGCACCGGTCTCAAACTTCACCTGCACCAGTCCCAGCAGGCGCGGCACGAGCTTTTGTTCGAGGCTGACGTCCTGGATGCGGTCATAGGGAACCGAGCGCGCCTGGCGGCTGATGATGCCTTTCTCCACCTTCACGTCGCTGTCGCCGACGCGGTAGCGCAGGCGGTACCAGTTGAGCCAGGTGGACAGGCCCACCGCTCCGATCACGAGCATGGCCACGGCACCGATAATGGGCCCAACCGTGCTGAGGTTCTTCGCGTCGGAAGCCGAGCTGTAGAGCAAGAAGACGGCGGGGATGATGGCCTGGAAACCCAGCCGCACGAGCTGCACCAGCATGGAGAGCTTATTGACCCGCTGCCAGCCGTCTTCGGGCGCCATCGGCGGAACTGCTTCGCTCACAGCGATTCGCGCTTCACATGGGCGCGGATTTCCTCGCGCATGGTCACGGCATCAGCATGGACAAGGCCCGGCAGGGTGACCGAGGAATTGTGCGTGCCCGCCGTGTGCAGGATCAGCCGGGCAATGCCGAACATCCGCTCGAGCGGGTTCTGCTCGACGTCGAGGTGCTGCACGCGGCTGAACGGCACCACGGTATCGGCATGGAACATGACGCCCTTCACGACGCGCAGCCGGTCGTCGCTGATGTGGTAGCCGCGCGAACGGTATCGCTTCATCGGCAAGTAGATCACCAGCACCGCCGCGATGAGCAGGAACAGCAGCCCCGGCACCCAGATCGGCAGGACGGACGAGACATAGAGCGCGATCGTGCCTGCCAGTATCGGCAACAGCATCAGCGCACCCTCCAGTCGCATGACGGTGGTGTAGGCAGGGTCGAGCTTGGTGAGTGGTTCCGCGTCCATCGGTGATGTATAGACACAACACACTGCGTTTTGAAGAAAAATTGAATGCCGCAGGTGACTTGAGGTCAATCGTCTGCACCCAGCAGACGACAGAGCGCGACTGCGCGACCGCAGGTGCCCCGCAATGAGGTCGCCAGCCGAATGGAGGGTTCAGCGCCGAGGACGAACCCGCGTAAGCGGGTTCATGATCGAAAGGACTGGTGCTGCTGGGGAGGATTGAACTCCCGGCCTCACCCTTACCAAGGGTGCGCTCTACCACTGAGCTACAGCAGCGTCTGGCCCGAAAAATCCGTCAGGTGCGGGAACAGGCGCGCGCTATTGTCGCGGACGGCATGAAAGTCAAGCCAAGCTTGAGGTGCAGCGCGCCTTGCGCCAGACATGCAGCCCATGAGCAAGGATATTTCCCGCGAAGAGCGCCTCGCAGCGAAATTGCGCGCCAACCTGAAGCGCCGCAAGTCGCAAGCGCGGGCGATGGATGCCCAGAGGTCGGCTCAAGAGTCGGCCGGACGCGAATCACCCGGGTCCTCTCCAGACCTTTCCAAATCCGACAGCGAAAGCTAGGGCGCGCCCTTCAACAGGAGACCTTTGACCCGTGCCCAAGCTGATCCTCGTCCGTCATGGCCAGAGCGAATGGAACCTCGCCAACCGTTTCACCGGCTGGTGGGATGTCGACGTAACCGAAAAGGGTGTCGAGGAAGCCAAGGAAGCTGGCCGTCTGCTGAAGGATAAAGGCATCTTCCCGACCGTGGCCTTCACTTCCGTGCAGAAGCGCGCGATCAAGACGCTGCACCTGGCGCTGGAATATTGCGACCGGCTGTGGATCCCGGAAACCAAGGACTGGCGCCTGAACGAGCGCCACTATGGCGGGCTGACCGGCCTCAACAAGCAGGAAACGCGCGAGAAGCACGGCGACGAACAGGTGCACATCTGGCGCCGGAGCTTCGACGTACCGCCGCCGCCGATGCCCAAGGGCGACCAGTACGATCCCGGCAACGATCCACGCTACGCCGGGATCGAAGTGCCGCAGACCGAGAGCCTCAAGCTCACCATCGAACGCGTGCTGCCCTACTGGGAAAGCGACATCCTGCCGCAGCTGGCTGCGGGCGAGACGGTAATCATTTCCGCCCACGGCAATTCGCTGCGCGCGCTGGTAAAGCACCTGTCGAACATCTCGGACGAGGAAATCACCGGACTGGAGATTCCCACCGGCCAGCCGATCGTCTACGACTTCGACGATAACATGCAGCCGGGCGAACGGTATTACCTGAAGGACAGTTGAGGCAATGAGCGCACCAGTCGCTATCGTGATGGGCAGCCAGTCGGACTGGCCCACCATGCAAAAGGCCGCCGAAGTGCTGGATGCGCTGGGCGTGGCCTATGATGCTCGCATCGTTTCCGCCCACCGCACGCCGGACCGGCTACACGCTTTCGGCAAGAGCGCAGCAAACGAAGGCTTCAAGGTAGTGATCGCTGGTGCAGGCGGCGCTGCCCACCTGCCGGGCATGATCGCCGCGCTGACACACCTGCCGGTGCTGGGCGTGCCGGTACAATCGAAAGCCATGAGTGGCCTCGACAGCCTGCTGTCGATTGTGCAGATGCCCGCGGGCGTGCCCACCGGCACCCTCGCCATCGGTCGGGCCGGGGCGACCAATGCCGGCCTGCTTGCTGCATCGATCCTCGCCCTGGCCGACGAAGGCCTGTCCGCCCGCCTGCAGGACTGGCGCGCCGCGCAGACCGACAGGGTGGCCGAGCGCCCCAGCGACAACGCTTGAGTAGGCTGGGCATGACCGCGCTTCCTCCCGGTTCGACAATCGGCATCCTGGGCGGCGGCCAGCTGGGCCGGATGATGGCCGTGGCGGCGGCCCAGCTGGGCTACCACGTGCACGTCTTCGCGCCCGAGCGCGATTCGGTCGCTGCCGAAGTCGCTGCAAAGTTCACTTGCGCCAGCTGGCACGACAGCGGTGCGTTGATCGAGTTCGCGCGCGACTGCGACGTGATCACTTACGAGTTCGAGAACGTACCGGTCGCTCCGCTGGCAGCCTTGCCGCAGGAACAGCTCGCGCCCTCGCCGCGCGCGCTCGAAATGGCGCAGGACCGCGTCCGCGAAAAGCGCTTCATCGAAGAGGCGGGCGGCCGTCCTGCACCCTTCGCGGTGATCGACCACGACAGCGAGCTTACCGACGCGATTGACCGGATTGGCGTCCCCGGCATCCTCAAGACCCGCCGCGACGGCTATGACGGCAAGGGTCAGTGGAAGATCGCCGATCGCCAGGAGGTCTACCGCGCCCGCGTTCCGCAAAGTGGCTGCGTCTATGAAGCGCGCATCGATTTCGAATGCGAGTTCTCGGTCATCCTGGTGCGCAACCGCGCGGGCGAAGTGCGGTTCTGGGATTCGACCCGCAACCGCCATGTCCACGGTGTGCTCGCCCATTCCGAACTGCCCGCGCCGGAGATCGTGCTGCAGCAGGTGGCAAAGGCGCGCGAACTGGCACAGATGGCCGCCATCGCGCTCAACTATGTCGGCGTGCTGACGCTGGAATTCTTCGCGACAGCCAGCGGACCGGTGTTCAACGAAATGGCACCGCGGGTGCACAATTCGGGGCACTGGACCATCGAGGGCGCCGTCACCAGCCAGTTCGAGAACCACGTCCGCGCGATCTGCAACCTGCCACTGGGCGACACCAGTTCCGTGTACGACAAGGTGGTGATGGACAACCTTCTGGGCAGCGAGGCGCTCAACCTGGCGGGCCACCTGGCTGACGGGCGCGCGCACGTGCACCTCTATGGCAAGGCCGAAGCGCGCGAGGGCCGCAAGATGGGCCACATCACGCGGGTCGGGTGATGAGCCGGGACATCCTGTTCATCGTCGCCCGCGCGACCAACGGCGTGATTGCCAGGGACGGTAACGTGCCCTGGTCGATCTCCGAAGACCTCAAGCGCTTCAAGCGGCTGACCATGGGCAAACCCATGGTGATGGGCCGCAAGACTTTCGACAGCTTGCCCGGCCTGCTGCCCGGCCGCCGCCATATCGTGCTGACGCGGCAGACGGACTGGCAGGCGGACGGCGCGGAAGTGGCGCTGACGCCCGAAGCCGCGCTGGAACTGGCTGGCGACGAGGATGTAGCCGTGATCGGCGGGGCCGAAGTGTTCGCGCTGTTCGATGACATGGCCACGACCTTCGAACTGACCGAAGTCTTCGAGGATACCGTGGGCGACGTCACCATGCCTTCGCCTGCTATCGATCCGACCTGGCGCGAGACTGCCCGCGAAAGCCGTCCGGCCAAGGATGGCTTCCCGCCCTACGACTTCGTCACCTACGAACGGACGACCTGATGCGCCGTTGGGGCTTGCGGATCGGTTTGCTCGTGCTGCTCGCAGTTGGGGCTCTGCTGCTGTTCGCGCCCGGCATCGTGGAGCGCCAGCACAATGTCATCGACGGGCAGCCGCTGCCCGAAGTCAGCGCCGAGGCGCAGGCACTGCACGACACGCTGACCGTGGTCGACCTGCACGGCGATACCCTGCTGTGGCAGCGCGACATGCTGGATGCAGCCGATCGCGGGCATATCGACCTGCCACGCCTGCAGGCAGGCAATGTCGCGCTGCAGGTGTTCTCCAGCGTCACCAAGACGCCGCGCGATATGAATTACGACCACAACAGCGACGAGACCGACAACATTACCCTGCTGGTGATGGTGCAGGCTCAGCCGGTGCGGACCTGGACCTCGTTGCTGCAACGGACGCTGTATCATGGCGAGAAGCTGGAGCAGGCCGCCGAAGATAGCGGCAACGGACTGTGGTTGGTTCGCGACACGACGGAGCTGGCAGAGCTTGAAGAAGCCATCGCCTGTGGAACCTGCACGCCGATTGGCCGCAGCCGATATGCCACGCCAGCCGCCGGAAAGCCGGTGGGTGCGATGCTCTCGGTCGAAGGGCTGCACGATCTCGAAGGCGATATCGATAACCTCGACGTGCTCTACGACGCGGGCGTGCGCATGGCGGGGATCACGCATTTCTTCGACAACGAACTGGCAGGTTCTGCCCACGGGATCGAAAAGGGCGGGCTGACCAACATGGGTCGCGAAGCCGTGCAACGGATGGAGCGCATGGGGATGATCATCGACATTGCCCATTGCAGCCACCAGTGCGTGGCCGAAGTGCTGGCAATGGCGCGGCGCCCGGTCGTCTCCAGCCACGGCGGTGTCCAGACGACCTGTCCCGGCGTGCGCAACCTCACCGATGACGAGCTTCGCGGAGTTGCCGCAACCGGCGGAGTGATCGGGATCGGCTACTGGCCCGACGCCGCCTGTGGCACCGCGCCCGCCGACATCGTGCGCGCCATGCGTCATGTGCGCGACCTTGTCGGCGTGGATTACGTGGCACTGGGCAGCGACTTCGACGGATCGGTCACTACCCGTTTCGACACCTCGCAACTGGTGCAGATCACCAACGCCCTGCTGGAAGATGGCTGGAGCGAGGACGAGATTCGCGCCGTCATGGGCCTCAACGCGCTGCGCGTCCTCCGGGCAGGACTGGAGCCGATGGCATGACCCGTCTCTCGCACCGCGATGCCGTGCCGGAGAGCCTGCGCGGCGCGATCATCGCGCTGGGCAATTTCGACGGCTTCCACCTCGGCCACCAACGCGTGGTCGCCGAAGCGGTGGAATGGGCCAAGGCAGAGGGCCGCCCCGCGATCGTCGCCACCTTCGACCCGCACCCGGTGCGCCATTTCGCCCCACACGTGCCGCCCTTCCGCCTCACCAGCCTAGCCCAGCGCGAGGAACTGTTCACCGCCGCCGGAGCCGACGCCATGCTGGTGTTCGAGTTTGGCGACGAGCTGGCAGCGACACCGGCAGAAAGCTTCGTTCGCGACCTGCTCGGCACGCAGATCGGCGCGGCAGGCGTGGTCACAGGCGAGGACTTCACCTTCGGCAAGGGCCGCGACGGAAACGTGGCGGTACTGCGCGATGTGGGGGCCACCTGCGGGATCGAAGCGCGCGCCGTGGGCCCGGTCGGCGCCAGCGGGCAGGTCGTCTCCTCCAGCCGCATCCGCGATGCGCTGAAGGCAGGCGAATGCCAGGTCGCCGCCGACTTGCTCACCCGCCCGTTCACGGTGCGCGGCACGGTGATCCACGGCGACAAGCGCGGGCGCGAACTCGGCTATCCCACCGCCAACATGGACATGGGCTCCTACCTGCGGCCCCGCTTCGGCGTCTATGCCGTGACCGGCCGCGTTCTCGCCACCGGACAGCAGCTCGTCGGCGCGGCCAACCTCGGCGTGCGCCCGCAGTTCGACCCGCCCAAGGAGCTGCTCGAACCCTTCTTCTTCGATTTCTCCGGCGACCTCTACGGCCAGCAGATCGACGTCGCCCTGCACCACTTCCTGCGGCCCGAGGCGCGGTTCGACAGCCTCGACGCGCTCAAGGTGCAGATGGAACGGGATTGCGAGCAGGCCCGCGACCTTCTAGGTGGCGCGCGCAATGACTGAGAAGCGCGACTACAGAGACACGGTCTTCCTGCCGAAGACCGACTTCCCGATGAAGGCCGGACTCCCGCAGAAGGAGCCGGGCATTCTTGCGCGCTGGGAAGAGCAGGACCTCTACCGGCAGCTGCGCGATAGCCGCGCGGGCCGCGAAAAGTTCATCCTTCACGATGGCCCGCCCTATGCCAATGGCGACATCCACATCGGCCACGCGCTGAACAAGGTGCTGAAGGACGCGGTAGTGCGCACCCAGACCTTGCTTGGCAAGGACGCGCCCTACGTGCCCGGCTGGGACTGCCACGGCCTGCCGATCGAATGGAAGATCGAGGAAGCCTACCGCAAGAAGAAGCGCAACAAGGACGAGGTCCCCGCGACAGAGTTCCGGCAGGAATGCCGCGACTACGCCGCGCGGTGGGTCGACGTGCAGCGCGAACAGTTCAAGCGGCTGGGCGTTAGCGGTGACTGGGACAACCCCTACCTCACCATGGCGCCCGAGGCCGAAGCAGGCATCGTCGCCGAACTGCTGAAGTTCGCCGAGACCGGCCAGCTCTATCGCGGTGCCAAGCCTGTGATGTGGAGCCCGGTCGAAAAGACCGCGCTGGCAGAGGCCGAGGTCGAGTACGAGGATATCGTGTCGACGCAGATCGACGTGGCGTTCGAGATTGTTGAGTGCCCGAATGTGCCCGAACTGATCGGCGCGCATACGGTTATCTGGACGACCACGCCGTGGACGATTCCGGTGAACCAAGCGCTCGCTTACGGTGAGTCTGTTCTTTACGGCTTGGTAGAGGCGACCAACGTAGAAGCTTTGGCTGGAAAGCGCTTCCTTATCGCGCGTCAGTTGGTGAGCGAATTCAACAAGCGGCTAGATGACCAGTTCGGCCAAACCGTTCTGCTCAAAGGCATCGATGTAGGCGGTGCAATCGATGGCGCTTTGCTTCGAGGAACCATCTGCCGCCACCCGATGCACCACCTCGGCGGGTTCTTTGCCGAGCCCCGTCCGATGCTCCCCGGCGACTTCGTCACCACCGAGAGCGGCACCGGCCTCGTGCACATGGCGCCCGACCATGGCGAGGACGACTTCGACCTGTGCAAGGCCAATGGCCTCGGCCCCAAGTTCGTGGTCGACGACGATGGGCGCTACCGCGAGGACTGGCTGTGGCTGCCGCGCACCGACGAACGCTCCGGCTCGGTCATCAATCCCAAGTTCAACGCGCCGCCTAATGATGAAGGGACTGGCGGGCCGATCTGCGAGGACCTGAAGGCCGCTGGAGCTTTGCTCAGCGCATCCGCAGACTATCAACACTCTTATCCACACAGCTGGCGCTCGAAGGCCAAGGTGATCTTCCGCTGCACGCCGCAGTGGTTCGTGCCGATGGACGAGCCGATCTCGCCGTTCGACTTCGATGTCGCGCACCTTGGCGGCATTGGCGGGGCCGTGGCGCTGGCCGTCGACGCATCGCACACGCGCACCCTGCGCGAGACTGCCATGGCTGAAATCGCGCAGACGCGGTTTGTTCCACCCAAGGGAAAGAACCGTATCGGTTCAATGGTTGAGGGCCGCCCCGACTGGGTGCTCTCCCGCCAGCGCGCCTGGGGCGTGCCGATCACCCTGTTTGTGAACCGCGAAACCGGCGAATACCTCGTCGACAAGGCCGTGAACACACGTATCGTCGAGGCCGTGAAGGCCGGCGGCGTCGATGCCTGGTGCGAAGAGAACGCGCAGGCCCTGCTCGGCAACGATTACAACCTCGACGACTACGAGATGATCACCGACATCCTCGATGTCTGGTTCGATTCGGGCTCGACCCACGCCTTCGTGCTCGAGAGCGAGCGTTGGCCTGACCTGCAGTCGCCCGCCGACCTCTACCTCGAAGGCTCCGACCAGCACCGCGGCTGGTTCCAGTCCTCGCTGCTCGAAAGCTGCGCCACGCGCGGCCGCGCGCCGTACAAGCAGGTGCTGACCCACGGCTTCACCATGGCCGCCGACGGGCGCAAGATGTCGAAGAGCCTCGGCAACACCGTCGACCCGCTCAAGGTGATGGAAGAATACGGCGCCGACATCATCCGCCTGTGGGCGCTGTCGGTCGACTTCACCGAAGACCACCGCATCGGGCCGGAAATCCTCAAGGGCGTGGCCGACCAGTACCGCAAGCTGCGCAACACCTTCCGCTACATGCTCGGCGCACTGGGTGGCTTCACCGACGCCGAGAAGGTGGACGTTGCCCAGATGCCCGAGCTCGAGCAGTACGTGCTGGCGCTGCTGGGCGAACTGGACGGCAAGCTGCGGCAGGCCGTGGAAGACTACGACTTCAACGCCTACACCCGCGCGCTGGTCGACTTCATGAACGAGGACCTGTCCGCGTTCTTCTTCGATATCCGCAAGGACCGGCTCTACTGCGACGCACCTGACGGACTGGAACGCCGCGCCTACCGCACCGTGCTCGACACGCTGTTCCATGCGCTGATCCGCTACGCCGCGCCGGTGCTGGTTTTCACCGCCGAGGAAGTGTGGTCCACGCGCTATCCCGATGCGGATAGCGTGCACCTGCTCGAATGGCCGGAAATCCCTTCAGTCGACGCCGACGAGGCCGTCTGGGCCGCGGTGCGCCGCCTGCGCGAGCGCGTCACCGAAGCTATCGAACCGCTGCGCCGCGAAAAGACCATCCGTTCGGGCCTCGAGGCCGAAGTCGTGGTGCCGGAGAACGCAGTGCCCGCCGGCTTCTCGTCCGACGACCTCGCCGAGTTGTTCATCACCGGCACAGTCACCGTGGGCCAGGGCGATAGCGTGAGCGTGACCAAGTCCAGCGACGCCAAGTGCGGCCGCTGCTGGCGCCTGTTGCCCGAAGTAACGGAAGACGGCGACCTGTGCGGCCGCTGCACCGACGTCGTCGCCCGGTTGGATGCCGCATCATGATCGCCAGCCGCAAATATGCCTTTTACGGGCTGGTGGTCGCCGCGCTGACCTTCATCGTCGACCAGTGGCTGAAGAAGTTCGTGGTCGAGGACCTTGGCCTGACACAGGTGGGCGATCACTACCCGCTGCTGTCGTTCTTCGATTTCACCCGCACCAACAATTACGGCGTCTCGCTTGGCATGTTCGAAGCGACCAGCGTGGAGATGCGCTGGATCCTCGTCGGCGTGACCGCGCTGATCGCGCTGGTGGTCTTCGTATGGATGCTGCGCGAGAAGCGCCTGGGCGACGTGATCCCGCTGGCGCTGGTGCTGGGCGGAGCGCTCGGCAACATCCGCGACCGCTTCCTCTACGGCTATGTCATCGACTATGCCGACTTCCACCTCGGCGATTTCCGCCCCTTCCTCATCTTCAACGTTGCCGACGCCGCGATCACTGCCGGCGTCGTGATTATCCTTGCACGTGCCCTGTTCATGCGCGAGAAAGAGCCCAACAAGCAGGAGGCATCGGACAGCGACGCCCCAGCAGAAACGGTTGGGCCAACGGCCGAAAGCCCGGAGTCTTGAATATCATGCGTAATCTCACCCGCGCCCTCATCGCCAGCGCCACCGTGCTGGGCCTTACCGCGTGTGGCGGCCTCAACATCGGCGGGCGTGACCGTCCGGACGAATTCGCCGTGCAGCGCCAGGCACCGCTGGTGATCCCGCCCGACTTCCACCTGACTCCGCCGGAGCCGGGTGCTCCGCGTCCGGTCGAAGGCACCGCATCGCAGCAGGCTCTCGAAGCCCTGTTCGGTGGCCCGGCCCCGCGCAGCGCCGTGGAAACCAGTGCGCTGGATCGCGCCGGTGAAGCCGCACCGGGCATCCGCACGGCTGTCGGCGACGCCGAGACCTTCACGGTCGACAAGGGTACCGCCGTGCAGACCATCCTCGCCGCGCCCGAAGGTGACGGCCAGGCTGCGCGGGCCGTGATCCCGGGCTGACGCCCGCAATCACTTCACAGTTCGATTTTCGAAGCCTCCTCCTCGGCTTCGTCCTCGGTGCTGTTCCCTGCACCCGGCTTTGCCGTCGTTCGGGGCGACCTGCGGGTCGCGCGCAGTTAAGCAAACTTGACGTGAAAACGGTCACGCCAGTGACCGCAAGGGCGACCGCCATCCCGCACAGCGTGCGCGCAGCGAAGCGGAGCGCGTCTAGCGAGGACGCACCGACGGAGGTCGGTGCGCAAGACAAGCAATCCTACTCCTGGCTCACCAACAGCTTGTCGATCTTGCGCCCGTCCATATCGACCACCTCGAAGCGCCAGCCCTGGTCGCTGAAGTGCTCGCCTTCCGCAGGCAGGTGCTTGAGGACGAACAGCGCGTAGCCCGCTGCTGTCGCGAACTCACGATTTTCCGGCAGGTCGATGCCGAGCCGTTCGGCCAGGGCATCTGCCGCAAGCGCGCCCGAAACCAGCAGCGAACCGTCCTGCCGTTCCGTCACCATGGGCGTGTCGCCCTCGTCCTGGTGGCTGGCAAAGTCGCCGGCGATCGCGGACAGCAGGTCTGCCGTGGTAACGATTCCGTCGAGATGGCCATATTCGTCGTGCACCATGACCATGCCCGTGCCCGACTGCTGCAACACGCGCAGCACGTCCATCGCATCGAGCCGATCGGGCACGACCTCGGTCTTGCGCATCAGTTCTTGCAGCACGACCGGCTGGCCAGCGACCAACAAGGCCAGCACTTCCCGCACCTTGACCACCCCCAGCACCCTGTCTGCCGAGCTTTCGGCCACGGGCAGAAGCGAATGCGGCGAAGCGGCGATGGTCTGGCGGATCTGTTCCTCGTCTGCTTCGACATCGAGCCAGTCGATCTCGGTCCGCGGCGTCATCAATTCGCGCACAGCCCGGTCCTGCAAGCGCATGATGCCGGAAAGGATCGCGCGTTCCTGTTCCTCGATAACCCCGGTGCGCGTGGCGTCGGCAAAGATCATCTGCAGTTCTTCGGCGGTCAGCCGGTGGTCACCCTTGTGGCGAATCCCCAGCAGCGACAGCAGCAGGTTGGACGAGGCATCCAGCAGCCAGACGAAGGGCGCCGCCGCCGCCGCCAGCCCGGCCATGGGGCGCGCCATGATGACGGCAATCCGCTCGGCATTGCGCAGCGCCAGTTGCTTGGGCACCAGCTCGCCGATCACCACGCTGCAGAAGGTGGTCAACACGATCATCAGCGCAAAACCGGTGTTGGCGGCAAGATCCGGGTCGAGCCCCAGCCCCGCCAGCCGCTCACCCACCGGTTCACCCAGCGTCGCGCCCGAAACCGCGCCGGCAATAATGCCGATCAGCGTTATGCCGATCTGCACGGTGGAGAGGAACTTGCCCGGGTCCGCCGCCAGCCGCATTGCCACCTCGGCGCTGCGGCTGCCTTTTTCGGCTGCCATGCGCAGGCGCGCGGTGCGGGCAGAGACAATTGCCAGCTCGGACATGGCGAAAACGCCGTTGAGCACGATCAGCAGTGCAAGCGCGGCGAGGTAGTGCCAGGGAAACGGGCTCATCAGGCTTGTGTCGCTAGCAGCAATGGCGCGGAGTGCAAAAGCCTTCGACAGGAATCATTCACGGAACGGCATGGTCATTCTGGCGTTTAGACTTGTGATGGCCGGAGTAGAGCACGGCCAACGACAGGCTTAGTCTGCGTAAAAACAAAGGGAATGCCGATATGAAATTTAACAAGATGCTCGTCTCGACCACAGCCGCGCTGGCTCTGGCTGGCACCACCACCGCATGTGTCACTGATCCCAACACCGGCGAACGCCACGTTTCGCGGACCGCCATTGGCGGCATTGGCGGCGCGGGCCTCGGCTACCTGCTTGGCGGCCTCGTCGGCGGCAAGACCGCCCGTATCGTCGGCGCCGGCATCGGTGCCGCTGCTGGCGGCTATGTCGGCTACCGCATGGACGAACAGATTCGCGAACTGGAGGAAGTGACCGCCGGGACCGGTGTCGACGTTACACAGACGCCCAATGGCGACGGCATTCTCGTCAACTTCCCCGATGTCACCTTTGCTGTGAACTCGACCACGATCTCGCCGCAGATGCGCAACACGCTCGACGGCGTGGCACAGTCGATGATCGACTATCCGAATTCGCTGATCGACGTCATGGGCCACACCGATTCGACGGGTAGCGAGCAGTACAACCTCGACCTGTCGCGTCGCCGCGCCGAGTCGGTCGCCAACTACCTTGTCTCCCGCGGCGTTGCCCGCGCCCGCATCGAGACAATCGGCTACGGCGAACAGTATCCCGTTGCCGACAACTCCACCGAATCCGGCCGTTCGCAGAACCGCCGCGTGGAAATCCGCATTACCCCGATCACCGAGGACGACGTCAACGCCGCCTACTAGTCCGGGCCCTCAGGCGCCAGGCGCAGGCCGTTCGGCCCGCCTGGCTCCTCGAAAAAGCTCGGGCGCGCGGTCGCGCCCGAGCTTTTTTCCATTCCGGCGTAACTGACTGGAACGGTCTGCGCCCAGCGGACCGCAAGGGCGACTGCCCGCGCGGACCTAAGACAAGCGATTTGCCCGGTCCGCCAGCCGTTCGACGGCCGCTTCGTGGATCTTCGGCGCGCTGACCAGCAGGCCGAAGGCGCGCGGATCGCGCTTGTTGTAAGCGAGGGGCTTGCCGAAGGCGTCCGTCGCCGCAGCGCCTGCCTCGCGCGCGATCAGCGCGGCAGCGGCCACGTCCCACTCGAAACCCCAGCGCAACGTCGCAACAAGATCGGCCTGACCATCTGCGACCATGGCGATGCGCAGCGCGATGGAATTGGGCTGGTCGACCTTGACCAGGTCCTGGTCTTCCTTGGGCAGGTCGTGCACGGGAACCCGTGCCCCGGCGAACTCCGTGCGCGTGCTGGCGCGCAGCCGCTGGCCATTGAGCCAAGCCCCGCGGCCTGCCGTGGCTGACCAGACCTCGCCGCGCGACGGCGCCACGAGGGTGCCGAGCAGGGGCCGTCCGGCCGAAACCAGCGCCACGGATACGGCCCAGCCATGCCGTCCCCGGATGAAATCGCGAGTCCCGTCGATTGGATCGACCAGCCAAACAAGGTCCTTCCCGAGTCGTTCGGCGCTGTCAGCCGTTTCCTCGGACAACCAGCCGGCAGCGGGCAGCAGTGCGCCCAGCTCGCGCTTGAGGAAACTGTCAACCTCGAGATCGGCTTCGCAGACCAGCGAACCGGGCGATTTCTCCCAGCTTTTCAATGCGTGCCCAGAACCGGGCCACTTGCGTAGCGCCATCGATCCTGCCTCGCGGCAGATCGCTTCCAGTCTCATGCGGTCAATCATGGGTGCCAAGGCCAATGACGGCCACGCTAAGCGATTGCAAGCGCGGCGCGATAATGCTTTAGCGCCCGCAAAACCCCCCTCTGCATTCGAAGAAGGTCCGTCTCCATGAACATCCACGAATACCAGGCCAAGGAATTGCTCGCGAAGTTCGGCATCGGTGTGCCGACGGGCTATCCGGCGTTGACCGTGGAAGAAGCCGTGGAAGCAGCAGGCAAGTTGCCCGGGCCGCTTTACGTCGTAAAGGCGCAGATCCACGCCGGTGGCCGCGGCAAGGGCAAGTTCAAGGAACTGCCTGCCGATGCCAAGGGCGGCGTGCGCCTCGCCAAGAGCGTGGAAGACGTGCGCAAGGATGCCGGGGAAATGCTCGGCAACACCCTGGTGACCGTGCAGACAGGCGATGCCGGCAAGCAGGTGAACCGCCTCTACGTCACCGACGGCGTCGACATTGCCAAGGAATACTACCTGTCGATGGTGGTCGACCGTGCCACCAGCCGCGTCGCCATGATTGTCTCGACCGAAGGCGGCATGGATATCGAGGAAGTGGCGCACTCCACGCCCGAGAAGATTCATACCATCACCATCGATCCCGCCACCGGCTTCATGCCGCACCACGGCCGCTCGGTTGCCTATGCGTTGAAGCTCGACGGAGCGCTGGCCAAGGAAGCGCAGAAGCTGTCAGCCAAGCTCTACGAGGCCTTCACTGCGCTCGATTGCGACATGCTGGAGATCAACCCGCTGGTGGAGACCGAAGACGGCAAGCTGCTGGTGCTCGACACCAAGATGAGCTTCGACAGCAATGCCCTCTATCGCCATCCTGACGTGGAAGCCATGCGCGACGAGACCGAGGAAGACCCGATGGAGGTCGAGGCCGGCAAGTACGATCTCGCCTATATCAAGCTGGACGGTGATATCGGCTGCATGGTCAACGGCGCAGGGCTTGCCATGGCGACCATGGACATCATCAAGCTGAACGGCTCGTTTCCGGCCAACTTCCTCGACGTGGGTGGCGGCGCCACCACCGAGAAGGTGACGGCCGCGTTCAAGATCATCCTGTCGGACCCGGCGGTGAAGGGCATCCTGGTCAACATCTTCGGCGGCATCATGCGCTGTGACACCATTGCCGAGGGCATCGTGATCGCGGCCAAGGAAGTCGAGCTGGACGTGCCGCTGGTGGTGCGCCTCGAGGGCACCAACGTGCAGCAGGGCAAGGACATCCTCGCCAACTCCGGCCTGCCGATCATCCCCGCCGACGACCTTGGCGATGCCGCCAGGAAGATCGTGGCAGAAGTGAAGGAAGCCGCCTGATCCCTACCGGCTCGGGCCCGGTTCCGGCAGGACCGGCGGGCTCGAGTCCTGGTAAGTCAGCCAATTTTCCCAAAGCAGGTGCGTGCGCGCGTCGGTCATGTCGATGCGGCACGATAGCGTCATGATCCCGCGGATCGTGCCGTCGATCCACTTTTGCAGCACCGCACCGCATTCGGCATCGCGATAGGCCGTGAAGGCTTCGTCAGAAGCGCGGATGCGATCTGCCACATCGGGCTCGTCCGCGTACTGTTCCAGCGCTGCCGCGAGGTAGGTCGCGCGCTGCTCCTCGGCGCGGGCGAGAACTTCGACGTGGCATTGGTCGAGATCGACGGTGGTCATGGCATCGGGGCAGAGCGTCGGCCGCATTGCCGTCTCGGCGCGGCGGAAGTTGAACACCAGCTCGCCGGTGGTGCCATCGGAATTGCTCATGCGCACGGCGACTACCAGCCCGTCGTCGCCATCGCAGCGATAGGTGAGGCCATTGAAGTAGGCCGCGCAGTCCTCCAGCGCGACGAGCGGGAAACGGACCATGTCGTCGCGCTCTTCCCAGCCGGTCAGGTCCGCGTTGAAGTGCTTGAGCAGGACCGCGAGCGAGCCGTTCTCCTCCTCGACAATGTACATGTGCTCGGTGAACATCAGGCCGCCGTCGCCGTCTTCCTGCACGAACAGGCCGACCATCGTGTCACCGGCCGGCGGCAGCCAGCTCTCGTGCGATAGCGCGCCGCCAATGCCCGGACCGCTCCATCCACCGGACAGCCAGGCAAGGTCTTCCACCGTGGCAGCGGGGGCTACGTGCCCCGCTTCGGCGACGCGCGTTTCCTGCGCCGCGGCGGGGAAGGCTAGGCTCGCGAGAAGCAGCATTGCGGGAACGTGCAGGCGCATCGGCGAGTCCTTCTTACAGTCGCTGGCAAATCAGGCTAAGGCCAGTGCCCTGAACGGTAAAGCACTGTTGCTTGACCTATACGTTAAGTCGTTTACATAAGCGGCACACAAGACACTGTGGAGAAGGCAGGACCATGAAAATCCTCGTCCCCGTGAAGCGGGTGATTGACTACAATGTGAAGCCGCGCGTGAAGGCGGACGGATCGGGCGTCGATCTTGCCAACGTCAAGATGAGCATGAATCCGTTCGACGAGATTGCCGTCGAAGAAGCCTTGCGCCTGAAAGAGGCCGGCAAGGCCGAGGAAGTCGTGGCCGTGAGCATCGGCCCGGCCAAGGCGCAGGAAACCCTGCGCACGGCGCTCGCCATGGGCGCGGACCGCGCGGTGCTGGTCGAGACCGACGAAGCGGTCGAGCCGCTCGCGGTGGCCAAGATCCTCAAGGCGATTGCCGAGGAAGAAAAGCCCGGCATCGTGATGCTCGGCAAGCAGGCGATCGACGATGACAGCAACCAGACCGGACAGATGCTGGCAGCCCTCATGAACCGCCCGCAGGGCACCTTCGCGAGCAAGGTTGAGATTGATGGCGACAGCGTATCGGTCACCCGCGAAGTCGATGGCGGCCTGGAGACGGTGAAGCTGTCGCTGCCCGCGATCATCACCACCGACCTGCGCCTCAACGAGCCGCGCTATGCGTCGCTGCCCAACATCATGAAGGCGAAGAAGAAGCCGCTCGATACCAAGACCCCCGCCGATTACGGCGTCGATATCGTTCCGCGCCTCGCCATCACCAACGTCTCCGAACCGCCCGTCCGTCAGGCCGGCGAGATCGTGGAAGACGTCGATGCGCTGGTCGCCAAGCTCAAAGCCCTGGGAGCCATTTGATGACTGCTCTTGTACTTGCTGAACCGCATGGCGACGATATCGCCGATGCCACGCTCGCTACCGTAACCGCTGCCGCTGCCCTCGGCGGTCCGGTGCACGTGCTGGTGGCCGGCTCCTCCGCTGCCGGTGAGGCCCATGCCGCGATCGCCGGTGTCGACAAGGTGCTGGTGGCTGACGATGCTGCCTATGCCCAAGGCCTGGCCGAAAACGTCGCGCCGCTGATCGCAGGCCTGATGGATGGCTACGATGCCGTGCTCGCACCTGCCACGACCACGGGCAAGAACGTGCTGCCACGCGTTGCTGCCCAGCTTGACGTGATGCAGGTCTCGGACATTATCAGCGTCGAAGGCCCGAAGGCCTTCAAGCGTCCGATCTATGCCGGTAATGCCATCGCTACCGTCGAGAGCAGCGATTCCAAGCTGGTGATCACCGTACGCACCACGGCCTTCGACAAGGCCGAGGCCAGCGGCGGCAGCGCCAGCACCGAAGCGGCCAGCGGCCCCGGCGATGCCGGCCTGTCCGAGTTCGTCGGCCTCGACGCGGTGAAGAGCGACCGTCCCGAGCTGACCAGTGCCGGGATCATCGTCTCTGGCGGCCGCGCACTGAAGGACGCGGAAACCTTCGAGCAGTACATCACTCCCCTGGCAGACAAGCTCGGCGCGGCCATCGGCGCGAGCCGTGCGGCGGTCGACGCGGGCTATGTGCCCAACGACTACCAGGTCGGCCAGACCGGCAAGATCGTGGCACCCGAAGTCTACATCGCCATCGGCATCTCCGGCGCGATCCAGCACCTTGCCGGGATGAAGGACTCCAAGACCATCGTCGCCATCAACAAGGACCCCGATGCGCCGATCTTCCAGGTCGCCGACATCGGTCTCGTGGCAGACCTCTTCAACGCGGTGCCGGAACTGACCGAAAAGCTCTGACGAGCCACTCCGGACAAAGTCATTGAAACCTCCTCCCAGCGCGATAAAATCGCGCTGGGAGGAGAGTTTACATGGCTATCGGAAAGGTAATTGCGACTGCGGCATCGGCATTTCTGGCCGTCACCGCCACACCGGCATTTGCGCAGGACGAATCGCCGCGCAGTTTCACCATGCAGGGTTCGTGGAGCCTTGATGCTGGCGATGACTATTGCCGCCTCGCCGCGGTTTTTGCCAACGGCAGCGACGAGATCGCCTTTGCGCTCGAACGTAATCGGGCGGAGAATTTCGCGCGCCTGATCCTGGTTGGCGACGTCATTGTGCCTTATCGTGGCACAGAAGAGATAGGCTATCGCTACCAGCCCGAGAACGTGCAGCGCACCGCGCGTTTCCTGCGTTCCGAAACGGCGGACGGACGCGCCTTTTTCAACCTCGGCCTGATCCAGTTTGACGAAGTGCCGTCAGGCCCGCCAGACCTCACCGCCGTCTACAATCGCGAAGACGAGCTGGCCTTCGCCACCGGCATCAATGCCTTGCTGCTCGACGAAGGGCTCCGCCAACCCATCAGGATCGAAACCGGCTACATGCGCGGACCGATGCAAGCCCTGCAGGCGTGCACGGACGACCTGCTGCGCGTCTGGGGTCTCGACTACCAAGCGCACCAGACCATGACACGCCGCGCCGCGCCCGTCGGCCCGGCCTACGAGTGGCTGGCAAGCGGCACGATCGGCTTCGGGGACTTCCCGCTGCTGGGCGGCGGCGCCAATCCCGTGCGCGTGATGGTGAGCGCCGAGGGCGAGCCCACGGCCTGCCACGTGCATTGGCCCTCGCTGGATGCGGACACCAACGAATCCATCTGCGAGCAGATCTTGGAGAACGGCGAGTTCACCCCCGCGCTCGATGCCGAGGGCAATCCCATTGCCAGCTACTGGACGGTGGACCCGATATTCGGCCTGACGCGGCCCTTTGGCGGACGGCGGCGTTAGAGCACTTCGGTCAGCAGGTGGATGGTCACGCCAACGAGGCCACCCACCAGCGTACCGTTGATGCGGATGAATTGCAGGTCACGCCCCACGGCTCGCTCGATGCGGGTGGTGACCGTGCTGGCATCCCAGCTCTTCACCGTGTGCGAGACGAGGCCCACGATCTGTTCGCCGTAACGGTTGACCGTGCCCACCAGCGTGCGGCGGGCAAACCGGTTGACCTGCATTTGTAGAACCGGATCGCTGCGCAGCGTCTCGCCCAGCTCGGCGAGGCTGTGACCGACCTGGCCGCCCATGGCCTGGTCCGGATTGCGGATCGATGCGATCAGCGACAGGCGCAGGCGCTCCCACACGCCTTGCCACCAGTCGGACACCGCCGGGTTGGCGAGCAAGTCGTTCTTCAGCTTCTCGATCTTGGCGCGCGTCTCGGGATCGTGCTGCAGGTCATGCGCCAGCTTTTCCAGCCCTTCCTGCACCTTGCCGCGTAGCGGATGATCGGGATTGACGAGGATCTCGGCCAGCAGGCGATAGAGCCCGTCGAGCACCGAGTTGGCCAGCCGACCGTCGAGGCCCGTCCAGCGGATCACGGCATTGGCGCGCTCCTGCACCATGTCGCGCACCATTTCCTCGTTGTCTTCCAGCGTCAGGCCCGCCCAGCGGATCATCCCGTCCATCAGTGGCTGGTGGCGATTGTCGGCAATGGCCGCTTCGAGCATGCGGCCAAGTAGCGGGGATATGTCGATCTTCTCCGCCTGCCGCGCGAGGCCTGCCTTTACCTGCATGCCCAACCGGTCCGGATCGAGCGATTCGAGCAAGTCCACGAACAGCTGCGCCGCGCCCGCGCGCAGGCGGCCTTCGGTGCTGTCGCCACGCTTGACGAGGAAGTCGCCCGCCGCCTTCGCCACGTTCATCTCGCGCATGCGCCGCGCCACCACCACCGGCGTGAGGAAGTTGGTCTGCAGGAACTGCGCCATGGTGTCGGCAATCCGGTCCTTGTTGGACGGGATGATCGCGGTGTGCGGGATCGGGATGCCCAGCGGGTGGCGGAAAAGGGCGGTGACGGCGAACCAGTCTGCCAGCCCGCCAACCATGGCCGCTTCGGCGAAAGCGTGGACGTAACCCCAGGCCGGGTGGACGCCCAGCATCTGGTGCGCGCCGAGGAAAACCCCGCCCATTCCTACCAGCAGCAGGGTGGCAGTGATTCGCATGCGGCGCGCCCGATCGGGCGGCAGGGCAGCGCCGCCTTGCACGGTCAGGCTCCGCTTACTCGGCAGGCTCCGGCTCCCGTTTCCCGCGAATTTCGTCACCCGGCTTGTAGGTCAGCAGGCGATCGCGCAGCCACGGGCCAAGCCTCTTCTCCAGCCCGTCGGCCAGGCTGAAGCCAGCCGGCACGATCAGCAGGGTCAGCGCCGTCGACAGCAGCAGGCCGCCGATCACCACCGTGCCCATGGGCGCGCGCCAGGCACTGTCACCCGAGAGCGAGAGCGCGGTCGGCACCATGCCCGCCGTCATGGCGACGGTGGTCATGACGATCGGCTGCGCACGCTTGTGACCGGCTTCGATGATCGCTGTCAGCTTGTCCCTGCCTGCCTCCATTTCCTCGATAGCGAAGTCGATCAGCAGGATCGAGTTCTTGGCCACGATGCCCAGCAGCATCAGCATACCGATGAACACCGGCAGCGAGACCGGCATCGGCTGCCCGTCCTTGAGCAGGCCCGCAATCACCAGCGCGATGAAGCCGCCCAGCGGTGCCAGTGCCAGCGAGGTCATGTTGACCAGCGGCGAGACGAGACGGCGGTAGAGCAGGACCAGTACGGCAAAGACGAGGAACAGGCCTGTCACCACGGCGGTGACGAAGTTGTTGAGCAGATCCTGCTGCCACTCGTCCGCGCCGACCGGCTGGTTGGAGACGCCGGTAGGGAGGTTTTCCATGATCGGCAGGGCGTTGATGTCGTTGAGCACGTTGCCGCGCGCCACGTTGGGCGCGATATCGACGCCGACAAAGACGCGGCGGTTCTGGTTGTACCGTTCGATCGAGGTCGGACCCATGCCGAGCGAGATGTCCGCCACCCGGCTGAGCGGCACCGAACCGCCGCTGGCGGTGGGCACCGGCAGGTTCTGGATCGTCGACAGGTCGCGTCGGGCACCTTCGGCCAGGCGCACCCTGATCGGGATCTGCCGGTCCGACAGCGAGAACTTGGCCACGTTCTGGTCGATATCGCCCAGCGTGGCGATGCGGATCGCTTGGCTCAGCGCCGAGGTCGTGACTCCCAGCGACGCGGCAAGGTCGGTACGCGGTTCGATGATAAGCTCGGGGCGCTGCAAGTCATAGTCGATGCGCGGGGCAACCGCACCTTCAACCGTTTCCATCTGCTCCACCAGGATGCCCGCCGCGTCGAACAGCACCTCGGGATCGGAGCCGGAGAGCATGATGGAGATGGCGCGACCGGTACCGCCACCGCCGCCCTGCTGGTTCTGGAAATTGATGCGGGCGTCAGGGATATCCTGCAGGACCGGCGTCAATTCCTGTTCGAACTGCATGGAGGTGCGCTCTCGGTCATCGCGCAGGACCAGGCTGATACGGCCCGAGCCTTCGTTGGCAATGCCCAGCGCCAGTGCAACCTCCTGCTCCTCGCTCAGGCGCGCGGCGATCCGGTCGACCACTTCTTCGGTCTGCTCGAGCGTCGTGCCCGGCACCATCGAAACGCTGACGCGGCTGAAGTCGCTGTCGTTGTTGGGGAAGAACTGCTGTGGGACGCTGGCCGCGATCAGGACCGTCAGGAGCAAGGCGACCATGCCCACCAGCATCATCCACACGCGGTGGTCGAGGAAGCGGGCGGCAAGATAACGCGTCCGCCGGGTGAAGTGATTGCTGTCATAGCCAACAACCAGCCCCACCAGCAGGCCGACAACAAACATCAGCAGGCCGCCGGCAATGTAAGCCGCCAACAGCGTGAAGAGGAACATGAACGGTGTGCCCAGACCGATTCCATCGGCCAGACCAAGCCAACCAAGCAGGCCAGTGGGGCCCAGCAGCACGGCCAGGATCGCCAAGCCTGTTACCACGGCCGCAGACTGTATTACCCAGTGCGTGGGCGTGAAGCCGATGCGCTCGCGCATCCTGCGGAAGGCCGTGGTGTCGAGCGACCACCGCAGGACCTTCATGTAGCGGTCCATCATCGGGCCTTCGCCGTGTTCGGCAATGCCCTTGGCCTTGAGGAAATAGGCCGCCACCATGGGCGTGATCAGTCGCGCAACGGCAAGGCTCATCAGCACGGAGGCGACCACGGTCAGGCCGAAGTTCTTGAAGAACTGTCCGGAAATGCCGGGCATCAGGCCGACGGGCAGGAACACCGCGACGATACAGAAGGTGGTCGCCACCACCGGCAGGCCGATTTCGTCGGCCGCATCGATAGAGGCCTGGTAGGCGCTTTTGCCCATGCGCATGTGGCGCACGATATTCTCGATCTCGACAATGGCGTCATCGACAAGGACACCGGCCACCAGACCGAGTGCGAGCAGCGACATCGTGTTGAGCGAGAAGCCCAGCAGGTCCATGAAATAGAAGGTCGGAATGGCCGACAGCGGAATCGCCAGCGCGGCGATGATGGTGGCTCGCCAGTCGCGCAGGAACAGGAACACCACGACCACGGCCAGCAACGCGCCTTCGACGAGCAATGCCATCGAGCTTTCGTACTGGTCGCGGGTGTAGTCGACTTCGGTGAAGAGGCGGGTGAAGGTGACGCCAGGGTTGGCTTCTTCCAGCTGTTGCAGGACTTCGATCGCCTCGTCGTAGACGCGCACGTCGCTTTCGCCGCGCGCGCGGGTGATCGAGAAGGTGACGACCTGCTTGCCGTCGACCTTGGCGACCGTGGTGATCTCGCCGTAGGAATCGGTAACCTCGGCGATATCGGACAGCTTGACCGTGCGGCCACCGCCGATCGCAATCTGCGCCTGCGACAACGCGTAGGCATCTTCGGCATTACCCAGCACGCGCACCGACTGGCGCGAACCGGCGATCTCGGCCTGGCCACCCGCAGCGTTCAGGTTGAGCTGGCGCAACGCCGAGTTGACCTGGCTGGCAGTGACGCCGAGCGACTGCATCCGGCCCGGATCGAGGATCACCAGGATCTCGCGGTCGACGCCGCCGCTGCGGCTGACCTCGGCAAGGCCATCGACCGTCAACAGTGCCTTGGTCACCGTGTCGTCGATGAACCAGCTGAGCTGCTCGATCGTCATGTCGTCAGCGGCAACGCCAAACGAGACGATCGGCTGCGAGCTGGTTTGCTGCTTGAACACGCGCGGTTCGAGAATGCCGTCAGGCAGTTCGCCGCGAATGTTGTCGATCTCGCTCTTCACCTCGTTCACCGCCTCGGCGATGTCGGTGCCGAGCGCGAACTCGATGCGCGTAAACGAGCTGCCTTCTGACGCGGTCGACCGGATGCTCTCGATCCCGTCGAGCGTCTGCACGGCAGCTTCGACGCGCTGGGTGATCTGGTTTTCGACTTCGGGCGGGGCGGCACCCGGCTGCGAAATGCTGACCTGCACCACCGGGAATTCGATGTCCGGCTGGTCCTGGATGTCCATGTCCTGGAAAGCGAAGATGCCAGCCAGCATCAGGCCGATAAAGGCCAGGATGGGGACGATCGGGTTCCGGATCGACCAAGCGGAGATGTTGCGGAAATCCACCTTGTCGGCCTCAGTCTGCCGCTTCGGTAACAGGGCGAACTTCTTCGCCCTCGCTCAGGAAGCCGCCAGCCCGCATCACCACGCGCTCGTCGCCGGTCAGGCCGGAGGCAATGACGATGCCGTCATCGCGGATCATGCCGAGCTCGACAGGGCGGCGGACAACGTGGTTGGTGTCGTCGATAATATAGACATAGTTGCCGCGGTCATCCGACAGCACGGCGCTTTCGGGCAGGCGCGGCGCGACCACGGTTTCACTGGCCAGCTCGATCGAGGCAAAGCCGCCCGGACGCAGCGCGGCATTGTACGGCAAGGCGCAGCGCGCAGTGCCCTGCCGGGTCTGCTCGTTGATCACGGGGGACTTCTGCCACACCTGGCAGGCGAAAGATTCATCGGTGCCCACTGGCGTTACGCGGCCCGTTGCGCCGAGGCCGATTTCGGCCAGCTCGGCTTCACCGATCTGCGCCAACAGCTCCATTTCACCGCCGCGGGCTATGCTGAACAACACGCCCGAACCGGCGCTGACCGTCTGTCCCGGCTCGACTTCGCGTGTCAACACCAGCCCAGCGGCCGGAGCGACGATATTGAGTTGGGCGTTACGCGCACGGCGCTCTGCCAGCTGCGCACGGGCAACCGCGACACGCGCCACGGCCGCGTCGCGTGTGGCGGTCAGGCGATCGATATCGGCCTGGCTGATGAAGCCGCGCTCCACCAGCTGCATCGCACGGTCGAGATTGGCCTGGGCAAGGTTGGCGTCAGCTTGTGCAACTTCGATCTGCGCTGCCTGCGCGTTGGCCTGCTGGCTCTGCACGGAGCGGTCGATGACGGCCAGTACCTGTCCGGCGTTGACCCAGTCACCCGGCTCAACAGCGACGGACACGACGCGGCCACCTTCACCGGTAACGCCGACGGGCATTTCGCGGCGAGCGGCGAGCGTACCAGTAGCATTGATAACGCCCTCCAGAGTCCCGGCACCCGGCGAGACCACGGTAACGGCGGGAATGGTCTCGCGGCCCTCAGCAGCGAACGGAACTTCTTCCTCGCCGCGGCTGAACATGAGCGCCGCGATGAGCGCGCCAGCCAGCACGATGGCCAAGACGACCCACATGCGCTTGCGGCGCGCGGCCTGTTCGTCCAGCGTCATACCGTTTTCGGTGTCGGAAAGGTCCACCGTCGTCTCGTAATTCATCGGCTAAATGCCTTATCCATTGCAAGCGCAGGCCTAGCACAGGCGCGCAGGCGGCGCGACCAGCCCCAATGGCCGTAGAGCCGCCCCATAGCGCCGATGGACGGCAAGGCGCAATGCAGGCTTCTGCAAAGCAGCGATCCGGTTCGATGAAACGGTATTTCAAGCGCGAAAAAGGGCGGAAAACAGCGGTTTTCCACCCTCTTCGCATTTGTAACAAATTGTCTGCGAAAAAGCCTTCCGCAACAGGCCGGGACTAACCCCGCTTCTTCACCTGGCGATAGATCACCAGCAGGATCAGCGCGCCGACAACGGCAGCGATGAAGCCCGGGCCTTCGCCCTGCTCGTACCAGCCGATCGCATTGCCGAGGAAACCGGCCACTGCTGCGCCGGCAATGCCGAGCAGGATTGTCATGATGATACTGCCGCCATCCTTGCCGGGCATCAGCAGCTTGGCGAGTGCCCCTGCCAGGCCGCCGACGATGATCCAGCCGAGCCAGCCATGTTCAACAAAAAGGTCCATTGTCAGTCCTCCCCTTGCCGGGGCAGCCGCGCGGCGACTCCCCTCCTGTCGAGGCGAGCATATAGGCAGGCGTGCGATCTACAATTGAAAAAGGCGGAAAGCCGTAGCCATCCGCCTCTTTCCCTATCTTGAATTTGGCTGACGCCTTTGGCGCTTAGCGCACGCGGCCTCGCTGGATCAGGTTCACGATGGCCAGCAACACCACAGCGCCGATCAGGCTCATCAGCAGTCCGGGAAGGCTGAATGCGGTCAACGTCGCACCAATGCCGAGAAAGGTCGAACCGATCCACCCGCCCAAGAGCGAGCCAATGAGGCCGACCACGATATTCCAGAGAATGCCCATGGAGGCATCACGGGCCATGATCATGCTGGCAATCCAGCCAATCACACCGCCGACGATAATTGCAACAATCCAGCCCATAACGTTTCCTCATTCTGCCTCGCCCTCGATGGGGCTAACAGGTAAAAGAACGTTGTCGGGGGCGCTCTGTTCCGAGAGTGCGCTGCTATTGGTCCGTTGGCGCTGTCGGCCGCCGCGAGGAACTCAGTACTTGAGCTGGCGCTCGTATAGGTCGCGGTAGTGCTGGATGCGCGTGACGCGCAGGCCCTGCATGCCCGAGCGGTCGACCGCGCGCTGCCAGCCGGCGAATTCTTCAAGCGTCAGGTTGTAGCGCTCGAGCACCTCGTCGATGGTGAGCAGGCCACCGTTGACCGCAGCCACGACCTCGGCCTTGCGCCGTACGACCCAGCGTTTTGTCTTCGGCGAAGGAAGATCATCAATGGTGAGCGGCTCACCAAGGGGGCCAATCACCTGCGCCGGTCGGATTTTCTGGTTCTCAATCATGTATTACCTCGGATGGCAGGTTGCGTACGGTCAGCGCCTTCAGTTGCTTTGCCGCATGCCCCTTTGCCATTGCCTAAATCATCATGGTTAACGCTCCGTTCGTACTCCTCGTGCCGCGTCGGTTCTTGATGCAGCGCAAGGTGCCGCGCCGACCCCGCGTCGAAGCTGGCCAGGGTCGCGTCTTCGGCTGTCGCCAGAGAAGCGCGCAGATCACGCGCTGCCTCCAACTTGGCCACAAGGTCCGACCAAGTCAGTTCGGACAGTGCATCCCCCGCCGTTTCTTCGGCGGCTGCACTGGGCGCTTCAGGCGAAAATGGAGGCTTTCCCTCGAACATGGTGACAAGCTTTAGGGGGCAACTGTCAACATGCGGTAAAGAACCTCTTAACCGAACCTTGAGGGGTGCAGACGGGGTTTCACCTATGCGCTGCTGCGTGTATGCGCCGCCGCGTCATGACCATTGCCGCCGATCTCCCGGTTTCGGTTAACCCCGAAACCCTGTTCGACCTGCCCCGGCCTGCTGCCGAATGCCGGATCGTGGTCGCCATGTCGGGCGGTGTCGATTCGTCGGTAGTGGCCGCGCTCGCTGCCGCCACGGGTGCAGAGGTGATGGGCATTACCCTGCAGCTGTACGACTATGGCGCGGCGACGGGCCGCAAGGGCGCCTGCTGCGCGGGTGACGATATTCGCGACGCACGCATGGTGGCAGACAAGCTGGGCATCGCCCATTACGTGTTCGATCACGAGTCGAGCTTTCGCGAGGAAGTGGTCGAGACCTTTGCCGACGAATACCTCGCCGGACGCACGCCGATCCCCTGTATCCGTTGCAACATGGGGCCCAAGTTCACGGACTTGCTGCGCATGGCGAAGGAGCTTGGTGCCGATTGCCTGGCCACCGGCCACTATGTCCGCCGGGTCGAGACCGATCATGGCGTCGAGCTTCACCGCGCGCTCGATCCCGCACGCGACCAGTCCTATTTCCTCTATGCCACCACCGAAGCGCAGCTTGACTACCTGCGCTTTCCACTGGGCGGCCTGCCCAAGACCGAGGTCCGCGCCATTGCCGAGGCGTTCGGCCTCGTGGTGGCGAACAAGCCGGACAGCCAGGACATCTGCTTCGTGCCCGATGGCGACTATGCCAAGATCGTGAAGAAGATGCGGCCCGAAGGAGCCAGGGCGGGCGAGATCGTCCATGCCGAAAGCGGCGAGGTGCTGGGACAGCATCCGGGCATCATCCACTACACCGTCGGCCAGCGTCGCGGGCTGGAGATCGGCGGCCAGCCGGAACCGCTCTACGTGGTCGGCCTCGACCCCGAAGCCGCGCAGGTGCTGGTGGGGCCCAAGCGCATGCTCGCCGTGTCCGCCGCGCAGATCGTCGAGACCAACCGCATCGGCCCCCTGCCTGACGTCCCGCTGACCGCCAAGGTCCGCTCGATGTCCAGGCCGGTGCCGATCACGCTGGAAGGCTCGCTGGGCGATGGCGCGGCGGCGACGATCCGTTTTGCGACACCCGAATTCGGTGTGGCGCCGGGCCAGGCTGCGGTGATCTACGCCGGTGACCGGGTGGTCGGTGGCGGCTGGATCGAAGGGACCGAGAAGGCCTAACCTTCCCAAGGCTCCAGCACGCAGCCGTAGTTCTCGTCGTAGGTGGCGGTCGTGCTCTCGATCAGCGGGATCCGCGCGGTGACGCTCCGTTCGGCCTCGTCCTCGGTCAGCCAGATAGCCCACATGGACGGCAGCAGGTCATCCTCGCACTGCCCCAGCGCGCGCCCGCCGACATAACGGCAGGAGCAGGCGGTCTTGGCAGCATAGCCTGTTCCGGCCTGCGAAAAGCCGTCGATCTCGGCGCGGAAGTACCAGCCGCCCGCGCCCAGCACGGCGGCCGGGAGCAGCAGCCATTTGAGCCGGCGGCCTCTGCGGTGCGGGCCAGCCTGATTTGCGGTTGCCATTTGCAAGGTCCTGCAGGAAAGACGGTGCGCCGATGACGCTTCTCCTGTTCCCTAGCCGCCTCTCCACCCGCGCGCCAAGCCTCATTGCGCTGGCGCTGCTGGCGGCTTGTTCGCAGAACGGTCCGCCGCCGGAGCCCCCCTTGCCCGCGGCCGCCATGGAAGCCGTCAGCGAAGACCCGGGCGTGCCGCGCGAGCCCCTCGCCCGCGCGATCGACCAACTGTTCACCGCCGAAGACCTTGGCGATACCCGCGCCCTGCTGGTCCTGCACCAGGGCGAGGTGGTCGCCGAACGCTACGGCGAAGGCTACGACGCGGACATGCGCTTCACCGGCTGGTCCATGTCCAAGTCCGTGACCGCAGTCCTGCTCGGCATGATGGTCGCCGACGGCCGCTTGCGGCTGGACGACCCGGCACCGGTCCCGCTGTGGCAGCGTGCGGGCGACCCGCGCAGCGGCATTACCCTGCGCCACCTGCTGCAGATGCGCTCCGGCCTGCATCACGAGGAAGCCCGCGAACCCGCTTACAAGTCGGACGAAGTGCGCATGCTGTTCCTCGACGGGCGCGACGACATGGCCGGATGGGCCGAAGCGCAGTCGCTCGAGTACGAGCCCGGCAGCACCTTTGCCTTTTCGACTGCGACTTCAGTCATCCTCTCCGACATTGCCGGCAACACCCTGGCCCCCGACGCCTCTCCCGACGAGCGGCAGCGGGAGATGGAGCAGTTCATCGAGGCCCGGCTGGCCGCACCGCTGGGCATGGATTCGCTGACCGGAGAGTTCGATGCCAGCGGCACGCTGGTGGGCGGCAGCCACTTCTGGGCCACCCCGCGCGACTGGGCGCGGTTCGGCGAGTTCCTGCGCAACGGCGGATCGGTGCGCGGGGTGCAGCTTGTGCCGCGCAACTGGATCGAGTTCATGCGCCGTCCGAGCCCTGCCTCGCCAGACTACGGCGCGCAGCTCTGGCTCAACCGGCCGAGCGAAACGGACCGCGAAGAGCTGTTCGGCGGCGCCATCGACGACGGCATTTTCGCCGCCGTCGGCCACCTTGGCCAATACGTGATCGTATCGCCGCGCCAGCAGCTGACCGTCGTGCACCTCGGCAAGACCGACAACGAGGACCGCGTCGCGCTGGTCGACGCGCTGGAGCGGCTCGTGGCGCTTTACCCCTCGAGGTAGAAGCGTCCTTCCACCACCGTCACGCAGTCCCCGCCGAGCACGGCGCGGTCGCCTGACGGATCTTTGGCCAGCGTGCAGGTCGCATGCCCGCCGCGCTGCGAGGCCTGGAAGGCGGTGAAGCTGTCGCGCCCCAGCCGCCGGGTCCAGAACGGGGTCAGCACGGCATGGGCCGAGCCGGTGAAGCTGTCTTCGTCCACGCCGCCGCCCGGCACGAAGACGCGGCTGACCACGTCGGTATCCTTGCCCGGAGCGGTGCAGATGAACTGGTCGTCGCCCAGGGCCTTCAGCCCGCGCAAGTCCGGATCGAGTGCGAGCACCTCATCGGCGCTGTCGAACAGGTAGACGCCGTAGCGATCGGGGTTGAGCCAGACCTCGCGCGGCGTGGCACCCAGCAGTTCGACAGCCTCGGGCCATTCGCCCGGCTCGGTTGGAATGGCCGGCAAGGCCAGCGCATAGCCTTTCCCATCGCGACTTACCTTCAGGATACCGGCCTTGCGCGTACGGAAGGTGACCTGCTCGCCGCGGTCCCGCTCCAGCAGGACGTGGCCGCTCGCCAGGGTGGCGTGGCCGCAGAGGCGAATCTCCATGGCCGGGGTGAACCAGCGCAGTTCCCAATCTGCTTCGCCGCTCGCATCGCGCAGCAGGAAGGCAGTCTCGGCGAACTGGTTCTCCTCGGCAATCGCGAGCAGCACGGCATCGTCCGGATAGCTGTCTTCGAAGACCACCACCGCCGCCTGGTTCCCCGCGAAAGGCTGGCCAGCGAAGGCATCGACGTGCCAGTAGGGGATCGATTGGCGGCTCATTCGTCTTCCTTTTCTTCACGCACACCGGGCAGCAGTTCCTCCACCGCAATGCCGGTCTCGTCGAACAGCCCTTCCGGATCGGGGTGGATCAGCACCTCGACCCCGGGGAACTCGACCTCGATGCGTTCTTCGATCTCGTCCATGATCCGGTGGGCTTCGGCCACCGTCATCGACGGATCGACCGAAGCATGGAACTGCACGAAGTCGTGCGCACCGCTGGTGCGGGTGCGCAGGTCGTGCACGCCGCGCAGCTCGGGATGGCGTGCGAGCACTTCGAGGAAAGCCTCGCGCTTCTCCTCGGGCCATTCCTTGTCCATCAGGTGGTCGATGGCCTCGCCCGCGGCGCGCCAGGCGCCCCAGGCCAGCCACAGCGCAATTGCCAGGCCGAACAGCGCGTCCGCGCCGGAAACCGCGAGGTAGGTGTCGAGCACCAGCGCCGCGATCACCGCAAGGTTGAGCAGCAGGTCCGACTTGTAGTGCAGGTGATCGGTCGAGATCGCCAGGCTGCCCGTCTTGCGGATCACGTGCCGCTGCCATGCCAGCAGCGCGAGCGTGCCGACAATGGCCAGCACGGAGACGATGATGCCCTCGTCAGCGCCGGTCGGGCGGGCCCCCAGCAGAAGTTGGTCAATGGCGCGGTAGGCGAGGCCCACCGCCGACATGGCGATCAGCACCACCTGGAACATGGCGGCCAGCGCCTCTGCCTTGCCGTGGCCGAAGCGGTGGGTCTCGTCCGCAGGCCGGGCTGCGATCCACACGCCGACGAGCGTTCCCACGCTGGCAATCAGGTCGAGCGAGGTGTCGGCCAGGCTGCCGAGCATGGCGGTCGAATCGGTCTGCAGGACAGCCCAGATCTTCATGCCCGCCAGGAACAGCGCCGTGACGATGGAGGCGATGGCCGCGCTGCGCGTCAGCTTGGCGCGTTCGTGGATCGACGTCGTCACGGGTAGAGCAGCGTGCTGGTCCAGCCGCCCCCATTTTCGCCACTGTCATCGCGCGTAAACCGGCGCCGTTCGTGCAGGCGGTTGGGCCGGTCGATCCAGAATTCGATCGCCACCGGCTTGACCCGGAAGCCGGTCCAGTGCGGCGGGCGCGGCACTTCGCCCGCAGGCTCGTATTCTGCGCGCAGGGCATCGACACGGTCGGTATAGGTGCTGCGGCTATCCAGCGGGCGCGACTGGTCGCTGGCGGCCGAGCCGACCTGGCTGACGAAGGGGCGCGAGTGGAAGTAGGCGTCGGCCTCTTCCGCCGTCACTTCCTCCAGCGGGCCTTCGATGCGGACCTGGCGGCGCAGGCTCTTCCAGTGGAACAGCAGCGCGGCCTGCGGATTGGCCAGCACCTCGCCGCCCTTGCGGCTCTGGGCATTGGTGTAGAAGACGAAGCCGCGATCATCATGGCCCTTCAGCAGCACCATGCGCACCGACGGCACGGCATCGGGGGTGGCGGTGGCCAGCGCCATGGCGTTGGAATCGTTGGGCTCGGTTTCGCGCGCTTCGGCGAACCAGGCGTCGAACAGGCCCATGGGGTCGCTATCGGGAAGCGCATTGTCAGCCATCGTCACGATCCATTTCGTTGCCGATCAAGGGGTTAGGCCCCAAGGTGTTACAGGTGTGACAGTGTCCTGAATAAGAAATCCCGCCGCACCGCGCGCTGGCAAGCCCGAGACGCGAAATGGCAGGAACAACTGTCATGTCGCCGCACCTATCGCGCCCTAAAGGCGTAGGGAAGGCTTCTTCTTGCCTAATGCCCCCGCATTACCTAGCTAACACACCATGGGCGACCCCTATACACTTCTCGGCGTGAGCCGTTCCGCGAGCGAGGCAGACATCAAGTCTGCCTATCGCAAGCTCGCCAAGGAACTGCATCCGGACCGCAACAAGGACAATCCGCAGGCCGCGGAGAAGTTCAGCAAGGTCACGCAGGCTTACGACCTGCTGTCCGACAAGGACAAGCGCGCACAGTTCGACCGCGGCGAGATCGACGCCGAGGGCAACCCCTCCATGCCCTTCGGTATGGGCGGCGGTTATGGCGGACGCACCGGCGGCAATGGCGCCGGCGGATATTCGCCGCGCGATTTCGAAGGCTTCGGCGGCGGCGAGGAAATGGACCTTTCCGACCTGTTCGAAGGCCTGTTCGGACGCGGCGGCGGCCCCGGTAGCCGGCGCCAGCAGTCGGGCTTCCGCTCTCCGCCGCCTCCGCCCCCGCGCAAGGGTGCGGACATTCGCTACAAGCTGGCCGTGCCTTTCGTGGATGCAGCCACGCGCACCAAGCAGCGCATCACCCTGGCTGACGGCAAGACCATCGATCTGGCCCTGCCGGCCGGGGTCGAGGATGGCACCACCATGCGCCTGAAGGGCAAGGGCCAGGCGGGCCCCGGCGGCAATGGCGACGGCATCGTGGTGATCGACGTGCAGGCGCATCCGTTCTTCTACCGCGAAGGCGATGACGTGCGGCTGGACCTGCCGATCCGCCTCAACGAGGCGGTGAACGGGGCCAAGATCAAGGTACCCACGGTCGACGGCCCGGTCATGCTCACCGTCGCAGCCGGGTCCAGCTCGGGCAAGGTCCTGCGGATGAAGGGCAAGGGCTTCAGCAAGAAAAGCGGCGGCCGCGGCGACCAGCTGGTGACGCTGGAAATCCACTTGCCGGAAGACCTGTCCGACCTCTCCTCCCGCCTCGAAGGCTGGCAGGACAAGGACAACCCGCGCGAGTCGATGGGCGTCTGATCCCCTTGCTGCCGCCTCGACAGCAGCGCCGTGGCTGATAGAACCCGGACCTGATGGTGCACAAGGCACTCCCCGACGACGAGACGACCTCTCGCCCTCCTTCGGACATTTCGCCCGAGGCGCGTCGCCGCCTCGTGCAATCCGGTGGCCATGTCACCACCTTCCACCACAAGTTCGGACGTGACAGCCGTTTCTTCGAAGTCATCCGCCGGGTGGTGGTCGGCTGTTTCAGCGATGGCACGATCCATGCGGGCAACCTGGCCTACATGTCTTTGCTGGCGATCTTCCCCTTCTTCATCACGGCAGCAGCGATCTTTTCCGCGCTGGGTGAAGATGCCGATCGCATGGCGACCATCAACGCTTTCGTTTCCGCCCTGCCACCCACCGTTGCCAACGTGATCGGCCCGGTCGCACGCGACGTGGTCGAAGCGCGCAGCGGCCTGTTGCTGTGGGTCGGTGCGGTGGTCGGCCTGTGGACCGCGGGCAGCCTGATCGAGACGATCCGTGACATCCTGCGCCGGTCGTACGGCATCAAGGCGTCGCAGCCGTTCTGGAAATACCGCATCGGTTCGATCGGCATCATCGTCGGCGGGGTGCTGTTGCTCATCGTGTCGCTGGTGGCGCAGGTCGTCATCTCTGCCGCGCAGGATTCGATTGCCGTCTATTTCCCCGATCTCGGCCATGCGCTAGCCGAGCTGACGCTGTCGCGGCTGGTTACCGCGCTCGCGCTGTTCGGATCGATCTGGATCCTGTTCATCGCCCTGGTGCCGCCGGAATATCGCGCGCGGCGCTATCACAAGTGGCCGGGCGCCCTGCTGGTCACGGTATGGTGGCTGCTGGTCACGGCGGCGTTCCCGCCAATCCTGCGCAGCGTGTTTGCCTACAATCTCACCTACGGATCGCTCGCCGGCTTCATGATCACGCTTTTCTTTTTCTGGCTGGTGGGCTTAGGGATAGTTGCAGGTGCCGAGCTCAACGCAGCGCTGGCCGAAACTCCCGAAGAGGAGAAAGATCGGCTGGCGCAGGAACAGGGCGAAGTGGACGGCACGGCAGGAAAAGCGGAGGACAAGGCCACATGAGTGGACTGATGCAGGGTAAGAAGGGGCTGATCATGGGCCTGGCCAACGACAAGTCGCTGGCTTGGGGGATCGCGCAGAAGCTGTACGAGCACGGCGCGGAGATGGCCTTTTCCTATCCCGGCGAAGCGCTGGCCAAGCGCGTCGGTCCGCTGGCCGAACGGGTGGGCAGCGATTTCCTGATAGAATGCGATGTTGGCGACATGGACGCCATGGACGCCGCCTTTGCCAAGATCGAGGAGAGGTGGGGCAAGCTGGACTTCCTCGTCCACGCCATCGGCTTTTCCGACAAGAACGAACTGCGCGGGAAATATGTCGACACCAGCCTCGACAACTTCCTGATGACGATGAACATCTCCGCCTATTCGCTGGTCGCCGCCGCCAAGCGCGCGCGGCCGCTGATGAAGGACGGCGGATCGATCATCACGCTGACCTATTACGGGGCCGAGAAGGTCGTGCCGCACTATAACGTGATGGGCGTGGCCAAGGCCGCGCTGGAAACCAGCGTGCAGTATCTCGCCAATGACCTGGGGCCGGAAAATATCCGCGTCAACGCGATCAGCGCCGGACCGATCAAGACGCTGGCTGCCAGCGGCATCGGCGATTTCCGCTACATCCTGAAGTGGAACGAGCTCAACGCACCGCTGCGCCGCAATGTCACCATCGAGGACGTCGGCGGTTCGGGACTGTACTTCCTGTCGGACCTGTCATCGGGCGTGACCGGCGAAGTGCACCACGTCGATGCGGGCTACCACGTCGTCGGGATGAAGCAGGAAGACGCTCCGGATATCTCGCTGGCCTGATAGCCAGCCAGTCTCGGCCTTACGGGCCGGGAGGCGGGCCTTCCGGGATCGCGTCGGGATCGACCTCTTCGACTTCACCCGCTTCATCCTCGCCCGGCAGGTCTTCGCCCTGCGCCCGGCTGCGACGTTCCATTTCTATCCGTTCCAGTTCCTCGACGCGGGCCTGCGTCAACGCGGCATCGGCGTCGATCGTGGCGAGGCGCTCGGCACGCTCTTCGGCGATCAGCTGGGAAAAGCGCACGTCGGACGAGCTGGCGCGCTCGGCATAAGCCTGTTCGATCATGTCGACCGTGCAGCCGAGGTCTCCGCCGATCCCGACAGGCGTGCAGCTGAGCGGTCCGAAATCGCCCACGGCTTCGAGGGCCAGCGCGCGCTGGGTCCAGCTTTCGTTCTCGGGCGAGCTCGACTGGCGCAGGCGCGAGGGGATACGATAGCGTTCGCTCTCGTCCAGCCGCGCACAGACGGTAATCATCTCGTCGGTCGACTGCGGGCACTCGTCATCGCCGTAGATGATGACGGTGTTGACCCGGTCGCCGCCTTCATCCTGCGCAGCGGCAGGCGTGGCGATCATTGCCATGGCGATGGCAGTCGTGGCGGTAAGGGCAAGCTTGCGAATCATGGTCGATCCTTAGGTCTGGCGTTCGTGGGCACTTGGCACCCTAGCGGTTGAACGCGCGATGAAATTGGCCTCAGTCAAATATTCTGGCGTCAAATCTCTGCCGGTCAGATCTTCTCGGACAGGCGGATAGCCGCGCGGCACCCGAGCCGGATCGCCGTTGACAGTAGCGGATAGGCCGGCGCTCGCTCCGCACCGTGAGCGAAAGCGGCGTCGCGGTGTTCCCGCTCGTCTTCCCGGAAACGATGGATCATGTCCGCGAGTTCCGGATCGTCGCCGTCTTTTTCCAGCTCTTCCAGCTGGCGCGTATAGTGTTCGTCGATCTCGGTCTCGATGGCGGCGGTGCAGGCCATGGCGGCTTCCGGGCCGAGCAAGGCCGTACCCGCGCCCAGTGCAAAGCCCGCGACATCCCAGAACGGCTGCAGGGCCGTGGGCCGCACGCCGCGCTCTGCCATCAGGGCGTCGAATTCGGCGCGGTGGCCCTTTTCCTGTTCGGCCATGGCGCGAATTTCCGCCGAATGCGGCGCGCGATCACCCATCACCGCCAGCTGGCCGGCGTAGATGCGCGTGGCACCGAACTCTCCCGCCTGGTCGACACGGATCATTTCGGAGCGATCCTTGGTCATGCCCGCTTCTCCCCAACAGCCTTTTCCCGGGCCAGCAGCAGTACCCATATGGCGATCGCGCTGCCGAGAGAGAAGAGCGCATTGAAACCCGCGAGGGAGACGCCCCACAAGGTCCAGGCTGCTTCGTCGCAGCGCACGAATTCGATGGCGAAGGGATCGGTGGCGGTGCAGCCGAGCGGGCTTTCCCACCAATGGTATTCGACCCCGGCATGGAACACACCGATGGCGCCCGAAACCGCGATGGCGAGGCCGGCGAGGGCCACCCAGACGCGCTTGGGCGGCATGGCAAAGGACAGGATCGCCAGCACCAGCGCCACGAAATGCGGATAACGCTGCCACCAGCACAGCTCGCAGGGGAACAGGCCGAACCCGTACTCGGAGATATAGGCGCCGCCCAGCAGCAGCGCGGGCACGGCCAGCGCCAGCAGGCGGGCGTACTTGTCGGACAGGGGCAAGGGAGTCGTCATGGAGTGCCTTATCGGTCGATGTTCAATCGACCGCAAGGCCGACCGGCCGCCCGCAGCGGGCGCAGCTTGCCTGCGCGCATGGCGAGGACGAAGCCGCGGAGGCGGCTGCGCATAACAGAGATCCTACCGGCGTGACGCGACGTTCACGCTCGCAGTGCGGCGCAGGGTGCGCACGGCGTAGTCGAGCTGGAAGTCGTCGATGCCCTGCTCTTCGAGCTCGGCCGCGGTCAGCTGGAAGCGCGGATCGTCAAGCCGGTCGCGCTCGAGGTTCTCGTCCCCGCTGCCGACTTCGTTGACGAGATGGCCGCGCAGGTCGCTTTCGCGCAGGGCGAGGCGCTGGCGGCGCTCGGCATCCGGATCGCTCAGCTGCGGCACGCGGATATCGGGTTCGATACCGCCTTCCTGCACCGAGCGACCCGCCGGCGTGTAATAGCGCGCGGTGGTCAGCTTGAGCGCGGCGTCGCTGGCGAGCGGCAACAGCGTCTGGACGGAGCCCTTGCCGAAGCTGCGCTCACCCATGACCAGCGCCCGGCGATGATCCTGCAGGGCACCGGCGACGATTTCGCTGGCCGAAGCCGAGCCCTCGTCGATCAGCACGATGATCGGCATGCCTTCGACCACGTCACCACGATAGACCGTCTCGGCATCGTAGTAGACCGTGTCGCGGCGGTTGCGACCGCGCTGCGAGACGATCTGTCCTTCGGACAGGAACAGGTCGGACAGGGCGACGGCTTCGTTCAGCGCACCGCCGGGATTGCGGCGCAGGTCCAGCACCAGGCCGGCCATGCGGCCCGTCGCCTGCTCCTGCAGCTCGCGAATGCCGGTGCGCACGTCGGCGCCGACATCGGCAGAAAACTCGTTCACGCTGATGTGGCCGATATTGCCTTCGAGCAGTTCCCAGGTCACCGGCTCCAGCTCGATCACGCCGCGCGTCACGGTGACTTCGAAGCTGTCTTCGCGTCCCGGACGGAAGATCGTGACCTCGATGTCAGACCCTGCCGGACCGCGCATCTGCTCCACGGCATCGTTGAGTTCGAGGCCGTAGATCAGCTCGCCGTTGATGTGGGTAATGAAGTCCCCTGCCTTGATGCCGGCTGCTTCTGCCGGGCTGCCGCGGAAGGGCGAGATCACCTTGACCGCGCCGTCTTCCATCTGCACCGAGATGCCGAGGCCCTGGTAGTTGCCGTCGATCATGGTGTTGAGTCGCTCGAGCGCGGCCCCGTCGAGGTAAGCCGAGTGCGGATCGAGTGCTGCCAGCATCCCGTCGATCGCGCCGCGAATCAGCACTTCGTCCTCGACCGGTTCCACGTAGCTGGCCTTGATCCGCTGGTAAGTGGCGAACAGGCGCGCAAATTCAGGCGATGCGCGGCCTTCGACCTGGGCAATGGCAGCCGTGGTGGCGGGAACGAGCGCAACGGCCGTGCACAGGGCAGCAGCGCGGATGGCGGGTGCAAACTTCATATTCGTGTCGTCCTCGACAAGGAGGGAGTCCCAGAGAGCTATTTATAGCACCCCATCGCTTAACGCCAGATGAGGGATGCAGGGGCCCCAGAAACGGGCAGAATCCCGTTTAGCCCACGTAGAGCGCGGGATTTACGGGTTCGCCATCGCGGCGGAGTTCCAGCGAGATGCTCGGGTCGCTCGGTCCGGCGACTCCGAGCGGCGAGCCGCTGACTACCGCTTCGCCCACCTCGACATCGCTGCGGACGAGGCCGGTGACAAGGCTGGTCCAGCCGCCGGGGTGCTCGATGATCACGATCCGGCCATAGCCGCGATAGGGGCCGGCGAAGGCCACGCGGCCAGCCGCCGGGGCGACGACCTGTGCGCCGCCGATGGGAGCTAGCGTCAGCCCTTGGCTGAGCCCCGAAGGCTGCGGTGCGCCGAAGCCGGTCAGCGTGCGTCCGGCAACGGGCAGGATATAGGGCGACGGGGCATCGGCATTGGCCTGCGAAGGTGCGGGAGACGGCGCTGCCGCAAGCTGGTTGCTCTCCGGCTGGGCAGGCCGCAAGCGCGGACCCGGCAGGGCGGCCAATTGCGCGCGCAAGGTGGCGGCACGGTCCAGCTCGTCCACCAGCCCGTCGAGGTCGCGCACCTCCTCGGCCAGCGCCAGCACGCGTTCGGCCTCACGGTTGGCGGAGCTGCCCGCGGCGCGCGCGGCAAGGCGTTGGCGGGTTTCGATATCAGCCAGTTCCTCGCGCCGGGCGGCGAGTGCCACTTCCTCGGCTTGCAGCACCTCGGCTGCCGCGAGGGCTTCGCGCCGCAGCTCGCGGGCATGGTCGATACGGCCGCGCAGGTCGCTGGTGCTCGCCTGCACTTGCGGCACGCGGTCGTGCAGCAAGGCGCGCAGGTAGACGACGTCCTTCACCGATCCCGGACGCAGCAGCGAAAGGGCGATGGGGCGGCGGGAGAATTGCTGGAGCGCGGCGGTGAGTTCCACCACCGGCTGCTGCTCGCGGCCCAGCTCTTCGCGCAGCTCTGCCTGCTCGCGGTCGATCATGGCAATGCGCGCGCGGGCAACAGCAATACCCGCTTCGGCCTGCTGCACGCGCGCGGCAAGCGCAGCGGCTTCGCGTGCAGCGCGTTCGGCCGCGTCTTCGGCCTCCTGTGCCTCTTGTTCGAAACGCTGGCTGCGGGCCTCGGCATTCTCCCGCTCGGCGAGGGCTTCGGCGAGGGCGGCGCGCATTTCCTCCGAATCTTCACGGGCCGGCACGCGTTGGCCCCATGCCGCTGCCGCGCAGAAGGCGAAGGAACCGATGAGGAGGAGCATGCGATGCATGGCTGCTATCCTGCCCGATGATAGGGATGGCCTGCAAGGATTGCCGTGGCGCGGAACAGCTGTTCGGCCAGCATGGCGCGGGCGAGCAGGTGCGGCCAGGTGGCCTTGCCGAAGGACAGCAGCAGGTCCGCCTCGGCGCGTTCGGCATCGGAATGGCCGTCAGCCGCGCCGATGACAAAGCGGCATTCGCGCATGCCATCGTCCCGCCAGCGACCGAGGTTCGCGGCGAATTCCTCGGAGCCGAGGTTCTTGCCCTTCTCGTCGAGCAGGACGGTCTTGTACGGGGTAGCCGGTTCAGGAATACGCCCGCCGGTTTCGGGCAATTCGGTCAGCTTGAGCGGCCAGGTGATACGCTTGGCATAGCGCTCGACGAGGTCTTCCTCGGGCGAGCGGGCAATCTTTCCGCGAGCGATGACGTGGAGAAGGATGGTGATTGGTCCTTGCCGGGGGCGTTGCGCCAAGTTTCCGCGAAATGGTTGTTTTTCGCAAGCGCCTGCGCGCTTGCATCCTCGCTCAACGCGCTCCGCTTCGCTGCGTGCCCGCTGCGGGCGGCCAGTCGGCCTTGCGGCCCCTTTGGGGCCGATCCCAGAGCGTTATAGCTGTCTGGCGATGAACTCGGTCGCGGCCAGCGAGCGTGACCGCGTGACCGCAGGTGCCGCGAGCAAACTGCATCGAGGACGCTCACGCGGAGGCGTGAGCGAAGAACAAGCTAGGCCGTGCCCATCTGCCGCGTTTCGCCGTCCTCGCCGAAGCCCCACATCCGTTCCAGGTTGTAGAAGCTGCGCACTTCCGGGCGGAACAGGTGGACGACAACGTCGCCGGCATCGATCAGCACCCAGTCTGCAGCCGGAAGGCCTTCCACGCGCGGGCTCGGTTCGCCGGCCTGCTTCAGCTTCTCGGCCAGCTTGGAGGCCATGGCGGCGACCTGCCGGGTCGAGCGGCCCGAGGCGACGACCATGAAGTCGGCGATCGAGCTCTTGCCTTCGAGCGGGATGGAGACGATTTCCTGCGCCTGGTCGTCGTCGAGCTGGGTCAGGATCAGTTCGAGCAGCGAGCCGGGCTCGGCGGTGATGGTGGTATCGAGATCAGGCATGGAAATGATAGTTGCTTTTGCGGTGCTGCCGTGTGCGGCGGAGCGCAGGGGCGCCCCAGAATTGGCTGATGTCATCGCGAATAGTCATGCTCCGTATATGGGGTGAAGGACAAAAGCGTAAAGGGCTGTACGCCTCACGCGTCCACCCCCTGTTGGCTGTCATGAATGAGGGAATGCGTCACTTCATCCCGTGGAGCAGGCCCGGAAAACCGGTCTGTCCATTGCGGATCCGCCCGGCGTATCTGTGTAGCCGAACGCGGATCGGGATCGAAACGCAGCTCTATCAGCGCGGGTGCGCTCCATTCGCCCCGGTTGCGTAAGCCGGCTGCGGGTAACCGGTAACGTCGCAGCCAGGCCATGGCGGGGCTCGCCAAGGCCTTGTCGTCATACCCCGGGCGGGCGATCACGGCAATGGGCATTTCCCGCGCGATCTGCCGCCAGCTGCGCCACTGGTGGAATTGCGCGAGGTTGTCCGCCCCCATGAGCCAGACGAAACGGCGGCGCGGGAAGCGGCGTTTGAGCGCACGCAGGGTTTCGACGGTGTAGCGCGTACCCAGCTCGCGCTCGATGGCAGTGACCCGGATCGGCGCGTTGCGGCTGGCCGCCTTCGCCGAGCGCACGCGAGCAGCCAGCGGCGCCATGCCCTTGCGCGGCTTGAGCGGATTGCCGGGAGAAACCATCCACCAGACCTCGTCCAGCCCCAGCGCCCGCTGGGTGAACAGGGTGATCCGCCGGTGGCCCCTGTGGGCGGGATTGAAACTGCCGCCCAGCAGGCCGGTGATGGGGCCGCGCATTAGTCGGCGGGCCGCCGCTCGGACACGCGAAAGCCGTGGCGGTGGTTCTGCGCCTCGATGGCCCATGATGGATATTCATGGTCCAGCTGCCCGATGGCATTCAGCGTAGCCAGTTCGTGGGAAGACAGTTCGATATCGGTGGCGGCCAGGTTCTGTGCCAATTGCGCCTCTCGCTTTGCACCAATAATAACCGAAGCGGTTACAGGCTGGTGCAGCAACCAGGCCAGGGCGATGGCGGGAACCGCAACGTCTCGTTGCTCTGCCATGGGGCGCATGGCCTCGACGGCTTTCTCTGCCAAGTGCTTGTCTGCCTTGGGGAAATCGAGCTTGGCGCGGCGGCCTTCGCCGCTCACGCCGCCAGTCCCATCCGGGCCGCCGAAATCGTACTTGCCCGACAGCAGGCCGCCCAGCAGCGGGCTCCAGACCATCAGCCCGAGGCCCTCGGACAGCATCATCGGCACCAGTTCGCGTTCGAGCTCGCGCGCGGTCACGGCATAAAGCGCCTGGTTGGAGATAAATTTGTCCCACCCGCGCCGCTCGGCAATGCCCAGCGCCTTGGCGATCTGCCAGGCGGCCCAGTTGCTGACGCCGATGTAGCGCGCCCGGCCCGACCGGACGATATCCTCCATCGCGCGCAGGCCCTCCTCGATCGGCGTGTTCGGGTCCCAGCCGTGGATCTGGTAAAGATCGACATTGTCCAGCCCCAGCCGTTCGAGGCTGGCGTCGACCTGGTTCAGGAGGTGATAGCGGCCATAGCCGCCATCGTTGGGTCCTTCGCCCATCGGCCCCATGCCCTTGGTGGCAATTACTACCTGGTCACGCGCCACGCCAAGGTCATGCAGCGCGGTGCCGACGAACTCTTCCGACTGGCCCATCGAATAGACGTTGGCCGTGTCGATGAAGTTCACCCCGGCATCGAGCGCCTGCCTGATCAGCGCGGTCGATCCCGCCTGGTCGAGGTCATGCTGGAAGAAGGCCGAGGGCGTGTTGCCGAAGGTCATGGCGCCGAGACACAGCTCGGAGACCACGAGTCCGGAATTGCCGAGCCGGTTGTAACGCATTGCCTTCCTCCCCTTGGCGGCCTGCTAGGGCCTCGCCTGGCCCTGGCCGCGAACCTGCCACTTGTATGTGGTCAGGCCTTCCAGCGCCACTGGCCCGCGTGCGTGCAGGCGGCCTGTGGCAATGCCGATTTCCGCGCCCAGGCCGAACTCGCCGCCATCGGCAAACTGGCTGGAAGCATTGTGCATGACGATGGCGCTGTCGACCTCGTCGAGGAAGCGCTGGGCGGCCGCTTCGTCCGCCGCGATGATGGCTTCGGTATGGCCAGAAGAATGCTCCGCGATGTGCTCCATCGCCTCGTCGATGCCGTCGACCACGGCGACCGAAAGCACGGCGGCGAGGTATTCGGTATCCCAGTCCTCGTCGCTGGCCGGCTTCACCCGCGAATCGATGGCCTGCGCACGGGCATTGCCGCGCAGTTCGCAACCGGCATCGGCCAGCGCATCCAGCACGTCAGCAGCGGCAGGGAAGTTGGTGTCGATCAGCAGGGTCTCCATGGCCCCGCAGATGCCGGTGCGGCGCATCTTGGCGTTCACCGCGATCTGCTTCGCCATGGCCGGATCGGCCGAGGCGTGGATATAGGTGTGGCAGATGCCGTCGAGGTGCGCGAGCACGGGCACGCGGGCATCGTTCTGCACCCGCTCCACCAGTCCCTTGCCGCCGCGCGGCACGATCATGTCGACCAGGCCTGCAGCCTTGAGCATGGCGCCCACGGCGGCGCGGTCCTGCGTTGGCATCAACTGGATGGCCTCGGCAGGCAGGCCGGCCGCTTCCAGGCCTTCGGTAAAGGCCGCGTGCAGCGCCTTGTTGGAATGGATCGCCTCGCTGCCCCCGCGCAGCAGCGCAGCATTGCCCGAGCGTAGGCACAGGGCGGCAGCGTCGACTGTCACGTTGGGGCGGCTCTCGTAGATGATCCCGATCAGGCCGATGGGAATCCGGCGGCGCTCCAGCACCATCCCGGCGGGCGCTTCGCTGCTGGAGATCACTTCGCCAACCGGGTCCGGCAAGCTGGCAACATTCTCGACCGCCGAGGCAATGCCTTCCAGCCGATCCTTGTCCAGCTTGAGCCGATCGAGCATGGCCGGGCTAAGGCCGCGCGCCTCGCCCGCCGCCAGGTCTTCGGCATTGGCAGCCAGGATCGCGTCGGCCTGCGCGCGAATCGCCTTGGCGGCCTGCCGCAGGCCCTCGGCCTTCTGTTCGTCCGTGGCGCGCGCCAGCAAACGCTGCGCCGCGCGGCCCTTGAGCGCCAGGTCTTTCACCAGCGCGGTATAGTCGTCGTCATTGTGCAGTGTGTCGTTCATGCAGGCGCACCTATCATCCGGAAGCGCGCAAGTCAGGGGCGAATCGGCAAGCAATTTTCTGCGCCGCCGCAAACGCTGGATTCGCGATTGGTTCCCACGATCGGGAAGAAAATTTCTCCTGCCGAAACGTTTCATCGCAGTTCGGGTTCGATTCGCCCCAAAGGTTAACGCGCAGCTATCGACGTAAGCCGTGCGCTCGTTATCGCTACGCCCCAACAAGAACACACGGGACGTACGGGGTCACTTTTGTCGCAACAAACCACAGGCGGATTTTGGGCACGCCTGCGGGCCATGTTTCCGGAACGCGAATTTTTCATGCGTTCACAGGGACAGGTTCGCTTCCTGACAATCACCACACGCATGCAGATGGGTGCAGCAGGCCTGGCGCTTGCCGTAGCCGTCGGCTGGGCGGGTTCGATGGGCTTCATGGCGATCAGCCAGTGGCAAGCCAGCAACGAACGCGCTTCGCTGCTGGAGCGCGAGGCGCAGGTCGCCACCTCGGAAGAGCGGTTCGAAGCCTATTCTGAAGATATCGACGCCACCCTGGCTGACCTGCAGGCGCGGCAGAACATGCTCGACGGCATCGTCGAAATGCTGCCCGAAGACGTAATGGGCAACGCCGACCACAGCGTCACCGACTCCTCTGCGGAAAGCGAAGAGCTGATCTCGATGATCCGCGATGCCTTCCCCGAAGCCGAAGGTATTGCGCGGATGGAAGCGCGCCAGCTCGCCTTCGTCGAACGCATGACCCTCTATGCCGATCGCCGCGCCGCTCGCGCCGAGCAGGCCATTCGCCAGCTCGGGCTCGATCCCCGCGCCGTGGCTGCTGCCAACGAGGCGGCCATGGGTGGTCCGATGGAAAGCATGGCCTCCGAAGGTGACGGTTCGCTCGATCCGCGCTTCGAGCGGCTCGGCCTCAGCCTTGCCCGCATGAGCGCGCTGGAACGCGGCCTTGACCAGATCCCGCAGTACATGCCCGCCGATATCGGCTCGATCAGCTCCGGCTTCGGCTATCGCCGCGACCCGTTTACCGGTCGCGCTGCCATGCATAGCGGGCTCGATTTCCGCGGCCCGACCGGCTCGCCGATCGTGGCGGCTGCAGCAGGCACCGTATCGTTCGTGGGCCGCAAGTCGGGCTACGGCAACGTCGTCGAAATCGACCACGGTGCCGGCCTTGTGACCCGCTATGCCCACATGTCGCGCTTCAACACGCAGCGCGGCCAGCCGGTAAATCCGGGTGACCTCATCGGGGCCATTGGCAGCACCGGGCGCTCGACCGGTCCGCACCTGCACTTCGAAGTGCGCATCAACGGCCGCGCCGTGAACCCGCGGCCCTTCCTGGAGACAGCCCCCCATGTTCTCGAGCAAATCCGAGCGGAATTCGCCCCGAACTCCAACGAAAACTCCAACGAATCAGGGATCGAAGTCGATGGCTAATGGCAGCACCTTTTCGGTCATCGGACCCGATGTCACCATCCGCGGCGATATCGAGGCATCGGTAGACCTGCATGTCGACGGCAAGGTTATCGGCAACATCGCCTGCGCCAGCCTGGTGCAGGGCGAATCGAGCCGCGTCGAAGGCGAGATCAAGGCCGAGAGCGCCCGCCTGTCAGGCGAAGTGCAGGGCACGATCGAAGTTCGCGACCTGATCGTGCTCAAGAGCGCCAAGATCACTGGCGACGTCAGCTACGATACGCTGACCATCGAACAGGGCGCAGCCGTCGATGGCCGCTTCGCCCCGCTGCGCGCCAAGGCCGCTGCCACAAAGGCAGCCGCGCAGGGCAGCCCGGCACCGATAGCCGCAGACGACCAGCGCAAGATGTCGCTGGCCGGCTAGCCGGCAGTTCTTCCAGTTTGGGAGGGATGGGCGGCCCCGCGAGGCCGCCCACTTTTTATGTGCTGACCGAAATCAGAGCGCGGTCGGGTCGGCTTCTTCGGTCTCGCCAGCCTCTTCGGCAGCGCGCTTCTTCTCGAGCCATGCTTCGGCTTCGGCTTCCTGCGCAGCTTCGGCGGCAGCCTTGACGGCCTCTTCACGCTCACGGCGCAGTTCGGCGATCAGTTCCTGCTTGTCGTCACGCGGCGAGACAGGAGCAACGGCTTCGGCCTCTTCGCTTTCGACTTCGGGAGCCGCAGCGGCAGCGCGCTTGGCAGCCTTGGCCACGGCCGCATCGAGTTCGCGCTGCGAGCACAGGCCCAGGGTCACCGGGTCCTTCGGCTGGATGTTCTGGATGTTCCAGTGACTGCGTTCGCGGATCGCGTTGATGGTGTTGCGGGTGGTACCGATCAGGCGGCCGATCTGCGCATCGGAGATTTCCGGGTGGTTGCGCAGGATCCAGGCAATGCCGTCGGGCTTGTCCTGGCGCTTCGACACCGGAGTGTAGCGCGGGCCCTTGGTGCGGCTCACGTCGACCGGAGCCTTCTGCATCACCAGCGAATAGTCCGGGTCGGCCTGGCCGCGCTCGATCTCGGCGTGCGTCAGTTCGCCCGAATGCACCGGATCGCGGCCGGTGTACTTGGCACCGGCAAGGTCGTCCGCCATCGCCTGCACTTCGAGGATGTGCAGGCCGCAGAAGTCGGCGATCTGCGTGAAGCTCAGCGCAGTGTTGTCGACCAGCCAGCTGGCGGTCGCATGAGGCATCAGGGGCTTGGCTTGATCAGCCACGGCATTTCTCCGTCTGGAAATAAAAGGGCCGCCCCTCGCGGGACGGCCGTTATGTGGCGTACGATGTAGTCTGTTTGCTGCCCGTGGGCAAGCGTTTGCCTCAGGCGGGCGCCTTGGCGAGGCGAGCGGACGCTGTTTCGCGGGCAATCGGCGCGAGCCCGGAGACGAACTGGTCCGCGCTGGCGTGCCAGCTGAAGGCCTTGCCCAGCTGGTGGCAAGCAGCACGATCCAGCCTGAGCGCACCGGCGATCGCGTCCTCGATCCGCTCCGCCATGACGCCACTGGCAGGCTCGAGCACGTCGAGCGGTCCCGGCACCGGATAGGCCGCCACCGGCGTGCCGCAAGCCAGCGCCTCGATCATCACCAGGCCGAACGTATCGGTCTTGCTCGGGAAGACGAAGACGTCCGCGCCGGCGTAACAGGCCGCAAGCTCATCGCCGGTGCGCTTGCCGAGGAAGTGCGCTTCGGGGAACCTTGCCTGCAGCTTCTCCAGCGCGGGGCCAGCACCGACCACGACCTTGGAACCCGGATGCGCGTTGCCAAGGAAGGCCTCGATATTCTTTTCCACCGACACCCTGCCAACATAGAGCTGGATCGGACGCGGCAGGGTGAAGAACAGGTCCGGCGGTGGGTAATCGGGGTGGAAGGTGCCGACGTCGACGCCGCGGCTCCAGTGGTGCAGCGGTTCCACCCCTTGCTCGCGGAGCTGCGCGCGGATCGTCCCGGTCGCCACCATGGTGCGCGCGGCAGGACCGTGGAAGCAGCGGATGAACGGCCAGAACCAGCTCGCCGGCAGCCGTGTGCGGCGCGCGATATAGTCAGGGAACTGGGTGTGATAGGCCGTGGTGAATGGCAGCTTCTTGTGCAGGCAGTAACGCCGTGCCGCCCAACCGAGCGGGCCTTCGGTAGCGATATGGATCGTGTCGGGCCGGAAGGCCTCGATCCGCCTGGCCACGGCTCGCGGGCCGACCAGTGCCAGCCGGATCTCGGAATAGGAGGGCGCGGGGATCGAGCGGTAGAGGTCTGGCGAGGTCACCTCGACCACGTGCCCGCGGCTGCGCAGTTCGGCGATCACGGTGGTCAGCGTGCGCACCACGCCGTTGACCTGCGGCAACCAGGCATCGGTGATGAGGGCTATCCGCATGCCAGTGCTCCCGCTGTCCTCAGGCAGCAGCCGCTACCCCGGGTTCGGCCCCTTGCAGCTCCGCTTCCTTGCGCGCGGCAACCACTTCGGGCCAGTTGAGGATCTCCATCCTGCCATCGGCATGTTCGACCAGGGCATTGCAGCCCTCGACCCAGTCACCGTCGTTCCAATATTCGATGCTCTTGCCGTCCTGGACAAACATGCGGTGTTCCGCGGTGTGGATATGGCCGCAAACGACGCCGTCGACACCGCGCTCGGCAGCAGCGCGGGCGACCACCTCTTCGTACTTGCCGATGAACTCGACTGCGTTCTTCACCTTGTGCTTGGCCATCTTGCTGAGCGACCAGTAGGGCAGGCCCAGCGCCTTGCGCGCCGCGTTCACCCAGCGGTTCAGCCCCATCATGAAGTGGTAGAGCGCGTCACCGAGGAAGGCGAGCCAGCGGTGCGACAGCATGACGGCATCGAACTCGTCACCGTGCAGCACCATCAGGCGCCGGCCGTCGGCGGTATCGTGGAAGGCCGCACGGCGTATCTCGATCCCGCCGAAATGCATGCCGGTAAACTGGCGGAACATCTCGTCGTGGTTGCCGGGGATATAGACGATGCGGGTGCCGCGCTTGGCGCGCTTGAGCAGGCGCCAGACGATATCGTTGTGCGCGTCGGGCCAGTAGAACCGCTTCTTCAGCCGCCAGCCGTCGATGATGTCGCCGACGAGGTACATGGTCTCGCTGTCGACCGAGTCGAGGAAGTCGATCAGCAGCTCGGCATTGCAGCCCTTGGTGCCGAGATGCACGTCGGAGATCCACACCGTGCGATAGGTGCGCCGCTTCTCGGGAGAGCGCTCGGGCACGCTGGGCTGGTGTCGCTCCAGATCGGGGAAGGCCGAAACCTGCCTGCCGTTGCCGAAGTCGCCTTCAAGGTATGAGCCGAACATGGAAGCCAGAATCCCTTGTCACCATGGGTCTGGCTTCGATTCTGTATGACCTGTTTGTTACAGGGCAGCCACAGTCCTGCGGCAGTTCGGCGACACTATGACATTCGGGAGTCAGCGCACCACGTAAGGCTGCGGTGCGATCCAGGGCGAGGCCATGTTGTACGGCACGGTAACGAAGACCGCCTCCACCGCCGCAATCTTGCCGCCCACGATCTTGAACATTTCCAGCAGCACGAAGGAGTGCGGGAAGTGGAAGATCGACTTGTGCTTGCTGCCGTCGGTCCAGGTCAGGTCGATCAGCTTGCCGGCATGGTCGATGAAGCCGCCCGCCAGAACCACGCCCTTTTCCTCGTCGACGAGGGGGAAGCGGCGGTCACGCAGGCGATCGTCGTAGCGGTACTGGCCGAGGCGGAACTGGTCAGCGCAGCCCATGCGGGCGATGGGGTAGCCTTCGATCTCGGTATTGGTGGTCTGCAGCCCGTTCTCGATACGGTCGCAATCATCCGTGAACTCGGAATGCAGCGTGCCATCGTTGAGCTCGAGAGTTTCGAAGTAGCCATCGGAAATGCGGATCAGCTCCTCACGGCTGCTCCGCTCGCCTTCGGGTACGTCCTCGAAGAAGATTTCGCGCGGGCGGCGATCGGGCTGCACCAGCGGGAAGGGTCCGAGCTCGTGTGGGCGGCAGACGATTGTCTCCGCTTCGACGATCTTGCCGCCGGCAATCTTCAACCGCAGGCACATGACCGAACTGTCCGGCCCTTCGACCACGTGACCGATCCAGCTGACTTCGCCGGACCTGGTGTCGGCAATCTTCAGGTCATAGTTCGGATCGACCGCGTCGCACGTGTTCCACAGGCCATCATCGAGCGCGAGCTGGACATTGTTCTCTGTGAACACGGCATCGTCCGCCCAGGGCAGGCTGGCCGAATCGCGCTTGGCCAGCGCAGCGAGATAGGCGTCGACATGGGCATAGAGGTCGGCACGGTCAGTCATGGTCAGGCAGTCTCTCCGGTTATGTCGAGCACGATCTTCCCGACGTGCTCGCCCGCTTCCATGCGGGTATGGGCCTTGGCCGCGTCGGCCATGGCAAAGGTCTTGTCCATCACGGGGCGCAGTTCGCCGGTTTCCACCAGCGGCCAGACCTCGCGGAATATCTCGTCCGCCAGCAGGCCCTTGAACACGTTGGTGCGCGGGCGCAGCGTGGAACCGGTGATCGACTGCCGCTTCACCATCATCTTGGCAACATTGATCTCCGACACGGGCCCGCCAAGCGTGGCAATCACCACCAGGCGGCCGTCCTCGGCGAGCGTATCGAGATTGCGCTGGGTGTAGTCACCCGAAACCACGTCGAGCAGCAGGTCCACGCCCTTGCCGCCGGTAAAGTCGCGAGCGGCTTCGACGAAATCGGTGACCTTGTAGTTGAGCGACAGGTCTGCACCGACCGAGAGCGAGGCGGCGCATTTCTCGTCTGACCCGCAGGTGGTGATGACGGTCAGGTCGAACAGCTTGGCAAGCATGGTGGCCATGGTGCCGATGCCGCTGGTGCCGCCGTGGATCAGGATCGTCTCGCCGTCGCGAGCATAGCCGCGCTGGAAGAGATTGTGCCACACGGTGAAGAGGGTCTCGGGGATCGCGGCCGCCTCTGCCATGGTGAGGCCTTCGGGCACCGGCAGGCAATGTTCGGGGCGCGCGATGCAGTATTCGGCATAGCCGCCGCCATTCACCAGCGCGCAGACCTGCTTGCCTTGCTGGGCAGGATCGACGCCTTCGCCAAGCGCTACGACTTCACCCGCAATCTCCAGCCCTGGCAGCGGCGAGGCATTGGCGGGCGGCGGATAGCGGCCAGCGCGTTGCAGGCAATCGGGGCGGTTCACCCCGGCATGGCTGACCCGAACCAGCACTTCGCCCTTGCCCGGTTGCGGCACGTCGCGCGTTTCCAGCGACAGCACCTCTGGTCCGCCCGGTTCGCTGATCGCGACCACGGACATCCTATTCGGCAATGTCTCCGACACTTACTTCCCCTGTTGAGCCCCTCCGGCGATGCACAGTCCTAGGGTGGAGGACCATTGACAGCAAGCGTCGCGAGGGGAATGTTGCAATGCAATGGAAGACGACGACCTTCCCCGCATGCGTTCGGACGCGGCCGCCCTCCTCGCCAAGGAGGACCTAGACACATATTCGCAAGACGAACTGATGGCGCGGGTGCAATTGCTCGAAGCCGAAATCGCACGAGTAAAGGCCCATCATGCCAAGGCATCAGACCATCGCAAGGTGGCCGATGCCTTGTTCAAGCCGCGAGAGACCGATTGATGGGCCGCCGGCCCGCATCGCCCCTCGAAATCGCGCGGTTGCGCACCATATCGGTATTTCGCCAAGCCATTCCCCCTCCTCTCGGGGAATTCACCACCCGCATTAGGGCCATGTTCACCAAAACGGGCGCAGCCTGCCTATCCTCGCGCTGACCCACCAAGGACCAAGATGCCAAGTTTCGCACAGAACCTCGAAAAGACCCTCCACACGGCGATCCAGCACGCGATCGACCGCGCGCACGAATATGCGACGCTGGAGCACCTGCTGCTGGCGCTGGTGGACGATCCCGAAGCGGGCGAGGTGATGAATGCCTGCGGTGTCGACATGGACGAACTCGGCGCCGTGGTCCGCCAGTATTTAGATCAGGAATATCAATCACTTAAGACGGATGAGGATGCCGATCCGCAACCCACGGCGGGTTTCCAGCGGGTGATCCAGCGCGCCATCCTGCACGTCCAGTCTTCGGGCAAGGACACGGTCACCGGCGCCAACGTGCTGGTCGCCCTGTTCTCCGAACGCGACAGCTACGCGGTCTATTTCCTGCAGCAGCAGGACATGAGCCGCCTCGACGCCGTCAGCTTCATCAGCCACGGCATCGGCAAGGGTGGTCGCCAGCTGGAAGGCCGCCCCCCCACCGGCGCGGAAGAGGAAGGGCAGTCGCGCGACAGCGACGAAAAGCCGGAAAAGAACAAGAAGGACTCGGCGCTCGACCAGTTCTGCGTCAACCTCAACCAGAAGGCACTGGACGGCCGCATCGATCCGCTGATCGGGCGCGGCCCCGAGGTCGACCGCACGGTGCAGATCCTCTGCCGCCGGTCGAAGAACAACCCGCTCTATGTCGGCGATCCAGGCGTCGGCAAGACGGCCATCGCCGAGGGCCTGGCGCGCAAGATCGTCGAAGGCGACGTGCCCGAAGTGCTGGAAGAAGCCGTCATCTATGCGCTCGACATGGGCGCGCTGCTGGCGGGCACGCGCTATCGCGGCGATTTCGAGGAACGGCTGAAGCAGGTCGTCAACGAGCTCGAGAAGATGCCCGAGGCGATCCTGTTCATCGACGAGATCCACACGGTGATCGGCGCCGGTGCCACCAGCGGCGGGGCCATGGACGCCTCGAACCTGCTCAAGCCCGCGCTGTCGTCGGGCACGATCCGCTGCATCGGTTCGACCACCTACAAGGAATTCCGCAACCACTTCGAAAAGGATCGCGCCCTGCTGCGCCGGTTCCAGAAGATCGATGTGAACGAACCCACGGTCGAGGACACGATCAAGATCCTCAAGGGCCTGCGCTCGGCCTTCGAAGAGCACCACAAGGTCAAGTACACGCCCGATGCCATCAAGACCGCGGTCGAGATGAGCGCGCGCTACATCAATGACCGCAAGCTGCCCGACAAGGCGATCGACGTGATCGACGAAGTCGGCGCGATGCAGATGCTGGTGCCGCCCAGCCGCCGCCGCAAGACGATCACCGCCAAGGAGATCGAGAAGGTCGTGGCGACCATGGCGCGCATCCCGCCGAAGTCGGTGTCGAAGGACGACAAGAAGGCGCTCGGCAGCCTCGAGAGGGACCTCAAGCGCGTCGTTTACGGCCAGGACGAGGCGATCACCCGCCTGTCCACCGCGATGAAGCTGAGCCGCGCAGGCCTGCGCGATCCGGACAAGCCGATCGGCTCGTTCCTGTTCTCCGGCCCCACCGGTGTCGGCAAGACCGAAGTCGCGCGCCAGCTCGCCTCGATCATGGGGATCGAGCTGAAGCGGTTCGACATGTCCGAATACATGGAGCGTCACAGCGTCTCCCGCCTGATCGGCGCGCCTCCCGGCTATGTCGGCTACGACCAGGGCGGCCTTCTGACCGACGCCATCGACCAGCACCCGCATTGCGTGCTGCTGCTCGACGAGATCGAGAAGGCGCACCCCGACCTGTTCAACATCCTGCTGCAGGTGATGGATAACGGTTCGCTTACCGACCATCACGGCAAGACGGTCGACTTCCGCAACGTCGTGCTGATCATGACGACCAACGCAGGCGCGTCGGACGCGGCCAAGCAGGGCATCGGTTTCGGTGCCGGGCAGAAGATCGAGGCTTCGGAAGAGGCGGTGAAGAAGATGTTCACCCCCGAGTTCCGCAATCGCCTCGATGCTATCGTGCCCTTTGCCTATCTCGGCCCGGAAACGGTCAGCCGCGTGGTCGACAAGTTCATCCTCCAGCTGGAATTGCAGCTGGCAGACCAGAACGTGCACATCCAGTTCGATACCGATGCCCGCGAATGGCTGGGCAAGCGCGGCTACGACAAGCTGATGGGTGCCCGTCCGATGTCGCGCCTGATCCAGGAAAAGGTCAAGCAACCGCTCGCCGAGGAACTGCTGTTCGGCAAGCTGTCGAGCGGCGGCGAGGTGCATGTCAGCGTGAAGGACGACGCGCTCGCCTTCGAACTGACGCCTGCTCCGCCCAAGGCCCGGCCCAAGCGCAAGCGCAAGCCGGCAGCGAAGAAGGCGGCACCCAAGAAGCCCGATACTTCGGCGGCCGATAAGGCTGACGAGACCAAGGACGACAGCGAAGACTAGGCGGATCGGCTGGTGCGGGTTAAGCCTGCGTCATGACGCCACGCTTCATCATCGCATCGCTAGCGGCGGGGGCCTGTGCCCTCGCCGTTTCCGTTTCCGCCCAGGAAGTGCAACCGCTCGCCGAGCGCACCGCGCAGAGCGACTTGCCGCTGGAAGGCGCGCGGGCGGCGATGCATCTCGACCACGTGACGCTGGCGATCACGGTCGATCCCGAGAACGAGCGCATCAGCGGCGAGGGCCGGTACCGCATCGCCGTGTCGCAGGACCTCGATCACCTCGCGCTGGACCTTGATCCACGGTACGCCATCAGCGGCGTGGCCGTGGGCGGGACGGAACTGGAGGCCAGCGCCTGGCGCAATCCCGACGGCCTGCTGCAGATCGACTTGCCGGACCCCGTCAGCGCCGGAGACGTGGTGGACCTTTCCGTCCGCTATGCCGGGCAGCCGCACGTGGCGGCCAATCCGCCGTGGGATGGCGGCTTCGTCTGGTCGGAAACCCCGGACGGGGAACCCTGGATCGCCACGGCCATCCAGGGCGAAGGCTGCGACACCTTCTGGCCCTGCATCGATCACTCCGCGCACCGGATTGACACGATCGACCTGCTGGTCACCGTGCCGGACGGTCTCGTCGCGGCAGGCAACGGCGGGCTGGTCGAAACCACCGAGAACGAGGACGACACCACCACCTACCACTGGCGCGCGCGCGATCCGTCGAACTACGGCGTGACGCTGCAGATCGGCCCCTACGAAGTTGCGCAGCGCGACTATGCCAGCCGCTTCGGCAACGTGATCCCGCTGCGCTTCTGGCACCTGCCGGGCAACGAGGAGGGCGCCGAGCGCCTGCTGGACGAGATGGAAGACCAGATCGCCTTCATGGAAGCGACCTTCGGGCCCTATCCCTTCGCCGACGAGAAGGCGGGCATTGCCGAGACCCCGCACCTCGGCATGGAGCACCAGACGATCAACGCCTACGGCAACCAGTTCAAACCCGAAGCCTATGGCCACGACTGGCTGCTGCAGCACGAATTCGCCCACGAATGGTTCGCCAACCAGCTGACCCATGCCAGCATCAACCACATGTGGCTGCACGAAGGGATCACCACCTGGACCCAGCCGCTCTACCTCGAGTGGTCGCGCGGCGAGATGCTCTACGATGCCGAGATGTGGGAGAACCGCCAGCGCGTGTGGAGCCGCGTACCGCTGGTGCCGCCCGAAGGCACGCTGCCCGACTACAACGACCGGCAGGCGCAATGGGGCGACGACATCTACTTCAAGGGCGCGTGGATCATGCACAGCCTGCGCTACCTGGTGGGCGACGACGTGCTGTTCCCTGCGATCACCCGCCTGACCTATGGCACCAACGATCCGCAGCCGGGAGAAATCCGCCCGTTGAACCGCACCACCGAGGACTTCCGCGCGATCCTGGAGGAAATGAGCGGACGCGACCTTGCATGGTTCTTCGACGCCTATTTCTACCAGGCCCCGCTGCCGCGCCTCGAATCCGCCTATGACGGCACGGACCTGCTGCTCGAATGGCAGACGCCCTCGGACCTGCCCTTCGAAATGCCGGTGGAAGTGGAGATCGACGGCGAGCGCGTCACCCTGCCCATGACCGGAGGGCGCGGTAGGCTGGAGCTCGAAAGCACATCACGCCACGTCCTGCTCGATCCCGCCAACCGCGTGCTGCGCTACGATGCGGCCGTCGAGGCCTACCAGAACCGCAACAGATAATGGCCGTGGCTCGTCGCCCGGCCACCCGTGACATGGCCCGCCCGCAATGAAACCCAAACTGCTGACCACGCTGCAGGACTATTCCGCACCGCAGTTCGCCTCCGATGCGCTTGCCGGGGTGACCGTGGCCATGGTGGCGATCCCGCTGAGCATAGCGATCGCCATCGCCTCGGGCGCGGCACCTGAAACCGGGCTTATCACCGCGATTGTCGGCGGCCTGCTGATATCTGCGCTTGGCGGCAGCCGGGTGCAGATCGGCGGGCCGACTGGCGCCTTCATCGTGGTCGTCTATTCGGTGATCGTCGAACACGGCTATGATGGCCTGGTGCTGGCAACCCTGATGGCCGGGGGAATCCTGCTGGTCGCCGCCCTGCTTCGCGCCGGAAGCCTGGTCGCCTACGTCCCGCAGGCTGTCGTCAACGGCTTTACCATCGGTATCGGCGTTATCATCGGCGCCAGCCAGCTGAAGGACTTCCTTGGCCTGGGTGTCGACAGCGTCCCGGCGGATTTCCTCGACAAGGTTGCCGTGCTGTGGGCAGCGCGAGACACCCTCGATGTCACCGCCTTCGGTGTGGGGCTGGCGGCGCTGGTGCTGATTGTCGCGCTGAGGCGCCTGTCGGCCCGTGTGCCCGGCCCGATTATCGCCGTGGCGCTGGTTTCGGCCGCAATCGCGCTGTTCGGCTTCGATACCGACACCATCGCATCGCGCTACGGCGAGCTGCCGCGCGGCCTTCCCGCACCCAGCCTGCCTGCGATAACCGTGGACCGCATGGTCGAACTGCTGCCCAGCGCGCTGGTGATCGCTTTCCTCGCCGCCATCGAATCGCTGCTCTCCGCCATGGTCGCCGATCGCATGATCGAGGGACAGCATCGCCCCAATGCCGAGGTTCTGGCCCAGGGGTGTGCGAATATCGGCTCGGCGCTGTTTGGCGGGCTTCCGGCGACGGGTGCCATCGCGCGCACCGCCACGAATGTCAGCGCCGGGGGGCGAACGCCGGTTGCCGGCATTGTCCACGCCCTGGCGATCCTCCTGGTCCTGCTTCTGGCTGCACCGTTGGCCGGATACATGGCCATGCCGGCGCTCGCCGCGCTGCTGATCCTAACCGCATGGAACATGACCGAACCGCACAAGTGGGCAGACTACTGGCGCTCCCCCGTGGAAGAGCGTGGCCTGCTGGTGCTCACCCTGGTTCTGACCGTGGTGGCAGACCTTACCGTGGCGATTGGCGTAGGGGTTGCCCTCGGCCTGGCGCTGCGACTTCGCGAAAGCTCGCGCAAGCCGCCTGAATGGGACGAACCCAAACGCTAGCTGACGCGGAACTGCTTCTCGCGCGAAGTTGCGCCGCGCGACAATTCGACCTTGGAAGGTGCACACCCGAGAGCTTTCGCGATCAATCCGGCAACCGCCTTGTTGGCCGCGCCGTCCTGCGGCTTGGCCCGCACCTTGGCGAGCAGGCGGCCCTGTTCGATCACCAGGCCTTCGGTCTTTGCTCCGGGCGTGACGCGCACTGCCAACCGTCCCTCGCCATCGACCAGCGCGCGGACGGCAGCCGCATCCGGCAGGTCAGTCTTCGGGCGTGCCATGGATTTGCGCCAGGTGGCGCTTGGCGAGCTGGCAATAGCGGTCGGTCTGGAACTTGATCTTCGCGATCTGCGCCTCGTCCTGCGTGCGGTAGTATTTGGCCGGGCGGCCGATCCAGATCTCGCCGGGGCCGATTTGCTTGCCGGGACTGAGCAGTGCGCCCGCTCCCAGCATGCCGCCCTCGGCAATGCGCGCACCGTCCATGGCGACAGCACCCATGCCCACGAAGGCGCGGTCTTCCAGCTGGCAGCCGTGGACCACGGCCATGTGGCCGATCACGCAGTCTTCACCGATGATGGTCGGTTCGCCCTCGGTATCGGGCCGCGGGCCCTCGACATGGAAGACCGAACCATCCTGCACATTGCTGCGCGCGCCCACCACGATGCGGTGGATGTCGCCGCGCAATACGCAATTGTACCAGACGCTGGCGTCCGGCCCGATCGTGACATCGCCGATGATCCGCGCACCGGGGGCGATGAAGGCGCTTTCGTGGATCTGCGGCGCCTTGCCCGCGAAGGGCATGATGGTCGCACCGGGGAAGCGCGGGTCGATGCCGTCGAAGCTCACAGGAAATTCTCCCACACGAGGTAAGGCAGGATCGAGGCGTAGTCGTCGGTCCAGACTTCGCCTTCGGGTTCCACCAGCAGGCGCCAGTCGGCCGTGGCGGACAGGGTATCCAGCGGTGCGCGCGTTTCCGCAAGGGCGACCCAGCTGGAGGAATAGAGTTCCTCTGCCTCGTCCGCGGGGTCTTCCAGTACCATGGCCTGCAGGCCGCGCGCCTCCACCAGCCGCGCGATCATCGGCTCCAGCTTGATGTAGCGGTTGGAGATATGCATCAGCAGCACGCCTTCGCGCGCGAGCGCCTGCTGGTAGATCTCCAGCGCCTCGGTCGTCAGCAGGTGCAGCGGGATGGCGTCGGAGGAGAAGGCGTCGATCACCAGCACGTCGAAGCTGTCGGCAGGCAGCTGCTGCAATTCGATCCGCGCGTCGCCGATCACCATGTCCGCATCGGGCGCGCATTGCTCGATGAAGGTGAACTGGCCGTCGCGCGAGTAGGACAGCACGACCGGGTCGATCTCGAAGAAGGTCCAGTGCTGGCCGGGCTGGTGGTAACAGGCGAGCGTGCCCACACCCAGGCCGACAACGCCGATCCGCGCACCGGAGCCGAACTGGTCGCCCGCCGTGGCGAGCGCCAGGCCCACCCCTGAAGCACGGCCGTAGTAAGCCGTGGGTTCGAGGTGGTTCTCGCCCGTGCGCTGGATGCCGTGGATGGTGGTGCCGTGCATCAGCACCTTGTCGCCATCGGACTGCTCGCGCACCGAATAGATGCCGAAATAGCTGCGCTCGCGCATGCCTTCGAGGCTCATCTTCACGTTGGTCAGCCCGCCGAGCGCCACCAGTAGCGCGAGCGTGGCCAGCGTGTAGGACCAGCGCCGCGCTGCCATCAGCACGGCGACCAGCAGGATGCCGCCCAGCGCCAGCCACTCGAGCGGTTCGAGCGATGCCTTGCCGCGCACGTCGTCGTACAGCAGCATGGCGGCGTTGAAGAGTACGAAGACGCTGACGATCAGCACGGTCCGCGTGGTCTGGGGGTTCTTGCTGAAACGCGCCAACAGGTGCTGCCACGGACCGAGAGGGACGAGCGCGGCCGCCGCAAGGATGAGCAGCGGGTGCTCCCAGGTCCAGTCGAACACCACCGGTGCCACCAGCGCGGTGAACAGCCCGCCCAGCGCGCCGCCCGCTGACATGACGAGGTAGAACCGCGTCAGCTGCGACGGGTGCGGCCGCAGGTCGTAGAGCCGCGCGTGCAGGGCAACGGCGGTGACGAACAGCAGGATAACGCTGGCGAAGGCGGCCAGCAGGTCCGACCGGTCTGCCGCGAACATCGACAGCCCGCCGTCGAGCAGCAGGATCACCGGCGCGAGGAAGACGAAGACGGCCGCAATCGCCCGGCTCTCGGCAAAGGCAATGGAGAAGCTGAGCAGGTAGAGCCCCAGCGGGATCACCCACAGCAGGGGTATGGCCATGATGTCAGTGGTGAGGAAGGTCGTGGTCGACAGCATCAGACCGGACGGTACGGCAGACAGCGCCAGCCACAGGCCAATGGTCTTCCACCCGGTAGCAGGCGCGTGATCGTCCTCCTCCGGTGCCGGACGCGGAATATCGGCCACGCCGCGGCGGCTGAACACGGCGACAGCCACCAGCACGATCAGCGCGACATAGCCGAAGGCCCAGAACAACGATTGCTCGCCCAGCGGCAGCAACGGTTCGGCGATCAGCGGATAGGTCAGCAGGCCAGCAAAACTGCCGAGATTGCTGGCGGCGTAGAGCGGATAGGGATTGCCGGCATGCGGGTGCGCGGCGAACCAGCGCTGCACCAGCGGTGCCTGGGCGGAAACGGCGAAAAAGGCCGGACCAACCGTCAGCAGGAACAGCCATGGCACCCACAGTGCCTCGTATCCGGACGTCGCCGGGGCAATTTCAGCCAGCGCGAGGGGCAAGGTCAGCGCACCAAGTCCCAGTACCCCCAGGTGAATGATCCCCTGCTTCAGCAGCGAGAAGCGCCCGATCACGTGGGCATAGGCGTAACCGCCCAGCAACAGGGCCTGGTAGACCAGCATGGCGCTGTTCCAGACGTTGGGCGCACCGCCAAGCTGCGGCAGGGCCATGCGCGCGACCATGGGCTGCACCAGGAACAGCAGGAAGCTGCCCGCGAGGATGGTCAGCGTGAACAGCCAGCGGCGTGGTGCGCCCGGTGTTACGGTCATTGTGCCTGCTGCTCCCATTCGTCCTTCGCGATCGCGTATACGATGGTGGGATTAAGCTCCGCCGAATAGCGGGTGTCTTCGTAGTCGAGATCCTGGCGCCGGGTCATGCCGAGGCGCAGCATCAGGCCCCAGCTTGGTTCATTCCCCTGGACGGTCAGCGCAACGATCTGGTCCGCCCCGAAACGGGTAAAGCCCAGTTCCATGGCAGCCATGGCGGCTTCCTTCGCGTAGCCGTGCCCCCAGGCCTCTTCACGCATGCGCCAGCCGATCTCCATCGTGCCGGTTACGCTACTGCCGGGAGCATCGGCGCGCTTGAGGCCGCACATGCCGAGCATCTCGCCCGAGAGATGGCCGCCGTCGTCCTTGCGCTCGACCACCCAGAAGCAGAAGCCGTTGTTCGCCTGGCAGGTCTCCACCCGGGCGATCTGCTTGGCGATCCCTTCGTCATCGAGCACGCCGCCCAGCCAGCGCATGACCGTCGGCGTGTTGGTGACGCGCCATTGCGCCTCCCAATCGCCATCGCGCCAGTCGCGCAGGACCAGCCGTTCCGTCTCACGACGAAAGTCAGCCATTCAGCAATCGCGCCGCCACCGGGGCATGGTAGGTCAGCACGCCCGAACAGCCCGCGCGCTTGAAGGCCACCAGCTTTTCCATCAGCAGCCCGTCGCGGTCACCCACCCCGGCGGCCGCACCCGCTTCGATGAGGGCATATTCGCCGCTGACCTGGTAGGCGAAAACCGGCACGCCGAATTGCTGCTTCGCGCGCCAGATGATGTCGAGATAGGCAAGGCCCGGCTTCACCATTACCGAATCCGCACCCTCGGCAATGTCCATGGCGATCTCTGCCAGCGCTTCGTCGCCATTGGCCGGATCCATCTGGTAGGTCTTCTTGTCGCCTTTCAGCAGTCCGCCCGAGCCCACGGCGTCGCGGAACGGACCGTAGAAGGCGCTCGCGTACTTGGCCGCATAGGCCATGATCTGGACATTGTGATGCCCGCCCATTTCCAGCGCCATGCGGATTGCCTTCACGCGTCCGTCCATCATGTCGGACGGGGCGACGATATCGGCGCCGGCCTCCGCCTGGTTGATAGCCTGGTCGACCAGCACGGCCACGGTATCGTCGTTCACGACATAGCCGGCCTCGTCGACCAGCCCGTCCTGCCCGTGGCTGGTATAGGGATCGAGCGCGACGTCGGTCAGGATACCCACGTCGTTGCCGCAGGCATCGCGCACGGCGCGGATCGCGCGGCACATCAGGTTGTCGGGGTTGAGCGCCTCGTCTCCCTTGTCGCTGCGCAGGCCCGCCTGGGTGTTGGGAAACAGCGCTATGCAGGGAATGCCGAGGTCGACCGCCTCTTTCGCGCGCTTGGCTATGCCGTCGACAGACCAGCGCGATACGCCGGGGAGGCTGGCGACGGGTTCTTCGACGCCCTTTCCATCGGTGATGAACAGGGGCCAGATCAGGTCAGCCGGCGTCAGCACGGTTTCGCGGTGCATGGCACGGCTCCAGCCGTGGGTGCGCGTGCGGCGAAGGCGGGTGTTGGGATAGCTGCAGGTCATCGGGCGGGACTCCTGCCGGAAAAGCCGCAGGTGGGCAATCGGTTCAAGCGCCCTAGCTGACGCGCTGGCGATTCTCGATGCGGTCGATCTCGCGCACCGGCTCTTCGGACTGGCTCGGATCGGGTGGCAGGTCTGCCAGGGCTGCGCCAGGTTCAACCAGTTGCAGTCGCACCAGCTGTTCGCGGAAACTGGCCAGTTCCTGCCCGGTCAGCTGCGCACGGTTGACGTAACGTACCGAGGCGGGGTCGATTGCCTGGCCATTGCGATACATCTCGTAGTGCAGGTGCGGACCGGTCACGAGGCCGGTGGCCCCGGCATAGCCGATGATCTGACCGCGGCGGACCTGGTCCCCCGTGCGCACGGCCATCCGGCTCATGTGGCAATAGCGGGTCGAAAGGCCGGCAGCATGGTTGAGCCGTACGGCATTGCCGCAGCCGCCGGCACGCCCGGCACTGCTGACCCGGCCATCGGCGACAGCCACGATCGGCGTTCCGGTGCGGGCGCGGTAATCGAGACCCGAATGCATGCGGCGATAGCCCAGCACCGGGTGACGGCGCATGCCGTAGCGCGAAAGGATCACGCCCGGGACCGGAGCCATCAGGCCTTCGGTCTGCACGCCTTCGCCTGCCGCATCGTAGAAGCGGCCCTCTCGGCCAAAACGCATCAGCTGCTTGCGCGGGCGCTCGTCACGGATGATCGAGGCATAGAGGAGGTCGCCCACCTCCACTTCGCCAGTGGCGGCACGGCGATATTCGACGATCAGGTCGAACTGGTCATTGGCACCGATCTCGCGGTTTACGTCCATCTCCGCCCCGATGGTGCGCAGGAACTCCTGCACGGCACCGGCCGGGGCTCCGGCTGCGCGGGCGGAACGATAGAGACTGTCGCCCACCGTACCGCGGATACGCAAGGGGGTTGAATCGACATTGATCGGGCGCGGATCGAGCACGAGCTGGTCACCGCGACGTTCGACCGCGAGTTGCAGGTCGAAGCGGGCACGGAACGACATGGCATCGACCGGGCGCGGTGCATCGGGTCCGGCGCGGCGGCCAAGGGTAATGTCTACCTGCGTGCCGGGTTCGATATCAGCCAGCGGGATCGCATCGCCCACCATGGAAGCGATTTGCAGGGCTTCGTCCTGGCTCACGCCAGCGCGGCGCAGCATGCGGTCGAAGCCGTCACCTTGGGCCAGCGTCGCCACGAGGTCGATCCGCGGACGTTCGGGAGCGCTGGCCAGCGGCTGCACCGCCAGCGTAGCGCCCATGCGGCGTCCACTGTCGCCGCCCAACGCGAGCGGCATGATCATCTGGCTGCGGAATTCGTCGCGGACGCGGTCGTCGATCCGCATCGCGGGTGCGGCTTCCACGGCAGAGAAGCCCGGCCAGCCGGCCAGCGCGATGGCGGACAGGCCCAGCAAGGTAGCCGCTCCGCGCAGCCAGCGCTTCGAGCCGATATCGCGGGCGAGGTCCGGCGCCAGGTCTACGTCTTCCAGCCTGGCCGACATGCGCGAACGCCAGTTGCCCAGGCTTTCGCCGAGGCTGGAGCTGCGCCGCTTGCGTTTGGCAGGGGTGGTCTGGGCATCGGTCACGACATGCGCATGCGACAGGTCAGCGGGAGGGTAGTTGCCCTCCGCCGTCTTGGCATCCTCGCTGTCGCGATCCTTGTACAAACGCGCCCTCCTTGCGGCCGCGCAACTCCGCTTTCCGTCTGGACTGCGGTACGACCCGGTCCTGGCTCCGAGTAATTGTCACAAAGCGTGCCGCAATAAAGTAAATTTGCAATTAACGGCGATGAGTCGAGTCGCTGGAGCGCCGAAGCGAGTCCGGTTGCGCATACCGCTCTATGTCGCCATGTCTGGGGCATCGTGAATCGACCTCCTGCAGACAGCCGGATTCGCGCGGTCCTGGGGCCGACCAATACCGGCAAGACCCATCTCGCCATCGAGCGCATGTGCGGCCATTCGAGCGGCGTGATCGGCTTTCCGCTGCGCCTGCTGGCGCGCGAGGTCTACGACAAGGTCTGCCGCATCAAGGGTGAGAACCAGGTCGCGCTGATCACCGGCGAAGAGCGGATCGAACCCCCGAACGCGCGCTATTTCCTCTGCACTGCGGAGGCGATGCCGCGCGACGGGGGCGGCAAGGCCTTCGTGGCTTTGGACGAAGCACAATTGGGCGCGGACCGCGAGCGCGGCCATATCTTCACCGACCGCCTGCTGCATGCGCGCGGGCGGGAAGAGACGATGCTGCTGGGATCCGGCACGCTGGAGCCGATGGTGCGGCAGCTGGTGCCCGAAGCCCACGTGGAAGAGCGTCCGCGATTTTCCACCCTGACATATGCCGGCAGCACCAAGCTTTCGCGCCTGCCGCCGCGCTCCGCCGTCGTCGCCTTCTCGGTGGAGCAGGTTTACCAGATGGCCGAACTGCTGCGCCGCTTCCGTGGCGGCGCCGCCGTGGTCATGGGGGCGCTTTCACCGGATACGCGAAACCGGCAGGTCGAATTGTTCCAATCTGGCGAGGTTGACTATATTGTCGCCACGGATGCCATCGGCATGGGCCTCAACCTCGACGTGCGCCACGTCGCCTTCGCCGCGCTGTCGAAATTCGACGGGTTGAAACAGCGGCGGCTGACTCCGGCGGAGATGGGCCAGATCGCCGGACGCGCCGGGCGGCACCAGACCGATGGCAGCTTCGGCACCCTGTCCGGCAACCGGCGCGGCGCCCCGCTCGAAATGAGCGAGGACGAGGTCTATGCCATCGAGAACCACCGGTTCGCGCCTGTCACCAGGCTGTTCTGGCGCGAACCCGATCCGCGTTTCGACCGGCTCGAAGTGCTGATCGGCGATCTCGAGGCGAAACCGCAGGTCGAAGGGCTGGTGCCCGCGCCCGAAGCCATCGACCTTGCCGTGCTCAAGCGGCTGGCGGAAAACCCGCAGATCGCCGCCGGCCTCACCTCGCCCGGCCTCGTGCGACGCTTCTGGGAGGCCTGCCAGCTGCCCGATTTCCGCCAGCAAGGCGCGGATGCCCACGCCCGCTTCGTGGCCCGCCTGTGGGCCGACCTGCAGGGCGGACACATCGGCGCGGACTTTGTTGCCGCGCGCATTGGCGAACTGGGCAATGTGTCAGGCGATATCGACACCCTCCAGGGCCGTCTCGCCGCGATCCGCTCATGGGCCTATATCTGCCAGCGGCCCGACTGGGTCTTGGCACGCGACGAAATGGCCGCCAGAGCGCGGGCAGCCGAAGCAAAGCTCTCCGACGCCTTGCACCAGCGGCTGACCGAGCGTTTCGTGAACCGGCGAACCTCTGTATTGATGAAGGGAATGGGAAAGGATGCAGGCCTCTTGCGCGTAAAGCTTGAAGACGATGGCAGGGTGATGGTGGAAGACCAGCCGATCGGCCATCTCGAGGGATTCCGCTTCGTGGTGGACGCCGATGCGAGTTCGGAAGAGCGCAAGCTGATGCTTGCCGCTGCCGAAAAGCACATGGCGGCCTTGCTGGCAGCCAAGGCGCAGAAGCTGGTGGCCGACGAACTGGGAGACCTGCGGATCGAGCGCGGGCAGATCCTGCGCGGCGACCAGCTTGTCGGCACGCTGGAAAAGGGCAAGAGCCCCAGCCGCCCGCGGCTGGTCATGGCGAAGGAGTTGGGCCAGCTGGATCCCGCGCACCGCTCACGGCTGGAAGGAGCGCTGGAGCACTGGCTCGAAGGCCAGCTCGCCCCGCTCGCCCCGCTGCGCGCGCTGGAAGAGGCGGCGCTCGATCCCGAAGCCGGCACCGAAGTGCGCGCCTTGCTGCTGACCCTCGCCGATCGCAACGGCACCACGCGCCGCGAGGATGCCGGCCTCGCGCATGTTCCCAAGGAAAAGCGCCCCTTCCTGCGGCGGCTTGGCGTCACCATCGGCTCGCTCGACGTCTTCGTGTCCGCCCTGCTCAAGCCCGCACCGCGTGCGCTGCTGAAGCGGTTGGGGCTCGACAACCGGTCCTTGCAGGAAAACATGGCTGCCGTGATCGAAGGCGCCCAGCACGTTCCGGCAGGCTACCGCCGCGCTGGCAAGCAGGCGATCCGCATCGACATGGCGGAAAAGCTGTTCCGCGCCGCGCACGAACAGCGCGCCAAGGCATCGCAGAGCGCTGACCAGAAAAGGGACCAGCGCGGTTTCCCGATCGACCTGGCCTTGCCGACCTCGATGGGCCTGCTGCCCGAAAGCTATCGCAGCCTGATGAAGGACGCAGGGTTCCGTCCGGGTCAGGCGCAGGAGCTGGCCGAAGGCATGTACGGCCCGCCGCGCCCTGTGCTGTGGACATGGCGCGCCCCGCGCAAGGACTTCGGCCACGGCGAACGGCTGCCTGCGCGCCAGCACAAGGGCAAGCCGAGGGGCAAGCAACAAGGCAAGCCCCAGGGCAAGGTTCAGGGCAAGCAACAGGACAATCGCGGCAAACCGCCACCCCGTCGGCGTGAGCCGACCGGCGATGGCGGACAGGCCTTCGCCGGCCTGGCTGACCTGCTCAAGAAGGACTGATGCGGCTCGACCTGCTGCTGGTGCGCTTGCGATTCGCCAGGAGTCGCAGGGTCGCCCAGCGGTGGATCGGCGAAGCGCACATGCGCTGCAACGGCCAGCGCGTCACTGCTGCGAATCACGCCGTGGAAGTTGGCGACGTGCTCACACTCCCCCCGCTCCTGTCTTCGGCGCGGGCTGTCCGGGTGATAGAAATCCTTGCTTTACCCGAGCGCCGAGGTCCGCCAGCCGAGGCCCGGGCTTGCTATCGTGATCTTGACGCCTCGCGTTCTATCGCCATAGCAGGGTCGCCGTAACGCCCGCAGCCGGGCGAGTTTGAAGGACAATTGCTACCATGACCTATGTCGTCACCGACGCCTGCATCAAATGCAAATATACCGACTGCGTCGAGGTCTGCCCGGTCGACTGCTTCTACGAGGGCGAGAACATGCTCGTCATCAACCCCAGCGAGTGCATCGACTGCGGCGTGTGCGAGCCTGAATGCCCGGCCGAAGCGATCCTGCCGGATACCGAAGGCGGGCTGGAGAAGTGGCTGGAGATCAATACCAAGTTCTCCGCCGAATGGCCGAACATTACCGAGAAGAAAGACCCGCCTGCCGACGCCGACGAACACAAGGGCGAAGACGGCAAGTACGAGAAGTTCTTCTCCGCCGAACCCGGCGAAGGCGACTAGTCGAACCGCTACAATTCGAGCCTGAAATGCACCGCTGCCGGACACGAGTCCGGCGGCGCATTTCGTGTGTGTTGCAGGACTCGCAATTATGTCCCGATTGTGTTATATACTTACCGCAACTGCTGGTCCCTTTGGGGGAAAGCAGGCGGATAGGAAGGCAGGTCCCCGCTTTTAGCAACAGTATTGGCACTCCATGTACGCCGCTAATTCTTGCGGCGTAGAGGAGCCTTTCGCTGTGGGGCCGCTGAAGAAAGGAATGTCCATGGCTGCGAATGCGCCCGGTTTTGATGTTGGTGATTACGTTGTTTACCCCAAGCACGGCGTTGGCCGTGTGATCGAGCTGCAGAACGAGGAAATCGCCGGTATGCAGCTGGAGCTTTACGTGCTCCGCTTCGAGAAGGAACGCATGACGCTGCGCGTCCCGGTCAACAAGGTCGAATCGATCGGCATGCGCAAGCTGTCGAGCGACAAGACCCTTAAGGAGGCCATGGAAACGCTGAAGGGCAAGCCCAAGGTCAAGCGCACCATGTGGAGCCGCCGCGCACAGGAATACGAAGCGAAGATCAACTCGGGCGACCTGGTGTCGATCGCCGAAGTGACGCGCGACCTGTTCCGTCCGGAAGACCAGCCGGAACAGTCCTATTCCGAACGCCAGATCTTCGAGGCCGCTTCGTCGCGTCTCGCCCGTGAGCTGGCTGCCATGGAAAAGACCGACGAGCCGACCGCGCTCACCAAGATCCTCGACGTGCTGAAGGAACATGCTCCGCAGTACTACGAGAACACCGAAGACGCCTGATCCCAACGGGGTCCGAAGAGGTCTGACAAGGTTCCAGGGGCTGTTCGCCAGGTGCGAGCGGCCCCTTTCCTTTGCCCCGGCAACCGCCTCTGCCAATTGCCGAATCACTTCGACCAACGGCTTTGCTTGCACTCCACTTCCTGTGTATTAGTAAGATAACACGCAAAGACAGGAGAAGTGGGAATGCGTTTGGGCAAGATTATTGGAAAGGCCGCTGGAGCCTTCGCCGCCGTGGCCTTGGTGGGGCTGTCCGCCTGCGATGGCGTCGATGTCCGTGTCAACGAAGGTGACGGCGTGCCGCTGTCCGAACTCGACATGAGCGGCGATGCGCCGGAAGGCATCGTGCTGGCAGGCCCTGACACCGTGGTCATCACCACGGGAGAAGATTTCTCCGTCGATGTCGAAGGTTCGCAGGAAGCGCAGGATAACATGCGCTTCTCGCTCGAAGACGGCACCTTTGCCGTAATGCGCGAAGGCGACTGGTCGGTCGGCGATGGGGCCACCATCAATGTCACCATGCCGCCGCCCAACACTATCGTGATCGCCGGTTCGGGCTCACTGACCACCGACGGCCTCAGCAGCGATGCCGACGTGACCATCGCCGGCACCGGTTCGGCCACGGCGACGGGCGTGGCGGCGGACAGCCTCGACGTAACCATCGCCGGGAGCGGCACGCTGACGGCTTCGGGCACGGTCGGCACGCTCGATCTCAATGTCCTGGGCAGCGGCAATGCCAACATGGCCGACCTGCAGGTCGACAATGCGGACGTGACCATCGCCGGTTCGGGCAGCGCCGAATTCGCGTCGGATGGCGCAGTCGAAGCCCAGGTCATGGGTTCGGGAACGGTGCGCGTCAGCGGGTCGGCCAATTGCTCGGTCGAATCGATGGGTTCGGGCACCTTGGTCTGCGACAGCGGCGAATAAACGGCACGGTTTGATCGGGGGCCAGGGAAGAGGAGGCCTTGCCCCCGGTCTCCCCCACAGCGCCGACAGGGCTGCATTGCCAGCCGAAACTTGCGGGTCCATGATGGCGGAAGTTCCGCTATCCTGGGCCCGCAATGCTTCGAACTTCCCACCTTGTCATCCCGCTAGCTGCCCTGACCCTGAGCGGCTGCGTGGCACGAACTCTGGTCAACGTTGCGACCGCACCGGTGCGTGCGGCGGGACAAGCCGCGGATTGGGCCACGACCAGCCAGGACGAGGCTGACCGCGAACGCGGCCGCGAGATCCGCCGCCGCGAGGAACGGTTGGGCGAACTGTCCGAAGACTACCAGGAACTGCAGGAAGACTGCCTCGACGGCGACAACGAAGCTTGCCGTGAAGCCGTTGCCATGCGGGCGGAGATGGACGAATTGCGGGCAGGCATCCCGGTAGAACCGGAGGACTAGCCCGCCGCCGCGCGCACCAGTCGGTCATTGATGGCGCGGCCCAGCCCTTCGGGGTCGATCTCCGCCACCGAAATCTCCGCCTTGTCCGAAGCTGCCGCCAAGTGCAGGCATTCGTAAAGCCGCGCGGCTGCCTCGGCCTTGTCGCCTGTGGGTGAGAGGTTCACGTCGCCCGGTATGGCGCCAAAGCCGATCATGTAGCTGCCGGGCACCGGCTCGCGACGGTGCAGGTGCACCGGCTTGCCGGGCGAATAGTGCGCCGCCAGCTGCCCCGGAGATTCGATAGTCGCGCCGCGCGACTCCGCTTCCGGGCCGAGCATGTCAGACAACTCCTCCCCGGTGATGGGGCCCGGACGCAGCAGCTTCCACCCGCCTTCGGGGCGCACGGCGATGATCGTTGATTCGAGCCCCGCATCGCAGGCGCCGCCGTCGAGCACCAATGGACTCGCCTCGCCGAAGCTTTGCAGCACGTGCTCGGGCCGCGTCGGGCTGAGCGCGCCACTGCGATTGGCGGACGGCGCGGCGACGGGCAGCTGCAATTCGGCCAGCAGCCGCGAGGCAAGCGGATGTGCGGGCTGGCGCAAGGCGATGGTCGGCAGTCCGGCAGTAACAGCAGGGGCAATTGGCGCGCCCTTGCGCAGGGGCAGCACCAGTGTGAGCGGCCCGGGCCAGTAACGCGCGGCCAGGTCCTCCGCGACCTGGTCGAACACCGCCAGTTCGCGGGCCATGTCGAGCGAGGCGACGTGGACGATCAGCGGGTTGAAATCGGGCCGCCCCTTGGTGCGGTAGATCTCGGCTACTGCCTTGACGCTATCCGCCCGTGCAGCCAGCCCGTAGACCGTTTCGGTCGGCATGGCGACGAGCCCTCCCGCACGGATGGTGTCGACCGCCTTGGCGATTCCTGCATCGTCCGGTTCCAGGAGGTGTTGCTTGCCGCTCATTACGCCCGCCTATAGTGACGAAGTCGATGGAAGACCAAGCCCAACTCCTCGCCCGCATTGCCGATGCGCTTGAGCGCCTGGTGCCCGCCGCGGCCGCAACCACGGACTGGAGCGCCTTTCCCGCCTATGTCTGGGACCGGCACGGCGCGCGCGGCGTATCCGCGATCGACGCACCCGCGCTTGGCCTGCTGCGCGGGATCGACAAGCAGAAGGTCGCCGTCACCACCAATGTCGCGCGCATGGCGGCGGGCCACCCGGCGCACGACATGCTGCTGTGGGGGGCGCGCGGCATGGGCAAGTCGGCGACGGTGCGTTCTGCCGTGGCCGATGCCCAGGCGAGCGGCGGCAATATCGCCCTGGTCCAGGTGGCAACGGACGCCGTGACGTCACTACCCGCGCTATTCAACCAATTATCTGGAATTAAACGGAATTTCCTCGTCTATATCGACGACCTCGGCTTTGCCGAAGGGGACACGGTATCCCCGCGGCACTTGCGCTCTTGGCTCGATGGCGGAGTGGAAGCGCGCCCGGAAAATGTGCGCATTGCCGTTACCTCGAACCGCCGGGCGATCCTTTCGCGCCATGGCAGCGAGCAGGACGATCCGATCAACCCGCGCGATGCTGTGGACGACAACCTTGCGCTGGCAGACCGGTTCGGGCTGTCGCTGGGGTTCCACAACGCCAGCCAGGACGACTACCTTGCCATATTGCGCGGTTATGCCGAGGAATTGGGCCTCGATCTCGATGAGGCCGAGGCGCTCGAATGGTCGAAGCGGCGCGGTGCACGCTCGGGCCGCGTGGCATGGCACTTCATCACCGAACTGGCAGGACGCGCCGGCAAGACGCTCGACTAGCCGTTAGAAAATATCTTCCATGGAGACCGCGCCTTCCTCGAACGCGCGGGCCGGATCGCCGATCAGCTCGCGGCGCGGCGGCAACGGCTCACCGGTGTTGCGTCCGATCGCCGGGGCACCCTCGGCACCCGGTGCGGTAACGCGCCAGATGATGTTGCCGGTGTCATCGCTCACCAGCAGGGCGCCGGTCTGGTCCCATTCCACCCAGGTCGGGCGGCCACGGGTCTGTCCCTCGCCGGTCAGGAAGCCGGTGAGCACCGGAACCGGCATGCCCTCGGGGCTGCCGCGATCGGTGAAGCGCACGAAGACCACGTCATAGCCCGACGGCGGCAGGCGGTTCCAGGATCCGTGCCGTGCCACGAAGGCACCGGGGCCGTAATTCGGACCCATCCGCGTGCCCTCCTCGGTGAAGACGAGGCCCAGCGCGGCCACGTGGGCGCCAAGGGCATATTCGGGCTTGCGGACATAGTCGGGATTGATGCCGTAGGCGCCGTCCACCCGCTCGTCGATGCGGTTGCCGTAGTAGAACCACGGCCAGCCGTAGTGCACGCCGATGGGCACGTTGGACATGTAGTCGGGCACCAGGTCGGAGCCGAGCATGTCGCGCTCGTTTACCGTGGTCCACAGCTCGCCGGTCCACGGGTTCCAGGCCATGCCGTTGGGATTACGCATGCCGGTGCCGAAAGCCCGGGCCACGCCGGTTTCGAGGTAGAGTTCGTGGATCGCCGCGCGGGCTTCCTCGATCTCCATCCCGCCCTCGCCGATGTTGGAGGCCGAGCCGACGGCGACGTAGAGGCTTTCCCCGCTGGGCGAGAGCGCGATGTTGCGCATCCAGTGGTTGCCGGCGGCCGGCAGGTCGGCCAGCTTCTCCGGCTCGCCCGTCACGGCATTGGCACCCAGTTCGTAGTCGAAGCGCAGCAGTTCGTCGTGGTTGGCAATGTAGAGATTGCCGTCGTTCCAGGCGATGCCCGAGGGCGAATCGAGATCGTCTTCGCGCAGCACGTGCTGCTCGTCGGCCACGCCATCGGCATCGGTATCGCGCAGGAGGATCAGCTGGTTGGGCGATTCGCCAGCGGAGCCAGCCTCGCTGAACAGGATCGAGGCGACGAAATTGGTCAGCCAGCCGCCGGTCACCTCGGTATTGGGCGCGCGGGTCAAGGTGACCAGCACGTCGCCATTGGGCATGGTGTAGATGACGCGCGGGTGGTCCAGCCCCTCGGCAAAGCGGTTCACTTCCAGGCCTTCACCCGGAATCGGTGCCTCGCCATCGGCCCAGCCGATCGGCTCGGCGATTTCCACCGTGGGCACCATCTGCGGATCGGGCTCGACCAGTGTCGGGTCGGTACCGGTGGTCTCTTCCAGCGAGATGGTGGCGGGCTCGCCCTGCATCAGCCACCAGATGACGGCCGCACCCAGCAGCAGGATGACGAGGAGGGCGATGAGGATCTTCTTGAGAATGCGCATGGCGGCAGGATTAGGCGACACGCGGCTTTGCGGCAATGGATTTGCCAGCTAGTGGGCGGACATGTTCGATTTCCGACCTGCCGAAGGCGCCCCCAAGGCTGACCTTTATCGTGATCTGCTGTCCGCTGCCGATGCGCTCACCGCGGACGAGCCGGATGCCGTGGCCAACATGGCCAATGTCGCCGCGCTGCTGGGCGAATTCCTCCCCGACTGCAACTGGACCGGCTTCTACCGCATGGTGGACGGCGAACTGGTGCTGGGGCCTTTCGTGGGCCGCCCGGCCTGCATCCGTATCCCGCTGGGCGTGGGTGTCTGCGGCGCGGCCGCGCAGAAGGGTGAGACGCAGCTGGTAGAGGACGTTCACGCGTTCCCCGGACATATCGCCTGCGATGCCGCCAGCCGCTCCGAACTGGTCGTGCCAATCAAGCGCTACGGCGAGGTCGTGGGGGTGATCGACCTCGACAGCCCGGACCTCGCGCGCTTCGATATGGAAGACCAGGCCGGGATCGAGGCCCTTGCCGCCATGCTTGCCATGCGGGTCTGACTTGCAGGTTTCTTTGGCGACTCTTGCCCCGTAACGGGACATTCCGGGTGTAACGCTTGGGAAACTGCGGATTATCAAGGTAAATGCGGGGTTAACTGGGTCTAAGCCCGATTCCGCATGAGGATTTTGCCCGCCATGACGATCCGTTCCACCCTGTTCCTCGCCGGTGTTGCCGTTGCAACCATGGCCACCCCCGCCGCTGCCCATGAAGGGCACCATGCGGGCCAGCACGAGGTAGCTACTGCCGAGACGCATGACGGCACCTACGACGGTGACTGGCAGGGCCACTGGCAGGACGACCAGACCTGGCGCGGTATGTGGAACGGCACCTACACCTCGCGGGACGGCGAAGTGCTGGAAGGCCGCTATCTCGGTACGTTCATCGGCGAAGGCCGCTTCGTCTCCGACGATGGCCAGGTGCTGGAGTTGGACGAGGTCCGCGGCTGGCACGCGCGCGACAGACACTACGGGCTCGGTCACCACCGCAACCCGCATCGGCTGAGTGCCTCGCCCGACGGCCGTTTGGGCTATACCCTCGCCGAACGCGAAGCCTGGCTCGCTGACTGCCGCCTCGTCATGGGCGGCGGCAACTACGGCTACTACGAAGACCGCGGCGGCGATGGTGACCTTGTTGGTGGCTTGTTGGGCGCAGTGGTCGGTGGCGTGGCCGGCAATCGTATCGCTGGCAGTGGAGACCGTCTTCTCGGGACCGTGATCGGTGCTGGCGTCGGCGGGATTGCTGGCGCAGTCATCGGCGACGCCGTCGACGGCGATGGTCGCCACGGACCGAGCGCGAACGAGATCTACGCCGCACGCTACTGCGATGCCTACCTGCGCCGCTACGAGATGGGTGGTGGCGCCGGTTTCCATGGCCAGGCGCAGCCGGTGATGATGGTGCAGATGGTTGGCGCCCCGATGCACGGGCAGCGCGGCCATCGCCACGGCCCCGAATGCACCACCACTGTGCGCGAGGAATGGGTCGAGGTCGAAGCACCTGCACCGCGCCCTGCGCGCCGCGAAATCCCGCCCCGCCCGCAGCCGGAGCCGGCTGGCAAGATCACGCCGATCGAATAGGCCGCACAATTCCCGGGCCAAAGTTGCGCGGCGCAACTCCGGGATCAGCTAACCTGTTGATTTAATTCAGATACCGCCGCCGGTCAGGCGCTGGCACACCAGGTCGAGCTGGTCCAGCGTGCGGAACTTCACCGTCACCGAACCCGAACGCGGGTCGGCATCGGTGGTGATCTTCACCGGAAGTCCGAGGAATTCCTGCAGGTGGTTCTCCACCGCAGCGATATCGGCATCCTGCACCGGATCGCGCGATGGCCGTGCCTGGCGTCGCACCGGGCCTTCGGAGCCGGATTTCGCCTTGCGCGCCAGCTTCTCGACATCGCGCACGGTCAGGCCGTCCCTCACGGCGGTGTCAGCCAGCTCAGCCGCATTGTCGAGGCCAATCAAGGCACGGGCATGACCCATGTCGAGTCGGCCCGCTTCGAGGTGATCGAGCACCCCGTCCGGCAGTTGCAACAGGCGCAGCAGGTTTGCTACGTGGCTGCGCGACTTCTCGACCAGTCTGGCGATTTCCGCCTGGGTCATTTCCTCGAGCTCAGCGAGACGCTGGTAAGCGCGCGCTTCCTCGACCGGGTTGAGATCTTCGCGCTGCACGTTTTCGATGAGCGCCAGCGCCATGACGTCACGCTCGCCCAGATCGCGAATTAGTGCAGGGATTTCATGGAGTTGCGCCTTTTGCGAGGCGCGCCAGCGGCGCTCGCCGGCCACCAGCTGGTACTTCCCGCCCTCCATTGGACGAACAATTACCGGCTGGATGACTCCGCGCGAAGCGATCGAGGCAGCCAGTTCGGCCAGAGCCTCTTCGTCAAAGTGTCGACGCGGCTGGTCCGGATGCGGGGTGATGTCGGCAACCGCAATGTTCGCAAGGCCATCTGCACGCGGCGTGCCGCCCTCTGACCCATTGCCCGTGGTCTCGCCGGCAGGCCGTGCTGCCACCAATGGCTCTTCGCGCTTTACCTCGCCCATCAGGGCACCGAGGCCCTTGCCGAGCTTGCGGCGGCCCGCGGCGGGACTGCGGCTGGCGGTTTCGTTGTCGTTGCTCATGCCGCAACCCTTTCAGCCGGAAGGCGACCGATCAGCTCACGCGCCAGGGCCATGTAGGCCCGGCTGCCGGGGCAGGAATGGTCATAAATGAGCGCGGGCAAGCCGTGGCTCGGCGCTTCGGACAGGCGCACGTTGCGCGGGATCACCGCTTCGAACACCAGGTCACCGAGGCATTCGCGCACATCGTCGGCCACCTGGTCGGTCAAGCGGTTTCGGCGGTCGAACATGGTCAGGGCGATGCCGACGATGCCCAGATCGGCATTGAATCGCTGCTGCACCTGTTCAACGGTCTGCAGCAGCTGGCTGAGACCCTCGAGCGCGAAGAATTCGCACTGCAGCGGCACCAGCAGTGTATCGGCCGCACACAGCGCGTTGAGCGTCAGCAGGCCCAACGAGGGCGGACAGTCGATAAAGGCGATGTCGTGGCCCTTGTGCGCGTCCAGTGCACGTTTCAGGCGCTGCGTGCGATCTTCGACACCCACCAGCTCAACCTCGGCACCGGACAGGTCTACCGTCGCAGGCACAAGATCGAGGCCAGGAATCGTCGAGGCGACATAGCATTCGGAGACCGGTAGCTCGTCAATCAGCACGTCGTAGCTCGAAAGCTCGCGCTGCGCCGCGCCGAGCCCCACACCCGTCGAGGCATTGCCCTGGGGATCCAGATCGATCAGCAGCGTCCGCCAACCACTCGCCGCCATAGCCGTGGCGATATTGATGGCGGAGGTGGTCTTGCCGACCCCGCCCTTCTGGTTGGCGATGGCGATGACGATCATGGTCGTTGGGGCCTCCCTGTCTTGACTTGGCCTTTTCCGACCAAAATGGCCGCAGTCGGGTCCGTGGCGGATTGTTCCACGTGGAACATCGAACGAATCGCTGCAGGCTGCTCAGACAATTCAATCGCCCCCGAGCGCCCCTTCGGCAACAACCATGCGGTGGACGGTGTGGAAAACCGCGAGGATAAGTCGAGAAGTTTACCAAGCGGAGCGAAGGCCCGCGCCGTGATTACGCCTGCTGGGCATGTTTCCACATTTTCGAGCCGCGAGCCCGCGACCTTGCAGTTTTCGAGGTCGAATTCGGCGCAAACACGCTCCAGCCACTCGATTCGGCGCTTGCGCGATTCGACGAGCATGATGGACCAGTCAGGACGCGCCAGGGCAATCGCGAGGCCGGGAAAGCCTGCTCCGCTGCCCAGGTCGAGCCACAGGCCGGCATCCCCGGGAATGTGGTCGAGCAATTGCAGGCTATCCGCCATGTGCCGCGTCCAGACGGAATCGAGGCTGGACTTGGACACGAGGTTCTGACGGCTGTTCTCTTCCACCAGCATAGGGATGAAACGCTCGAGGCGCGCCATGGCCTCTGCGTCGCAACGCTCCGCACAGAACCGGCGAGCACTGTCTTCACTATCGATCACGCGGCTTGGCTCCTGCGCTTGGCGTGGACCAGCAAGGCGGCGAGCGCTGCAGGGGTAATCCCGCGCACCCGGCCTGCGGCTGCAAGGTTGTGCGGACGGGCGCTGGAAAGCCGCTCGACCATCTCGTTGGACAGTCCGGGGACGTCCGCGAAGGGAAAGTCGTCACCCAGCAACAGCGCCTCGCTGCTGCGCAGGTCACGCAGTTCGGCGTCCTGGCGGGCGAGGTAGGGCGCATAGGCGGCGTCTTCGGCCAGTTCGGCCGCCATTTCGCTCTCGGGGTCACAGCCGGTGGGAAGCCAGGGCGCCAGCACGGGAAGCGTGAGATCGGGCAAGGAAAGCCAATCCCACAGCGTCTTGCGCCCGGCATCCCGCTTTACGGGCAATCCGGCATCGGACAGCTCTGTGGCAGGTACCACGCGATCAAGCGCCTTGTTCCACGTGGAACACTCGATTTCCCGCTTGGCGAACCACTCGGTTCGCTCCTGCCCGACACATCCCACCTCCAAGGCCAGCGGCGTCAGGCGCGTTGTGGCGTTGTTGGCGCGCAGGCGCAGGCGATACTCGGCGCGGGCCGTGAGCATGCGGTAGGGCTCGCTCACGCCATGCAGGGTGAGATCGTCGATCATCACCGCCATGTAGCTGTTGGCACGGTCGATGGCCGGCGGGGCGCGGTCCAGCACGGCACAAGCGGCATGCATGCCGGCGACAAGGCCCTGGGCCGCAGCTTCCTCGTAGCCGGTGGTGCCGTTGATCTGGCCGGCGCAATAGAGCCCGGGCATGGCCTTGAGCTGCAAGTCCGGCCCCAGCGCGCGCGGATCGATGTGATCGTACTCCACGGCATAGCCCGGGACTTCCATCACTACCTGTTCCAACCCTTCCATAGCCCGCAACATGGCGAGCTGGACGTCGACCGGCAGCGAAGTGCTGATGCCGTTGGGATAGACGAGATGTGTGTCGAGACCCTCTGGCTCGAGGAAGACCTGGTGCCCATCACGGTCCGCAAAGCGGTGGATCTTGTCCTCGATCGAGGGACAATAGCGCGGCCCGGCTGCGTCAATCGCACCCGTAAACAACGGTGACCGGTCGAGGTTCTCGGCGATGATGGCGTGGGCCACGGGATTTGTGCGGGTGATGGCGCAGAAGACCTGCGGATTGGCGCGTTCACGGGTGAGCGGCGACATGGTCCAGAAATCGGCGTCCGACGGCTGTTCCTGCAGCCGCGCCCAGTCGATGGTGCGCCCGTCGAGGCGTGGCGGCGTCCCTGTCTTGAGGCGCGCCATGGGCAGGTCTGCCCCGCGCAGCTGCGCCGCAAGCTTCTGCGCCGAATTCTCGCCAATACGCCCGCCTTCGAACCGCTCTTCCCCGCGGAAGAGTGTGCCGCCAAGGAAGGTGCCGGTGCACAGGATCACCGCCTTGGCACGCAGTTCGGACCCGTCGGCAAGGCGTACGCCAACCACACGGTCGTGATCGAAGATCAGCTCGGCGGCCTCCCCCTCGACGACATGGAGGTTGTCCTGCGCCTTGAGCATGGCCTGCACCGCGCGGCGGAACAGCTTGCGATCCGCCTGCACGCGCGGTCCCTGGACGGCGCTACCCTTCGAGCGATTGAGCATGCGGTAATGGATCGCACCCGCGTCTGCGGCCCTGCCCAGCAAGCCGTCGAAGGCATCGACCTCGCGCACAAGATGGCCCTTGCCCAGACCGCCAATAGCCGGGTTGCAGCTCATCGAACCCAGTGTGCCGGCATCAAAGGTCACCAGCGCAGAGCGCACGCCCATGCGCGCAGCCGCGGCCGCAGCCTCGGCTCCGGCATGACCACCGCCGACAGTGATGACATCAAAAGAACTCATGGCTGCGCCCGATAGAGCATCTGTTCCACGTGGAACAGATCATTTCCCGATGCAGAAGCGTCCAAACAGCGTGTCGAGCACGTCTTCGGTCGACGTCCGGCCTACGAGGGCGTCGAAGGCTTGCCGCACGCGGCGCAGGTTCTCGGCAATCAACAGGGGGTCGCTCTCCCGTTCCGCGCCAGACAGGGCTGCTGTCGCCTCCTGCAAACGGTCTCGCTGGCGGGCATTGAGCGCCGCCTGCCCCGGCTTGGGCATGGCCAATCGTGCCTCGGCGATCAGCGCCTTACGCAGTTCGGGCATGCCCTCCCCCGTCACGGCAGACAGGCGGAACCGTGGAGACTCCTTGCGCACATGCCCCGAGAGGTCTGCCTGCGCTTCGATCTCCCAGGCGCCATCCGGGCCGTCGCCCTCCGGACCAAGCCAAAGGACGAGATCAGCCCGGGCAATTTCGCCGCGCGCGCGATCAATGCCGATCGTTTCGACGACGTCCGCCCCACTCTCGCGCAGGCCGGCCATGTCGACGAACGTGAACGGCACGCCTCCAAGGGCGACCGCCTGTGTCAGGACATCGCGCGTCGTACCGGCGATCTCGGCAGTGATCGCCGCCTCGCTTTCGACCAGCGCGTTGAACAGGGTGGACTTGCCGGCATTGGGAGGCCCAGCCAGCGCCACACGGTATCCCTCGCGCAGGGTCTCTGCCTGCGGAGCAGCCAGCACCTCGTCCAATTGGGTCTTGAGCGACCTGAGGGCATCACCAAAGGCAGGCGGCAAGGCGGCCACATCGTCTTCGTCATCGAAGTCGAGCACGGCCTCAACCTGGGCAGAGAGCCGCAACAGCTCAATCCGCCAATCTTCGACCCGATGCGAGAGCGCCCCGCCCGCCATTGCCATCGCACTGCGGCGCTGGATCTCGGTCTCGGCGGAAAGGAGGTCGGCAAGGCCCTCGGCCTCGGAAAGGTCGATCTTGCCGTTGGCGAAAGCGCGGCGGGTGAATTCGCCCGGCTCGGCGCGGCGGCAGCCTTCGACCTTGCCAAGCGCGCGTTCGACCGCAGCGATGACAGCGCGCCCGCCGTGACAGTGGAATTCCGCCAGGTCCTCGCCCGTCACCGAATTCGGACCGGGAAAGGTGATCACCAGTCCGTCATCCAGTGTTTCACGTGAAACATCGCGAAACAGCGCCCGCATGGCCCTGCGCGGCTCCGGCAGCTTGCCGGCAATCGCCGCGACCGCCGCGAAAGCCTGCGGTCCCGTGACACGGATAACACCGATCCCCGCAGGCGGTTGCCCGCTCGAAAGCGCAAAGATGGTGTCCATGGTCTTCTTCTTAGTCTTCGTCGTCCTCGTCGACGCGTGAGGCTGCAGCCGCGTTGCGCTGCGCTCCCTCGACGAAACTCTGGAACATCTTCAAGCCCATCTGCCCCATCGGCGCGAGCTGCTTGGCATACTGCTCCAATTGATCGGCATTGGTGACGCCCTTCATGGCCTTGGCAATGGTATCGACATAGACCGCGTTGGCCTGCTCGACATCGGGCAGTCCCATGAAGCGGCGCGCCTCTTCGGGCGAACAGTCGATCTCGATATTGACCTTCATTGCGCGAACCTTTCACTCTGCGTCGCTAGCAGCGTCTTATATGTGTGATACAGTAGCAATTACAAACCATGTTTGCAGAAGAGAGCCTTGCTGATGGGTAGCCCCGCAGAAACCGTCGCCGTGCTGCACGAGGTGGCCGAGAGCCGCATGGACCCTGCCGCCCTGGCAGAGCTCATTGCTGAAGACGCCGTGTTCCACTCGCCCGTCATGCACACCCCGCAGCACGGCAAGGTGCTGGTGATGCAGTACCTGGGGGCCGCGCTGATGCTCTTTTCGCAGCATGGCTTCCACTATGTCCGCAAGCTGATCGATGGCGAGAATGCCGCGCTGGAATTCGCGGCCGAGATCGACGGTGTGCACGTCAACGGGGTGGACCTTATCGCCTTCGATTCAGAGGGAATGATAAAGGATTTCAAGGTGATGGTCCGTCCGCTCAAGGCTATCGAGGCCGTGCGGGCGAAAATGTTGGCGCAGCTGGAGGCGGCCAAAGACGGCTAATCATCCTGCGCCAGGTACCAATCGTTCTGCCCGCGGGGATCGACAGGCACGCCCAGTGCTGCGCTTGGCAGCAGCCACAGGCTGGTCAAGGGGAGCAACCCGGCGATGATGTTCGGGATGACCAGGAAGACGTGGAGTCCGACAAAGGCGAACAGCAGCTTCTGCACGGCCAGCTTCTGCCCTTCGAAGACGATTTCACCGTCAGGCAGTCCCATTTCGTGAACGATGGCGCTGGCTTCCTCCCACTGGTCGGCGAAGACCCGCAGGCGGTGTCCACCCAAGGCGATAGAGATCGGATCGACCGAGGCATGGTGCACGCCGTCGATCCAGGTCCGCACGCCAGCATGCTCGAGCGCGCTGGCGATCACCAGCGCCTCGTTGCGAGAGGTTATGGTGGCGAGATCGGCAAGGTTGCCCTCGTGCGCCATCCCGCCACCAGAAACCTTACTGGTTCATCGTCTCGAAGAAGTCCTCGTTGGTCTTGGAATCCTTCATCTTGTCGAGGAGGAATTCCATCGCGTCGACCGTGCCCATCTGCATCAGGATACGGCGCAGGACATACATCTTGCTGAGCGTGGCCTGGTCGACCAGCAGCTCTTCCTTGCGGGTGCCGGACTTACCGACATCCAGCGCCGGGAAGATGCGCTTGTCGGAAACCTTGCGGTCGAGCACGATTTCCGAGTTACCGGTGCCCTTGAATTCTTCGAAGATCACTTCGTCCATGCGGCTGCCGGTATCGATCAGCGCCGTGGCGATGATGGAGAGCGAACCACCCTCCTCGATGTTACGCGCGGCACCAAAGAAACGCTTGGGGCGCTGCAGGGCATTGGCGTCGACACCGCCGGTCAGCACCTTGCCCGAGCTGGGCACCACGGTGTTGTAGGCACGGCCAAGGCGCGTGATCGAGTCCAGAAGGATCACCACGTCCTTCTTGTGTTCGACCAGGCGTTTCGCCTTTTCGATAACCATTTCAGCGACTTGTACGTGGCGCGAGGCCGGTTCGTCGAAGGTCGAGGAGATCACCTCGCCCTTCACCGAACGCTGCATGTCGGTGACTTCTTCCGGACGCTCGTCGACGAGCAGCACCAGCAGGAAGACTTCGGGGTGGTTGTCCGTGATCGCCTTGGCAATGTTCTGCAGCAGCACGGTCTTACCGGTGCGCGGCGGCGCCACGATCAGCGAACGCTGACCCTTGCCCTGCGGCGAGATCAGGTCGATCACGCGCGCCGACTTGTCCTTCACCGTCGGATCCTTGGTATCGAGATGCAGGCGCTCGTCCGGATAGAGCGGCGTCAGGTTGTCGAAATTGGTGCGGTGGCGGACAGCATCGGGGTCTTCGAAGTTGACCGCCTTGAGCTTGGTCAGCGCAAAGTAACGCTCGCCATCCTTGGGCGCGCGGATTTCACCTTCAACGGTATCGCCGGTGCGCAGGCCCATCTTGCGCACCTGGTTGGGTGAAACGTAGATATCGTCCGGACCGGCAAGGTAATTCGCTTCGGGCGAGCGCAGGAAGCCGAAGCCGTCCTGCAGCACTTCGATCGTGCCGATGCCGAGAATTTCCTCACCATCTTCAGCCACTTCCTTGAGGATGGCGAACATTAGGTCCTGCCGGCGCATGGTGCTGGCACCTTCGACGTCGTATTCCTCGGCCATGGCGACCAGTTCTGCCGGCGTCCGCTGTTTGAGTTCTTTGAGATGCATTGTTCAATTATTCCAGTTGTTTGGGAAGCCGGCGGGCCATCTGGGCTTGGAGAAAGCAGACCCGGTCGCGCGAGAAATGGCGACCTCTAGCCGGAACGAGTCAGCAAATATGGGTTTCACCGGTTGCGGTCAATTCGCAATCGACGGAGCGCACCATTATCGGGCGGGAATTCAGAACGGCCTGACGACCACGAGGATCACGATCAGCGCCACGGTCACGCCGGGGATCTCGTTGATCATCCGCAGCTGCTTTCCGGTCAGCGAGCGCTCACCGCGCGCCAGCTTCTTGGCATAGCTTGCCATCCAGCCGTGATAGCCCGACAGGACCAGCACCAGCAGCATCTTGGCGTGCAGCCAGCCGCTGGCCCACAGACCCAGTGTCTGGGCCAGCGCCAGCCCCAGTACCCAGACCACGATGATCGAGGGCAGCAGGATGATCTTGAGCAGCTTCTGCTCGCGGTCCTCGTAGCGCTTGGCCTCTTCGGAATCTTCGGGCGCTTCCTGGTGATAGACGAACAACCGCGGCAGCATGAACAGGCCTGCCATCCAGAAGATCACGAAGATGATGTGGCCGGCTTTCAGCCAGAGATAGGTCATGGCGAGCACTTCCTGCATGGCGCGTATCTAGGGATTGCGAAGCCGCACGTCACCCCCGGTTTCACTGGCCCTGGCCGCGCAACCGGGCAAGCAGGCGTTCGACGTGGGCGATGGGCGTTTCCTTGTCGATCCCGTGGCCGAGATTGAAGACATGGGGACGATCCGAAAAAGCCGCGAGAATGCGGTCCACACCCTCGTCGAGGGCCGACCCCCCGGCGAGCAGCAACATCGGGTCCAGATTGCCCTGTACGGGCATGCCAGGGGCAAGCTGGGCGTCGATCCACTCCGGTTCCTGCGTCTCGTCCACGCCAAGTGCGTCGACGCCGGTCTCGCGGGCATAGGCCGGGAGCTTGGCACCGGCCCCCTTCGGAAAGCCGATAACCGGCACGCCGGGACGTGCCTCGTGGATCGCCGCGGTTATGCGGGCATTGGGTGCGATAACCCACCGTTCGAACTGCGCGGGGCTGAGCGAACCGGACCAGGAATCGAACAACTGCACGGCTTCGGCACCGGCGTCGATCTGCCCGAGCAGGTATTCGATGCTCGCCGTCTCGATCGCACCGACCAGCGTTGCGAATGCCTCCGGGTCGCGCCAGGCCAGGCTGCGCGCCAGGCCATGATCCTTCGACCCCTGACCCGCCACCATGTAGGTCGCCACGGTCCACGGGGACCCGGCAAAGCCCAGCATGGTCACCTCGGGCGAAAGGCGCTTGCGGACCAGCCGCACGGTTTCGTAAATTGGCTCGAAATGGTGGAAGGCCTTTTCCAGGCCAGCCAGCGCGCCATCGACCAGCGGCGGTGCAAGGCGCGGGCCTTCCCCGGCTTCGAACCACAGGTCCTGCCCCAGGGCATGCGGCACGATCAGGATATCGGAAAACAGGATTGCCCCGTCGAACCCGAAACGGTCGATCGGCTGCATGGTAATCTCGGCCGCGGCCTCGCTGTCATAGACCAGTTCGAGAAAGCCGCCCTTTTCCGCTCGCAAGGCACGATATTCGGGCAGGTACCGCCCTGCCTGGCGCATGAGCCAGACGGGCCGCTGGGCCGTCCGCCGACCTGTAATGTTCTCGAGAAGAGGACCGGGCATCGAGGAGTCCAATCAATAAAATAATATATATAATAAGGATTCAGGACGTTGTTGGTCCTGTGGATTGCGGGGATTGCGCGCCTTTGCCCGATTTCTCCGGCGATGAACACCCATCGGCTGCCTTGCGACTCATGGGTTGAGGCTGTCCATCGTTACTTCTCCCCGCAATCCCCAAGCTGTCGACAAGTGCGCCGCTGGACTGACAACCGTGCTCAGGACTCCGGGTTGCAACGGGGGCTAACTTCATCGACAGCTTGTCCGCCAATCGCTCCCGTGGTTTATGCTCGGCATTATCCACATGGCCCGGCTGCACCTCCACCTCCTGTCCGACTCCACCGGCGAAACGCTGGAAATGCTCGCCAAGGCTGCCTTGGCGCAGTTCAGCGATGCCGACGTCCAGCGTCATTTCTGGCCCATGGTGCGCTCGGTCCAGCACCTCGAACGGATTGTCGACGACTTCCGCGCCAATCCGGGCTTGGTCCTCTATACCCTTAGCAACGAAGCCGCGCGAGACCGGCTGGAGGAATGTTGCCGACAACTCGGCCTGCCCCACGTCGCCGTGATGGACCCGATCGTCGCCGCGCTCGAAGAACAGCTGGGACAGGAAGCGCACGGCCGGCCGGGCGGCAAGAACCGCATGGACGAAGCCTATTTCGCGCGCGTCGATGCGATCCAGTTCACCATTGCCCATGATGACGGCATCAGCTGGGAGGACTGGGAAGAGGCGGACATCGTGCTGGCCGGGGTGTCGCGCACCTCAAAGACACCGACTTCGATCTACCTCGCCAATCGCGGCTACAAGGTGGCGAATATCCCGCTGGTGGTCGAAAGCCCGCCGCCACCCTCGCTCTTCGCCTTGAAGCACCCGATGGTCGTCGGGCTGACCACTGCGCCAGCCCGGCTGATCCAGATCCGCCGCAACCGCTTGCTCTCGCTCAACGAGACAACGCAGACCTCTTACGTCGACGAGGAGCGGGTGACCAAGGAAGTGGCCTTCGCGCGCCGCATGTTTGCCGACAATGGCTGGCCGGTGATCGACGTCACGCGCCGCTCGATTGAGGAATCGGCAGCAGCCATCATCAACCTCTACCAGTCGCGCGAAACGCGTACTGGCGGCCCGCAGTCGGGCACCAGGCCGATATGATTGTCTTGGCCTCCAAGTCCGCTTCGCGCCGCACCATGCTGGAAGCCGCAGGCGTGCAGTTCGAAGCGCGCGCGGCTGACCTCGACGAGCGCGCGATCGAAGCCGGGATGGCGGGTGCCCGGCCTGACCAGATCGCGCTGGCGCTGGCCGAGGCCAAGGCCCTGGCGGTCACGGCGGACGAACCCGTGCTGGGCAGCGACTCCCTCGTGGTGGTCGGCAACAGGCGGTTCGACAAGCCGCGCGACCGCGCCGAGGCTGCCGAACACCTGCGGCAGTTCTCCGGCAAGGTCATGCAGCTGCATTCCGCTGCCGCCATTGCCAAGGCGGGCAAGGTGGTCTGGAGTCATCCGGCCATGGCCATGCTGTCGGTGCGCGAACTGTCGGACGACTTCATCGAGCGCTATCTCGACGCCGAGTGGCCTGAAGTCGGCTACTGTGTCGGCGTGTTCCGCATCGAGGCGCGCGGTGTACAGCTGTTCGACCGCATTGAAGGCGACCAGTTCACCGTGCTCGGCATGCCTTTGCTGCCGGTGCTTGGCGCGCTGCGCGATCTTGGCGAGTTGCCGCAATGACGCGCTATGCCGAAGTGATCGGCGATCCCATCGCCCAGTCCAAGTCGCCCGCGATCCATGGCTACTGGCTGGAGAAACTGGGGCTGGATGCCGATTACCGCCATTGCCTCGTTCATGCGGCCGAGCTCGAAGGCTACCTCACGAAGCGCGCGGCTGATCCCGACTGGCTCGGCTGCAATGTCACCATGCCGCACAAGCAGGCGGTCATGCCGCACCTGGCGCGGCTCGATCCGCTGGCCGAGAAGGTCGGCGCGGTGAACACCATCGTGCGCGAAGCCGATGGTTCGCTCACCGGCTACAACACCGATGTGGCTGGTTTCCTCGAACCCCTGCAGGACGAGCTGGCAAAGCAGCACTATTTCCGCATGGCGCGGATCATCGGCACCGGCGGCGCCGCGCGGGCGATCATCGTCGGGCTGCTCGAACACGGGCTGACCCTGGTGGTGGCAGGGCGCAACACTGCCAAGGCGCAAGGCCTGCTCGACGAGCTGGGCGCGGGCGAAGGCCACCATGTCGCGCCGCTCGATCACTTTGCCGAGGCTTCGGACTTCCAGTTCGACGACCGCGAAGGCTGCTTCGACCTGGTGGTCAACGCCAGCGCACTCGGCATGGTCGGCCAGCCGCCGCTGGCGCTCGATTTCAGCCACGTGCCGCCGGGCAGCGTGGTCTACGATATCGTCACCGCCCCGCTCGATACGCCCTTGCTGGAAGAAGCGCGCGCCCAAGGGCTGCGCACGGTCGACGGACTTTCGATGCTGATCGGACAGGCCGCCGTCGCCTTCGAAAAATTCTTCGGCGCGGCCCCGCCGCGTGTTGACGGTGATGCCGAACTGCGCCGGATCCTGACCCAATGAGCGAGCAGCGCCCGCATATCATCGGCCTCACCGGCTCTATCGGCATGGGCAAGAGCACGGTTGCCGCCATGTTCGAGATTGCCGGGGTGCCCGTCTTCGACGCCGACGCTGAGGTGCGCCGCATGCAGGCGGCAGGCGGCGAGCTGGTGCCCGGAATCGAATCCGCCTTCCCCGGCTCGACCGATGACGCCGGCGTGATCCGCGATGCCCTTGGCGCGAAAGTCTTCGCCGATCCCGATGCCCTCGCGCGGCTGGAGATGATCGTCCACCCTGCCGTTGGCCGCGCCCGCCAGCGTTTCCTTGAAGCCAATGCGGACGAACCGCTGGTGGTCTTCGACATCCCGCTATTGTTCGAGAAGGACCTGTCCGGCCTCGTCGATTCCATCGTCGTCGTCTCGGCCCCGGCCGAGATCCAGCGCGAACGCGTGCTGGCCCGCCCCGGCATGACCGAAGACAAGTTCGCGCATATCCTTGGCCTGCAATTGCCGGACGCCGCCAAGCGCGCCCGCGCCGACTACGTCATCGAAAATGGCGGCACACTCGATGAAACCGCGAGCCAGGTCCACGCGCTGGTGGACAAGCTGCGGCACGACTTGCGCGATCCCCCCGCGGCAAGCGATAGCTGAGCCATGCGCGAGATCGTCTTCGACACCGAAACCACGGGCCTCGATCCCCAGACGGGAGACCGCATGGTGGAGATCGGTTGCATCGAGATGGTCAACCGCGTGGCTACGGGGCGCACCTTCCACCACTACTTCAACCCCGAACGCGACATGCCGGTGGAGGCAGAGCGCGTGCACGGCCTGTCCGCGTCCTTCCTGTCGGACAAACCCTTGTTCAAGGAGCTGGCCGAAGACCTGCTCGCGTTCATCGGGGAAGACCCGCTGGTGGCGCACAATGCGCAATTCGACTTCGGCTTCCTCAACCACGAGCTGGCGCAGTGCGGACTTGCGCCAGTGGGTGAAGATCGCATGATAGACACCCTCGTCCTCGCTCGCCGCCGCCACCCCGGGGCCAAGCATTCGCTCGACGCCCTGTGCAGCCGCTACGGCGTCGATCGCAGTCACCGCACCCTGCACGGCGCCCTGCTCGACGCCGAACTGCTGGCGCAGGTCTATGTCGAATTGACGGGTGGGCGGCAGATCGGCTTGCAGCTTGCGGTTGATAATACGGCCGAAACCACGGTAGCCCGCGCCGTGTTCAAGCCACGGCTGGGCGAGTACCGCGCGCCCCGTCCGCACGCGGCGAGCGAAGAAGAGCTGGCGCGGCACAAAAGCTTTCTCGAAACGTTGGAATCTCCGCTCTGGACCTCGTGAAGGTTTATCCCCACATGGGATAATGGAGCGATCGACAACAAGAGGAGTTACCGCCCATGGATATTCGCGTGTCTGGTCACCAGGTCGATACCGGAACCGCCCTGCAGGAACATGCTGCGGACCGACTTGAGAACATCGTCGACAAGCATTTCAGTCGCGCGCTTTCATCCACGGTAACCTTCGGCAAAGCGCCGGCTCATGCATTCGCTGCCGACATTGTCCTCCACGTCAATCACGGCTTGATCCTGAAGAGCCATGGCCAGGCGCACGATGCGCACCAGGCTTTCGACCAGGCGGCCGAGAAGATCGAGAAGCAGCTGCGCCGCTACAAGCGCCGCCTGAAGGACCGGCATGAGCAGTCGGCCCACGCCGTGGCCGAAGAAGAGGCCGCTTACACGATCTTCGCTGTCGAAGAGGCGGATACCGAAGAAGAGATCGTCACGGAAAGCCCGCCGGTTATCGCTGAAACGCGTATCGACGTGCCCGAAGTGAGTGTTTCCGACGCGGTCATGCTGCTCGACCTGCGGCACACCAATGCCCTGTTCTTCAAAAATGCTGGAACCGGGCGGCATAATATGGTCTATCGCCGCGACGACGGGTCGATCGGTTGGGTCGAACCGTCCTGACCGCCAACCACCAATAAGAGCTGGTATCAGGCGGCTTTCCGGGGGGAATAACTGGAAGGCATGGCATCCGTGGACACGCGCCCGTGTTGCGCGCAACGGATTGAATGATACGAGAAATATTGCGATTATGAATACCACTTTCATGATGAAGCCGCAGTCGGTGCGCATTGTGCGGGCTGACAGCAAGGGCGGCATCCTCCAGCAATTGAGCAAGACTTTCGCCGAATCGTTCAATCTCGATCCGGTGCAGGTGCTCGAGCATCTCGAAGAGCGCGAAAGCCTCGGCAGCACCGGATTCGGTCGCGGCGTGGCCATTCCTCATGCCCGGATGCCTGGTCTCCACCGTCCGCTCGGCGCCATGCTCAAGCTGGAACGCCCGGTCGACTTCGAGGCTGCGGACGGCTTGCCGGTGGACCTGGTATTCGGCCTGCTTTCTCCTGCCCAGAGCGGTGCCATTCACCTCCATGCCCTCGCCGAGATATCGCGCCTTGCGCGGGACGAACGTGTCCATGACGCCTTGAGCGACGCGCCCGATGCCGAGGCGCTGTTCGGCTTGCTGACCAATGTGACGGATCGTGACGCCGCCTGACGACGTCTCGGCAAATGGGCAAGAGGCCCATTTCCGCGCTCTCGAGCAGCTTTACGCTTCCGCTCCGGTCAATCAGCTGTTCGAATCCCGGCTCGAAGTGCTCGAACCGGGCCGCTCGCGAATTTCGTTCACGGCCAGCGAGCGTTTCTACCACGCAGCCGGGGCGACTCACGGCACGCTCTATTTCAAGATGCTCGATGATGCGGCCTTCTATGCCGCAAATTCGCTGGTCTCGGACCGCTTCCTGCTGACCACCGGTTTCAACCTGCATTTCACCAAGCCGTTACGCGATGGCAAGGTCATTGCCGAGGGGCGCTGGATCAGCGGCAAGCGCCGCGTATTCATTGCGGAGGCGCACCTGATGGACGAGGAAGGCGACGAGATCGGGCGCGGGACGGGCACTTTCATGCGTTCGCACATCGCCCTGTCAGGCCTGCCCGGATACCACCAGCCGGACTGATGGCAGTGGACGACAGGCTTCCCGCCCACCTCGAAGTCAGCGGCCTGATCCGCGCCGTGGATGCCGCTGGCGGCTTCGCTACGGTTATTTCAAAAGGTGAACGCACTGCCGGGACAATCATGGTCGTGTGTTGCGATCGCGCCACTCAGGCACGCGCTTACGAGCGTATGCCGCAGCTCGACGGCAGCCGGAAATGGGTACTTTCGAGGAAGCAAGAGGCTGAAAATCCGCGCGAATTCACCGAATGGTGCAACCGCCGGGGTGAGCAGGACGAGGACCTCTGGATCGTCGAGCTTGATATCGTAAACGCGGAACGCTTCATCGACGTCAAACCGTTCACAAGTTGACATCGAATCAATTGAGCCTATTTGGCGCCGGACTTTCCGACAGCGTAGGTTGCCTGGCGCCGCAATACGGCGGTGCCTTTCAGCGCGCAGACGGGGGGTAAACCAGCAGGTCCGTTTGGGACGGATCGCGGGAAGAGACGGAACTTGAAAAGTACCGCGTCCGCAGACCTGCATGGGTTACCCACCGCCGTGAGTAACGGGATCGATGAACATTATCAGCAAGCGGGTCGGGCTCGGCGCCCTGGCCGCCATTACTTTTGCCGCAAGTTTCGGTGCCGCTGGTAGCGGCGCCGTGGCCCAGGACCAGGCCGAGCAGGACACGCTCGAAACGGCCAACAATGAAATTCAGTCGACCGCCGAAGGTTCCGAACCCGCGATCCGCTTCGTCATGAACGAAGTGGTGCAGGACGTTCCGGAAGAGCCGGTCGAACATGCTGTCCAGCCGAGCGACGCTGCATCCCTGCGCGAGCTCGTGGGCAGCATCGACACCCACGGTGAAATGAACCGCGAGATGATGTGCCTGGCACAGGCGGTCTATTTCGAATCGCGCGGCGAGCCGCTGGATGGCCAGCTGGCCGTGGCCCGGGTGATCATCAATCGCTCCGAAAGCGACAGCTTCCCCGATGACTATTGCTCGGTGGTGACCCAGCGTTCGCAGTTTTCCTTCGTGCGCGGCGGCCGGATTCCGACCCCGAACCACGCTTCGGAGGCATGGGACCGCGCTGTCGCAATTGCCCGCATCGCGCACCGCGACCTGTGGGAAAGCCCTGCCGATGACGCGCTCTACTTCCACGCGACGCACGTGCGTCCGCGCTGGGCAGGCCGCATGACGACGCGCGCCACGATCAATCGTCACATTTTCTATCGGTAGTGTGAGTCTTGCGCTCGCACCTCCGTGCGAGCGTCCTCGCCAGGCGCACAGCGAACAGCACCGAGGACGGTCCGACTTATGTCGGATCGAAAAGCAAACAGAAGCGCCGGTGGCATGCGCCGCCCCCTAACAATGCGAGAGCGCAAAGGCGGGCGCTAATCCCTCAATTCCACCCACACCGGCGCGTGGTCGCTGGCCTTTTCACGGCCGCGGTATTCCTTGTCGACCCCTGCCGCCACCAGGCGGTCTGCCGCTTGCGGTGACAGCAGCAGGTGGTCGATGCGGAAGCCGTGGTCTTTCTGCCAGGCGCCCGCCTGGTAGTCCCAGTAGGTCCAGACCCCGCCGCGCGGGTTGAGTGTGTCGATGGCGTCGGTCCAGCCGTCGCCAAGCAGGCGCTTGTAGGCGTCGCGCGACTCGGGCTGCATCAGCGCGTCGTCTTCCATCGCCTTCACCGCGTAGACATCCTTGTCTTCTGGAATGACATTGAAGTCGCCCAGCACGACGGTGGGCTGTTCGGCGGCGAGCAGTTCGAGCATGCGCTCGCGGAGCAGCTTCATCCAGGCCAGCTTGTAATCGAACTTCGGCCCCGGTTGCGGGTTGCCGTTAGGCAGGTAGAGGTTGCAGATGCGCACGCCGTTCACATCGGCCTCCAGGTAGCGTGCCTGTTCGCCCTCACCCTCTTTCGGGCCGTCGATGCCGAGGCCGCGCTTCATTTCCACCGGCGCCTGGCCGTCCGCGACGATCGCCACGCCGTTGAAGGCCTTCTGGCCGTGCCAGATCGCGTGGTAGCCGATTTCTTCGAACTCGGCGGCTGGGAAGCCCTCGTCCTGCGTCTTGATTTCCTGCAGGCAAGCAACGGCAGGACGGGTTTCCTCCAGCCATTCCTTGAGGCGCGGGAGACGCGCCTTGATGCCATTGATGTTGAATGAGGCGATTTTCATCGCCTGAACCCTAGATGCCGAAGCTGGAACCGCAACCGCAACCTGCTGCGGCGTTCGGGTTTTCCACCCGGAAGGCAGCACCGCCCAGCGATTCGACGTAATCGACCGTCGCGCCGGCAACCAGTTCCAGGCTCAACGGATCGACCACCAGCTTCACGCCAGCCGTCTCGCTGACCGAATCGTCGGCCTCCGCTCCCTCGTCGAGGTCGAACTTGTACTGGAAGCCCGAACAGCCCCCGCCTTCGACCGAGAGGCGCAGCACGGCAGGCTTGCCCTGCTTCTGGGCGATCAGGCCGACACGCGTGGCGGCGGCTTCGGTGAGGGTCAGCGGTGTGGTCATAGGATACAGATGTAGGCGCGCGGGTGCCCGCTCTCAAGCTCCGGTTTCAGGCACTGGTGATATATTCGCGCATCTGTTCGGCTTCGGCCTCGATGATTTCCATCCGGTACTTCACCAGGTCGCCGATCGAAACGAAGCCCACCATGGCCCCGCCATCAACCACCGGCAGGTGACGGATGCGGCGGCGAGTCATCAGCGACAGTGCCTTGAGTGCGTCTATATTCGCTTCGATGGTGATGGCGGGCGAGGTCATCACCTCTCCAACGGCGCGGTCCAGCACGGCAGCGCCTTCGCGGGCGACGCAATAGAGCAAGTCACGTTCGGAGAAGATTCCGGCGATTCCGCCATTCTCGAGCACGGGCAGTGCGCCGATGCGTTTCTCTGCCAGCAGTTTCGACGCCGTGTGCACGCTGTCCTGCGGGCTGCAGGAGACAATGGCGTGCTCGCTGTTCTGGATTATCTTCCGGATCGACATGACTGCTCTCCCTCAAAGAGACTCGCTTGGTGGAGCTTGTCGTGATTGTGCCACGACAGGGCCGTTCCGGGCAAATCATGTGTGCAATACCGTTGCCAGCACGGCGTCAGGCAGGCATGGCGCGCACATGGTCAACCGCTCACCGCTCGACGATCCTGAAAACGCCGCCTTCGCCTGGGCGCGATTCCGGCGCCTGATGCGGCTGATGATGGGCATTACGCTGGCTACGGTCACCATCGCGCTGGTGGTGGTCTACAAGCAGGTGGACGACGTATCGCCGCACTTCTTCATCGCCACGGCGCTGGGCATCGGTTTTTCCATGCTGCTCATGAGCGCGCTGATGGGCCTCGTCTTCCTGTCGAACGGCACCGGCCACGATGCCTCGGTGCAGAATTCGCTCGACGATCTCGATCCCGATGCCAAGCGCATCGACCACCGCAACGTGGGCTGGAAGGACCAGTCCTAACCTGCTTGCGGAGCGGGATAGAGCCGGAAGTCTTCCACCGGCACGCCCCCGACAAGGTGTTCCTGGATGATCCGTTCAAGCACGGCGGGCGTGCATGAATGGTACCACACGCCGTCTGGCCAGACGACTGCGACCGGGCCAGCCGCGCAAACCTGCAGGCAATCGGCCTTGGTTCGCTGGATCCCGCCCCCTTCGGTCGTCTTGGGCCCCGTCAGGCCCAGCTCTTTCAGCCGGGTCTTGAGGTAAGTCCACGAAGCTTCGCCCTTCTTGCGCGGGCAGCACTTGCCCTTTTCGGACAAGGCACAGAGGAAAATATGGCGCTGGATAGCCTCGCCGCCGATCTCGGCAAGCTTGGCCCTGGCGGTTGCTATGCGCGGGCTGGAAGTCAGCGCTTCTTGCCCGCGATTCGTGCGATCTCGGCCTTCACCATTTCCTCGACCATGCCCGGCAGGTTGGCGTCGAGCCACTGGGCCAGCATCGGCCGCAGCATTTCGCGGACCATGCCTTCCAGCGATGTCTCGCCTTGGCGGACGATCTGGGGCCTGGCTGGCGGCTCGGCCAGCATGGCCAGCGCGGCGAGCGACTGGCGCATGGCCTCGGCCGCGTTATCGTTGGTGAGGCCTTCATCCGAAGCCTCCTCTTCGATCAGTTCTTCATTGGCCTCGTCATCTCCGATGGCGGAACCGATCACACCCAGGTCAAGCACGTCTTCCGGGGAGGTTTCGCTATCATCCTTGGCCACGAGGCCCGCACGCTTGCGCGGCGCAGAGGCGGCCTGCGCCAGTGCGGCGTTGTCACGCGCGATCACCTTCTTGATCGAAGCGAGGATTTCCTCGACTGACGGTTCGCCTTCCTGCCGCATTCAGTCCCCCGTGATGCTGGTGTCGGCAATTTCCCCATCAGGTGCCGGAATGTCAACGGTGCGCGAGCTGGTAGAAACCGGTTCGGGATCGCGCTGCCAGTCCCACACGATGCCCCGCACGCGGTCGTAATTGTCGACCGGGTCGTAAAGCACGCCTTCTTCGTCCAGGCCTAGGTCACGCGCTTCGGCCTTGCCCATGATGGCGAGTAGCGAGAAGCCGGCGACGTAGGCATTGCGGCGGGCGGTCACCAGCTGGACTTGCGCCCGCAGCAGTTCGCGCTGGGCATCGAGGATGTCGAGGATTGTGCGGTTGCCAACCGTGCTTTCCGCGCGCACGCCTTCGAGGCTGAGCTCGGCAGCGGCTACGGCGGCCTCGCTGGAGGCGATGATGGCGTTCGATGCGCGCCAGTTGGAATAGATCGCCCGGGTCTGTGCAATCACGCTCCGCTCGGTTGCGATCACCTGTTCCAGCGAGCTCTGCGCCGTGGCCGTCGCCTGGCGCTGCTGCGCGGCGACGCGGCCGCCCTGGAACAGCGGGACGCTGAGGCGCACACCGGCGGTGGCGCTGGTCGAGGTTTGGTCTGCTGTGTCGCCCGTCAGCGAGCCAAGCGTACCGAGGAAATTCTGGTAGCCGCCGTTGGTGAAAAGGCTGACCGTGGGCAGGCGGCCCGCGCCAGCCACTTCGATATCGTAGCCGGCGGCTTCGGCGCGTTCGCGCGCGGCGATCAGGTCCGGATTATGCTCCAGCGCCACGTCGACGGCCGCATCGGGACTGTCCGGCAGGCCAGGCAGCGGCGGCGGCGGTTCGAGGTTCGTCGGAGCCATGCCCACCAGCGCGATATAACGTTCGCGCGCGTTGACGAGATTGGCCTCTGCCGTGCGCAAGTCGCCGCGGGCCACGGCCAGGCGGCTTTCGGACTGGGCCACGTCAGTGCGCGTCAGGTCGCCGATTTCGAACCGGTCGCTGGTTGCTTCCAGGTTCACTGCCAGCACGTTGACGTTGTTGGTCGACAAGGCGACCAGCGCCTCGTTGAGGATCACGTCCATGTAAATGGCGACGACATCGGCAAACAGGCCGCTTTCGGTGCTGCGCAGGCCTGCGCGACCGGCTTCGATGCGGTTTTCCGCAGCCAGGATGCCATTGCGGACCGCACCGCCCTGGTAGACCGGCACAGACAGGTCGACGCTGGCATTGAGCTGTCGCTCGGGCGATATGAAACTGGTGCTGCTCTGCCGCAGGAATTCGGAATAGGTACCCGACGCGCTGAGCGATGGCAGGGCCTGCGAGCGCTGGATCACCACGCTTTCGTCCGTTGCGCGCTGCTGGGCGCGGGCGGATTCCAGCGTGGGATTGTCTTCGTAGGCGCGAAGCAGCGCATCCTTCAGCGTATCCGCCTGTGCCGGGGTGGCCAGCAGGCACACTCCGGCCAGCAGCGCAGGAATCGCATTACGGATGCGCATGATCAGAAGCTCCAGCCTTTCGGCGCAGCGAATTCGGGCAACACGGGCACCCCGGTATCGTAAACCGGCAGCAGCGACACGCCGGCTGCAGTCTTTCGGCCTACGGCAATGCGGGTGACCCCGTTGCTCACCATGCCGGTAACGATCCGGGCATCGTCAGCCAGCCGCTTGGCGAGATTGGCGGGAATTTCCTCGACCGCACCGTCGATCACCAGCAGGTCTGCACCCTTGCCCTTGCGACCGGTGCCCACAGCCTCTTCCGGGCTGAGCACGGTCAGCTCGGCCACCAGCGGCTTCAGCAGTTCGGCAAGGTAGCCGGAGCCGGCATCGACCACGATGGCCTTCTCCTTGCCGGTCGGCGCTGCTTCTTCCAGCAGCTTGCCCTGCACCAGCGGGGCAGGCAGCGCGCGGCCGTTCTCCAGCCGGATGGCGCGGTCCATGTAGGCAATGCCCTTGGCGGCGGCAGGTACGAAATCTTCCCGCGCGACTTCGCCCATGCGCTTGAGCACGAAGGGTGCGTTCACGCCGCTGGTACGCAGCTGGCTGTCGATCATCGCGCGGCGGGCGCGGTTGTCAGTGGAAGGGGCTTCGGCAATCACGGTGTCAAACTCTTGTGTTTGAGGAGGCGCCAAGTGCCTTAGGGCCTCGGTCCGCGCCTCGCAATGGGGGCATTGTCGCAATTCGTCTCGTTGCAGAAACCGTTTTGACGCAGGTGGTATGGCGGGCCTATGGCCAATTCGACCAACAGGGTTCGACCAACAGGAGGGCAGACTCGATGAGCGACATGGTGACGATCCGCGAAGAGGACCTGATCGAAACGATTGCCGATGCGCTGCAATATATCTCCTACTACCACCCGATGGATTACATCCAGGCTCTGGGCGAAGCCTACAAGGTGGAGCAAGGCCCGGCGGCCAAGGATGCCATCGCGCAGATCCTGACCAACAGCCGCATGTGCGCCGAGGGGCACCGGCCGATCTGCCAGGACACCGGCATCGTCAATGTCTTCCTCAAATGGGGGCAGGACTGCCGACTGAAATCGGACAAGAGCCTGCAGGACGTGGTCGATGAAGGTGTGCGCCGCGCTTACAACCATCCCGAAAACAAGCTGCGCGCCTCGATCCTGGCTGACCCGGCCTTCACTCGCCGCAACACCCGCGACAACACCCCGTGTGTCCTCAGCGTGGAAATGGTGCCGGGCAAGACCGTTGGCGTCGACGTTGCCGCAAAGGGCGGGGGCAGCGAGAACAAGTCCAAGTTCAAGATGATGAACCCCAGCGACAATATCATCGACTGGGTGCTGGAACAGATTCCCTCGATGGGGGCCGGCTGGTGCCCGCCCGGCATGCTCGGCATCGGCATCGGCGGCACGGCCGAACACTGCATGAAGCTGGCCAAGCAGAGCCTGATGGACCCGATCGACATGGCGCAGCTCAAGCAGCGCGGCGCGCAGACCGATATCGAGCAGTTGCGCATCGATATTTTCGACGCGGTCAATGCCACGGGGGTGGGCGCACAAGGCCTTGGCGGCCTGTCGACCGTGCTCGACGTGAAGATCCTCGACTGGCCCTGTCATGCGGCAGGCAAGCCGATCGCCATGATCCCCAATTGCGCAGCCACCCGCCATGCCCACGTCACGCTCGACGGTTCGGGCCCGGCCTACCTGCCGCAGCCTGACCTCGACGCCTGGCCGGACGTGCACTGGGAGCCCGATGCCGAAGCCAAGCGCGTCGACCTCGACAACCTGACGCCCGAAGAAGTCGCCAGCTGGAACCACGGCGACCGTTTGCTCCTGAGCGGAAAGATGCTGACCGGGCGCGATGCGGCGCACAAGCGTATCCAGGACATGCTCGACAAGGGCGAAGAGCTGCCCGTGGATTTCAAGGGCCGCGCGATCTACTACGTCGGCCCGGTTGACCCGGTGATGGGCGAAGTGGTTGGCCCGGCTGGCCCCACCACGGCCACGCGCATGGACAAGTTTACCGAGATGATGCTCGACCTCGGGCTGCTGGCCATGATCGGCAAGGCCGAACGCGGCCATGACGCGGTCGAAGTGATCAGCAAGTTCAAGGTCGCCTACCTCATGGCCACCGGCGGCGCGGCTTACCTGGTGGCGCGGGCGATCAAGGAATCGAAGGTGGTCGCCTTCGAGGAACTGGGCATGGAAGCGATCTACGAATTCACCGTGAAGGACATGCCGGTGACCGTGGCGGTCGATGCGGAGGGCAACAACGTCCACACGCTGGCCCCGATGCACTGGCGCGAGAAGATTCGCGAAGAGGGCCTGTTGGACGCCAAATAGGGCGAAATGCGGCCTGAAGGATGTATATGTGATCGACCAATGACACAGTGCTTTCGATGGAAACCACTGTCGAGACTGGCTGCCGCCATACCTCTGGGCTAAATGGTGGACATGAATTTTGCGGAAAAACCCGAAACCCGCACCTCGCGCGTTCCCTTTGCGACGGTACTGGCATCGATTGTCGGCCTCTGGGCGACATATTTTGTCATCGTCACCTTGCGTGCCGAATTGCTGGAAATGGAATTCGCCGATCAGATGATCGGGCTGCGCCTGCTGACTGTCACGGCGGGCATACTCATAACGCTGGGTCTCTGGGTCGTGCTGCGGCCTTTCGATGGCAAGCCGTTGTGGGTGAAAATCGCGGCGGCCCTGGTGTTCGCCATGCCTGCGGCCCTGCTGTGCGCGCAGGCCAACACCATTATCTTTGCCGACATGCAGGCCATGCTCAACGAGAAGGTCTTGCAGGAATTTGCCGCATCGCGCGAAATCGGTATCGAAAACGCCGATGAGACCCTGCTGGCGGACCTGTCGGAGCTGGTGACGGCGAACACGTACCAGCAGCTCGTCGAAATCGCTTTCAGTCGCTATTTCATGTTGCTCGCCTGGTGCGCGCTCTACCTCGCCCTGCTGACTGGCGAGAAGGCGCGTGATGCCGAACGGCGCGAGCAGCAGTTCCGCAGTGCCGCCAAGGCTGCTGAACTGCGGAGCCTGCGCTACCAGGTCAATCCGCACTTCCTGTTCAACACGCTCAATTCGCTGTCGGCGCTGGTCCTCACCAACAAGCCGCAAGCGGCTGAGCGGATGATCCAGATGATCAGCACGTTCTACCGCCGCAGCCTGGCGGACGACACCACCGCGGACGTGCCGCTGGCGGACGAGATCCACCTGCAGAAGCTCTACCTAGATATCGAGGCGGTGCGTTTCCCGCTGCGCCTGGTAGCGAACTACGACATCCCGGCCGAGCTGGAGAGTGTGCTGATCCCCGGCATGATCCTGCAGCCGCTGATCGAGAACTCGGTGAAGCACGCCGTTGCACCGTCGTCCGGCCAGGTGACGATCACGCTGTCCGCGCGCGAGGAATACGGCCGGCTGGTGGTGACCGTGTCGGACAATGGCCAGAGCGCCGAGGACCGCGACGACACGCGCCCCGGCTTCGGCATTGGCCTCACCAATGTGCGTGAACGGCTGGAAGCGCGCTTCGGCAAGGACGCCACCGTGGTTTCCGGCCACGTGCCCGGCGGCTATGCCACGCACCTGCGCATGCCGCTGATGCGAATGAAGGAAAAGGTAGCCGCGTGAACGACAATCCTCCCGAAACCCTGCGCACCCTGATCGTCGATGACGAGCCGCTCGCCATCGAACGCATGCAGGTACTCTGCGCGGAGATTCCGCAGCTGACCGTGATCGGCACGGCCAATGACGGCGAATCGGCGCTGCGCCTGTCGGAGAAGCTGTCGCCGGACCTGCTGCTGCTCGACATGACCATGCCCGGAAAGGACGGCCTCCAGGTCGCCGCCGAAGTGGGCAAGTCCGACAAGTCGCCGGCGGTGATCTTCGTCACCGCGCACGAGAATTTCGCGGTCGAGGCCTTCGACCTCGAGGCCATCGACTACGTGCTGAAACCGGTCGCTACGGACCGCCTCGAACGGGCCATCGAACGCGCGCTCGCACGGCGGAATGCCATCAGCGAGAATGGTGCCGCCGCAGACGATCGCTGGCTCAGCGAATTCTGGGTGCCGCACCGGTCCGAGTTGCTGCGCATCGACGCCAGCGAAGTTTACCGCATCGATGCCGAACGCGACTATGTCCGCCTGCACGTCGGTGAGACCAGCTACCTGCTGCTGCAGACCATCGCCGGTCTCGAGGAAAAGCTCGATCCGGAGAAATTCATCCGCATCCACCGTTCGGCCATCCTGCGTCGTGACCACATCAGTGGCCTGCGGCACGAGGGGTTGGGCGTCTGGTCAGCCGAACTGGCTGATGGCGAGGAACTGCGGATCGGTCGTACCTACCTCAAGAAAGTAAAGGCCATGGCGGGCCGTTAAGGCCTCGTCACATCCCCGACGCAGAAAGGGCGCCCCCTCCCTTGGAGCGCCCTTTCGCCGGGTTGGCTTTCCAGTTCTGGAGTGTTGATCACCCGCCGCGCTGGGCGGCGCTGATGACGTCGGCGAACTGACGTTCAAGCTGGCGCTTGGCCTGGCGGTAGCAGTCGCGTGCCTCGCGGGTGCGGGCGCGGGTGCCGAGCGTGGTCTCGCCAAAGCCGCAAGCTTCTTCGGCAGCATTGTCGATCCGGCGGTCGAGCGCTTCGCGGCCTTCCTCGGTCGACAGGTCGAGATCGCTGTGGGCGACAACCACGGTGCGCGCTTCGGTATCGGTGGCATGGGCGGCGGGCGCCAGCACGGTTGCGGACATGGCGATGGCCAGGGTGGCGGTGAGAGCCCGGGAACGGTTCGGGGCGCGAGTCAGCATAAGGAATCTCTCCTCAGTGTGATGTCCCAATCAGTCCCATTGTTTGTCCAGTCCACTTTCATCAGGGGGGTCGCACCGCAACCGGTGGGACTGGAACGGCTGCGGTGCGATTTGGGAGATACGCCCTTGTTTCCATTTGCGCTGCACAGGGTCGACCTGCGCGCAAGCCAATCCGACGAGCATATGTCGCGTTCGACGAAGCGCTGACTGGGCTCCACGAACGACCATTTGCGCTGGCGGCCTCATTCGGGCAGAGCCGCGAACATGGTGCTCGTCATCACCTTCCTGCTGGGCATGGGGAACTTCGCTTGCCACACAGCCGTGCTGGGCAGCGGGCACAATGCCATCACCGCCATGTCCGAAGCCACATTGCGGCTGGCGCGCGCGGCCAGCTTCGCACTGGAATTCGGCTTGCTCTGCGGAGCGCTGTATGCCGCGCAGACGGGGCATTTCCACTGGGTGTGGCTCTACGCCGGCTACACCCTGGTCAATGTCGGGGCAGCCTGGTCCATCGTCACCGGGCGATTCTGACGGGAACTGGTCACCAGCCCGCGCGGTTTCCCATGCATGGCAAGTGACAGGCTAATCTGGCTGATCCACAACGACAGCAGCGGATCGAATGATCGCGAGGCGCTCGACGGGCTTGGCCGCGCCTGCGAAGATCGCGGCTTGCGGATTGCCTGGCGCACCAGCTTTCCGACTGAAGAACTGCCGACCCCGGCCATGCTCGATGCGGCCGGGGCTGACCTGGTCGCAATCTTCGCCGGCGATGGCACGGTAAATGCCGCACTGGATGCACTGTCGGGCTGGAGTGGTGCGGTCCTCGTCTTGCCTGGCGGGACGATGAACCTCCTGTATCACCGGCTGTTCGGCGAGCAGGACATGGACCAGGTGTTGGACGCAGTAGCCGCGGCGCGCGTCCACCGCCGCCGCCCCGGGATTATCGCGAGTCCGCTCGGCAACGCTTATGCAGACCTGCTCGCCGGCCCCGGCACCAGCTGGAACGAGGTGCGCGAGGCCATGCGGAAGGTCGATGTCGCCAGCGTGGCGAGCGAGACGAGAGCTGCCTTTTCCGAAACGCTCGGCGGTGACCCGGTCCGCTGCCAGGAGCCGCCGCTGGGGCGCGTGGAAGGCTATCCGATGCTGCAACTGCAGCCGTACGACCAACATATCGCGGTGAAGGCCTACCATGCGGAAACCGCCGAGAGGTTCGTGGAGCAGTTGGTGTCCCTGGTGAATCGCGACTTCCGGTCCGGACCGTACGATGATCTCGGCACGACCGACCGATTGGTCCTGGCGGGCGTTGCCAGAGAGGGGCTCGACCTGCTGCTGGATGGCGAACCGGCGACAACCCGCGCTGCCTGCGAATTCGTGCTGGCGCGCTGCCAAGTGGACCTGCTAGCGAGCGTGGCCGATGACTGAGCGCCGCCTGCTGTTCCATCTTTCCGACATCCATTTCGGACTCGAGGACAACCGCGCGCTCGACTGGGTCGTGCAGCAAATTGCCGAGAAACGGCCCGATGCCGTGGCGATCACCGGCGACCTGACGATGCGGGCGCGGCACCGTGAATTCGCTGCCGCGACCCGCTGGATCAACGCGCTCGATGTGCCGGTCACGGTGGATGTCGGCAACCACGACATGCCCTATTTCAACCCGGTCGAGCGTTTCCTCACGCCCTACAAGCGGTTCGAAGGCATGGCCGGGCTGGTAGAACGCGAAATCGACCTGCCCGGCCTTGCCATCGTCCCGCTCAAGACCGTCCGGCGCTGGCAACCCCGGCTCAACTGGTCGAAAGGCTGGATCACCGATGCCGCGCTGGAACGCTGCCTGACGGCGCTGGACGCCTTGCCTGACGGGGTGCAGGCACTGGTGGCCGCGCACCACCCGCTGCGCGAAGTGGGTACGCAAGGCACGGCGCTAACCCGCAATGGGCGCAAGGCGCTGGAAGAGCTGGTCAAGCGCCCGGTGTTGGCGGTGCTCTCGGGCCATGTGCACGACCCCTTCGATATCATGGAGGAGACCGTGAACGGCTCCATCCGCATGATCGGGGCTGGTACCCTGTCACAGCGTGTGCGATCCACGCCGCCGAGCTTCAACGAGCTGCACTGGGATGGCGGACAGCTGACCGTGACCGTGCGCAACCTGGAGCATGTCGACAGCGCAGACATGATGATCGACGACGTTCCCGAAGACGCCATGCCGCCACGCGAACCGGGCGAGCCGGTGGCGCCTGTTGGCAAGGTACCCCGCACCGATCCCCCGGTGCACTGACTTGGAAGGGATGGGGCAATGAAGAGGTTGGCATCGCTGGCGGCGCTTGCAGCGTTGCTGGTTTCGGCTCCGGCGCTGGCACAGGACTGGCGCCTGGTAATCCATGGCGGCGCGGGAACTATCGCGCGCGAGAACATGACGCCCGAACGCGATGCCGAGATTCGTGCGGCGCTGGCTTCGGCGCTGGAGACTGGCAGCGTGGTGTTGGCAGCGGGCGGCTCTGCCCTCGACGCGGTGGAAGCGACCATTCGCGTGCTGGAGGACGACCCCAACTTCAACGCCGGGCGGGGCGCGGTGTTCACTGTCGAAGGCCGCAACGAGCTCGATTCCTCGATCATGGACGGGCGCACGCGCGATACCGGGGCCGTGGCCGGGGTGACTGCCACGCGCCATCCGATCACCCTGGCCCGCGCGGTCATGGAAGACAGCCCGCACGTGATGATGGCTTCGGGCGGCGCGGATACCTTCAGCCTCGAACAGGGGCTGGAGCAGGCACCGCCCGAATGGTTCTACACGCAGGAGCGCTATGACCAGTTGCAGCGCTTCCTCGCGCGCGACCTGTCCGATGCCGGCGACCTTGCCGGGGCGGACTTCAAGTTCGGCACCGTGGGTGCCGTCGCGATCGACATGGAAGGCAACCTCGCTGCGGGCACCTCGACCGGTGGCACCACGGGCAAGCTCTACGGTCGCGTGGGCGATTCGCCGGTGATCGGTGCGGGCACCTATGCCGACAACCGCGCCTGCGCGGTCTCGGCCACTGGCGCGGGCGAGTACTACATCCGCGAAGGCGTGGCGCACGAGATCTGCGCACGCATCCGCTTCCTTGGCGAAAGCCCGCAGGAGGCCGCCGATTTCGTCCAGGCGGAGACGCTGGAGCTGGGTGGCACGGGCGGCGTGATCGTGCTGAGTGCGGACGGCGACTGGGCCTTTTCGTTCAACACCGCAGGCATGTATCGGGGCATGGCCGAGGCCGGTTCGGAGCCGCTGGTGGCCATTTACGGCGACGAATAAGGCAGTTCGGCGTTTTCCTGCGGCGAATGGTCGCAGCGTTAACACCTGAAAGCGTCGTGAAGCGTACTTGCTTCGTATGGCAACCAAAGTCCTCATCGTTGAGGACGACCTGCTGAACCGCATGTTCTACGAGGCCGTCCTGCAGCAACGCGGCTACGAGCTGATGCTGGTAGACGATGGCGCGCGCGTGCTTGAGGCCGTCGAAAGTTTCGCGCCGGATCTCATTACCATGGATATCCACCTGCCCAATGTCTCGGGCCGCAAGTTGATCCGCCAGATCGCTGGCAATCCGGCGACGGCAAATATCCCGATTCTGGCCATCACCGCTTTTGCCGGTCGGCGTGACGAGGCGGAAATCCGCAAGGCCGGCGCGCGCTCCTACCTCGCCAAGCCGCTATCGATCGACACGCTGACGCGCGAGATCGACGCCCTGCTGGCACCTGCCGCGTAGGAATTGAACCGCACAGCAAAAAGGGCGACCCTTCGTGGGGGCCGCCCTTCGCATTTTCCTCCGTCGAGGAAACTGGTTGGAAGCAAATTAGCGCTTCGAGAACTGGAAGCTGCGGCGGGCCTTGGCCTTGCCGTACTTCTTGCGCTCCACCACGCGGCTGTCGCGGGTGAGGAAGCCGGCGGCCTTGATGACTGCGCGCAGCGCGGGTTCGTAGCGGGTCAGCGCCTGGCTGATGCCGTGCTTGACCGCACCGGCCTGGCCCGAGAGACCGCCACCGGTAACGGTGCAGACCACGTCGTACTGGCCTTCACGCTCGGCGATGGCGAACGGCTGGTTGATCACCAGACGCAGCGTCGGACGCGCGAAATAGATTTCCTGGTCACGGCCGTTGACGGTGACCTTGCCGGTGCCGGGCTTGATCCACACGCGAGCGGTGGCGTCCTTGCGGCGGCCGGTGGCATAGGCGCGGCCCTGGGCATCGAGTTCCTGCTCGCGCAGCGGCGCGGCGGGAGCAGCCGGGGTGGCTTCGCCTTCGGTAGCGCCAGCGTCGGCAGCGGGTGCATCACCCACCACGTCCTTCAGATCGGAGAGATCGTTGGCGGTGTTGTTTTCTTCGGTAGCCATTATGCGGACACCTTGTTCTTGCGGTTCATCGAGGCAACGTCGAGCACTTCGGGCTTCTGGCCGTCATGCGGGTGCTCGGTGCCGTTATAGAGGTGCAGGTTCTTCATCTGGGCACGGCCCAGCGGACCGCGCGGAACCATGCGCTCGACAGCCTTTTCCAGCACGCGCTCGGGGAAGCGACCGGCGAGGACCTTGTCTGCCGTCACGTCCTTCAGGCCGCCAGCATAGCCGGTGTGCTTGTAGTAGTGCTTCTTGCCGGCCTTGTTGCCGGTGAACTGCACCTTGTCGGCGTTGATGACGACCACGTGATCGCCGCAATCGACATGCGGGGTGTAGCTCGGCTTGTGCTTGCCGCGCAGGATGTTGGCGATGATCGTGGCGACCCGGCCGACGACGAGCCCTTCGGCGTCAATCAGGTGCCAGTTCTTTTCGACCTCGGCCGGCTTGATCGACCGGGTGGTCTTGCTCAGAGCCTTCATGGCTGTCTTCCTTAAATCTCAGGTGCGATTGGATCGCCGCCTGCTGGCCGGGAGTGATTCCCCGCCAGCCCAGCGAAGGCGGCCATTTGTCGCTTTACCTGTCGCAAGTCAAGCGATTCCGCGGCTTAGCGTAGAGGTAAAATAATACCGTGAATACGTGGGCAGGTGTCATAGCAGGTCGAGCGACCACTCTTCGTGCAGCCGCTTGCTGGAGCCGGCGACCACGGTCACGACTTCGCGTTCGGCGCTGCGCATCAAGCCGGTCTGCTGGTTGCGGACGCCGCCGAAGCTGCTGGCCACCAGGCCTTCGCCGCCTCCGGGCAAGGCCACGCGGCGCTCCTCGTGGCGCGGGGTCGGGGCCGGTGCGAACAGGTCCACCGGCAAGTGGGCGATGACCCGCTGGCTGGCCTGCTGGAGGGCGGTAGCATAGGCTGCAAGCGCTGCGCGTTCTTCCGGCGCGATCGGCTGGCGGGCGATCTCTGCCAGCGCATAGTCGACCGCCTGGCGCAAATTGTCACCTGTACTCGGTGCGACATCGGCAGAGAGAATCTGGCCGTACGGGTCGAGCGCGATCGGGAACAGGCCGCTCTCGTCGCGCGACTGTTCCAGAGCCGCAAATCGGGCCAGCGCGGCCGGGGCATCGACCGAGACCGTTTCCTGTGTCCCGTGCATCATGAAGCCGCCAGCGAACTGGCGGAAGTCGACCACGAACTGCCGGCACACGGTAAAATGCGTACCGTCAATCATGTCGCGCACCGCGGTGCGGCTGTAGCGCATCGGCCCGGACGGCGGAGCGATCAGCTGGTTTGCCGAGCTGGCGTGAGCGGGGACTGCGCAAGCCGGGGCAATGGCGGCCAGCGCGGCCAGTTGCATCATGGTTCGCCTGTCAGTGCGGTTCATCACGCGTTATCCCTATCCACCAATTCGGCCAACCAGGTGCGCGTCTCGTGCGGAGCGCTGTCTGCCTTCCAGCCGCAGATGGCCGGGGTTTGGTACGGGTGCAGTTCTGCCAGTCGCGTTGTGGCCCGCTCGAGCAATCGCGCGTCGGTCTTGAACAGGGCGCCGACTTCGCTGGCCTGCTGCACCTGCCCATTATAGCGGAAAATCGAAGTAAGGTGAGGGACAATGTTGGCGCAGGCGACAAGCCCTTCTTCCACCAGGGTGCGGGCCACCTGTTCCGCATCGGCCTGGCTGTCGAACGGGGACCAGATCAAGGCTGCGCCAGCTTCGCTCACGCCTTGCGTCCGAGGACGTGCGCCCCCCAGGCCGTAGCCGCGACCAGCAGCGCACCGACCAGCTGGTGGGCAACTGCCAGCCATAGATCCACGCCTGTGAGCACGGTGGCAATCCCGAGGATGATCTGGATCCCGAAGGCGCTGTGAATGGCTATCGAGGCCTGCCTACGCGCGGCCCGCACCTTGCGCGCCATCACGATCAACGCGGCGACGGCCACCCAGGCCCACCAGCGGTGCAGGAAATGGATGAAGAAGGGATCGTGGGTAAAAGTCCAGAACGCGCCCCTTGACCAGTCAGCCTCGGGGACGAGGCGACCCTGCATCAGTGGCCAGGTGTCGGAAGCGAGGCCGGCGTTGAGTCCTGCCACCCATGCGCCGAGCAGCAGTTGGACGAACAGGACCACGGCCACGATGACCGCCAAGCCGGTCAGGCGGGCCGGCGCGTTCTCTCCGCGCGCCGCCAGCTGGCGCAGGTCGAGTGCGGTCCATACGAGGCCGGACAGGGTGAACAGGGCGGTGAGCAAGTGGATCGACAGCCAGAAGTGCGAAACGTCGGTCATCTCCCCGCCCAGGCCCGAGCGGACCATGAACCAGCCGAACGCGCCTTGCATGCCGCCCAGCGCCAACAGGGCCAGCAGGCGCGGCTTATATCCGGCGGGAATCGCCTGCTTCACCCAGAACCATGCCAGCGGCACGGCAAAGGCGAGGCCGATCAGGCGGCCCAGCAAGCGGTGGAACCACTCCCAGAAGAAAATGAACTTGAAGGCCTCCAGGTCCATGCCCGCCGGCCCGGAGACGTTCTGGTATTCGCCGGTCTGCTGGTAGAGCGCGAACTCGGCCTGCCAGTCCGCTTCGCTGAGCGGGGGAATGGCGCCAGAGACCGGGTTCCACTGGGTGATTGAAAGACCGCTCTCGGTAAGGCGGGTAATGCCGCCGACCATCACCATCAGCGTGACCATGGCGGCGACCACGAACAGCCAGCGCGCCAGCGCGAGTGGGCGGATTGTCGATGCCGGTTCGGCAGCTTGGATGTCGTGGGGGCTCATTGCCGCGCTGACTTGCCTCCTATGACGGCAAATCGCAAGTTGCACGATAGCCAACATGGCAAGGAATCTTGCTTCGAGTGGCCATCGCACCCTTGCGCAATGTTATCATGTTACATACATGGACGCGCATGGGTTCGATCACTCCCTGGATTCGCGGCCGACTCGACCGCGCTGGCGTCATGCTCTCTGCGCTGTGCCTCGTGCACTGCGTACTCGGCCTGCTGCTGGTTGCCGGACTGGGGCTGGGCGGAACCTTCCTGCTTGATCCCGCGATCCACCGTTGGGGCCTGCTGCTGGCGACCATTGTCGCAGGGACAGCCATCGGCCTTGGCGCCTTGCGTCATCGCCGGGCCATGCCCTTCGTTGTCGCCATGTCGGGCCTCACCTTCATGGGCGGCGCGCTTGCCGTGGGGCACGGGTTTGAAGAAGCGGTGTTCACGATGATCGGTGTCACGCTGGTGGCCGCCGGACACATCCTCAACTTGCGCCACGCCTGACAGGCTCTATGTGCGCTGGTGATGACCAGCACCATTTCCCTTGTCGTAAACGGCGATGCCCGACACACCGCCGCCAACACCATTGCCGACCTCGTGCGCGAACTCGGTCTGAAACCCGAGAAGGTGGCTGTCGAACACAATGGCGAGATCGCCCCGCGCTCGACGCTGGAGGAGGCCGCCCTGGCGGACGGGGACCAGCTGGAGATCGTCCACTTCGTTGGCGGCGGCTCCGGTGCCGCGGATGACGGCTGGGAGGTGGCCGGGCACCGCTTCAACAGCCGCCTGATCGTGGGCACGGGCAAGTACAAGGACTTCGCCCAGAACGCCGCCGCGGTGGAGGCATCGGGTGCGGAGATCGTCACCGTGGCCGTGCGCCGGGTGAACATTTCCGATCCCAGCCAGCCGGTGCTGATGGACTATATCGACCCCAAGAAGATCACCTACCTCCCCAACACCGCAGGCTGCTTCACTGCCGAAGACGCGATCCGCACCCTGCGGCTGGCGCGCGAGGCGGGTGGCTGGGACCTGGTGAAGCTGGAAGTGCTGGGCGAGGCGAAGACGCTCTACCCCAACATGGTCGAGACCATCCGCGCCTGTGAAGTGCTGGCGAAGGAAGGCTTCAAGCCGATGGTCTACTGCACCGACGATCCGATCGCCGCCAAGCAACTCGAAGATGTGGGCGCCGTGGCGGTCATGCCGCTGGGCGCGCCGATCGGCTCCGGCCTCGGCATCCAGAACCAGGTGACCATCCGCCTGATCGTCGAAGGCGCCAATGTGCCGGTGCTGGTCGATGCGGGCGTCGGCACGGCGTCCGATGCAGCCGTGGCCATGGAGCTGGGCTGCGACGGCGTGCTGATGAACACTGCCATTGCCGAGGCCAAGGACCCGATCCGCATGGCCCGCGCAATGAAGCTGGCGGTGGAAGCCGGCCGCGAGGCCTACCTTTCGGGGCGCATGGGTCGGCGCAAGTATGCTGATCCGTCGAGTCCTCTTGCCGGATTGATTTAGCGGCTGGGCGGGGGACACGGTCGCGCAGCGAAGCGGAGCGAACAGCACCGAGGACGCTCGCGCGGAGGCGCGAGAGCAAGACAAGAACCAATCAGCTTCCCTCCATTTCCCTACACGGGATGTTAACCATAACGGCGCAGACCTTGCTCTACGGACCGCAAGGGAAACACCGTTCATGGGTTACGCCGACACATCGTTTTCGCTGACCATCGCCGAAATGCGCGAGTTCGCCGGGTTTACGGCGGAAGAGCAGCTGTTCATCGAACGCTCGCTCGATATCGCGCTTGGCCGCGCTGACGCGTTCAAGGCCTGGAGCCGCAACAGCGAGGACCAGCGCACCATCCGCAGCCAGTACCTTGCCTACCGCGAGCTCAGGCACCTGCGCGCGCTGATTCCGGGCGACAAGGAAGGCTTCGACGGGGTCGAAGAGTTCATGGGCACCCTGCTGCGCATCTCCGCGCAGGACCTCGCGCAAGAACAGCTCGACAGCTTCTCGGCCTATCGTTTCCTCTACGAACGCCTGCTGGGCGCTGCGGTGCGCCCGCACCTGCCGGCGGCCTTCTGCGGTGCCGCGGCCCTGCCGCAAATCCGCCCCGAACGCCGCCGCGTGCTGCTGCAATCGCTGAGCGAGGCTGCTGCCACCGCGCCTGCGTGGTCCAAGCGCGAACCGGCCTTCTTCCCGGAAAAGGTCGAAGCGGAGGCGGCGTGAACGTCATAGATGGCGACCAGTTCGCCGTTCCAATTCCGAAACAGGGAATCGCTCCCAATGAATGGCGCGGAAAGTGCCTCGACCTCTATTCTCGTGCCGAACGCACCGTCTCAAAGACGCTGGAAGTTGCACGCGAAGTCGGCCTGACTTCGTCAATCGACCATCTGGCTGGCAACCGCCTGGGTGAGCTTGAGGCAGCTATTGGCAGGGGGGCCGTGCCGTCCAAGCTCAAGAGAGGTCTAAATAATGCCATCGCGGAATGGAAAGAGGTCGAACAAAACCGATTCTACCTGGCACACGGGATCATGCGGGTTTCGCTTGATCGAGAACGCCAATGGGTCCTCCTAATCGACGCGAGGGTCTATCGTTCCAACGAGGGGACGGATTACCGCTGGCCATTGTTGGAAAAAGAGGCCCTGGATTTCATGGATCGCCTCCAAGCTGCGTTCGAGAACCTCTCTAGTCGGCTGGGCAATCTCCGCGAGCATCTGACTGGCGCACAGCAGCAGGCTGTGGCCCAGCGAGATCAATAAAGCGCGTCCAGCCGCTCCTGGTAGACTTCCCTGATCTGCACCCGGCGGATTTTCATCGTCGGGGTCATCATGTTGTTGTCGACGCTGAAGGGCTCGTCGGCGAAGGTGAACTTGCGGATCTTCTCGATCACCGACAGGTCCATGTTGGTGCGGTCGATCGCGGCCTTCATCGCGCTGCGGAAGGCGGGCAGGTCCTGCAGGGCCTCCATGTCGAACTTCTCGTCGTTGTCGCGCGCCCATTGCAGCACCCAGTCCGCGTCAGGCACGATAAGTGCGACCATGTAGGGCTTCTTGTCACCGGAAACCATCACCTGGCTGATCTCCGGCTGCAGCGTCAGCATGCCTTCGAGCTTCTGCGGCGCGACGTTGTCGCCCTTGTCGTTGACGATGATGTCCTTCTTGCGATCGGTGATCTTTATGCGGCCCTTTTCGTCCAGGTGCCCCACGTCGCCCGTGTGTAGCCAACCATCGATAATGGTGCGCGCGGTGTCTTCCGGGCGCCGCCAGTAGCCCTTCATGACCAGCTCGCCCTTGAGCAGGATCTCGCCGTCCTCGGCGATCTTCACCTCGACCCCGCGCAGCGGCGGGCCGACGGTGTCGAGCTTGATGCCCACGCTGGGCAGGTTGACCGCCGCCACCGGCGCGCTTTCGGTCTGGCCATAGCCTTGCAGCATGGTGAGACCCATGGCCTGGAAGAAACCGCCGACTTCGGGATTGAGCGGCGCACCGCCTGACACCAGCGCCTTGATCCGGCCGCCAAAGCGTTGGCGGATCTTCGGGCGCAGGGTGGCGCTGAGCAGCAGCTCGTCAGGCTTGGACAGCAAGCCGGTACGTCCGGCACCTTGCCGTTCGCCGAGGCGCAAGGCGCGGCTGAGCAGGAACCTGGCCAGCTTCCCCTGCTTGGCGATGGTTTTCATCATCTTGTCGCGCAGCACTTCGAACAGGCGCGGTACGACGATCATGAAGGTGGGCCGGGCTTCCTCGAGATTGCTTGAAAGCTTGTCCAGGCCTTCGGCAAACCAGATGTCCGCGCCAAGGCCGATGGGCAGGTAAAGGCCAGCCGTATGCTCCATCGCGTGGCTCAGCGGCAGGAAGGAGAGGAAGCGCTCCTCGCCCCAGCCGAATTCGCGGCTGAGCAGGTTGGCGGCGGCACCGGCATTGTGCAGGATGGCTCCGTGGTGGAGCATGACCCCGCGCGGCGCGCCGCTGGTGCCGCTGGTATAGATGATGCAGGCCATGTCGTCGCGGGTGAGCGGGGCAATGCGGGCGTCCACGGCGGCGCGCGCAGCTTCGGCGTCGCCCGTCACCATGTCTCCCCAGCGGTGCAGGTTGAACGAGCCGGACTGCGCGGTCGACACCCCTGCCATCACCACCACGTCGCGCACCTTGCCGGTATCCATGATCGCGGGGAACAGCGACTTGGCCAGCTTGCCGTCGGAGACGATCACGGCGCTGGCGCCCGAATCGTCGAGGATGTGTGCGTGATCGCGCTGCGTGTTGGTGGTGTAAGCGGGCGTGGTGACGCAGCCTGCGGCCATGATGGCGAGGTCGGCAATGCACCATTCCGGACGGTTCTCGGAGACAATCACCACGCGCTCGCCCGGCTGCAGGCCCAGACCGCGCAGGTTTTCCGCCATGACGCAAACCTGCCGCGCGGCTTCGGCGTAGGATATCGGCGTCCAGACCCCGTCGATCTTGGCGGTGAGGAAGGGCTTGTCACCCTGTTCGTCAGCGCGCTGCAGGAACAGGGCTACAAGGCTTTGGGCATTGTCGATATCGGCGAGCTGCACGCGGTCATTCTCCCTGATGCCGGTTGTCCCGGCCATATCTTGCCTTCGTGAGTTAGGGCGCTGCTCGCTTGCGGGCAAGCCTGCTGCAAACTGCCGTGCAGGGCGCGTTGCCAGCGCGGCAGCGCATGCCTAAGGGTTGCACCATGTCGCTTTCCCGAATTTGCGCCGCTGGTGTGGCGCTCGCCCTTGCCGCATGCACCCCGGTCGCCGAACCCGCCGACCCGGCCATTTCCAGCCCTGCGGTCGAGACGCAGGTCCAGCCCTTTGTGATCGCTGCCAATCCGTTGGCGGCGCAGGCGGGGATGGAGGTGCTGGATCGCGGGGGCAATGCTGCCGACGCGGCGCTGGCCGTGCAGTCCATGCTCTCGCTGGTCGAGCCGCAAAGCTCGGGCATGGGGGGCGGGGCCTTCCTCAACTACTACGATGCCGCGACGGGCGAGGTGATCATCTACGACGGGCGCGAGACTGCCCCGGCGCAGGCCAGCCGGACCATGTTCCTCGACAATGCGGGGCAGCCGCTGGGATTTCGCGAAGCCGTTATCAGCGGACGCGCAACCGGCGTGCCCGGGGTCGTGGCGGCGCTGGCCATGCTGCACGAGGAGCACGGCGCGCTGGCGTGGGACGGGCTGTTCGAGGCCGCGATTGCGACGGCCGAAGAAGGCTTCGTCATAAGCCCGCGCCTGGGCCGGTTCCTGTCGATCGACTTTGCGCAATTGTCGCAGCCCGATGCTGCCGCCTATTTCGCGCGGCCTGACGGAACGCGGATGCAGGCGGGGGATGTCCTGCGCAATCCGGACTATGCCGAGTTCCTGCGCCGCCTCTCGGCCCACGGCACCAGCGCGCTCTACGAAGGCAGCACTGCGGCCCAGATCGTCCAGCGCACCCGCGCTGCGCCGCTGGGCGGCTCCATGACCATGGCCGACCTCGCGAACTACCGCCCCGTGCGCCGCCAGCCGGTGTGCAACGGCTGGCGCGAGTACCGTGTCTGCGCCCCGCCGCCGCCGTCGAGCGGGGCGGCCATGCTCGAACTGCTGGCCCTGCTCGAACGCACCGACATTGCCGAGCGCGGTCCGGACGATCCGCAGGCATGGTACCTTTTCGCCGAGGCCAGCCGCCTCGCCTATGCCGACCGCGACGCCTATTTCGGCGACGGCGACTTTGTCGACGTGCCGGTGGCGGGCCTGCTCGACCCGGCCTACCTCGATGCCCGCGCGGCGCTGATCGGCCCGCTTGCGGCGGAGAATGTGCCTGCCGGCCAGCCTGCTGGCGCGAACCTCTTCATGGAAGACCTGACCCGCGAGCCCGCTGGCACCTCGCATTTCATCGTCCGCGACCGGCACGGCAACGTGTTGTCGATCACCACCACTGTGGAATCGATCTTCGGCAGCGGCCGCATGGTCGACGGTTTCTTCCTCAACAACCAGCTGACAGACTTCTCGTTCAATCCCTTGCAGGAGAACGGCGACGAAGCGCCCAATGCCGTCGCACCGGGCAAGCGTCCGCGGTCCTCCATGGTGCCGTTGATCCTGCTCGACGCCGAGGGCAATTTCGCCGGGGCCATCGGCTCTGCTGGCGGCAATTCGATCCCCGCCTATGTCGGCAAGACGCTGGTGGCGGCGGTCGACTGGGGCCTGCCGATGCAGGCAGCCCTGGCGCAGCCCAACCTCGTGGCGCGCGGCAACCGCATCGGCGGCGAAGTCGGCGATTTCGACCCGGCGATCGTCGAGGGGCTGGCCGAGCGCGGGATCGACCTCCTGCCCGGACAGGGCGAGGATTCGGGCGTCCACGGCGTGCTGATCCGCGAAGGCGGGCGCGTCGACGGCGGCTACGATCCGCGCCGCGAGGGCGTGGTGCTGGTAGGCGAGCCCTAGGCCGTCTCGCTGCCGACCGCCTCGGCAATCGAGGCAAAGCCGTCACGGCGCATCAGGCGTTCCAACCCGCTGGTAACCTGCCGGGCGATGCCGGGGCCGCGATAGGTCATGGCGCTGTAGAGCTGCACCAGGCTGGCCCCGGCGCGAATCCGTGCCCAGGCGTCTTCCGCCGTGGCAATGCCGCCGACGCCGACCAGCGGGATTGCCCCGCCCGAGGCCCTGGCGAAATCGCGCAGCCTCTCCAGCGCGAGGTCTTTCAGCGGCGCACCTGACAGGCCGCCTGCCTCGACCGCATGGGCGGAGCGCAGCGGCGGGCGCGAGATGGTGGTGTTCGAGACGATCAGCGCGGCGAGGCGGCTGTCCATGGCGATCTTGAGGATCGCGTCGATATCCGCCGGTTGCAGGTCGGGCGCGACCTTGAGGAAAACCGGCGGGCCATCTTCCGGCACTTCGGCAAAGACAGCATCGAGCAGGGCCACCAGCGCACCTTCGTCCTGCAAGGCGCGCAGGCCGGGGGTGTTGGGGCTGGAAATGTTGACCGTCAGGTAGGTCGCATGCGGGGCCATTATGCGCGCCATCGTGGCGTAGTCGGCGATGCGGTCCTCGCTGTCCTTGTTGGCGCCGATATTGATGCCGAGAACGCCGCCACGGTGCTTGCGCGCCTCGATCCGCTCCACCGCCGCCTGCGCTCCGCCGTTGTTGAAGCCCATGCGGTTGATGACGGCTTCGTCCTCGGTCAGGCGGAACAGGCGCGGCTTGGGGTTGCCCGGCTGCGGCTTGGGCGTGATCGAGCCGACTTCGACATGGCCGAAGCCGAGGTCGAGCAGGGCGTCAGGCACTTCGGCGTCCTTGTCGAATCCGGCGGCCATGCCGAGCGGGTTGGGGAACGCGATACCCGCCACCTCGGTCGCGAGGGGGCCGCCGGGAGCGAACGGCGTGCCCACAGGCAGCAGCTTCAGCGACTTGATGGCAAGGCCGTGCGCGCGCTCGGGATCGAGCAGGAACAATGCGGGCCGGATCAGCGAATAGACCATGCGCGGCCATTGGCAGCTTCGCGGCGTTCGGCGCAATCCCCAATGGACCGGCTTGCGGACAATCCCCGAAAAATCACCGGATGTTGCTCCAGTCAGCCCCGAAATGGCGTCTTCTTACAATTGTCCCGGAGGCAATTGCTCTAATCGAAACCCGCGACCCGAAGGGCCTTGCGCGCCAAGCGTCATGGGCTCTCTACTTTAAGAGGGCGGCTGCCTGTTTGGCGGCCGCCCCTTTTTTTGCCACTTTTGTTGGCGCCGTGCTTCCTTTACCCAGCGGGCAAGAATCAAAAGGACGGGCGCATGACATTTTCCAAACTTCGACTTTCGCTTTATGTCTCCAGCGCGCTGGCCCTGGCGGGCTGCGCTGCGGCTCATGCCGAGCGCGAAACGGTCGCCGCCAGCGCAGAAGCGCCGGTGCCGGCGGACATCAATACCTTCTTCGCCGAGTACGACGCCGCGGAGATGGAACTCTCCCCGCAGACGAAGGCCTATCGCGGCATCCGCGACGAGGACTACGGCCTGTGGAACGACGCCAGCGAAGAGGCTGACGACGAACGCGATGCGCTGCGCCACGAATGGCTGGCGCGCATGCAGCAGGGCTATGACCTTGCCGCGCTGTCTCCGGCAGACCAGCTGTCCTACCGCCTGTTCGAAGAGACCGCGGCGCGGGCTGCGCTGCTCGAGTCTTACGAGGACTATCAGTGGTTCTTCGACCAGATGAACGGTTCGCAGAGCGGCATCCCGGCCTTCCTCATCAACACCCATGCGGTGCAGAACGCGGATCACGCGCGGGCCTATGTGCAGCGGATCGAAGGTGCCGGCCCGCTGCTCGACACGCTGATTTCGCGCTCGGCCGGACAGGCAGATGAAGGCGTGATGCCGCCGGACTGGGTCTATCCCTATGTCCTGTCGGACATCACCAACCTGCTGGCAGCAGGGATGGACAATGCCGTGCTGGAAGACTTCCGCAGCGAAGTCGGTGGGTTGGATATCTCGGAAACGGAGCGCGCCGCGCTCGTGGCGGATGCCGAAGCGGCCTGGGCGAGCAGCGCAGTACCTGCCTTCGAGCGGCTGCAGGCAGAAATGCTCCGCCAGCAGGCCATGGCGCCGACAGACGACGGCATCTGGCGCTTCCCCGAAGGCGCGGCCTATTACGACGCCCTGCTGCAGTATTACACGACGACGGACCTGAGCGCCGAGGAAGTGCACAATATCGGCCTGCGCGAGGTCGACCGTATCCACGGCGAGATGCGCGACATCATGGACCAGGTGGGCTTCGAAGGCACCCTGCAGGAGTTCTTCGAATTCACCCGCACGGATCCGCGGCTCTACCACACCAGCCGCGAAGACTATCTCGCCGAGGTGTCGACGGCCCTTGCCGCGATGGAAGAGCGCCTGCCGGACTTCTTCATCACCCTGCCCGAATACGAATTGCAGGTGAAAGCCGTCGAGGCCTTCCGCGAACAGAGCGCGGGCAAGGCCTTCTACCAGTCGCCGGCCACCGACGGTTCGCGGCCAGGCACCTACTACGTCAATCTCTATGACCTCAACGCCATGAGCCGCAACGAGCTGGAAGCCCTCGCCTATCACGAAGGCTTGCCGGGGCACCACTTGCAGCGCGGCATCCAGACGGGCCTTGGCGACCTGCCGCCCTTCCGCCGTTACGGCGGCTTCACCGCCTATACCGAAGGCTGGGGCCTCTATTCGGAAGAGCTGGCCAAGGACATGGGCTTCTACACCGATCCCTATTCGGACTTCGGCCGCCTGCAGATGGAGTTGTGGCGCGCTTGCCGCCTGGTGGTCGACACCGGCATCCACTCGCAGCGGTGGAGCCGCGAGGAAGCGATTGCCTATCTCACCGAGAACACGCCCAACCCCGAAGGCGATATCCGCAAGGCGATCGAGCGCTATATCGTCTACCCGGGCCAGGCGACGGCCTACATGATCGGCAAGCTCAAGATCATGGAGCTTCGCCAACGGGCGCGCGACGCTTTCGGTGAGGAATTCGATATCCGCCAGTTCCATGAACTGGTATTGGCCAATGGACCTGTTCCTTTGTCCATCTTGGAGGAACAGGTCGACGCGTGGATCGCGGCGGAAGCAGACTAACAACAGCTGCCGGGGGGTCGACAGCGATGAAGCGCGATGTGTTCGAGAGGGGCGACCTGACACCGCCCAACCGGTTCGAGATCGACTATATCGAGCCGGAAGGGGCGGTGGCGCAGTTCGTCACCACCTTCTACCACTTTCGCTGCGACGATCCGCTTGTGCGCGATATCCAGCCCGCTGCTGTCGGCCACCTGTCACTGTTCCCGCGCGGCAAGGGCCGGATGAGCCTGCCCGGCGGCGGCCATGATCCCTCGCACGAGGTAAACCTGCTGACGCCCTTTGCCCAAGCAGTGCATTTCGAAGTCAACGGGCCCTTCCATGCCGTGGGCGCCGCCCTGTCACCGCTCGGCTGGGCCGCGCTGACCGGCATGAACGCCCAGGACCATGCCAACCGGCTCTACGATGCGGCGGACTGGCTGCCGGCCGAGATCGCCGAGAGCGGGACGCGTTTCTGCGCGGCCTATCGCGACGGCTCGGCCACGGCCGCCGATGGCATCGCCGAGCTGGAGCGGCTGATCCTGGCCTATGCCAAGCTGCCGCGCCCGCGCCACCTCGAGCTGATGGCCAGCGCGGGGAAGTGGCTGGCGAGCGACCTGCAGCCCGATGTCGAGGACCTGTATGCCGCCAGCAGCTTCTCGCGTCGTCAGACGCAGCGGCTGGTGCAGCAGTATTTCGGGGTTTCGCCCGTGGCCCTGCGCCGCAAGTACCGCGCCCTGCGCGCTGCCGCCATGCTGTCACAGCCGCAGTTGCCGCCCGATGCCGAGGCCGCGATCGCCGAGGCCTTCTACGACCAGTCGCACATGATCCACGAGCTGCGCACCTTCGTCGGCCGCACGCCCGCGCGGCTGTCGGACGATGCCTCGCCCTATCTGAAAGAGCTGATCGACCGGAAGAACCTGCGGGAATTGAATTAGGAGTTTCGTTTGCTGTTCGCACCGAACTCCGTCGGTGCGTCCTCGCTAGACGCGCTTCGCTCCGCTACGCGCCCGCTGCGGGCGGGCGGTCGCCCTTGCGGGCCTGCGGCCCGTTTCCAGAACTAATTAGCTAGGTAGTGCTGATCTCGGTCGCGCCTAGCGAACGACCGAGCGCAATGCGCGATTCGCAGGTGCCGCGAAACGAAGGCGCAGCCGAGAGCAGCGAACAGCACCGAGGACGATCCGACGGAGGTCGGATCGAACGGCAAAGATGCTAACGACTCGCAACAAGGAAAAATGGCTTGATTCCGCCGTTTTTCCGCATAGGTGCCCAATCGGAACAATTTGGTCCGATTAACGATTGCGCCTGATATGAGACTGTCGAATCTTGCTGACTATGCCGTCGTGACGATGAGCGCGGCTGCCCGCCATTGCGGCGGTGGTCGCACCTCTGCGTCCGAACTGGCGAGCGAGACCGGCCTGCCCGTCCCGACGGTGCAGAAGCTGGTGAGCAAGCTGACGGCCGCCGGCCTGCTGCGCTCCACGCGCGGCGCGGGTGGCGGCCTGCAGCTGGCGCGCCCGGCAGCGGCGATCAGCCTGGCTGATATCATCGAGGCCGTTGAAGGACCGATAGCGCTGACCTCCTGCGTCGATGCCGAACGGCATGACTGCGTGCTTGAGGGCAGCTGCAAGGTGCAGCCGCACTGGCCGATTGTGAACACAGCGCTGCGCGGCGCACTGGCGGATGTTTCGCTGGTGCAGCTAGCACGCACGGAAGAGATGGCATGAACGAAGAAATCGACATCAAGGATCGCGAAGCCAAGGACGCTGCCGCCAAGGCGGCCGACTACGAGCATGGCTGGTCCTCCGACATCGAGACCGAATATGCCGAGAAGGGCCTGACCGAAGACACGGTCCGGTTCATTTCGGCGAAGAAGAACGAGCCCGAATGGATGCTCGAATGGCGCCTCAAGGCCTTCCGCCTGTGGCAGACCATGGAAGAGCCCGACTGGGCCAAGGTCGGCTATCCCAAGATCGACTACCAGGATGCCTTCTATTTCGCCGAGCCGAAGAAGAAGCCCAAGCTCGAATCGCTCGACGAGCTCGATCCCGAGATCAAGGCGGTCTACGACAAGCTGGGCATCCCGATTGCCGAGCAGGAAGTGCTCGCCGGCGTCGAAGGCGCGCGCAAGGTGGCCGTGGACGCCGTGTTCGACAGCGTCTCTGTCGCCACCACCTTCCGCGAGGAGCTGAAGAAGGCGGGAGTCATCTTCCTCTCGATCAGCGAGGCGATCCGCGAATATCCCGAGCTGGTGAAGAAGTGGCTGGGCAAGGTCGTGCCGCAGCACGACAACTTCTTCGCCACGCTCAACTGCGCGGTCTTTTCGGACGGCACCTTCGTCTACATCCCCGAGGGCGTGCGCTGCCCGATGGAGCTGTCGACCTATTTCCGCATCAATGCCGAGAACACCGGCCAGTTCGAACGCACGCTGATCGTGGCCGAGAAGGGTTCGTACGTCTCCTATCTCGAAGGCTGCACCGCGCCCATGCGCGACGAGAACCAGTTGCACGCCGCCGTGGTGGAACTCGTCGCCATGGAAGATGCCGAGATCAAGTACTCGACCGTGCAGAACTGGTATCCGGGCAATGCCGAGGGCCTTGGCGGGATCTACAACTTCGTCACCAAGCGCGGCCTGTGCCAGGGCGCGCGCTCCAAGATTTCATGGACGCAGGTCGAAACCGGCTCTGCGGTGACGTGGAAATATCCGAGCTGCGTGCTCAACGGCGAGGATTCGGTTGGCGAGTTCTACTCGGTCGCGGTTACAAATAACCACCAACAGGCCGATACGGGAACCAAGATGGTTCATAACGGCAAGGGCTCGCGCTCGACGATCATCTCCAAGGGGATTTCGGCGGGCAAGAGCAACAACACCTATCGCGGCCTCGTCCGCGTGGGTGCCAATGCCGACAACGTGCGCAATTTCACCCAGTGCGATTCACTGCTGCTGGGCGACCAGTGCGGCGCGCACACCGTGCCCTATATCGAGGTGAAGAACCCCTCTGCCCAGATCGAGCACGAGGCCACCACCAGCAAGATCAGCGACGACCAGCTGTTCTACGCCATGCAGCGCGGCCTGGGCGAGGAAGAGGCCGTGGCGCTGATCGTCAACGGCTTCGCCAAGGAAGTGCTCAAAGAGTTGCCGATGGAATTTGCTGTCGAAGCGCAGAAGCTGCTGGCGATCTCGCTTGAGGGGAGTGTCGGGTGATTCTTGAGCTTCTCTTACTGATGGGCGCCCAAGAGGACGTGGTGCGGGTGCGCAGAGAAACGACAACCATTGCTGGTCCAGTATGGCCGTCGGAGCTGTCCGATCAGGTCCGAGCCTATCTGTCTTGCTTGATGCCAGAGGACCGGGAGCCGATTAATCATGAGCGCGCTATGCAAGACGTCCATCAAGGCGACGTTACTCGCTGCGAAGAACTGAAGTCGGAGATGGTTATTTCGGCGACCCTTGTTTGGTCGTCCACCCATCCCTCAGCTGATGCCAACCAGGAAGTCACAGACCTGTTTGACAGGTTAGCAGCACACCACGTGGATATGGGCGCACAGATTGATGCACTCATATCAAATTCAGCCCCCGCTCCAGAGCACGCAGCAAATGACTGAACGCAAAACCCTCAACCTCCGCCCCGCATCGGACGACACCGAAGCCCCGGCCATTAAGAAGAAGGGCCGCGGCTGGGAAATCTCCGAGAAGCGGCTCGACGTGCTGCACGAGCAGGCGCGCGACATGCGCCGCCATGCCAGCGAAGCGCACAAGGCGCTCGCCGCGCGGTTCGCCAAGGCGGACCTCGGCAAGCATACCTTCAAGCGCTTCGCCGTGGTCGGCAGCGCCATCGTCGACTTCAATTGCCACAGCCTCGGCATGGCCATCGTGCTGGACGAGGAAGGCGACAACGAGACGCTCAACCGCCGTCGCGACAAGTCGCTGGAAGCCGTGGGCGTGCGCGTCATGCACATCAAGGCCGCTGACGTGCTGGAGAACATGGACGATGTGCTGAAGCGCATCACCGCCGGCATGCGCCTGCGCATCAAGGACAAGGGCGAGGCGCGCCGCCGCCACCAGGAAGAAAACCCGCGCCAGACGCGCCCGCGCTACGACCGTGATGGCAACGGCCCGCCGCGCGGCAGGCGCGAGGGTCACAGCTGATGGAACCCAAGGCCATCGCCATAGTGCTCCCCCTCTTCGCCATTTTCGCGACCATGGTCGCGGTCTTCGCCATGCGAAAGAAAGACGACAATGCTGAAAATTGAAAACCTCCACGCCGAAATTGACGGCAAGCAGATCCTCAACGGCCTCACGCTCGAAGTGAACGCGGGCGAAGTGCACGCGATCATGGGTCCCAATGGCGCGGGCAAGTCGACGCTGGCCTATGTGCTGGGCGGCCGTCCGGGCTACGAAGTGACCGAGGGATCGGTGACCTTCATGGGCCCAGATGGAAAAGAACGGGACCTGCTCGACCTCGACCCGCACGAACGTGCTGCCGCCGGCTTGTTCCTCGGCTTCCAGTACCCGGTCGAGATTCCCGGCGTGTCCAACGTCCAGTTCCTGCGCGAGGCGCTCAACTCGCAGCGCAAGGAGCGCGGGGAAGAGCCGCTCTCGGGCGGTGAATTCCTCAAGCTCGCCAAGGAAAAGGCCGGGCTGCTCAAGCTCGACATGGACATGCTCAAGCGCAACGTGAACGTCGGCTTTTCCGGCGGCGAGAAGAAGCGCAACGAGATGGTGCAGATGGGCATCCTCGACCCCGCCCTTGCCGTACTCGACGAGACCGATAGCGGCCTCGACATCGACGCGCTGAAGGTGGTGGGCGAAGGTATCAACGCCATCATGCGCAAGCCGGAAAAGGCCGTGCTGCTGATCACCCATTACCAGCGCCTGCTCGACTATGTCGCGCCGGACCATGTGCACATCCTTGCCATGGGGCGGATCGTGAAGTCGGGCGGACCGGAACTCGCGCACCAGCTCGAAGAGCATGGCTACGACGTGGTGATGGAGGCAGCGTGACCCAGCTTCCCACCACCAAGGACGAAGCCTGGCGCTACGCGGACATGGACGCTGTCAAAGCGCTTGGCGTGGACGCGCTCGAGCGCTGGGAAGAGGTGTCCGTTGCTGCTGGCGAGACCTGGCGACATTGCATGATCGTCGGCAGCGATGCGCCCGAACTGCACCGCATCCGGCTGGACGTCGCAGAAGGCGGACGGGCAGAACTGTTCGTCGTCGTCGCGGGCAATGACTACTGCCGCGTCGAGGTTGAAGCCACACTCGGCACCGGTGCCCATTTCGAACTCGGCGGTGTCACCATCGGCGGCGGCGAGGCCGTGCGCGAGATCGTGACCCGGACTGACCACGCGAAGCCCGACGGCACCTCCAACCAGGTGGTCCGCTCGGTTCACTGGGGCCAGGCGACGGGCAACTTCCTCGGTGCGATCCACGTGCACCGCGATGCCCAGCGCACCGACGCGGCGCAGGACTTCAAGGGGCTGGTGCTGGAGAAGGGCGCCACGGCCAATGCCAAGCCCGAGCTGGAAATCTTCGCCGACGACGTGAAGTGCGCGCACGGTGCGGCCATCGGCCAGATGGACGAAATGGCCCGCTATTACATGGCCAGCCGCGGCCTTGCGCCCGACGTGGCCCAGCGCCTGCTGATCCGCGCCTTCATTGCCGATTCGTTCGCCGCGCTCGCTGACGAGAGCGAGACCGAGCGCTTGCTCGAAACTGCGCTCGACCGGCTGGGAGAGCGAGTGTGACCCTGACTGCCACCAAGTCGCATCGAGCGGATTTTCCGGGGCTGGTGACGGCCGATGGCGCCGACTGGCACTATCTCGATAGCGCCGCGACCGCGCAGAAGCCGCAGGCGGTGATCGACGCAGTGACGCGGGCGCTCGGCGTCGACTACGCGACCGTTCACCGCGGAGTTTACGCGCGCTCGGCCGAGATGACGCTGGCCTACGAGTCCGCGCGGCGGCGGGTGGCTGCGTTCATCGGCGGGGCCGAGGACGAGATCGTCTTCGCGCGCGGTGCGACCGAGGCGATCAACCTGCTGGCATACTCCTATCCCGACAAGGGCCGCGTGCTGCTCAGCCAGCTGGAGCACCATTCCAACATCGTGCCGTGGCAGCTGGCCGGCTGGCAGGTCGATGTCTGTCCGCTGACGGAGGATGGCCGGATCGATCTCGATGCCGCCGAAAAGATGCTCACGCCCGAGCACACCATGGTCGCCTTCGCGCACGTCTCCAACGTGCTGGGCAGCGTGGTCGACGGCCAGCGCGCCGCCGAACTGGCGCACTCTGTCGGCGCGAAGCTACTGCTCGACGGCTGCCAGGCCGTGCCGCGCCTGGCGGTCGACGTCGCCGCGCTCGCCTGCGACTTCTACGCCTTTTCATCGCACAAGCTTTACGGCCCGACCGGCGTCGGTGCGCTGTGGGGCCGGGCCAAGCTGCTCGACCGCATGGCCCCATGGCAGGGCGGCGGGGCGATGATCGAAAAGGTCACCTTTGCCGAAACCACCTATGCCCCTGCGCCGCAGCGGTTCGAGGCGGGCACCCCGGCCATTGTCGAGGCGATCGGCTTTGCGGCGGCATGTGACTACGTCGATGCCATCGGTCTCGACACGATCCACATGCACGAAGACGCGCTGGTCGCGCAAACGCGCGAGGCCCTGCGCGGGATGAACGATGTCGCCCTGTTCGGTCCCGAAGACAGCGCCGGTATCGTCAGTTTCGTGATGGACGGGGTTCACCCGCACGATCTCGGCACCATATTGGACGAAGAGAACGTGGCGATCCGCGCCGGTCACCACTGCGCCCAGCCGCTGATGGAGCACCTCGGGGTGTCCGCCACGGCCCGCGCCAGCTTCGGCATTTACTCGACTGAAGAAGACGTCGCCGCGCTCATTCGCGGCATCGAACGCACCAAGAGGATTTTCGGCTGATGCCAAACCACGAAGACATGGCCCAGAAGGACGAAAAGGAATTCATCGCGGCACCCTCGCCCGCCGAGCAGGTGGCGGAAAAGCCGCCGCGCGCTCGCGTGTCCGACGCGCCCTTGCCCGAAGAAGAATCGGCCCAGGAAAGCGCCGGCGAAAAGCTTGGGCGCAAGCGCGACTACCTCGAGGGATTCCTTGCAAAGAAGCCCGAAGGCGTGGCCGCCGGCGAACCCGGTGGCGAACTGCACCAGGCGGTGATCGACGCGCTCAAGGACATTTACGATCCGGAAATTCCGGTGAACATTTATGACCTCGGCCTGATCTATAATGTCGAGGTCGCGGAAGATGCTGACGTGAAGGTCATCATGACCCTCACCACGCCGCATTGCCCTGTCGCTGAATCGATGCCGAACGATATCGAAATGCGCGTGCTGGGCCTGCCTGGCGTGCGCGACGCCGAAGTGATGGTGACCTGGGATCCGCCGTGGGACCCGTCCAAGATGAGCGACGAGGCCCGCCTCGAACTGGGAATGTTGTGATGACCGAGACCAAGACCCGCCCCGCTCCCAAGGCCGCCGTGGTCCTGACGCCCGCTGCCGAGCAGCGCGTGGCGGACCTGATGGCCAAGGCTCCGGCTGATGCCATCGGCGTCAAGCTGTCGACCCCGCGCCGCGGCTGTTCGGGCCTTGCCTATTCGGTCGACTACGTGACCGAGGAAGTGCCTTTCGACGAGAAGATCGAAACCCCCGGCGGCATTTTCTACATCGACGGCGGCAGCGTGCTCTACCTGGTGGGCAGCACGATGGACTGGGTGGAAGACGATTTCACCGCCGGTTTCGTGTTCGAAAACCCCAACGCCAAGGGCGCTTGCGGCTGCGGCGAGAGTTTCATGGTCTAGGCCATCGGCCCATAGCCTCAAGCCTGGCCGAATTCCTCAGCGATGAATTCGAGCAGGGCCTGATCGTATTCGTCGACCTTGCCGTTGCGATCGATCTGGCCGTCGAGCCAAGACTTCTCTTCAGCCGTCACGGCTTCGTCGGCCGCCACCAGATCGTCTCGCGAAGGTGCAGACGGCTGCTTCTCGCCGAAGATCATGCCGAAGGCGTTCGGCGCGGACCTGGCCATCTGGCCCATGAAGCTGCCGATATTGATGCTCGTGTCCGAAACGAAGGCTTCCAGTTCGAGCATGCGTTCGCGGCTGACCTGGCTCGAATGGCTGGCAAAACCCATCAGGTAATTGCCCACGCCCTGCACGAACAGGCGCTTGAATTCGGGCGCGTTGGCCTTGTGTTCGGTGGCATCCTTGATGCGGTAGAGCATCTCGGCCTCGCGGCGGCTGACCGCCGCCGGGCGATCGCTCGTCTGGCCGAACACCACGCGGCGCGTGATACGGCATTCGGCTTCGCTGATATGGGTGTCCGACAGTTCGCCGCCACAGCGGGTCGGGCCGGTACCTTCGAGTACTTCGCGCTCCAGCACGCCGAGCACGTAGGTCTTCAGCGTTTCGGGCACGTTCTGGGCGCGTTCGATAATGCGAACGAGCAGTTCCAGCTCGGTCATCGAGCAGACCTTGCCGTCTGCTTCGACCTGCGCGATCAGCCACTGGGCCTCCTCGGCGCTGGCAAAGCCCTTGGGGTCGGTGCCCTCGAGCACGAAGTTCTGGATCGCCTCGACGAAAAAGTCGGACCATTCGCGCGACGGGTTCTCGATCGCGTGCTGGGTGGCGAAGACGATTTCCGCCTCTTCGCGGGTCATCTTGCCGTCAGCCCAGCCGGAACCGCGCAGCGCGCGCACTTCGTTATCGCTGATGGTCCGGTCGGCCGCGGCCTGGCGGGCAATAGTGGCGAATTCAAAACTCATGGCGCGCAAATCCTCCTGTCGCGCGAGTACCATGGCGCGACAGGATTAAAGTCAGGTTAGCGCCGGCGCTATTGCCGCCGCGAGAGCGCCTGGATGCAGGCGAGCCGGTCAACTTCCGCCCCGTCACTGGCGCGCCGCGACTCTACCCAGGTGGCGACAGGCTCGGCGCCCGGAGCCAGCGGATAGAGATAGATATCGAGCACGCAGGCATCGCTGCGCCACTGCAGCTTGCGCATGTCACCTTCGGGCGTGTCGAGGCGCGGCGTTCCGAAGCGCGAGAGCAGTACGGGCGCGTTCTCGCGGATGATCCCGCCCAGCCCCGGCCCTTCCATGATCTGCGGCACGCGATAGCCGGCAGCAGGGCGCGACGCAGTCGGCGTGGTGGGCGGCACCGCCCGCGGCTCCACCGTGCGCGGCGGCGGTGGCGGTGCCTGCGTCGGTACGCGCGGCGTCGACACGCAGGCGGAGAGCGCAGCGGTGACAAGGAGGGCAGCGATCAGGCGCATGTCAGGTGACTTTCCTGGACCGCAAATTGCGGTGTACGAGGTGAGTTGCCGATGCTGCCCCCAGCACCGGTGCGAGAAAGTTGGCGAAAGGCACGGCCATCATGGCGGCAATCGCGGCGCCCAGCAGGAACCGCTCGCCCTTCCCCACGGGCGCGGCCTCTGCGGGCTGGTGGCGATGGCGCAGCCAGACCATGTCCTGCAATTCGCGGCCCAACAGCAGGGCGTTGACCAGCCAGAACAGCAGGAAAGTGCCCACGCCGGTGAACAGCAGGACCAGCGCAAAGGGCAAGGCGGCGAGGTTGGCGAGCAAGGCCCGCCCGGCGGCTGACAGCGCGACGCGCATCTGCTCGCCGAACGACAGCTCGCGCGCCACCCGTGCCTCGTCCGGATAGTGTCTGCGCTCCACCGCCTGGACCACCTCGTCGGCGTAGAACTGCACAACCGCCATGGCGACGATCCGCCAGGTCAGCCACAGCCCCAGCAGCGACAGCACCAGCGACAGCGCCCCGCGCAGCGCCCCTGCCCCGGCGAACAGCCGGTCTTCCAGACCGCCCGAAGCCAGCGCCCAGTCGAGCAGGAACCATCCCCCCGTGGCGACCAGCACGAAGAGCACCAGAGTCACGCCAAGGCTCTTCAGCAGGACGCGCAGCACCTCGCCGTCGAGCAATTGCCTGAGGCCCAGCGCCAGCGATGTGGTGAATGCACCCATATGCGCTTGCGATTGCCCGGCCCATCGGCCAAGTCAACGCCGCTTCGCTAAGCATTGACCGGAATTTACCAGGAGTTTGCATGACCGCCCCCCGATACGACGTAATCGCCATCGGCAATGCCATTGTCGACGTGATGGCCGCCGCTTCCGACGAACTGGTGGAAGAGCTTGGCCTCAACAAGGGCGGCATGACGCTGGTCGACGCGGATGGTGCGCGCGACCTTTACTCGGCCATGGGTCCGGCGAAGGAGATTTCGGGTGGTTCGGCAGCCAATACGCTGGCGGGCCTTTCCGCCATGGGCGCGCAGTGCGCCTTCGTCGGCCAGGTGGCTAACGACCAGCTCGGCAACGTCTTCGCGCACGACATCCGCGCCGTGGGCATCGACTTCGACACGGCGCCGCGCGAAGGCGAGCCGCCGACCGCGCGCTGCCTGATCTTCGTGACGCCGGACGGCCAGCGCACGATGAACACCTTCCTCGGCGCCAGCCAGTTCCTGCCGCCTGCCGCGCTCAACGAAGAGGCGATCGGCGGGGCCGAAATCCTCTACCTCGAAGGCTACCTGTGGGATCCGGAAGAGCCGCGTGCCGCCATGCGCGCCGCGATCGAGACGGCACGCAGCGCAGGCCGCAAGGTCGCCTTCACCCTGTCCGACGCCTTCGTGATCGACCGCCATGGGGATGACTTCCGCGCGCTGATCGAAGACGGCCTGATCGACGTGCTGTTCGCCAACGCGGTGGAGCTGGGCGCGCTGACCGGCGAAACCGAGTTCGACGACGGCGTTGCCGCGCTGGCGGGCAAGGTGCCGGTGCTGGTGGTTACCCGCAGCGAGAAGGGCGCGGTCTGCGTCACCGGCGGCGAGACCTACACCGTGGCCGCCGAGCCGATCGACAAGGTGGTCGACACCACCGGCGCGGGCGATCTGTTTGCTGCCGGCTTCCTCTACGGCCACGTCCGCGGCGAAGACCCCGCCAGGTGCCTGCGCCGCGGCGCCATCGCGGCTGCCGAGATCATCAGCCACTATGGCGCACGTCCCGAAACCGACCTCGCCAAGCTGATGGCCGAGAAGCTGGGGTGACAGCGGAGGGCTTTGCTCTCGCCTTCGATATCCGGACCTCACCGGACCCGTTCTGGTCGGCAAGTGGTGCCATGCTCTTCTTGTTCCCGATTATGGGGATACTGCTGTTTGTCTTCGCGCCGAAGCTGCCGAACCTCATCAGTCCACGTAGCATGCTTGCGCGACGGGTGATTGCCGGGTTCGTCGTGCTATTTTCGGTCCCGCTGGCCCTGATTGTTACGGTGAGCAGATACAATGACCGTTCCGACTGGACGGCCCAGCTTGCGTCGGGCGAAGCCGACTTCGTTGAAGGTTGTCTCGACTGGTTTCATCCGATGCCGCGTGACGGGCATGAAAGCGAGATCGTTGCGGTTGACGGACGAGTATTCCGCTACTCGGATTTCAATCTCACCACGCCGTTCAACAACACACGGTCACATGGGGGCCCAATCGAATCGACGAGTGCAGTTCGCATCTGGCATGATGGCAATGCAATTCTAAGGTTGGAAGTTCGTCGACAGGCTTGCCCGTCTGCTGCCGATCCCGGTGCGGATGGTCCTCCGTCCGGGTACGGCACGATTTACTAGCCTCTCAACAGACCCCTCAAACCGCCACGACCATCCCGTCGACGGCGACCAGGATCGGCCCGTCGAAGTGCTCTGCCACGCCGACGGCATAGGTGCTGTCCGGTACATCGAGCAGTGCGCCGGGAGCCAGATGGGTTAGCACAACGCGTCCCACTCCTGCCGCTGCCGCCATACGGCCAACCTGTTCGGGCGTTGCGTGGGTGTCGATCATGTGGCGCCAGACGCCTTCTTCGGCTCCGGCGAAAGCGCCGCCTGCCACCATGGCGTCAAAGGCGCGGCGCATGGAGGCGGGTTCGAGCACTTCGCAGACGAAGACGTCCGCGCCCTGCGCCAGCGCGACCAGTCCGTCCGAATAGGTCGTGTCGCCGGAGAACACGATCGAGGAACCCCAGTCGAAGCGGAAGGCATAGCTCTTCTGCGTCTCCAGCCCGTCGATATAGGCGGGGTAATGGGTGTTTTCGGCGCAGGAGACCCGGATTCCTGTCTCGCGAATCGGCACTTCGCCCTCCTCCACTTCCACCGAGTGGATGAAATCTAGGAAGCCCGCCGGTCGTGCCTCGTCGAGCGTGCGGATCGTGGCGTTCGGCCCCATCGCATCGCGCAGGCCCTGGACGTAGGTGTGCGTTCCCACCGGGCCATAGACCACCACATCGCGGGTCCGGCCCTGCGTCGCCATGTGGGTGAGGATTCCGTATAGGTCCGACGAGTGATCGTCGTGCAGGTGGGTGATGAACACCGCGTCGACATCCTGGTGGCGCAGGCCGGCGGCGACCATCGAGGCGAGCGTGCCGTAACCGCAGTCGACGAGGAACAGGTGCCCGCCCACGCGCAGGGCATTGGCGCTCTCGCTGCGGGCCGGGCCGTAGTTCGGGCCGCCCTGGGTGCCGAGCGTTATCAGCTGGGCAGGCATAGCCTCGCTCTCCGCCCAAGCCATGCCCGGATGGGCGCAGGCCACCAGCGGCAGTGCCGCTACGCCCGCCAGCACGGCGCGGCGCGAAACAACGCGTCCCTCGAGAATTGTCATGTCCTGCAGCCTCTCCCAACTGTCTTGCGGAGAAGCTTAGGCGCTAAACGGCGCTTGGCAAGCAGGCGGCATCAGTCCGCGCTGGCGACCTCGACATCGCCCAGGCCTGCGCTGAGACGCTCGACCAAGGGTTCGGCCACCGGATCGTGCGGGCGCACTTCCAGCGTGGCGCGCGCTTCGCGCAGTGCTCCTTCCTCGTCCCCGGCAGCCAGCAGGGCCAGCGCGAGATCGCGCCGGACCGGGTACCAAAAGGCAGGCGGATCGCTGAAACGGCTGAAGTCCTCGGTTTCCTCGATCATCGCGGCCTCGGCAAAGGCGGCGGCGGCTTCGTGGTGGCGGCCCTGCATGGTCGCCAGCCGTCCTGCCAGCACCGCGCGCGTGATCGCCAGCATCTGGTCAGCCGCGGCGAGGCGGTTTTCCTCATCCTCTTCGCTCAATTCGATATGGGCCGGAATGGCTTCGCGTTCGGCGGCCAGTCCCGCGGTGTTGCCGAGGAAGGCATAAGCCTCGCCGCGGGCATAGTGCCAGCCCGCCTTGAGGTAAGGCAGTTGCGGCTCCGGCAGTTCGAGCACCACCGTGGGGCTCTCGAAACGCCCCATCGCGAAATAGGCCGAAGAGGTCAGCAGCTGGCCGAAGAAGCTGCCCTCCTCTTGCGCCTGTACGCGCTCGATCAGCGGGCGCGCCAGCATCAGCGCCGTGCGCGAATCGCCCGACATCAGCGCCCCGCCAAGGCCGAAGATGACATTGTGCGCATGGTACGGGATGTTCCAGACCGCCATCGGGTCATCGTCAGCCATGACCATGGCCTGGTGCTCGCCCAGCTGCACGGCGATGCGGTTGGCATCGGCGGCATCGCCATAACGCCCGACCCAGTAGTAGGTGTGCGAGGGCATATGGACCAAGTGGCTGGCGTCCAGTTCCATCGCCGCCAGTCGGTCAGCTGCGGCCTCGGCCAGTGCCGGTTCGCCGTAAATCTCGGTGGCGTGGATGTAGAAGTGGAAGGCGCCGGTGTGGTCCGGGTTGCGGGCCAGGACCGGCTCAAGCAGGTCCATCGCCTGCCGCATGGTGGCTTGCTCGAAGTCGATCATCATGCGGGCATCGGCGGCCAGCGTTTGCAGCGTGTCGTGTTCAGGATGGGCGGCGGCCAGTTCGGCCATGGCTTCGGCATAGGCAAGGTCGCGCCCGTCCATGTCGCCTTCGTTGCGGTAACGCGCGACCATGGCAGCCGCGAAGGCCCGCTCGAACTCGGAATCGCCTGCTTCAGCCAGCGCGAGCGCCTGTTCCGCGACCGCCAGTGCTTCTGCCCGCTCTTCCATTGTCTTGCCGTAGTTGAGCGTCGGGCCGAGCGTATAGGCATGACCTGCCAGGCACATGGCGCAGGCGGGATCGCGGCGCACGGCCTCGGCCATGGCGTCGATCGCTTCCTGGTGGGCGAAGGCAAAGGCCAGTTCCATCCCGTTGTCGAAGAAGGCCTGTGCCTCAGGAACGCTGGTAGTGACGGGGAAGCCGCCATTGCCGTAATTGGGCAGCAATTCCGTGGGGCCGGATGTCTCTTCGGAGGCATGTTCGGCGTGATCGGCTGCTTCTTCGCCATCGTCAGGCGCGGCTGTGACACCCCGCTCGCTGTGTCCGCCTTCGTTGTCCTGCGCCAGTGCCGGCACAGCGCCGAACAGCAGCGCTGCGCTTAGTCCCAATACGGTCTTCATCGACCCTTCCCCCTCAGGTTTCTCGTGCGACCTCCCGCCAGCCTATATCATTTCGGTAGAAACCGCTTGGGAAATCGATGGCCTTTACCGCGCGGTAGGCGGCCTCCTGCGCGGCCTTGGTGTCGGAACCCGTCGCCGTGACATTGAGCACGCGGCCGCCGTTGGCGACCAGCTGGCCATCCACCAGCTTGGTCCCCGCGTGGAAGACTTTCGCACCGTCCGCTTCTGCCTCCCTCAGGTCGATAGTCCCGCCCTTCTCGGGCGTGTCGGGGTAGCCCTTGGCGGCCATGACCACGGTCATCGCGGTATCATTGGCAAAGTCGGGCTGCGGCAGGTCGGCCAGCGTGCTCTGGGCGCAGGCGAGCATGTAGTCGGCGAGGTCGCTCTGCAGCCGCATCATCAGCACCTGGCACTCTGGATCGCCGAAGCGGCAGTTGTATTCGACCAGCTTGACGCCCTCGCCCGTCAGCATCAGTCCGGCATAGAGCACGCCGACATAGGGCATGCCTTCGTCGCGTAGCTGGCGCACCGTGGGGAAGACGATCCTTTCGAGCGTTTCGGCCACCAGTTGGCCGGTCAACACGCGAGCCGGCGAATAGGCGCCCATGCCGCCGGTGTTGGGGCCGGTGTCGCCATCGCCCACGCGCTTGTGATCCTGCGCCGTGCCGAAGGGGACCACGGTCTCGCCGTCGGTCAGGGCGAAGAAGCTGGCTTCCTCGCCGTGCATGAATTCCTCGATCACCACTTCCGCGCCGGCCGAGCCGAATTTGCCGCCGAACATGTCTTCCAGCGCTTCCACGGCGTGCTCAACGTTATCGGCGATCACCACCCCCTTGCCCGCCGCAAGCCCGTCGGCCTTGAGCACGAAGGGCGGTGCGAAGGTGGAAAGGGCCGCCTTGGCCTGTTCCAGCGAGGTGCAGTGGACATAGCCCGCCGTGGGAATCGAGGCGCGGTCGCACAGCGCCTTGGTGAAGTTCTTGCTGCCTTCCAGTTGCGCGGCAGCCTGTGAGGGGCCGAAGACGGGAATCTCCGCCTTGCGCAGGGAATCGGCGAGGCCGTCCACCAGCGGGGCTTCCGGGCCGATCACGACAAGGCCGATCGCCTTGTCTGCGCAGAACCTAACCACTTCGGCGTGATTCTTCTCATCCAGAGAAACCACTTCGGCACATTGGGCAATGCCGGGGTTGCCCGGCGCAGCATAGAGCTTGCCCCCATGTTCCGTGACCGCTGCGGATTGCGCCAGCTTCCAGCACAGGGCATGTTCGCGTCCGCCAGAGCCGAGCACCAGGATATTCATGACGAGTAATTCCCCTTACGACGACGACGACAGGCTGGTAGCGGCCAGCGGCCCCGGCGACAATTCCGCTCCGCTGACGATCACCGAGATTTCGCAGGCGCTCAAGCGCACGGTGGAAGATCGTTTCGGCTTTGTCCGCCTGCGCGGGGAATTGTCCGGGGTGAAGCGCGCGGCCTCGGGCCATGTCTACCTGGCGCTGAAGGACGAGAAGGCCGTGCTCGACGGGGTCATGTGGAAGGGCACGGCAGCGCGGCTGGCCTTCCGCCCGGAAGACGGACTGGAAGTGGTCGCCTCGGGCAAGCTGACCACCTATCCGGGCCGCTCCAAGTACCAGATCGTGATCGAGCGGATGGAGATCGCGGGCGAAGGCGCCCTGCTGGCCCTGCTCGAAAAGACAAAGGCGCGGCTGGAGGCCGAGGGTCTGTTCGCGCCCGAGCGCAAGCGCGCCCTCCCCTTCGCGCCCAAGGTTATCGGCGTCGTGACGTCACCCACCGGCGCGGTGATACGCGATATCCTGCACCGGCTGGCGGATCGCTTTCCGTCGCACGTCGTGGTCTGGCCGGTGCTGGTGCAGGGCGACGGCGCGGCGCAGCAGGTGGCCAATGCCGTGCGCGGGTTCGGTGCGCTGGAGCCGGGCGGCCATGTGCCCCGCCCCGACCTGCTGATCGTCGCGCGGGGAGGCGGCTCGATCGAGGACCTGTGGTCGTTCAACGAGGAGGTCGTCGTCCGCGCGGTGGCCGAAAGCCCGATCCCCGTGATCAGCGCCGTCGGCCACGAGACCGACACCACCCTGTGCGACTATGCTGCAGACCGCCGCGCGCCGACGCCCACCGCTGCCGCCGAGATCGCCGTGCCCGTGCTGCGCGACCTGGTCGCGACGCTCGACGATTTCGGCCTGCGCCAGCGCAAGGTCGTCATGCGCCCGGTGGAACTGGGGCGCGAACGGCTCGCCGCACGCGCCGACCGGCTGCCCTCTGCCGAACAATTGCTGCAACCGCAGGCGCAGAAGCTCGACGAACTCGGCGAACGCCTGCGCCGCGGGCTAGTGGACCGGGCCTCCAAGGGGCGCGAGCGGCTTGCGGACCTGCGTCTCTCGCCCGCGATCCTGCGCGGCAACCTGCGCGATGCGAAACAGCGGCTGGCCTCGGCGCGACTTTCTCCCGCGCTGGTGGAGCGCCCCATCGCCGAACAGCGCGAGCGCCTCGCCGCCCTTGCCCGCCTGGCCGAACAGCTGCATCCCGAAAAGCCGCTCTCGCGCGGCTATGCCATGGTGCTCGATGCCAGCGGCAAGGCGGTTACCAGCGCCGCCAGTGCCCGCAAGGAACCGCTGCTGGACATCAAGTTCGCCGATGGCACCGTGCAGGCGGTGCCGGGCGACACCCCGCGCAAGCCTGCGAAGAAACGCGACAAGACGCCTCCCGAGAGCGGCCAGCCCAAGCTGCTGTGAAATTCCGTAAATTGCGCTGAAAGGATGCGCGCACTAGATAGAGAACCATGTTGATGTCATCTTCCGATAAGGCCGCCACGCTGATCTACGGCCCCAACGGCTTCCGCGTTGTCCGTCCGGGCCATTTCGTCGTCTGTGCCATGAGTGGTATCCCCGTCCATCTGGAGGAGCTGCGCTACTGGAGCGTGGACCGGCAGGAGGCCTATGCCAGCGCCGAACTGTCCACCCGGCGCACGCTCGAGGACCTGTGATCCGCTACGCTGCATCGCTGCTCGCCGCAGCGCTCCTGTCGAGCGGCTGCTCGGCCCAGCCTGCCAGTGCCAGTGATGACACTTCCGCAGCCCCTGCCGCACCTTCCGCCCCGGCGCGGTCGAGCACCGAGTTCACCTACGACGGCGCGCTGACGCAGGGCGGCTGGCTGCGCGGACGAGTGCCCATGGGTGCGGTCACCGCCCGTCTGGATGACCAGGACCTCGAGCTCGATGCCGAGGGCAATTTCTTCGCCGCTTTTGACCGCGATTCCGGCACCACCGCCGAACTGGTCGCCATCATGGCTGACGGGAGCACGGTGACGACCGAACTGACGGTCAGCCCGCGGGCCTGGAATATCGAACGCGTCAACGTCGCGCGCCGCGCGGGCGGGGCGAGCGAGAGCTTCATGCGCCGCCGCCAACCCGAGCTCGACGCCATCTGGGATGCGCGCACCGCCGATTCGGCGACCGACGGCTGGACCCAGTCTTTCATCTGGCCGGTGACGGGCCGCATCTCGGGCCGTTTCGGTTCGCAGCGCGTCTATCGCGGCGAGCCGGGCAGCTACCATTCGGGCATCGATATCGCGCCCGGAGCAGGTACTCCTTTCGTGGCTCCGGCCGACGGCGTCGTGACCCTGGCCGTGCGCGACTTCAGCCTTGAAGGAAACCTCGTCATCATCGACCACGGGGCAGGGCTGAACAGTGCCTTCCTGCACCTGTCGCAGATCGACGTCGAACAGGGTGACCACGTCGAGCAGGGCCAGGTAATCGGTCGCATCGGCTCTTCGGGCCGGGCGACGGGCCCGCACCTGCACTGGTCGATGAAGTGGCACAATTCGCGGCTCGACCCGATCCTGTTCACTGGCCCGATGCCCTGACGCCGCTATTGCGGGGCATGTTCAACCGAATCAGCGCGAGCTCCGCAAGGCGCATGGCGGCGGTGCTGCTGGTGCTGCTCGTCATGCCTTCGGTGTGGATGCGCACGGCTGTGACACGCGGCGATGCCGATGACCTGCAACTGCTTGAACTGGCTTACGACGAGGCCGGCCACGGCGAATTTCGCGTCACCGGCGTTTGGGAAGTCACGTCGCCGGACCTGGTCTTTGGCGGATATTCGGCACTGCTGGCTGGCCAGGATGGCACATTGGTGACCTTCTCCGACCGGGGCCGTTTCCTGAGCTTTTCCGGTCCCGGCGGACCAGACCTGCCGGCGTCCATCGGCGCGCAATTGCCCGATCCCGGCCTGGAACAGCGACTGTGGGACATCGAATCGGCAACACAGGACCCGGCGAGCGGGACGTTCTGGCTGGGTTACGAAGGGGAGCATGCCATCCAGCGCTACACGGCCAGGGGCGAACCCGACGGTCACGTGCTGTTCCCCGCCATGCCCTGGCAAGACAACGGCGGCATGGAAAGCCTGGTGCGGCTGGCCGACGGAAGGTTCGTCGCCCTGCCCGAGACCGAAGCGCGGCTCTACCTCTTCGCGGACGACCCTGTGCGGGATGGCGGGACGACCAGTGTTCCGATTGAATGGCCCGAAGCGGGCTATTCCCCGACAGACGCCGCACAATTGCCCGACGGGCGCTTGCTGGTGCTGATGCGCCGCGTGGCATGGGGCCTGCCGCCCACTTTCGACGTGATCCTGGTGGTCGGCGCATTGCCCGCAGGTGAAGAGCCATGGCAGCCGGAACTGGCTTTGACCCTCCACGATCTCGTGCCTAGCGACAACTTTGAAGGGATGGACCTCGTCGAAGGCGCCGATGGCGGCGCTGACATCTGGCTCATTTCCGACGACAATTTCAGCGCCTTCCAGCGCACCTTGCTGGTGCGGTTGGAGCTGGCCGTGCTCGAATCCGAAGCAGAACCGGACGGCGCGCACGAAAAAGCGCGCGAGGATCGCTCCCCGCGCGCTTTTTCGCGTGTCTTGGCAATCTAGCGCTTAGGCAGCGGTTGCCAGAGCCTTCTTCAGCTCGCGCTTCACCTTCTGGGCGCTGGCCGACAGCTTGTCGTCGCTGGTCTTCAGCAGCCAGTTGTCGAGGCCGCCATTGTGCTCCACCGAGCGCAGGCCCTGCGTCGACACGCGGAACTTGAAGCTGCGTTCCAGCTTTTCGCTCATCAGCGTGACGTTCTGCAGGTTGGGCAGGAAGACACGCTTGGTCTTGTTGTTGGCGTGGCTCACGTTGTGGCCGACCTGGCGGCCCTTGCCGGTAAGTTCGCAGATGCGCGACATGGTTCGTCTCTTCAGTAAAGTGTTCGGTCAGTGCCGGGAAAGGCGCGCGCATAGCGGCGCCTGTGCGAATCGTCAACAGCCTGCGTGTCTCCCGACCCCGTCACGGCTTTTTCGGAACCAGCCAAAAGGCAGCCCGTTGTGTGGATCAAGGCAGGCAAGCGATTGCCCGCCATAACAGGCTCACGGAGTTTAAAACATGAAGAAGTTCGCAATTATTGCAGTCGCCGGCACCCTGGCCCTTGGCCTTTCGGCTTGTGACGTTGACCAGACCGAAGAAGGCGAAATGCCCGAAGTCGATGTCGAAGGCGGCAACCTGCCCGAATATGATGTCGAAGGCCCCGAGGTTGACGTCGACACCGAAGAGGTGACCGTTGACGTGCCGACCGTCGATGTCGATATGCCGGACGATGCAGAAGGCGAACCGGTTACCGAAAGCGACGGTGAATAACCGTACCGGCGGATCATGACAGGGGCACGGCCACGCTGGCCCCTGCCTGGTCCCATGCGCCGGGCTTTGGACCTGGCAGAAGAAGCCGCGCTGGCGGGCGAAGTGCCTGTCGGCGCGGTTGTCGTTCGGGACGGCAAGATCGTGGGTGAAGGCAACAACCTCACTCGCACCTGCAAGGACCCGACGGCCCATGCCGAACTGGTGGCGATTCGCAATGCCGCCGAATTTCTCGACGACGAACGCCTGACCGGCTGCGACCTCTACGTGACGCTGGAACCCTGCCCCATGTGCGCAGGTGCGATCAGCCACGCGCGGCTGGCGCGGGTCTATTACGGCGCGAGCGATCCCAAGGGCGGCGGCGTGGACCACGGCGCACGGGTGTTCGAACAGGACCAATGCCTGCACCGGCCCGAAGTCTATTCGGGCGTTGGCGAGGCCGAAGCGGCGGAATTGTTGCGCGCGTTCTTCAGGGAGAGGCGGTAAAGACCGGTGAATCTTCCCGGCTTCACGCTGGCTGTTGGATTGCGGGATCGATCATGGCGGAAAAGGACCAAACAACCTCACCCCTCACCATTGCCCAGCTCCTGCTCGGCATGGGGCTGTTCGGCAGCGCTACTCCGCTCAGCAAGATCATCGGGGAACACTTCTCGGTCTTCACGGCCTCTTTCATGCGCATGGCCATCGCCATCGTCGTGCTGGCCCCGTTTGCCTGGATGATGACGGACCGGTTCGCCAAGATGCAGCGGTCCGACTGGTGGGTGATCCTGGCCATATCCATCTTCGGCATGGTGGGTTTCACCGCGACCATGCTGTTCGGCATGCGACTCACCACGGGAGTCATCGGCTCGACCATCATGAGTGCGACGCCAGCAGTGACGGCGGTGGCTGCCGTGGTGTTCCTTGGCGCGGCGATGAACCTGCGCAAGGCGGGCGCCCTGGCGCTGGCCGTGCTCGGCATCGCCGCGATCAACCTGCTGCGTGCAGACGGTGGCGGGCCGAGTAATGCGCCGCTGCTGGGCGCAGCCCTGGTGGCCTTCGCCGTGTGCCTGGAAGCCGCCTACACCTTGCTGTCGCGCAAGCTCTCCGACGGGATCAGCTCGCTCGAGACCACGCTTGCGGCATCGCTGGTGGCAGCGCCCATATTCGTGGCCCTGGCCCTGTTGTTCGATCCCCAGCCCTTCGACCTTTCGGGAGCCAGCACTGGCGCCTGGTTCGCCCTCGCCTTCTGGGGCGGCGCGACCGGCGGGCTGGCGCCGGTGCTATGGTATAACGGGGTGCGCAAGGCGCCGGGCGCGCTGACTGCGGGGGCGATGTCGGTCATGCCGCTGTCGGCCTTGGCGCTGTCCTATGTCGTGCTGGGCGAAGCCTTCCGCTGGTCGCACCTGCTGGGGTTCGGGCTGGTCTTTCTCGGCCTGCTGCTGATGATCGTCGAGCACACGCGCGCGCACGATGACGGCGGAGTCAGCTAGAGCCCCCGCCAGATCTGTACTTCCGCGTCATCCGCCGGCCCGTAACGCCGCGCGTCACAGGCGGTCGGCATGAACTCCGCGTCGTAGCAGAGTCGCATTTCACGCAGCCAGCCGCGGTTGCTCACCACCAGTCCCACGTCCTCGGCATCCCAGTAGGGGTTGGCCTCGGCGAAGGTCTGGCGGATATCGCCTGCGGTCAGGCCACGGCGACGGGAGAGACGGTCGAAATCGGGCCAGCGCAGCGAATTCCACAGGATGCGGATGACCTGCAGGTAGGCGTCGGGGCTGGGCGTCATGCAGGCACCGTGCTTGGCCCATTCGCGCGCGATCAGGGCGGCGTCGGGCGTCATGCACATGCTCGCGCGGACTTCGCTCGTGCTCGGCAGGCGGCTGGTAGGGCACCACTGCGGCCATGTGCCGCCCGGCCCGTCGGGCCAAAGGCCGTGGACCACGAAGGCGAAGCGGCCGTCGCGTCCGGAGCACTGGCGGGCATGTTGCGGGGCCTCGGCGCGGAAGCGGCAGAACTCCGGGCTCCAGCTGAGGGCAAGAGTGTAGCCGGTGACGCGCGTCTCGCGCACCGGTCCGTCGCGTTCGACCGGCGGCAGCGACACCGGGCCCTGCGGCACGCGGCACTGGTAGGCCTGGGCAAGGGCAGGCGCGGGCAAGGCCGCGCACAGCACGGCTGCCAGGGCGACCGGCCACCTAGTCGAAGGTATCGGGAACATTCGGCGTGCCCTTGTCGAACCATGGCCGCGCTTCGGGCAGGAACAGCAGGACGGCGCCAAGGAACCACATGCCGAAGCGCGCGAAGTCCAGCACTGCGGGGAACACACCGAACTGGAAACCGGCCATCAGGGTGCCGAAGACGGTGAAGGCCAGCACTGCGCCCGTGATGAGGGTGAAGATCCAGTGCGCGATCTTGCTGCCCTTGCGCGAGATGAAGAACCAGCCGAGCGCGTAGAGGCCCAGGGTAACCGAGAAGCCGAGGATTCCTCCCACGACCGCCCCAGCGCGCGCGCCGGGTACGTCTGCGACAGAGCCGGTGATCAGGTCGAAGTTGAGGTAGAGGCCGCAGACTGCGGCCAAGACGCCGAGCCAGAAAAGGTAATCGAACCAGACGACCAATTGCGGTTTCATGTGCTGTCTCCTCAACCCTGTTGGCGGGGCGGTATCATGGGCGCTGGAGCTTGGCGAGCACCATGCTTGCAGCTCAGCTGACGGTGAAATCCAGCCCGATATCGGCGGCTGGCGCGCTTTGCGTGAGGCGGCCGACGGAGACGTAGTCCACGCCCGTTGCCGCCTTGGCCTTGATGGTCTCGAGGTTGATCCCGCCCGAGGCCTCGGTCGGCACGCGGCCTGCTACCAGCGCGACGGCTTCGTGCAGCATATCCGGCTCCATGTTGTCGAGCAGCAGGCGGGTTGCGCCAGCGGCAAGCGCCGGCTCGATCTGGTCGATCCGGTCAACTTCGCAGATGATGTCCTGCACGCCCGCCTCGACCGCGCGGCGCACGGCCTCGCCCACCGATCCTGCCACCAGCACGTGGTTGTCCTTGATCATTGCTGCGTCCCACAGGCCCATGCGGTGGTTGCTTCCACCACCCATGCGTACGGCATATTTCTCGAGGTGGCGCAGGCCGGGGATGGTCTTGCGCGTATCGAGCAGGGTGCAGTCGGGGTTGTCCATCGTATCGACGTATTCACGCACCATGGTGGCAATGCCCGAGAGGTGCTGCACCGTGTTGAGCGCTGAGCGCTCGGCGGTCAGCATGGCGCGGGCGTTGCCCGACAGGCACATCAGGTCCGTCCCGGGTTCGACCGAAGCGCCCTCCTCCACCAGCAGGTCGATCTCCATGTCCGGGTCGAGGTGACGGAAAAAGGCCACGGCCACGGGCAGGCCCGCCACCACGATGGCATCGCGGCTGTCCATCACCCCCTGGAAGCGGGCATCGGCGGGTATCACGCTGGTCGCAGTAACGTCGACGCCGCCGCCGGGCAGGCCTTCGCCGAGGTCTTCGGCCAGGGTGTCAGCAACGAACTTGGCGAGGTCAAAGCCCGCGATCGTGAAATCGTTCATGGAGTAACCTCTGCATCGGTCGCAACGCGACCGCAAGGGCGACCGCCCGTCCGCAGGGGGCGCAGCGTAGCGGAGCGTGTCTAGCGAGGACGCTCACGCGGAGGCGTGAGCGCACGACAAGTTAATGCACGAAGCGCGCGACGACGTCCCGATAGCTCCGAGAAACCTTCACCTCGGCGCCGCTCTCCAGCACCAGGAAGCATTCGCCGTTGGTGTGCGGCTTCACTTGCCGCACCTGGTCGAGGTTGACGATCTTCGAGCGGTGGACGCGCTGGAAGGTCTTGGGGTCGAGGCGGCGCTCGAGGTCCTTCATGGTCTCGCGCAGGATCAGCGAATTGTCGCCGGTGTAGATGCACATGTAGTCGCCGGCGGCTTCGATGTGCTCGATCGAATCGACGTCGACGCGGAAGATCTGGCCGCGATCCTTGACGTTGATCATCTTCTCGTAGCGGCCCGCGCTCTCGTCCTCATCGGTGATCTGGTCGAGGCTTTCGGGGCTCACTTCGGCGAGCACGTCCTTGAGCTTTTCGGCTTCGTCCGCGCTGCGCTTTTCCGCGAGGCGCTGGCGCACGCGTTCGATAGTGTCGGCCAGCTTGTCCTCGTCCACGGGTTTCATCAGGTAGTTCACGGCATTGGCCTCGAAGGCACGGATGGCGTGTTCCTGGTAAGCGGTAACGAAGACGAACAGCGGCGGTTCGATTTCCATCACGCCCTTCACCACCGAGAAGCCGTCGAACCCCGGCATCTGGATGTCGAGGAAGACGAGGTCGGGCTTGAGTGTCTTGATCGCGCGGATGGCCTCGCGGCCGTTGGCGCAGGTTTCGATCACTTCGATATCGCTGAAGGGCTCCAGCCTCAGTTGGAGGCCCTGGATGGCGAGTTTCTCGTCATCGACGATAATTGTGCGGATAGTCATGCATTGGCTCCGGTGCGGGGGGCGGATGCGGCGGGGGTGCCGCTTTCCGGCTGTGGCAGTCCTTTGGAAGGGGGAACGGACGAAGCGCGCGGAAGTTTCGCGGTATCTTCATCGCTCTTGGCAGGCTCGAACGGCAGTTCGATAATGACGGTAAAGCCCCCGTCGGGCGGGCTTTCGATGTCGAAGCGGTGATCTTCGCCATAGGCCTGGGCCAGCCGGTCGCGGATATTGGCAAGGCCGACGCCGGTGGAGCTTGGCTGCGAGGCCAGCGTTTCCGCGCTGCGCTGGGTGCCTTGCAGGCCGGGCCCGGTGTCCGAAACGATGAGCCTGAGGCGAGAGCCGATCACCTGGGCAGACAGGGTGATGCAGGCGCCTTCCTCCTGCGCGGATACGCCGTACTTGATGGCGTTTTCCACCAGCGGCTGCAGCAGGAAAGAGGGGATGCAGGCGCGCGCGGCGAGGCCGTCGACGTGGAATTCGGTACGCAGCCGTTCTTCGAAGCGCATGCGTTCGATGTCGAGGTAAAGCTGCAGCGTTTCCACCTCCTGCGCCACGGTCACCTTGCCGCCCGGCTGGTTCACCAGCGTGTGCCGCAGGAAGCTGCTGAGCCGGGTGAGCATGGCATTGGCCGGCTCGGTCTGCTTGAGCAGCACGAGGGTGGAGATCGAATTCAGCGTGTTGAACAGGAAGTGCGGATTGAGCTGGTAGCGCAGCATGGCCAGCTGGGCACTGGTGGCCTGCGCCTCCAGCCGTTCGAGCCGGTCGGCCTGGTGTTCCACCTGCAGGAAGAAATTGATCGCGTAGTAGAGCGCCGACCATGCACCCAGCAGGGTCAGGTCGATGTAGAACACGCCCAGCATCAGCTGTGCGAAGCCGGCCTCGCTGCCGCCCTGGTAAACGTCGATTGTCCAGGCATTGATGAAGGCCGAAACGGCCACGGCAACGGCCAGCACAACGGCTGTTGCAGTCCAGGTCACCAGCGGGCTGCGGCTGATGAGGTTGGAATAGATTACCGACAGGACCGTGCTGATCGAAAAGCCCGCGATGGCGGAGATAATGACGACGATCAGGAAGTCCCACGGACGCTCGTTGGCGATCGAGGTTGCCACGCGCAGGATCAGCGCGCCGCCCCAGCCGAGCATCTGCAAACGCCAGAAGGCGCGGTTCTTGTCCGCGAAGAATGGACGGGGGCTGATCGGCAGCATGGCCATGGAGCCCATCTTGGGAGCGGACCACCCGCTTTTCAGCGGGTCCGCGATGGCATTTGTCGCCGAATCAAGGCGTCCCGCCTCAGGAATCGCGCGCCTCTTCGATGGCAGCGCCGATCACCGCTTCGCCGACAGCGCCGGACAGCACCTGGTCACCGATCACCCAGGCGGGCGTGCCGGACAGGCCCATGTTCTGGCCGAGGAAGACGTTGTTCTGCAGCTGGGTCTCGTAGAGGCCACCTTCGATCGACATGCGTGCGCGGTCGAGGTCGAGCCCGGCGATCCGCGCGGCATTGTCGATGTCATCGGCGGACAGGCCGTCGGAGGCGAACATGGCGTTGTGAAACGCCTCGAACTTGCCCTGTTCCGCGGCGGCGAGCGCCATGCGCGCGGCATCGGCGCTGGCGGCGGAGAGAATCGGGTATTCGCGGATGACCACGCGCAGGTCCGGATTGGCCTCGATCAGCGAATTGACGTGGGCGAGACTGGTGCGGCAGTAACCGCAGGCGTAATCGGAGAATTCGACGAGCGTGACTTCACCATTCGGGTTACCCAAGACGGCGCCGGGGAAGGGCGCTTCCAGTTCGTCGCGCAGCGGCTCGATCCGCGCCGCCATGTCGCGGCGCTGCAGCTCCTGCATGGCCTCGGGCAGGATTTCCGGATTGGCGAGCAGCACCTCGCGCGTCCGGTCCGGCGCGAGGCCGGAGTAGAGGAATGCTGCCGCACCGGCGAAACCGGCGACGAGGGCGATCAGGACTGTGGTGAGCGTACGCATCGCTTAGGCCTAGTTGCGATCCCGCTGGCGTTCAAGGATGCCGCGCGCCTGCAAGGCAACATCCTGCGCCCGGATCCAGTCGGGGGAGCCGACAGGCAATGAGGCTTCGGCAGCCTGGGCGTTCGCCAGCGCGCCCTGGGCATTGCCTTGCAGCACTTGCTGTTCGGCGCTGGCGAGGCGTGCGCGCGGGATATCGCCGCGCTGGCCGTAGACGACGCCCAGCTGATACCAGGCGAAGGGATTCTCGCGATCGCGGCCAACGGCTGCACGCAGCACGGCTTCAGCCTCGTCGAGGTTGGCCGGGTCTTCGGTAGCGATCAACGCATGGCCCAGGGTCGATGCGATCAGGGGATGCGAACCGGTGAGGCGTGTGGCTTCGCGCAGTGGCGGCAGCGATTCGTCGACATGCCCCGATTCGAGCAGGATTTGCCCCTCGAGTTCGAGGTAATAGGGGTTCTCCGGCTCCTCCGCGAGGAGGGCCTCGACCTCGCCCAGCGCCTCGTCCACCAGGGCCTGCTGGTGGTAGGCATAGGCGCGAGCATAGCGGGCCGGGGCGCCGGTCATGTAGGCGGGATAGGCAGTCAGCGTCCGCTCGGGCGGGGCGAGGTAGCCGTAGAGCTTGGCCTTGGCCCGCTGGAAACGGGCCTCCAGCTCGGGATCGTCGGGTGCATCCCACGCCGGGTCTGCCTGGTAGTCATCGCGCAGCCGGGCGATGCGATTGCCTGACAGCGGGTGGGTCCGGCCATATTCGCGTTCGTCGGCCTGGCTGATGTTGCGGCGGAATTCGTAATTCTGCAGCCGCTCGAAGAAGGCGAGGCTGCCGCGTCCGCTGATCCCGGCATCGCTGAGGAACTGCGCGCCCGCGGCGTCGGCACTGGCTTCCTGCGTACGGCTGAAGGCGAGGAAACTGCCCATGGCAGCCTGCTGCCCGGCGGAAAGCACGCCCATGGCTGCCTCGCCGCCGCCTGCCAGCGCCGCGCCGACGGCCAGCAGGGCCGAGAGCAGGGTAATGCGGGTGGCATTGCCTGCGCCTTCGGAAAAGCGATTGATATGGCCGCCGGTGATGTGGCCCATTTCGTGCGCGAGCACGCCCTGCACCTCGTTGGCGTGGTCGGCGGCATTGATCAGCCCGGAATGGACGAAGATGCGCTGCCCGCCCGCAACGAAGGCGTTGATCGACGGATCGTTGAGCAGCACGACCTCCACCGCCCCTTCGCCAAGGCCGGCCGCTTCGGCCAGCGGATCGACCATGTCCTGCAACAGCTGTTCGGTTTCGGCGTCGCGCAAGACCGACAGGCTTTGCGCCGCCGCTGGTTGGACGGTGAGGGCCAGTGTGGCCAACATGGCCAGCAGGCGGGCGAAGATCTTGGCTAGCATGCGCATCGTGTCGCCTCTTGCCTAGCCTTTCGCGCCCTGAACCGGAACTGAAGAATGTGCGGGCGAGCCATCGCTTTCGCCAGCCTGTTCAACTGTCCTGACGATCGCTTCGGTCTCGCCGCCTGGGGTAACGCCCAAAGCACCCAGGAATTCGATCCCGTCCTCGTAAGTGCGGCCCAGCCACAGCGGGACGCCAGCCTGCGATATCACGTCCCGTGCGGATTCCTCTTCGGGAGTGAATTCGTGTTCCGAAACCGTGCGCAGGAAGACTGCGGCAATCCGCCCGGGGTGCAGCCGTACGGCGCGGGCAAAAGCGGGCAGGTCGCCTTGCGTGTCATCGCCAATCAGGGCGAATTCCATGTCCGGATACATGGTGAGGATGGAATCGATCGCCTCTTGCTTGTGCCGGCCATGGCTGCCTCCGCCGAAGGTCTTCCGGTTCAGCCCCCAGTCGCGCAGCTTGAGCGGGCCAAGCGGCAGGCCTTTCACCTGCTTGAAGGCGACCAGGTAGGAGAACAGGTTCCACGGACTGGAGGAGATGTAGAAAAATGGCCGCCGCGTGGCAGGCAAGCGCTTGGCGCCGTGCTGGCTGGCCTCGGCGAGGACGCCGCCACCCAGTTCGTCGTAGAAGGCATCGGCACCCTGCACGGCAAGGCGTTCGTGCGGCAGCTGGGCGAACAGCCGCCTCCAGTTGCGCAAGACGCTGCGCAACCCGCCCGTGACGCCGGTTTCGATAATGGTATCGTCGATGTCGGATATGACTGCCAGCCGGCTCTCGCACCCTGGCGCGAGCACGCGCACTTCGGTGCTTTGCGGTCCGTGCCGGTTGTCCCAGTGCACGGTTCCGAGTTCCCACATGGGCTCGTCTGGCAAGTCCCACGGTGGATCGAGGGCAATGTCGAAGTGCACATAGCCTTCGCCATCGGTCAGGCCTTCATGGACCAAGACCCCCTCGCCGTGACCGTGCAGCTCCAGCCGCACGCGCACGCCGTGCGCTTCCGAGCTCAGGAATTGCGACACCATGGTGCGAATCGCCCGCAGGCGGGAGACCTGTTCGAAGCCCGGCCTGGCAGCATGCAGCGCCCGGGCAGACAGCAGCAAACGGTCACGCGAGCGATGACCAAAGAAGGGCTGCACCCGCAAGGGACGCTTGAACGGCAGGGCCATGACCGGCGGCGCTAGCCGATGCCAGCGGGAAATCCCACCCTGCTTGCAGGACCCGCCTTACGGGATTGGAATGGCTGCCGGACCTAGTCGAGCAGCTCGCGGGCGGCCTTTTCGATGAGCGAGGCATTGTCCGGAACTTCGCCGAGGACGACCACTTCGCCTTCGTCCGTGCGCCGGATCATCACCAGGGCAAATTCCTCGCCCGCCGGAGCGATTGCGGCGAATTCGCGCGGTTCGATGGCCCGCAGCTTGCGAGCGATAGCCTTCTTCGGACCCTTGGGCTTGGGTGCGGGCGCCTTGCCTTCCTGTTCGCGGCGGAACTCGCGTTCGGCAGCGATAATGGCTTTCAGGCCACCGTCGGCCTGCTTGAGGAATTCGCCCAGCTTGCCGCGTTCCACGCCGGTCCGCTTGGCCCAGCTGAGCACGGCGGCATATTCGGTGAGGCGCGTCTTGTCGTATTCGGCCCCGAAGACCAACTTCACCACCGGCGTCATCGGTGCGCGGTCCTGCACGGTCAGGCCGGCATCGGCGAGCAACTCGGCGAATTCTTCCGGCGCTTCCATCGCGGCCACGGCAAAGTCGTAGGCGCGCGAGACGGCTTCATAGAGCGAGGTGCGCGTACGTTCTTCACTGCTCTTGGCAGCCTGGGCCATTTCGCGGGCGACGGCCAACCAGTCTGCCAGGGCCATGTCGGCTTCGTCGACCTCGATGGCTGCTCCGATCTCGATCTCGACTGCCACTTCGGGCACGGTCTCTGCGTAGGACAGCTCCAGCGGCTCGTCCGCCAGGTCGCCCCGGCTGAAGCCAAAGCTCGGTGCCGGGAGGGGGGATTCGCCATCCACCGCGCTGGCAGGGCCATCGGCCCAATCGGTGATTTCTTCGGGACTCGGCGCGCGCGGCAGCACCGGTGCGTCGACTTCCATGGCCTGATCCATTTCCAGGACCAGCTCGTCGACGTCGGTGGCCGCGGCCATCTCCTTCCAGTTGATGACGCCATAGATGAAATCGATGGACTCATCGTCGCTGGAGAAAGGCAGCAGGATGCCGCGATAAAGGATGGTCACGCCCTGCTGGTTGACGAATTCCGCTTCGAAACCGATCGGCGCCTGATTGGCGATGATCTGCATGTAATGGTCGGTGATGCGGCTCAGCAGAGAACGCGGCGGTACGTCCGACAGCCTCTGCGGGATCGTGTCGTTGGCGGTGTAGCACTCGCCCATCAGCTTATCGCCGATGAAGTTGATCGACGGGTCGTCGATACCGGTCGTGAAATCGAGCAGCACCGAGTGCGGGCCGAAATCGGGCAGGTTGTCGGGATCGAGATCCTCGATGGCGGGGAAGTTGCGCTCGTCGAGCAGGCTCGCCCAGAAATTGTAGGCGCGCACCTGCATGCGGCGCTCGTCCGTTCCGATCACCGGCGGCGGCGCGTGGTCCACCGAATCATCGAGGTCGGCATCCATCGCGTCGATGCCCGGACCGAGGTCCGCCGCGTCCAATGCTCCGAAACTACCGCGCAAAGTGTCCATGCGTAAATCGCCTTCTCAGTATCCCTGTGAAAGACACCTTTGGCCATTTTTGGTAAAAATTCGGTGAAGTTGTGCGGCGCTTTTCGCCGCATTTACGCATTGGGACGTGCTTAACGCCCCGGCGGAAAGCAAAATCCGGCTGACGTCACAGCATGTAGCGCATGCGGATGGTCTGGTGGAGTGACGTCGTGCCGACTTCGATGGCGGCATCCTCGAAATCGGGCGGCCCCATGTTGACCGGGGCATCGTTGGAAAAGCCGAATCCCTCGCGTGGCATCATGCCCAGGACGCGGTTGGCGCGGCCATCATCGTTCTCGTCATGCAACAGGGCGATGGCATAGGTGCCCGGCGTGACATTGTTGAAGCGCAGGGTGGTCGCCTGTCCTGCCGGAACGACGGCGCGGTAGCCCTGCGTGGAATCCTGGCAGCGCGGGAAGCGGTCCTCGTCGCGCGTCATGCAGGCGCGCACCACGCCGTCCTCGTTGCGCAGGTTGGTCACCGTGATGGTCACGTTGACGCCGCCGGACTGCGGGGACTGGGCATACAGGGCCAGCGGGGACGCCAGCGCGGCTGCGGCGGCGAGAACTAAGGTCGGGCGAGCCCATTGTCGGTTTTGCACAAGCGATCCCAAAATCTGAAATAAAGGCCAAAATTGCAGCGATATTCGTCGTGGTGCCGCTGGTGATGGCTGGCTGTTATCACCCAATTGCCTGCCCGGGAATGAACAAGCCAGCGCGGAAACATTTCCCAGCCCATGTGATTGGTGACGCCCATGACGGTCATGATGGCGAGAACCAGTCCCAGCATACCCACATGGATGGGCACGAAAAAGACCAGCGCAGGGATGACCACGGCGCCGGTAATCGCCTCGATCGGGTGGAAGCTCATCGCCGCCCAGGCGGTGGGCGGGCGGCTGGCATGGTGCACGGCATGGGCAATGCGGAACCACTTGGGCCGGTGCATCCAGCGGTGCGTCCAGTAGAACCAAGTGTCGTGCAGGAAGAGGTAGGCGAACAGCGACAGTGGCAGGTACCACAGCGGGTAGGCGGCAAAGTCGGTATAGATGCGCGTCCAGCCCAGTTCCTGCCAGCCCCAGGCGACGACACCCGCAGGCACGCCATAGATCGCCGCCGAAGCCAGCGACCAGCCGATCTCCTTGCGGATCTGCGGCGCCAGCCCGTCATAGAGGCCGGGGCGGACCTTCGCCGTTGCCCAGGCAAAGCCGCCGCTCGTCACCAGGTAACGCACGGCCACGATCGCGGTCATGGCGAGGGCAGAAAGGGTCACGGCGAGCAGCATGGGCGCGCTTATGCCAAGCTGGCGGAGCAAAGGCGAGCGCCGGTTGCCTGACCGGCCCGTTTAGCCCGCCAGGTCGCGGCCCCAGCTGCTGCAATGCGGATCGCCTGCCACCAGCAGGCGGCGCAGCGCGGTGCGGGCGAGGCGTTCCATCTCCACCCGGCGGCGCGCGGCGGCGAGCGGGTGGCTGGGTGCAGGGCGGACGATCTCGGCATCGTATTCGTCGGCCACGATCACGCCGCAGCATTCGGGCTTGAAGTCCGGCCCGTCGAGCACGGCGCGATCGAGCTCCGGCGGCAGGCCCCAGTAGAAGCGGTCACAAAAGTCGAGGTAATCCGGCCACTTGCTGTCGCCGAGCAAGTCTCCCCTTGCAGTCTTCACCTCGACGATGACGATGCGGCCCTTGCCGTCGACGCCCATCAGGTCCGCCCGGCGGCCATTACGCAGCGGCATTTCGGGCAAGGTCCAGATGTCGTTCCGCGCGAACAGGCGTCCGATACCCCGGCACACGGCGCGCGAGCGCAGGGTGAATTCGTCTTCGGGACTATCGCCCGCGGCGGGTTGGATCAGCGAATCGGCCATGGCCGGAAACTGGAACGAAATAGGAACACCGTCAAGCGGTGTCGTTCACGAGAGGGCTTTTGCGCCCTGGCCCTAGGCGCTTCGGTGGGGGCCCTGTTCGCCGGCGGGCGGCAACAGGTCGAGCATGGCCTGGCGGGCGGCGACGAATTCGCGCCACAAGGCCATGGCGGCAGGCTTGCAGTCGGCACCGCGCGCGTTGACCGCCAGCAGGGCGGTGATCCCCGGTTCCATCACGGCTGCAAGTTCGGCGCAGGAGGCATCGGCGAGGTCGCGGCGCCACTTGGCCGTATCGCGGATCAGCGCGGGAAAGTCGCGTACTTCCTTGCTCGGCTGTTCCGGCTCCAGCCCGGCCAGCATGGCGACCACCCGGCCAGCCTCGCCCAGCGCGGCCCAGCGCATGGAGGTGGCGCTGGAATTGCTGGTCATGCGGGTCGGTGAGGCGCCAAAGTTGGGCGGGGCAGCATTCATGCCCCGCGCATAGCGCAGTGCTGGTTGCCAATCGGTTAGCGCTGCGGCTGCCCCGCCAGCCGCTCAATCGCGGACGGGCGGGCCGAAGGGATCGCCTTCGTCGTCGAGTCCGAGGTCGATATTGGCCCCGTCTTCGCCAGTTGTCAGGCGGTTGTTCTCCGCGCAGATGTATTCGCGGATGGGGAATTCGTTCTGCCGCTTGAAGTAGATCCGGCTGGTATAGGGCTCGGCCAGCACTTCGGGGTCGGTCACGGTCATTTCCACGATCAGCTCGTCAGCGGCGGGCGACCAGATGCGTTCGGACACGCGCATGGCTTCGCTGTGCGGCACGTGGACTCCGCGCCCGATCGAATTGAACTGGTGCAGGCCGACGGTTTCGATGACCAGCACGTCGCCCTCCCAATGGCCCACCGAATTGCCGTTGAAGAACGGCTCCGGATCATCGGGCAGTTCGCGCCCGTCGGTGAAAATCCGGCGGACCTGCATGTAGGCTTCGGTAAGGATCGTCACGCGGCCCGGGGAATAGAGGATCTCCATCGGCATGCCGCCAACGCTCATGATCGTGGGCATGCCCGGCGGTACGCAGTGGGCCACCTCGTCGAGCGGAGGCCCCTGGTCGCCAAAGCTGGCGAGGATGGCATCCTGTTCGGCCTGGGCTTCGGGCGTGAGCTGGATCGGGCGGACGGAAACCCCGAACAGGCGCGACCAGTCCTGGTGCCAGGTACCGGTCCAGTCGGGCAGGTCCAGCACCTCTTCATATCCGGTTGCCCGGTCAGCGGTGAAGTCGCTGTCCTGTGCTGCCAGCGGTGCAGCCGCGGTTGCCAATAGTGCAATAATGCCGGTCCCAAGCCACCGTGCGCGCATCACAAAATCCTCTTCCAACTTGATCATGTTTTGGCGCAGATTGGTGTGATCTGCGTGGCCAAGTCAAGCGACGGGTTGATTCTGTCCGATTTTTGGGGGAAATAGTTGATGCATCAAGAGGCGGAAGTCGCAAACCGTCCGATCACTCCGGAGAGATCAGCAATGACAAGGTTTTCGATTCGTCGTTGGGGCACCGTTGCCGGCGCGGCACTGGCCGTGGCAGCAGGCATGGCCGTGCCCGGTTCGGCGCATCATTCCACCGCGATGTTCGACTGGGGGAACGAGGAAGTACTCCAGAACATGACGGTGGAGCGCTGGGTTTGGACGAATCCGCATACCTTCATCTACGCGCGCGACGAGAATGACCGGCGCTGGGCCTTCGAGGGCATGACCCCCAACACGCTCACGCGCTTCGGCTGGACTCGCCGCTCGTTGCAGCCCGGCGAAGTCATTACCGTGGGGTACTACCCGCTGCGCGACGGGCGCCCGGGCGGGTTCAATGTCCGCGTGATCAAGTCCGGCGGCGACGAACTGGTACAACTGCCGTCCCGCTAGGCAGGTGTCGGCGGGCGCTCAGCCCGCTTCGTGCACCCAGTCGCGGCGCAGGGCGGGGCCTGCCAGCGCCATCAGCACTGCCGCCACGCCGTATAGGCCGAGCCCGTAGAGCATCGACCAGCGCAGCGACTCGTCGCCGTAGATCGGCGTGAGGAAATCCGACAGCGCGCCCAGCGCATAGATCCCGCCGCCGAGGCCGATCAGGTTATTGATCAGCAGGAACAGCGCGGACGCGGTCGAGCGCGCGGCGGGTTCCACCAGGTGCTGGATCGCCGAGAGCACGGGACCAAGCCAGACATAGGCGAGCGCCTGCGGCAGCAGGAACAGCAGGAAGGCGAAGGTCGCGTCGTCGCTGGAAATGCCGGCGGCGAACAGCGGCGCGCCGAGGAAGAAGCCGACACCCGGCAGCCACGCATAGAAGGCGCGGTCGCGTGATCCCAGCCGGTCTGCCAGCAGGCCGCCCGCCATCACCCCGGCGATGCCGCCGATCAGCAGCAGCGCACCGAAGAACTGCGAGGCCTGCACCAGGTCGAAGCCGAAGCTGCGGATCAGCAGGCTCGGCAGCCAGAAGGCGATGCCGTAGCCGAGCATGGACGACATGGCCGCGCCGAAGGAGAGGAACCAGAACGATGGCTTGCGCGCCAGCACGCCTGCCGTTTCGCGCAGGGTGGGCGAGGCGGGCAGGGCGGGCTGGTCTGCCGCGACCTTGGGCTTGGCCTTGTCGCGCACCAGCAGCTTGAAAATCGGGGTGATGATGACACCGGCGATGCCGACGACGAAGAAGGCCGTGCGCCAGTCCACCGTGGCCGCGATATAGCCGCCTACGAGGACGCCGAGACCCGATCCGATGGGAATGCCGAGCGAGTAGATCGACAGTGCCGTGGCGCGCTGCGAACTGGGGAAATAGTCGCCGATGAGCGCATAGGACGGGGCGACGCCGCCAGCCTCGCCGATGCCCACGCCCAGCCGGGCGAGGAAGATGTGCCAGAAATTCTGCGCCACGCCGCACAGCGCGGTGAACCCGCTCCATGCCGCCAGCGAAATGGTGATCACCCAGGTCCGGCTCTTGCGGTCCGCCAGCGCGGCCAGCGGCACGGCCATGGTCGAGTAGAGCAGGGCGAAGGCGAGCCCGCCAAGCAGGCCCATCTCGCCGTCGTCCAGCTCCAGCTCGGCCTGGATCGGCGCGGCGAGGATGGAAAGGATCTGCCGGTCGACGAAGTTGAAGATGTAGACCACCAGCAGCATGCCCAGCACCACGTTGCGGTGCGGGTCGGCCTTGGCGGGTGCTGCGGCAGTGGTCACGAAAGGTGGTCCTCCAGGAAGGCGGTGATCGCCGCCACGGCCTGCGGTTCGTCGAGCAGCGGCGCATGGCCCCTACCTGCTACCGTGACGCTGGCAAAGGGTCCGGCGTGACGCCGTTCCATTTCGGCGAGGGTTTCCGCCGTCAGCAGGTCCGACAAGGCGCCGCGCAGGGCCAGCACCGGGGTCTCGCCGAGCATGTCCCACAGCGGCCAGAGGTCCGCCTGCGGTGTATCGCCGACATCGGCAAAGCCGCTGGCGATGGCAGGGTCGTAAGCGAATTCGACGCGGCCGTCGGGCAATTCGCGGCAGGTGCGGCGTGCCCACGCCTGCCAGTCCTCCTCGCCGAAGCCGGGAAAGGCATCGCCGTTGATTGCTGCGCAGGCCTCGGCCGCCGCGTCCCAGTTGGCCAGCGGCTTGCCGCCGCCGACATAGGAGCCGATCCGCGCCAGCCCTTCGGGGTCCAGCACCGGGCCAACGTCGTTGAACACGATTGCGGGGAAGCTGCCCGGCTGCATGGCGTTCATCACCATGGCCATCAGCCCGCCCATCGAGGTGCCGATCAGGCCTGGACGCTCGACGCCGAGGCTGGCGAGCAGGGCGAACATGTCGTCCGCGTAAATGTCGGGCCGGTAATTCGCCGGATCGGGATCGAACTGCGACAGGCCACGCCCGCGCTGGTCCGGCACGATCAGGCGATACCGGCCCCCCAGGTGCGCCGCGAGAGGAGAGAAGTCGGCGCTGTTGCGGGTCAGGCCGTGCATCAACAGCAGGGCGGGGCCATCACCCGGCTCGTCGCTGGGGTAGTCGCGTGCGAACAGTTCCAGCTGTCCGCACGCACTCTGGTAGCGGTGCTCGCGATAGTCAGTCACGACGTTATTCCTTCCGTCCGCCACGAAGGCGGATCAGAAGCCGAACGTTGCGGTGAGATAGACCTGGCGAGGGTTGCCGTAGAAAGCGGTCAGCGTGCCTTCGGTACCGAGGTTCGGCGTCGGCTCGCCGCCCGTCAGCACCGGCGCGCCGGTGACCGGGTCGACCGCGATGAAGGTGTAGCCCGAGGTGCGGTATTCCTTGTCCGTCAGGTTCCGGCCGTAGAGCCCGAGGCTGAAGTTGCCGTCGTCGTTGGTCCACACGATCGAGGCATCCCACAGCGCATAGCCGCCCTGGTCGAGGTAGGGATTGGGAATCTCGAACTGGGTGGTGGAGCTGCGGAACGAGACCGTCGAGCCGAGGTAGAGATCGCCATTGCTGACCGGCGTGGTGTAGCCGAGCGTCGCGCTGCCGCTCCATTCCGGGGTGTTCTGCACTTCGCGGAAGTCCGAAACGTCGGTCGGCGTGCCGCCGATGTTGGTGATGTATTCGTTGTATTCGGCGTTGATCCAGCCGAGCGAACCCTGGAAGCGCAGCTCGTCGTTCTCGCCGAACAGGTCGCGTGCGATCAGGGCATTGGTCTCGAACTCGAGGCCGTAGATGTCCGCCGCACCGGCGTTCGACACCACGCCGCAGAAGCTGGGGACGCCGCCGTCGAGGCAGGCCACCGAACCGGGGATCTGCACGTTGGTGTAGTCGGCATAGAAGGCCGCCACGGCGATGTAGATGTCGTCGCCCAGCAGGTTGCCCTTGTAGCCCACTTCGTAGCTGTCGACCTCTTCCGGGGCGAAGCTGAGGAAGTCCGCCACTTCGGCATCGGTCGGCGCGCCCGGATTTGCGGCAGGCGCGTTAACGCCCACGCCGCGCGGGTCGAAGCCACCACCTTTGAAGCCCTGCGAGAAGCTGGCGTAGATGTTGTGGTCCGGCGTCGGCTGGAAGCTGAGCGATACGCGCGGGGTGAACTTGTTGAAGTCCGCCGTGCCCTGGAAGTCGGTGCTGGCGCCGAGGAAGGGAACGCCCGCACCACCGAACACCGGCGAACCGCCGCCGAGGTAGTTCTGCCGCAGGATGTCAGCCGAACGCTCGTCCCAGGTGTAGCGACCGCCGACCGACAGGCTCAGCTGCTCGGTAATGTCGTAGGAGAAGTCGCCGAACACGGCGAAGGTCTCGGTATCGACATTGGCCTGGGTAAAGGCGGTGAGGCCGGCAAACGAGGTGAACAGGCGCACGTCGAAGGCAGTGTCAGCCGAGGCATCGAGGTAATAGGCGCCCAGCAGGCCGGTGAAGGGGCCGCCGTCGTCCCAGATCAGCTGCAGTTCCTGGCTGAACTGCTCGTTGGAATAGAGGGCCGGCACGTCGAGGTCGACCGCGGGCAGCGCATCGAAGTCGATCGGCGAGGCGCTGTCGTCGGCGCGGAACGCGGTGATCGAGCGCAGGGTGAGCGCGTCCGACAGGTCGACGCGGGCATTGAGGGCAATGCCATAGGCTTCGACGTCCTGCTCCGGATCGACCAGGCCGCCGCGCGTGTCGAACACGTCGTCCAATACCGGGGCACCCGAAGTCGCGCCCGGGATCAGCCGGTGGCCGCCGCGGGCATTGCTCATGTCGTGGGTCCAGTCGCCGGACAAGCGCAGCAGGTACGGCGCGCCGTTGCCGCCGACTTCCACCGTGCCGCGCAGGGCCCAGATGTCCTTGTTGTAGTTGTCTTCGCCCGTCGTCAGGTTGTCGCCGAACCCTTCACGCGAAAGCCGCGCGACCGAGGCGCCGACGCGCACCGGATCGGCGACCGGGGCGGAAACCGTGGCCACGGCTTCGGCGCGGCCATAGGTGCCGACGGTGCCGCGCACCTGCAGGCTGAATTCGTCGGGCAGTTCGCGGGTGACGTACTTCACCGCGCCGCCGATGGTGTTGCGACCGTAGAGCGTGCCCTGCGGGCCGCGCAGCACCTCGATGCGTTCGACGTCGTAGATGTCGAGCACGGCCGCCTGCGGACGGTTCAGGTAAACGTCGTCAAGGTAGATGCCGACGCCCTGCTCGAAGCCGGAGACCGGGTCCTGCTGGCCGATGCCGCGGATGAAGGCGGAGAGCGTGGAGTTGGTGCCGCGCGATTCTTCCAGCGTGGTGTTGGGCGAGATCTGAGCCACGTCAGTGATGTCGACTGCGCCGCGCTGCTGCAGTTCCTCGGCACCGAAGCTGCTGACGGCAATCGGAACATCGACCAGGCGTTCGTCGCGGCGACGCGCCGAAACGATGATCGAGCCGCCCTGCAGCGGCTGCACTTCACTGTCATCAGGTGCAGTTTCCTGCGCATGGGCGGGAACGGCAAGCGCGCCCAGCACGAGCGCAGCAGCAGTGGTTTGCCAGAGAACGGCCTTCGACATCGGTACTCTCCCAGTCTTGGTTCTTATTCGGCCCCCAATATTGAAACCTGAACCACCTTTCAACTTTTTTCTTTGGCAATGGACCGGATTAACCGTTAGCCACATGGGTCATGGCAGCTTCCCGACCCCAATCGGACGACGAAAACGGCAAGGTCCCGCGCACGGCGCGCGGGCGACAGACGCTGCGCAAGCTGCTGGATGCAGCGGCCAAGGAGTTCGGCGAGAAGGGTTTCCACGAAGCCTCGATCAGCGGCATCACCCGCCGCGCCGGCACCGCGTTGGGCAGTTTCTATACCTACTTCGACAGCAAGGACATGATCTTCCGCGCGCTGGTGCAGGACATGAGCCGGCAGGTTGCGCAGCACGCGGGCAAGGCGGTGGAAGGACAGAGCGGGGCCTTCGCCATCGAGCGTTCGGCGCTGCACGCTTTCCTCGATTTCGCGCGCGAGAACCGCGAGATCTACCGCATCATCGACGAGGCCGAATTCGCGGACCCGGCCAGCTTTCGCGAGCATTACGAGACCACGGCGGCGCGTATCCTCGAACGACTCAAGCGCGGCGAGGCATCCGGCGAAATCCGCGAAGGCATGGCCGAACCCCACGCCTGGGCGCTGATGGGCATGAACGTGTTCCTCGGCCTGCGCTATTCGATCTGGTCCGAAGGCGAGGACTCGGCAGAGATCGCCGACATGGCGAATGACATGCTGCGTCGGGGTATCGCGAAGGACTGAGCTGGCTTCAAGGCGCTGCTCACGCGGCGAAAAGCGAACCCGAGAGCATTCGCAAGGCCGCCCGCCCGCCCGCCCGAGCTGTCGCGAGGATAGCCAGGTGAGCGGAGGCGAACGCCGGCGCTTGAGGCTAACAAGAATGGCGCACCCGACAGGATTCGAACCTGTGGCCTCTGCCTTCGGAGGGCAGGGCTAAGCGACATTCACGGACGCAACAGGATTACTGTCACACTGTAAACAAACGAAGTTCTATCCGGTCTTGTGCTCAAATGTCCGACTATGTATTCCACACGCATTCCACATTTTGTGAAATGCGGTGATTGGCGATGGCAATAGACTTGAGCAGGGTAGGTGAGCGCGAGCGGCTTAAAGTGCAGGCCGAACCCCATTGGCAGCGACTAAGGGCTGGCTGCTTTCTTGGTTTCCGGCCTTCAAAGCGCGGTGGCAAGGGAACTTGGATTGCGCGCGTTTACGACGAGGATGCACGCAGGTATCGAGTGAAGTCGTTAGGCGACTTCGGCACGCTGGCGGGCAATGCGATGTTCGCAGCCGCCAAGAAGGAAGCCGAGGCGCTGGCAGAGCTGGTGGAAGCTGGTGGTGAAATACGCGCCAAGGTGGAAACCGTGGCCGATGCATGTCGGGACTATGCGGCCAGCCGACCGGAGGCTGAGGCTCGCTTCAAGCGCTATGTCTATTCCGATCCGATCGGCAAGGTGAAGCTGGACAAGCTACGCCGCCGCCACCTCGCCGAATGGCGCAAGCGGCTGGCTGAAACCCCTTCGCAGGTCAGCCGGAACAAGGAAGGCGAAAAGCGGACGCGGGCGCGAGCGCCTTCTACTGTCAACCGGGACATGGCTGTGCTGCGTGCCGCGCTCGGCAAGGTGCTGTCTCATGGCGCTCCCAATAGTGAGGCGGCCTGGCAGGAAGCGCTGAAGGCTATTCCCAATGCCGATGGGAGACGGAACCTCTACCTTGATCGCGAACAGCGGCAGTTGCTCTTGGCTTCGGTGAGCGCCGAGGCGCTGCCGTTCGTTCGCGCGCTCTGCCTCTTGCCCCTACGGCCTGGAGCGATGGCTGGACTGACGGCTGGCGACTTCGACAAGCGCACTGCCGAATTGACCGTCGGCAAAGACAAGACCGGTAAGCCACGGCGCATCCAACTGCCAGCCGAGGCGGCGGAGCTGATGGCGTCACAGGCAAAGGATAAGCTCCCCGCCGCGCCCCTCTTTACGCGGGCCTCCGGCAAGGCTTGGGACAAGAATAGCTGGAAGCAGCCCATTGCAGCCGCCGTAAAGGCAGCAAGCTTGCCGGGTGGAGCAACGGCATACACGCTTCGGCACAGCACGATTACCGATCTCGTCAGCGCGGGGCTGCCATTGCTCACAATTGCGCAAATCTCGGGCACCAGCGCGGAGATGATCGAGCGGCATTATGGGCACCTCGCCAGTGACGCGGCAACCAAGGCACTTAGTGAACTTGCGCTCTAGGTACTCCAATCGGTTCTCAGGCCTGAGGACCAAAACTAAGTGGGATGCTGCCACCCTCAAACAGGACACCAAAGGTCAAGATGATCTTAGCCAGTCTCTGACTTCACTCACCCACGACGGACGCGATTGGCGAGTTCCTCAATCGGCACCCCACCTTGGGCCATGTGAATAGCTTCAGATATTATCTCTTGATATTCATCCTCGTCAGCTAGCCCGCCATGCATTCCCAGTAAAGTTCCTATCACCGCTGAACGAGGGTGAGGCTTGCGCATCGCGTTCTCGCAAACAGTTTCTATGAGATCGGCTGTATTGGCGCGAAGTTGATCACTATCGGCCTGATCGCTTTCAGCACCTCTATTTTGTCCTAGACGCCGATCTTCTAGGAGAAAGCGAAAGGATATGGCCGCAAAAATCACAGAAACGAAGGTAGATCCAGCACCTACATAAATAAATCCGCCCCCCAACTGCGACTGTCCGAGCAGAGAGAATATGATGACGAATGCGGATAGCGCCAGACCGCCAAACAAAAGACCTATGCTGTTATGCCCCTTGTAGATTTTCGCAAACGCGATCAGGCTAATGATTGCTACTATCACACCAATTGTGAGTGAATCTAAGACACTGCCGAAACTACTTCGATTCATGGTCCAAGGCGAACCGCCTATGTCCCGATCCCAACTCAAAAATGTTCTGCAGAGTAGGGCTGCCGGGAAATAGGCTACGAGCCAAACAACAAATGCGATAAGCGCAGCGGCAACAACCCGACCCAGTTCTGCGAGCGCTTTCATCTGTTCCAGCACCTACCAATTTTCAAAAAGTCGACCCGCCCACTGTTGCGATCCGAGCTTTGCATCAAGCTATTGGTGGGGCCTACAATGCAGACGCATCCTAGCCAATAGTCAGATGCCGCCAAGAAGGCGGCAAATCCGCCTGTCGCAGCAACTCCTTAGCTTGGATCATCTAGGACCCCGCTGCAGAGGGACTTCCCATCCTCATGGTCACGCAATTCTCCAGTAGAAGCGCTGAGATTTTGAGCGACACTTCGGCCACCTTGAAAGCGACGCGGCGACTAGAGCTTTGGATGAACTGGCGCTTTGATCGTTGATCGGGCTACGCTACTCTCGCGATTCTGCAATCTGTGTTGAAAACCGCGAACTGGCTGATCGGAGAGAATTTGGCGGGATATTCTGTTTGGAAGGTCGGCGAATTTGTTGCGGCGTCTCATGAAACCATTGTCAATCAGCTTTCGACGCGCCTGATCGAACATTACCGCGGCGATCACGAGCGCCAACTATGGTCGTGGCGCAAACAAGTTCGCATTTTGCAAGATGCGCTCCGGGAACACCTTCAAACGCATCCTCGAGCTCGCGATTGGGGTATCATCCTTGAATATCCATTGCTTCGGCTGCAGCGCAGATTGGATGCCGTGCTGCTGGCAGGGGACATAATCACCATTGTTGAGTTCAAGGTTGGCGGCGGGTCATACAGTCCGGCAGATAAGCGTCAGGTTGAAGACTATGCGCTGGGACTGCGCGACTTTCACGAAACAAGTCGTGGCATGCCCATTTGGCCGGTCTTGTGCGTCACGGAAGCGCAGGAAGGCCAACTTACTCCGCTCAGCCGAGATGTGGGGGAGGTGGCGACTACGAACGCAGAATCCCTGGGTGAGGTCTTCGCAGTCCTTTCGCGCGCCTCCGAGCGCGATGACGCGACGCAAATCGATGTTCTAGAATGGGACGCGGGGGCATACCGCCCGGTGCCAACGATCGTGCAAGCAGCCGAACAGCTATTTGCCGGTCACGACGTGACAGAGATTGCCGCAGCGGCATCTGATAAGCGCAATCTCGGAGAAACAACCGAGGCGCTCATTTCGCTAATCGAGAGGGCGCGGCAGAATAATGAGCACATAGTGGCATTCGTGACGGGTGTCCCTGGCTCTGGAAAGACGCTCGTTGGTTTAAATGCGGTGCATGACAGCCGCTTCAGCCGTCATGGACAGAACCCGGGCGCATACCTTTCTGGCAACACGCCGCTTGTGAAAGTCTTGCAGGAGGCTTTGGCAGCAGATGCTCGAAAACGAGAGGGCATCAAGGCCGATGAGGCAAAGCGGCGCGTAGGCGCTGCCGTGCAAACGTTGATGAATTTCTTGAGGGAATATCTCAACGCACACCCAAATCGAGCCCCCGCAGATCATGTGGTGGTTTTTGACGAAGCCCAACGGGCCTGGGATGCCGCATATGGGAAACAGAAGTTCGACCGGCCAAAGTCCGAGGCTTCATTATTTCTCGAGATCATGGGGCGACATGATGATTGGGCGGTCATCATCGCATTGGTTGGCGGCGGTCAGGAGATAAACAAGGGCGAGTTAGGCCTCTCTGAGTGGGGGCGGGCTCTGAACGAGGAAAATGCCAACCCCAATACACCACATTGGACTGCAGTGGCGTCACCAGAAGTTTTGGAGGGCGGAGAAGCAACGGCCTGGCAAAAGCTCTTTGACGAAATGCCGGGCGCTTGGGTTGAGCATGACCAGCGCTTGCACCTTGATGCTTCGATCCGGTCATATGGAAGTAACGCAGCACCAAATTGGGTAAACGCCCTTTTGGCAGGAGACTTAGGCTCTGCCGCAAAAATTGCGCAAAGTGAGCCCGATTTTCCAGTCTATCTCACCCGCGATTTGGACCGAGCCAAAGCATGGCTGAGACAATCTGCCCGAGGGAATCGTCGGTGCGGCTTGGTTGCGAGTTCGGGAGCTCGGCGCATTCGAGCCGACGGTATGGGTGTTAGCTTGGGGGCCGCTCAGCTAGATGATGTGGCACATTGGTTCTTGCGCGAACGTGGCGATATTCGTTCTTCATATGCGCTCGAAGTCGTAGCGAATGAATATGGCTGTCAGGGCCTAGAACTCGACTATGTCGGCGTCTGTTGGGATGGAGACATGCTTTGGAGTTCGCAGGGCCATTGTTGGGAGCCAAGGCGGCTAAACGGGGCGAAATGGCAGTCTATCCGCCAGCCCGATGGTAAGTCCTGGGCATTGAACAAATACCGAGTTCTTCTGACGAGAGCGAGGCTAGGGACTGTAATCTGGGTGCCGACAGGCAGTGAGACTGACCTGACACGCAAACCCAAGCACTACGATCAAATTGCTCGAGCCCTCAGTGATGCTGGAGCGCGCCTACTGATCATTTGATCATCAGTTCAGCAGGTATTCTGTTCGCCACTCCCGGGATGAGAGACCGTTCTTCTCGCTGCTTTAGCGACGGCGAGGAGGCTCACACGCGATACCGTCACCATCGCCATCCATTTCTGGACGATAGCCCGGTTCCCCTCGATACAGTGGCGCTGCACCAGCGGCGCGCGCTTCTCGGCAATTGGCAAAGTATATGCCCTGGTTGTTGCTTTGGTTTGAAGCAATCATTGGGGGCCAGTCGGCGGCAGACCCGCTAGCTTGCTCTTCCGTCATTTGCCTGTTCCACTCGGCTGCTCGCTGCAACGATTCTGGATCGCTTTCCCTAAAGTCGGCTGGCATCATGAACTCGCCCGCCCACATACCTACTCGACTTGCCTGGGCCCGTTCTGCGGACAAGACATAGTCCTGTGAGAACTGGGGCAGAGCCACTGCAAGCCCTGCGCTAGTCATCATTTCCGCGAGATCGATCCGACCCATCCTACAAGTGGCAACGATGCGACCATAAACATCCCTGTCACGCTGCTGACATTCGATTCGCTGGCCATGGACAAGCTCTCGCAGAAGATCCGCGGCAGCTTGTCCGCAGGCCCAAGTCTCACTGTCGCGCTGACAAGTTTGATTGGCTTCGGGTGCGTCAATTCCGTGTAGCCTGATGCGCTCTTCGCCCATCACCAACGTGTCCCCGTCAATGACGCTGACGCTTCCCAAATAGATTTGCGCTTGTGCCGGAAAGCAAAGCAGAAAGGGGAGGACTAGAAGGGCCTGGCGCACCATCGGCTTAAGCGCCATCGGTGAACATGCGCGTTTAATTAGCGCTGTGCCAAAGCGGCAAACCGGGCCGATGTCGTGGGTGAGCTTGGCCATCTATACTTCATTTGCCTTGCGTAGCCTGCCTAGGCGCGATGTTCTGCCACCTCAACCGCATCAGGCCATGGGAGGCAATTCAAAAGTGATCGCAGTGGTCCCATTATGTCCAACAGGATTCGCAAATCGCGAGTCTTGGATGTCGCTGACTGGCGGCGGATCACAGCGAAGGCGAAGAGTGCATGGAATGGGACCCGGCGAATTTCGAGGATAGGGTGGCCAACCTCAGGAGGGTCTGGGAGACTCGCGAGAAACTAGGGCTGCCCCATACCGAAGCCGAAAAGGTGTGGAGCCTGCTGTCGCTCGAACTGGAGTTCTCGGGCCAGCCGATGGCGGAGCTGGAAAGCATCGCATTGCAGGCTCGACAATGGATCGAAACGAAAAATCCTCACTACATCGACGCGGCGTTCCTCGCATGCCGCCACGCCGGTATCGACCCACCGCCAACCTTGCTCGGCATGATGGAGGATGTTGCCACTATCCGCTTTGCCGGGCTGGTAGGACTTGGCACTGGCAAGCGTATCCGCGACGAGTCAATTCTCGCCGATGCGCTGCGTTTGATTTGCTGCCTCCACTTGGAAGGTCAAATCTCGGTGCAACTGGCTGCGAGCAAGGCCGCGAGATACCTTTTCGATCGAGGCTCTGAAAAAATCTACAAGGCAAGCACTCTGGAGCGCGAATACGGCAAGGCTTTCCGCAAGGGCAATTCGCCGCTCGAAAACCTGATGCGCGCGGCGCTGCAGCGAGCATCACGTAAAGACCGTCAAGAGTGGGCGCGGCTGGCAAGGGAATTGCCGGAAGCGGATGACGAGCTGATGGGGTCGCGCCGATAAGGGGAGAAAATTTCTCTCAGTTGCTCCCCTGAATTGGAGGTTCAGCCCCGATAACCGGTCGTCCCGTGAAGTTCGAGCAAACCCGCTTGAACCAAGCGGGAGACCAAAAATGAATACCCCCATCACCATCACCATCCCCGAGGCTGTGAAGCTGACGGGTATGTCGCGGACGGCCATCTACGAGGCGCTGAAGCGCGGCGATCTCGTTGCCCGCAAGGCCGGTCGGCGCACGCTGATCGGCTTCGCAGACCTCGAGGGCTACCTCGCCAGCTTGCCCGCCTACACGGCGGAGGGTTGAGCCATGGAGCACAAACCGTTCGTTAGGCATCGGGAGGCGGCGCTGGCGCTGCTTTACCACGACAAGGGGCTGAACCGCGTTGAGGGAGGTTTCCTCGGTCAGCTCGTAGCCGATCCCTCCCCCCTGAGCTACAAGCAGGCCGATTGGTTGGCCGCGCTGCTGGAACGGGCAGGCCTGCCCCCGATCGCCGAGGAGCAGGTGCCGTGAGCACCTATCCCGACGTGTCGGGCCACCGGATCGTCGACACGTCGATTGTTGCTGCCGACTTCGCCCTCAGACTGGATCGGCTCCAACGATTGGCCCTCGCGGCGATCATGAAGGCGGGTTGGCTCGGCCCGACTTCCTACGAACTCTCCTCGCGCCAAGGCATGGAGCGCAACATCGTCCAGCCGCAGACCACCGAGTCGAAGGTGAAAGGCCTGATTCGCGTCAGCGGGCAACGCCGTGTCAACGCCACCGACAAGAAAGCCAACGTCTGGATCGCGGTGTGAACCCCGCTCCTGTCGCGCATCCCTGGGCACCCTACAAGGGCGACTTTGAAACTTCACCGGTTCGGAATTTCGGTGAAGTTTCAAACGCGCTCCTGGCGCTGCTGGAACCAGAGATTGAGCCGAATCCCGTAGATGGCACGGCGCTTGCAAATATCTATCCTACCTTAGGTGTGGCAGCCGAATCTGCACCACGGTCGCGAAGGGGCGGCGCGCGCAATAGCGCCGCCCGACAGAGCCATGCCATTACCACCCGCCAGATTGCCGAATTGCAGGCCGCCGAGCGCTATGCGCGCGAGATTGGCCTTCCCTTTACCCGGATGACGACAATCCACTGGAAGGCCGCTGGAGTGCCCCTTGATGGTATGGCGAGAGCCACGGGGAGGTTCATTGATTTGCTGACCAAGACTCTGGCCCGGCATGGCAGCAAGACTGCGTGGCTATGGGTCCACGAGAATGGCGACAAGAAGGGTTGGCACTGTCACCTGCTGTTCCACCTGCCCGCCAGCCTCGCTGGGCGCATCACTAGGCTCCAGCGCGGCTGGCTGCGGCGGATCACCGGCAAGCCCTACAAGCGCGGGGTGATCCACAGCAAACCGATCGGCGGGAGGCTTGGGGACGAGGAGGCAAACCCTGAGCACCATGCTCTCAATTTGGCAGAGGCGTTCGGCTATGTGCTCAAGGGGGCAAGTCCTGAGGCTGGCGAGCACTTCGAACTGGAACGGCTGGAGCCGGGAGGGCTGATAGTCGGGAAGCGGTGCGGCACCTCGCAGAACATCGGCCAAAAAGCTCGGAATTAGACATTCTTACGAGTGCGTCTCGAGCGGCCCGCCCGACCCCTGTAATCCACCGTCGGCCGAACTTTTGTTGATTTCGGAGAACTGCACACCACTGTTGGAGCATCTCGCCGCATCCGGCGCAGGCACTTGGTTGGGGGGCAACATTGAAGATCAACAACAAGTTCGCATGCCATGCGATGAAGGTTTTCGATCTGTGAGCGCGCCCGAAGACAGTGAAATCTTCCTTGCCACATTCGACGTGCTGAAGGCGTCTGTGCGCGATGTTCCATCCGATTTGGCATTTGCGTGGCCCAGCAGTGCGTCGATCAGGAAGCTGTGTGACGATCTGACCAAATACGCTTGCCGGGTCGAGATTATTGATCAGCAGACATTGCTTGATCAGCTCGACGACAGGTCAAGCAAGATCGCCGAAGCTTGGGAAGACTATAACCGCGATTGGCGCGGTCCGGTTAGTGCAATCGCCAACCGCCACGTCGATGCGCTGCTGGCGGCGGTTCTCGAAGATTATGTCCGCTCCTCAGTGGACCCTGCAGACCAAGGTCGAGATTGGGTAAAGGCTGGAAGCCGGATCGTTACGAATCTCACAGCTTATTTGCGACGCAAGGGTCGCTCCGCGCCTGCACCAGTTAAGTGGAGCCAGTTATATGCGCGCATTTCGTCTGGCGTTGCACATTGGCACCGCTCGCAGGGGCCACTACCGGCTGATGCCCCGCCTGCAGAAAAGTTGGAGCGGCTAGAGCAGCAATTGCGCTGGGCTGACGCGAATGGACGGCTGGCAGAGGCCTTGCGCCTTCTTGGCCAGATCGAGCCAGACGATTGGCAAGCGGGTTAATGCAAATAATGCTCAAGGTCAGTTTTCCTCCACCTGCCTAAACAGTCGCTTTCTCGACGTATGTGGGAAAATCTCGTGCGGGCGTGCGCGTTAGAGTAAGGTGCGCGTGGAACCGGGCCGATTGGAGGTTGGAAAGCGCTGTGGCGCTTCGCAGAACATCGGGAGGGCTGAACGCAAGAAAGCGGGTGGTGTTCGCTTGTTCGACCTAGCGCGAAGTGCTTGGCCTAATGGCATCGCGAAGGCTAGCTTCCCAAATGGTTTGCATTTGGCTTGGCGGGTTCAACAAACACCATATCTTCCGCACGATCGTATCACGCAACTTGGCCATGTCTGCGTAGTCGTAAACGCAGACCATGGCCTCAAAAATGTCGCGCTTTGGTCCGTAGCCACCCCGGATACGAGGATCAGCCAAGGCCTGATCTATAACGCGCTGATCCTTCATCCAATTGGTAAGGAGCGTCTTCACTGAAGGAAAGTCAGACAGATTTTCAAACTTCTTTACGTTGTCTACTTCGTTGACCAAGTGGTATCCAAGAAGTTGGCCGTTACCTTGGAAAATCGAGTCTGCAATTCGACCTGCGACGTGATCAAACCCTTTGCTTCTAAGGTCCTCTATAAATAGCCCCCTTTTCCCATTAAATCGGTTTTCAGCCAGCAGTTTACATTCACGTAGCTCGTTCATCAATGGAACGGCGAATTCATCGCCTTGCTGCTTGTCTAGCCGCATAGCGGTTTCGAGGTCTCGAATTGCCTCCTCAAATAGAATTCGCCAGCGATATAGCTTGGCTCGGTTGATCAGTGGCGCAGGGTTGGGGTTTGTTTCAAACGACCTTGTGTAAAGCGCAATCGCTTCGGCGGTGCGATACTCGCTTGCCGCCTTCATTCCTTGCTGGAAAAGATGCTGACCGGCCTCGTGCGTTGAAGATTGAGGTGCGCCACCGCCGAACAACTTTCGAAACAATATTAATCCCTTCGGAATGAACCTGAACCGACTGGATGCTTAATTGGCGATCCGTCACTTGTCACCTGGCTACGTGCTCAAGAGAGCGAGCGTCGAGGTTGGCGAGCGCTTCGTTCTGGGCCGTCTGGAGCCGGGCTACTGGTGATCGGCAAGCGCTTTGGGGCTTCACAGAACATCGGGCGAGCGGCGCGTGAGAGGTTTGCATGCGCTGCTGATAAGTGGGGGTAAAGCTGCACCCTGCACAATCTCGTGCGCCCGCCCGCGCGTCACTTCAGGGGCAAATCGGAAAATCTCGCGCGCGCGTACGATGGCGTGTGTCTGCATGGGGCCACTGCCATATCGGTTCATCGACGGCCTGCATTCCATTTGCTAACTTGTAGCTTGTGATTCGGGGGGAGGGCGGCAGCGATGCCGAATGGCCTAGAGGCCAAGCCACAGATTGGCTGTTATATGTGCGCTGAAGATTCGGCGAGACTGTCTAGCTATGCGAGAGAGCTAGGGGTGAAGCGTTCGCTTCTCGTCTGCCTTCTTGTCTTGCGCGAACTTAATTGCGGTAGACTGCCTACACTGCGCCTTCGCCATCGGTATGAAGGGAAGAAGAAGGGCCGAGGTCGCGTAACGGCACGCCTCAGCACAAAGACCCTCAAGAGCAGATTTGAGGCCCACCTTAGCAAGCACGGTATTGGCTCTGATGAAGCTGCGTGGGTTCTCTTCCATGCTGAGCTGTCTGAGAAATGGCTGGAAAAGTCGCTCACGGGCCGGAATCAATGTTGATTCCCTTGTTCAGGCATGGGACAGTGCAGGGCGCAGATGCACGTCATTGGATGGAACCAAGGCCTGCGATAACCGTCGAGGATTTGTTATGGCGCTATCAGTTGTGAATGGGGACCTGCCGCGGCAGCACGCGCCCGTCGACTGGGCGGCAGTTCAGTTCGCTCAGTTCGAACATGACGAGAAGTATCATCGTGAGATTAGTCGTCTCTCGATGCAGGATCGTCTGCGCCATATGGCCCTGCACTTTGCAAAGTATGCTGGCCGTTTGCATGAAGGTCCGAGCGATGAGGTCATCAAGCGGACTGCCGTAGATTCGCTGATTATCGCGGTCTCCTGTGCAAATATCCTAAATCGGAATGTTTCCAACATTGCTGAGCTTGAAGCCGGACAAGGTGAGGGGTTCGAGCAGTTCGCGCGGACGCTTACAGTCGCGGCTGGCAAGATGGCCGGAGCATGTGAGCGGATCGACCACCTCGAAGACTTTCCGTTTCGCTCTGCCATAAGTGAGCAAGTCGAAGTGATCTTGGTCGCAGCATTCAGATTTATTTCTGGCCTTCAACTGGACCCGATTGATGAGATGGCTTCCCGCCTTTCGGGCGTTAAGGCCAAGTCGATTTTCCACGGAAGGCTCTAGAGGCGACCTGTGGCGTTCTGGGGTGGGGCGAAGCTGCTGACGCAGGTCGAGAAGCTAGAGATTGTAGCGCCTTTCGATCCCAAACAGATAGATTGCTCCGCGTATACGCTGACGCTTGGCGCGGAAGCCTTTGTTACTCCTAGTTTCGGCGATGATCTTCGGGAAAACCTGAAGAAGGCGTTGGATGAGCCAGCGGCAGAAGCAGTCTGTGGTGAGGAAAGGCGTAAAGGTGGGGGCACCGTCGTAATTCCGCCTGGCCAGTTTGCCTTTCTACTAACAGAAGAAGTGGTTTCCATTCCGAAAAACGTGATGGGATTCATTTCTTTGAAGTCAAAACACAAGTTCCGTGGCCTGATCAATGTTTCCGGCTTTCACGTTGATCCGGGGTTCAAGGGCAGACTGATCTATTCAGTCTTCAATGCTGGCCCAGCCGCGCTACATTTATCGCGTGGCGATAACTTGTTCTTGCTATGGCTGGCGGATCTATCGGGCCGGACCCAGAGCGGTTATTACAAGACGGGCTCTGGTTATGTCGAAATTCCCAGTGATCTAGTTTCCGATGTTTCGCGTGAGACGCATTCACTTCAAGATCTGGCCAACCGCGTCGATGCCATCTCTGAGACATTTCGAAAAATCAAATCTGCTGCCACTGGATTGGCCACTGCGCTCGGCCTAATCATTGCCGCCCTCACGCTTGCAGCTGCTGTAGCCGCATTGTCTTCGTCAGATACTGACAAACAATCTGCTGCCGCCCACGACACTTCTTTGCCCGAACAGCCTCAGATCGAGGCGCAAGGCCGAAGAGACTCGCAAGGCGAGGGGGTGGAGTCTCAGGGCGCATCCGAATCTAGTGGTGCTGACCAATCCGCCACTGTCGCTGAATAGCCAACCAGAAGCGGGTGCTTTGGGTGACCGTCCTTAACGGTCCCCAGGCATTGAAGCGACCTTCCGAGGGCATCTGCCAAAATGGTCACCGTGCGCCATTGATCGCGAAGTCTTGGCGGTAGCTTCTGCAAAGCTCCCCATGCGCAGACAACGCTTTCAGCATCAGCGAGAATATGGCTTAGATGGTCACCATTCTGTGGCCCAACTGGATCATCTACTGTCGCGAGTTGGGCAATGTCGGTTGCACGGTAGGCGAACACGTTTCCAACGATCACGCGCGACCAACCCAAGCGAGTGGCAAAGCCCTTCACCTTTCGAATGGTCTGATCGTCCAGTTCCGCATCTGCGGTAGAAGGGTTGACCATGATGAATGCGCCTACCGGCCCGAATAGGCTTAGATCGCGCTCTAGCCTATATCTATACGAGCCACAGGGACTGAGAATCGCGCTCATCGATCGAGCAGCGGCTCACGATTAGATTGGTGCATCTGACACCCCCGTTTTCCACATTCATTCCATATGAACGAGTCAGTCGCTCCGTAAACCATTGAAAAGCTGGCGCACCCGACAGGATTCGAACCTGTGGCCTCTGCCTTCGGAGGGCAGCGCTCTATCCAGCTGAGCTACGGGTGCCAATAAGCGAGCGGGCGATTAGCAACGCTGGACCGCCGCGCCAAGCGGAAAGCTACTCCCAGCCGCTTTCGAGGAACTTAACCGCACAGCCCGCCAGGAAGGCGCTGCCCTTGGGCATGACGTTCTCGTCGAGGACCATGTGGCTCGAATGCAGGCCGCAGCAGCCCTTCCAGTCGACACCCTCGGCTGCCACGCCGAGGAAGAACATAGCACCCGGAACTTTCTCGAGCACGTAGGAGAAGTCCTCTGCGCCCATGGTCGGGGCGGGGCGGGTTTCCCACGGGTTCTCGCCGCCCAGTTCGCGGGCAACCGCTTCGCCCAGCGTGATGGCGCGACCATCGTTGAGGGTGGGCGGGAAGCCGGGGGTGATGGTCACCTCGGCCTCGCAATTGTGCGCCTTGGCGATGTGATCGGCCACCTGGCGCGCCGCATCCTTCACCGCCGCGCGCCGTTCGGGCGAGAGCGTGCGGATGGTGCCGAGCAGGTAGCAGCTGTCCGGGATGACATTGTTGGTGGTGCCCGCCTCGATCTTGCCGATCGTCAGCACGGTGGCCTCGGTCGCGGCAAACCGTCGTGTGATCATGGTCTGCAGGGCGATAACGATCTCCGCGCCAACGGGCACGGGGTCGACCGTATCGTGCGGCAGCGAGGCATGGCCGCCGCGGCCGGTCACGGTGATCTCGATCATGTCGGCGGAGGCGAGCATGGCGCCGGTGCGGCCTTCTATCCGGCCGTGCGGTGCGTTGGGCCAGACGTGCAGCGCAAACGCCGCGTCAGGCAGCGGATAGTCCGCCGTGCCGCCGAGCAGCCCGTCCTCCAGCATGAAGCGTGCGCCGTGGAAGCCTTCCTCGCCCGGCTGGAACATGAAGCGCACCTCGCCCGCCAGCTCGTCCCGCATGTCGGCCAGCACGCGGGCGGCCCCTGCCAGCATGGCGGTGTGCGCGTCATGGCCGCAGGCGTGCATGCGGCCGGGAATGGTCGAGGCGAAGTCGAGCCCGGTGTGCTCGCTCATCGGCAAGGCATCCATGTCGCCGCGCAGCAGTACGCTCGAACCCGGTTTGGCGCCTTTCAGCACGGCCACGGCCCCGGTGCACGACGGCCCTTCGTGCCATTCCAGCGGCAGGTCCGCGAGCGCCGCCTTCACCTTGGCGAGGGTCTTGGGCGTCTCCAGCCCCAGTTCGGGTTCGGCATGGATGGCGCGGCGCAGGGTGGTGATCGCTTCGCCGTGGTTGCGGGCAGCGGTGAGCAATTTCTCGGTCAGCATGGGGGCCTCTTGAAACTTTTCAGATGATGGCAATCTTGGTGCTCATATCGCCTGCCGTCGCATGTCGGTGAAACCGGGCCAGAAGTTGGTGCGAAGAAAACACAGCGGCCACGCAAATTGTTGCAGTTCGGCGACAGAAATCGGGCTTTTGCACAAAAGGCATAGCATTTGGATAGGCCCCATGTTTAAGGCGAGCGCGTATGCACGGTTCTATCCATCTATTTGATCGGCTGCCGCAAGTCGACGCGATTCCGGTCGCGGCGAACGATATTGCGCTGTTGCCCGTGCGTAGCCGCCCGCTTGTTGGCCTGATCCGCAATGGCCGCAGCCACCGCAACGGGGGCGACAGGGGCCGCAAGGATCCGCCTGCAGGCGTGATCCTGGCGACGCCGCATCGCCGCAGCGAGCTGCCGCAGATCCTCGCCGATTTCGCTTCCAAGCGGGTCGACTACATCGCCATTGACGGCGGTGACGGCACCGTGCGCGACGTGCTTACCTGTGGTGCCGGCGTCTTCGGCGATTGCTGGCCGATGATCATCGTGCTGCCCAACGGCAAGACCAATGCCCTGGCGCTCGACCTCGGCCTGCCCGCCGAATGGACGCTGGAACAGGCGCTGGCCGCCGTCGAACGCGGCAAGCTCGCGCGTCGCCAGCCGCTGGTGATTGCGCAGCGCGACAATCCATGTGCGCAGGTGCGCGGCTTCGTGCTAGGGGGAGGCGTCTTCAACCAGGTCGTCGCGCTGGGCCAGAAGTCGCACAAGTTGGGCGCTTTCAACAGCGCCGTGATCGGGCTGACGGCGGTGTGGAGCGTGGCTCAGGCAATCTTCGGCTTCACCAACAACCAGTGGCGTCGCGGTACGCGGATGGAAATCCGCACTTCCGATGGCAACGTGCTGCCGCACAACGGCGGTGCCCCGGCTGACGAGCGTTACCTGCTGCTGGCTTCGACCTTGCAGACCTACCCCGCCGGGCTCGATCCCTTCCGTGACGTGGAAGCGCCGATGCAGGTGGCCGTGCTCGACAATTCGCGCCGTAGCCTGCTCTTCCGCCTGCCCGCGATCTTCTGCGGCACCGCCAGCCAGGCGACGCGCGATCGTGGATACCACGTCTTCGGCGACACTTCGGTCGACCTCGATATCGCTGACGCATTTATCCTTGATGGCGAGGCTTTCCCGGCGGGTAACTATCGCCTGTCGGCCGGACCGAAGCTGCGCTTCGTCGTCCCGTGAGCTTGCAGCTGCGCGTCGGCGCGGCGTTATCCCGCGAAGTTGATCCCGCCGTCACGGCTTTCGCCGCGCGGCTGGCCGATGAGTCGGGCAATGCGCTGGCGGTGCTGTTCTACGGTTCCAACCTGCGCACCGGATCGCGTGAGGGCGTGCTCGACTTCTACGTGCTGACTTCGGGGGAGCCGGAGAGCGGCCTCTGGCCTACCGTGAGCTATCGCGAGTGGCAGCACGAAGGGGAAGATCTGCGCGCCAAGATCGCGACCATGACGCTCACCAAGTTCATGGCGGCCTCGAATGGTTCCACAATCGACACCACGATCTGGGCGCGTTTCGTGCAGCCTTCTGCCCTGGTATGGCGGCGTGACAATGGCGCTGCGGAGAAAGTGCAGGCCGCGATAGAGGATGCCGCGGCCACGGCAGCCAAGCTGGCCATTGCTGTCGGACCCGAGCGGGGGACCGAGGACGATTACTGGCGCGCCCTGTTCCGCGCGACCTACAAGGCCGAACTTCGCGTCGAGAAACCGGGGCGCGAGGATTCGATACTCTCGCTCAACGCCGAACATTTCGACGGGCTGCTGCCCGAAGCCCTCGAATTCGCCGGAACGCCCTTCGCGCGTGAAGATGGCCTGCTCGTTCCGCAGATGAGTGCAGGCGAACGCAGACGTATCCAGAACTGGTGGGTCAAGCGCCGCCGCCGCGGCAAGCTGCTCAACATTGCCCGGCTGGTGCGCGCCACCCGCACCTTCGACGGGGCAGCGCGCTATGCGGCGTGGAAGGTGCAGCGCCACACCGGGGTCGAGATCGAAGTCACGCCCTGGCGCGAACGGCACCCGATCCTGTCGGCCCCGGCAGTGATGTGGAAGGTCTGGCGCGCCAGACGGCAGTCCTGAACCTTACTAGAGGTAGCGCATCCGGATATTCATCGGCAACACTTCGCGGCCCAGCGTAAAGCGGGTGCGGTTCACCCCCGGCTTCCCGAGGTTGAAGATATTGATGCTGGGATTGTTCGACATGCCGCCACCGTCGCTGGTGATGTCGGTGCGGCCATTGCCGTTGCGATCATGCCGGATGGCAATGGCATAGTCGCCCGCTGCAGGCGCGGGCATGCAGACCTGCATGGTGCCTTCGCGGGCGGGCAGTTCGATGCGGTTGAGCCAACGGCCGCTCTCCAGCCAGTCCTCGCGCGTGCCGCGATAGAGCTGGATGCGCAGCGTCCCTTCGGAGCTGGAGATGCCGGTTACCTGGATCCACACCGCCGGGCCGCTGCCCTGGCAGGGTGCAATCGAGTGGCGCATCTCATTGCGGTACTGTGCCTGCGCGGGGACCGACAGCCCCAGGGCAAGCGCGAACATGGCCACAAATCGCAAAACGCGGTTGTTCATCACTGTTCAAACCTCTTGGCCGGCGGGATTGAGGCAAGGTCCGCCTGGCGGTCCGCTGCGCAATATTCAGTTGCCGGCATATATAGAATGTGGCGCGAGAATTGCCAAAAAGGCTCTGAATGGCGGCTGAAGAACGGCGCAATCTGCAAGTAAGGGCGTCGAAGGCTCCTGCGCTGGTGGAAAACGCTCCGCGCCCTGCTTGTGGGGTGATTCGCGCCCCTCTAACGCCAAATATTAATCATGACCCGTCCGCTCATCTCCCCGTCGATACTTTCTGCCGACTTTGCCCGGCTTGGCGAGGAAGTGCGCGCGATCGACGCAGCGGGCTGCGACTGGGTCCATGTCGACGTGATGGACGGGCATTTCGTGCCCAACCTCACCATTGGGCCAGACGTCGTGAAGGCCTTGCGTCCGCATTCGGACAAGGTGTTCGACGTGCACCTGATGGTTTCGCCGGTCGACATGTGGATCGACATGTTTGCCGATGCCGGGGCAGATATCATCACCGTCCATCCCGAAGCAGGACCGCATGTCCACCGCAGTGTCCAGGCGATCAAGGGCCACGGCAAGAAGGCGGGCATCTCGCTGAACCCTGCCACGCCTGCCAAGATGCTCGACTACCTGCTCGAGGAAATCGACCTGGTGCTGATCATGAGCGTCAATCCCGGCTTCGGCGGGCAGAGCTTCATCCACTCGCAGCTGCGCAAGATCGAAGCCGTGCGCAAGATGATCGACAAGGCCGGGCACGACGTGCTGATCGAAGTCGACGGCGGCGTGAATCCGGAAACCGCGCGCCTGTGCGTCGATGCCGGGGCAGACGTGCTGGTGGCAGGCTCTGCCACCTTCAGGGGCGGGCCAGATCATTACGCGGCCAATATCGCGGCTCTACGCGGAGACGGCGAATGAACGCGCAGGTGGGTGAAGTGAGAAGCACGGACACCCGCAAGGCGCTGGAGGATGCGGGCCAGCTCGCCATCCCGCTCGACACAGGCGCGCACGAACCGCTGGTGGAAGACTATCGCGAAGACTATCTCGGGGCCGAACGCACCGAGGACCTTGCGCCGGGGCGCGCACTGGCGGTCACCGATTTCACCCCGCCCGCGGCATCTGCTGCCGACCGGCTGGTGCGCCTTGCCTATCGCATGGGCATTTCGGGCTCCACGCTGACAGCGCCTTTCCGCAAGCCCTTGCGGCCTCGGCTGCTGGCACCCGTCACCCCGCCACTCGCCGGTGATCGCGCCGCGGGCATGGCGCTGCGAGCGGGGCACTTCTTCATTCACGGGGTGAAAGCGCCCTTCGCGCAGGTCGATTGCGGCCCCGCCGCCAACCTGACCCCGCCGTTCGAGCATGTCGTCCACGGCTTTTCCTGGCTGCGCGACCTCGCCAGCTCGGGCACGCCACCGCAGTGCCGGCAGGTGGCGGAGCGGCTGCTGGCCAATTGGCTCGACGCCAATGCCAAGCGGGGCAAGGGCCCGGCCTGGAAGGTGGAGAACGTGGGCCTGCGCCTGTTGGCCTGGCTGGTCCACGCGCCCTTGATGCTCTCGCGCGAGAACCGCACCCTGCGGCACCGCGCGATGAACGAGATGGCGGAAACCGCGCGCTGGCTCGATCGCAATGTCACCAAGGCGGATGACCGGCTGGGCGAAGTGGTCGGCTGGTGCGCCATCACGGCCGCCGGCCTGCTGCTGCCCGAAGGCAAACCGCGCCGCCTGTTCGGCGAATCCGGGCTGGCCCACGCACTGGGAGAGGCCGTGGGCGAAGATGGCGGCGTGCTGTCACGCAGTCCCGACGCCCAGATGCAGGCCATCGCCAGCCTCGTCGAACTGCGCGCCTGTTACGAAGCCGCCGAACGCGAGGCGCCGCAGATGATCGAGGCCATGCTGCAGCTGCTGGTGCCGCCGCTGCTGGCGCTGACGCATGGCGACGGCGGGCTCGGCTCGTGGCAGGGCGGGGCGGCCACCAAGGCCTCGCGCCTCGCCGCCCTGATCGAATCCACCCGCGTGCGTACGCGCCCGCTGAAGGACCCGCGCGGCTGGGGCTACCAGCGCGTCACCGCACGCAAGTCTACGCTGCTGTTCGACGGTTCGCCGCCGCCTTTCGGCAAGCATGCGCGGCACGGCTGCGCCTCCACGCTGGCCTTCGAATTCAGCAACGGCGACAACCGCCTGGTGGTCAATTGCGGCGGCGCGGCGCTGGCGGGCGGACAGGTGCCGGTGCGCATCGAGCAGGGCCTGCGGGCCACGGCGGCGCATTCGACGCTGGTGCTGGGCGATGCCAATTCCACCGCCGTGCTGATCGACGGCAAGCTGGGCGCCGGCGTGGGCGAAGTCGAAATCGACACCAAGCACGTCACGCTCGACAACGGCTCTGCCACGCGGCTCGAAGCGAGCCACGACGGTTATGCCTCGCGTTACGGGCTAATCCACCGCCGCATCCTGCTGCTGCGCGACGACGGCAGCGAATTGCGCGGCGAAGACGTGCTGGTGCCGTCAGGCAGCAAGGGCAGGCGCGGCAAGGTTCCCTTCGCCATCCGCTTCCACCTCGGCCGCCATGTCGAGGCCACGCTGGCCGAGGGCAAGCGCAGTGCCAGCCTGCTGCTGCAGGACGGCAGCCTGTGGCAATTCGTTACCGGGGCGGAGAGCCTCGAGATCGATGAAAGCCTCTGGGTCGATGGCAATGGCCGCCCGCATCCGGTACAGCAGCTGGTGATTCAGGGAATGGCCTCGCGCGGCGGGGGTAACTTTGCCTGGCTGCTCAAGAAGATGGGATAGCAATCACACGATGACTGACGTTGCAATCAAGCGGGCGCTCCTCTCGGTGTCCGACAAGACCGGCATTGTCGAATTGGCCAGCCGCCTCGCCAAGGCTGGCGTTGAACTGGTTTCCACCGGCGGCACGGCCAAGGCCCTGCGCGAGGCAGGCCTGCAAGTGCGCGACGTATCCGACGTGACGCAATTCCCCGAGATGATGGACGGCCGCGTGAAGACGCTGCACCCGATGATCCACGGCGGCCTGCTGGCAGTGCGCGACAATCCCGAGCACGCCGAGGCCATGGAGACGCACGACATCGGCGCGATCGACCTGGTGGTGGTGAACCTCTATCCCTTCGTGAACACGGTGATGAGCGGCGCGGACCGCGACACGGTGATCGAGAACATCGACATCGGCGGGCCGTCCATGGTGCGCTCTGCGGCGAAGAACCATGCCTTCGTCACCATCGTCACCGATCCGGACGACTATCCCGAGCTCTATACCGAGCTGGCCGACCACGATGGATCGACCACGCTCGCCTTCCGCAAGCGCATGGCGGCCAAGGCCTTCGCCGCGACGGCGGCATATGACAGCGCCATCTCCAGCTGGTTCGCCTTTGCCGACCAGGGCAAGATGTTCCCCGACGCCTTAAGCGTGGCCATGACGCTCGGCGACACCCTGCGCTACGGCGAGAACCCGCACCAGCATGCCGCGCTCTACCTGCCCAACGGCCCCGCCACGCAGGGCGTGCCGCAGGCGGAACAGGTGCAGGGCAAGGCGCTCAGCTACAACAACCTCAACGATGCCGATGCCGCGCTCGGCCTGGTGGCGGAGTTCCCCGCCGACAAGCCCGCCGTGGTCATCGTCAAGCACGCCAACCCCTGCGGCGTGGCCGTGGCCGACACCCTGCTCGAAGCATGGCAGGCCGCGCTGGCCTGCGATTCGGTGTCCGCTTTCGGCGGCATCGTGGCGGCCAATGTCCCGCTCGATGGCGCGACGGCCAGCGCGATCACCGAGATCTTCACCGAGGTGGTGATCGCTCCGGGCGCGGATGACGCCGCGCGCGAAGCCTTCGCCGGCAAACCCAACCTGCGCCTCCTGCTGCTGGAAGACCTGCCCGATCCGGCGCGTCCGGGCCTCGACATGAAGTCCATCGCCGGCGGCATGCTGCTGCAGTCGCGCGACAACGGCGTCATCGGCGAGGGCGACCTCAAGGTGGTCAGCAAGCGCCAGCCCACCGAGCAGGAGATCGCCGACGCGCTGTTCGCCTGGAAGGTGGCCAAGCACGTGAAGTCGAACGCGATTGTCTATGCCAAGGACGGCGTGACGGCAGGCATCGGCGCAGGCCAGATGAACCGCCGCGATAGCTCGCGCATCGCCGCTGTCCGTGCCCGTGAAGCGGCCGAGGCGACAGGCTGGGACGCGCCGCGTACCTTTGGCAGTGCCGTGGCTTCGGACGCCTTCTTCCCCTTCGCCGACGGCTTGCTGAGCGCGGTGGAAGCGGGCGCGACCATGGTCATCCAGCCCGGCGGATCGATGCGCGATGACGAGGTGATCGCGGCGGCGGACGAAGCAGGCATCGCCATGGTCTTCACCGGGATGCGCCACTTCCGTCACTGATCCCGCATTATCCATGTGCGACGAAGCGTGGCGGATGAACGATGGGCGCGGGGAAAATTCAGTCCTTTGAAAGTAACCGAACGCTAGACCAGACGATAAGAAACTGGCTGATTACTGATTTGGACTTTCCCCCCGATGGAACTCTTCAACGCTGAACTCTACCGCTCTTTCCTTGCAGGTTTCGTGGTAACCGCTGTAATACTTGCAGCGAATATCCTGCCGAACCTCGGAGGAGCCTGATGCAACTGAAATCGCTGTTCGCTGCCGGGGCCCTTGGCCTCGCCGTTTTCGCCACGCCTCACGCCGTAATGGCGGAAGAGGTATTCGACGCCCCTGTCGCCACGCGCCAGGCCAATGAAACCGGCCTGCAGACGGCGATCTTCGCCGGTGGCTGTTTCTGGGGCATCGAGGCCATCTTCAGCCATACGCGTGGTGTGACCAGTGCGGTGTCCGGCTATCACGGCGGCACGGCCAGCACGGCAACCTATCGCCAGGTCTCTTCCGGCGCGACGCGCCATGCCGAAGTAGTCCGCGTCACCTACGATCCGTCGGTCGTGCGATATGACCAGCTGCTGCAGATCCTGTTCTCAGTCGGCGCCGATCCGACCTTGCTCAACGAGCAGGGCCCCGATCATGGCCCCCAGTATCGCAGCGCCATCGTCCCGATGAACGGGGAGCAGCGTGCTGTTGCCGAGGCCTACCTGCGGCAGATGGGCTCTTCGGGGGTCTGGCGTCGCCCGATTGCCGTCGCGATCGAAGACTACCAGCAATTCTACGAGGCCGAGGCCTCGCACCAGGACTTCCTCCTGCGGAACCCGAACAGCGCCTACATCCGCCGTTGGGACCAGCCCAAGGTTGAGGCGCTTGAGGAGAACTTCCCGTCGCTTTGGCGTGCGCGTTTCCGCACGGGCTAAGGGCACGATTGCCGCGTGACCCATGCGCCCCTATGTAGGGCGCATGGCAACGCATCATCACCATCACGAACATTCGGGCGACAAGCTCGTGGCCGAGGCCGGCAAGGTCCTCGCCGATGCCGGCGAACAGTGGACCGCCATGCGCGAGGACGTGTTCCGCACGCTCGCCGCGCAGGACCGGCCAGCCAGCGCCTATGACATTGCCGAACTGGTCGGCAACCAGCGCGGCAAGCGGGTGGCGGCGAACTCCGTCTATCGCATCCTCGACCTGTTCGTGCGCACCAACCTTGCCAATCGCATCGAGAGCGCCAACGCCTACCTTGCCAATGCCCACCCGGGCTGCCGGCACGATTGCATCTTCCTGATCTGCGACGATTGCGGACAGGCCGAGCACTTCGACGATGACAAGCTGACCGGCGCGCTGCGCGATGCGGGCACGGCGCACGGCTACACCGGCGTTCGCCCGGTGGTCGAGCTGCGCGGCCTGTGCAGCGACTGCTCCGCGTGATGGTTCTGATGGCAGCGACGAAACGTGCATTTCTGTCGATGAAGCGTTCATCGACAGGCCAGATTTGAGCGTGTAGACCGACTCGCATGACCGCCAAACGCCCCGTCACACCCCTGCTCGATACCGTTGATACGCCAACGGATCTTCGGCAGCTCGAACCCGCGCAACTGCGCCAGCTCTCGGACGAGTTGCGTTCGGAAATGATCGATGCCGTTGGCTCTACCGGGGGCCACCTCGGTTCGGGGCTTGGCGTGGTCGAACTGACCGTTGCCTTGCACTATGTCTTCAATACGCCCGACGACCGGCTGATCTGGGACGTGGGCCACCAGGCCTATCCGCACAAGATCCTCACCGGTCGGCGCGACCGTATCCGCACCCTGCGCCAGGGCGGGGGCCTGTCCGGCTTCACCAAGCGCAGCGAGAGCGAGTACGATCCCTTCGGCGCGGCTCACTCGAGCACTTCCATCTCGGCGGGCCTGGGCTTTGCCATTGCCAACAAGCTGAACGACCAACCGGGCAAGGCTATTGCCGTGATCGGTGACGGCGCGATGAGCGCGGGCATGGCCTACGAGGCGATGAACAATGCCGAACAGGCGGGCAACCGGCTGGTGGTCATCCTCAACGACAACGACATGTCGATCGCGCCGCCGGTGGGCGGGCTGTCGGCCTATCTCGCGCGCATGGTCTCCTCCAGCGAGTACCTGGGACTGCGTTCGCTGGCCTCGAAGGTCGCCGGCAAGATCAGTCGCCGCATCCACAATTCGCTGCACAAGGCAGAGGAATACACCCGCGGCATGGCCATGGGCGGTACCCTGTTCGAAGAGCTGGGCTTCTACTACGTTGGCCCCATCGACGGTCACAACCTCGACCACCTGCTGCCAGTGCTGGAGAACGTCCGCGACAGCGAACAGGGGCCGATCCTCGTCCACGTCGTCACCACCAAGGGCAAGGGTTACGACCCGGCCGAAAACAGCGCCGACAAGTACCACGGCGTGCCCAAGTTCGACGTGATCACGGGCGAAAAGGCAAAGTCCAAGGCCGGTCCGCCCGCTTACCAGAACGTCTTCGGTGAAACGCTGGCCAAGCTGGCCGACACCGACAAGCGCATCTGCGCCATCACCGCCGCCATGCCGAGCGGGACGGGCGTCGACAAGTTTGCCAAGGCCCACCCGGAGCGCGCCTTCGACGTCGGCATTGCCGAGCAGCACGGCGTCACCTTCGCGGCCGGCCTCGCTGCGCAGGGCATGCGTCCCTTCGCGGCGATCTATTCCACCTTCCTGCAGCGCGCCTATGACCAAGTGGTGCACGACGTGGCGATCCAGAACCTGCCCGTGCGCTTTGCCATCGACCGCGCTGGCCTCGTCGGTGCCGACGGCGCCACGCACGCGGGCAGTTTCGACGTGACCTATCTCGCCAGCCTGCCCAACTTCGTGGTCATGGCCGCGGCGGACGAAGCCGAACTGGCGCACATGACCTATACCGCCGCCGAACACGACGAGGGTCCGATTGCCTTCCGCTACCCGCGCGGCAACGGCGTGGGCGTCGAGATTCCCGAGACGCTACAGAAGCTGGAAATCGGCAAGGGCCGCGTGGTGCGCGGTGATCCGGCTGGCGGCAAGGTGGCCATCCTCTCGCTCGGCGCACGGCTCGAGGAAGCGAAGAAGGCGGCCGACCAATTGGAGGCCAAGGGCCTCGCCACCACGGTCGCCGACATGCGCTTCGTCAAGCCGCTCGACGAGGAACTGATCCGCAAGCTCGCCGCCACGCACGACGTATTGGTGACCGTGGAAGAGGCTGCCATCGGCGGCCTCGGTGCCCACGTTCTGACCATGGCCAGCGACGAAGGCATCACCGACGGCGGCCTGAAGATCCGCACCATGCGCCTCCCCGACCTGTTCATCGACCACGACGATCCGGCCAAGCAGTACGACCTTGCAGGCCTCAACGCCCCGCAGATTGTCGACACGGTGCTGAGCGCACTGCGCCACAACAGCGCGGGCGTGGAAGAAGCGCGGGCCTAGGCCAGCGCGGTGGGAGAGCCTTCCAGCCTCCCACAATGGCTGTTTGCCACCTTGTTTGCCGCGGCCTTCGTGGCTGCCCTGTTTGCCGTTGGGTGGCGCAACACCGGCCGTATGATCCGGACGACGAAAGACAGGCGGCCCAATCCCACCGAAGCCGAATACCTCGGGCTGATGCGGTCGGACGTATCGGACGAAGCCGCGAAGTTCCTCTGGGATACGGCCTCGCGCGACCTCGGGCCGCAGCTGACGCTACATCCGGATGACCACCTGACCGAGGACCTGCCGCTGGATCCCGACAACGTCAGGCTCGACTGGCCGCGCGAGTTCGCGAAACTTCACGGCTTTGACGAAGCCCAACAGCCAGACTGGCCGGAGGACTGGCCGCTTACGGTTCGCAAATATGGCCAGTGGCTGGATCTCGGGCTGAGGGCCGGCCAGTCCTGATTGCCTACCACTCGTAACCGCGCGGCAACTCGCTTTCGTCGAGCGAGCGGTAGCGTTCGCGCAGGCGGGTCTGGTGGTTTTCCAGCGACTGTTCGACGCCTTCGATGAAAACACGCACCGGGGCCGAGCTGACTTCCAGCGGATCGCCGTCCCACAGCACGAGGTCGCCGTGGGCGCCTGCAGCCAGCACGCCTGCATCGTCCATTCCGGCGATCCGCGCGGGGACGGAGGTGATGCTGGCAAAGGCTTCGCCCCAGCTCAGGCCGGTGGCACCGGTCACCCAGTTGAGAGCGACCATGTTGCCCGCCTGCTGCGGCAGGTTGCGCGGGTGGTCGCCGCTGCTGTCGTAGCCGCCGATGCCGACCATGACGCCGGCATCGACCATGCGTCCGACATTGCTCTGCGTCGCGGCGAGCTGTTCGAAGGACACCGGCAGGTCGCGCAGGGCGACCGCGATCACCGGGACACCGGCAGCCGCGATCTGGCCTGCCACCATCCAGCCTTCGGTCGCGCCCACCAAGACCATGTCGAGCTCGGGAAACTCCTCGAGCAGGGAGAGCATGGCGAGGATATCGGCAGCGCGCTCCACGCGGATGTAGAGCTTCTGCTCGCCGCTCACGACAGGCACGAGAGCCGCCGCGTCGAAGCGGGTGAGCAGGACGTCGCCCGAACGATCGGTCGAGCCGATACGGCGCGAATCCACGCCCACGACAGTGCTGCCACCGCTGGAGCTGCCGCCGCGAAGCTGGGCAGCCTCGCCGAAGGAACCGGCCTCGTGCAAGGCATTGCGCAGCAGGGCATGGGCCGAAGTGCGGCTGCCGCCGGCAAGGCGCGCACCGCGTTCGCCCATCTCGATCAACTGGAAGGCGCGCGGCTGCACCACGGCGTCGTAGTCGGCGCCTAGGTCGACCAGCGCGCCTTGCCCGGCGAAGATCGAGGCACCGGCTTCGGGCGTCACGCTGGCGCGGGTCACGCCGCCTGCGCGGCTGTAGGCAAAGTCCTGCGCGTTGGGATTGATCACTGGCGACACGTCGAGCGCGGCGCTGAACGGGGAATCGTCCGCGTCCAGATCATTGCTCTCCGACACGGCATCGACATCGACGAGGCCGAGGCTGGTGAGCGAGGCGAAGAGGCCGGGGGTTACCCACATGTCGCTGCCGTCGAGCGTCGGCACGCCTGCCGGCACGGCGACGCCGCTGCCCGCAGCGACCACGCGGCCGCCCTGGACCACGACGGTGGCGTTCTCGATCGGCTCGGAGCCGTCGCCCAGGGCCACGGTGGCCCCGGTAATGGCCACGTCCTGCGCAGCGGCAGGGGCGGCGAGGGCGACAAGTGCTGCACCAAGCAGGAGACGTGCGCTCATTTCACGTCTCCTTCACCGGGCTGGCCGAGTTCGAAATCGCTCACCGGACGGCGGTCCGGGTCGTCCATGTCGTACATCAGCGCACCGTCGATCCAGACCATCTGCGGGCGCGAGTAGATCGACAGCGGGTCGCCGTTCCACAGCACGACGTCGGCCATCTTGCCGGGCTCGAGGCTGCCGGTCATCTCGTCGATGCCCATGGCGTGCGCGGCGTTGAGGGTGATCCAGCTGATCACGTCGGCATCGGCAATGTCGATGCCCATGCGGTGACCGTCAGCCTGGGCCTTGGCGGCTTCCTGGTTGAGGCGCTGGATGCCGTTCTCGTCGTCCGAGTGGATCACCACGCAGGCGCCCTGCTGGTGAATCATCGCGGCGTTCTCCGGGATGGCGTCGTAGGCTTCCATCTTGAAACCGTACCAGTCCGCCCAGACCGCGCTGCACACGTCGTGTTCGCGCAGCAGGTCGGCAATCTTGTAGCTCTCCACCGCGTGGTGGAAGGCGCTGACGCGGTAGCCGAACTCGTCGGCCATGCTCAGCACCAGCGCCATCTCGTCGGCGCGGTAGCAGTGGTTCTGCACCAGGATCTCGCCTTCGAGCACGCCGACCAGCGTTTCCATGGCGAGGTCACGGTCGGGGTCTTCCTCCGCCATGTATGCCTGCGCTTCGATCCACGTTCCGCGGTTGACCGCGAAGTTGCCCATGCGGGTTGACGGCATGCTGCCACGGCCTCCGTAGACCCGCTTGGGGTTCTCGCCGCACGCCATCTTCAGGCTGTAGGGCGCGCCGGGGAACTTCATGCCCTGCACCGTGCGGCTGGGCACGTTGCGCAGGGTGACCGAGCGGCCGCCCATCAGGTTGGCCGAGCCGGGCAGGATCTGCAGCGTGGTCACGCCGCCATTGGCCAGCGCGCGGCTGAAGCCGGGGTCCTGCGGCCAGACCGAGTGTTCGGCCCAGACTTCGGGCGTGGTCGGGCTGGTTGCCTCGTTGCCGTCGCTGTGCGCGGCGACCGAGGGGGTGGGATAGTCGCCAAGGTGAGAATGGATGTCGATGATGCCCGGGGTTACATAACGTCCCGTACCATCGATCCGCGTATAGCCTTCGGGGATTGCCAGACTAGCGTCGCCCACGGCGACCACGTCACCGTCGGCAAACAGCACCACGCCATTGTCGATCTGCCCCCCTGCGCCATCATAGATCGTCGCGCCGACGATTGCCGTCGGCACGCCGGGGAACCGCTCGTAGGTCGAGGCGTAGGGTTCGCCTGCCGCGTCAGCCACCGGCGTACGGGCGAGCGACTGGCTGCCCGATCCGGTGGTGCAACTGGCCAGTGCCAGTGCCGCAATGGTGGTGGCCAGGGCGGCAGGGCCGCCCTTCATGGAAAGACGGCTCATTCGCTTAGTCCCTCGTTTCCGGATGCACGCCGGCCCCCTGCGGCTCGCCCGGCCCTTCGGCCTGCCCGGCAAGATCGTCACCCACATTGTCATCTGCCAGTGTGTCGAGATGCATCCAGTGCTTAACGAAACGCGAAATGAAGATCACCACTATGCCGACGCCGATCGCCACGAGACCGATTTGCCAATAGATGTCGAGCGTACCTTGCCGGGTCATCTCGCCGTCTTCGCCACCGGTCGCAGCACCGATCATGCCCGCAACGTAGTTGCCGCCTGCAGTGGCGAAGAACCAGGCGCCCATGATCAGGCTGGCCAGGTGTCGCGGCGACAGCCGGTTCATGGCGGACAGCCCGACGGGAGACAGGCAAAGCTCACCCGTGGTATGGAACAGGTAGATGCCGAACAGGAAAATCACCGGGATCTTGGCATCGACTCCGACGGTGGCCGCGCCCCAAACAAGCACCAGAAAGCCGAAGCCGAGCTGGACCAGGCCAAGACCGAACTTGGCGGGAGTCGAGGGTTCAAGACCGCGCCGGCCAAGCCAGGTCCACAGGATGGCGAACAGCGGTGCCAGCAGGATGATGTAAATGGGGTTGATCGACTGGAAGATCGGGGCAGGAACGCCGCCGAGGTCGATATAACGATCGGTAAACAGGTTGAGCGAACCGCCGGCCTGTTCGAACAGTCCCCAGAACAGCGGCTGCAACGCGATCAGGAACAGGATCGCGAACATCCGTTCGCGCGGTTCCTTGTCCAGTTTGAATGCCTCGTAAAGCACGTAGCCAAGCAGCGCGAGGCCGGAAATCAGCATCAGGCCACCAACGACCGACTGGTACTGGATAAGGAGCCACATGATCGCAACCCCGACAATGCCGATGCCATACATTGTCATTTCGGTGGACTTGCCCAGCGCACGGGGCGGTTCGCCCTGACCCAGCAGCAGAGGCTTGCCGAGCACGAAGACGATAAGGCCCAGCAACATGCCGATGCCGGCAGCGCCAAAGCCATAGGCCCAGCCCAGCGTTACGCCGAGATAGCCGGCGATGATCGTACCGATCGCCGCACCGACGTTAATTCCCATGTAGAAGATCGTGTAGGCACCGTCCCGGCGCACGTCCGTACGAGGATAGAGCTGGCCAACGATCACCGAAATGTTCGCCTTGAGGAAGCCGGAGCCGACGATGATGAAACTGAGCGCCAGCCAAAAGATATTAATGGTGGGATCGTTCTGTCCGCCGGTCCCCTCGAATGCCATCAGGAAGTGGCCGAAGGTCAGCAGCACGGCACCGAAGAGCACTGCCTTGCGCTGGCCGAGATAGCGGTCTGCCAGCCAGCCGCCGAGTACGGGCGTGATATAGACCAAGCTGACATAGGCACCGTAGACGATGTTCGAGGCGCTGTCGTTGAAGAGCCAGTGCTGCGTCAGGTAGAAGATCAGCAGGGCGCGCATGCCGTAGTAGGAAAAGCGTTCCCACATTTCGGCGAAGAAAAGGATGTATAGGCCCTTGGGATGGCCGCCGACTTCTGGCTGCTTACGGGTGACGGCCCATGCGCCGGCAATCAGGAAGACGGCGAGGACGACTGACGCAATCGCTACGATCCAGTCGCCTTCATTCCACAAGGCCAAGTCTTTCATTCGTGCATCCCCACAGTCTCGTGATTGCTGATTCGACGCCGATACGGCGCGAAAGCCCGCACCCTAGCGATTGTTTCACCCATGTGAAGCCATGAAGTTGCGTCTGAAACCGCCTTTTTGGGCTCGGAAAGCTTGACCTGACCCGCTGTATTATGGCACTCAATCACCCATGGCTGATACCCGTCCCGTCTATCTCAGGCTGCGCGAACAGATCGCTGCTGCGATCATCGATGGCCGTTATGCGGAGGGCGGCATGCTGCCGAGTGTGCGTGCCTTCGCGGCGGAACAGGGCGCCAATCCGCTGACGGTGGCCAAGGCCTACCAGCAGTTCCAGGCCGATGGCCTGATCCGCGTACAGCGCGGCGTGGGCATGTTCGTGCGCGAAGGCGCGGCGGAAACCCTGCTGCAGGCAGAGCGCGAAGCCTTCCTGAATGAGGAATGGCCGGCGATCCGTGAACGCATGGACCGGCTCGGGCTGGATCCCGCGCAATTGCTCGATCACGCCTGATCTGCAGGACAATTTCCCGAAACCATTAATTTTGGCTGGCGATTGCACCGCCGCCCTGCTTCTGGCAATCTGCAAATAGTCGCTGCGCGCCGGGTCGGCGCAATGTTGGAAGCTGCAGTCCTCTTGGTCGCGGACTGCGTCTAGAGAGGGAAAAATAAAAAATGATAAGGTCCGAACTTCTCCAGGCTCTCGCCGCAGACAATCCTGAACTGCGGGCAGAGGAAGTCGAACAGGTCGTCGATATCTTCTTTGACGAAATCACGCAGCGGCTGGCCGAGGGAGGCCGGGTGGAACTGCGCGGTTTCGGCACGTTCTCGACACGCCAGCGCGAAGCCCGCACGGGCCGCAATCCGCGCACCGGGGAATCGGTACCGGTACCGGCCAAGAGCGTGCCCTACTTCAAGCCGGGCAAGGAAATGCGCGAACGGCTCAACCCGAACTGAGGCCGTAAAGCCGGCTGGCTGCCTTGCCGGGTAGCCACGAAAAGGGGCGCGGACCGATCTGGTCCGCGCCCCTTTTTGTTGTCCTTTCCCAAGGAGGGGAGGCCCCCGCCGGAGCGGAGGCCTCCATATCCTTTAGAAGTCGCGTTGGACCGACAGTGCCCAGGTGCGCGGCAGGCCGGGGACACCGGTTACCACGCCGAGCGATCCGGTCACGTCGCTGACGCTCTGGAAATAGTAGCGGTCGAAGATGTTCTGTACCTCCAGCGCAACCGTCCATTCGTCACTGGGATCGGTGTAAGCCAACCGGGCATTGCCCAGGAAGCGGCTGTCGATCCGGCTCCAGAAGGTGTTGAAGCTGTCGGTGAAAGTCTCCGACTGATACGAACCATCGAAGCGGGCCATGATCGAGCCGCCATCGAATTCGTGATCGTACTGGATGCCGAAGCTGTAGGTCCATTCCGGCGTATACGGCGTGATTTCGTCGCCGGTCAGGCCCGATGCACCAGTGTCAGTATACTGGAAGTCGAGGTAGCTCACGCCACCGTCGAGCGAGAGACCCTCGACCGGATAGGCCGCGAACTCGAGCTCGAAGCCCTTCACTTCGGCAGAACCGACATTGTTCGGCTGCAGACACGGCGAACCAGGGCAGGCCGAGAGCTGCAGGATGATGTCGGTATAGTCATTCCAGAATGCGGCACCGTTCAGGCGCAGGCGACGATCGAAGAGGTCGGCCTTGAAGCCGATCTCGTAGGTAATGATCGTTTCCGGGTTGAAGGAGTTGATCTGGTTACACGGTGCGGTTGAGCCGGGAGGCAGGTCCGAACACTCGCCGGCCGAAGGACCGAAGAACGGACGCGGGTTCACGCCGCCGCCCTTGAACCCGGTGGTAACCGAGGCATAGGCGAGGAATTCGTCCGAGAACCGGTAATCTGCCGCGATGCGCCAGTCCCAGCGATTGCCGCGGAATTCACCCGGGACATCGAACAAACCGGTCAGCAGGCAGTTTGGCGTGTTGCCGAGGCCAACCGGACCGAACGTCGGTGCACCGAGGAAGAACTCGCAAGCCGGCACGCCCGGAATGAACAGGTTGTCGGCTTCGCGGAAAGGCACCGTACCGTCCGGATTGGACCGGAAGTATGTGTAGGTCTTTTCGTCTTCCGTGTAGCGGACGCCACCCGTGAAGCTCAGCATGTCCGTCGGACGCAAGGTCGCCGTGGCGAACAGGGCCTGCGTCGTGCTGGGCGTGGTATCGGGGCCGTGAATGAAGTCGATACCGGCGTAGTTCAGGTCGACTCGGGCGGTATATTCACCGTCCTGGTCAAGGTAGAAGCCGCCGACCGTACCTTCGATCAGGCCGTCTGCCAGTTCGAAGTTCAGGCGCAGTTCCTGGCTCCAGGCGCGGTGGTTCAGCTGGTTGTCCAACTGCGCGATCGGAATTGGCGATGCGTCCTGGTCCTGACCCCACTTCGACTCATATTCGCGCCACGAACTGATCCAGACCAGCTGGAGGTTGTCGTTGATGTCGAAGGTCATGTTGGAGTGGATGCCCCAGCCGGTGAAGTCCTGGTTCTGCAGAGCGGCATAGGGCTTGTACGGCGCCTGCTGCGTGGGTGTCCGCGCATCCAGGAAGTTGGAGTAAGCGATGTAGCGCGGATCGCCGAAGTCACCGGACAGCGTGTCACAGCTGTACGGGCCGGCCGGCACAAAGGCGCAACTCATCGGCACTTCGCTGCCGTCAACGCCGACGAGCCAAGGAATGGGCGCGGGAGCATCGGGCCCCCCAGGGCTGTGCGATACGCCGGTCGAAAACGGATCAAACGGGACTGCGCCACCGGTGGCGGCACCACCGGCGATCAGCACGGTCGGACCGGCTTCACCGCGCGTGGAGGTGAAGTCTGCCGAGACGTTCCATTCGAAGCGGTCGGTGGGCTCCCAGCGCAGGGCGATACGGCCTGCAGTGGTCGAAGAACCGCCCATCGTGGTGTTGTCGGGATTGCCGCGGCCACGTGCATTGTTGGACGGGACGTTCGAACCCGGGTGGGTCAGGCCGTAGTCCAGCTGCGTGACATAGCCATCGACGCTGCGGCCAAACCCTGAAACGCGGGCGGCGAGGTTATCGGTAATGGCGAAGTCTGCCATGCCGCGCAGTTCGATCCGGTCGAACGAACCGTAGGTTGCGCGAAGGTAACCGGTGCCGTCACCCTGCGGGCGGGCGCTGAACAGCTTGATCGAGCCACCGATGGAGTTCTTGCCGGCCAGCGTACCCTGCGGACCGCGCAGCACTTCGATGCGGTCAAGGTCCATCAGTTCAAGCAGCGAGCTCGACAGCGTCGGGATGAACACGTCATCGACGTAAACGCCAACGCCCGGATCAAGCGCGTAGTTGAAGTCCACCTGGCCGACGCCGCGGATAAACGCGATCAGGCCGGTACCGCCGTTCTGCGGCTGCGGCGTAAGCGAAACGTTCGGGGCCTGGTTGGCCACTTGTGAAATGTCGGTCTGACCACGCGCATCGAGCATATCCGCGTTGACGGCGGTAATGGCGATCGGCGTGTCCTGCAGGTTGGCTTCACGGAACTCGGCCGTCACCACGATAACGTTGGTGCGACCCTGGGTGGCTTCTTCTTCACCTTGGCCGTCCTGCGCCAGGGCCGGTGCACTAAGGCACGCGGCAATGGCGAGCGACGAGGTGACGCTCAGCTTCTTGAAATTCATCAGGCATCCTCCCTTAGCAACCGCCAGTCTGGAACCCGGCGAGCTGCATAAATGCTATGTCATCCGGCCCCCGTTCAGTCGGGTGGTCCGGATGGCGGCGAGGATAGGAAAAAAGACCACAGACCCAAAAGGGACTAACGGCCACTTTACTCCTCTCCACCTGTCACCTTACTGTCACGACTGTTACGATCAAGCAGCATACGCATTATTCTAATTCTCGGTGCGCGATTGTCGCAATCAAGCAACAGCACTTGAGGTCGACGGGGCCATGATTATTGCGGCATTGCGGCTCGACGGCCATGCCTTGTGCTTGCTATGGCAAGCGCCCAAGGGACTGGAGGAGAGGCCGTTCTTGACTGACACCGATACTATCGCTTGCGACGTGGAAGCCACGATCCGCTATGTCGTGCGCGGCGAGAAGGCGACCTTCTACGCCGGCGACCGCGACAAGAGCTATTGGCCGGGTGAAGACCACAAGGTCGTGGTCCACGACATGCGTCCGGAAGTGGGAGAGCTGTCGTTCGACCGCAACGGCTTCGTGTTGCTCGACGAACCTTCACCCGTCAGCGACTACGACGACCCGGAGCAACTCGAGGCCTACTGCCGTTATTGTGAAGGCGTCGTCCAGCGCCTGACCGGCGCCAGCAAGGTCATCAGCTTCGGCGCCATCCGCCGCACCAATGCCACGGGCACCCACGGTCACAACCAGCCGGCCAACGGCGCCCATGTCGATTATGGTGAGCGGACCACCGCCGACTACACGCGGCTGCTGTTGCCCGACGAGGCGGAAGAGCTGCTGACCAAGCGGCGGATGCTGTTCAACCTGTGGCGACCGATCGAGATGGTCGAAAGCGCCCCCTTCGCCTTGTGCGATGCCAACACGGTTTCGCGCGATGACCTGTTCCCCAGCGAAGTGGTCGGCGGGCTGGGTGGGCTCGATTTCTCGCTATGGGGCTTCAATCTCGCTTACCAGCCGGACCACCGGTGGATGTGGGTGCCGCACATGCAGCCGTGGGAGATGTTCGTTTTCAAGCTGTTCGATACCGATGACGATGCGGTGCAGTTCACGGCCCACACCGCTTTCGAGGACCCGAACACCCCGCCCGACGCCGCGCCGCGCCAGTCGATCGAGCTGCGGACCATCGCCTTCTTCGATTGAGCTTGTCGGCAGCCGTCCGGCTCGCCTACGCTAACGGTCGTTAGAGTCGGAAAGAACTCAACGAGGGGAGAGCAATTCAGTGGCAATTGTCGATTGGGCAAAGCAGGTGGAAGCGCGCGGCGGGACCTACGCGCTGCATGGACGCGTCGAGGAAGCATTCCTGCCGGTCGCCGAGGCTTTTGCCGAGAATTTCCGCGTCGAAGAGGAACTGGGAGCAGGTTGCTCCGCCGTGATCGACGGCCAGACCGTGGTCGACCTGTGGGGCGGCTGGGCGCGGGCGGACCGCTCGCAGGAATGGGACAAGCATTCCACCGTCTGCATGATGAGTGTCGCCAAGGGCGTGACCGGCATTGCCTTCAACATGCTGGCCGATCGCGGCCTGGTCGATTTCGACGAGCGCGTGGCGACCTACTGGCCCGAGTTCGCCCAGGCCGGGAAGGAAAACATCACCGTTCGCATGATCCTCGATCATACGGCGGCAATCCCGGTGCTGACGACTGATGTCATGTATCCGGGCGGCCTGCTCGACCAGGAAAACTACATCAAGGCGCTGGAAGTGCAGGAGCCCTTGTGGGAGCCGGGCACGGTTGCGGCCTATCACGTGCACAACCAGGGCTTCCTGCTTGGCGAGATCATGCGGCGGGTCACCGGGATGACGGTCGGCCCCTTCCTGCGCGAGAACGTCACCGGCCCGCTGGGCGCGGAATACTACATCGGCGGCATGACGGCGGAAGAACAGAGCCACGTCGCCGAAGTCCTTCCCAACACCAAGGCGCGGCTGTTCGCGGCCAAGGACCAGGAAGTGCCGCCCAAGCCGACCACGCCCGAAGGCTGGCAGGACGGCGCGGTGCTGCGCAGCTTTGCCTTCCTGCAGAACGCGCCCGAGCCGTGGCATACGACGATGAATTCGCCGAGCTGGCGCGAGGTGGAGATCGCCAGCGGCTCCGGCCACGGCAATGCCCGCGGCGTGGCGCGCATCTATGGCGCCGCGACCGGCGTGGTCGACGGGGTGGACCTGCTGTCCGACGACCAGCTCGAAAAGATGATCGAGGAACAGCACAACCAGATCGAGCTGCTGCAGGACCGGCCCTATCACCAGGCCAACTCGGTGCTGCTGAATACGCCCGAGGCAGTCTATATGGGCCCGAATATGCGCAGCTTCGGCCACCACGGGCTGGGCGGTTCCATCGGCTTCGGCGATCCCGATGCCAAGCTCGGCTTCTCCTACTGTTGCAACCAGATGCACGCCGTCGGCGACAACGGCCCGCGCGCGCGGCGCCTGATCGACGCCGTCTACTCCTGTTTTTGAAAGGAACCCCGATGGACAAGGAACTCTTCGACAAGGGCATGCAGATCCGCCGCGAGGTGCTGGGCGATGCCTATGTCGACAAGGCGACGGCCAACCCCAACCCGTTCAACGATCCGCTGCAGGAATTGGTCGCCACCTATTGCTGGGGCTGGACCTGGGGGCGCGAGGAAGAGCTCTCCCGCCGTGACCGCAGCCTGATCAACCTCGCCATGATCGCCGTCCTCGGCCGGAAGCACGAGCTGAAAGTGCACACGCGCGGCGCGCTCAACAACGGCTTGTCGCGCGAGGAAATCCGCGAGGTGCTGCTGCAGGTGGGGATCTACGGTGGCATCCCGGCGGCGGTCGATTCCTTCCGCATCGTCAACGAGGCCTTGGCCGAGATCGACGCCGAGGAGGCAGAATGATGGATGCCAATAATGCTTAACGACGGCCAGCGCCTCGCCATCGAGCTCGCCTGCGGCAAGTTGCCGCTGCTGTTCGCCAAATATGCCGACAACGGCGACGTGGAGGCCATGGGCCAGCTGTTCACGCCCGACTGCGAGTTCTCGCGCCCGTTCCAGCCCGAATACCCGTTCTACGGCCGCAACGCGGTGGAAGGCATTTTCCGCAATCGCCCGCCGATCCTTGTGCGCCACATTGTCACCAATGTCCTGGTCGAGGCGGTGACCGAGACGCGGGCGCGCGGCACCAGTTACCTGACCATGCTGTCCAGCCACGCGAGCACCGAGCCGCCGCAGGAAGCCGGTGCGCTCTATGTCGGCGGGTTCGAGGACGAATACGTGCTCGACCGGTCCGAGCCGGGCGGCGTCTGGCGCTTCGCCAAGCGTTCAGGAATGGTCGCGCTGCATCTGGGCGGGGCGATGCCGGATCTTCCGCCACCCAGCGACGAAGTGCGCGGACTGGCCTGATTACAAGGAAGACGGAGAGGATAATGGCAATCGAGGCAAAGAACGACAACGAACAGCTGGTGCTCGATTTCTTCGAGGTGCTTTCCAGCGGCGATCTCGAGAAGCTGCGCGCCTTCTATCACGAACATTCGGTATGGGAGCCGAAAGTGAAGGACATCGCCGGTGCCGGAAAGCACATCGGCATGGACATCATCGACAAGTTTCTCGCTCCCGTGCGCGGCATGTTCGAACCAGGCGACCCCAAGGTTCATGTGCAAAACATGTTCTCGGTCGGCCCGTGGGTCTGCGTTGAAAGCAATTCCACCGGCAAGACGATGGACGGCAAGGTCTACGACAACGACTACTGCTGGGTGTTCGAGGTATCGAACGGCAAGATCGATGCCATGCGCGAGTACATGGACAGTCATTACACCGCCAAGCTGTTCGGAATGGACTGATGGGCCGGTTCGACAAGCAACCTATCCTGATATCGGGTGCCGGTCGCGGGCTGGGTGAGGGCATCGCCCACCGGCTGGCGGCCGAAGGGGCCACGGTGGGGATTGTCGACATCAACGGCGAAAGCGCGCTGGAGGTGGCCGAGGCCATCCTGGCTAAAGGCGGCAAGGCTTTCAGCTACGGTGCCGACTGCGGCAGCCGCGCGGAATTCATGCAGGTGGCGGAAGACTTCGCCAGCCATGCCGGGCCGCTGCGGGCGGTGATCAACAATGCCTCGGTGCTGGTCTACGAACCCATCGAGGCGGTGACCGAGGAGACGCTCGACCGCATGCTGTCGGCGGGCCTCAAGAGCGTGTTCTGGGGCGTTCAGGCCTTCCTCGCCAACCGTGACGAGGACGCGCCCGGCAACGTGCTCAACTACTCCAGCCCCGTGGCCTATCGGGGCCGTCCCAACACGGGCGCCTACACCACGATCAAGGCGGGCATCGCCGGCCTGACCAAGGTGCTGGCGGGCGAGCTTGGCCCGCGCGGCATCCGCGTGAATGCCATGGCGCCCGGCTCGGTGCCGACACCGGCGACCGAGGGCTTCGTCACGCCCGAGCAGTACGAACAGCGCGCCAAGAACATCCCCCTGCGCCGCAACGGCACGGTGGAGGATGTCGCCAGCGCGGCGGCCTTCCTGCTTTCGGACGAAGCGCAATTCATCAACGGAGCGATGTTGGCCGTCGACGGCGGCATCATCGCGGCTGGATAGGAAAGGCGATGCACTTGCGGACAATCATCCTGGGCCTCGCGGCCGCCATGCTGGCCGGCTGCGTCACAACCACGGCACCTGCGAACGGCGGCGACCCCGCGCTCGAACGCATGCTGTCGGGCGAGTCGGTGACCCAGGGCGCGGAACTTGATGCGGCGCTGGACGATGCCTCGGAGCACCCGCTGGGCAGCTCGGAAAACCCGGTCCGTGCCTCCATGCCGGAAGGCCAGCGAGCCTATCTGGATCGCTTGCGCTGCGCCGACGGATCGACCCCGTCCTATCGCCGCGTCGGCAACTTCGGCGTGGGTGTCTACGGCAACATCGTCGACGGCTACGAGGTCACCTGTGCGGGCGAGGACCCCAAGATGGTGGTGATGGACATGTACCACCGCGGCCATGTCGAAAACCGGCCGGTCCCCGGCTTCACCATCGCGAAGTGAGGAAGAGATGACGGCAATCTGGCAGGAACGGCTCGACCAGCTCAAGCAGGTCATCGAGGCGGACATCGCGAAGGACGAATATTTCGGCGCCGTGCTGCGTATTGGGCGCGGCGGCGTAGTGGTCTTCGACGAGGCGATCGGCCACGCCTACGCGAATGGCGAACGACCGCTGAGGAAGGACGACGTCTTCTCGTTGTTCTCGGTGACCAAGGCCTTCACCAACGTGCTGGTGATGAAGGCCATCGAAGAGGGCCGCTTCCAGCTGACCACCAAGGTGAAGGACGTGCTGCCCGAATTCACCGGCCAGCCGCGCGAGCAGGCGACCTTCTACCACCTGCTTACCCATACTGCGGGTATGCCGGGCGTCTGGTCGCCCAAGCCGGGCATGTACCTCGACCGGCTGCAGGAGCTGTTCGAGGAGTCGATCGCCAACGTCCACGGCGCCACGCCGCCGGGCGAACGCTGCGACTATTCGCCGCTGGTGAACCACGTGCTGATGGGTACGGCTCTGGTGCGCACCGATCCCAAGGGGCGCAACTACCAGACCCTTCTTCACGAGGACCTGTTCGCGCCCTTGAAGATGGAGTCCACCTCCATGGGCCTGCGTGCCGACCTGAAAGAGCGGCATGTGCGGCCCGATATGCGCGGAACGGTGCCGATCAAGCACCTGTCGCGGAATATCGAGGGCGATCACGCGCTGTTCGAAGACCCCGAAGTGGAGGCTCCGCACGTCGGTTGCGCTTCCACCACCGGCGATCTCTGGCGCTTTGCCGAAATGCTCCGCCGCGAAGGCGAACTGGACGGCAAGCGCATCCTGAGCCCCCGCATGGTGCGGCTGGCGCGCAAGGTGCACACGGGCGACAAGCCCAACGAACTCTATCGCAGCGTGGCGCTGCGCGCGGGCTGGGAAGTGCCGCCCGCCAACCAGGGCATCGGCTTCCAGGTGCGCGGGACGGGCGTTTTCCAGCACCTGTTCGGTCAGCTCGCCAGCCCGGAGGCATTTGGCAACTACGGTGCCGGATCGACCATGTTCATGGTCGATCCCGAAGCGGACATGTCGCTCAGCTTCCTCAGCGCCGGGGTGATGACGCAGGCCGCCAATATCGAGCGCATGGGCAAGCTCAGCGACATGGCGCTGTCGGCCTGCCTCTAGGGAGAAGAGATGTCAGACGCAGATATCATCGTCATCGGATCGGGCCACAACGGGCTGGTCGCCGCAGCCTACCTCGCGGTGGCGGGCAAGAGCGTGCTCGTGCTCGAACGCAACCCCTGGCACGGCGGCGGCGTGGTCAGCCGCGAGCTGACGCGCCCCGGCTTCACCCACGACCAGCATTCGATGAGCCACATCTTCATCCAGGGCAATCCGCTGCTGGCGAACGACGACCTTGGCCTGAAATCCAAATACGGCCTGCGTTACGTCTTCCCCGATGTGCCGATGATGAGCGTATGGGAGGATGGCTCCACCCTGCCGCTGCACCGCGACCCGGCGAAAAGCGCCGAGGCCATCGCGAGGTTCAGCGAGAAGGATGCGCAGACCTTCCTCAAGATGAGCGATCAGGCCGCCCAGTGGCTGCCGATGATCCAGGCGGGGCTCTACTCGCCGCCCATGCCCTTGGGCGCGCAAACCGCGATGATGGACCAGAGCCCCGAGGGGCAGGAAATCATGCGCACCATGGGCGTCTCCACCTTCGACCTGATGGAGGAGCTGTTCGAGCACGAGAAGGTGCAGGCGCACTTCGGCCGCGTTGCGGGCGAGAACCTCGTCTCTCCCGACGAAAAGGCTACCGGCATCGGTGCCTATGTCTTCCTCGGCTTCCTCGAGAAGTACGGCTTCGGTGTGCCGGTGGGCGGCTCGGGCAGCCTCACCAATGCGCTTATCGCCTGCATCGAAGACCACGGCGGCGCGGTGCGCGCGAGCGCGCAGGTGCGTGAAGTCACGACCTCAGGAGGCCGCGCCACCGGCGTGGTGCTCGACTCCGGCGAGACCTTCACCGCAGGCGAAGGCGTGATCGGCGCGCTGCATCCGCATGTCCTGCCGGACATGGTGGCGGACCTGCCCGCCGAAGTGGGCCGCAAGGCCAAGCGTACCCATATCACGCCCGCCGCCTGCTTCACCGTCCACGCCGCGCTCGACGCACCATTGAAGTTCAAGGCCAGGCGCCACGATGGCGAAGAGCTGTCGGCGGTGATGTACGAGCTGATGCCCGCCAGCTACGAAGGTATGCGCCGCGCCTTCGACGAGTTGCGCTATGGCAAGATGAGCCCCACGCCGCTGGTCGGCGTCGGCCAGCTGCCGCAGCACGATCCCAGCCGCTGCCCCGAGGGCAAGAGCATCTTCCACGCCTGGGACTACGTTCCCTACGAACGGCCTGACGGGCGCAACTGGGACGAAGCGAAGGACGAGTTTGCCCAGGGCATGATCGCCCAGATGGCGAACTACATCGAGAACGTGCCCGAGGTGGTGCTCGACTACCACTGCGACAGCCCAGTCGACATGGAGCGCACCAGTCCCAGCTTCTTCCGCGGCGACCTGCACGGCATTGCCACCACCACCTACCAGTCCGGCTCGCACCGCCCGACGCCGGACCTCGGCCAGTACCGCGTGCCGGGGGTCGAGCGGCTCTACCTCGTCGGGCCGTTCCAGCATCCCGGCGGCGGCGTCTTCGGCGCGGGCCGCGCCACGGCCATGGTGATGGCGGATGACCTCGGCCTGGACTTCGACGAGATCAGGGTGGCCTCATGAAAATCCACGCAGCCGACAAGTCGGAGCTGATGCAGGTCAGCAAGATCGAGCGGAAGGGCAACGACCTGGTCCTGAAGGGCAAGGTCTACGGCACCATGCCGATGACCGCGACGCTGACGCCGGAGGAGGCGAAGAACTTCCTCAAGCTGCTGACGCCCAAGCTTGCATTCTTCCTGCTCACCATGCCGTTCCGCAAATCGAAGAAGGATTAGGGCCATGGCCAAACGTCATGAAGGCGATGCCATTATCGTCACCGGTGCATCGGGCGCGATCGGCTTCGCCACCTGCGAAGTGCTGGCGCGCGAGGGCGCGAAGCTGCTGATGGTCGATATCGATGCCGACCGCTTGCATACGCGGGTGCAGGAATTGAAGGACGCGGGTCATGAAGCCGTCGCTTTCCATGCTGACTGCGCCGAGGAGGCCGAAGTGCAGGCTTATGCCGAGGCGGCGCACAACCGCTTTGGCCGGATCGACGGGTTCTTCAACAATGCCGGGATCGAAGGCACGCTGGCGCCGACGCACGAATATCCTGTCGACGAGTTCGACCGGGTGATGCGGGTCAACCTGCGCGGCATGTTCCTCGGCCTGCGCTACGTGCTTCCCTACATGGTCGCAGCTGGCAAGGGCGCGGTGGTGAACACGGCCAGCATCGGCTCCGAACGCGGGCTGGCAGGCGCCTGCGCCTACAATGCCGCCAAGCACGGTGCGGTTGGCCTGACGCGTACGGCGGCGAGCGAAGTGGCGCAGATGGGCGTGCGGGTGAACTGCGTGATGCCTGGCGTGATCGAAACCCCGCTGCTCGTCGGCATGCTCGAACAGATGTTCGACAGTGTGGAGGCGGGCATGGAAAAACTCGGCCAGACCGCCACGCTCAACCGTGTCGGCCAGCCGCGCGAAGTGGGTGACGTGGTCAGCTTCCTGCTCAGCGAGGAGGCGAGCTACGTCAACGGTGCGAAATGGGAGATCGACGGCGGCGCGCTGGCCACGATCCGCAACGATATCTGATGGCGGAGTACGACTATTCCGCGCTCGATCCCGCATTCGGCAAGCTCGCCAAACCTGCCCAACGCGCCTTGCTCAACAACGCCATGCGGTCTCCGACAGACCTCGCGTCGCACAGCCGTGACGAAGTGTTGGCCCTGCACGGCATCGGGCCTACGGCCATGCCGACCCTGGAGCATGCGCTGGCGGCGCAGGGGCTGGCTTTCAGGGACGCCTAGAGTCGCGAAACGATGAAGTTGGCGGCCATAGCACCGCGGTTCGAGGTCACCGTGCAGGCGACGGTCGAGAGTGCCTCGTTGGCATAGGAAAGCTCGCAAACCCCGCGTGCGTCGTAGCTGCGACCACTTGCCAGTGTGACCGAGTCCACGGTCATCCTGTTGCCTTCGAAGGTTCCGTTGAAGCGCGTGCGCGACTGCCAGCTACGCAATCCGAATGCGATGTGATCGGCCGCGATCTCGACCTGGTTGCAGGTGACGAGTTCGCCCGGCGCCGCGCGCTCGCGCAGGGCTTCGGGATAGAGACAGGTGCCGTTGTAGGTCCCGACGGGGAGGGCATCGGCGGCGAACTGCGCGGCAAGCAGAAGGACAAGATGCAACATGCTCGCCGGTATGCGCCAAGGCGCGCGCGCGGGCAATCGCGGTAACCATGAACCGGCCGGCACCGTGCTGCTAGCCCCAGTCTGCAGGAACGGCGACGGGCTCCAGCCGTTCTTACTGCAAACACAGGAGAATGTTCATGATTGGCAAGATTATCGGCGGGATCGCCGGAGTTCAGGCTTCGAAGCACGTGAAGGGCATTGGCGGGACCGGCGGTGCCGTGCTTGGCGCCATTGCCGTACCCGTTATTTCGCGCATGCGCCTGCCCACGCTGATCGCGGTGGGTGCTGGCGGCTATGCGATGAAGAAGCTGCTTGATCGCAAGAAGGCCAAGGAAGCCGATATGCCGCCCGAGGCTGAAGCCGTCTCGGCCTAACGCTCCGGATCGAGCCCAGCGGCTTCCTCCACCACCTTGGCGATGGCTGTGAAGTCGGCCTGCGGGCCTTCGCGTTCGAGCGTGCGTTCGAGGTAATTCGCGACGATCTGCCCTAGCGGGAGAGGCACTTCTGCCGCTTCCGCTTCGGCGAGCAGCAGTCTGGTGTCCTTCAGGCTGAGTGCCGCGGCAAATCCGAAATCGAAGGTGCGCGGCAGGACGGACCTGGGCCACTTGTCGCGCGTCGCCGAATTGATTCCGGTCGACTGGTTGAGCACGTCGATCATCTTGGCCGGGTCCAGCCCCTGCTTGATGCCGAAGGCCATGCCTTCCGCCGTCACGCCGATCGCGACCGCGCCGAGCAGGTTGTTGACCAGCTTCATCGTCTGCCCCGCGCCGGGGGTCTCGCCCATGTGCGTGGGCTTGCCCATGGCTTCGAGCATGGGGCGTACCTGGTCGAAGGCCTCCTGAGGACCTCCAACCATGATCGAAATCGTGCCCTTTTCGGCACCCGCGATGCCGCCCGACACGGGCGCGTCGAGGCACATCATCTTGCCCGCCAGTGCCTGTGCCAGTTCCGCGGCAAGCTGCGGGCCGCTGGTCGAAAGGTCGCAGATGATCTTCGGATGACCCGAAGACGAGTAGCGTGACGTCACGCCGTCGGCACCGAGCACGGCCTCGCGCACGATTGGGGGGGTGGGCAGGCTGGTGAAGACCACGTCGCACTGTTCGCCCAGGGCTCCCGCGCTGCCGGCAGCCTCGGCACCCTTGGCGACCAGCGCCGCCACGGCGTCTTCCGACAGGTCGTGCACCAGCAACCGGCCGGTGTGCGCCAGCAGGTTTGCGGCCATGGGCGCGCCCATGCGGCCGAGGCCCAGGAAACCGACAATCATGGCAAACCGACAATCATTCAAAGCATCTCCGCGATGGGTGGGTGCGGCGGCAGGTCGACGCGCGCGATGTCATTCTCGCAAGGGAAGCAGGCGAGCACCAGCGGGTCGTGCCCCGGGATCAGGTGATCGAGCGAACCGCCCGCCAGCTCCAGCGCGCGGGCCTGGGCGCGGGCGTAGTCTTCCTCGTCGACGAAGATCGGGAAGGGCAGGTGCCGGGTGATATTGGCGTAGAGGTGGGCGGCATCGCTCGCCAGCACGACATCGCCGCGCGCGGTTTCGCAGACCACCACCTGCAGCCCCGCTGTATGGCCGTGCGCCAGTCGCAGCGAGATGCCCGGCGCGAATTCGCTGTCGCCGTCATGGAAAACCACGTGATCGTGATAGAGCCGTTTCACCAGCTCCGCGACCGGCTCGCCGTCGAAGGGTGCGCGGGTGTGGGCGTCACAAACGTGGCGGCTGGTGGCGAAGGCCATTTCGGCGTCCTGCACATGGAAGCGCGCATTGGGAAAGTCCTCGATCCCGCCCGCGTGATCGTAGTGGAGGTGGGTGAGGATCACGTCGGTCACGCCCAGCCGGTCGATCCCCGCATCGCGCAGGCTCTTGCGGATCGGCCGGGTGATCTCGCGCCCGCGTGCAGCTGCGGCTGCCGCGCCGAAGCCGGTGTCGACTATGACCGGTGGATGGCCGTCGCGGTGGATCGCCCAGACATAGTAATCCAGCGGCATGGGCAGGTCGTGGTCGTCGACCAGCGCATTGAAATTTGCCGCCGCCGTCCGCTCGTGCCGCGCGTAGCGGATGGCATCGATGCGGGTGACGGCCGCCATGTCAGCGGTCTGCGACGCCGAGGCCGCGGAACCAGGTTTCGCCGTCGCTGGCACTGACGAAGTGGCCCGCTGTCGGATGGGCAAAGTGCGCGCCGATCACCAGCGTGCCGCTGTCGCGATACTTGTCGACGAAGGCCTGCCGCGTGGCTGCACCAGCTTGCTTGTTCATGTCGAAAGTCGCGTGGCGGCCGGGCATGGCGCACTGCATCGGGTGGTGCATCAGGTCGCCGGTGACCACGGCTTTCTCGCCCTGGCTCTCGATCACCACGTGGATGTGTCCCGGCGTGTGGCCGTGGCTCGGCTCGACGCGAATGCCGGGGGCAATCTGGTGATCCGTGTCGATGAAGTCGGCCATGCCCAAGGCGACAATCGGATCGACGCCTTCGACAAGGTGGGTGTCCGAATGGTGGCCATCGTTGCGGATGTCATTCTGCCAGGCTTCGTATTCGGTCTTGCCGAACAGGTAGCGGGCATTGGGGAAGGTCGGCTTGAACTCGCCGGTCTCGGGGCATTTGTAGGTGTTCCAGCCGACATGGTCGAAATGCAGGTGGGTGCAGAATACCGTGTCTACATTCTCGCGCTTCACGCCGAGGCTGGCCAGGTCTTCGAGGAAACCTTCGGGCAGGTTGCAGAACACGTCGAAGTCGCGCTCCCGCCCCGCACCGATGCAGGTATCGACCACGATATTGCGGTCCGGTGTCTGCACCACGAAGCCCTGGAAGTTCATCCGCATCTGGCCTTCGGGCGTGGCGTAATGCGGCTGCAGCCAGCCGAGCGCGAGCACCTCCTCCGCCGTGGCATCGGCCATGGCCATGTGGATGTCGTCGCGGAAGTCGAAGAGCTCGACGATGCGGCTGATCGTGACGTCGCCGACTTTCCAGCTGGCGATATGTTCTGTGGCCAAGGGCCCTCTCCCTACTTGTAGCGCGCGACCGATTCAGGCGGTAGCTGCGCGGGTTCCATCTGCGGTTTGCCGAGGATGAAGTCGGCGCAGCGTTCGCCGATCATCACGCTGGGCGCATTGGTGTTGCCGCCGATGACGCTGGGCATGACCGAGGCATCGGCGACGCGCAGGCCTGCGATGCCCTTCACCCGCAGTTGCGGATCGACCACGGTCGCCGCATCCGCCAGATCGCCCATGCGGCAGGTGCCGACGGGGTGGTGCACGGTATAGCCGGTCTCGCGGATATAGGCGTCCCATTCGGCGTCGCTCTGGCAGTCGGGGCCAGGCGCGACTTCGGTGCCGTTATACCTGGCGAAGGGCTTTGCGGCGAAGGCCTGCCGGGCAATCTTGAGCGCGCGGATCAGCGGCTGGATGTCCTGCGACTCCTTCAGCAGGTTGGGATCGATCAGCGGCGCGGCGGTGGGATCGGCAGAAGCGAGGCGCAGGGTGCCGCGGCTCTTGGGATAGAGGCCGACGGGGCTGATCGCGTATCCGTGGCCGAGCGGGAAGGGCACCTTGGGATTGGTCAGCCGCTTGGCGGGCTGGAACACGAATTGCACGTCGGGCCGCGACAGCGACGGATCGGTGCGCAGGAAGGCAACGCTTTCGAACACGTTGCCTGCCAGTGGCCCCTTGCGGGTGAGCAGGTACTGGATGCCGTGGAGAATATCGCGCGGCAGCACCTTCCAACTGATGCCATAACTGGTGGGGTCGCTGGTCTCCATGTGGATCGGGCTGGCGACATGGTCATGGTAGTTGCCGCCGACGCCGGAGAGCTCGTGCACCACCTCGATGCCGTGCTCGCGCAGGTGTTCGGCCGGGCCCACACCGCTAAGCATCAGGATCTGCGGCGTCTGGACCGTGCCTGCGCTCAGCACGACTTCGCGGCGCGCCTTGATCACGCGCCCGTCAGTCAGTTCGACGCCGGTTGCACGAGAGTTCTCGGTCACGATCCGCGCTACCTGCGCGCCGGTTTGCAGGTGGATATTGCCGCGTTCGAGCGCGGGCTTCAGCATCTGCTGCCAGGTGCTTTGCCGCTGGCCATCGCCGATAAGGCCCTGCCGGCGGCCATAGCCTTCGGAATCGGGGCCGTTGAAGTCTGCGCAGGCGGGGAATTGCAGTTCGCCCAGGGAATCCATGAAGGCATAGTTCAGCGGATTGGGGTTCTCGACCAGCTTGACGTTGATCGGTCCCTCCGTGCCGTGAAAGGTGCTGGCGGGGAAATCCTCGTTGCGCTCGGTGCGGGTGAAATAGGGCAGCACCTCGCGGTAGGACCAGCCCTTGCAGCCCATGTCGGACCAGTCGTCGTAGTCGGTGGGATGGCCGCGGAAGTAGACCATGCCGTTGATCGCGCCGGAGCCTCCCAGCACGCGTCCGCGCGGTACGCCGATCTGGCGCCCGGCCATGCCTTCCTGCGGGACAGTGGCGAAACCCCAGTTACTGGCCTTCAGCCCGATTGCCGCGGCGACGAAGCTGGGCACGTGGAAGAAGGGATGGCTGTCATGCCCGCCCGCTTCCAGCACGCAGGTCGTCGACCCCGTGTCTTCACCCAGCCTTGCGGCAACTGCGGCGCCGGCGGAACCTGCGCCGATGACGACGAAATCGAATTCGTTTGCGCTCATGCGCTGTGCCTCTCCCTAACGAACGTTAGAGTGCGTAAGCGGCGGCACAAAGGCAAGTGGCAATCCGCAGGCGAGCGGGCTAGGCAAGGCCGAGTGCGGGCGTGGCGGAATGGTAGACGCCGGGGACTTAAAATCCCCTGTCCTTTGTGACGTGCCGGTTCGAGTCCGGCCGCCCGTACCATTGTCTTGTCCTGCCGCTTGGCTGCTTGAGGACCGATCTGTGGCCCCATCGTCCGGCAGCTTCAGCCCAAGGCCTGGAGATCGCTCCGGTCCGACCACATGGCTTTTGCCTAACCGCAATTAGCAATTTTATAACCCTGCGAGGATATCCCGTACTTAAGCCGGGTCGCGAATGGTCGCTCCCGAAACAGCCGGAGTCTGGATGGGCATAGCCAACCCCAGCGATGAAGGGATGCTCGCGCCGGCGACGGCTGAGCAGCGCGTTGCACCGCGCTTCACCCTGCTCATTCGTGCCGCGAAACTGATCACGCCAGCCGGCGAGTTCCTCTGTGTCATCCGCGATGCGTCGGAAAGCGGCATCAGCGTGCGTATTTTCCATGCCTTGCCGAAAGACAAGGATATGACGATCGAGCTGCAGAACGGCGATCGCTATTGGGTGGAACGGGTGTGGGAAGAGCAGGATCGGGCCGGTTTCCGCTTTATCCAGGACGTCGATATCAAGCGCATCGTCGAAAGCCCCAGCCGCTTTGCCAAGCGCTCCATCCGCCTCAATCTGGAAGCGCCGGCAGAGATCAGCTGCCTTGCGGGCACGGCGCGAGTGACGATCCACAACATCTCGCAACAGGGCGCCAGTATCTCCAGCCCCATGCGCCTGTCACTGGACCAGCGGGTGAAGATTTCCGCCCGGGGCCTGCGCGAAACCGGTGCGATAGTGCGCTGGCGCAATGGCGGCGATTTCGGCCTCGCTTTCGAGGATACCTACCAGTTCGGCGAGCTGGCCCGCATCGTGCGCCTGCTGCAGCGTAAGTAATCCGCCTTTCCGCCCTGCGCGCGGCCCCGCATTAACCATGCCATAACCATTTTCCTTCACTCCCGGACAAGAGACCAAATCCGGGGGCATCGATGCACGAAAACGAGACTGGCAAGACGGGCAGCAACAAGGAAATTGTTGTCGACGTGGCCATAATCGGCGCGGGACCGGCGGGGCTGACAGCCGGCTACCTGCTGACCAAGGCCGGCAAGTCTGTCGCCATCATCGAGAAAGACGCCACCTATGTCGGCGGCATCAGCCGCACCGTCGAGCACGAAGGTTATCGCTTCGACATCGGTGGCCATCGCTTCTTCTCGAAAAGCCAGCAGGTCGTTGACCTGTGGAACGAGATCCTGCCCGACGATTTCATCCAGCGCCCGCGGATGAGCCGCATCTATTACGAGGGCAAGTTCTATTCCTACCCGCTGCGCGCCTTCGAGGCGCTGCGCAACCTCGGCCTGTGGCGTTCGGCCATGTGCATGCTGAGCTATGGCAAGGCGAAGGTCTTCCCCAACAAGAATGTCCGCAGCTTCGAGGATTGGACCAGCAACCAGTTTGGCAAGAAGCTCTATTCGATCTTCTTCAAGACCTATACCGAGAAGGTGTGGGGCATGCCCTGCGACGAGATGAGCGCCGACTGGGCAGCCCAGCGCATCAAGGGCCTTTCGCTCTGGGGTGCGGTGGTCGACGGGCTCAAGCGTTCGTTCGGTCTCAACAAGCTCAACGACGGCAGCGGCAAGCAGGCCAAGACCCTGCTCGAAACCTTTCGCTATCCGCGCCTTGGCCCCGGCATGATGTGGGAAGCCGCGCGCGACAAGATCATTGCCACCGGCAAGGGCCAGGTCATCATGGGCCATGCGCTCGAGCAGCTGGCCAGTGATGGCAAAGGCGGCTGGCGCATGACGGCGACCGCCGAAGACGGCAGCAGGCAAGTGATCCGCGCCAAGGACGCGATCAGCTCCGCCCCGATGCGCCAGCTGGCTGCGCGCATGCACCCGCTGCCCGAGACCACGCTGGAAGCATCGAACCTAAAGTACCGCGACTTCCTCACCGTGGCGCTGATGATCAAGTCGGAAGACCTCTTCCCCGACAACTGGATCTACATCCATGATTCCAAGGTGCAGGTCGGTCGCGTGCAGAACTTCCGCTCGTGGTCGCCCGAAATGGTGCCTGACGAGGACGTGGCCTGCGTTGGCCTCGAATACTTCTGTTTCGAAGGTGACGGCCTGTGGTCGATGGCTGACGACGACCTCGTCGAGCTGGCCAAGAAGGAAATGGATATCCTGGGTCTCGTCTCGCCGGGCAAGGTGATCGGCGGTGCCGTGGTGCGGCAGGAAAAGGCCTACCCCGTCTATGACGAGGACTATGCCGCCAACGTCGATGCCATGCGCGCCGAGCTGGAGGACAAGTATCCCACGCTGCACCTGGTCGGACGCAACGGCATGCACCGCTACAACAACCAGGACCACGCCATGATGACCGCCATGCTGACGGTGGAGAACATCGTGGCCGGCGAGCGTGTCTACGACACCTGGTGCGTCAACGAGGACGCCGAATATCACGAGGCCGGTAACGAAGGCGCGGAAAAGACGCTGCCCGAAGGCCGCAAGCCGGTGTCGGAAGACCAGGCAGCGGCGCTGAATTCGGTGCGCGACGTGCCTGATCGGGTTGCGGCGGACAAGAAGAAGGCTGCCTGAGGGTGACCGCCATGTTCCAGCGTATCGCTGACGTCCGGTTGGTCCGCTACCTGCTCGCCAGCGTTGGCGCGCTGGCGGTGGACGTAGGCAGCTTCCTTGCCCTGCTGTCGCTGGGCATGTGGCCCGCAGGAGCATCTGCCATCGGCTATTGCCTCGGCATCGCGGCGCACTGGCTGATGTCGAGCCGCGCGGTCTTCATCGGCAATGTCGCCGAACGCGGCGTGGCGCGCACCAAGCAGAAGGCGCTGTTCGTGATTTCGGCGCTGGTGGGCCTTGGCCTGACCACGGCGATTGTCTGGGCGGGCGATACCTCCGGCTTCGACCCGCGCCTCGCCAAGCTGGTGGCCATCGCCGTCAGCTTTATCGCGACATGGCTCCTACGCAGCCGCGTGGTTTTCCGTTAGAGACTGATACCGATGGGTAATCGGGGGTTCTCCTGGCGCGCAAATGTGCGCACCTGGCAAGCAGTGCTGGCCGCCTGGCTGGCATACGTGTTGGTACGCCTCGCGATCCAGCCGCTGCTCGGCTGGGAGCCGGTAGGGCCGGACGACTGGACCCGCCTGCTGGAGGTTCGCGCCTGGCTTGATGGGCAAGGCTGGTGGGACGTCACCCAGTACCGGATGAAGCCCCCCGAGGGATTCTCGATGCATTGGTCGCGGCTGGTGGACATGCCGCTTGCCTTGATGACGCTGTTGTTCGGCGAAACGGTAGCACTCGTCATGGTGCCGCTGCTGTGGCTGCTGCCCGCATTGTTTGCCCTGCGTGCAATCATGCTGCGGCTCGATTTCAGCGATCTCGCCTTCCTGTTCGGCCTTGTCCTGCTGCCGCTGTTCCCGCTGCTGCCGGGAAACTTCGCCCCCTTCCGTATCGACCACCACGCCCCGCAAGCCGTGCTGGCACTGGTCTGCGCTGCGCTACTGCTGCGCGACAGCAAGTGGAGCGCGGTGGCTTGCGGTACCTGCGCGGCGGCCTGGGTGGTGATTTCGCTGGAGGGCTTGCCCCTGGTGGCGGTTCTCGCGGGGCTTTACGGCGTGCGCTACTGGTTCGGCGAGCGGACCTTGTTGCCGTGGTTCCTTGGCGCGCTCGCCGCAGCGGCCGCAATGCTATCCCACACTACGCGGGGACCTGATCCCGGCATGGGCTTCTGCGACGTGCTGCTGCCGGGACATATGCTCGTATTCGCGGCTGCCGCGGTGATCGCGGCGATCATTCCCTTCCTGCCGTGGCAGGACCGGGTGCAGGGTCGTGTGTTCGCGCTGGCGGCGATGGGCCTTGTGTGCCTGCAGCTTGCGGGCAGCCTGCTCGGCCCTTGCGCGACGAACCCCATGGCAGAGCTCAATCCGGTGCTGCAGCAATGGTGGCACGGCTATATCACCGAGGGCCTGCCGGTCTGGAAGCAGCCGGTCTCGGTCGCACTTATGCTGGTCTGGACCGTCGGCATCATCGTTGCCGGCTGGTGGACCGCGCATCGCTGCGGCCTTTTCCACCAGGGCCGCGCGCTCGCCTGCACGCTATTATTCCTCTTTGCGCTGGCGGCAGGCGGATATTCGCTGCTGGTCATGCGAGAAGGCACGGTGGCGCAACTGCTGGCCATCCCCTTTGCTGCGCTGTTGCTGGCGGAATGGCTGCCCAAGGCGCGCGCGGTCACTTCGGCAATGCCGCGCATCGTGGCCACGCTGGCCGTGCTGGGCTTTGCCACTCCGTTGTTTGCCAGTGCATTTGCCAAGCCGCTCGACAAGCACTTCCCCGCAGAAACCATGCAGCCTGATGTCCTTGCGCTGATCGAACCGGGCGACTGCGGTTATGCACGCCTTGCCGCAGTGGAGCCGGGGCTGGTTTTCGCGCCGCTCGATGCAGGCCCGGAAATCCTTGGCAGGACGCGGAACACGGTCGTCGCGGCGAGCTATCACCGTAACCAGCGCCCCATGGCTGACGTGATATCCGCGCTGACGGGTTCGGCCGCTGACGCACGGGCAATCATCGACACCTACGCACCGGATTACGTCGCTGCTTGTGCAGCCTCTGCCGATGTCGCGCTCTACCGCACGGCGGCGGTGGACAACTTCGCCAACGCGCTGGTGTCTGGTGAGGTGCCGGACTGGCTCGAACGTGACGAGACAGCGAGCCAAGGCCCGCTGCACGTCTACCGCGTCGTCCGTTAAGCCGGGCGGAATTCCAGCGCCACGCCGTTGATGCAGTGGCGGTGGCCGGTCGGGCGCGGGCCGTCGTTGAAACGGTGACCCAGGTGGCCGCCGCAATCGGCGCAATGTTCCTCGGTACGCGGATAGCCGAGCAGGCGGTCCGTCGAGTAGCCGACCGCGCCGTTGTCGATCGGGCGCCAGAAGCTGGGCCAGCCGGTGCCGCTGTCGTACTTGTGCTCGCTGGAGAACAGCGCGTTGCCGCAGCCTTGGCAGTGGAAGGTGCCGGCGCGGTGCTCGTCGTTGAGCGGTGAAGTGAAGGCCCGCTCGGTCCCGGCCTCGCGCAGGATGCGGAACTGTTCACGCGTCAGGCGTTCGCGCCATTCGGCTTCGCTGTAGCTCACGCGGAAATTCTGCTGCGCATTGGCGGGAGTGCCGCCACAGGCGCCCAGCGCCACGGCGGATGCACCCATGCCAAGCCAGGCGAGGGCGGAGCGGCGGGTGGTCGGATTTCTTGTCATGACATGTCTTCTATGCAGTTGGAGCAGAACTGTTCCTGAACATTCCTGCCAGCAGTTTCGCCACCGGGCGAGCCTTGCCTGCACCTTGCGGCCCCGATTTCATCACGCGGCGGCGGAACATGGATGAACCCGCACGCACGAATATCGCCACCCACATGGCTTGCCAAGCCAGCGCCAGCAGGTGCGGCCACAGCGTTTCTTCGATCGCCGCACGCGACACCATGGCAAAGGGTGAGGACAGGGGGAATGCCATGGCCGTATATTCGATCCAGCCCCCCCGATCGGTTACCGACAGGCTCGCGAGAAAGAAAACGATGATCTGGAACATGGTCGCGGGCATGGACAGGGTCTGTACCTCGCGCACCGTGCTGGCGAGCGAACCCACGGCGAGGAAGATCGAACCCAGCAGCAGGTAGCCCATGCCGAAGTAGATGGCGAAGAGCGCGAAGAACATCGGCCAGCCGACGCCAGGATTGGCATAGTCCGACAGCGAAACGCCGCCGGCATAGAGTATCGCCGCGCCGGTGCTGCCCCAGACGGCGATGCCGACCACCGTGATGGCGAGCATGGCGAACAGCTTGCCGACGAAGACCGCATCCATGGGAATGGCAGCGGCGAGCACTTCGATGATCTTGTTGCCCTTCTCCTCGACGAGGTTGGACAGCACCATGGAAGCGAGCAGCATGATCAGCAGGAACAGCAGCACCTGCCCGCCCTGCGCGGTCTTGATCCGGCCCGAGATTTCGCTCGCGCCGCTGGTGACCACGGTCATGGTGGAGACGGGTGGATAGCTGCGCGCGCCGGGTTCGGCGGCGTTCCCGGCGATCATGCCGACGATGCCGCTCCAGCGCTGCACGCGGCCTTCGGTGGCCGTCAGCTGCGGGGCTTCCATCGTGCCGGTGACCACGGCGGCCAGGCTGCCCTCGGCGTTTTCGAGCACGGCGCGGGCATCGTAGGCTTCGCCGGGCTGGAGCCGGGCGATCTCCACCATCGGCGGCACCCCGCCTCCCAGCTGGTTGGCCAGTTCGTTGCGCGCGGCGATCATGGCATCGACCTGCTCGCCCTCCATGGCAATGCCGATATCGGCGACCGGGGCTTCGCTCTGCACCTGCGCGCCGACGCCGCCCGCCAGCGCGATGACGACGACCGGGAAGAGCGGGCCAAGCAGGAAGAAGATGAAGGCGCGACTGAACAGGATGGCGGTGAAATCGCGGCGCGCGACCACGAATGCGGCCCGCCACAGCGGCAGGCGACCGGCGTCGGCAGGGTTCACTGGCTGTCTCCCGCATCCTGTTTGACCATGTCGCGGGCAGCCGCCTCGCCAGCGATGGCGACGAAGGCATCGTGCAGCCCGGCGCGTTCGATGGAGAGCGAGTGGATACCCGCTTCACCCTCGATCAGGGCCTTGAGCAGCGGCTCGACCCCGCTTTCGGGCAGCGGGAAGTACCAGTAATCGCCGACGCGGCGGGTGGCCTCGGGCAAGGCAGCGCGCCACGGCCCGTCGGGGTTGCGCGTTTCGAGACGTACCTGCGCGGGAATGCGGTCGCGCGCTTCTTCGACACTGCCCGCATAAGGCACCTTGCCGCCCGCGATGATGGCGATGGCTTCGCACAGGCGCTCGGCATGGGCGATGACGTGGGTGGAGAAGATCACCGTGGTGCCCTTGTCCGCCAGGCCGCGGATGAGCTGTTCCAGCTTGCCCTGGTTGATCGCGTCGAGGCCGCTGAAAGGTTCGTCGAAGACCACCAGCTGCGGTTCGTGCACGAGGGTGCCGAGCAGCTGGACGGTCTGCGCCATGCCTTTGGAGAGCTGGCGGATCTGCTTGTCGATGGCGTGGCCGAGGCCGTGCTGTTCCATCAACTCCTTCCCGCGCCGGCGTCCTGTCTCGAGCGGCAATCCGCGCAGCGCACCCATGAAGGCAATGGCGTCATAACTCTTCATCGACGGATAGAGGCCGCGCTCTTCAGGGAGGTAGCCGATCTTGCGCGCAACATCCTGCGGGTCGTCCGCGCCCAACACGCGGCGGTAGCCTTCGTCCGGATCGATGATGCCAAGCAGCATGCGCAGCGTGGTGGTCTTGCCCGCGCCGTTGGGACCGAGAATGCCGTAGATCGCGCCGCTGGGCACGGAAATGTCCACGCCATCGACCGCCAGCGCGCCGTCGAAACGCTTGACCAGACCGCGTGCCTCGATGGCCAATTCGCCGGACACACTTGCGCTTGCTGTGAATTCGCCTGTCGCCATATTCATGCTGTACCCGCTAGAGCGAAGGAATGAACACCAAGCTGCCAGTTTATGGTTAAGAGGCAAGACACTGTTTCGCTTGAGGATGAACTCAAGGCGAAAGCGCGCGAGCTGGGTTTCGCGGCCGTGGGCATCGCGCCCGCAACCGACGATCCCTTGCGGGCCGAGCGTTTGCACGACTGGCTGGACGAGGGTTTTCACGGCTCGATGGGCTGGATGGAGGATCGCGCCGAGGTACGCCAGGGCCCGCAGTCGATGTGGCCCGCGGCGAGGAGCGTGATCGCGCTGGGCATGAGCTACGCGCCGGACGTCGACCCCTTGGCACCCGGGGAGGCCAAGATTTCGGTCTATGCCCAGGGGCGCGATTACCATGACGTGCTGAAGAAGGCGGCCAAGGCATTGGCGCGCTGGCTGGTGGAACGCTGCCCTGGCACCGAGCTCAAGGTTTTCGTCGATACGGCACCCGTGATGGAGAAACCGCTGGGCGAAGCCGCAGGTCTGGGCTGGCAGGGCAAGCATACCAACGTGGTCAGCCGCGAGCACGGCAACTGGCTGTTTCTCGGAGCAATCTACACTACCCTTGAGCTTGTCCCGGACGCTCCTCACGCAGACCGCTGCGGTTCCTGCAATGCCTGCCAGGTCGCCTGTCCCACAGACGCTTTTCCTGAACCGTATCGGTTAGATGCACGCAGATGTATATCCTATCTGACGATAGAGCACCATGGTCCGATCCCGGAGGAGTTCCGCGAAGCCATCGGCAACCGGATCTACGGCTGCGACGATTGCCTGGCGGCCTGTCCGTGGAACAAGTTCGCCAATGTGGCGGCACGCCATGCCAGGCTGGCGCCGCGCGAAGACCTTGTCGCGCCTGATCTTGCCAGCCTCTTGGCGCTTGACGATGCCGCTTTCCGCGCGAAGTTTTCGGGTTCACCGATCAAGCGGGTGGGGCGCAACCGCTTCGTGCGCAATTGCCTGATCGCGGCAGGGAACAGCGGGAACCTCGCCTTGTTGTCGCAGGTCGATGAGCTGCGGGGCGATGCCGATCCGGTGGTCGCCGAAGCTGCCGCCTGGGCGCTGGCGCGCCTTACCGCATCTCCTTGAGGGGAACCTCGGTATCGGCCAGCAGGTCCGGGTCGATCTCGCGGCGATCCTCGATCAGCTTGCGCGCCTGCACGTAATCCTTTGTGCGGTTCACCGCATCGACGGCGATGACCTTGCCGTCCTTCAGGTAGATCACCGAAAAACTGCGCTCTGCCGGATCGCCGCGCACGACGGCCGCATCGTGCCCCATCGACAGGCCCGCTGTTTGCAGCTTCAGGTCGTACTGGTTGGACCAGAACCACGGAAGCGCATCGTAGGCATGCGGCTCGTCAGTGCATATCGTCCTGGCGACTGCCGTGGCCATGTCATGGGCATTCTGCACACTCTCCAGCCGGATCACCTCGCCATCGGCATAGGGATTGGCATGAGCGGCGCAGTCGCCGATGGCGTAAACTTTCTCCAGGCTTGTGTGGCAAGTGTAGGAAACGTCGACGCCATTCGCGCCTGCCGCGCCCGCAGCCATCAGCGGGCCGACTGACGGGACGATACCGATGCCCACCACCACTGCATCGCAGGGGATGGTCTCGCCGTCTGCCAGTGTGACGCCGCTCACGAGGTCTTCGCCTTCCAGCCGCTCGACCGCCGCGGACAGCCGCACGTCGACGCCTTGGCGCCGGTGTTCGTCAGCGAAGAAGGCGGACAGGTCTTCACCAGCCACGCGCGCCAGCAGGCGGTCGAGCGCTTCGACCAGCGTCACTTCGCAGCCTAGCTTGCGCAACACGGCTGCTGCCTCCAGCCCGATGTAGCCGCCGCCAACAACGACAAACTTCTTCGCGCCCGCCGCCAGTTCGTCCTTCAAGGCGTCGACATCGACCTTGTCGCGCACGTGGTGGATACCATTGAGGTGGCTGCCGGGGCAGGACAGGCGCCGGGCATCGCCGCCCGCGGCCCAGATCATGCGTTCAAAGGCGATCGTCTCGCCCGATGCGAGCTGGGCCTCGCGCATCTCGGCGTCGATCTTGGTGACCGACTTGCCGAGCATCAGCTCGATATCACGCTCCGCCCAGAAGGCCTCGGGACGGATCATGATCCGCTCGAACGGCTTTTCGCCCGCGAGGTATTCCTTCGACAGGGGTGGTCGCTCGTAGGGCGGCGTACGCTCGCGCCCGATCATCAGGATCGAGCCTTCGAAGCCGTTCTGGCGCAGCGCAATGGCAGCCTGTGCGCCGCCATGCCCAGCCCCCACGATAACGACATCATAGCGTTTCATGGCGCGCTGGGTGCGGCAAAACAGGGACAGGCGTCAAGCACCAAGCGCGATGAGGCGTGTGCTTAACCCTGCAGCAGGTTGCGTGCCTGGCTGGCGACCTGGGCGAGCATGGCTGGGGCCACGGGGGTGGCAGCCTGGGCTCGCGCGATCATCCGCCGGAACTGGCCAATCGGCTTTTCGTTCGCTTCGGCCCAATCCGCGATCAGGGCTACCGGATCGCCTGCCGCCTTGCCGCGCTTGCGGGCAATACCGCGCAGGAAATCGAACCGCATGGCCTGGAAATCGCGCGCGAGCCCCGCGACCAGCAAGCGTTCCCACGGGTCGATCGGCGACATGACCGCGGCCCGCGATTGCGCCCAGTCGATCCCCAGCAGCGCGCCGAGTTCGATGAAGGCGTTGGCCAGTTCGGTCGGGGCGATGTTGGTGTCCGTTGCGAGCCGCGACAGGCCAATGGCTCCGTCGATGGCGAACAGCCGCGCGACCGAAGCGGCGAGCTTGGGCGGGGCGCCCTGGCCAACCATTCGCTCGGCAATCCCGTCGACATGGGCGCGGGCTTCGTCGCCCAGCAGGGTGTCCACCTTGTCGGTGAGCTCGCCCACCATGTGGCCGATTTCGCCATGCAGGTCTGACGGGGAGATGTGTCCGCCGCCGGCGCGCAGCAGGTCGGCAATGTGTCCGCGCATGGCGAGGGCGGCCTGGTCGAACAGCATGAGACGCGCGGTTTCCGGCATCTTGGTGCTGTCGATCGCGTCCCAGATGGCGTCCATGCCCAGCAGCGCACTCGCACCGACAAAGCCGGTGCCGATGGCGTCGAGTCCAGCGCCTTCCTCTTCCGCCAGTTCGAAGGGGTGGAGCATGCCCATGCGGTTGACGATCTTGTTGGCCACGACCGTGCCGACAATCTCCTTGCGCAGGCGGTGACCCAGCAACTGGGTGCGGAAAGCGTCCTGCATTTGCGCCGGGAAGTCGCCAAGCACTAGCGGATCGGCCGCATCGTCGCCGGCAAGCAGGCTTTCCTCGACCGCTTCCTGCAGTACCAGCTTGGAATAGGACAGCAGCACGGCCAGCTCGGGGCGCATGAGGCCCTTGCCGTCAGCCGCCCGCCGCTTCATTTCTTCGGCATCGCCGAGGCCTTCATTCTGCCGGTCGAGCCCGCCCAGCACTTCCAGCGATTCGATCAGCTGGGCCATGGCGCCCACGGTGCGGCTGCCGCCCTGTTCGGCAATCGACAGCGCCAGCGCCTGCAGGCGATTGTCCTCCAGCACCAGCTCGGCAACCTCGTCGGTCATGTCCTTGAGCAGGGCATTGCGCCGCTCTTCGGACAGGCGACCGGAAGCGCGCGCTGCGGCCAGCGCGATCTTGATGTTGACCTCGTTGTCGGAGCAATCGACGCCTGCCGAGTTATCGATGAAGTCGGTGTTCACGCGGCCGCCGCGCAGGGCGAACTCGATACGGCCTGCTTGGGTGATGCCCAGGTTGGCGCCTTCGCCGATCACCTTGGCGCGCAGGTCTTCGGCATTGACGCGCAGCAGGTCGTTGGCGGGATCGCCCACGTCCATGTGGCTTTCGTCCGACGACTTCACATAGGTGCCGATGCCGCCGAACCAGATCAGGTCGACCGGGCTGGTGAGCACGCGCGAGATCAGGCTGTCGGGTTCGATCCCGCCGTCTTTCAACTCGCTCTTGTCGATGCCCAGCGCGGCCAGCGCCGCCGCCGACAGCTCGATGCGCTTCATTGCGCGCGGGTAGATGCCGCCGCCCCGGCTGATCAGCTTCTCGTTGTAGTCAGCCCAGCTGGAGCGCGGCAGGTCGAACAGCCGCTTGCGTTCCTTCCAGCTGATGGCCGGATCGGGATCGGGATCGATGAACACGTGGCGATGGTCAAAGGCCGCGACCAGCTTGATCGCTTTCGACAGCAGCATGCCGTTGCCGAACACGTCGCCCGACATGTCGCCGCAACCGGCAACGCGCACGGGTTCCTTCTGCACGTCGACGCCCATTTCCAGGAAATGCCGCTGCACGGAGATCCACGCGCCCTTGGCGGTGATGCCCATGGCCTTGTGGTCGTAGCCGTTGGAGCCGCCACTGGCGAAGGCATCGCCCAGCCAGAAGCCGCGTTCCTCGGCGATGGCATTGGCGGTGTCGGAGAAGGTGGCCGTACCCTTGTCGGCGGCGACCACGAAATAGGGGTCTTCCCCGTCGTGGATCACCACGCCGTCGGGGTGCACCACCTTGTCGCCTTCATAGTTGTCCGTGATCGACAGCAGGGAGCGGATGAACAGCTTGTAGCTGTCCCTGCCCTCGGCGAACCAGGCGTCGCGGTCTTCGGCCGGGTTGGGCAGCTGCTTGGGATAGAAACCGCCCTTCGCGCCGGTTGGCACGATCACGGCGTTCTTCACTTTCTGCGCCTTCATCAGGCCGAGCACTTCGGTGCGGAAGTCGTCTCGCCGGTCCGACCAGCGCAGGCCGCCGCGGGCGACGGGGCCGGCACGTAGGTGAATGCCTTCGACGCGGCGCGAATAGACGAAGATCTCGCGCCACGGCACGGGCTTGGGCAGGCCGGGGACCAGCGCGGAATCGAGCTTGAAGGCCAGCGCATCGCTGGCCGCCGGGGCAAAGGCATTGGTGCGCAGCACCGCGCGCATGGTGTCCCAGTAGAGCCGCAGGATGCGGTCATCGTTGATCGCGACGACGTCGGCGAGCCCCGCGCGAATGTCATCGTTGATGGCTTCGACGGCCTTGCTGCGATCACCTTTCACCTTGGGATCGTGCAAGGCGCGAAGCAGATCGATGAGGCCGCGCGTAACCTTGGGCGCTGCCGCCAGGGCATCGACCACGGTATAGATGGTAAAGGCGATATTGGCCTGCCGCAGGTAGCGGTAGAATGCCCGCAGCCAGTCCGTCTCATGCGCGACGAGGCCGGACTTAACCACCAGCCGGTTGAAAACGTCGTCTTCAGCCTGCTCGTTGAGCACGCAGGAAATGGCGTCCTCGATATCCGCAGCGCGCTCCAGCAAGGTGTGGTGCTCGACACCGGCGGGGAGGCGCAGGGTGAAATCGTGGATCGTCCCGGCATCCTCGCCTTGCAGCGGTGTGGGAATCTCCGACATCACGCGGAAACCGAAGTTCTCCAGCGCCGGCACCGCGTCCGACAGCGGCAGGGAGCCGTGATGCTGGTAGACCTTGAGGCGCAGGCGTTCCGGCTCATCGGCATCAGCGTGATAGAGCCGGACGGAGCGGCTATTGCCGGTCTCGTCAACCTGCACCGCCAGGTGGCGCAGGCGGACAATATCGATTGCCGCCTCTTCGGCACCATAACTGGTACGGTAGAAGGTGGGGAAACTGGCGGCATAGCGCATGGCGAGCGCACCGGCCCGCGCGGACTCCTCGCCCTTGGCCAGCGCATCCTCGACCGCGTCGTTCCAGCCGCGCAGCATGGCGTTCAACTCGGCATCGATGGCGTCGGCGTCAGGCGTGCCGGCCTTGCCGCGGAAGTCCATGACATAGCGCAGCAGGGCGAGGTTGCCGCCTTCGACCATCAAGCTCCAGTCCAGCGTGCGGGCACCGGTATTGGCTTCGAGCATGTCCTGCACCTGCAGGCGCACGGCGGTGGAGAGCATGTCGCGCGGGAGCCAGACGAAGCCGAACACGTGGCGGCCCAGCGGGGCGGTGACCAGCGTCGCGCGCGGCCGCGGACGGTCGGCCAGACCCATCATGGCCGTGGCGACGCGGGTGATGTCATCATCGTTGAAGCTGATGATCAGGTCGTGCGGCAGCGCCGTGAGTGCGTGGACCAGCGACTTGTAGTCATGGCTGCCGGGCTCGAAATCGAGCCGGTCCATGATCGTCTTCAGCTGCTGGCGCAACACCGGCACGCTGTCCGGCGGGGCGACCAGCGCGGCGCTGGTCCAGATGCCGGCATGGACGGAGAGGGCTTCGACGCGGCCCTTTTCCAGCTGCGGCACGATGAACAGGTCCAGCGGCGCACGGCGGTGGACCTTGGACAGGCGGTTCGCCTTGATGATCAGCGGTGCGCGGCCGGGAGCGCCGTCCTGGCCGTCCAGCTCGCCGTCAAACCAGGCGAAGGCCTTCTCGAAGGCATCGTCAGCCAGCAGGTCCGGCGTCGAGCGGCGACAAATGCCGAACGCGTCGCTGGTCTTGCCGTCGCGGGTGCGGGTGACATGGCCCAGCTGCGTCATCATGCCGCCAGCCAGCCAGCGCAGCAGCGCCGCGCCTTCGGCGTCAGGCAGGCGATCGGCATCCTCGGTCATGGCATCGCGCATCTTGGGCCAGTCGGCCACCGTGGCGCGGACATCCAGCACGGCTGCCAGCAGTTCCTGTTCGAGCGCGCGGCGGTCTTTCGCATCGACCCGTTCGGTCTCGATGTAGACCCAGCTTTCCTTCTTCTCGCCGGTCCCGTCGCCTTCGGGAACGTCGACCAGCACGCCGTCCTTGCGGCGGACAGGCAGCATGGGGTGGTGCAGGACGTCGATTGCCAGCCCGCGCGCCGCCATGGCGGCGGCGATGGAATCGACTAGGAAAGGCATGTCCTTGTTGATTACGGCGATCCGCATGAAGCGGCGATCACCGGCTTCGGTGCGGAGCAGGATCGAGGGCTGGCCGTCTTCACGCTGGCGCGCGGCTTCGACGGTAAAGGCCGTGGCCTGATCCAGCGGCTCGCCTTCCAGCGGCGCTTCACCCGGCAAGAGGGATCCTTCGATCCGCGCCTTCAGCACGGCGGCAAAGGCACGCTCCTGCTCGCTCAAGTTGGTGAAAGCTGCGGACGTGTCGCCCTTCTTGGCCATGCCTGCCTGTCTCCTCCTCGGTAGCGAGGCAGCCCTGCGGCCTCGCGACTCCCGACTCTAGCGCTGGGCCTTACCGGAAGTTCCCGCGCGCCTCTAATCCTGCGTGAGAACATTTGCACGACAAAAGTTTCAAGCGAAACTAGGCCAGTGCTTTCATGGTCATGCGCAGCGACTCCTGGCGCGCTGCAGGATCGTAGGTCGCGCCCGAGACAATGATCTCATCGGCTTGTGTCCTCTCGATGAAGCGCTCGATCTTCTCGCGCACCGTGGCCGGGGAGCCGACGGCACGGGCAACGTCCATAGAATCCAGCATGGCCTGTGTCGTGGCAGGGAGGCTGTCGCGATAGCCGGGCAGCGGCGGGGGGAGCTTGCCCGGATCGCCCGAGCGCAGCTTGACGAAGGCCTGGTCCTGGCTGCTGGCGAGGGTGACGGCTTCGGCGTCGGTCTCTGCCGCGATCACACTCATTGCGGCCATGACATGCGGCCTCTCAAGCGCTGCCGAAGGGCGGAAGTTCTGGCGGTAGGTTGCCAGCGCCTCGTCGAGATGGCGCGGGGCGAAGTGGCTGGCGAAAGCATAGGGCAAGCCCAGTTGCGCCGCGAGCTGGGCGCCGAACAGGCTGGAGCCGAGCATCCACATTTCCACCTTGGCGCCGAGGCCGGGCGTGGCCGTGATCGGCAGCTCTGGCTCGCCGGTGAACAGCGCGCGCAGTTCGACCACGTCCTGCGGGAAGTACTCCGACGCGCGGTGCAGGTCCTTGCGCAGGGCCTGGCCGATGATCGGCGCCGATCCGGGCGCGCGGCCGAGGCCGAGGTCGACCCGACCGGGGAACATGGCATCGAGCGCGCCGAACTGTTCGGCAATCACGAAGGGGTTGTGGTTGGGCAGCATGATGCCGCCCGCGCCCACGCGGATCGTGCTGGTGACATGGCCGATATGGCTGATGACAACCGAAGTCGCGCCGCCGGCAATGCCTTCGCTGGCGTGGTGTTCGGCTATCCAGAAACGCTTGTAGCCGGCAGCTTCGGCGACCTGCGCCAGCTTGCCCGCTTCGGCGATGGCTTCGGAAACACCGCTGCCTTCGCGCACCGGGACGAGATCGAGGACGGAAAGGTCGGTCATAGGGTCTCCACCGTGCGCAGCAGCAGGGCGATGTCACTGTCGCGCGACAAGCGATGGTCTCCGCCTTTGACAAGGGTCACCTGCACATCCTCGCTGGCCAGCGCCCTGGCAAGGCGTAGCGACGTCTCGGGCGGCACGTCGGCGTCCTCCTGCCCGTGCAGCAGGCGGACCGGGCAAGTGATCGGCACCGTGCTGCCCAGCAGCCTGTTTGCTTCGGCGTCCTTCCAGAACTTTGCATGGGTGGGCATGGGATCGTAGCCGTAATCGCTTTCCTCGTAGACCGTCGTTCCGGCACGCAGCTGGTTCTTCTCCACCTCGTCATAGCCCCAGTCGGAGAAGTCCGGTGCCGCGGCAATGCCGACGAGACCGTGCAGCCGCTCACCCAGCGCCATGCCCACCAGCAGCATCAGCCAGCCGCCCATCGAGGAACCGACGATCACCACCTTGTCGGAGGCGACCTTCGCTTCGATCAGGGCCAGCACTTCGGCGCGCCAGGTCGACAGCGATCCGTCGGCGAAGTCGCCCGAGCTCTCGCCGCAGCCCGAATAGTCGAGCAGCAGGCATTCGCGGCCTGTTCCGGCGCAGCAGTCGAACACGGCGGTCGCCTTGCCGCCTGCCATGTCGGACATGTAGCCGGGCAGGAAGACCACGGCAGGTCCGGCTCCCGGCGTGTGGCGATAGGCGACCTGCTGGCCGCCGATTTCGAGCGTATCGGTCATTGCCCGCCAACATGGCGACGCCGGGCATTAGTGACAATGCAGCAATTGGCCCCTATGTGGGCCACATGGCCAAGCGTGTGACTACCACCACGACTACTACCACCTCGGGCAACCGGGGGCGGTCGGTCGCGGCTTAGTCGCAATCGCTGCCACCCGGTTTCGGGTGGCGCGGCGTCCCCTCGAAACCGGCATGATAATGAACGTCGCTCTTCAAGCGCGCGGTGGGTTGTGCCATGGCGCGCGCAAACATGACGAGATGATGGTGCAATGACCGAACTGCTCAAGATCAGCCTGCCCGACGGATCGGTGCGCGAGATGCCTGCGGGCTCGACCCCCGGCGACGTGGCCGCGGCGATCGGCCCGGGGCTGGCCAAGGCCGCGCTTGCCGCGCGCGTCGACGGCGAGGTGCGCGACCTCAACCGCCCCTTCGACGGCGATGCCGAGCTGGCGCTGATCACTGCCCGTGACGAGGAAGAGGCGCTGGAACTGGCGCGGCACGACTATGCCCACGTGCTGGCCGAAGCCGTGCAGAAGCTGTGGCCGGGTACGCAGATCACCTTCGGCCCTGCAACCGACGACGGATTCTACTACGACGTCAAGGCGCCCGACAGCCGCGATCCGTTCTCGATGGACGACCTGCCGCAAATCGAAGAGGCGATGCGCGAGATCATCAAGGCCGACAAGCCGCTGGTGCGCGAGGTCTGGAGCCGCGCACAGCTGATCGAAAAGTGGGAAAAGGAAGGCGAGACCTTCAAGGCCGAGTGGGCCAGGGAACTGCCCGAGAACGAGGAGCTGACCGTCTACTGGTCCGGCGAGCCGAAGTCGGATGGTGCCTGGCTCGACATGTGCCGCGGGCCGCATCTGGCCTCCACCGGCAAGCTCGATCCCGATGCCTTCAAGCTGATGCGCGTCGCCGGTGCATACTGGCGCGGCGACCAGAAGAACGCGCAGCTGACGCGCATCTACGGCACCGGCTGGCTCAACAAGAAGCAGCTGAACGCCCACCTCACGCGCCTCGAGGAAGCCGCCAAGCGCGACCACCGCAAGCTGGGCCGCGAGATGGACCTGTTCCACCTGCAGGAAGAGGCACACGGGTCGGTCTTCTGGCATCCCAACGGCTACAAGATCTGGCGCGAGCTGGAAGCCTACATGCGCCGCCAGATGGACGGGGCCGGCTACCAGGAAATCAAGACGCCGCAGGTGATGGACGCCCGCCAGTGGGAACAGTCCGGTCACTGGGGCAAGTACCGCGAGAACATGTTCGTCATCCCCGACGAGGTGCCCAACACCGAGGATGAAGGCCCCGTCATCAGCGGCGAGGCCGACTGGATGGCGCTGAAGCCGATGAACTGCCCGGCGCACGTGCTCGTCTTCAAGCAGGGCATCACCTCCTACCGTGACCTGCCGATCCGGCTGGGCGAGATGGGCTGCTGCCACCGCAACGAACCGCACGGCGCGCTGCACGGGCTGATGCGCGTGCGCCAGTTCACGCAGGACGACGCCCATATCTTCTGCACCGAAAGCCAGGTGGTGAGCGAGGTGCGCGCCTTCATCGAGCTGGCCGACCGCGTCTACAAGCATTTCGGCTTCACCTACGCCATCAAGCTGGCCCTGCGCCCCGAACAGCGGTTTGGCAGCGATGCCGACTGGGACAAGGCCGAGCAGGAACTGCGCGACGCCGTGGCCGAGGCCGGCATGGCGAACGACGACTTCGGCTGGGAAGAGCTGCCCGGCGAAGGTGCCTTCTATGCGCCCAAGCTGGAATGGCACCTGACCGACGCCATCGGCCGCACCTGGCAGGTGGGCACGATCCAGGGCGACCGCGTGCTGCCCGAACGCCTCGATGCGACATATGTCGGCGAGGACGGCGAGAAGCACCGCCCCGTCATGCTCCACCGCGCGATTTTCGGCAGCTACGAACGCTTCATCGGCATCCTGATCGAGCACTTCGCGGGCCGCCTGCCCGTTTGGCTCGCCCCGGTCCAGGCGGTGGTGGCGACTATCGTTTCCGATGCGGATTCCTGGGCCATGCACGTAGAGGAACGGCTTAAGGAAGCGGGTATCCGGGTCGAAAGCGATCTCCGCAACGAGAAGATCAACTACAAAGTGCGCGAACATTCGCTGGCGAAAGTTCCGCACATGCTGGTCGTCGGAGGACGAGAGGCGGAAGAGGGAACCGTTGCAGTTCGGACCTTGGGCGAAAAGGAGCAACGCATCATGAAGCTCGAAGATGCGATCTTGATGTTGCACCAAGAAGCGACACCGCCCGACGTGAGAGACGGATAGCCCTTTGGAACTGCTTGCCGGTTTCACTGCGCTGCAGATCGCCGTGGCGGTCCTGGCGACGCTGGGCGCGGCCTTCATTCGCGGCCTGACCGGTTTCGGCTTCGGTATCCTGCTGGTGCCGATCCTGGCGCTGGCGCTGAAGCCGGTGGAAGCGGTGCTGGCGATCAACATCATGGCTGGCCTGCTCGCCTTCAGCGAGATCAGGCTGATCGTGAAGAACGCCGAGAAGAGCGCCATCACTATCTCGGTGCTGGTGCTGCTGGCGACCTTGCCGGGGTTGATGCTGCTGGACGCAACACCGCCTGCGCTGGCGCGCTTCCTGATCGCCCTGGTGGCGCTGTCGGCCTTCTTCGCCGTGCTCCTGCCCCGACGCGGGGCGGAGCAGCCGGGACACCTTACCACGGGCCTTACAGGCCTCACTGCGGGCGTGCTGACGGGCTTTGCCGCCATGCCCGGCCCACCGGTAGTGCCCTATTACGTCGGGCGCGACATTCCGCGGATGACCGCCAAGGCCTCGATGATCGGTGTTTTCGGCGTGGCAGCGCTGGCAGGGGTGGGATCAGGCGCGACCCTGGGCGTGCTCGAATGGCGGATCGTCGTGCTCGGCGTAGCGCTGTTCCCGCTGGTCATGCTGGGCAACTGGGTCGGCAGCCTCGCCTTCGGCAAGGTCAATGACAAATTGTGGCGGATTATCGTGGGCGTCGTGCTGGCCGCTGCTGCCGTGGCTGCTCTGGTCAAGCTGCTGTAGGATCAGGCCATGTTCGGGTTCGAGCCTCAAGCCGTCATCGTCGCCTTGCTGGCCGCGGTGGCCGCAGGCTTCGTGCGCGGCCTGGCGGGCTTCGGCCTTTCGGTGGTGCTGGTGCCCGTTCTCCAATTGGCCATCGAGCCCACCGCGGCTGTCCTGATCGGGCTGATCTCGCTGTTCCTGATCGGGCTGACCGACGTGGGCCGCATCCGCCGCCATGCCGACCGTTCGGCCATCCCGATCACCCTGCTGGCGCTGGCCTGCATGCCGCTGGGCCTCTGGGCGTTGACGGCCTTGCCGCCTGCATGGGCGCGCGTGCTGATCGCGCTGGTCTCGCTGGGAGCCTTCGTGCTGGTGGTGGTGCCGCTAGGCCGGATCACCCTGCCGCGCCATCCGGCCATGGCGCTATCCGGCTTCTTTACCGGCTTTTTCGGCGGGTTCGCCGGGATGCCGGGACCGGGGATGGCGCCTTTCTACCTGCGCGGACGGCTGGAGCCGAGCGCGGCGCGCGCATCGATGATGGCGATCTTCCTGGTGGTGACGCCGCTTTCGGCGGCCTTCTTCGTCGCGCTGGGTGTGGGCGGGCTGAGCGAAGTCGAACTCGCCGCCGCCCTGTTCCCGGCCGTCCTGCTCGGCGACTGGTTCGGCCACAAGGCCTTTGGCCGCGTCACGCCCAGGCAATGGCAGGTGGCCACCGCCGTGGTCCTGGGCGGTGCGGCTCTCGGCGCTTTGTGGAAACTGGTGGCTTAGAAAGGGAAGGCCTGGCCGGCCGCGATCAGCGCGATCGCGCAGCCCGACACCAGCGCAATGCGCAGCACTTCCAGCGGCTGGGCAACGTGGTTGCGGGTGAAGGCGATAGCTTGGGCCATAAGGCCATTATCGCTGCCAAATCCTAACGAGTTGTTAAGACTTTATGGAGGGAACGTGTTGGCTGGCGCAGTGGAAGCTGCCGCCGCCGGTAAGTACGGCATCCGCGCGCAGACCCACGGCATGGCGACGGGGGAAGAGCGCGCCGATCGCGGCCACTGCATCCTTGTCGTGCTTCGATCCGTAGGTCGGCACCACGACCACATCGTTGCAGATGGCGAAGTTCATGTAGCTCGCCGGTTCGGCATCGTCGGCCTCGCCGACAAGGCCGGGGGAGGGCACGTCGCGCACCGCAAGGCCAAAGTCCTGCGCGCGCGCGCGGGCATCGGCATAGACCTTGGCATTGGGATCGTCCGCACCGCTGGCGACGGGGATGGCGATCACGCCTTCGCCCACCATGCGTGCCAAGTTGTCGACATGGCCATCGGTGTGATCACCCGCCAGCCCGTCACCCAGCCACAGGATGCGTTCAAACCCGAGATCGCGCTGGAGATTGCTCCAGATCTGCTCGCGCGAGAGCGACGGGTTGCGGTTGGGATGCAGCAGGCATTGCTCGGTGGTGACGACAAGGCCGGTGCCGTCGCTCTCGATAGCGCCGCCTTCAAGGATCCAGTCGGCGCGCTGGTAGTCCAGCCCGCCCGCTGCTGCCAGCGAAGGCCCGGTCTCGAGGTCGCCGGGCATGATGTACTTGCCGCCCCAGCCGTTGAAGCCGAAGCCCTGCGCGCGGCGAGCGCCGTCCGCACCAAGCACGGTCAATGGGCCGGTGTCGCGCAGCCAGATATCGCCATAGGGATGCTGTTCGATGGCCACGCTGGCGGATACGAGCGCGCGCGCCTGGGCCTCGGCCACGGCGTCGCGTACTACCAGCCGGACCTGCTGCCCGGTCTCGGCAACGGCATTGGCGAAGGCCGCCATCTGCGCCTGCGCCTCTTCGAGGTCTTCTTCCCACAGGTCGGCATGGGCCGGAAATCCGATCCAGATCCAGTCCTGCGGCGCCCATTCGGCGGGCATGAGCATGGTCATGATATCAGCAGCCCAGTTCTGCTGCGGCGCAGCTTTCCTCGCGGGTGGCGCGGAATTCGTCGCCTTCGTTCCATTCGGGCCAGTCGTCGGTGTTCCCCAGTGCGCGGGCGAGATGGTAGTAGAGATCGAGGTCCTGCATCAGGCCCGACCAGTCCCAGTTCTCGTCATATTCGTCGTCCGGCCCGTGATAGGCATTGGCGCGGTAGGCCGCTTCGGCTGCCTCGCCTGCCTCGGTGCCGCCATCGACCAGGTCGAGGCCCGATTTGACGTAGAACATCGGCACGCCGCGCTTGACCATGGGGAAGTGGTCGGAGCGGTAGTAGTATCCGGCTTCGGGCGCGGGATCGGGCGAGGCCGTGCGGCCCTGCGCTTCGAGCGCCACGGCGAGGTAGTCGTCGAGCTCGCTCTTGCCGCCGCCGCGCACGTTCACGTCGTTGGTCTCGCCGCGGATGGCGATGCCGTCCATGTTGATGCCGGCCACGGTCTGCGCCAGCGGGAAGACCGGGTTGGCGGCATAGTACTCGGCGCCCAGCAGGCCCTGTTCCTCTGCCGTCACGGCCAGGAAGACCAGGCTGCGATCGGGCGCGCCGGCAGCGGCATGGGCCTCGGCAAGACCGACCAGCGCGGCGGTGCCCGATGCGTTGTCGACAGCACCGTTGCAGATGTCGTCGCCGTCCTCGTTGGGCGTGCAGCGACCCAGGTGGTCCCAGTGCGCGGTATGGAGGATGTATTCGTCCGGCCGCTCGCTGCCCGGCAACACGCCGATGACATTGTGCGAGGTGTAGCGGCGCGTTTCGTTGCTGAACCGGGTAGAGGCGGTCACGCCCAGCGGCACGGCTTCGAAGTCGGGCAGGGCGGCAGCCATGACCATCTCGTCGAGGTCCATCCCGGCTTCGGCGAAGATGCGGCGCGCGGCTTCCTGCTGCACCCAGCCGTTCATCAGCGTCTGGTCGGACCCGTCGCCGCCGGTGTCGGCATAGGCCTGCGGGCCGGTCCAGCTCGATTCGACCACGTTCCAGCCGTAGCTGGCAGCGAAGTCCTCGTGGATGATGATGGCGGCGGCGGCACCCTGCCGCGCGGCTTCCTCGTACTTGTAGGTCCAGCGGCCGTAATAGGTCATGGCGCGGCCGCCGAAGGGGCCTTCGAGGTCGTCTGCCATGTAGTCCGCGTCATTGACGAGGATGAGGGCGGTCTTGCCCGTCATGTCCACGCCTTCGTAGTCGTTCCAGCCGCGCTCGGGGGCGTTGATGCCGTAGCCGACGAAGACGATCTCGCTGTCCGCCAGCGTGGTGGTGGGCGTCTGGCGATAGCTGACGCCGACCCAGTCGCTGCCGAAGGTGAGCTGCTGGCTGCCCACGGTGAGCGGCGCGTAGTTGCTGCCGGTGATTTCCACGAGCGGCACTTCCTGCGTCCAGCTGTCCCCGTTGCCGGGTTCCAGCCCTGCGGCTTCGAACTGTTCGATCAGGAAGGCGATGGTGCGTTCCTCGCCCTCGGTGCCGGGCATGCGGCCTTCGAACTCGTCGGACGAGAGCGTGCGCACGGCGTTCTGCACGGTTTCGAGCGAGATGTCGGCGGGCGCTTCGGTGCTGTCGGCGCAGGCGGAAAGGGCGAGCGCGGTCAGGGGGGCAAGCAGCAGGGTGGCGGTACGGAGCATGGAAATCCTCATTCGGCCTGTCAGGCGATGGCGCGTCATGTGGCACCGCGCGGGTCCGGCGGCAAGTGCGCAGCCCCTTGCCGCCGTGAAGCGCAGCGGGCAGGAGCCTCAATGATGACTGCAGATTGGCAATCCGCGCTCGACCGCGCCCGCAACCATGCGCCTTTCCTGAAGCGCGCGCTGGACCGCCGTCCCGAGCTGGCCGAGCTGCTGGCCAAGGGTGATGGCGAGGCCGCCATGGCTGCGGCGAATGCAGCGGGCGAGGGCGCCGAGGACGTTGGCGTGGCGCTGCGACGCGAGCGCCTGTCGCTGGCGCTGGTGCTGGCCGTGGGTGACCTTGCCGGGGCTTTCGACCTCTACCGCGTGGTGGAGGAACTGTCCGACTTTGCCGACCGCGCGCTCGATGCGGCCATGACGGCAGTGGTGCAGCGGCGCGTCGAAGGTGCGGACACCAGCGGCTTTTCCGCTCTGGCCCTGGGCAAGCAGGGTGCGCACGAGCTCAACTACTCTTCCGACATCGACCCGATCCTGCTGTTCGATCCCGAACGGCTGGCTCGCCGCGAGCGCGACGAGCCGGGTGACGCCGCTGCGCGCTATGCCCGGCAGGTGGTCGAGATGCTGGGGCAGGCGACCGGCGAGGGCTATGTCATGCGCGTCGACTTGCGGCTGCGACCCGCCAGCGAGGTTTCGCCGCTCGCCATCAGTTTCGGCGCGGCCATTTCGCACTACGAAAGCTCGGCGCTGGCGTGGGAGCGGGCGGCTTACATCCGCGCACGGGCGGCGGCAGGGGACATTGCGGCGGGCGAGGCCTTCCTCGACGACATCCGCCCCTTCGTCTGGCGCAGGAGCCTCGACTTCACCGCCATCGAGGAGGTGCGCCGCCTCACCAGCCGCATCCGCTCGGCCTTCAAGGGCACGCGAGAGGTCGGGCCGGGGTTCGACATCAAGAAGGGCCGCGGCGGCATTCGCGAGATCGAGTTCTACGCCCAGACGCACCAGTTGATCTACGGTGGACGCAACCCCTCGCTGCGGGTTCGCGGCACCCGCGCCGCGCTCGATGCGCTGGCGGCAGCGGAGATCATCGGGGCGGATGATGCGCGCGTATTGGGCGAAAGCTACGACCGGCTGCGCACGATCGAACACCGCTTCCAGATGGTGGAGGATCGCCAGACCCATGCGCTGCCTGACACGGCGGAGAAGATCGACAATGTCGCGCGGCTCGACGGACTGGCCGATGGCGAGGCCTTGGTGGACGAGCTCAAGGTCATCACCGAGCGGGTGGCGGCGCGGTATGACGACCTGCTGGGTGAGGATGCCGAAGACGAGGTGACCAGCGTCAGCGTGCCGCTGGAGTTCCGCGACCATTTCGACGAGCGTGTCGAGCACTGGCGCGGCTCGATCCGGGCGCTGCGTTCGACCGAGGCGCGCAAGGCCTTCGATGCCATGCGTGACGACCTGCTGGAGGCCTTGGCCGCCGCCCCGGATCCCGACCACGCCATGGCGCGGTGGGAGACGCTGCTGTCCCGCCTGCCCACGGCGATCAACCTGTTCCGCCTGTTCGAACAGCGTCCCGGCCTGCTCGACCGGGTGCTGCGCATCCTGACCCAGGCGCGCCCGCTGGCCGATGCCCTGGCGCGGCGGCCCGAGCTGCTCGACGCCCTGATCGACCCCACTGCCATGCAGCTGCCGGGCAGCGTGGACCAGCTGGCGGCGCGGATGCAGGCGAGCGAGGAGAGCGACTACGAATCGAAGCTCGACCGGCTGCGGCAGGTGGTGGGCGACGAACGCTTCGCACTGGGCGCACAGATGGTGGAGTGCCGCAACGATCCGCTCGACATTGCCGAGGGCCTGTGCCGCGTCGCCGAAGCTGCCGTGCGCACCGGGGCCGACGCGGCGATAGCGGAATTCCGCCAGCAGCACGGCAGGATACCCGGCAGCGAACTGGTGGTGCTCGGCCTCGGACGGCTCGGCGGCGGCGCGCTGACCCATGCCTCGGACCTCGATGTGGTCTTCCTGTTCACGGGCGACCTAGGGCAGGAATCGGATGGCGAGCGGCCGCTGTCGATCTCGCTCTACTACAACCGCCTTGCCGCGCGGGTGGTCTCCGCCTTGTCCGTGCCCACGGCGGAAGGCGCGCTCTACGAAATCGACACCCGCCTGCGCCCGCAAGGCCAGCAAGGCCCGCTCGCGGTAAGTTTCGATGCTTTTGCCAAGTACCAGCAGGAAGCGGCCTGGACGTGGGAGCACATGGCATTGGCACGGGCCCGTCCGCTCTACGGCTCCAACGCGGCGTGCTCGGAATTGTCGACTATCATCCATGAAGTGCTGGTCAGCCCGCGCGATCCGGTGACGCTGAAGGAAGACGTGTTGTCGATGCGGGCGGACATGCTCGCCGCCAAGCCGCCGAAGGGTCCGCTCGATGTGAAGCTGATGCGCGGCGGGCTCGTCGATAGCGAATTCCTGGTCCACTACCTGCAATTGCGCGAAGGGATCGGCTTCGAGCCGGGGCTGGAGAAGGCCATCGCCGCGCTATCCGATGCGGGACTGCTGCCGCCGGGCCATGCCGAACACCACCTCACGCTGACGCGCTTCCTCGTCGCCGAGCGGCTGTTCGCGCCTGACGGGGCCGAGCCCAACGAGGCTACCCGTGCAGTGCTGGCGCAGGCCTGCGGGGAAGATAGCTATAAGGACCTGTTGCAAACCCTGGCCCGGGCAAGGCAATGCGTGGCCGCGCAATGGGCCGAACATTTCGGCGAGACACTGGAGATCGAATGATGAGCGAGAACCTTCCCGACGTAGGCGACACAATACCCGACGTGGCCATGGAAGGCGCTGACGGCACCTCGGTGAAGCCCTCCGACTTCAGGGGCCAGAAGCTGGTCGTGTTCTTCTACCCCAAGGACATGACGCCCGGTTGCACCACCGAGAACATCGATTTCAGCGCGGCGAAGGATGGCTTCGCGGCAGCGGGTACGGCGCTACTGGGCGTGTCGAAAGACCCCTATGCCCGGCACGAGAAGTTCATCGCCAAGCACGACCTGACGGTGCCGCTGGCATCCGACCCTGAAGAGAACGGCCTGTCCGACGCGCTCGGGATCTGGACCGAGAAATCCATGTACGGGAAGAAATTCATGGGCATGGTGCGCACCACTTACCTCGTCGATGCCGAGGGCAAGATCGCCCAGGTCTGGCGCAAGGTGAAGGTGAAGGGCCACGTCGACGAAGTGCTGGCGGCAGCACAGGCGCTTTGAGCACCGACCTGTCGCCCGATCTTTCTCAGGCAATCCGCACGGCCCTGCTGACGGGTGACAAGCGCGCGAAGGTGAAGGCCACCCGCGCACTGGTGCGCAACTGGCGTCGCGGTGAGCTGGCGACAGGATTCTCCGCAGAAATGCCTGATCACCCGGCGTGGCCGGAAGGCCTTGAAGTTCTCTCGCCCGGCCAGATGCCCAAGCGCGGCAAGGGCGGATCGGCGAAGAACCGCCTGGCCCTGTGGCACAGCCTCGCGCACATCGAATTCGTCGCCATCGACCTCGCGCTCGACATCGTGGGGCGATTCGGTGGCGAGATGGGTAAGGACTTCGTGGCCGACTTCCTCGGCGTGGCGGCGGACGAGGCGATGCATTTCGCCATTATCGAGCGGCATCTGGCCAGCATGGGTGCGCAATACGGTGACCTCCCGGTGCATGCCGGGCTGTGGCAGGCGGCGCAGGAGACCGCGCATGACGTCGGCGCACGGCTGGCGGTGGTGCCGATGGTGCTCGAAGCGCGCGGGCTGGACGTGACGCCGGCCACGCTGGAGCGGGTGAAGGCGCAAGGCGATTCGCGCGGCGCAGCAATCCTGCAACGAATCCTTGACGACGAAATCCGCCATGTTGCTGCAGGCGCAAGGCATTTTGCCGCATTTTGTCGTGAGAACGGAAAAACGGCGGAAATCCACTGGAAATCGCTGGTGAAACGCCACTTCAGGGGGGTGTTGAAGCCACCGTTTAACGACTCGGCGCGTCTTGCAGCCGGTCTGCCGCGCGAATTCTACGCCGGTATTGCCTAGTTAACGAAAGGCCTCATACCCGGGAATACACGAGACGGCGGGTAGTTCCGGCCGGATCGAAAAAAAGACAGAGCAAGGCCTGGACGGGGCTGCGCAACTGAACTGACGAAGGCGCTTTCGGGCGCTGGACGAGAAAAAAGGGATCGTATGCTCGTCAAGATCGCCAGCATTATTGCCATTGGCTCCGTGGCTTTCGCCACCCCCGCAATCGCAGAAGAAGCTCCTGAAACTGGTGTGATCGACACCGCCGCAGTGGTTGCTGCGCCGGGCATGGTCGATGACGAGGAGTTCAACGAGCTCTTCGCCAGCTGGGAAGACCTTGAAGACGGCGGTCACGTTACCACCACCGGCGACATCGTCCCCGCACCGCGCCTCGCCATGTCGGTGCCCTCGCGGATGCCGGTAGCAGGCGTTCGCCTGACCAGCGGTTATGGCATGCGTGATCACCCGATCCTGCGCCGCCGCGCCCGCCACAACGGCGTTGACCTGGCCGCCCCCAGCGGCACACCGGTCTATGCGACCGCTGATGGCGTCGTGGAAATGGCGCAGCGGTACGGCAGCTATGGCAACTACGTGCAGATCGGCCACGGCGCCGAACTGGAAACGCGTTACGCGCACCTGTCGAGCTACACCGTGCATTCGGGCGACAGCGTTCGCTCGGGTGACCTGATCGGCTACGTCGGTTCGACGGGTCGCTCGACCGGTCCGCACCTGCACTATGAAGTCCGCGTGGCGAACGAGCCGGTGAACCCCATCCCCTACATGATGGCGGAAGTCGAAGCCGACGATGACGAGCAGGCTGCTCGCGGCGGCCCCGAGTAAGCTAGCCACCACAACGGATTGAAAGAGGCGGGCCGCTTGGTCCGCCTTTTTCGTATGCGGGCCCTTACTGGGCCAGCAGCCGTTCGGCGATGGCACGGACTTCGGCGCCCATGTCCTCGCGCTCCAGCGCCAGGGCCAGCGTTGCCTCGACGAAGCCGGTCTTGCTGCCGCAGTCGAAGCGGCGACCATTGAAGGTGACGGCGTGGAAGGGCTGCTGCCCGATCATCCGGGCCATGGCGTCGGTCAGCTGGATCTCCCCGCCTGCGCCCTTGCCCTGGTTTTCCAGCGTGCGCATGACTTCGGGCTGCAGGATATAGCGGCCGGAGATGATCTTGTTCGACGGTGCCTCGGCAACCGGCGGCTTTTCGACCAGTCCCTTCACCTCGGTCAGCGCGCCCCGCGTTTCGCCCGGTTCGATCACCCCGTAGCTGGATACCTCGTCCTGCGGCACTTCGAGCACCGAGATGAGGTTGCCGCCGACTTCGTTGTAGGCCTCGACCATCTGCGCCATGCAGCCGGGCTCTCCGATCATCATCTCGTCCGGCAGCAGGATCGCGAAGGGCTCGTCGCCCACGATCCCGCGCGCGCACCAGATCGCATGGCCCAGGCCCAACGGCACCTGCTGGCGCACGGTAATGATATCGCCGGGGGTGAACCGGCTGGAGTCGAGCACCGACATGTCCTTGCCACGCTCTTCCATCGTGCTTTCCAGCTCGAAGGCGCGGTCGAAATGTTCGACGATGGCAGTCTTGCCGCGACCGGTGACGAAGATCATCTGCTCGATCCCCGCCTCGCGCGCCTCGTCCACCGCGTACTGGATCAGCGGCTTGTCGACGATCGGCAGCAATTCCTTCGGGATGGCCTTGGTCGCGGGAAGGAAACGGGTGCCGAGCCCCGCGACGGGGAAGACAGCCTTGCGGATGGGTTTGCGGGTACTCATGGGCAATTGGTGAACGGCGGCGCGGCTGCGGTCAACAGCCTCTTTCCGGCGGCAAAGCCGTGCCCGGGTCCGAACTTTCGGCGCGCTCATGCGTTGGTTGGTTGAAGGAAAGGAGCAAAGCCATGCTTATCAAACTTGCCGCCCTCGGTGCAGCCGGCCTTGCCGGCTACCAATTCTACCGAAAACGTCGCGAAACCAACGAGGCGTTCGCGGAAGGCGAGGCAGGCGGGCCGAACTTCGCACAGGTCCGCAATGCCGGTGCCGAGGCCACCGCGACGGGCGATCAGGGCAAATGGGACGCTGTTGACGAAGAAGTCGACGAGAGCTTCCCCGCTAGCGATCCGCCGGCGAATTACTGATCGCTGCGCCCCTGCAAATCGGCGGCCAGCCATAGCCTGACAGCAGTCGCGAGGCCGGGCGGTTGCGCTGCCTCCAGCCGCTCCGCATCGATCCGCGCGATCACGGCGTTGAGCGGCAGGCCCTCGCGTGCGGCCACGCCGTGCAGCATGTCCCAGAACAGGGGTTCGAGGCTGATCGAGGTCTTGTGTCCGGCAATCTCGACCGAGCGTTTGACCGGTGGGTGGTAGATCTCGTCCATGGCGCGCAGCGTAAGCGAGCCTGCTCCTGCACCCTACGATTTTTTTGGGGTGGCTGGTGATTCGCCGCTTACCTACATCTGCAGGAGCGAAAACCGACTGCGGGGCGCGCGTGACTGATGCCTATGGATTGTTGACGGACAAGGAGAAGGAGACCCTTCGCCTGATCCTGCATGGCCATGACGCCAAGTCGATGGCGCGCGAGCTGGACCTCTCGGTGCACACGGTGAACGAGCGGCTACGCAATGCGCGGCGCAAGCTGGAGGTAACGAGCAGCAAGGAAGCCGCGCGGCTGTTGCTGGAGGAGGAGGGCGATAGCCCGCAACTCCCCCCGAATTTCATGGGCCACAAGCAATTGGGGGAAGCCGGAGCAAGCGGCGCGGCGGCACAAGCAGTTCCACCGAAAGCGCGGACTGGCCGCGCCCTGATAACCGGAGGAATTTTGCTGATGTCACTCCTGCTTGCCGTCCTGGCCCTGAACCCCTCGCTGCCGTTCGTGCAGTCCGAGCAATCCGACACCCGCAGCTTTGAAGTCGCCACGGCCGACGCCGAGATGGAGGCGGCCGCGCGCGAATGGCTGGCGCTGGTCGATGCCGGCGAATGGCGCGCCAGCTACGACGCGACCGGTGCCGCTTTTCGTGAACTCAACACATCGCAGGTGTGGGAAGAGATTTCGCAGGATGTGCGCGTACCGCTGGGCGCAGTGAACAGCCGCGAGGCGATCAGCTTCCAGCAGGTGCCGACGCCACCTGCGGGCCACCTGATTGTCACCTTCCGCACCAGCTTTGCCGGCCAGCCGGACACGATGGAAACCGTCACGCTGGCACGCGAGGACGGCGAATTGCGGGTGGTCGGCTACCTGATCGGCTGAACGAAAAGGGGCGGGTCCTGTGCCCGCCCCGATCGCTCAATACATGTGCTGCCCGCCGTTGATCGACAGCGTCGAGCCGGTGATGAAGGCGCCGTCCTCGCTGGCGAGGAAGGCCACGCCGCGGGCGATCTCATCCGCATGGCCGAGGCGGCCGACCGGGATCTTGGCGACGATCTTTTCCAGTACGTTCTCCGGCACGGCGGCGACCATGTCGGTATCGATATAGCCCGGGGCAATGGCGTTGACGGTGATGCCGTAGCGGGCACCTTCCTGCGCCAGCGCCTTGGTGAAGCCGTGGATGCCGCTCTTGGCAGCGGCATAGTTGACCTGGCCGTACTGGCCGGCCTGGCCGTTGATCGAGCCGATGTTGATGATGCGGCCCCACTTGCGGTCCTTCATCCCGGCAAAGGCGGCCTTGGCCATGTTGAAGCAACCACCAAGGTTGGTGCGCATGACGTCGTCCCATTCCTCGTAGCTCATCTTGAGCAGGGTGCCGTCGCGGGTGATGCCGGCGTTGTTTACCACCACTTCGATGGGGCCGACTTCTTCCTCGATCTTCGCACAGGCGGCCAGCGTCGCGGCGTGATCGCCCACGTCGAACTTGTAGGTGGGGATGCCAGTCTCTTCGGAGAACTTGCGGGCCTTTTCCTCGTTGCCGGCATAGTTGGCGACAACGGTGAAGCCGTCAGCCTGCAAGGCTTCGCAAATGGCGCGACCAATGCCGCGGGTTCCGCCGGTAACGACTGCAACGCGTCCCATGTATTTTCTCCCAAGAATGAACCATGACTTTTTCCCGTTCTAGGCAAGCCTTGCGTTCCGCGCAAAACAAAACCCCGCCGAAGCGGGGTCATGCGGGCAGCAATCTTTGCTGGCTTAGAAGCGGAACTGGGTGCCGACGTAGACGGCCTGGCTGTCCTGCTGTTCGAGATCGGGCACCGGGATCAGGTCGCGGTCCTGCTCGTAACGGACACCTGCAGTGATATCGAGGTTGCGCGTCAGGCTGAAGCTGCCGCCGACGTCGAGCATCTGGTCGGTCAGGCGCTCGGCCGAAACGGCCGCGTTGTCGGCGCGGGCATCTTCGTCCAGCGCGATGCGGGCAGCGAAGCGGCTCGGCTCGTTGCGGGCGCCAGGGCGCGGAGCGAATTCGGCGAGGTCAGGGATTTCAGCCCCCGAGAGCGTACGCGATACCATGGTGGCCGTCGGCGCAGGTGCGGCGGCAACCGGCGACTGGGCAAAGCTGCTGTAACCGCGGGCAAGACCAAGGTTGTAACGCGTCGGCGTCACCCGCAGCGGGGTGCGGCCTTCGTTGGTGCGCGCGCTGGCAATGCCAGTGGCAGCCAGGGCATCAGCCGTTTCCGGATCGATGCGGACTGCGACCGTGATCGAACGCGCGCTTGGCGAAGCGGCCAGGCCAGCAGGGGTAAAGCGCATCATCTGCGCATCGCCACTGCGTTCGGCAATCAACTGTGCCATACGCGGATCGGCGTCGGCCGGGGTAAAGGCAAGGAAGCTTTCGCGCAGCTCGGTTCCGGCAGCCGGACCGGCTGAACCGAAGGCGAAACCGGCGCTGGGCACGGCAATGGCCAGCAGCGCGGCAGACGCGACGAGCGTTGCCTTCCCTGCCTGACTGTTGCGCATGTTGCTCATGACACCTCTTTCATACCTCTCCGATGGACTCTCCATGAACGCGGGTGTTCCCGCTTGCTCCGAGTCGCAACGATCTATCACCATGACTAGGACCTGCAGACCACAAATTCCAGACATCACGCGGCCTTTTATCGGCTTTTTGCCATGTGTTGCGTCAGGCCCACAGATTGGGCCGGAGGGGATGCAAGCGAATCGCGGGCATTAAGCGCGGGTTCAGTGCGATTCGCGGCTTTTGCACCGCACTGCCCGCTACGCCTTGCCGCACGGGCCATGCCCGCTATAGAGGCAGGCTGATAGCGACCTTATCGAGTTTACAGGACCAATGATGGCAAAATCGACCGTTTCCGCCCTTACTCGCCGTGTTGCCGGCGCAACCATGCTGGGCATGGCCACCTTTGCCCTCTCGGCATGTGGCGGCGGCAATGACGACCGGTTGAACCTGGACCTCGCCGCAGCGCGGGTGAACACCATCGGCGTCAACTCCTACCTCTGGCGCGCCAGCCTGGAGACGCTGTCCTTCATGCCGCTGACCCAGGCAGACAGCGCGGGCGGTGTGCTGGTGACGGACTGGTATGCAGATCCCAACAACCCCAACGAGCGGATGAAGGTATCGGTCGCCATCCTCGACCAGAACCTGCGGGCCGACGCCCTGCGCGTGGCGGCCAGCCGCCAGGTGCTGCAGAACGGCACCTGGGTCGAAGCCCCGGTGGAAGCTGCCACGGTGCAGCGCCTGGAGAACATCATCCTCACCAAGGCGCGCGATCTGCGGCGTTCCGCCGTCCTCTAACTTCCCCTAGGGGACAATCATGAGCGTTGAACGATTCGATCCGGCTGTAGCCGATGGTCGCTGGCAAGCTGCGTGGGATGACGCGCGCTGCTTCGAGGCCGATTCCGCAAGCACCAGGCCGAAGAGCTACGTGCTGGAGATGTTCCCCTATCCCAGCGGGCGCATCCACATCGGCCACGTGCGCAACTACACCATGGGTGACGTGCTGGCGCGCTATCGCAAGCTGCAGGGCTTCGAAGTGCTGCACCCGATGGGCTGGGATGCCTTCGGCATGCCCGCGGAAAACGCGGCGATGGAAAAGGGCGTCCATCCCGGCGGCTGGACCTACGACAACATCGCCACGATGAAGGGCCAGCTCAAGCAGCTGGGCTTCGCGCTCGACTGGAGCCGCGAGTTCGCCACCTGCGACCCGGAATACTACGGTCACGAGCAGGCGCAGTTCATCGACCTTTACGAGGCGGGTCTCGTCTACCGCAAGGAGAGCGAGGTCAACTGGGACCCGGTCGACATGACCGTGCTCGCCAACGAGCAGGTGATCGATGGCAAGGGCTGGCGCTCGGGCGCAGAGGTCGAGAAGCGCAAGCTCAACCAGTGGTTCCTCAAGATCACCCAGTTCGCCGACGACCTGCTGACCGGGCTCGATAGCCTCGAGAACTGGCCCGAGAAGGTGCGCCTGATGCAGGCCAACTGGATCGGCAAGTCCAAGGGGCTGGAATTCGCCTTCGACCTGTCGAACGGCGACAAGCTGCCGGTCTACACCACGCGGCCCGACACCATTTTCGGCGCGAGTTTCGTGGCCGTGGCGGCGGACCATCCGGTGGCGCAGGCGGTTGCTGCCGACAGCGCCGAGGCGCGCGAATTCATTGCCCTGTGCAAGAAGGGCGGCACCACGGCGGCTGCGCTGGAAACGGCGGAGAAGTTGGGCTTCGATACCGGCATCACCGCGCGCCATCCGTTCAGCGGCGAGGCGCTGCCGGTCTACATCGCCAACTTCGTGCTGATGGACTACGGCACCGGCGCGATCATGGCCGTGCCGGGGCACGACCAGCGCGACTTCGAATTTGCCACCAAGTACGGCCTGCCGATCCCGCGCGTGGTCGCCTCATCGGTGGAAGAAGCGGACAAGCCCTTCGAGGGCGAGGCCGAGGCCGGCGACGGTGTGCTGGTCAACTCCGACTTCCTCTCCGGCATGGCCGTTGAAGAAGCCAAGGCCGAAGTCATCCGCCGCGCCGAAGCCGGCGGCTGGGGAAAGGGCACGGTGGTCTGGCGCCTGCGCGACTGGGGCGTTTCGCGCCAGCGTTACTGGGGCACGCCGATCCCCTTCATCCACTGCGACGCCTGCGGCGTGGTGCCGGTCCCCAAGGACCAGTTGCCGGTCAAATTGCCCGAGGACGTCGACTTCCAGACGCCGGGCAACCCGTTGGAGCGCCATCCGACCTGGAAGCACGTGGATTGTCCCAAGTGCGGCACGGCCGCGCGGCGCGAGACGGACACGCTCGACACCTTCGTCAATTCCTCATGGTACTTCCTGCGCTTCGCCAGCCAGCCATCGGACAAGCCTTTCGACGCTGCCGAAGTCGCGCAGTGGATGCCGGTCGACCAATATATCGGCGGCATTGAACACGCGATCCTGCACCTGCTTTACGCCCGTTTCTGGACTCGTGCGCTGGCGCACGTCGGCGCGCTGGAGGTGACGGAACCCTTCGCCAGCCTGTTCACGCAGGGCATGGTCACGCACGAGACCTATGGCCGCAAGGTGGATGGCCGCGAGGTCTGGTATTCGCCTGCCGAGGTCGATCGCACATCCGAAGGCGCGACGCTGAAGGCCGATGGCCAGCCGGTGCAGATCGGCAAGGTCATCAAGATGTCCAAGTCGAAGAAGAACGTCGTCGACCCCGAAGACATCATTCGCGACTACGGCGCCGACGCGGTGCGCTGGTTCATGCTGTCCGACAGCCCGCCCGAACGCGACCTGCCGTGGTCCGAAGCCGGCATCGAAGGCTGCGGCCGCTTCGTGCAACGCCTGTGGCGCCTGTTCGCGCAGGCGGGCAACGGCGGGGCCGGTGCCGATGCGCAGGTCGACAAGGCGCTGGAGCGCAAGACGCACCAGACAGTCGCCGCCGTCGCCGAAGACATCGAGGCATTGAGCTTCAACAAGGCCGTGGCGCGGATCTACGAACTGGTTGGCGCGGTCGAGAAGGCCGAGCTTTCCGCCAGCCGCAGCGAGGCGGTCCGCAAGCTGGTGCTGCTGGTCGCCCCGATGATGCCGCACCTAGCGGAAGAGGCGCGCAAGCAGTTCAACCTCGGCATGGGGCTGGTGGCCGAAGACAGCTGGCCCGAAGTCGACCTTGCGCTGCTGGTGGAAGACGAAGTCACCATCGCGGTGCAGCACAAGGGCAAGCTGCGCGACACGCTGACCGCGCCCAAGGATGCGTCGAAAGAAGACCTCGAGGCGCTTGCACTGGCCAGCGAGAAGGTCCAGCGTTCGATCGACGGCGCGGAAATTCGCAAGGTGATCGTGGTGCCCGGCAGGCTGGTAAATATCGTTACGTGAGGCGCCTTCTGCCCTCCTGGACCCTCCTGGGGGTGCTTTCGGTCGCGCTGGCCGGCTGCGGTCTGCAGCCGATCTACAGCGGCGGCAGCAACGGCTTTGTCGCCAGCGAACTGGCCGCCATCGACGTGCCCGCCATCCCGGGCCGCGAAGGCTGGCTGGTCCGCAATGCGCTGAACGACCGGCTGGGCCGCGGCAACAATTCGGGCAATTCGCAGTACCGCCTCGACGTGGTGCTGGATGACCAGCTCGAAGGCCTCGGCCTGCTGACCGACGATACCATCGGCCGCCAGCGCCGCATCCTGCGCGCGCGCTACCAACTGATCGACGTCACCACCGATACGATCCTGATCGACGCCACGGCGGGATCGGACGCGGGTATCGACGTGGTCGGCTCCGAATATGCCACCATTGCCGCCGAGCAGACCGCGCTGGAAAACCTCGCGCAGGAAGTGGCGGACCAGATCGTGGTGCGCATCAGCCGCACCCTGCGCGAAAGGCAATGAAGGCTACCCAGCGCGACTATGCGCAAGCCGCGCGCAAGGCGGGCGACAAGCTGCGCATTTTCTTTTTCTGCGGCGCTGACGAGGCCGGAGCGTCGGCCGCCGTGCAAAAGGTTGTCGCCACGCTGGAGGCACCCGGCGAACGACTGGAGCTGACCGGTGCCGAGCTCAGGTCCGATCCCGTGCGGTTGGTCGACGAAGCACGCTCCACCTCGCTGTTTGGCGATGCCCGCCACATTTTCGCGCGGGTCTCGGGCGAGGAAGCCCTGACCGCGCTGCAGGCCTATTGCGACCTCGCGGATAACGGCGAGGCTGACGAGGCCTGGCCGATCTTCATTGTCGCAACCTCAGCAACTGACAAGTCTCGCTCAGCCAAACTCCTGATTAAGCGGTCGGATTCGCTGGTAGCCGTGTTCTATCCTCCGGACTTGCGCTCTGTCACCGCGGACGTGCGCGCCATGGCCGATGCGGCGGGCCTGCGCCTCAGCGGCAATGTCGCCGAACGCATCGCCCATGCTGCGGGCCTCGACGTGCGACTGGCGCAGAGCGAGGTCGACAAGCTGGCGCTCTATCTCGACGCTTCACCGCAATCACCCAAGCAGGCAACACCGGAGGATTTCGACGTGATCGGTGCTTCCACCGAGGAAGACGGCTTCATGCCACTGGTCAACGCGGCCTTGGGCGGCGAGGTGCGCAAGCTTCCGGGCGAACTCCGGCGGCTGCGCGAAGTCTCGCTTAACCCGGTAGGTGTAGCGCTGGCATTGGAGCGGCGCGCGGCACAACTCGCCAGCCTTTCGGCCAAGCTTCGCCCCGGCGACGACATGCAGGGCTTCCTCAAGTCCCAGGGCGTGTTCTTCCGCGAACACCGCGAAGTGGGGGACCAGTTGCAGCGCTGGAGCGGCGGCAAGCTGGAGCGGCTGGTGCCACGCCTTGCCGAACTGCACCGCTCGCTGCTGTCCAACAGCCAGATGGCCGAGCTTATCCTGTCGCAGGAACTGGCCCAGATCGCCCGATACGCTGCCGCCCGACGCTAGCGACAGTCACCAGGCCGACATGTCTCGCACCGCGGGTTCAGCCCGGTCGGCACCGACCATGCTGCAGCACGGGCGGACTAGCCGTCCGTCGCAGCCAGTGGGCGCCACCAGTCCTCGTTTTCCAGATACCAGCGCAGCGTCTGCGCCATGCCATCTTCGAACGTGTGACTTGGGGCATAGCCCAGCTCGGCGCGCGCCTTGGCCTCGTCGATGGCATAGCGGCGATCGTGGCCGGCACGGTCAGTGACGAAGGTCTTGAGACTGTCGGTGGGTCGCCCCTTGGCAGCAGGTGCGTCGGGATAGCGGTCCGCGAGGCCGTCAATCTCTTCCATGGCTTTGTCGACCGAGGCGCAGATGTGGTCGATCACGGCCATGTTGGGCAGCTCCGCCCCGCCGCCGATGTTGTAGCATTCGCCCGGCCGGCCCTTGTGGAGGCAGGCCTCGATCCCGCGGCAGTGGTCTTCCACGTGCAGCCAGTCGCGCACGTTCATGCCGTCACCGTAGATCGGCAGGGCGCGCCCGTGCAGGGCGTTGAGCAGGAACAGCGGGATCAGCTTTTCGGGATACTGGTAAGGCCCGTAATTGTTCGAGCAGTTGGACGTGGTCACTTCCAGCCCGAAGGTATGATGATAGGCGCGCACCAGGTGGTCTGAGCTCGCCTTCGACGCCGAGTAGGGCGAATTCGGCTGGTACTGGTTGCCTTCGGCAAAGGCCGGATCGTCCGGACCAAGTGAGCCGTAGACCTCGTCGGTCGAGATATGGTGGAAGCGATGCGGCTTGCCTGATCCTTCGTCCAGCCAGACCTTGCGGGCAGCCTTGAGCAGGCTGTTGGTGCCGAGGATATTGGTCTCGATAAAGGCGTCCGGCCCACTGATCGAACGGTCGACATGGCTCTCCGCCGCGAAGTGGACCAGCGTGCCGATATCACGTTCGCGCAGCATCTTTTCGACCAGCTCCGTATCGCGGATATCGCCCACGACCAGCTCGGCCTGTTCGACTCCCGCGATGGTGGACTCGTTGCCGGCATAGGTCAGGCAGTCGAGCACGATCACGGTGTCGCCGGGGTGCTTGTCCGCCCAGTAATGGACGAAATTGCCGCCGATAAAGCCGGCGCCGCCGGTGACGAGCAGGTTAGCCAAGGGCCTTTTCCTCGCGCAACATGTGCCAAAGGTTGAGCCGCCAATGGGTATATCCGTCATCCAGCAGTTCGCGGGTCTTGCTGCTGTCGAGCAGCGAGAAGGCGGGGCGCCTGGCTGGCGTCGGATATTCGGCGGTGGTGATGGGGTTGATCGGGATCATCTCAGTCAGCAAGCCCATGGCGCGGGCTTCCTCCTGGATGGCAACGGCGAAATCGTACCAGCTGGCGACGCCCGCATCGCTGTGATGGTAGGTGCCGCTGGCGTCCTTTCCCACGAGGCCCCAAATCGTCTTTGCGAGGCCCGTTGCCCAGGTGGGCGCACCGATCTGGTCAGCCACGACATTCAACGCGGACTTTTCCGCCATCAGCCGCAGCATGGTGCGCACGAAATTGTCGCCGCTGGCGGCATAGACCCATGCAGTGCGCAACAGCAGGTCCGCGGGCCGCAAGTGGTCTTCGCCCTCGGCCTTGGTGCGACCATAGGCCGATAGCGGGGCGCGGCTATCGTCAGGCCGGTAGGCGCGGCTGGACTGGCCGTCGAAGACGAAATCTGTCGAAACATGCACCAGCTTGCCCGGATGCGCGGCGACCAGTGTTGCGACCGCGTCGGCGTTGATCGCGCGGGCGGTCTCCTCATCCCCTTCTGCCTTGTCGACCGCCGTATAGGCAGCAGCGTTTATGACGATGTCAGGCGCGACCTCGTGCACGAGTGCGGTAATGGCAGGAGCATCGGTCAGGTCGCAATCGGCATGGCCGACAGCATGGACCTCGGCACCGGCAGGGGCCGTTGCCACCAGCGCCCGGCCCAGCTGCCCCTTGGCTCCGGTGACCAGCACCTTCACGCGAAGGCATCCACTTCGGCCAGCGGCTGGCCTTCGCGATCCTTCGCGGAAAGCTGCACTTCCATTTCGCCCAGCGGCCAGGCGATGCCGACCTCGGGATCGTCCCAGGCCAGCGTATGTTCGTTCTGCGGCGCGTAGGGCGCATCGCACTTGTAGAGGAAATCGGTGTCGTCCTCGAGGGTGAGGAAACCGTGGGCGAAGCCCTGCGGCACCCAGAACATGCGCTTGTTCTCTGCCGAAAGTTCAACGCCCACCCACTTGCCGAAGGTCGGCGAGCTCCGGCGCAGGTCAACCGCCACGTCGAACACCGCGCCCGATACCACGCGCACCAGCTTGCCCTGCGGTCCGGGGTTCTGGAAATGCATGCCGCGCAGCACGCCCTTCTGTGAGCGCGAATGGTTGTCCTGCACGAAATCGAGGTCGAGGCCGGCCTGGGCGAATTTCGCGGCGCTCCAGCTTTCCATGAAGAACCCGCGTTCGTCGCCGAAGACTTGCGGCTCGATGATGAGCGGGCCATCGATCTCGCAAGCCGTGACCTGCATCAGCGCGCGCCCTCGCGCAGCAGGGCCATCAGGTAGTCGCCATAGCCGGACTTCACCAGCGGCGCGGCGATGGCTTCCAGCCCGGCATCGTCGATCCAGCCCTGTCGCCAGGCGATCTCTTCCGGGCAGCAGATCTTCAGGCCCTGCCGCTCCTCGGTAATGCGGACATAGGTGGCCGCATCGAGCAGCGAGGCATGGGTGCCGGTGTCGAGCCAGGCATAGCCGCGCCCCATGATCTCCACCGACAGCGCGCCGTCTTCGAGATAGAGGCGATTGAGGTCGGTGATTTCCAGTTCGCCGCGCGGCGAAGGCTTCAGGCCGCGGGCACGGTCCACCACGGTACCGTCGTAGAAATAGAGCCCGGTGACAGCGTAGTTCGATTTCGGCCGGGCGGGCTTCTCTTCGATCGACACGGCAGTGCCCGACTTGTCGAACTCGACGACGCCGTAGGCCCCGGGATTGTTCACCCGATAGGCAAAAACACTTGCACCTTGATCGTGCCCGGCCGCGCTGGACAGCAGTTCGGGCAGGCCGTGGCCGTAGAAGATGTTGTCTCCCAGGACGAGCGCGCTGGGGTCATTGCCGACAAAATCGGCGCCGATGTGGAACGCCTGGGCCAGGCCCTCCGGGCTGGGTTGCACGGCATAGGAAATGGCCACGCCGAAATCCGACCCGTCGCCGAGCACGCGCTGGAACTGGTCCTGGTCGTCCGGGGTGGTGATGATCAGCACGTCGCGAATACCGGCCAGCATCAGCGTGCTGAGCGGATAGTAGATCATCGGCTTGTCGAAGACCGGCATCAGCTGCTTGGAGACGCCGCGCGTCAGCGGATAGAGCCGGGTGCCGGAGCCACCGGCAAGGATGATGCCTTTGCGCGCTCTGGAACTCACAGTCAGCCTTCCTTGCGAAGCAATTGTAATGCGGCTTTGCAGCATCAATAGGGAGGGTCAATGCCAAACTCCGGCCGGTGCCGCGCCGTCGGGGGCGATTTACGAGGGCTGCGGGCAGGGCAATTGCGCGGCGCAAGACCGGGCAGGCAATGACCGGGTGCTAGTCCCCTTCGGGCACGGCGAAGGTGCCGGTGACGCGGCCGGTGTTTTCACCTGCGGTCGAACCGCGCCCGTCGACGCTCGACAGGCCCGAGTTGAGATCGATCACCAGCCGTCCGCCGTCCAGGGTATCGCCGCCGCGGCGCAGGGCGACGCCGCCCGACAGCACGATCACGCGGCGGTTGAAATCGTAGACGGCAGCATTGCCGCTGGCCCGCTCGTTGCCACGCGTGACGGTGACACCGCCGGTGGCGTCGATGCGCTGGATGCGCAGGGTGCCGGTGTCGCTGTAGGCGACCGTGGTGCGCTGGGCGGTCATCCGCAGGTCGCCCTGCTGGATCACCACGTCGCCCGACAGGACGACACGGTTCTGCCGGTCCTGCAGCTCGATCCGGTCGGCGGCGTAGCTGACCGGCTGGTTGGAGTTGAACCCGGCGATGTTCTGCGCCTCTGCCACCTGCCCGAAGGACAAGGCGGCAATGCCGCCCGCGACAAGGCCGCCGACAAGGCCGCGCAGGGCGAGGCGGGAAAGGGCAGGGCGTTTCATGCGCGGGGACTCCATCATTGCATCTCTTGCGGCACGCGCAGGCGGCCGGGCGTCATGTTGAGGCGGGCATTGCCGTCGAGCGAGATCGTGCGGGTTTCAAGGTTGGCATGCATCGAGTCGGCGGAGAAGGTGCCGGCGGGGATCTGTCCGCTGACCTGGCCGTCGCCGAACAGGCTGCGTGTCGGCAAGTCGATAGTGACGTTGCGGGCGATGAATTGGTAGCCATCCGAAGCGGTGAACTGCACCACGCCGGGGATGCCCACCTGTTCGTCATCGATGGCATAGGTGCCACGCGGGGCGGTGAGCACGGCAGGGCCTTCGGACAGCACCATGCGCGCCGTCAGGTCTTCCATCATCACGATCGGCACCGCGTTGCTCTGCTGCACGGCTTCGCCCGCCACCAGCGAGAACGGGCGGCCATTGCTGTCTTCACCGCGGTACATGGCATTGTCGACGCGCAGCCGGTCTTCCGCCACGGCCACCTTGTTGCGATCGAGCAGGAAGCTGACCTCGCCGCGCGGGCTGAGCGGGGTGATCAGCATCATCGCCGCGATCACGCCGACCGCTGCCGGCAGGGCGATCGCCAGGAACCGCACGATCGTGTCGAGCGAAGAGCCCGGTGCAGCGAAGTGCTGGCGCTTGGTGCGCATGCGGTCGGCAGCTTGGGTCATGCCATTTGCGTCTTCAGATCTGCGCCTTCACCTGTAGCCCAACGCACGAGGTCAGCCCTCGTGGCTGAAAATGTCCTTGTCGGCCCATCCGGCAAGGTCCAGCCGCGCGCGGGTGGGCAGGAAATCGTAGCAGGCCTGCGCCAGCTCCAGCCGGCCTTCCCGCTCCAGCCGCACGATCAGCACGTCGCGCAGCCGGTGGAGGAAACGCACGTCCGACGCGGCATAGTCGCGCTGCGCCTCGTTGATCTCGTCAGCGCCCCAGTCGCTCGACTGCTGCTGCTTGGAAATGCTCTCGCCCAGCAGTTCCTCGACGAGGTTCTTGAGGCCGTGGCGGTCGGTGTAGGTGCGCGTCATCTTGCTGGCGATCTTGGTGCAGAACACCGGCCCGGCCTCGACGCCGAGGTAGTGCTCGATCGCGGCAAGGTCGAACCGCGCGAAGTGGTAGATCTTGATCCGGTCAGGATCGGCCAGCACCGCCTTCAGGTTGGGCGCATCGTAGGCGCTGCCATTGGCAAAGCGGACGAGGTGTTCGTCGCCCTTGCCGTCGCTGATCTGGACGAGGCACAGCCGGTCACGCGGGGTGACGAGACCCATGGTCTCGGTATCGACAGCCACGGGCCCATCGGCGAGCACGCCTTCGGGGAGGTCTTCTTCGTGAAAATATACAGCCATTGGTGACAGCCTTTAGGCCGATTGGGGATGGGAGGAAAGGGCGGCTTTGCGCCATGCCGCCTTGGGCCTAACACGAGGGGCATGTCTGAAACGATCCCTGCAAGCTGGGCACCGGTGCTCGATCCCGTGCTGGCCACTCCCGAAGCGCGCCAGCTGGGCGGCTGGCTGCGCGCCGAAGAAGAGGCGGGCAAGGCGATCTACCCGCCGCGCGGGACCCGCCTCAAGGCGCTCGAACTGACCCCGCTGGACGAGGTGCGCGTGGTGATCCTGGGGCAGGACCCCTACCACGGGCCGGGGCAGGCGCACGGCCTGTGCTTCTCGGTGCCCGAGGGCGTCGATGCCCCGCCGTCGCTCAAGAACGTGTTCAAGGAACTGGAGAGCGACCTTGGCCAGCCGCGCCCCGATCACGGCAACCTCGAGAGCTGGGCGCGGCAGGGCGTGCTGCTGCTCAACAACACCCTGACGGTGGAGCGCGGCAACGCGGGAAGCCACGCGGGCAAGGGCTGGGACGCGATTACCGATGCCTGCGTCGCCGCCGTGGCCGAGCGCGGCGAACCCAGCGTCTTCGTGCTCTGGGGCAGCCATGCGCAAGGCAAGGCCAGGCGGATCGTGGCCTTGCAGGGGGAGACAAGGCACCTGCTCATCCGCAGCCCGCACCCCAGCCCGCTCTCGGCGCACCGCGGGTTCTTCGGCTCGAAGCCGTTTTCGCAGGCCAATGCCTTCCTTGAAGCCAATGGACGCGGCGCCGTCGACTGGCGGCTGTGACCGGGGAGGTGGAACACTCAAGGCCCCCTTCTGAAGCTTCCCATTTTCGCAAATAAACCTTGTAGAACAATTATATAAGCAAGAATCTGCGCCGCGGCGTGTAACCTTTCGTTTTGCCGCCGAAGCAATGGGTGATCGTCGAGTCATGTGCGGCCCTTGCCATGGCTGTCCGGGCGTAGGAAACTCCCCATCATGACTGAGGATGCAGCCCGCACCGCGCTGACCGAGCGCCTCGCCGAACTCGACCGGCTCGACGCGCTGAGCGAGGAGGGCCGCGCGCCCGTCACCCTGCAGCAGGATTCGGTCGGCCGGCTCAGCCGGATGGACGCCATGCAGCAGCAGGCCATGGCGCAGGCGGAAGAACGCCGCCGCGTGGCCGAACGCTCGCGCATCAGGGCGGCGCTGGCGCGGCTGGACGAGGGCGAGTGGGGCTACTGCGTCGCCTGCGGCGAGGAGATCGCCGAGGGACGGCTCAGGAATGACCCCAGCGTGGCGCGCTGCGTGGGCTGTGCGGCAGGCGGCTGATGGACGAGGCCTATCGTGCGAAGCTGCAGCACTGGCTGACGAGCATGTTGTTGTTGCAACTGTTTGCTGTTCTCTGGGCGGCGTACGTATGGTTTTGGCGGCACCTGCCCCTTCTGGCTTATAACGTCGGCGAGGCCTTGTGGCAGCGCTACATGTCGCGCTGGGTGGCGTGAAACCACGTGCGCACCGTCGCCCTGCACGGTGTCGCCCGGCATGCTCGTGGCGATGCTGGTGGCGCGGGGCTGAACACGCCCGCCGAAAGCAATCACGCGATATGGATGAAGTCCGTTAGCGGGTAGCGCGCGACCACCAAGCCGCTGGCATCGTGCACGGCAATATCGCGCGCCATGTCGAGTCCGCCAAATCCCACTTCGAGCGCAGCGAGATGCCGGGCAGCATGCTTGGCGACGAGGCCGACGGTGGATTCGTCGGGCAGGTCGAGCACCATGGCACTCTTCCCGCGGGAGCCGTTCTCTAGAACGAATCGAAAGTCTGGCATGATCCTCCTGTCACGCCAGACTCGCGCCAGTAACATTGCAGTTTGATGACAGACTTCCGGAATTGCCGTCAGCGCGGCAATTCGGTGGCTCCCATCAGCGCTTCGTCCACGGCGGCGGCGCACTGGCGGCCCTCGCGGATGGCCCAGACCACCAGGCTCTGGCCGCGCCGCATGTCACCGCAGGCCCAGATCTGCTCGTCGCTGGTCTGGTAGTCGTGGGTGTTGGCGTCGACGTTGCCGCGCTCGGTCAGTTCCACGCCCGACTGCTCGATCATGCCCTGCTTGCGCGGGCCGAGGAAGCCCATGGCGAGCAGGATCAGGTCAGCCTTGAGGGTGAATTCGCTGTCCGGCACTTCCTTCAGCTGGCCTTCGGACCAGTCGGCACGCACGCACTTGAGGCCAGTCACCTTGCCGTCTTCGCCCACCACTTCCTTGGTGAGGACCGACCAGTCGCGTTCGACGCCTTCCTCGTGGCTGGTGGAGGTGCGCAGCTTCATCGGCCAATCGGGCCAGGTGAGCAGCTTGTTCTCGTGCGCGGGCGGCTGCGGCATGATCTCGATCTGGGTGACCGAGGCAGCGCCTTGCCGGTTGGAGGTGCCGACGCAGTCGGAGCCGGTGTCACCGCCGCCGATCACGATCACGTGCTTGCCGGTGGCGGTCAGCGTGCCGCGCGGGGCGGCGCGGGTTTCATCGTCGCCCGCCACGCGCTTGTTCTGCTGGGTGAGGAATTCCATCGCCTGCCGCACGCCGGGCAGTTCGGCGCCGGGGATCTGCAGCGGGCGCGCATGTTCCGCGCCGCCTGACAGCACCACCGCGTCGAAGTTCTCCTTGAGGTTCTTGATCGAGATATCGACGCCGACCTCGGTGGAGGTTTTGAAGGTCACGCCTTCGGCCTCCATCTGCACCGCGCGGCGGTTGATCTGGCTCTTCTCCATCTTGAAGTCGGGGATGCCGTACCGCAGCAGCCCGCCGATCCGGTCCGACTTCTCGAACAGGGTCACCGAATGGCCCGCGCGGGCCAGCTGCTGGGCGCAGGCCATGCCGGCCGGGCCGGAGCCGACCACGGCCACGCTCTTGCCGGTCTGCTTTGCCGGTACCTGCGGCTCGATCCAGCCTTCCTTCCACCCGCGATCGACGATGGCACATTCGATCGACTTGATGGTGACCGGCTGGTCCGTGATGTTGAGCGTGCAGCTCGCCTCGCACGGGGCAGGGCAGACGCGGCCGGTGAATTCGGGGAAGTTGTTGGTCGAATGCAGCACTTCGAGCGCGTTCTTCCAGTCACCCTCGTAGACGAGGTGGTTCCAGTCCGGGATGATGTTGTTCACCGGACAGCCGTTGTGACAGTAGGGAATGCCGCAGTTCATGCAGCGGCTCGCCTGTTCACGCAGCGCCGGTTCGGTGTGCGGGACCACGAATTCCTTGTAGTGCTTCAGCCGTTCCTTGGGATCGTCGTAGGTGCGATCCTTGCGGTCGACTTCGAGAAAGCCTGTCTCTTTTCCCATTGTTCTTAAACCCTATTCAGCCGCGACCGAGGCGGCTTCATCGCGCTCTGCCTCAAGCTGCTTGAGCGCGCGTGCATAGTCCTTCGGCATCACTTTCAGGAAGTGGCCGAGCGTATTGTCCCAGTTGTCGAGCAGCTCGGCTGCACGGGCAGAGCCGGTGTGCAGCTTGTGCCGCTCGAGCAGGATCTTGAGGCGCGCCGCATCATGGTAGAGCGGGTCGCCCATGCCGAGGTCGTCGACCGTCGACGGACGCTGCTGCGGCAGGCCCGTGCCTTCCGGATCGTCGGCATTGGCCGCAATCGGCAGCAGGTCCACCTGCGCCATGTTGCAGCGCTGGGCGAAGCTGCCGTCGGGATCGTAGACGTAGGCGATGCCGCCCGACATGCCGGCCGCGAAGTTGCGTCCAGTCGGGCCGAGCACGGCAACAACGCCGCCGGTCATGTACTCGCAGCCATGGTCACCCGTGCCTTCGACAACAGCCACGGCACCCGAATTGCGCACCGCGAAGCGTTCGCCGGCGACGCCGGAGAAGTAGGCTTCGCCCGAAATCGCGCCATAGAGGCAGGTGTTGCCGACCACGATGTTGCCGGTCGGATCACGGTCCACTCCGCTCGGCTGGCGCACGATCACGCGGCCGCCCGACAGACCCTTGCCGACATAGTCGTTGCCGTCGCCGACCAGGTCCAGCGTCACGCCGTGGGCGAGCCATGCTGCGAAGCTCTGGCCGGCCGTGCCGGTGAACCGGATGCGGATCGTATCGACCGGCAGGCCCTGGTGGCCATATGCCTCGGCGATGCGGCCCGACAGCATGGTGCCGACGGTGCGGTTGAGGTTGCGGATCGGGTATTCCAGCTGCACCGCAGTGCCATTGGCAATGGCGTCCTGGCAGTCGGCAATCAGCTGGTTGTCGAGCGCGTTTGCGAGCCCGTGGTCCTGCTCCTCGGTGTGGAACAGCTGCTTGCCTGCGGGCACCTCGACCGTGTGCAGCAGCTTCGACAGGTCGACCCCGTCGGCCTTCCAGTGACGGATGGCGCGGTTCATGTCGATGCGGTCCACCCGGCCGATCATTTCCTCGACGGTGCGGAAGCCCATCTCGGCCATGATCTGGCGCAGTTCCTCGGCGACGAAGAAGAAGTAGTTGATGACGTGCTCGGGCTGACCGACGAAGCGCTTGCGCAGTTCGGGGTTCTGCGTGGCCACGCCCACCGGGCAGGTGTTGAGGTGGCACTTGCGCATCATGATGCAGCCTGCCGCGATCAGCGGGGCCGTGGCAAAGCCGAACTCGTCCGCCCCCAGCAGCGCACCGATGGCGACGTCGCGGCCGGTGCGCAGGCCGCCGTCGACCTGCACCGCGATGCGGCTGCGCAGGTCGTTGAGCAGCAGGGTCTGCTGGGTTTCGGCAAGGCCGATCTCCCACGGCGAACCGGCGTGCGTCAGCGAAGTCAGCGGCGAAGCGCCCGTCCCCCCTTCGTAGCCGGAGATGGTCACGTGGTCGGCGCGCGCCTTGGAAACGCCTGCAGCCACGGTGCCAACGCCCACTTCGGAAACGAGCTTCACCGAAATGCGCGATTTCGGCTGCACGTTCTTGAGGTCGTGGATCAGCTGGGCGAGATCCTCGATCGAGTAGATATCGTGGTGCGGCGGAGGCGAGATCAGGCCCACGCCGGGCGTGGCATGGCGCACCGCGCCGATTCGCTTGTCGACCTTGTGGCCGGGCAGCTGTCCGCCTTCGCCGGGCTTTGCGCCCTGCGCCATCTTGATCTGGATATCGTCCGAATTGGCGAGGTACTCGGTGGTGACGCCGAACCGGCCCGAAGCGACCTGCTTGATGCGGCTGCGCATCGAATCGCCATTGGGCAGCGGGACGAAGCGTTCCGGCTCCTCGCCGCCTTCGCCGGTGTTCGAGCGGCCGCCGATGCGGTTCATGGCGATGGCCAGCGTCGAGTGCGCCTCGTGGCTGATCGAGCCGAAGCTCATGGCGCCGGTGCTGAAGCGCTTGACGATGTCCTCGGCGCTTTCGACTTCTTCCAGCGGCAGCGGCTCGTCGGCCTGCTTCAGTTCCATCAGGCCGCGGATCGTCAGCAGGCGTTCGGCCTGCTCGTTCACCGACTTGGCGAAGGCATTGTACTGCTCCTGCGCATTGCCGTCGCGGTGTTCGGCGCGCACGGCGTGCTGCAGCTGGGCGATGTTGGCCGGGGTCCAGGCGTGTTCCTCGCCGCGCAGGCGGTACTGGTAGATCCCGCCGACATCGAGCATGTTGCGGTAGATCGGGTTGTCGCCGTAAGCCGCCGCGTGGCGGCGCACGGTCTCTTCCGCGACCTGCTGCAGGCCGATGCCTTCGATGGTGGTGGCGGTGCGGGTGAAGTAGGCGTCGACGAACTCGCTCGACAGGCCCACCGCGTCGAAAATCTGCGCGCCGCAGTACGACTGGTAGGTGGAGATGCCCATCTTCGACATCACCTTGCGGATGCCCTTGCCGACGGCCTTGATGTAGTTCTTCTCCACCTGTTCGGTGGTGAGTTCGGGCGCCTTCTTCCGGCGGATATCCTCCAGCGTCTCGAAGGCGAGGTAGGGGTTGATCGCTTCCGCGCCGTAGCCCGCCAGCACGCAGAAGTGGTGCACTTCGCGCGCTTCGCCGGTTTCAACGACGATGCCGGTCTGCATGCGCAGGCCCTGGCGCACCAGCTGGTGGTGGACGGCGGCGGTTGCCAGCAGCGCGGGCATGGGAATGCGGTCCGGGCCCTGGCCGCGGTCGGACAGGATCAGGATGTTCTTGTCCTGCAGCACGGCCTCGGTTGCCGCCCAGCACATTTCCTTGATCGCCATGGCCAGGCCGTCGGCACCGGTCGCGGCGTCCCAGCAGATGTCGATCGTGGCAGTACGGAAGGCGCCGTCGAGCACGCTTTCGACCGAGCGGATCTTTTCCATGCCGCCGTTGGTGAGGATCGGCTGGCTGATCTCCAGGCGCTTGTGCGTACCGGCTTCACGGCCCAGCAGGTTCGGGCGCGGACCGACCATGGTCAGCAGGCTCATCACCAATTCCTCGCGGATCGGGTCGATCGGCGGGTTGGTGACCTGGGCAAAGTTCTGCTTGAAATAGTCGTAAAGCAGGCGGCTGCGCTTCGACAGCACGGCAATCGGGGTATCGGTACCCATCGAGCCGATGGGATCGTCCGCATTGACGGCCATGGGTTCGAGGAAGCGGGAGATGTCCTCCTGCGTGTAGCCGAAGGCCTGCTGGCGATCGAGCAGGCTGACCTTGTCTTCCTGCACGGCCTCGGCGTCGGTCTCGATCGCTTCGAGGTCACGCAGCTTGTACTGCGCCTTTTCCAGCCATTCCTCGTACGGTTCGGCATTGGCGAGCTCGGCCTTGAGCTCCTCGTCCTCGATGATGCGGCCCTGTTCGAGGTCGATCAGCAGCATCTTGCCCGGCTGCAGGCGCCACTTGCGGGTGATGTCTTCCTCGGCAAAGGGCAGCACGCCGCTTTCCGAAGCGAGGCAGACGAGATCGTCCTTGGTGACGCAGAAACGCGCCGGACGCAGACCGTTGCGGTCGAGCGTGGCAGCGATCTGGCGGCCATCGGTGAATGCCACGGCAGCAGGGCCGTCCCACGGCTCCATCAGCGCGGCGTGGTATTCGTAGAAGGCGCGGCGCGCCGGATCCATCAGCTCGTTGCCGGCCCAGGCTTCGGGGATCAGCATCATCATCGCATGGGCGAGGCTGTATCCGCCGAGCAGCAGCAGCTCGAGCGCGTTGTCGAGGCAGGCAGTGTCCGACTGGCCGTGCGGCACGATCGGCCACAGCTTGTCGAGGTCGGCGCCGAGCAGGTCGGATTCCATCGTCCGGCGGCGGGCGTTCATCCAGTTGACGTTGCCGCGCACGGTGTTGATCTCGCCATTGTGGCAAGCGAGGCGGAACGGCTGGGCGAGACGCCAGGACGGGAAGGTATTGGTGGAGAAGCGCTGGTGCACCAGGCCCAGCGCGCTCTCGCAATCGGGATCGCGCAGGTCGTCGTAGAAGCTGCCCACCTGGTTCGCCAGCAGCAGGCCCTTGTAGACCACCGTGCGGCTGGAGAAGCTGGGCATGTAGAGCTTGAGCAGCCCCGGCATGTCGTGCTTTTCGGCCAGATCCTTGAGCGGGTTCTGGGTCTGCTTGCGGATGACGATCAGCTTGCGCTCGAAAGCGTCCTGGTCCGCGCAGTTATCACCCTTGGCGATGAAGCACTGGCGGATCACCGGCATCGATTCGAGCACGGCCTTGCCCAGCCCGTCGAGCGTGGTGGGCACGTCGCGCCAGCCGATCAGGCGCTGGCCTTCCTTGGCGATGAACTTTTCGAACTGCCCGGTGATGAAGTCGCGCGCTTCGGCGTCCTGCGGCATGAAGCACATGGCGACGGCATAGTCGCCCGGCGGCGGCAGGGTCAGGCCTTCGCTGTCCGCCCACTTGCGATAGAGCTTGTCCGGAATCTGGATCAGGATGCCGGCGCCGTCACCCAGCAAGGGGTCGGCACCCACCGCGCCGCGATGGTCGAGATTGGCCAGGATCTCCAGGCCCTGCGTAATGATGCCGTGCGATTTGAAGCCCTTGATATGGGCGACAAAGCCCATGCCGCAGTTATCATGTTCGTTGACGGGATCGTATAGGCCGCGGGGCAACGGGTACTCGGTCAAAACTCTTGGCTCTCTGTTGCGAGGCGGGGTCATTCCGCGTCTCGCAACCGGTTACACCAGCAACGAAACGCGACTCACCAGCCTCAGGTGCTGCACGAAAATGTCGCGAAACACCCCCATGGCGACAGGATACAATTTTGGCAAGTTTTGTGCGCTGCGAAAAGCTTTGCCGGGGACAAGCCCTATTTGCTCATCCGTTGCAGGTTCATCAAGGCTTCGCGCAGGGCACGCTCGTTGTCGTCGTTCGACGGCTTGGGGCGTTCGGCGCGAGCAGAGGCATTTTCTGCTTGTGCGACAGGCGGATCGAAGGCGCGCGCAGCCGCTTCGGGAGCGCGGCGGCTTTCCTGTCCGGGGAACAGCACGGCAGGTTCGGCACTATCGGCTTCGGGCTCCGGTTCGTCGATGCGGACGAATTCCTCATCCCTGTTGGCGTAGGGATTAAGCGAAGCAAACTGCTCCGAATCGGCGCTGTCGTCTTCGTCTTCCTCGTCGTCTGCTTCCACGACGCTGCCGGAGGTTTCTCCGATCTCGGCGGCCGGTGGCTGGTCGAAGGACGGATGCGGGGTCTCGCTCTCGGCGGGGTTCGCAGGCAGCGGCAGCGAGAAGGTTGCCGCCAGTTCGGCGACATCGTCTTCATCTTCATCCTCGCGGACCGAGGCCAGCCTATTGGCGAATGCCGCAAACCGCTGCTCATCGGTCTGTTCGTCTTCTGCAGCCTCTTCTTCTTTAGCCGGTACTGCGGCGGCGGCAGGCGACGAACCGAACCATGCTGCCATGGCTTCTGCCGCTTCGTCAGCGGCGGCCGGATCGAAGTCTTCCGGCACGGCCGCGTCGGCTGCGGCTTCCTCTTCCGAGACCGGCTCTGCCCCAGAGGCCGGACCTGCAGGAGCGGGCACCGCTGCGGCAGCAGCCTGCTCGGCGCTCCATTCGCGGTGTTTTTCCAGGGTTGCGCCAAGGCGCTGGACCAGCTGGACCAAGCCTTCGCCCTGATCTTCGCCTGCTTCAGCGGCAACAGGCGCGGGCTGGTCGAACGGCGTCGGTTGCGCGCTCTCGGGAGCGTCGAAAATTGGCTTGTCGGACACGTCTTCCTCGCTCTCTGGCACTGCGGTGTCATCCAGGGCGGGGCCGGCTGCGGCCTCTCCCTCGGTCTCGAATTCGTCCTCCGCCACCTCTTCCTCGTCGTCGGCGACCACGGGGCGCGCCATGGAGGGTGGTGAGAAAGCCAGGGGTTCCATCACCGGCTTGGGCTCCGGCTTCGGCTCGGCGCCCTGCCCGTCCTTTTCGACAACCGGTTCGCTGGCTTCGGCCAAGGCAATGAACTCCTGCTGCTCGACGTGGGAGTCGGACGGGAGGAATTCTTCGACAGCATGGCCTGCAGCCCCTTGCTCATCGGTTAATTCAGCATCCGGATCGAGCTCCAAAGTCTGTTCGGTCTCGTCCGGTGCGATCGGCTGGAAGCTCTGCGGCGCGTCCGTCGCGGACTCTTCTACCGGTTCCGGTTCGGGGTCTTCGGAATGGAATTCGATGGGCTCACCCGGATCGTCGAAGCCGGGCAGCGGCACCAGATTGAGGAAGTCGCTTGGCCGTTCCTCTTCCGCGATGGCAAGAGCACGACGGCGGCCCCCGATGGTCGCGGGCGGGGCCGGCTCGTCGATATCGTCCAGTTCGGCGAGGTCTTCGGCAGGGCTGAGCGGACGGTGGCTGGTCACCTTGGCAGGCTTGGGCTGCCGGTCGCGCACAAGCAGCCGCGCCAGCAACAGACCCAGCAGCGCGCCACCAATGGTGCCGCCACCGGCAATCAGCGCGCGGGCGGTAAAGCCCAGCGGCGGCGCGGCCTGCGGCAGAATGGAGGCGAGTCCGCTGGCAAGGCTCGCGCGTTCGAGCAGGACCACGGGTACGACAAGGCTGCCGACACCCAGCAGGGCAGCGAACCAGATGGCCACGACCCAGCGGAACGCCGGACTGGCGGTGATCGGCGGCTTGGCACCCGAACCCTTCGGGCGCGCCGGTTCATCATAGAGCTCGGGGCTGCTGGCCACGGGCAAATCCTGTCTTGCTCCGCGTAGTTCCGGCCTTGCCACCGGTCAGGCGGCCGCCGGGATGCGGCTATCCAAGGGTTTGCCTAGCAGGCCAAGGTAAACGACCTGATAACGTTGAATGTTGGTGGCCCAGTCATGTTGCGCCTTCACGTGGTCGCGCGCTGCCTGCCGGATTGCCTCCCACTCGCTTCGCCGGTCGACAAGGTCTGCCAGCGCCGCTGCACAGGCTGCAGGATCGTCGGGCGCGAACAGTACGCCGGTCTCGCCATCGCGGATCAGTTCGCGGTGCCCGCCGACATCGCTGGCGGCGACGAGCTGCATCTGGGCATTGGCTTCGAGCGGCTTGAGCGGGGTCACCAGGTCTGTCAGCCGGCTTTTCTTGCGCGGGTAGGCCATCACGTCGGTGAGGGCATAATAGCGCTCCACTTCGGCATGCGGCACGCGGCCGGTGAAGTGGATACGGTCCGCCACGGGTGACGCCGCTGCCAGCGCGCGCAGGCTCTCGTCCATTGGTCCGCCGCCCACCAGCAGCAGGTGCGCGCCTTCATGGCGGTCCACCAGCATCGGCATGGCGGCGATCAGGTCGTCCAGCCCTTCGTAGTCGTAGAAGCTGCCGATGAAGCCGATCACCGGGCCATTCCCGATACCGAGTTCTGCAGCAAGCACGTCGTCGCGCGCGGCAGGTTCGCCGAAGGTGGTCAGGTCCACGCCATTGGGCATGATGCCGATCTTCTCCGCCGGGAAGCCGCGCGAGACGAGATCGTCCTTCAGCCCCTGGCAGATCGTCATCACCGCATCGGCACCGCGCACGGCCATGTTCTCCAGCTGGCGCGTCAGGCGGTACTTGAGCGAACCCTCGCGCCCCGTGAGGTTGCCGACGGCGGCATCTTCCCAGAAGGCGCGAATTTCGTAGACCACGGGAATGCCCAGCTTCCGGCCAGCCCGGATCGCGGCGAGGCCGTTCAGCGCAGGCGAGTGGGCGTGCAGCACGTCGGGGCGCCATTCGCCTGCCAGCGCGACAATGGCATCGGCCAGCGCATCGATCTCGCGCCATTCCTTCAGGCCTGCCGGGCCGCTTGCCGTGCCGGGGGTGCGGTGGAACGTCAGGCCATCGACTTCTTCGACGGCCGGACCTTCGGCGACATGCCGCTGGCCGGTAATGCCGCGCACCTCCAGGCCGATACCCTGCTGCGCGCGCAGGATCGCCCGCGTGCGGAAGGTATAGCCGCTGTGCATCGGCAGCGAGTGGTCGAGGACGTGGAGAATGCGTGTCATCGGCGGAACTCCTGCCAGAACACACTTAACGGCGCGTCAATAGCTTGGGCCTAAGGGGGCAGGTGTACCAATTGAGGACGCCGGACGGGTGATCGACTATTTCTCCATTGCGCTGACGCACGGGCTGATCCTGCTCGCCCTGTGGCGACTCATGCCGCGCGATGAGCTGGACGTCGAAGGCGCGCCAGCGGAAAAGGCGTCGCGCCCGTGGCTGAAGGACGAGTCCGGCGAGGAAGGTTCGCCCGATGCGTGACCTCGTCCTGCTTGCCTTCGTTGCCGCCGTGGTCGCCATGGGGTTCAGGCGTCCGTTCTTCTGGGTGCTGCTCTATATCTACGTCGACATCGTCACACCGCAGAAGATCGGCTTCGGGATCATCACTTCGATCTCGCTGTCGCTGCTCTGTTTCGTCGCGGCCTTTGCCGGATATGTCCTGCTCGACAGCAAGCAGGGCAGCCGCTTCACTTTGCGACAAGGGCTGATCGTCGCCCTGCTCGGCTGGTGCGCGATAACGACATTCTTCCTCGCGGACTTCCCGGTCGAGGCCGCCACCAAGTGGGACTGGGTGTGGAAGAGCCTGTTCTTCGCCGCCTTCCTGCCATTGACCCTGCGCACCAAGCTCCGGCTCGAAAGCGCGGCGCTGGTCATGGTGCTGGCGGCGGGAACGATCATCATTTCGGCGGGCATCAAGACCGTGCTGTCAGGTGGCGGCTACGGCGTGCTCACATCGCTTGTGGACGACAATTCGGGCCTGTACGAAGGCTCCACCCTGTCCACCGTGGCCATCGCCATGGTCCCGCTGACGCTGTGGGTGGCGAAGCACGGCTCGATCTTCACCGAACGCAAGCTGGCGATGACCTTTGCCGTGGCGCTGGTCTTTGCCAGCCTGCTGATCCCGATCGGCACGCAGACGCGTACCGGCCTGATCTGTATTGCCGTGCTGGGCGTGCTGGTGCTGCGCAGCGTGAAGTACCGCTTCGTCTACGCGGGGCTGGCGGGGCTCGCCCTGCTCGTCGCCATCCCGTTCCTGCCGGCAAGCTACACCGAGCGCATGTCGACCATTACCGAATACCAGGCCGACGAGAGCGCCTCCACGCGCGTCGCCGTGTGGCGCTGGACCATCGACTATGTGCAGGCGAACCCGCTGGGCGGCGGCTTCGACGCCTTCCTCGGCAACAGCTTTACCTACAACACCCGCCAGACCGTCGAACTCGGCAACACCGAGACCGTGGTCTACCAGGAAGTGACCGACGAAGGGCGCGCCTACCACTCGGCCTATTTCGAGGTGCTGGGTGAACAGGGCTTCCCCGGCTTCCTGATCTGGCTGTCGCTGCACGGGCTTGGCCTGTGGCAGATGGAACGGATTCGCCGACGCTATAAGGATAGCAAGGACACCGGCGAGGTGCGCTGGCGCTCGCTGGCCACGGCCCTGCAGCAAGGGCACGTGGTCTACCTCGTCGGCGCGGTTTTCGTGGGCGTGGGCTATCAGCCCTTCATGTTCATGCTGCTGGGCCTGCAGATCGCGCTCTACACACTGATGAAGCGCGACTGGCAGGGCACGCAGGTGCAACCGAAGCCGTGGCTGGCGAACCAGTCGCCCGAAGGCCAGCCCCCAGAAGGCCAGCCCCCAAAAGGCCAGCCAGCGTGAAGGGCGCGCCGCACCTTGCCGCGCTGACCGGCCTGCGCGGGATCGCCGCGTGGTTCGTGGTGTTCTACCACGCGCGGCGGTCGCTCACCGACTGGGTGCCCGAAGGGGCGCTCGCCGTGGCGGGCAAGGGTTACCTCGCGGTGGACCTGTTCTTCATCCTGTCGGGCTTCGTCATGTGGCTGAACTACGGCCCCAGGCTGCGCGAGAGCGGGCTGGCGGGTGCGAAGTCGTTCTGGTGGCGCCGGTTCGCGCGCATCTGGCCGCTGCACGCGGCGGTGCTGGCCGGGATGGTGGCCTTTGCCCTGCTGCTGCTGGCGACGGGGCGGGAGACCGACAACTATCCCTTCGCCGAATTGCCGCTGCACGTGCTGCTGGTACAGAACTGGGGCGTTACCCCGGGCCTCAGCTGGAACCACCCGGCGTGGTCGATCAGCACCGAGATCGGCGCCTACCTGCTGTTTCCTTTTGCCGTCGTTGCTTTCCACTGGGAAAAGGCGCGTCCGGCGCTGCTGGTGGCAGGAGTGTTGATCTGCGCGCAACTGTTGCACGGTGTCTTCGTACTGGCAGGAGCGGAGAACCTGGGCGATCAGATCACCCGGTTGGGCCTTGTCCGCTGCCTGCTGCAATTCCTGATTGGCATGATGCTGGCGCTGGTCTGGCTCGGCTGGCGCGACCGCGTCTCGCCGGTATCGGCCTATGCCTGCGCGGTGCTGATGGGCAGCCTGCTGGTGCTCTTCGCCCTGCCGGAAACGCTGGGTATTCCGCTAGCCTTTGCCGCGCTGCTGCTGGCGCTGGCGCTCGACACGGGCCCGCTGGCGAAGGTGCTGTCCAGCCGCCCGGTCGTGTGGCTGGGCGATACCAGTTACGCGACCTACCTCGTCCATTTCCCGCTGCTGGTGCTGCTGAAACTGGTTGCGGTCGGCCCCGACCTGCAGATTGCGCCTGCCGTCTTCGCGGCTTACCTGCTGGTGCTGCTGGGACTGTCCGGCGCGCTCTACCGCTGGCTGGAGAAGCCCGCGCAGCGGTGGCTGAACCAACGCTCGCCGCTGAGTAGGAACAACGCCGTTCCTGCCGAGTAACCTACTTGCCCACCTCGGGGTGCGCGCGGATCCATTCCTCGACCACCGGGGCGATCTTGGTGCGCCACTTGCTGCCGTTGAAAATGCCGTAATGGCCCACGTCGGGGGCGAGGTGGTACTTCTTCATGGCGATGGGCAGGTGTTCGGCCAGGTCCAGCGCAGCGCGCGTCTGGCCGATGCCCGAAATGTCGTCGTGTTCGCCCTCGATCGCCAGCAGCGCGGTGTCGCGGATGGCATCGGGATCGATCGGCTTGCCGCGGTGGACGAACTCGCCCTTGGGCAGCGAGTGTTCCTGGAACACGTGTTCGATCGTCTGCAGGTAGAATTCCGCCGTCATGTCGCAGACCGACAGGTATTCGTCATAGAACTGCTTGGTGCGGTCCGCGCTTTCCTGGTCGCCCACGGTCATGTGCTTGAACATCTCGTAATGGCTCAGCATGTGATCCGCGAGGTTCATGGACAGGAAGCCGGCCAGCTGCAGGAAGCCCGGATAGACCTTGCGGCCCGCGCCCGGGTAGTTGAGCGGCACGGTCGCGATCACGTTGTTCTGGAACCAGCTGAGCGGCTTTTCCATGGCCAGGTCGTTGACGCCCGTGGGGCTGGCGCGGGTATCGATCGGGCCGCCCATCATGGTCAGCGAGGCGGGGCGGCAAGGGTCCTTCGTCGCGCCCATCACCGCCGTCGCCGCAAAGGCGGGGACCGACGGCTGGCATACGGCCAGCATGTGGGTGCCGGGACCGATGAACTGCAGGAATTCGATCAGGTAGTCGATGTAGTCGTCGAGGTCGAAATGCCCGGCGGACAGCGGCACCAGCCGCGCGTCGACCCAGTCGGTGATCCACACTTCCTGGTTTTCGACCATGCGCTGCACCGTGCCGCGCAGCAGCGTGGCATAGTGGCCGCTCATCGGCGCGATGATCAGCAGCTTGGGCGCGTCCTTGGGCAAGTCCGCGCGGGCAAAGCGGCGCAGGGTGCCGAACGGCTTTTCCAGCACGACCTCTTCGCTGACGGGCTTGGCCTCGTCCCCGATCATGACCGGCTGGATGTCGAATTCGGGCTTGCCGCGATCTTCGTAGAGGTGCGCGAACACCTTCAGCGCCGAAGCCACGGCCGGCCCCGTGCCCATGTAGCCCATCGGCAGCATGGGGTTGTCGAGCAGCTGCGCCCCCACCGATGCCCAATGGCCAGCGGTGGTGAACAGCGCGCGCTGCATTTCATAAGCGGAATAGAGCACTAATGCGTCCCCTGCGTGTCGCCCGGGTTGGGCGCCAGTCAATGCGGCCTGCGTTTCTCGCATGTGCCGCCCGGTTGGGGTTCACATGCCCCTTTTGGGTCAATTGTGCAATGCGGCATAAGTTCCTGCGACAGCGAAGGGCGAATTTCGCGCCAAGCCCGCTTCAAAGCGCAGAATCTTTCGGCTAGGGCACGCGCACCATGGCATCTCCCGAGATCAAAGAAGAGCCGAAAAAGGCGCGCAACCTCAGCCCGCTGAAGATGATTTTCCGGGAAGCCGCGAAATACCCGCTGCAGATCTCGCTCGCTGCCATGGCCTTGCTGGTCACCGCATCGGTGATGTCGGTGGCTATTCCCTACGGCCTGAAGCTGGTCGTCGATCGCGGCTTCGGCGGGGATGGCGATATCGATCGCTGGTTCCGCTACCTGCTGTTGCTGGTCGGAGTGCTGGGCCTGGGCACGGCCTTGCGGTTCTACTTCGTCTCGTGGCTGGGCGAGCGTGTGGTCGCCGATATCCGCGAGAAGGTTTACACCAATCTCCTGCGGCTCTCGCCGGGGTTCTTCGAAGAGAACAGCCCCAAGGAAATCTCCAGCCGGATGACGTCGGACACGGCGATCATCGAGACGGTGGTGGGAACCACGGTCTCGGTGGCGCTGCGCAACGCGATCATGGCGGTGCTGGGCACCGGATACCTGTTCTGGCTGGCCCCGCAGCTCACCGTGTGGTTGCTGGCGGGCATTCCCGTGGTGATCGTCCCCATCGCCCTGTTCGGCAAGCGGCTGCGCAATGTCAGCCGGGCCAGCCAGGACCGCGTGGCCGATGTCGGCGCGATTACGACCGAAGTGCTGTCCGCGATGAAGATCGTGCAGGGATTCAACCAGGAGCAGCGCGAGTCAGGCCGCTTCAATGAAGCGGTGGAGGATACCTTCACCGTCGCCAAGCGGCGTATCCTGATCCGCGCGCTGATGACGGCCATCGTCATGACGCTGATCTTCGGGGCGGTCACATTGCTGCTCTGGCGCGGCGCAATCCTCGTCAGCGACGGAACCATCACCGGGGGCACGATCACCTCGTTTGTCGCCGGTGGCATGATCGCGGCGGGCAGCTTCGGTGCCCTGACCGAGGTCTATGGCGACCTGCTGCGCGGGGCCGGTGCAGCCAGTCGCCTGCACGAACTGCTGGACGAGCAGCCCGAGATTACCGCGCCTGCCCGTCCGCAGGCCTTGCCCGAACCGCCGCGCGGCAGCCTGGCGTTCGAGAACGTCAGTTTCAGCTATCCGACGCGCCCTGGCGAACAGGCCATCGCCGACTTTTCCCTGACCGTGGAGCCGGGCGAAACTGTCGCGATTGTCGGCCCCTCTGGCGCGGGCAAGTCGACCATCTTCCAGCTGGCCGAGCGGTTCTACGATCCCACCAGCGGCACCATCAAGATGGACGGCGTGCCGCTGACCCAGGCTGACCCTGCCGACGTGCGCCGCCGCATGGCGCTGGTGCCGCAGGAAGGCATCCTGTTCGCCGCCTCCGCCCGCGACAACCTGCGCTACGGGGCGTGGGACGTGGGCGAGGACGCCATCTGGGATGCCGCCCGCGCTGCCAATGCCGAGGAGTTCCTGCGCGACCTGCCCGATGGCCTCGACACCTTCCTGGGTGAAGGCGGCGCGCGGCTTTCCGGCGGCCAGCGCCAGCGCGTTGCCATTGCCCGCGCCCTGCTGCGCGATGCGCCGATCCTGCTGCTCGACGAGGCGACCTCTGCGCTGGATGCCGAAAGCGAGCGGCTGGTGCAGGACGCGCTCGAGCGCCTGATGGAAAATCGCACCACGCTGGTCATCGCGCACCGGCTGGCCACAGTCCGTGCGTCGGACCGGATCGTGGTCATGGAAGGCGGGCGCATTGTCGAACTGGGCGACCACGCCAGCCTGACCGCCAAGGGCGGGCTCTACGCCCGCCTTGCCTCGCTCCAATTCGACGAACCTGCGGCCAGCTGACACCAGCCCCCGATGACTTGCGTCGAGCGGACTCGACGCTTAATCGATTTGGTAACGACAGAAACGGGTAGCCGTTCGCAGGCGAACTCCATCCTATCCCGCATTCTTACCCAAGGGACGCAGAACAACATGATCCGTAAAATCCTAGTCACTTCGGTGTCGGCCCTCGGCCTTGCCGTTTCCGCCCCCGCCCTGGCGCAGGACCAAGCCGCAGACCTGCCGGCCATGGAATTCGGCACCTGGGGTGTCGACCTGACCCAGCTCGATCCCTCGGTCGATCCGGGCGACAACTTCAATTCCTATACCAATGGCCGCTGGGTTGCCGAGAACGAGATCCCGGCTGATCGCAACCGCTTTGGCGCTTTCGACCTGCTGCGCGAGCAATCGATCGTCGACGTCGAAACGCTGGTGCGTGACCTCGTCGCGTCGAACCCGGCACCGGGCACCACGGCGCGCCGTATCGTCGACGCCTACAACGCCTATGTCGATATGGACGCCATCGATGCCAGCGGCCTGGCGCCGGCCTATCCCTACCTCTCCGAGATCTACAATGCGCCTGACCTCAACCGGCTGGTGCAGCTGTTCGAGGAACCCGGCTATCCCGCCCTGGTGAGCGCCGGCGTCGGTATCGACGCGCGCAACCCCACCGAATATGCCGTCTCGATCGGCTTCAGCGGCATGGGCCTGCCCGACCGCGACTATTACCTCGTCGACAGCGAGAGCAACATTGCCATCCGCGACGCTTACAAGGACTACCTGACCTTCTTGCTGGGCCAGGCCGGCTATGCCGATCCGCGCGCTGCCGCCGAAGCCGTCTATGCCTTCGAGCACGACGTGGCCGAGCTGGAATGGGCGCGCCAGGTCCTGCGCATGCCGCAGCTGACCTACAACGTGCTGACGCCGGAAGAGCTGGAAGAACTGTCCGGCGACTTCCCCATCACCACGCTGCTGGAAGCCGGTCACTTCTCCGACCAGACGCGCTTCCTCGCGCCGCAGCTGCCGCCGACAGAAGAAGAGATCGCTGCGCTCGGCCTGACCGAAGACGAGCTGGCCATGATCGGCGGCGGCCTGCCGGCGATGATGGAGCTGGTCACCGAAACCCCGCTGGCAACGATCAAGGCTTACATGGCCGTGCGTTTCCTGTCCTCGAATGCGTCGGTGCTGTCGAGCGAGCTCGACGAGGCCAACTTCGAGTTCTTCGGCCGCACGATCAACGGCCAGGAACAGCAGCAGGAACGCTGGAAGCGCGCCATCGCCTCGGTCGAGGGTGCCCTGGGCGAGCAGCTGGGTGCGCTCTACGTCGAGCGGTACTTCCCGCCGGAAAGCAAGGCCCGCATGGAAGAGCTGGTGGGCAACCTCCAGCGCGCCATGAACATGGCTCTCGACAACAACGAGTGGATGACGCCGGAAACCATCGCCGAAGCCCGCACCAAGCTGGAAGGCTTCGTGCCCATGGTCGGCTACCCGGACGAGTTCGAGACCTATGACGGCCTCGAAATCACCCCTGACGATCCGCTGGCGAACCGCATCAACACCATTGCCTGGAACCAGGCAGACAACCTGTCGCGCCTCGGCACGCAGGTCGATCCCAGCGAATGGGGCATGCTGCCGCAGACGGTGAATGCCTACTATTCGCCGCTGACCAACCGCATCGTCTTCCCCGCCGCGATCCTGCAGCCGCCGTTCTTCAATGCGGAGGCCGATCCGGCCGTCAACTACGGGGGCATCGGCGCGGTGATCGGTCACGAGATCGGCCACGGCTACGATGACCAGGGCTCGCAGTACGACGCCACCGGCACCTTGCGAAACTGGTGGCAGGATTCGGACCGCGAAGGCTTCGAGGAGTTTACCGCGCGCATGGCCGAATTCATCGAGGCCTACTGCCCGGTCGACAGCCCGGAAGGCCCGGTCTGCCTGCGCGGCCAGCAGTCGATGGGCGAAACGCTGGGCGACGTGGTCGGCCTGCAGATGGCCTACCGCGCCTACCGCCTGTCGCTGGACGGCGAGGAAGCACCGGTGATCGACGGCCTCACCGGCGACCAGCGCTTCTTCCTCGGCTTCGCCCAGGTGTGGCGCGGGATGGAGCGCGAGGAAAGCCTGCGCAACCGCGTGATGACGGCCAACCACCCGCCGGGTGAGTTCCGCCTCAACAACGCCGTGCGTCACCTCGATGCCTGGTACGATGCCTTCGACGTCGGCCCGGAAGACGATCTCTACCTGCCGCCGGAAGAACGCATCCGGATCTGGTAATCACCGCGACAATCCAACCGTTGAAGGGGGCGGGTCGGGCCTTGGGCTTGACTTCGCCCCCTTTGCATTGGAGGCGGGACATTCCTTCGTTTCCGGGACGCAGACCGCTTCATGACCTTCCTCCAGATGCTGATCCTCGCCGTGGTGCAGGGGATCACCGAATTCCTGCCGATTTCCTCGTCGGGCCACCTGATCCTGGTGCCGAAGATCATGGATTTCCCGGACCAGGGCCCGATGCTCGACATCGCGGTGCACATCGGCTCGCTGCTGGCGATCATCGTCTATTTCTTCAAGGACGCCTGGGGACTGGCGCGCGGCGGCTTTGCCACGGTCGGCATCGGCCAGGCCCCCGAGCAGAAGAAGCTGTTCTGGTGGATCGTGCTGGGCACCATCCCCGCCGTGCTGTTCGGACTGGCGATCAAGTCCGGGTCGCTCAACGGCGTGGCGGAGAGCCTGTTTGGCCTGACCATCGTCGACCACGACCTGCTCGCCTCGCTGCGCCTGACTGATCTCATCGCCTGCAACCTGATCTTCTACGGTGTGCTGCTGGGCCTGGCAGACCGCTTTGGCCGCACTGATCGCGCCTACGAGGACATGACCTGGCACGACGGCTTGCTGGTGGGTCTGGCCCAGGCGCTGGCGCTGATTCCGGGCACCAGCCGTTCGGGCGTCACCATGACCATGGCGCGTACGCTCGGTTTCGATCGGGTAGAGTCAGCGCGCTTCTCCTTCCTGTTGTCGATCCCCGCAGTAGCGGGCGCGGGCGTGCTGATCGTGCCGGACCTGATGGAAGCGAGCAGCGACCTGCTGACGGAAGCCCTGATTACCGGTGTGCTCACCTTCATCGCGGCATTCGCGACGATGGCCTTCCTCATGAACTTCCTGAAGCGCGCCTCGATGCTGGTCTTCGTGATTTACCGGGTGGTCATGGGCGTGGCGCTGCTGGTGATGTTCTGACGGGCCCTAGCCGCCTGAAATCACGCTGAAAGGCTTCCACGGTTCGTCGCGTTTCCCGGAACCTTCGCTCGCCCTATTCCGTTGACGGGTGACGCAAGAAGGAAACCGAGGCCAGCCCGATGGGTTACATATTCATGATCGTTGTCGGAGCCGCCGCCGGATGGCTGGCCGCGATCGTGCAGCGCGCGGTAGATTCGCGCGCACTGCTGGTAAACCTCGGAGCCGGAATTGTCGGTGCACTGGTTGCCGGACTCTTGCTCAGTCCCGTGCTGGTCGGCGGCAGCCTGGGCGCCGGCACCTATACCGTAGACGAACTTCTGGTTGCGCTTGGTGGCTCGATCACTGCCGTCGTTTCTGCCAGCATGCTCCGCGACATGCAGATATTCTAGACGGGCTTCGCACTGCTGCCGCGCCCGCCGCGCAGGAAGTATTCCTGCGTTCCGCGGTGCACCACGTTGTCGACATCGATCACCGCTGAATTGGCGTAGGTGAAGCTGGCGCCGAGGTTGCGGTAGAGCCGGTCAAAGTCGCGCTCCACCGTCTGCCGGTAAAGGTCCTCGAAGCTCTCGATCACGAAGTAGGTCGGCTGCAGGTCGTCGATGACGTAGTCGGTGCGCATGACCCGGTCGACATTGAGCATGATGCGGTTGGGGCTTTCCGCCTCCAGCGCGAAGACGGCCTCGGTCGGGCCGGACGAGATGCCAGCGCCGTAGATGCGCGGCTCGCCGTTCTCCATGATCAGCCCGAACTCCACCGTGTACCAGTAGAGCGCGCCGAGTGCCTTGAGCCTGTTGTAACGCATGGCCTTCCATCCGGCGCGGCCATATTCCTGCATGTAATCGGCAAAGGTCGGGTCGGTCAGCAACGGGACGTGGCCGAAGACATCGTGGAACACGTCGGGTTCCTGGATGTAGTCGAAGGTCTCGCGCGTGCGGATGAAATTGCCTGCCGGGAAACGGCGATTGGCGAGGTGCCAGAAGAACACGTGATCGGGGATCAGCATGGGTACGGGCACGACGCTCCACCCGGTCAGCTTGCCGAGTTCCTCCGACAGTTCGCCGAAATCGGGAACGCCGCCCTTGCCAAGGTCGAGCTTTTCGAGGCCGTGCAGCATGGCCGAACAGGCGCGGCCGGGGAGGATTTCCATCTGCCGCGCGAACAGGTCGTCCCACACCGCGTCGTCTTCCGAGGAATACTGCGTCTGCGCGGGTTCCAGCCAGTCCTCGCCCACGTGGGCGGGCCGCTTCAGCGGGGCCGTGAACACCTCGTCGGGGACTTCCGGCAGGGTGCGGAAGTCCTGTGTCTCTCCCGAATGATCGGCATTGCTGCTCATGTTCGCGACATTACCACGCCGCGCGGCAGCAATCCAGTTTCATTCGTTACCATCCTCGGCGGGAGGGACTTCCTCTGCCGCATCGGGTGAGGGGCGCTCGTCGAGCATCTCCTCCGCATCGGCGAGGGCAGCGGCCTCGCCCTTGCTCATCGTCGCAGGGCCATTGGCCACGTCGCCATCGTCGCAGGCGGCGAGCGCGGCAAGTGCAGCCAGTGCGCCAAGCGGCGCGCCGAGCCTGCACTTGCCGCGCATCGCGATCATTCCGCCGCGTCTTCCATGGTGTCCTGCGCTGCCTCGGCAGCGGAGAGTGCATCGTCGACAGTGGCTTGTGCCGCGTCGCCGGCTTCTTCGGCCACCGCTTCATTGGCGTCCATTTCGGCGTCGACTTCCTCGTCCGTCATGGCGTCTTCGTCCATCACCGGATCGGGCGCGTCAGCCATCGCATCGTCGGCGGGCACTTCGACACTGTCGGCAATCGCGTCTTCCGAAGCGTCAGTGGTTTCCCCGCAGGCAGCCAGTGCAAAGGCGGCGGCGGTGGCGACAAGGGCAATCTTCTTCATGGTCTCTTCCTCATGGCAGCGGGGCCATTCCCCCGTCTTGTAAAGGCTGCGGAACTTAGCCGAGCGCGAGACGCGTGGAAATGGCCAAATCGATGGTATGCGCGCGGGCTGCGACCTGCCACAGAACCGGCCATGGTCGAATCCCCGCAAATCGAGGAAGCGCGCGAGGCGCTGCGCCGGATCTACGGCTTTGCCGACTTCCGCGGGCGGCAGGAAGACGTGATCACCCGCGTGCTGGCGAGGCAATCGACGCTGGCCGTCATGCCGACGGGCGCGGGCAAGTCGCTGACCTACCAGCTGCCCGCCACCATGCTCGACGGCACCTGCGTGGTGATCTCCCCGCTGATCGCGCTGATGCACGACCAGCTGCGCGCCGCACGCGCCAACGGCATCAGTGCCGCGACGCTGACCAGCGCCGATGCCGACTGGCGCGAGACGCTCGACGCCTTCCGCGCGGGTGCACTGGACCTGCTCTATGTCGCCCCCGAACGCGCCAGCCAGCCCGGCTTCCGCGACTTGCTCGGCTCGACCAAGCTCGCCCTGTTCGCCGTCGACGAGGCGCATTGCGTTTCGGAATGGGGCCACGATTTCCGCCCCGACTATCGCCAGCTGCGCCCGCTGATGGACGCCTTCCCCCATGTGCCGCGCCTCGCGCTGACGGCAACGGCGGACGCGCATACGCGCGGCGACGTGCTCACCCAGCTCGGCATCCCGGAAGAGGGCTTGGTGATTGCGGGCTTCGACCGGCCCAACATCCGCTACGCCATCCGCCCGCGCGATGCGCTGGGACGGCAGCTGGCGCAGCTCTGCGACGAACAGACCGGACCCGGAATCGTCTACGCCCCCACGCGCAAGAAGGTGGAGGCTCTGGCCGAACAACTCGCCAGCGCCACGGGCCGCCCCGTGCTGCCCTATCACGCGGGCCTGCCGCCGGAAGAGCGCGCCGCCAACCAGGCCGCCTTCGTCTCCAGCGAGGACATGGTGATGGTCGCCACGATCGCTTTCGGCATGGGCATCGACAAGCCCGACGTGCGCTTCGTCGCCCATGCCGGTGTACCCAAGTCGATAGAGGCCTACTACCAGGAAACGGGCCGCGCGGGCCGCGACGGTGATCCTGCCGTGGCCCTGATGCTGTGGGGCGCGGGCGACTTTGCCCAGGCCCGCATGCGCATCGGCGAGGTCGACGCGGAGCGTCAGCAAGGCGAACGCCAGCGGCTCGATGCCCTCGCGGGGCTGGTCGAGACGCCGGGTTGCCGCCGCGCCGTACTGCTGCGCCACTTCGGCGAGCATCCGCCCGAGACCTGCGGGAATTGCGACAACTGCCTCGAGGCGCCGGAGATGATCGACGTCACCGTGCTGGCGCAGAAAGTGCTGTCCGCCGTCTACCGGACGGGCCAGAGCTATGGCTTCGGTCATGTGCAGAAGGTGCTGACCGGCGCGGATGACGAGCGGGTGCGCAGCAAGCGGCATGACCAGCTGTCGGTCTTCGGCATTGTCGAAGAGGAAGAGTCGCGGCTGCTCCAGCCAGTGGTGCGCGCCTTGCAGGTTCGCGGCCACCTGGCCCAGACCGACCATGGCGGGTTGAAGCTGGCTGGCGACGTGCGCGATATCCTGGGTGGGGCGATCAAGATCGCCATCAGCAAGCCGCCCGAACGAACGCGCAGTCGCAAGCGGCGTGGCGACACCACGCCCAACCCGGTCGGCGATCCGCTGTTCGATGCCCTGCGCGAACTGCGCCGCGACCTCGCCGCCGAGGCAGGCGTGCCGCCCTACGTGGTGTTCCACGATGCCGCCCTGCGCGCCATGGCTGCCCAGCGCCCCGCCTCGCGCGCCGAACTGGCGGAAATCCCCGGCGTCGGTGCCAAGAAGCTGGAGGCTTACGCCGAACCCTTCCTCAGGGTGATCCGCGAGAACTGACCGCGCCCCATCCGAATCTCCTTGAAAATCGCCCGATATGATATAAATATGATATCATATTAAACGGACAGGAGATCGACGATGAGTGAGGAGCATATTCCCATGGCGCGCAGCAAGGAGACGCCTGCCAGCGGCTATAACGGATACCTGATGCTGGTGGTGGCCTTGGCAATTTCCACGGTGTCGCTGGCGGCACTGATCGGTGGGATTCGCACCGTCGACGCCGGTGGCTCGCCGGTGATGATTATCAGTGCCATCGTTGGCCTGTTCGTTTCGCTGATTGCGTGGATCGGCTTCTACATGATCCAGCCCAACCAGGGCGCGGTGATCACCCTGTTCGGGGAATACCGCGGCACCGATCGCAGCGAAGGCCTGCGCTGGGTCTGGCCGTGGATGGGCAAGAAGAAGGTCTCCGTCCGCGCGCACAACATCCATTCGGAACGGGTGAAGATCAACGACAAGCGCGGCAATCCCATCGACGTCGCCTGTAACGTCGTCTGGCGCGTGAAGGACACGGCGCAGGCGGTGTTCGACGTCGACGACTTCAAGGAATTCGTGAACATCCAGATCGAGGCCGGCCTGCGCACGGTCGGTGCGCGCCATCCCTATGACGACTTCGAGGAAGGTGAAACCACGCTGCGCGGCAGCCCCGATGTGGTGAACACGGAACTGCAGGTGGAGCTTAACGAGCGCCTCGCCGTGGCCGGTATCGTGGTCGACGAAGCGGGCCTGACGCACCTTGCCTATGCCAGCGAAATCGCCGGGGCCATGCTGCGCCGCCAGCAGGCCGACGCGGTGATCGCCGCGCGCAAGAAGGTGGTGCTGGGCGCTGTCGGAATGGTCGAGGACGCGCTGGAGAAACTGTCGTCAGACGGCATTGTCCAGCTGGATGACGAGCGGCGCGCCGCCATGGTGTCCAACCTGATGGTGGTGCTCTGCGGTGACCGCGAGACCCAGCCGATCGTCAACGCCGGTTCGCTGTACCAGTAGTAGCAATACCAGGAGGCAGCCATGGCCGCCCCCAAGAAGCAACCTGCCAACCAAGTGGCCAAGAAGGCCTTCGCCTTGCGGCTCGACCCGGCGCTCCACGATGCAGTGGAGCGCCTTGCCGCAGGCGAGCTGCGCTCGGTGAATGCCGAGATCGAGGTGCTGTTGCGAGAGGCGCTGGCGAAGCGCGGCATCAAGGTGCCGCTGTCGGAGCGGCCGCGCCGTGGCCGCCCGCCGAAGGAAGGGTAGGTCCCCGGCGCTCCTTTGCGGGCCATTAACCCTTTTTCGCTACGGCTGCGGGCATGATGACCCACGCCGTACGCCCGCTTTCCCCGCGCCTTTCGCTCCGACTTGCAGGTGCAGTGGCCGCGCTTGCCGTTGCCGCCGTTCCGACGGCGACGCTGCTGGCGCAGGACCGCGCTGCGAGCTTCACCGTGGTCGAGACGGGGCGCGGCTATGACCGGCTGCAGGATGCGGTGAACGCCATCGGCGGTGCCAGCGGAACCATCGCCATCGCGCCGGGCCGCTACGAACAGTGCGCCGTGCAGGAAGCTGGCCAGATCTCCTACCTCGCTACCGAGCCGGGCTCGGTCGTTTTCGATGGCGTCACCTGCGAAGGCAAGGCGGCGCTCGTGCTGCGCGGCCGCAGCGCCGAAGTCGCCGGCCTGGTGTTCGAGAACATGCGCGTGCCGGACTACAACGGTGCCGGTATCCGGCTGGAACAGGGCAACCTGACCGTGGCCCAGTCGTGGTTCCGTGACAGCCAGCAGGGCATCCTCACCCACGACGACCCCACCGGCCAGCTGGTGATCGACCGCTCCACCTTCACCCGCCTCGGCACCTGCGAGGGTTCGGGCGGCTGTGCGCACTCGATCTACACCGGCGAATACGGCCACGTCCGCATCACCCGCAGCCGTTTCGAGGAAGGGCGCGGCGGCCACTACGTGAAGGCCCGCGCGATCCGCGTCGACATCGCCAGTTCCAGCTTCGACGATGCCCACGGACGCGGCACCAATTACATGATCGACCTGCCGGGCGGCGCCTCGGGCCAGATCAGCAACAACTGGTTCGTGCAGGGGCAGGACAAGGAAAACTACGCCGCCTTCATCGCTGTCGCCGCCGAAGGTCGCCAGCATGACAGTTCGGCGCTGAGCGTGGTCGGCAACGATGCGCGTTTCGCGACGGGGGTGGACCGCAACTCGATCTTCGTGGCCGACTGGTCGGGCGACATGCGCGGCGTGGGCGAAAACCGCCTCGACCGCCGCCTGACGGGCTACGAAGTCATCCGCTAAAGCGCCCTTTGGCGGGAACGCACCGACCTGCTAGGCCATTGCTCCCACTAGGAGGCTTTGCATGGCAGGCGGATGGTCGCGCGATGGCGCGGTTCAGGACCAGATCGACGATACGGTGAACGACGCTGTCGCTGCCGCCCGCGCGCGCTTGCCGCAGGGCGAGAGTGCGGAATACTGCGACATCTGCGGCGAGGACATCCCGCAGAAGCGGCGCGAGGCCGTGCCCGGCGTGCGCACCTGCGTTGCGTGCCAATCGGGACGCGACAGCGCGGTAAAGCACTCCACCATCAACCGGCGCGGCTCCAAGGATAGCCAGCTGCGCTGATGGCGAGTCCCTTTATCTGGCTCCAGCACGCCCTGCCGCACCATGCCGTCTCGCGCCTTGCGGGCAAGTTTGCCGATAGCGAAAGGCCGTGGCTGAAGGATCGGCTTATCCGCCGCTTTGCCGCCGCTTACGACGTCGACATGAGCGAGGCAGCGCGGCCGATCGAGGCCTATGCCAGCTTCAACGACTTCTTCACCCGCGAACTGAAACCTGGTGCGCGGCCCTTGGCTGACGCGGCGACACACGTGCTCTCCCCCGCCGATGGAACGATCAGCCAGATCGGGCGGATCGAGGACGGGCGCATATTCCAGGCCAAGGGCCGCCATTTCACCGCGGCACAATTGCTGGGCGGCGACGAGGCAGCGGCGGCACGCGTTGCCGGCGGCAGCTTTGCCACGATCTATCTCAGCCCGAAGGACTATCACCGCGTCCACATGCCTGCGGGCGGGGAGCTGCGCTCCACCCGCTATGTTCCCGGCGAACTGTTCTCGGTGAACCAGGTGACGGCGGAGAATGTCGACGGCCTGTTCGCCCGCAACGAACGTCTCGCCTGCCTGTTCGACGGGCCGCACGGCATGTTCGCCAATGTCATGGTGGGAGCGATGATCGTCGCCGGGGTCGAGACCGTTTGGCAGGGCCGCGTAGAGGCCCATGCACCCACACTGAAGGCGCAGGACTTTGCCGAGGGGCAGCACCGGTTTGCCGCCGGCGATGAAATGGGCCGCTTCTTCCTCGGCTCCACCGCCGTGCTGCTGTTCGAACCGGGCCGCGTCGAATGGCTGGGGAACTTGCAGGCAGGCGATCCGGTGCGGATGGGGCAGGCGCTGGGGCGCTGGCTCTAGTCGAAGCCGAAGCCGGGCGCGTAGCGGATTTCGGCTGCCGGGATCTCCGCCCCGAAGCTCTTCACCTGGAGGTATTCACCCAGCTCTCCTGCCTGCGTCATGGGCGTGTACTGCCTGTAACCGAACCGGCCGTAGAGAGCCGGATCGCCGAAGACGGTAATGCCCTTGGCACCGCGCTCGCGCATGGCCGCTTCGCCTGCTTCCATCAGGGCGCGTCCGATGCCCTTGCCCTGATGGGCAGGTGACACGGCGATCGGGCCGACAACCATCCAACCTTCCTCGCCGTTCGAGAGGCCTGCGGCGGAATAGGCCACCTGGCCGATCACTTCGCCGTCTTCGACCGCCACGAGCGACAGCAGCAGGTCGCCGTCCCGGCGCAGGCGATCGATCATGTCGGCCTCGTCACCGTCGGAATAGGGAAGACCCTCAAAGGCCGCATCGACCACGGAGCGGATAGCCTCCTCGTCGCCAGTTCGCTCCTCTCGTATCGTCCAGCTCACGTCAGCAGGTGGCCCGCGCGGTCGCGCTTGGTGGCGAGGTAGCGAGTGTTGTGCGGGTTGGCGGGCAACTGGTGCGCCACGCGTTCGCTGACCTTCACCCCGGCATCTTCCAGCGCCACCACCTTTTCGAGGTTGTTGGTCATCAGCCGCACTTCGGCGATCCCCAGCAGGTCGAGCATGCGCGCGGCAAGCGGGAAGTCGCGCGCTTCCTCGGGCAGGCCGAGGCGGCGGTTGGCTTCCAGCGTGTCGACGCCTTCGTCCTGCAGGCGGTAGGCGCGCAGCTTGTTGACGAGGCCGATGCCGCGCCCTTCCTGCCGCATGTAGAGCAGCACGCCCCAGCCGCCTTCGCGGCCGGCCTCTGCCATGGCGGCCAGCGCCGCATCCAGTTGCGGGCCGCAGTCGCACTTGAGGCTGCCGAAGATGTCGCCGGTCAGGCATTCGGAGTGCAACCGCACCAGCGGCACCGAATCGAGCGAGCGATCCCCCAGCACCAGTGCCACGTGTTCGCGCATGTCGCCCGGCGCACGGAAGACGACGATCTCGGCTTCTTCCTCTGCCGCGATGGGCAGGCGGGCGCGGGTGGCGATGGCGAGGGTCTGCGGGTTCTTCCATGCCGCGAGGTCCACCGACTTGAGCGCCACGGGTTCACCCTGCGGATCGGGATCGACGAGGAAAGCGGGCAAGACGCCCGCGATGCGCGCCAGTTCCAGCGCGACCTTGGCTGCCGTCATCCATTCCAATTGCTCGGCCAGGAACGGGCCCTTCAGCGGGTTGACGCTGTCGAGTGCTGGATCGGCAACCGGCAGGGCATTGGCTATATCGAGCGGGTCGGCAGCGCGCATGAGGACGGGCGAGTGACCGTCCGCCGCCGCTCGCTGGTTGGTGAGCTTGAGTGTCTCTGCCCGCGCGGCGGAGATCAGCATGCGATCGGACTTCGCGGCACTGGCGAAAGCGGTTTCCACCGGCAGCAGCACCGGCGCATCGCCCACCTTGATCGGCCAGCCGTGCCGCAAGGCGTCGACCGCCTGCGCCACGCGCCGTTCAGGGGACGAGGCGGCCAGGTCGCTCAGACGTCGAACTCCGTGATCAGCGGCACGTGGTCGCTGGGCTTTTCCCAGTCGCGGGTGTGTTCGGCGATGCGGTGTGCGCGGCTCTGCGCGGCGAGATCGGGCGAGGCCCACATGTGATCGAGCCGCCGCCCGCGATCCTTGCCTTGCCAGTAGGTGCGATAGGACCACCACGAGTAGTTCCGCTCCGGCGCGGGGATATGCTTGCGGCCCAGGTCGACCCAGTCGTGCGCGGCCTGCAGCTGGCCCAGCGTCTCCACTTCCAGCGGCGTGTGGCTGACCACCTTGAGCAGCGCCTTGTGATCGTAGACGTCGCATTCGAGCGGGGCCACGTTGAAGTCACCCACCAGCAGCGTGGGCCGGTCGATCTTTTCCGACCAGCGCGTCATCCGTTCGAGGAAATCCAGCTTCTGGCCGAACTTGGGGTTCACCTCGCGGTCGGCAACGTCGCCGCCTGCGGGGATGTAGACGTTTTCCAGCACCAGCCCGCCGGCCGAGGGTATCTCCACGCCCACGTGCCGCGCCTCGCCGTTGTCCTGCCAGTCGTGGCGCGAGAACTCGCTCATCGGCAAGCGGCTGACCGTGGCGACGCCGTGGTAGCCCTTCTGCCCGTGGATCGCCTGGTACTCGTAGCCCAGCTCGGCAAAGGCCTTGGCGGGGAACTGGTGCTCCTGGCACTTGATTTCCTGCAGGCACAGCACGTCGGGCGCAGCTTCCTTCAGGAACTGCTCGACAAGGGGCATGCGCAGGCGGACGGAATTGATGTTCCAGGTAGCGACAGAGATCATGTGGCGGCTTTAGGGGGGCGACCCGAGAGCGGCAAGGTGGGACTCTCCTGTTTGGTGCGGTCGGGGCCTCCGCTCCTCCCTTGCGGTTCCAGCCCGACTCCCCCTCCCAACCACCCGATCATTCTCCGATACGGTATCGGGTGGTTGGGAGGGGGAGTCGGGCCGGCACCGAGCCGCCATGGATATGGCTGCGCACCGGCGTGAGCCGGCAAGAAATCCAAACACCAGACAAAAAAACCCCCGTCGCGGGGGCATGTGCGACGGGGGTTTCGTTTTTAAGCGTTCGTCACGCTTCACAAGATGTCGGCTTTATCGAGGATCAGGGCAACAGGGGGGAAACCCGCCTCACCGCGCATCTATGTGCAGGAATCTAGGGGTTGGGGGCTGTCTCGCCAATGAATATCGACACCGTCTTGTCGTAAATTTACAACATCTCGGCTACAGGCTGTTTATCCCGGACGACGACTGGTCCGGCGCGGATCACGGAAACGGAACTCGCTGTCCGACACGCTCATGCCGTAACGGTGGTTGCGCAGGCGCACCGTGGTGCGCTGGTTCTGGCTGTCGAGCGCCACCCAGGCGACCAGTTGCAAGCCACCGGGCGCAGCACCGTTTTCCTGGAAGATGAGCGTGATCGCCGGAAACTCCGGACGGTCCGGATCATCGACCATGATGCTGACCACGCCCGCGCGGCTTTCCTGCAGCGTGCCGTAGCGGCGCATGTCGCGGTCGGGATCGAGCAGGGCACCCAGCGGGCTGTCACCGATGGGATAGCGTTCGACCTGGTTGACCTCGTAGTCGATGATCGAAAGCGCGCTGCCGTTCGACACCACCAGCATGTTCACGTCATCCGAATATTCGAAGCGGATCTTGCCGGGGTTCTTCAGCGTCAGCTCGCCGGAGACCACGTTGCCTTGCCGGTCTTCCTGGGTGAAGTCGGCGCGCATCGTGGTGATGGCGCGTAGCGCGCGGGTGGCGCGGTCGAGCTGGTTAGCGCCGCTCTGGGCCGCCAGCGGTGCGGTGGGCACGGCCAGCGAAGCGGGGATGGCAACAGCCATGGCGCCGACAATAGCGGCGGTCACGGGCTTGCGAATGAGTGATTTCACGCGGTTCATAGCCTCATCATCTAGTGTCGAGGCGTTGAACTGTCACTGAACCCGGGTGGTTCCCCACGTTCATAAGTCGCGCGATCAAGCGGACCGGCAGGCCTCTTACTTGATCTTGCCTTCCTTGTACTCGACGTGCTTCTTCGCGACGGGATCGTACTTGCGGAAGGTGAACTTTTCCGTGTGGTTACGCGGGTTCTTCTTGGTCACGTAGAAGTGGCCCGTGCCAGCGGTCGAGTTCAGGCGGATCTTGATGGTTGCGGGCTTCGCCATGGTCTTGCCTTCAAATGTCTCGTGAGGGGCCACAGCGGCCCGAAATAACACAGGCGACGCAGCGCGCCGCCCTTCAAGGGCGCGCCAATGGTGGAGAATCACCCGAAAGTCAAGCGCTGAGGGTGCCCACCGCTAGAGGTCGACCTTGCCGCGCAGGGCCTTTTTCTGCCCGTGGGCCTTCTTTGATTGCAGGCGCTTGGCCTTGCCGACGCGATTGACGCGGGTCTTGGCGCGTTTCTTCGGTTCGCGGCAGGCCGCTTCGATCATTTCCGCCAGCCGTGCCCGCGCCTCGCGCCGATTCGCTTCCTGCGTGCGGTGGTTGCGCGCGTCGAGCACGATCTCGCCCGCCTGGTTGAGGCGGTTGCCGGCGATATCTTTCAACCGGTGGAAAATGCGCGGCGGCAGGGCGAGGGCATAGATGTTCACCCGCAGTTGTACTGCGGTCGCCACCTTGTTGACGTTCTGCCCGCCGGGGCCGGACGCGGCGATGAAGCTTTCCTCGGCAATGGCATTCGCCCGGTCGAGGATAGCGCCCATCACTCGGCTCCGAGGGCCACGAAGTCTGCCGGTAGCGGGGCTTCGGCGATAATGTCGGGCTTGCCTTCGCGCGGCACCACCAGCTTGCTGGCGTGCAGCATGGTGCGGGTGACGCGCCCGTCCTTGTGGCCATAGACGGGGTCACCCAGCAGCGAGCGGGCAAAGGTGTGTTCGGCATGGACGCGAATCTGGTGGGTGCGGCCGGTTTCCGGGCGGAATTCCACCAGCGTGAGGCCGCCTTCCAGCTCCTTGCGCTTGGTCCAGTGGGTGATCGAGGGCTTGCCCTTCTTCGCCGGGATCATCCGCCACCCCTTGGCCTCGCTGCTGATCTTGGTCAGCGCGATGTCGATGGTGCCTTCCTCGTCTTCGACCGGCCCGGCGACAATGCCGAGGTAGGTCTTCTGGACGAGCTTGGCCTCGAAGGCGGCATTGAAGCGCTTCAGCGCCTTGGGATTGCGCGCCAGCAGCAGGCAGCCAGAGGTATCGGTGTCGAGCCGGTGCACCGGCATGGGCGCGCGCTGGAAGCCGAGTTTGAGCGAATCGAGATGGTCCTCGAGCGCGGGGCCGCCCTTGCGCGGCGTCTCGATCGGCAGGCCCGCGGGCTTGTCGATGACGAGCGCTTCGCCGTCTTCGAAGAGGATGGGAATGTTGGTCATGCGAGGGCCTTATCGATACGGTCCAGCGCTTCAACCAGCACTGCTTCATCTGCGGCAAAACTTATGCGGAAGCCGTCCTTGCCGCCAAAGGCGCTGGCCGCAACGGTCGCCACGCCGTGGTCGAGCAGGTGCAGCGCCAGCTTGCCATCATCACCGCCGAAGCGGTTCATCAGCGGGGCCGCATCGACGAGGCAGTAGAAGGCACCGTCGGGCACCGGTGTCGACAGGCCGGGAATGGCGTTGACGCGCGCGACCACCAGGTCGCGGCGGCGGCGGAAGGCCTCGCGCCAGTCGGCAAGGAAGTCCTGCGGGCCTTCGAAGGCGGCCACGGCGGCGGCTTGGCTGATACTGGCGGGGTTGCCGCTGGAATTGCTCTGCAACTTGCCCATGGCCTTCACCAGCCAGTCCGGACCGGTGGCAACGCCAATGCGGAAGCCGGTCATGGCGTGGCTCTTGGAAACGCCGGAGACGGTGCAGATGCGGTCCGCCAGGTCCGGGCATTCCACCGCCAAGGTGGCGTGGGGTGCCTCGGTATAGATCAGCGGCGAATAGATATCGTCCGACAGCACCAGTACCTGAGGGTGGCGGCGCAGTACGTCACCGATGCCGCGCAGCATGTCTGCCGGGAAGACCGCGCCGGTCGGGTTGCCGGGCGAATTGAGCATGAGCCAGTTGGTGCGCGGGGTAATCAGCGCTTCCAGCTCGCTGGGCGAGAAACGGAAGTTGTTGCGCGCACTGGTGCGCAGCGGGGCCACGGTGCCACCGCAGAAGCGCACCATCTGCGGATAGCTGACCCACCAGGGCGAAGGCACGATCACCTCGTCGCCGGCGCTGACCGTGGCGGCCAGCGCCTCGAAGATCGCCTGCTTGCCGCCGGCGGTGACGATCACGCGCGAGGGATCGGTGGCAATGCCGAGGTCGCGCTCGAAGTGCAGCGCGGCGGCCTTGCGCAAGGCGGCAGTGCCGACCACCGGCGTGTAACGCGTATCGCCCGCATCGAGCGCGGCCTTGGCAGCCTCGATCACGTGCGGCGGGGTGGGGAAGTCCGGCTCCCCGACGCTGAGCGAGATGATGTCGCGCCCCTCGGCGCGCAGCTCACTGGCGCGGTCGGTCATCGCCGTGGTGGGCGACGCCTCGATGCGCTGCAGCGCCTGGCTGAGGTGCTGCACCTTCATGGCACGCGCAGCGTTGCGGGCATCAGGCCGCGCAGCGCGTTGCCGATGAGGAAACCTTGTTCGAGGTCGTCCAGCGTCAGCTGAGCTTCCTGCGCGCGGCCTTCGTCGATCAGCGCGCGGCGCAGTACGCCCGGCAGCAGGCCCAGCGCCAAGGGCGGGGTGAGCAGCATGCCGTCGCGCTCGACGAAGACATTGGTCCAGCAGCCCTCGATCACGGCATTGTCGCGCACGAGGATCGCCTCCACCGCGCCGACGCCCTTGGCCACGTCGAGGGCAGCCTCGTAGAAGCCGCGGTCGCTGCTCTTGTGCCGCAGGCGCCAGTCGTGCGGCACCGTGGGATGCGGCAGGACCACGCAAGGCGCGGGGTCAGCCAGCGGTGCGGGCATGGGCTGCGTTTCCAGCGTCACCGCGCCCGAACGGGCGAGGACGAGGCGCAGCTTGGCGGGCCTGTCCAGCTCGAAGCACAGCGCCTGGATGCGGTTGCGCGTCTCGTGGCGGTCGAAGGAAAAGCCCAGTTCGGCGGCGCTGGCCTTCATCCGTTCGAGATGCAGTTCGAGGTGCGGCATGCCTTCGTGGGGGTCGAACCGCATGGTCTCGATCAGGTCATGCCCGCCCGCTGCACCGCGCACGAAGGCGCCCTTCACCAGGCACTCGCGCCATTCTTCCATGCCGTCAGAATCGGCAACGATCGCGCCGCCCACGCCCAGCACGGCCTTGTGCTTGAGGTTCTCGCCCGGGGTCAGGCGGATGGTACGGATGCCGACGTTGAAGGCGGCATCGCCATTGACGTCGATCCGCCCGATCCCGCCGCAATAGGGGCCGCGCGCATCGCGTTCGACCTCGTCGATCAGCTCCATGGCGCGGATCTTCGGCGCGCCGGTGATTGATCCGCAAGGGAACAGGGCGTGCAGCATGTCGATCGCGCCCTTGTCCTCCATCAGGTCCGCCAGCACGGTGGTCGTCATCGTGTGGAGCGTGGGATAGGTCTCGACCGCGAAGGGATGTTCCACCCGCACCGTGCCCGCCTGCGCCACGCGCGACAGGTCGTTGCGCATGAGGTCGACGATCATCAGGTTCTCGGCCTTGTCCTTCACCGACTGGCTGAGCTCGTCGGCCAGCGCCGCGTCTTCCGCCTCGGTCCCGCCGCGCGGGCGCGTGCCCTTCATCGGCTTCACCTTGGCGGCAGAGCCGCGCAGGGCAAAGAACAGCTCGGGGCTGAACGACAGCAGCCAGTCCGATCCGTCGAACACCAGCCCGCCATAGCCTGCCGCAGCGGTGGGGCGGATCTTCGCGTAAAGCGTCAGCGGATCGCCGCGCGCCGGGCCGGCCAGCGGCATGGTGAGGTTGGCCTGGTAGATATCGCCCGCACGGATGGCTTCCTGCAGCGTGTTGAAGGCGTCGAGATAGGCGCCGGTGCTGACCTGCGGATCGAGCGGGCCGATGCTGGCCTCGCCAGTCGAACGGTCCGCCAGCCACCGGGGCATGTCTGCCGCCGGGATAATCTCGGGATCGCCAAACAGGCCGAGCCAGACCAGCGGACCGGTCGCCCCGCTGCGAGCCGCAGCAAGCGGCAGCAGCCGGTCTTCCAGCGCCAGTCCTGCCTCGTAAGCGAGGTAGCCTGCCAGGTGCTTGCCAGTGGCGACGCGTGCGGCTTCGGCGGCGGCGAGCACGTCCATCACCTCCTCGGCGCGGCGGGCAATGAAGACTTCGGCAGGATCGGCAAAATAGTGGGCATCGCTCGCACCACTGGCGCGCGCGTCGTCGAGCAGCACGAAGGGGGACTTGCCATCCATCGGCTCCGCTCTAAGGCCCAGTTCCTGCCCCTGCAATGGCCGTGATCGTCAATAGAGGCCCGTCGGCTAGGAGAGCAGCGTAGTCGCGTAGCGGGTTCTACGCGCAAGCAATCGACGACGTCCGCCGGGCCTCTATTGACGACCCCTTTGTGGCGGGCGAATTTCGCCACTTTGCAGCGTCATTCGGCGCTCACGATGCTTCGGCATCGCTCGCTTCTCATTCCTCGCCAAGCGGCGAAATTCGCTCCGTCACGACCGTTGCAGGGGCAGGAACTGGGCCTTAAGGTCACCACGAAAATCCGGCAACATGTGAAACGGTAAGGAATTCGATGGCGGACATTTTTCTTGGCAATGACCTGGATGGTAACCGCCAGGCGCTGGACCTTGGCCGCGCCAACCGCCACGGGCTGATCGCGGGGGCGACCGGTACCGGCAAGACGGTGACCCTGCAGGGCATGGCAGAGAGCTTTTCCGCCAATGGCGTGCCGGTGTTCGTGGCTGACGTGAAGGGTGACCTGTCCGGTATCGCCATGCCCGGTTCGCCCACGTTCAAGCATGCCGACAAGCTGGAAGGCCGGGCCAAGGAACTGGGCATGGACGACTATGCCTATTCGGATAACCCGGTGGTGTTCTGGGACCTCTACGGCGAACAGGGCCACCCGATCCGCACCACCATTTCCGAAATGGGCCCGCTGCTGCTCGCCCGCCTGCTCGATCTCAACGAGACGCAGGAAGGCGTGTTGCAGATCGTGTTCCGCCATGCTGACGAGAACGGCCTGCTGCTGCTCGACTTCGGGGATCTGCAGTCAATGCTGTCCTGGGCGTCGGAGAACGCGTCGGAACTGTCGGGCAAGTACGGCAATGTCACCAAGCCCAGCGTCGGCGCGATCCAGCGCCAGCTGCTCAGCTTCGAATCGCAGGGCGCGGACAAGTTCTTCGGCGAGCCCGCGCTGGAGATCAGCGATTTCCTGAAAGTGGACGAGCAGGGACGCGGCTATGTCAACGTGCTGGCCGCAGACCAGCTGATGCGCAGCCCCAAGCTCTACGCCACTTTCCTGCTGTGGCTGCTGGCCGAACTGTTCGAAAGCCTGCCCGAAGTGGGTGACCCGGAGAAGCCCAGGCTGGTGTTCTTCTTCGACGAGGCCCACCTGTTGTTCGACGATGCCCCCAAGGCCCTGCAGGACACCATCGAACGCGTGGTGCGCCTGATCCGGTCGAAGGGCGTGGGCGTGTTCTTCGTGACGCAGAACCCCATCGACGTCCCGGAAGAGGTGGCCGGCCAGCTGGGCAACCGCGTGCAGCACGCCCTGCGCGCCTTCACCCCGCGAGACCAGCGGGCGATCAAGGCGGCGGCAGAGACCTTCCGCATCAATCCCGATCTCGACGTCGAGGAAGCCATCACCGAACTGCGCGTGGGCGAGGCGCTGGTCTCGACGCTGGACGAGGACGGTGCACCGACAATTGTCCAGCGCACGCTGATCAAGCCCCCGCGCAGCCGCCTCGGCCCGCTGACCAGGAAGGAACGCGCGATCATCCAGTCGGTGAGCCCGGTCGACGGCAAGTACGATACGCTAGTCGACCGCGAGAGCGCCGAAGAAGTGCTGGCGCAGAAGGCCGCCGATGCCGCCGAAACCGCGAAAGAGGTCGAGGAAAAGGGCGAGGAAGAGGTGCGCAAGCGCGAACGCAAGTCGCCCTCGCTGTGGGAACGGGCGGGCAAGAGCGGACTGCGCGCTGCTGCGGGCTCGCTGGCCACGGTCGCCGTGGCGGCAGCGACCGGTCGTCGCTCCCGCGCCGATCCGCTGCGCACGGGGCTCAACGCCTTCGTACGCAACATCGTCGGCGGGTTGATGAGATAGGGGTTAGAGCGGAAGCCGTATTTCCGCCAGCAGGCCATCGACACCGCCGTCTTCGCCGATCCGGTTGATCAGCGACAAGGTGCCGCCGTGCTGTTCGGCAATCGCGCGGGCCAGCGTCAGGCCGAGGCCTGCACCACCGGTCTCGCGGCTGCGCGATCCTTCACCGCGGGTGAAAGGCTCCAGCATGCCGGCGATCTGGTCTTCGGGAATCCCGGGACCGTTGTCGGCAACGCGAATCACTGCCCACGAACGGCCAGCGTCGTCCTCGCGAGCCACGCTGATGCGGGCCTCCTGGCCATAGCGTAGCGCGTTGCCCACGAGGTTGCGGATCGCGCGGCGCAGCCAGGTGGCACGTACCAGCCTGGCGATGCGCTCCGTCTTCCCGAGCTCGACGGGTTCACCCATGTCCTCGTATTCCTCGACCACGCTGGCCACCAGCGCCGAAAGTTCGGTGCGTTCCAGCGGGTCGCTCGGGCGGCCGACGCGGGCGAGCGAGAGGATGTCGTCGAGAGTCGAGGTGATGTCTTCGATCGTCTGCGCCATGCGCGATCGTTCGTCGTCATCCTCGACGCTCTCGATGCGCACCCGCAAGGCGGCGAGCGGGGTCTTGAGGTCGTGCCCGATGGCGCCGAGCATGACGTCCTTCTCGTCCAGCAGTCCGGCAATGCGCGCTTCCATGGCATTGTGCGCGGTGATCAGCCGGCGCGTGTCGTCGGGGCCGGAGGGTTCCATCGGTTCGGGCGCGGGGCCGCCGCCGCCGAAGCTCTCGACGCGCCGCGTCAGGGTGGCCAGCGGGCGGCTGATCCGGCGCAGCAGCAGGGCGAGCCCGCCGACGAGTACGAGGTAGAGGATCATGGTCTGCATGATGACCCCGCGCAAGGCGTTCGAATCCGGGCGCGGCAGCGGGGCGCGGGCGATCAGCCAGCGATCGTCGCCTGCCCGCTTGAGGCCGGCCACGAGCAGCTCGGAGCCCTCCCATTCGGGCGGGCCGCGCCAGACCGGCCGGTCGCGCATGGCTGCCTGCACCAACGGATCGTCGGTGACACTGCGGCTGGTTACCACCAGTTCTTCGATCTCGACGCCCTGGTCTTCCAGCAGTTCGTGCAGCAACTGCTCGCGGCGCGGCTGGCGGCGTTCGCCGGCCAGCAGCGGATCGTCCTCGCTGGACTGCATGCGCAGGACGCGCGGGCGGCGACCGCCACGGCGACCTTCGCGGCGTCCGTCGCGCGCTTCTTCCACGCGCACGTCGATGCGCGGTTCGGCGACCAGCTGGTAGGCAAGGGCATTGGCGGTGCCGAACTCGTTGCGCGCCTGCTGCGCGCGGTAGAGCAGGACGGCCGAAATGGTCTGTGCCACCAGCAGCGCGAGCGCCACCGACAGCAGCATCTGGCCATGCAGGCTCTTGGGCAGGAAGCGGCGCATCTGGAGTCCCTTAAGTCCTGTCTCAGCCTTCTTCGGGGACGAAGCGGCGCACGTCGCAGGCGAGGCGGTAGCCGCCGCCCCAGACGGTCTGGATCAGCTTGGGATCGCGGCTGTCTTCCTCCACCTTGCGGCGCAGGCGGCTGACCTGGTTGTCGACCGCGCGGTCGAACAGGTGCGCCTCGCGGCCCTGTACCATGTCGAGCAGCTTGTCGCGGTCCATCACCTGCTTGGGATGGTCGAGCAGGGCCACCAGCAGGCGGAATTCGGCGGAGGAGATCGGCACTACGGTGCCTTCGGGGTCGGTCAGGCGGCGCTTTAGCGGATCGAGCAGCCAGCCATCGAATTCGTAATGGGCGTCCTGGTCGCGGGCAGGGGAGCTGCCCTTGCTGGCGCGGCGCAGGACCGAGCGGATGCGGGCCACCAGCTCGCGCGGCTCGAACGGCTTCACGACATAGTCGTCCGCGCCGATTTCGAGGCCGACGATACGGTCCATCGCCTCGCCCTTGGCCGTGAGGAAGATCACCGGCAGGCTCCTGCTTTCGACCAGGTGGCGGCAGAGCGAAATACCGTCTTCGCCCGGCATCATGATGTCGAGCAGGACCAGGTCCGGGTTGGAATCGAGCAGCACCGAACGCGCTTTCGCGGCGCTTTCGGCTTGCGTAACCGCGAAACCCTGGCGCGACAGGTAGTCGGCCAGGGGTTCACGCAGGCTGGCCTCGTCATCGACCAGCAGCAATTGGACCTGCTCGTCTGCCATTAGCGGTTGGCACCGCGCCGGTCACCCATGCGACCGCGATGCTCGGCGTGCTGGGCGCGGCGTTCCTCGGCGGTCACGGTGCCGTCGTTGTTGGTATCGGCGCGGTCAAAGCGGGCAAGCGCTGCGGCGGTGAATTCGGCCTGGCTCACGGCATTGTCACCGTCGGTGTCTGCCTGCTGCAGGCGCTGGCCCATCATGTGGGGACCGGCACCGCGCATGGCCATCCGCTGGGCACCACGGCGACCGCGGCGTTCGCCAGCTTCACCGCGACGTTCCTGCATGGCTTCACGGCGGGTTTCGCGGGCCGCCTGCATTTCCTCGAAGCTGACCTGGCCGTTGCCGTCAGCATCCATGCGGGCGAAGCGGGCATGTGCACGGGCTTCACGATCGGCGGCATCGAGCAGGCCGTCGCCATTGGCATCCATGCGGGCAAAGGCGGATGCGGCACGCGCCTCGGCATCGGCGCGGGTAATATCGGCACCGCGTTGCGGACGGTCCTGCGCGGCGGCAGGGTTAGCGGCAAAGGGCGCGCCAAGCAGCAGCGCGGACGTTGCGGCGGCCAGGAAAAGGGTCTTTATCATCTCGCGTTCTCCGTTGGGATCAACTGGTAGAGCAACGAAACGCCGGCTTGAAGGGGGGAGGGAGGAGTAAGTCGGCGTCTCGTCACTCTCAACGCCGTTTCTAGGCCTGTCTTGTCGCAGCATTATGCCCGGAAGGACAAGATTTGTCGCAGTTTGTCGCTGGCGGAGAGCGCCGTTCATCGGCGGCTTATCCGCCGGGCTCAGCGCGGACGGTGCTGGGTGCCTGCCCCAGCCGTGATGAACAAGGCCTCGCCTTCTCCGGTAATATCGGCGGTATGCCAGACGCCCGGCGGGTTGATGACATATTCGCCCGGCGTGATCGTGTTGCGAAGCTCTTCCCCGTCGATCTCCTGGATCAGCGTGAGCGATCCAGCGGTGCAGACCACGACTTCGGCACCTTCGGGATGCATTTCCCACATCGGCCAGTCTTCGGTGAAGCGGTATTGCGAGACGAGGCGACCCTCGGTGCCGTCGGCAGCGTTGCGGGCGCCGTAGTCGGCATACCATTCCATGCCGTCGAAAGGCGGCTGCGGTTCGGCAGTCGCGCCCAGACCCAGGTGGATCCAGTGCTCGTCCAGCCGCCGTTTCGTCACAGTGGCGCGCAGGCCGCTTCGAGCCATGCGAGGTCCGCCCCTTCCAGCTGCGGGGCCAGCAGGTCGCGGGTGCGCTGGTGATAGCTATTCCACCAGTCGATCTCGGCGGGCGACAGCAGTTCGCGTTTCACCAGCGTCCTGTCGATGGGGGCGAAGGTGAGCGTTTCGAAGCCCAGCCACTTGCCTTCGGCGCCCTCGATCTCGACGTCCTTCACCAGCACCAGGTTCTCGATGCGGATGCCGTAGGTGCCCGCCTTGTAGTAGCCCGGCTCGTTGGAAAGGATCATGCCCGCCATCAGCGGCTGGTCGGTTCCGGCCTGCGCGCCACGACCCTTGGCGATGCGCTGCGGGCCTTCGTGGACGCCGAGGAAGGCGCCGACGCCGTGGCCGGTGCCATGGGCATAGTCGAGGCCTGCCATCCACAGGTGCTGGCGTGCCAGCGTGTCGAGCGCGGAGCCCGGCGTGCCCGGCGGGAAGGTCTGCATGTCGAGCGCGATATGGCCCTTCAGCACGCGGGTGAAGCGGTCACACACCTCGTCGGGCGGGCTGTCGGGGCCGACCCAGATCGTGCGGGTGATGTCGGTCGTGCCGTCAGGGTACTGGCCACCCGAGTCGACGAGGTAGACGCTGTTGGGCTTGAGCGGGATATTGCTCTCTTCATCGACGCGGTAGTGCGGGCTGGCACCGTTGGGGCCGGCGCCGGAAATGGTGTCGAAGGAAAGGTCGCGCAGCAGGTCGCTCTCCTTGCGGAATTCGTGCAACTGCGCCGCAGCAGACAGCTCGTCGACGCCGCCCTTGGGGGCCTCGACACTCAGCCAGTGGAGGAACTTGGCGATGGCCGCGCCGTCGCGTTCCTGTGCGTCGCGATGGCCCTGCTGTTCGGCCTCGTTCTTGATCGCCTTGGGCAGCACGGTCGGATCGTCCTTGGTGACGATCTCGGCGCCGACCTCGTCGAGCCGTTCGAAAATGGCCGCGACAGAGCGCGCCGGGTCAGCCGCCACGCGCTTGCCTGCCAGCTCGGCAAAAGCAGCGGAGAACTCGTCACGCGGACGGATGCGCACGGCATTGCCCAGGGCCTGCGCCACTGCGGGCGTCACCTTCTCGGGCGCGATGAACCAGTCCGCCGTGCCGTCCGACTGCACCATCAGGTAGGACAGCGCGACCGGGGTGTGATCGACGTCGGCCCCGCGGATGTTGAGCGTCCAGGCCACCGAATCGAGCGCGCTGATGACCACGGCATCGAGCTTGTTCTTGCCCAGCCATTCGGCGATCTCGGCGCGCTTCTCGGCGCTGCTGCGACCGGCCAGCTTGTCGTCCTGCACATAGGCTTCGGCGGGCGAGGGGGCGGGCTGGTCTTCCCAGACGGCGTCGATGGGGTTGCCGTCGACCGGAACCAGTTCCGCGCCGACCTCTTTCAGCTTTTCTGCCACGCCCTTGGCCCAGCCGCGGGTATGGATCCACGGGTCGAAGCCGATCTTTGCGCCTTCGCCGACATTCTCGGCCAGCCAGTCGCCCATCGAATCGTCGGGTACCGACTTGTACTCGTAGAGTTCGCCGCTCACCTGCTCGCGCACCTGCAGGGTGTAGCGCCCGTCCACGAACATGGCCGCGCCCTTGCCGTTGATCGGGTGTGCCAGCACGGCGGCGCTGCCTGCCGAACCGCCGAAGCCGGTCAGCCAGCCGAGCCGCTGGGCATAGGCGCCGACATATTCGGACAGGTGCTCGTCACTGATCGGGACGACGAACCCGTCCAGTCCGCGGCGGGCGAGTTCTTTCCTGAGAGCGTCGAGGCGGGCTTCGTGTGTGTGCATCAGCATGGCTTGCAGTCCTTCGTTTGGGCCTACATAGGCGGCTTCCATGAGCGATTCCACCCGTGCCCCCGTGGCAGCCAAACGTCCCGTCGTATTGTCCCATCACGGCCTGTCGGTAACCGACGACTACGCCTGGTTGCGCGATCCCGGATATCCCGAGGTGACGGACAAGGAGGTGCTGGATCACCTCAAGGCGGAGAACGCCTTCTTCGAGGCCCAGATGGGCGGCCAGAAGGACCGCGTGGAGGCGCTGTTCAAGGAAATGCGCGCGCGGATCAAGGAAGACGATTCCTCCGTGCCGCAGAAGGATGGCGACTGGGTCTACTGGTCGGAATTCGAACAGGGCGGCGAGTATCGCAAGTTCTACCGCCGTCCCGTGGCGGGCGGCGAGGCGCAGCTGTTCCTCGACGGGCCGGCGTTGGCCGAGGGCCTCGAATACTTCAGTTTCGGCGATATCTCGGTCAGCGAGAGCGGGCGCTATATTGCCTATTCGACCGACACCAACGGCTCCGAACGCTACGTGGTGCAGGTGCTCGATACCGAGACGGGTAAGCTGCTGCCCGACCGGATCGAGGGGGTGAACACCGGCCTGGTCTGGGCGGCGGACGACACCGTGCTCGTCTATGGCCGCGCCAACGAGCAGTGGCGTGTGGACCGCATTTTCGCGCATACCATGGGCAGCGATCCCGCTGGCGACGTGGAGATCTACCACGAGGAACAACTGGGTTTCACCGCCCATCCGGAACTCAGCTCCAACCGCGAATGGCTGGTGATCGCCACCGGCGACCACGAGACGAGCGAGGTCATGTTCACGCCTATCGGCGATCCCATGGGGCCGCTGCGCATGGTCAGGCCGCGCAAGACCGGCGTCGAATATGCCGCCGATTTTCGTGACGACACGCTCTACATCTGGACCAACGACGAGCACGTGAACTTCCGCCTCGCCACGGCTCCGCTGGGCGATCCGGGCGAGTGGACCACGCTGGTCGCGGGGTCCGACGACTTCTACCTGACCGGCTTCGACCTGTTCCGCGATTTCTACGTCATCGAAGGGCGGCTGGACGGCCTCGACCAGGTGCAGGTGCGCTATTACGACGACCCGGCACGGGTGGAGGCCGTCGACTTCCCCGAAGCGAGCTATTCGGCTGGCCTGGGCGACAATCCCGAATGGGCGATGGACACGCTGCGGATCGGCTACCAGAGCCCGATCACGCCCGGCACGGTCTACGACTACCACGTCGCCAGCCGCGAACTGGAAGTGCGCAAGGTGCAGGAGATCCCCAGCGGGTTCGATCCTTCGCTCTACGAGGTCGAGCGCCTGAATATCGCGGCACGTGATGGCACCATGGTCCCGGTGACGCTGGTGCAGCGCAAGGATCGCGCCCAACGCTATCCGGAAGGGGGTGGCCCGCTGCACCTCTATGCCTATGGTGCCTACGGCCTGGCTGTGCCGCCGGGCTTTTCGACCACGCGGTTCAGCTTCATCGACCGGGGCATGGCCTATGCCATCGCCCATATCCGCGGCGGGGACGACCTGGGGCGCAACTGGTATCTCGCCGGCAAGCTGGCCGCGCGCGAGAATACCTTCAACGACTTCGTCGACGTCGCGCGCGGGCTGGTCGAGCTGGGCCATACGGCGCCGGGCAAGATCAGCGCCAGCGGCGGTTCGGCGGGCGGCGAACTGATGGGCGCGGTGATCAACCAGGCGCCCGAGCTGTTCGGGGCGATTGTCGCCCACGTGCCCTTCGTCGACGTGCTCAACACCATGCTCGACGAGACCCTGCCGCTGACGCCGGGCGAATGGCCCGAATGGGGCAACCCGATCGAGAGCAAGGAAGCGTTTGAGCTGATCCTTGGCTACTCGCCCTACGAGAATGTGACCGCGCAGGCCTATCCGCCGATGCTGGTGACCGCCGGCCTCAACGATCCGCGCGTCACCTATTGGGAGCCCGCCAAATGGGTCGCCCGCCTGCGCGAGCTCAAGACCGACGACAACCTGCTGCTGCTCAAGACCAACATGGGCGCTGGTCATGGCGGCAAGTCGGGCCGCTTCGAGGGGCTGAAGGAGACGGCGGAAGAAGTGGCCTTCATCCTGTGGCAGCTGGGGATCGAGGAGTGAGCTCGAGCTACTCCCTCACCTTCACCGCGCAGCCCGAGCACATCGACGCCAACGGCCACGTCAACAATGCCGTCTGGGTGCGCTGGATGGAGGAGCTGGCGGTCTCGCACTGGAATGCCCACGCCCTCCCCGAGCATGTCGAGGCCTATGTCTGGGTCGTGACCCGGCACGAGATCGACTATCGCGGCAACGTGCAGGAAGGCGCGGCGGTGAATGCCCTGACGGAAATCCGCGAGGGGCCGCGCGGCGCGCGGTTCGACCGGTATTTCACCTTCACTGACGAGGAAGGCCGCATTCTGGTGAGCGCCAAGACTACCTGGGCCATGGTCGACAAGGCCAGCCAGCGGTTGATGCGCGTGCCGCAGGAAGTGGCCGCGCCCTTCCTGCCGGACGCGCCCTAGGCGGCGCTGCGGCGTTCGGAATGTTTGCGGGGGCGAAACAGCTTGAGGCGTTCGCTGACCGTGCGGTTGCGCCCCTGTTCCTTGGCTTCGTAGAGCAGTTGGTCAGCGCGGGCGTAGACGTCGGCAAACCCGGCACTGGGCATCGCCGTATGGGGGAAGGAAACCATGCCCATCGAAGCGGTGACCACCCGGTCAAGCCCCACGACTTCGCGGGCAATGCGAATGGTGATTGCCTGACGCAGCTTCTCGGCGCGTTCGGTCGCATCGTCTCCGCGTAACAGGACGAGGAATTCCTCGCCGCCCAGCCTCATGGCGAGAGCCTCGGGATCGCTTTGCAGGGCCTTGGCGACGGCTTGCAGGGCGGCGTCGCCCACCTGGTGGCCGAAGGCGTCGTTGACGGACTTGAAATGGTCGAGGTCGATCAGCGCGAAGGTGTCGTAGCCCGCGCGGTGCAGGTCGTTGAATTGCTCGTCGATGGCGCGGCGGTTGAGAAGTCCGGTCAGCGGATCGCGGGTAGCCAGGTCCTCCAGGGCGCACTGTTGTGACCGCGCTAGGTCGCGCTCACTCTTGATCTTGAGGAAGCGGTCCGTAACGGCATAGGCCGTGACGATGACTTCGAAGGCCAGTGCGATATTCTGCAGCCAGTAGTTGTCGAGGTGGGTGCTGTTTGGTGCCGTGAGCCCCACGACGACATTGGACACGCCGACCAGCAGCAACGGCGTGTAGGAAAGCAGGATCCAGCGGATTGCCACACTGCCCCGGCGGAGGGCGTAAGCCATGATATAGGCCAGTGCGGCCAGATAGACGACGTAGCCGGCATAGTAGATCTGCGCCGTGATCGCCCCGAATACAGGCAGGCCAAAGGCCCCGACAGCGCTCAGGGAAACAGTGAGGCCGGCCATCGCGAACAGCAGCTTGCGCTGCCAGGGCCTGAACACATGCCTTTCCACGAAGCCGACGATCAACAGCGTTCCAGCGGCCACCATGCAATCGAAGGACAGGATTGCGATCACCCGCTGGGTGGCCATCGATAGATCGGTCAACAGCAGCAGCAGGCCCGAGAAGGTTGCTGTCTGCAATACTGCCAGCACGCAGAAGGCTGCATGATAGAGTGGGAAGGCACTCCGCAGCACGCGGTAGAAGCCGAGGTCGAAGAAGAACGGGGCCAGCAGGAGGCCGCACAGCAGGGCTGCCAGCAGGTGCTCGTAGGCCGCGATCGGCTTCGCCGGGATGCCCGCCATAGGCTGCGCGTCTGCGAGCGCTGCGGCCGACGGCGCGCCGTCCGCAATCAGCGCCACGGCGACTGGCGGTGCCTCGATCCGGGGCAGGACGACGGCTGCTTCCCGCAGGTTGCTCCCCGGCAGCAGGTCGTCGGGCGCGACCGTGCTGGTCGCCTGGGTCCCGTCAGCGGCAATGGCAACGACCTGCATTTCCTCGAAGTGCAAGCGGGTCAGCCGCAAGTAACCGGGGGCAGGATCGTCGGCAGCCCGGTCACGCAAGTCGAAGCGCAAGGCGAGGCGGTCGAAGTTCTCGGGACTGGTACCGTCGCATCGCCACGCGGAAGGCTCGCTCGCGAGCTCCGCGTAGGTCACCGATCCCGGCGCCTCGACGATGCAGACCGAACCCGGAGCGAAACCGCTTTGCTGTTCCTGCGCCAGCAGCGGCTGCGCGACGAACAGCGTCGCGAGCATGGCCATGCAGGCCATCAGGTACTTGGCAGGGGACCCATCCATAGGGCGACCCTAGCCGAGCAGCACCTGCGATTAGGTTAAAGGCAGCCGGCGAATTCCCCGGACCGCCGGATTGCCCCGATCAGGCAAGAACCTCTGTAATTTCAAGTAGATCGTAGCCCAACTCGCTTGCCACGGCGGGATAGGTGACACGGCCGGCATGCACGTTGAGGCCCTGGGCGAGGTGCGGATCGCGGCGCATGGCTTCCTTCCAGCCAAGGTTGGCGATGCGGATGGCGTGGGGCAGGGTGACGTTGTTGAGCGCGTAGGTGGAGGTGCGGCTGACCGCGCCCGGCATGTTGGCGACACAGTAGTGCACGATGTCGTCGACCACGTAGGTTGGCTCGTCGTGAGTCGTCGGCTTGCTCGTCTCGAAACAGCCGCCCTGGTCGATGGCGACGTCCACCAGCACGGCGCCGGGCTTCATGGTCTTGAGCATGTCGCGGCTCACCAGCTTGGGCGCGGCAGCACCCGGCACCAGCACGGCACCGACGACCATGTCCGCCTCGGCCACGGCCTCTTCGAGGTTGGCCTTGCTGGCAAAACGGGTGCTTGCACGCGCTTCGAAATGGGTGCCGACCTTCTCCAGCACTTCGGGATTGAGATCCATGATCACCGTATCCGCACCGAGCCCGGCAGACATTTGCGCAGCATTGAAGCCGACCACGCCGCCGCCGATCACCACGACCTTGCCCGGCATGACGCCCGGCACGCCGCCCAGCAGCACGCCGCGGCCGCCGTGGACCTTCTCCAGCGCGTTGGCGCCGGCCTGGATGCTCATGCGTCCGGCCACCTGGCTCATGGGCTTCAGCAGCGGCAGGCCGCCGCGCGGACCGGTGACGGTCTCGTAGGCAATCGCCGTGCAGCCTGACTTCACCAGCCCTTCGGTCTGTGCCGGATCGGGCGCCAGATGGAGGTAGGTATAGAGCACCTGGCCTTCGCGCAGGCGGGCGATTTCCTCTGCCTGCGGTTCCTTCACCTTCACGATCATCTCGCACTCGGCGAAGATGTCTGCGACATTGTCGATCACCTTCGCGCCGCAGGCGACGTACTGGTCGTCATAGGCACCGATGCCGGCGCCAGCGCCGGTCTCCATCCATACTTCGTGACCGTTGGCGACCAGTTCCTTGGCGCTCTCCGGAGTCAGGCCGACACGGTATTCACGGTTCTTGATTTCACGGGGGCAACCGATGCGCATTTTCGAGTCTCCTTGGGAGCAATCTCGTTACATGTGTAACAAGATTGCCGCAACTGGAATGAATCGTTCAAGCGCGCCTTGTGTCACTCCTGCGCGAACAGCGACAGGTCGATGCTTTCGCCCACGGCGCGCAGCCCGGCATCAGAGCCATGCAGGAAATCTCCCATGTGATAGCCTTCGCGCATGGTGGTGGGGTCTTCCGGATCGGCAAAGGCGAGATCGAGCCGGGTCACGGCGTCGAATTCGCCCGAATTGACAATCCAGTCGTTGATTGCCTGCCGCGCCGCTTCGCCTTCCTCGCTCCAGTAACTCGCACCCTTGTAGGGGCCGATGGGTGCGCCGATTACCGCGATGCCCTCGGCATGGGCGCGGGCGATCAGCTGGCGGTAGCCGTCGATCATCTGCTGCACGTCGATCTCGGGTTGGTCGAGGGTCAGGCCCGGGAAGCCGGGGCGCTGCGGGCCGTAGCGGTTGCCGATATCGTTCACGCCTTCGAAAATGATGATGTGCGTGACATTGGGCAGGCTCAGCACGTCTTCGTCGAAGCGGGCGAGCGCGCTTTCCCCCATGCCGGGGCTGAGCACGCGGTTGCCGCTGATACCGGCATTGGCGACGGCATATTCCATTCCCGCTTCTTCCAGCCGCTCGGCCAGCACGTCCGGCCAGCGGCGGTTCTCGCCGGGCGTGGAGCCGACCCCGTCGGTGATGGAATCGCCAAAGGCGACGATGGTGCCCAGGGCGTCATCCGAATTCACTTCGATGGCCGAAAGGAAAGCGCGGTGCTGCGCGGTGGAAACCGGTTCGAATTGGCCCCAGACATGGTTGCCCGGCGGCGAGACAGACAGTGTGTCGAGCCCGGTCAGGTGACAGGTGCAGGGCCCGGTTTCTTCCGGCAGGTAGAGCACCACTACCAGGCTGTCGAAATCCTCCGTCTGCAAGTCGACAACGTCGCTGACGAAGGGCGCGCCGCGCGGAATGACCACGCTTTCCTCGCCGCCGAAGGTCAGTCGCCGTCCGCTGGCGCGGATCTCCCGGCCACCGTCGTAGATGCGATAGACACGGGCACCGCCGATCACCAGCGGCCGGTCGCCGTAGCGGTTGGTGAGGCGCACTCGCAGTTCGCTGCCGCCCTCGGTAATCCGCACGACCTGGCTGATCGTCACGTCGTCATAGCTGGCAGCGGCAAAGGGGCCTTCGGTGCCGAGCGGGGCGTGCGGCGAGGCTGTCCAGCTGGCGACCCAGTTGTCTTCGGCGGCTGCCGGTGCGGCCAGCAGCAGGGCAGCGGCGGCAATGACGAGCTTGTTGATGAAATACATGCTGTTGGCCTCTCTTGCTGTATCTCCGGCTCTTGCGCGACCGGTCTTGCGAGTCGGCAACCTAACCCGCGATTGGAGCGGGGCAAGCGGCATGTAGGAAAGGCCTCAGGCCATCACGTCTTCGATGCCGGGCACGGTGATCGTCCGCTCGCCGCCGAAATCCTCGTGCACGGAGATCAGTCCGGTCTTTTCGAGATGTTCCAGCAGGCGGCGGATGCGCCCCGGCGAGGCCGTGCCGTAGACCCGCGCGAGGTGATCCTCGTCCGGCGTTCCGTGTCCGCGTGCGGCAGAGACCACGATGGCGAGGTAAGGCGCGAGGACATCGTCCGCCACGCCCTCGGCCATGGCCTCGACACGCTCGCGCTGCGCGGCATCGAGGCGGTCGACACCCGCGCTGGCAAAGGCGAACAGGCGGCGGAAGGTCGGCATGTCGACATGCGCGGAAGCAACGCCTTGCTGGCGGCAGCGGGTCGCGAAGTCGCGGAACAGGGTGCTGGCAGGACGGAAGGTCGCGCCGTCTTCGGCGGCCATGTCGCGCAGCACGGAATCGACGTCGCCCGCAGTGCTTTCGGCGGAGAGCGTTTCCTGCGGTTCCGCGCCCGAAGCGACCTTGGCAGCCATCGACTGCGCCAGCTCCTCCACCGGCGGCGGTGCGGGCGGCGGGGGAGGGGGCGGCTGGTGCACCTTCTCTGCCGCTTCCTCGGCAAGGTCGGCATGGAGCAGCTCGCCCATGGCGGCGGCATCGGCCTGCGGCAGCGGGGTGAGCGCGCTGGCGCTATGCTTGCCGCCGGTCTTCACCTCGCCGATGTGGACGGCCACCGGGCGGCGGCTGACGGCGGGGCCGAGTCCGAGGAAGTGCCCGCGTTGCAGGTCACGGATGCGTTCGGCCTGCTTGCGGTCCATTCCGAGCAGGTCCGCCGCGCGCTGCATGTCGATATCGAGGAAGGTACGGCCCATCAGGAAGTTGCTGGCCTCCGCAGCGACGTTCTTGGCCAGCTTGGCGAGGCGCTGGGTGGCGACGATCCCGGCGAGGCCGCGCTTGCGCCCGCGGCACATCAGGTTGGTCATGGCCGACAGCGTCATGCGGCGCGTGTCCTCGGCCATTTCCCCGGCAGCCGAAGGCGCGAACATCTGCGCCTCGTCGACCACCACCAGCGCGGGATACCAGTGTTCGCGCGGGGCATCGAACAGCGCGGTGAGAAACTGCGCGGCGCAGCGGATCTGCTGTTCGACCTCGAGGTCTTCGAGCGCCAGCACGACCGAGGCGCGGTGCTGCCGGATGCGGCCAGCCAGCGCCTCGATCTCGCGCGGCGAATAGCTCGCCCCTTCGACAACGACGTGGTCGAAATGGTCGGCGAGGCTGACGAAGTCGCCCTCGGGATCGATGACGATCTGCTGCACCAGCCCCGCGCTCTGTTCGAGCAGGCGGCGCAGCAGGTGCGACTTGCCGCTGCCCGAATTGCCTTGCACCAGCAGGCGCGTGGCGAGCAGTTCCTCCACGTCGACCAGCACCGGCGTGCCGTGCGCGTCCTTTCCGATTTCGATGTCAGCTTTCACCCGGCCGAGGTTAGGGGCGGCCACTGATTCGGCCTAGGTGCGCGAACCGGTTTATCCAGCGATTGTTGTCGTCTAGCGTGCCAGTTGAAACGGGAGAGGAAGGTTCGTCATGAAATTAGTACGCAGTGCTGCGCGGTTCCTGCTTGGTGCATCAGTGATCCTGGCACCAACGGGGCTGGGTGCGCAGCAGCCGGGGCGCTCCCCCGGTGCCATGGTCCTGGACTACGACGGGCCTCCCGCATCCTGCGAGGCTTTCAGCGAGAGTATTTCGCTGAGCGGCCTGGTGACGATCACTTCTGCCACTGGTGTTCCCGCAGGCCCGGGCGAGGCTGCTCCCGGCCAGGCGGCTCCCGTGCTGCCCGAACATTGCCTGGTCGAAGGCGTGATCAACCCCCGGACCGGTTTCGGCGGCGTCGAATACGGCATCGGGTTCGAGATCCGTTTGCCGAGCGACTGGAACGGCAGGTTCCTGCTGCAAGGCGGCGGCGGACTGAACGGCAGCGTGCGTCCGGCCATCGGGCCTGTCGCGGCCGGCTCGACGCCCGCGCTGGCGCGCGGGTTCGCTGTCATCAGCCACGATTCCGGCCACCAGGGTGCCGGATTCGACCGCAGCTTCTTCGATGACCAGCGCGCCGCGCTCGACTTCGCGGAATCCTCCGTGCCCACCGTGGCCACCACCGGCAAGATGCTGACCCAGCTCTATTACGGCGAGGAACCCCACCACTCCTACATGACCGGCTGTTCCACCGGCGGGCGCGAGGGGATGCTGGCGAGCCAGCGCTACCCCGAACTGTTCGACGGCATCATCATCGGTGCCCCGGCCATGCGCCCGGGCTATTCCAACCTCGGCATCGAATGGGCGCAGATGCTGCTCAACCGCACCCTGCCTGCTGGCGAGGCCGGACCGGCGGGCTTCAGCGCGGACGAGCGTGCGACAGTGCTTGGCTCGTTGCTCCAGCAGTGCGACGCGCTCGACGGCATCAACGACGGCATGATTGCCGATGTCGCGGCCTGCAACGCGCAGTTCGATCCCTATGCCATGCAATGCCAGGCGGGCAGCGATGGCGAAGGCTGCCTCGCGCCCGACCGGGTGAACGCGCTGCGCCAGCTGATGGCGGGGCCGCGCGATGCCACCGGGCGACCGATCTACGTGCCTATCCCGTGGGACACCGGCGTAGTCTACGACGGGCCGGGCCTGCCGGGTTTCCTGCCCGTGGGCCAGCCCAGCCCCTTCGGCCCTGCCACCACGGCGCGCGAGCTGGATATCGACGCCCGCGTGCATGACATCCGCTGGGATGCGGCGGGCCGGCTCACCGACACGCCTTACTGGACCAACCTCTCCACCTACCTCGGCCGCGGATCGAAGCTGATGTACTTCCACGGCGTATCGGACCCGTGGTTCAGCGCCTTCGACACGCTCGACTATTTCAACCGCGCCCGCTCCGCCAACGGTGCCGAGACGTGGGACGATGCCGCGCGCTTCTACATGGTGCCGGGCATGCTGCACTGCCGGGGCGGCAATGCCTTCGACAATTTCGACATGCTCGGCCCGCTGGTGGACTGGGTCGAAAGCGAGGAAGCGCCGGCGGCGATCCCCGCAAGGCGATCCACCGGTGGCGATGACACCATGCCGCTGTGCCCTTGGCCGTCCAGCGCGCATTACACCGGTGGCCCGCAGCTTGTCGAAAGCAGCTACGAGTGCCGCATGCCGGAAAGTTGAGGGCGGGCAAGAGCGCCTATTCGGCGAGGAATTCGATCGCGAGGCGGAATTCCTCGCCCTGGCTCTCGAGATGGTGCGGGATCACGGGCGGGACGTCGATGGTGTCATTGGCCTGGAGAACGATGACTTCGCCGTCGCTCTCGCCATCATCCCAGGCGAAACCGATCCGTCCCCACAGCACGGTCAGTCGCGCCCAGGTGCCTTGCTTGAGCCGGTGTTCGCGCAGGAGTCCGGCGGGCAGGCTATCGGCGTCGAACGGACCGATGCTGCGATAGGCCCGCGCGGCCTCGGGGGCGGCAAAGCGCTGTCCGGCGGAGATCGCGTTCACCCCATGCCTCCGCGCAGCACGATGATTGCTGCCACCGTCATGCCGAACAGCGCCACGGCGAGGGGGACGACGAGGATCTGGCCGTAGACGGCCTTGCGGTCCATCGGTCCGAAATGGGTCATCAGGAAGCCGTCGCGATCGAGCGGCGAAGGCGCGCGGCCGGGGTTCTGCGCCACCATGATGCGGCTGACGGCAAAGAAGACCGTGACGTAGACGATCGAGACGGCGATCGAGAGCAGGGCTTTCCCGCTCGAGCCCAGGGCGGCGACCATGCTGGCGAGGAACAGACCGTAGCAAGCAACCATCGCCAGCCAGATCCGGGCGGGAAGCTCGAACCCGCGCGCCTCCGGCTGGACCGCGTCCGGCTTGGGCGGGGCGCTCTCGCTGTCTGGCAACAGGTCGACAAGCGGACTTGCGAGCTCGAGTTCGTAGCGTTCGGTCTGGTAGTCAAACATGGGGCAGGTTCCTTCCTTCCTTGGCGCCGCCAATGCCGTCCCGGTCGATGGCAATGCCGGTGAGCAGGCTGTCGGCGATCATGCGTGCGCGGTCCCCCACCAGCTGCACGGCCCGGGGTTCTGCCTGCAGCTGGCGGAGGTTGGCGTAAAAGAGCTCCAGCCAGCGGCTGAAATGCTTCTCCGTGAGGCCGGGGATGGCGATGTGCTTGACCATCGGGTTGCCGGAAAACTCGCCGCTGTTGTGCAGCACCGAGCGCCAGAACTGCTTCATCCGGGCAAGGTGCGGCGGCCAGTCGGCAATCCGCTCGGCGAAGATCGGGCCGAGCAGGTCGTCCGCGCGAATGGCGGCGTAGAACTGCTCGACCATGGTGGAGATGAAGGTGTCATCGATCCCGATGGCCTCGGCAGCTGCACGTTTGGCCAGTCGGGCCTGCGCGGCATGATCTTGGGGCGGGCGGATTTTCTCTGTGGCGGGCATTGGTGCGACTCATATATCGGTATTTGTAATACCTAATTAGCCACCTTGCCGATAAAAGCAATATCTTGTATGCATATTTTAATGCAGTTGAGCCTCAAGACCGACTATGCCCTGCGGATGCTGATGGCGCTGGCTTCGACCGACGGGATCCTCTCGGTCGACTGGATGGCCGAGCATTACGGCATTTCCCGCAACCACCTCGCCAAGGTCGCGCAGCAGCTCAACGCCGCCGGCCTCGTCCAGACGACGCGTGGCCGGAGCGGGGGCATGCAGCTGGCCCGCCCGCCCGAGGCAATCAATGTCGGGGCGGTCGTGCGCGAGTTCGAGCGTTTCGAAGGCTTCGTTGCCTGCATGGGCGGCGAGGCCGCCTGCACGATCGACGGCGCTTGCGGCCTGAAACCGGCGCTGGGCGGTGCCCTGGAGGCCTTCCTCGCCCACCTCGACCGGTTCACCCTCGCGGACATTGCCCGCAAGCCCGATGCAATCAGGCAGCGCCTGCTCGCCGCGACTGCCTGACGGTCCGACCCTGCCTCAGGGCCGGTAGACCCAGTATTCCGGACCCCAGCGTTCTTCCAGGTCAGCCAGGCATTCGCGGTGGATCTCGCGCACGCGTTCGGGCGTCATGTAATCGGCCGGGTCGATCTCGCGGATCGTCAGTGTGGACTTGTCCTCGTAGAGGTGTTCGCCCTTGAGCAGGGCGTTCTCGTCGTAGGGCCAGATGAAGGCCTGCAGGCTGTCGACGAGGTAGAGGCCGTCGTCCTTCTCCGCCTTGTGGCCCAGCTTCTTCAGCTCGGCGCCGGTCGACATCTGGTGGAACCACATCTCGTCGGCGATGCCCCAGTCGGCCACGGCAATCTTGTCGCCCGAGTTCCACAGCACGATGTCGCCAATGCCGCTGTAGAAATCGTACACCCCCTTGCGCCCCTTCACCTGGAACGGGTTGTCGCCCCAGGTGATGTGATAGACCGGATCGTCGGCCATCATGTCGGGCGCGGTAATTTCCTCGAACATGGCCGCGCCTTCGAGGTGCACGTGGCGGCAATAGTTCTTCAGGATCGCGCGGTGGTGCGGGTTCTCGGTCTTCTCGAGCAGCTCGAGCGTCGGGTTCATGCAGTCGTAGACTTCGCGTTCGTACTTGCTGGGCATTGGCGATCCTCTCCTTTTGCAGGAGAGGATGCCACAGCGGACAGGGGCGGGAAAGGCAACTTCGTGCCCGTCGCGATTGCCAACGGGCGACGGCGCCCGGCAGCTATCGCGCCTGCGAGCTGGACGCCTCCGCCACCATCGCATCGACATCGAGGTCGAAGCTCTTCATCCGCGGCGGATATTCCACCAGCGTCTTCATGAAGGCCGACACCTTCTCCGCCGCCTTGCCGAGCGTCCAGGAATGGTTCTCCTGCCATTCGTCATAGCCGCGCGCTTCGTGGAAACGCTCGAACGGGTCGAGCTTGAGATTGGTGATGAAGGGGGTGGTCATCTGCTCCTGCACGCCGTTGAACCACTTGTCCTGGTCCTTGAACTGGAATTTCCAGTCGCCGAACCGGATGCCGTGGAGCGTGGTTTCGGTGAAGTAGTAGAACTCCTTGCGAGCGGAATTGCCCTCGCCGGCGAGCAGTTGGGTCTGGTCGTAGCCGTCGAGATGGACCGTGTAGGTCCGGTCTCCCACCGTCTTGCCCTCGAGCAGTTCGGCCTTCAGTTCGGGCTCGCCGAGGACCGACATGATCGTCGGGATCCAGTCCTCCATGGTCATGAACTCGCCGGTGCTGACGCCTGCGGGTATCTTGCCCGGCCAGCTGACCACCATCGGCACGCGGAAGCCGCCTTCATATCCGCCCACGCCCTTTTCTCCGCGGAACGGCTGGTTGCCGCCATCGGGCCAGCTGTTCGAGGCGGCACCGTTGTCGGTCGAGAACATCACCATCGTGTCGTCGGCGATGCCCAGTTCGTCCAGCAGGTCGAGCAGTTCGCCGACATGGTCGTCGAGCTGCTTCATGCCGTCGGCGTAGAGGCCGTAGCCGGTGGCCCCGTCATATTCGGGCGGCAGGTTGGTCCGGTAGTGCATGCGCGTGGTGTTGTGCCAGACGAAGAATGGCGTTCCGGCTTCCGCCTGCTCGCGGATGAAGCGCTTGGACTCGACCATGATCTCGTCGTCGAGATGACGCTGGCGTTCGCGTCCGAAGCCGCCCTTGTCCTCGACCTTCTGGCCACCCTTGCCGTCGGCCCATGAATGGATCACGCCGCGCTGGGCGAAGGCGGGATCGTCCTTCGGGTAGTCGTATTGCTCCGGATATTCCCCGGCATTGAGGTGATAGAGGATGCCGAAGAACTCGTCGAAGCCGTGCACCGTGGGCAGGTGCTCGTCGAGATCGCCGAGATGGTTCTTGCCGAACTGGCCGGTCGCATAGCCGTGCGGCTTGAGCAGTTCGGCGAGGGTCGGGTCCTCCTTCTGCAATCCCAGCGGCGAACCGGGCAGCCCGACCGTGCTGAGGCCGACGCGGATCGGATACTGCCCGGTGATGAAGGCGGCGCGCCCGGCGGTGCAGGAAGCCTGCGCGTAGTGATCCATGAAGATCATGCCGCGTTCCGCGATCCTGTCGATATTGGGGGTGGAGCCGCCCATCATCCCGCGATGATAGCAGCTGAGATTCCACATCCCGACATCGTCTCCCCAGATGATCAGGATATTGGGCTTCTTGGTCTTCGCCATGACAGGATTCTCCTCGCTTGGAACCTGGCGAGGAAAACGCATTCTGCTGCCGCAGACTATCGGGTGAAGACCCCAGGCCCGCCGGTCGCGGTCGCGCGACAGGCAGCGATCAGAGCGGGTTGCCGTCCCGGTCGCGGTAGATTTCGCGGCGGCCGACGTGGTTGGCGGGGCCGACGATGCCGTCCTCCTCCATCCGCTCGATCAGCTTGGCGGCGGTGTTGTAGCCCACGCCCAGCTGGCGCTGCAGCCACGAGCCCGAGGCCTTCTGGTTCTCGCAGACGATCTGGATGGCCTGGCGGTACTTGCGCTCTTCGGGGCTGTCGGACGCGGTCATGTCGTCGTCGAAGCCGAAACCGCCGCCGTCCTCGGGCTCCTCGGTGACGGAATCGATATAGGCTGGCTCGCCCTGGCTGCGCCAGTGTTCGGCGACCCGTTCCACCTCGTGGTCCGAGACGAAGGGTCCGTGCACGCGGGTCAGCGTGCCCGACAGCGGCTTGTAGAGCATGTCACCCTTGCCCAGCAGCTGTTCGGCGCCCTGCTCGCCGATGATCGTGCGGCTGTCGATGCGGCTGGAGACGGCAAAGCTGATGCGCGTGGGCAGGTTGGCCTTGATCACGCCGGTGATGACGTCGACCGAGGGTCGCTGGGTGGCGGTGATGACGTGGATGCCTGCCGCGCGGCTCTTCTGGCACAGGCGCTGGAGCATGCCTTCGATCTCCTTGCCCACCACCAGCATCAGGTCAGCCAGCTCGTCGACGATCACCACGATCTGCGGCATGACCTCGAATTCGAGCAGTTCTTCCTCGATGATCGCCTCGCCGGTTTCCGGGTCGAAGCCGGTCTGCACCGTGCGCTGCAGCGGCTTGCCCTTGGCAGCGGCGGCGCGGACACGCTCGTTGAAGCCCTGCAGGTTGCGCGCGCCGACGTCGCTCATCATGCGGTACCGGCGCTCCATCTCCTCGACCGCCCACTTGAGCGCGCGCACGGCCTTGGGCGGCTCGGTGACGACTTCGGCCAGCAGGTGCGGGATATGCTCGTAGCTCTTGAGTTCCAGCACCTTGGGATCGATCAGGATCAGGCGGCATTCCTCGGGCGTGAAGCGGTAGAGCAGGCTCAGCAGGATGGTGTTGAGGCCGACCGACTTGCCCGAGCCGGTGGTGCCCGCCACCAGCAGGTGCGGCATGGCCGCAAGGTCTGCCACGATCGGTTCACCGGCAATGTTCTTGCCGAGGATGATCGGCAGGTTGCCCTTGGCGTCGGCGAAGGCCTCGCTTTCCACCATCTCGCGGAAATTCACCGTCTGGCGTTCGGCGTTGGGCAGTTCGATGCCCATCACCGTGGTGCCGGGGATGGGGGCGACGCGGGCGCTGATCGCGCTCATGTTGCGGGCAATGTCCTCGGCCAGGCCGACAACGCGGCTGGCCTTGACGCCGGGCGCGGGCTCCAGCTCGTAAGTGGTGACCACCGGGCCGGTCTTCACCGCGGTGATCTCGCCCTTGACGTTGAAGTCGTCGAGCACGGTTTCCAGCAGGCGAGCGTTGCGTTCCAGCGCCAGCTTGTCAAGCGGTGGCGCATGGCTGGTATCGGCCGGTTCGAGCAGGTCGAGGCTGGGGAGTTCGAACTCGGCAAACAGGTCCTTCTGCTGCTTTTTCGGCTTGGGCGTGGCGCGGCGCGCGGGAGCGGCGGGATCGACGATTTGCGGCGGCTTGCGGTCGGAAATCGGCATGACCTGGGCGCTCTCGTCCTCGTCATCGCCTGCCTTGGGGCGACGCCCCTGTCGCCGTTTTGGTTCGCTAGGCTTGAACGGATTAGCCGAACCGGTGAGTCTGGGCAGGGCGCCCGCCCAGTCGGGCACGGTCAGTAGGCTGGCCCAGTCGACCGCAAAGACGCGTCCGGCCAGCACGGCGCCACCAGCAAGGCAGGCAAGCCCGCCCGCGAGCATGCCCCAGAACTGTCCGCCCTCGGGCAGCAGCCCGGCCAGCGCTTCGAGCCCGCCTGCACCCAGCAGTCCGGCCAGGCCGCCGAACCCGGCAGGCCAGTTGTGGCGGCTGGGGTCCGTCACCAGCGAGAAGGCCGTGCTCAGCAGTACCATGGCCAGCAGCAGCACTGCGACCGCGCGCCACCACTTGCCGTCCCAATGCTCATCCGCATCGGCATCGCGCCACAGCTTGCGCCCGAAGACATAGGTGAGCGGCAGGAACAGCACCGAAACCCAGCCAAAGGAGGTCAGCGCGAGGTCGGCGGCATAGGCGCCGGAACGGCCCATCCAGTTGTCGATCACGTCACCGGCGGCGGTCGACAGCGAGGGGTCGGTCTGTTCGTAACTGATCAGGGCCAGCGCGAGGAAAACGGTGAAGGCGAACAGCAGCACGGCGCCCGTCAGCTGCGCGGAGCGCGCCAGCGAACGCCGGAAGGCGGCGCGCCAGTCCGCGCCCTGTTTGGCGGCCCGTGTGGCCATGTGCTGCTCCTGTTTCCTGCGTCCCGGTGCGAAGAATCCCACAGCGAGACTCGCGGGTCAATGTTGTTTGCTTTTCAGCTCAGCCCGTCGATGGCGGCCCAGGTGCCCCAACCGAGGCGGGAGGCGTTCGCGGTCGTCATCCCGCCCAAGGCGATCACCGGCATCTGCGCATGGCTGGCCAGAGTGCGGAAGCGTGCGGCGCCGAGCGCGGGCGCGCCGGGATGCGAGCGGGTCGGGAAGACCGGCGAAAGCATGACCGCATCCGCCTCGATCCGGTTGGCCTGCGCGATCTCGCGCATGTCGTGCGCCGTGGCAATCTGCAGCAGGTCGCGGCGGCGCGGATACAAGGACAGCGGCGCGCCGTAGATCCCGTCCGCGCCCCATTCGCGTGCGGTCAGCGCGCTGTCAGACAGGATCACGAGGTGACCGCACCTTCGCGCAATCCGCTGCAGATCGAAGAAGCGTGCCACCCGCTCTGCCGTGGCAAGGTGATAGTGCCGGTAGACGAACCCCACCGGCTCGCGGAAACCCGCCAGTCGCGCATCCAGCACCCCATCGTTGCGCTCGTCGGACAGCAGCCACAGGCGGGGAAGGGACTGGAAAGCGCTCATGGCCCCGCTATAGCGCGGGCATGACTGCCAATTCCACCATGACTGCAACCGAACGCCTCGCCGAAGTGCAGGCGCAGATCGCCAAGGCCTGCAAGATCGCCCGGCGCGAACCGGCCGATGTCACGCTGGTCGCCATCAGCAAGACCCATCCTGCTGACGAAATCGTGCCACTGCTCGATGCCGGCCAGCGCGTATTCGGCGAAAACCGCGTACAGGAAGCACAGGGCAAGTGGCCGCAGTTGCGCGAGCAATATCCGGATATCGAACTCCACCTCGTCGGCCAGCTGCAATCGAACAAGGCCGAGGACGCCGTGCAACTGTTCGACGCGATCCACTCGCTCGACCGGCCGAGTCTGGTGAAGGCGCTGGCCAAGGCCTTCGACAAGGCGGGCAAGCAGGTGCCGTGTTTCGTGCAGGTCGACGTGGGCGAGGAAGAACAGAAGGGCGGCTGCGCGATCAAGGACCTGCCCGCGCTGCTGCAGCAGGCGCGCGATGCCGAAATCCCGCTCGCCGGCCTGATGTGTGTGCCCCCCTTCGGCATCGAGCCCGCGCCCTACTTCGCGCTGATGGCCAAGCTGGCGGACGACCATGGGCTGGACGGCCGCTCCATGGGCATGAGCGGCGACTTCCCCACCGCGATCATGCTCGGCGCGACCCACGTGCGCGTGGGCACGGCGCTGTTCGGCGCAAGGGAGTAGTTGACGTCGCCACCCCGTCGGCCCGAAAAGGCTGGAAGAAATCTCTCAAGGATATGCCCATGCTCCGCCTCACCGCCACCGCTCTCGCATTGCCGCTGCTCGCGCTCGTCGCGATCCCCGCACAGGCGCAGGACGAGAACGATCCCTATGCCCCCTGCGCGGCCATGACCGACGATGCCGCGCGGCTTGCCTGCTTTGACAGCACCTATGCCAGCCAGCGGGTGGTGATCGCCGAACAGGTGGAAGAGCGCGAGGCTGCGGTGGAGGAAGTCTTCGGCTTCCGCGACGAGGACCGCATCGTCGAACGCACCGACGAGGAGATCACCGTCACCGCCACTGTCAGCGAGATCCTGCAGGGTGCGCGCCGGTCGCAGGTGCTGCTGCTCGACAACGGCCAGCTGTGGCGCGAGGTCAGCGGGTCCACCCTGCGCAACCGGGTTCGCGAAGGCTGGTCGGCCACGATCTCGCGGCACTGGAGCGGAGTCTACGAGATGCGCTTCGAGGGCCGCACCGGCTACCTGCGCGTGGAGCGAATGAACTAGGCGCTATTCCGCCGCCGCCAGGCCCGGCTCACCCGCCGCGATGGCGTCGCGCAGTGCCGCTTCGACCTTGTCGAGCCGTTCCTGCGTCACGATCTTGTCGCCCAGCAGGTCGGTCACATAGAAGGTGTCGACCGCGCGCTCGCCGTACTGGGTGATGTGCGCCGAATTGATGATCAGGCTCTGCTCGAACATGGCGCGGGTCAGTCGGTTGAGCAGCGCGGGCCGGTCGGTCGCGTTGACTTCGATCACCGTGAAGCGGTTCGAGGCATCGTTGTCGAACAGGATCACCGGAGCGATCTGGAAGGCCTCGGCGCGGGTCTGCTTGAGCGGCCGCTTGGCGAGGCTCGGCACCATGTCGATCTTGTTGAGCAGGGCATCCTCGATCGACTTCTTCAGCCGGGCGAGCTGTTGCGGCTCGCTGAAGGGCTTGCCCATCGGGTCCTGCACCAGGAAATTGTCGACCGCCTTGCCCACGCGGTTGGTGTGGATGCGCGCGTCGATGATGTTGCCGCCGGCCAGGTGGATGGCCCCGGCGACGCGGAAGAACAGGCCCGGGTGGTCGGTGCCGATTACCGTCACCAGCGTGGCGCCGAGTGCCGGATAAAACTCGGTATGGATCGACAGCGCGTGCTCCAGTCGCCGGGCGGCGGCATAGTGCGGCAGGTTGAGCGCGATCACGTCTTCCGGCTCGGCGATCCAGTAGGCATCGTCGAAGCGGTCGTCGAGTTCCTCGACCAGGTGTGCCTTGTCGCCCAGCAATTCCGCCACGGCGGCCTTCTTTGCGGCGATCCGTTCCTCGCGGCCGTGCGCCTTGTGGCCCAGCCGCAGCCGTTCGACCGAGCTTTCGTAAAGGTCGCCGATCAGCTGGCGCTTCCACGAGTTCCAGATGCCCGGGCCGACCGCGCGAATATCGACGATGGTGAGCACGGTCAGCAGGCGCAGGCGTTCGAGGCTCTGCACTTCGGCCACGAAATCGGCGATGGTCTTGGGGTCTGACAGGTCGCGCTTGAATGAGGTCGCGCTCATCAACAGGTGATAGCGCACCAGCCAGGCGACGAGTTCGGTCTCCCCTTCGTCCAGCCCCAGCCGCGGGCAGACGCGCCGGGCGACTTCGGCGCCCAGCACCGAGTGATCCCCGCCGCGGCCCTTGGCGATGTCGTGCAGCAGCACGGCGACATAGAGCACGCGCCGGTTGGCGATCTTGGGCAGCATGTCGCTGGCCAGCGGATGGTCGTCACGCAAGGCACCGCGTTCGATCTCGCTGAGCAGCCCGATCGCGCGGATGGTGTGTTCGTCCACCGTATAGTGATGGTACATGTCGAACTGCATCTGCGCGTTGACCTTGGCGAAGTCGGGCAGGAAGCGGCCGAAGACGCCGGTCTCGTTCATCCAGCGCAGCACGGTTTCCGGATCGCGCTTGCCCGCCAGCACTTCGAGGAACAGCTCATTGGCCCGAGGGTTCTTGCGCACGGCAGAATCGATGAGCGCGGCATCGCGGCGCAGGGCCCGGCTGGTGGAGGGGTGCACTTCCAGCCCTTCGCGTTCCGCAACGGCATAGACCTCCAGCATCCGCACCGGGTCTTCCTTGAACCAGTCCTCCGAGGGCGCCGCGATCTTGTCGTTTTCCACCGGATAGTCGCCGACGGTCCTGGTCGCGCGGAAGGAGGAAAAGAACTCGCTGATCCGGCTGCGCGACTGGGTTTCCTCTTCGAGGTGGGCGAGGAAGACGCCGGTCAGGTGGCCGACGTGCTTCACCTGCAGGAAGTAGAACTGCATGAAGCGTTCGACCGCGCTCTTGCCGGGGCGGTCGGCGTAATTCATCCGCGCCGCGACCTCGCGCTGCAGGTCGAAGGTCAGGCGGTCCTCGCCGCGCTTGGCGATGGTGTGCAGGTGCGCGCGCACCGCCAGCAGGAAACCTTCGGCGCGGCGGAAGCTGCGGTATTCCTTGGCCGTGAACAGCCCCTTGTCGACCAGTTCGGCAGCGCTTTTCACGCGGTGGACATACTTGCCGATCCAGTAGAGCGTCTGCAGGTCGCGCAGGCCGCCCTTGCCGTCCTTCACATTGGGTTCGACGACATAGCGGCTGTCGCCCATGCGCTTGTGCCGGGCGTCGCGCTCTGCCAGCTTTTCGCTGACGAACTGGCTTTCGGTGCCGGGCACCACTTCGCTCCAGAAGCGCTTGGAAGCGGATTCGTAGACCCCCTGGTCGCCCCACAGGAAGCGCCCCTCCAGCAAGGCGGTGCGGATGGTCAGGTCTTCCTTGGCCATGCGCACCATCTCGGTCAGCGAGCGGCTGGAATGGCCGACGGTGAGGCCGAGGTCCCACAGGTAATAGAGGATCGCCTCGATCACCTGTTCGCACCAGGAAGTGGGTTTGTCCGGGGTGACGAAGGCAATGTCGACGTCGGAGAAGGGCGACATCTCGCCGCGCCCGTAGCCGCCGACGGCGATCAGCGCGAGGCGTTCGCCCTTGCTGCGGTTGGCGGCGGGATAGACATCCTCGATCACGTGGTCGTGCACCACGCGGATGACCTGGTCGATCAGGAACGCGTGGCCGTGCGCGCTCTCGTGCCCCGATCCGGGCTTCTTCAGCAGCCGGTCGAGCAGCTCCTTGCGCCCGTCCTGCAACGCCTGGCGCAGCAGGTCGACAATGTCCTGCCGGCCAGTGACGGCACCTTTGTCGGCGACGACCTTGTCAATTGCGGCGGACAGGTCTCGGCGCGAAACGATCGCGCGCTGGCGGGGGATACGGGGCAGGCTCACGAGCCGGGGAATAGGCGCAGCCATGCTGCATTGCAAAGCCCTTCGCCCCGGTCACCAGGCAGACCTTGGGGGTTTCCTGCCGCATCGCCCTGTGCCAAAGCGCGCTCAGACCCATGGGAGCGCCAATTGCTCCGGCAATTTCGAGGTGCGCAAGGTGATAATGGACATGCTGGCCGCCGCGGGAAGCACGGCAATGCACTGGAGCGACCTGGGGCTGCAGAAGGGTATCGACCTCGGCTTTTTCGAGCTGAAGTACTATTCGCTCGCCTACCTCGCCGGCATCATCCTCGGCTATTGGCACCTCTCGAAAATGGTCAAGGCACCCGGCGCGCCGATGGCGCAGGTGCACGTCGACGACCTGTTCTTCTACTGCACGCTGGGCATCATCATCGGCGGGCGGCTGGGCTACGTGACCTTCTACGAGCCGAGCCACTGGACCACCTTCGAGGACGACGCCTTTGTCAGCTGGAAGGTGCTGCGGCTGTGGGACGGCGGCATGAGCTTCCACGGCGGACTGGTCGGCGTGGTGCTGGCCATTGCCTGGGTCTCGTGGCGCGGTGGCCTGCCGTTCATGCGCGTGGCGGACTACCTCAGCGTCAATGTCGGTTTCGGCATGCTGTTCGGGCGGCTGGCGAACTTCGTGAACGGCGAGCTGTGGGGCCGCACGGTGCAGTCCGACGTGCCCTGGGCGATGATCTTCCCCGGCGCCGGGCCCGAACCGCGCCATCCCAGCCAGCTCTACCAGGCGCTGGGCGAAGGGCTGCTGGTGATCGTGGTGATGCTCTGCGCCTTCTGGCTGACCCGCGCGCGCTATCGTACCGGGTTCCTGGTGGGCCTGTTCACCACGGTGATCTCGATCGCCCGCTTCACCGTCGAATTCTACCGCGAGCCGGACGCCCAGCTGGCCGAATTTGCTGCCGAAACGGGCCTGTCGATGGGTCAGTGGCTTACCATCCCGCTGATCCTTGTCGGCCTCGGCCTGATGGCCTGGTCGATGACCCGGCCCGAACTGGCCAGCGGCAAGAAGGCCAAGGCGGCAGCAGCTGAAGAAAGCGATCCGGAGGCAGCTTGAGCGACCTGCGCGACGAAGACGCGAAGCGCGACCTTGGCGATACCTTCCGCCGCCTGATTGCCGCGACCGGACCGATCAGCCTCATGCATTTCATGGGCGAATCGAACGCGCGCTACTACAATGACAAGAAGGTGATCGGCGCAGGAGGTGCTGGGGGCGGCGACTTCATCACCGCGCCGGAAATCAGCCAGATGTTCGGCGAGCTGATCGGTCTCTGGCTGGCGGACATGTGGATCCGCGCCGGACGTTCCGAGCCGGTGCATTATGTCGAGCTCGGCCCCGGCAAGGGCACCCTGGCCCGCGACGCGCAGCGGGCGATGAAGCGCTACGGCCTGCATCCGCGCATGTGCCTGGTCGAGGGTTCACGCCGGATGCGCGACGAACAGCTGTCGCGCGTTCCCGGTGCCGTGCATTACCGCGACCTGTCCGAAGTGCCGCTCGAAGGGCCGATCCTGCTGGTCGCCAACGAATTTCTCGACGCCATGCCCGTGCGCCAGCTGGTCAAGACTGTCGAAGGCTGGCGCGAGATCATGGTGGCGGTGGATGGCGAGGGAAATCTCGTCGAGACGCCGGGACGCCAGCCGATGGATTCCGCCGTGCCCGAGGCGCGGCGTGACGACCCGGCCGGCACGGTGATCGAAACCTCGCCCGCTGCCGCGACGATCATGTACGAAGTGGCCGGACGGCTGGCCAGCCAGGGCGGTGCCGCGCTGTTCATCGACTACGGCTATACCCACGGCCGCAGCGGATCGACGCTGCAGGCGGTGAAGGGGCACCAGAAGGTCGGCGTGTTCGATGCGCCGGGTGACAGCGACCTGACCTGCCATGTCGACTTCGCGCAGATGGAGCAGATCGCCCGCTCGCGCAGCGCGCGCGTGCTGGGCACGGTGACCCAGGGCGAATTCCTCACCCGCCTCGGCATCGGGGACCGCGCCGAAGCGCTCGCCGAGTTCGCCCCGCAGCACCGCGACGCCCTGATGCGCGCGCGCGACCGCCTGATCGGTCCCGACCAGATGGGCGACCTGTTCAAGGTGATGGGGCTGACGGCACCCGACTGGCCCGACGGGGCTGGCTTCAGCGAATAGCGTCGAGCAGCCAGCGCGCGGCTTCTTCCGGCGTGGCTTTGTCTTCCTCGCGGTCGACCATGTAATTGGCCTCGCGCATGGTCTCGACGTCCACGGCGCCGACCAGCGGTTCCAGTGCTTCGGCCAAGGCTTCATCCTGCGCCACGCGCGGGCTGAGCAGCACGATGGCATCGTAGGAGGGCAGCGCTTCGAGCGGGTCTTCCAGCACCACCAGCCCATCCGCCGCGATGCGCCCGTCGGAGGTATAGGCGCTGATCACGTGGACCTCGGCCGATTGCAGCGCGTTGTACATGAAGGTGGGCGAGAAGGTGCGCTGCCCTGCAAAGCGCAGGTCGTAGGCATCGCGCACGGCGCGCCATTCGGGGCGTTCGAACCATTCGGGATCGCCCCCGATGGTCAGGTCCGGCGCGACGGCGGCAAGGTCCGCAATGCTGGCGAGGCCAAAAATGGCGGCGGTGTCGGGCGCTACGGCGAGGCCATAGGCATTCTCGAACCCCAGCCGCCCCAGCACCCGCGTGCCGCTGGTCTCCGCCTCCCAGCGCACCAGCTCTGCATACATGGCCGCGCGACCGGGATTGTCGCTGCGTTCCAGCTGGTTGGTCCAGAGCGTGCCGGTGTAGTCGATGGAGATGTCAATGGCGCTGGTGGTGACGGCATTGTGGACCACGGCCGAGCCGAGCCCCTCGCGGTATTCGACCGCATAGCCCGCATCCTCCAACGTCAGGCCGATGGCCCGGGCGAGGATATACTGTTCGGAAAATCCCTTGGCGCCGATCACCACCGTTTCGCGAGTGTCGCCGCCGCGCCAGTCAGCCAAGGACAGGGCCGCCGCGGCAATCCCCGCCAGCGCCAGCAAGGCGCCGCCCCAGGCCAGCTTCGGCTTGCGCAGCGCGAGGCCGCGCTCGGCCATGCCCAGCAAAGCGTCAGCCACCAGCGCCAGTCCTGCGCTGGCGATACAACCCGCCAGTACCAGCACCCAGTTCTGCGTCTGCAGCCCGGCAAAGATCGGATCGCCCAGCGACGGCTGGCCGATGGTGGTGGCGAGCGTGGCGGCGCCGATCGTCCAGACCGAGGCGGTGCGGATGCCCGCCATGACAAAGGGCGCGGCGAGCGGGGCCTCCACCAGCCGCAATTTCTGCCACGAGGTCATGCCCAGGCCGTCGGCGGCCTCAATCAGTTCGGGGTCGAGGTTGGTAAGCGCGGTGACGGCGTTGCGCAGGATCGGCAGCAGGGCATAGAGCGCCAGTGCCAGCCATGCGGGCAGGAAGCCGAGCGTCGGCAGCCCCTCGCCGAACACGGCGCGCGCAGCGAGCAGGATCGGGAAAAACAGGGCCAAGAGCGCCAGCGCCGGGATGGTCTGGACAAGGCTGGCAAAGCCCAGCGTGATCCTTGCCACGGGCGGCGAGCGGCTGGCCCAGACCGCCAGCGGCAAGGCGACCATGACACCCAGGGCAATGGCGGCAGCGCAGAGCAGGACATGCTCGGCCAGCTGCGGCCCGAGATTGAGCAGGGCTTCGACGAGCGCGCTCATTTGCCGATGCCCGCGAGGGCTCGCGCCTGCGCGCGCGGCACGGCTACCAGGGCTTGCGCCACCTCACCGCCTTCGCCCGCAAGCAGTTGCTGCGGCGTGGCGTCAGCGACGATCTCGCCGCCGTCCATCACCAGCACCCGTGTCGCCAGCAGCAGGGCCTCGGCCATGTCGTGGGTGACCATGACGGTGGTCAGGCCGAGATCATCGTGCAGGCGGCGAACGCGTTCGCCCAATTGCCCGCGGGTAATCGGATCGAGCGCGCCGAAAGGTTCGTCCATCAGCAGCAGGTGGGAATCGGTGGCGAGGGCACGGGCGACGCCCACGCGCTGGCGCTGTCCGCCGGACAGTTCGGCGGGGAACCGGCTGGCCATCCCGGCATCGAGTTCCACCAGGGCGAGCAGTTCGGCAATGCGTTCGCCGGAGAGTTTCCGCCCTTCAAGCCTCGCACCAATGGCCACGTTTTCCGCAACGGTCATGTGGGGGAACAGGCCGATCCCCTGGAAGACGTAGCCGATCCGGCGGCGCAGCGCCGGGGCAGGGCCGGTGGTGACATCATCGCCATCGAGCAAGACGCGCCCGGACGTGGGTTCGACCAGCCGGTTGATGCACTTGAGCAGGGTCGACTTGCCCGATCCCGATGCGCCGACGAGCGCGACGAATTCGCCCTCCGCCACTCCCAGCGTGATGGCGCGCAGGGCGCGGGTGCCGGCGTAGGACTTGGAGAGCGCTTCGCAGCGGAGGAAGTGGCGTGCCCCTTCCGTCATTCAATCGGTCAGCGCGGCTTTTGCCATGGTCAGTTCCGCAACCAGGCCCGAGGAGACGAAATGGCGTTCGAAGGTGCCTTGCAGCTGCCCGGTCACGCTCATTTCCACCAGCCGCGAGCCGAAGCCGCGTGCACCGCCATCCTCTACCGGCGGTCCGCCGAATTCGTTCCACGACAGAGCGATGGCATCGTCCTCGTCCTTGATGCGCAATTCGATGTAGCCGCCGTCAGCCGACAGCGCACCGTACTTGGCCGAATTGGTAGCCATTTCGTGGAATACCAGCGCCAGCGGCGTGGCTGCCCGCGCACCGACTGGCGTATCCATGCCGCTCACCCGCACGCAGGGCTGGCCGTCGGTCTCGCCATAGGGGGCGAACATGGCTTCAAGCAGGCCCTTCAGGCTTTCCTGCACCGGGCCTTCCTGCGGACGCACGAAATCGTGGGCCCGGTTGAGCGCGCGCAGAACTTGCGTCAGCTCCTCGGCGAAAGGCTGGTGTTGGGGCTGTTTGCGCGCCTTGAGCGAGGCGAGGCCGATGACCACGGCGAAGATGTTCTTGATCCGGTGTGCCAGCTCTTTCGCCAGCAGGTCGCGCTCGTCGAGCGCGCGGTGCACCTCGTCGATGTCCGTGACAGTGCCGAACCAGCGGACCGGATCTCCGGCATGCTCGGCAACCGGCACTGCCAGTGAGAGCACCCAGGCCCAGGACCCGTCAGCCCGCCGCATGCGGAATTCGACTTCGAATTCCTCCCCTTTGGCGAAGCAGCGATTCCATTCGGCAAAGGCGGCTTCGGCATCGTCCGGGTGGATGTAGGGGCGCCATTCTTCGGCCAGTTGCGGAGGCTCGCCCCCGGTCATCTCACGCCAGCGCCGGTTGAAGTAATCGAAATTGCCGGCGGCATCGGCAGACCAGGCGACTTGCGGCAAGCCTTCGAGCACGCGGCGCAGTCGTTCCTCGCGTTCGGCAATGATCCGCTTGGCGTGGCGGGCATTTCGCCGTGCTTCGAGCCGCCGCATGGCGGCCTGGGCAAGCACGGCCAGGCCCTCACGCTGGAATTCGTCCAACGGCTCCGGGTGCGCCTCCACGTCGATGACACAGAGCGTCCCGACCGATGCGCCTTCCTGCGACACCAGCGGCTGGCCGGCATAGTACCGCACACCCGGTCCGTCGGTGACCAGCGGGTTGTCGGCAAAACGCGGGTCGGCCGGGGCGTCAGGCACCTCAAGCAGCTCGGACGTGCCCAGCGTGTAGTTGCAGAAGGCAACGTCGCGCGGTGTTTCGCGCTGGTCGACGCCGCGCTTGGCAAGGAACCGCTGGCGGTCCTTTTCCAGCGTGGTGACGATGGAAACAGGTGCATTGCAGAGGCGTGCGGCGAATTCGACGATGGCCTGCAGCTCGGGGTCGTCCTCCAGCGTTTCGGTTTCGAAACGCGCGAGTACGTCGAGGCGCTTTGCTTCGTCAGCAAAGTCGGCGCTGGGTGCCGGCATGGCACCATCGTCGGGTAGTTCGTTAAATGGCATAGAGCGGCGAAGCTAGCCTACGTTTCAATGACTTCCTAGCAATATTGGTAGTTGCGACTGTAACCTGTTTGCCTTCAGGCACATGGTTGCTAGAGCCACCCTTAGAAGAGGAGCCTCAAGCCCATGCGCGCCACCCCCGATTTCGATTTCGGCCTGACCGAAGAAGCCCAGATGATTCGCGAAAGCGTGGCCCGCTTCGCCGACGAACGGATCGCGCCGCTGGCCGCCAAGGCCGATCGCGAGGACTGGTTCCCGATCGAGCTGTGGCCCGAAATGGGCGCGCTGGGCCTGCACGGCATGACCGTGAGCGAGGAAGATGGCGGCACCGGCCTGGGCTACCTCGAACACACCATCGCGGTGGAAGAGGTGAGCCGCGCCAGCGCCGCCGTGGGCCTCAGCTACGGTGCCCACTCCAACCTCTGCGTCAACCAGATCGCCCGCTGGGGCAATGCCGAGCAGAAAGCCAAGTACCTGCCCGGCCTGATCTCGGGCGACCATGTCGGCGCGCTCGCCATGAGCGAGCCGGGCGCGGGATCGGACGTGGTTTCGATGAAGCTCAAGGCCGACGCGGTGCAGGGCGGGTTCCTGCTCAACGGCACCAAGTTCTGGATCACCAACGGCCACGTGGCGGAGACGCTGGTGGTCTATGCCAGGACCGATGCCGGCGCGGGCAGCAAGGGCATCACCGCCTTCCTGATCGAGAAGGACATGCAGGGCTTCGCGCCCGGCCAGAAGATCGACAAGATGGGCATGCGCGGCTCGATCACGTCTGAGCTGGTGTTCGAGGATTGCCATGTCCCCGAAGAGAACGTGCTGGGCAAGGTCGGCGAAGGCGTGAAGGTGCTGATGAGCGGGCTCGACTACGAGCGCGTCGTGCTCTCGGGCGTGCAGCTGGGCATCATGCAGGCCTGCCTCGACACGGTGATCCCCTACGTCCGCGAGCGCACCCAGTTCGGCAAGCCCATCGGCTCGTTCCAGCTGCTGCAGGCCAAGATCGCGGACATGTATGTCGCGTTGCAATCGGCGCGGGCCTATGCCTATGCCGTGGCGCGCGCCTGCGACAACGGCCAGACGACGCGCTTCGATGCCGCGGGCGCGATCCTGCTGGCTTCGGAAAACGCCTTCCGCGTCGCGGGCGAGGCAGTGCAGGCGCTGGGCGGCGCGGGCTACACCACCGACTGGCCCGTCGAACGCTACCTGCGCGATGCCAAGCTGCTGGACATTGGCGCCGGAACCAATGAGATAAGGCGCATGCTGATCGGCCGGGAGTTGATCGGCGTATAACCACACCGCAGCATGAGAGGAGAGACATGCTGAAAACCGCCTTTGCCGCAGCCGCCGCGCTGCTCGTCACCGTTCCCGCCATCGCGCAGGAGACTGCCCGGGTCGTCACCACAACCTTCGAAAGCCCGTCGCTGGCAGGCAACCTCGAGGGCAACAGCACCGCGCGCGAAGTGGTGGTGGTGACGCCTCCCGGCTACGACGAGAACACCGACCAGCATTACCCGGTGGTCTATTTCCTGCACGGTTACTGGGCGCCGGTGGCAGCACAGCAGGCCGGGTTCCGGCTCGACGAGGCGGTGCAGGCCGCCAGCGAGGCGGGCAACGATTTCATCATGGTCATGCCCGACGGTTTCTCGAAGCTGCGCGGCGGCTTCTATTCCTCCGGCCCCACCGTGGGCGACTACGAGAGCATGGTGGCGGACGACTTGGTCAACTGGGTCGATGCCAATTACCGCACCCTGGCCGATCCGGCCTCGCGCGGGCTCGCGGGCCATTCGATGGGCGGATACGGCACGGCGCGCCTGGCCATGCACCGCCCGGGCATTTTCTCGTCGATCTACATGATGAGCGCCTGCTGCCTCGATCCGATGGTGATGACCGCAGAGGACGCCGCGCGCATCGAGGCCATGACCGAGGAAGAGGCCGCCGCTGCCGGTTTCGGCGAGCTGGCTTCCCTGTCCACCCTCGCCACCTGGTCGCCCGATCCGACGGCCGACAACGTGTTCCACGTCTACACCGGCCTGCGCGAAGACGGCACGCTGGACCCGCTGGTGAACCAGCGCCTCGCCGCCAATTCGCCGGTCGTGCTGGTGCCGCAGTACCTGCCCGCGCTCAACGGGCTCGAGGCCTTCGCCATGGACATCGGCGACCAGGACTTCCTGCTGGCCGGCAATGCCGCGTTCCGCGCCGAGCTGGACCGGTTCGGGGTCGACTACGATTTCGAGCTCTACGAAGGCGACCACGGCAACCGCATCCGTGAGCGTATCCGCACCGAAGTCCTGCCCTTCTTCGCGGAGCATCTCGATGCTGAATAAGCTGTTCGCAGCCGCGCTGGCCCTGCTCGCGGTTCCCGCCGCGGCGCAGATTGCCGCGCCCGAAGCCGAGGTGCCGGAGGGCATCACGGTGGAGGCACCGATGGTGCACGGCACCTCGCTGGAGGGTAACCTCGAAGGCAACGCCGTTGCGCGAGAGGTGATGGTGGTCCTGCCGCCGAGCTACACGACGGAGCCGGAACGCCATTTCCCGGTCGTCTATTACCTCCACGGCTTCTATATCACCGGGCGCAATTTCTATAACTACATGCAGGTGCCCACAGCCGTTGCCGAGAACGCTGCCGAGGGCCGCGAGTTCATCGTGGTGGTGCCCGATACTTTTACCCGCATGGGCGGTTCGATGTATTCGAACTCGGTCACCACGGGCAATTTCCGCGACTTCATTGCGCAGGACCTGGTGGCCTTCATCGATGCCAATTACCGCACCATTCCCACGCGCGAGGGGCGGGCGCTGGTCGGCCATTCGATGGGCGGGTACGGGACATGGGTGACGGCGATGGAACATCCCGAAGTGTTCGATTCCATCTGGGCGCAGAGCGCCTGCTGCGTCTCCCCGCGCATGGAAACGCCTGAGAGCGCCGCGCGGATGGCGGCGACCACGCAAGAGACGATCGACGAAGGCAATTTCGGCGTGCTGGCGGGCCTTGCCAGCGCCGTGGCCTGGTCCCCCAACCCGCAGAACCCGCCCTTCTTTGTCGACTGGCCACTGACCGAAGAAGGCGAAGTCGACACGCACGTGCTCGCCCGCTGGGCCAACAACTCGCCGCTGGCGATGGTCTCCAGCCATGTCGAGGCGCTGCGCAGCTTCGATGCCATCGGATCGGATGTCGGCGCCCAGGACGGGCTAGTAGTCGACGACACTCTGATCCACGAAGAGCTGGAGAAATTCGGCATCGAACACTCGTGGGAGATCTACGAAGGCAACCACGTCAGCCACATTGGCCAGCGCTTCAACGAAGTGGTGCTGCCCTTCATGGCCGAACACCTGGATATGGGTGAGGAGTAAAGAGACCGAATGACCGCCCCCGTCCTCGCCTCGAAACTCGATCTCGAAAGCCCCGAAGCCAAGGCGCGCGCGGCGCACAACCGGGCGCTGGCCGAGGAACTGCGGGCCAAGGTGGCCGAGGCAGCGCTGGGCGGTAGCGAGCGGCACCGCGAACGGCATGTCGCGCGCGGCAAGCTGCTGCCGCGCGAGCGGGTGGAGCGCCTGCTCGATCCGGGCTCGCCCTTCCTCGAGATCGGCCAGCTCGCCGCCAACGGCATGTACGAGGGCGACGTCAGTGCCGCCTCGATGATCGCCGGGATCGGGCGCGTTTCGGGCCGGCAGGTGATGATCGCCGCCAACGATCCGACGGTGAAGGGCGGCTCTTACTACCCGATGACGGTGAAGAAGCACCTGCGCGCGCAGGAGATTGCGCAGCAGAACCGCTTGCCGTGCGTCTACCTCGTCGACTCTGGCGGGGCGAACCTGCCCTACCAGGCCGAGGTCTTCCCCGACCGCGACCACTTCGGGCGCATCTTCTACAACCAGGCGCAGATGAGCGCGGCTGGCATCCCGCAGATTGCCTGTGTCATGGGTTCCTGCACGGCAGGCGGGGCCTATGTCCCTGCCATGAGCGACGAGAGCGTGATCGTGCGCGAGCAGGGGACGATCTTCCTCGCCGGACCGCCGCTGGTGGAAGCCGCGACGGGCGAGGAGATTTCCGCTGAGGACCTCGGCGGCGGCGCGCTGCACGCCAGGAAGTCCGGCGTGGTCGACCACCTCGCCGAGAACGACGAGCACGCGCTGACCATCGTGCGCGATATCGTGTCACACCTTGGCGCCAACGAGGGCGCAAAGCTGGACCTGCGCGAACCGCGTCCGCCCAAGTTCGACGCCGAGGACCTCTATTCCATCATCCCCGATGACGTGCGCGCGCCCTACGACGTGCACGAGGTGATCGCGCGGCTCACCGACGGCAGCGAGTTCCACGAGTTCAAGAAGGAATTCGGCTCCACCCTCGTCTGCGGCTTTGCCCACATCTGGGGCATGCCCGTCGCCATCCTCGCCAACAACGGCGTGCTGTTTTCCGAAAGCGCGCAGAAGGGCGCCCATTTCATCGAGCTGGCCTGCCAGCGCGGCATCCCGCTGCTGTTCCTGCAGAACATCTCCGGCTTCATGGTCGGCGGCAAGTACGAGGCCGAAGGCATCGCCAAGCACGGCGCCAAGCTGGTGACGGCCGTGGCGACGGCGCAGGTGCCCAAGATTACCGTGGTGATCGGCGGCAGCTTCGGCGCGGGCAATTACGGCATGTGCGGCCGTGCCTACTCGCCCCGGTTCATGTTCACCTGGCCCAATGCCCGCATTTCGGTGATGGGCGGCGAGCAGGCGGCGTCGGTGCTGGCGACGGTCCACCGCGATGCCGACAAGTGGTCTGCCGAAGAGGCCGAGGAGTTCAAGGCCCCGATCCGCCAGAAGTACGAGGACGAGGGCAACCCCTACTACGCCACCGCAAGGCTGTGGGACGACGGGGTGATCGACCCGGTGCAGACCCGCGACGTGCTCGGACTGGCGCTGGCGGCGACGCTGGAAGCCCCGATCCCCGATAGGCCGCAATTCGGCGTGTTCAGGATGTGATGATGGCAGGCAGGGACCGCCTCTTCATCCTCGAACGCACCAAGACCGATGCCGACGGCGCGCAATTCTATTGCCGCGACTGCATCGAGATCGACGGCCTTCTGGCCATGTTCCCGGACCTTTCCGCCAATATCGAGGTCGTGCGTGTTCCATGGCCGCGCCCGCGGCAGGCGGTGGTTGATGCCATCGGCGAGGAGAACCAGAACCTGCCCGCGCTGGTCTTTGCCGAGGGCGGCTTCGTGAACGACCAGGACGACCTGCTGGCTGCCTTGCACCAGCGGCACGGTTTTCCCCGGCGCTCGTCTTGAGCAAGCCCACCCTCCTTTCGCGTATTGTCTGGCGCCTCCTGCGCTGGCTCTATCGCTGGAAGGGCTACCACCTCGAGAACCATCCGCCCAAGCTGACCAAGTTCATCCTCGTCGGCGCGCCGCATACCTCGAACTGGGACTTCATATATTTCGCCGGGGCGGTGCAGGAAGTGGGCATCAAGCCCGGCTTCATCGGCAAGCATTCGCTGTTCAAGTGGCCGCTCAGGCGGTTCATGATCGACATGGGCGGCATGCCCATCAACCGCGCCGCGCCGCAGGGCTACGTCAAGGCGGTGATCCGCGCCATCGAACATGCCGACGAGATCGCGCTGGTGATCGCGCCCGAAGGCACACGCTCGTCGACCGGGCAGTGGAAGAGCGGTTTCTACCACATCGCCTATGGCGCGGGCATTCCGATAGTGCCCGCATGGCTGGATGTGAGCACGGGCAAGGCGGGGTTTGGCGAAGCGATGATGCCATCTGGCGATTTCCTTGCCGATCTTGGCAAGCTGGCGGCATTCTACCGCGAGAAGATGCCCCATTGCGAGCGGTGGGACATGCTGGAGGCGCAAGCGCGCGGCGAAGTGGAGACACCCGGTAAGCTACGAGGCTGAAATGCTGCTGGAGAACGCCGTGTGGCTGTTTGCCGCGCTGGATGTGCTGTGGCTGCTGGCCGTCGCGCGCCGCGAAGTCAGCTTCATCGACAGTGTCTGGGGCCTTGCGATGGCCGGGCTGGCCTTGCTGAGCCTGCGCGACGTCCGGCTGGGAGCGGCCCCGATGCTGTTGGCATTCTTGGCGGCAGTTTGGGGCGTGCGGCTCGGCGTACACCTGCTGCGGCGGTATCTGCGCCATGGCGAGGACACACGCTATCGGGAGATCCTGCCCGATCCCGCAAACCTGCCGGCATTTGCCGTTACCGCCCTGTGGAAGGTGTTCCTGTTGCAGGGGATACTCATCATGCTCGTGAGCAGCCCGGTGCAGGTCGGGATCGTCGCCAGCGAGTACGACCAGCGCGTCCCGGGTCTCGCCTGGATTGGCGTGGCCTTGTGGGCGGTGGGCATGTTCTTCGAAGTCGTCGGCGACTGGCAGCTGGCGCGGTTCAAGGCCGATCCCGGCAATTCCGGCAAGGTGATGTACCGCGGCCTGTGGCGCTATACGCGGCACCCGAACTACTTCGGCGATGCCTGCGTGTGGTGGGGCATCTGGCTGACCGCCATGACCATTGCGCCCGAAACGGTGGTCTGGACCCTGCCGGGGCCGCTGTTCCTCACCTTCACGCTGGTGCGCTGGTCGGGCGCGGCCATGACCGAACGCGGGATGCGCGCAAAATACGGGGACGCCTTTGCCGCCTATGTCCGCCGTACGCCTGCCTTCGTGCCGTGGTTTCCCAAGGCGGGCTAGCCCTCGCGGTTGAGCGCGTACTTCAGGCTCGCGCCGATCATCAGGCCCGACAGCGCGATGATGACGATCGCCCAGACCCAGTGCGGCAGCCACAGCTCCGCCTCCATGGCGCCGGTATCGGACAGCATGGCCTGCCCGCCCACCACGGCGACTTCGGAGAACAGGTAGTCCCAGTCGCGGAACATCGACAGGGCGGCCAGCACGCCGAGGAATTGCAGGCTGAACAGTTGCAGCCAGTCGCGCCCTCTCCAGGTCACGGCGACCAGCAGCAGCGCGACCAGCGGCAGGACGATCCATCCGGTCAGGCTGCGCACCCAGACCAGCGTCGACACCACCAGCGCGGCCGCCAGCGCCAGCAGCACCGGCTTCCACAGCCTGTGGTTGCTGCTGGCAAGGATCAGCAGCGCACCGACAATGCTCGGACCCAGCGGACCGCCCATGGCGATCAGCGCGCGGGAAATGCCGAGCGTGTCCATGGCCGTTGCGGAAGTGGCAACACCCGAACCGTTGGGCATGATCACCAGCTGGGTGAATTCGTTGCCAGTGGCCAGCGCGGCCATGCCGTGGCCCATTTCGTGGAACCAGGTGGTGAGGATGATGAAGGGATAGATGGCGTAACCCAGGATCGGCACCGACGGCAGGGTGACGACCAGCACGCCGGCCAGCACCAGGCGGCCAACCTGTTCTTCCTGCGAGCCGGGACGGATTGCGCGCCAGCCCACGGGTCAGTCCGGGTCCCGCAAGTAGACGCCGATGAAGCGCACGTTCATGCCGCCGCAGCGGCCATTGTCGCTCGCCAGCAGGTAGTCGCCCAGCAGGGTGAAATCGACAATGCACAAGCCCTCGTCAAACCGCGCGCGATTGCCGAAAAAGGTGATGGGGCCGTTGATCTCGCCGTCGTGGATGACCGCATGGCCGTCCGCTGTCGGCAGCCCCTGCCAGAAGGCCGTGCCAGCCACCCGGGGCCCTTCGCGCGACATGCCGATGGCAATGTCGGAGCTGCCGACGCCGCTCCAGCTGCCGAACCAGCCATTGTCGCCGGTCGGGGCGCCGGTCTCGATGAATTCGAGCCGTTCCAGTGGCAGGTAGCCCGCGGTGCCGCCGACCGCGTTGGGAAAGAAGGCGCAGGCATGGCCCATCCGCAGGCGGCTGACGATCACGGTATCGCCGGCCACCACATAGGGCTGGCCAAGGGAACGGCAGTCCGCCGCTTCGGGGCAGCCGTCCCTGTCGTGCAGGAAATAGGCCCGGCCTTCACCGGAAATGCGGGCAAGCTGGAACGGTCCGTAAGCGGCGAACAGGCCATTGCGGCACATGCGCGCGTCGAGTTCGCCGGTGTCCTGCGCGCTGGCGATAGCAGGCAAGGCGAGGGCGGCGAGGGCGGCGAGAGCGGTCAGAACCGGTCGGGCGTAGCGGCGGAGAACGCGGGTCATGCGGCGAGCCTACACCAGATCGGATTGACCTTCCGCAGCCATATCCCCGGCAGGTGCGCCGGGCTTGCGCTGTTCGGCCAGCACCACCCAGGCGGCGAGGAACAGCCCGGCCACCAGCGGGCCGACGACGATGCCGGACAGGCCCATGGCGGCGATCCCGCCCAGCGTCGTGACCAGGATGATCCAGTCGGGGATGCCCGTGTCGCGGCCAACCAGGATCGGGCGGAGCACGTTGTCGGCCATGCCGATCACCGCCACGCCCGAGATGATCACTAGTACGCCCTGCCACACGTCTCCCGTCGCCAGCAGGTACAGCGCTACCGGCACCCAGACCACCGCGGGGCCGATGGCAGGGACGAGCGAGAAGAGCGCGGTCAGCAGGCCCAGCAGCACGACCGAGGGCATGCCCGCGATCCAGTAGGTCGCGGCGCCCAGCGCGCCTTGCACCAGCCCGACCACCATCGAGCCCTTGATCGTGGCGCGGACGATCGAGAGGAAGCGCGTGGCGAGGTCCTCTGCGATGTCGCGCTGCAGCGGCAGGTGGTCGAGCACCTGGCGGCCGATCTCCCGCCCGTCCCGCAGCAGGAAGTAGGCGACGTAGAGCCCGATGCCGAAGGACAGCAGGAAGCCGAAGGCGCTGCCGGTGATCGAAACGGCCTGCTGCGCGAGCAGGCCCGAGCTTTCGAGCGCAAGCTCCTGCGCGCGTTGCTGCACCATTTCGGCGGTGCCGTACCCTTCGAGGTCGAGCGTGTTGCTCAACGCATCGGGCAGGGCTTCATGGAAGGCGGCGAACATGGCGGAGAGGTCGATCTGCCCTTCGCGGAAAGCGATCACCACCGAGGTCGCCTGTTCCACCACGACCCCGCCGATGAACAGCGCCGGGATGATCACGGCAAAGGTGATCACCAGCAGCGTGGCCACGGCGGCGCGGTTGTTGCCGCCAATCCGCTTGCGGAACCACTGGAACAGCGGCTGGAACATGATCGCCGCCAGCGTGGCCCACAGCAGCGGGGCGACGAAGGGCCAGACGATGTACAGCAGCACCAGCGAGACCACGGCGAGGAAGACGAGGAAGCCGCCCTGTTCGAGCGGTTGTCCGTGCTGCTTGGCTGCCATCTACGCCCCTCCCGGGCTGCTGCTATGGATCAGATGTCGAGGTTCGCCACGTTGAGAGCATTGTCCTGGATGAATTCGCGGCGCGGTTCGACCACGTCGCCCATCAGGCGCGTGAAGATCTCGTCCGTCACGTCGGCGTCTTCCACCTTCACCTGCAGCAGCTCGCGGTTTTCCGGGTCGAGCGTGGTCTCCCACAGCTGTTCGGCGTTCATTTCGCCGAGACCCTTGTAGCGGCTGATCGACAGGCCCTTGCGGCCCGCGGCCAGCACGGCTTCGAGCAATTGCGAGGGACGCGTGATGGCCGTGTTCGGATCGAAGGCGGGTGCCTCCTCTTCGCCATCTTCGGCCACTTCCTGCTCGCTGCCGGCCTTTACCAGGCGCGCCGGCGAGGCATAGGTCTCGGCCTGTTCGACGCCGCGCTTGTGCAGCTTGCGCGCTTCGGCGCTGTCGAGGAACTTGGCTTCGATCAGGTGCACGTCCGCCACGCCGCGCCAGACGCGGTCAAAGCGCACGTCGCCGTTGTCGGTCGTGTGGGCCGACCATTCGGCCTCCGCGTCGCTCAGCTGCATCTGCCCGGCAGCATGGACGAGGCGGGTATCGCGGTCCGCCGCGGAGAGGCCGGGCTCGAGCGCACCGGCCATGGCCATGGCTTCGATCACTGCACTGTCGTACTTGCGCGGGGCGAAGGCGAGCAGGTTCTTGAGCAGCAGGGCCTGCTCGACCAGTTGGGCCAGGTCGGCACCCGAACGCGCGCCTTCGTGGGTTTCCAGCACGCGGTCCTGCAGCCCGTTGTCGACGAGGTAGCGATCCAGCGCGCCCTGGTCCTTCAGGTAGACTTCGCTCTTGCCCTTGGCGACCTTGAACAGCGGCGGCTGGGCGATGAACAGGTGTCCGGACTTGATGATCTCGGGCATCTGGCGGTGGAAGAAGGTCAGCAACAGGGTGCGGATATGCGCGCCGTCGACGTCGGCGTCGGTCATGATCACGATCTTGTGATAGCGCAGCTTCTCGAGGTTGAACTCGTCGCGCAGCCCGGTGCCCATGGCCTGGATCAGCGTGCCGACTTCCTTGGAGCTGATGATCCGGTCGAACCGCGCGCGCTCCACGTTCAGGATCTTGCCGCGCAGGGGCAGGATGGCCTGGTACTTGGAATCGCGGCCGCTCTTGGCCGATCCGCCTGCGGAGTCGCCCTCGACCAGGAACAGTTCGCTCTTGGCCGGGTCACGCTCGCGGCAGTCGGACAGCTTGCCGGGCAGGCTGGCGACGCTCATCGCGCCCTTGCGGCTCATCTCGCGGGCCCTGCGCGCGGCTTCGCGGGCGGCGGCGGCGTCGATGATCTTCTGCACGATGGCCTTGGCGTCGGCGGGGTTTTCCTCCAGCCATTCGCTCATCTTCTCGCCCATCAGGCTTTCGAGCGGCTGGCGCACTTCGGAGGAAACCAGCTTGTCCTTGGTCTGGCTGCCGAACTTGGGGTCAGGCAGCTTGACCGAGACGATGGCGGTCAGGCCTTCGCGCATGTCCTCGCCCGACAACGAGACCTTGGCGTTCTTCAGCAGTCCGGACGAGGTGGCGTAGTTGTTGAGCGTGCGGGTCAGCGCCGCGCGGAAGGCGGCAAGGTGGGTGCCGCCGTCGCGCTGCGGGATATTGTTGGTGAAGCAGAGGACGTTCTCGTAGTAGGAATCGTTCCACTCCAGCGCGACGTCGATGCCGATGCCGTCCTTCTCCGCGCTGACGGAGATCGGTTCGGGCACCAGCGGCTGCTTGTTGCGATCGAGGTACTTCACGAAAGCCGCTATGCCGCCTTCGTAGAACAGGTCGTGCTCCAGCGCTTCCTCGTGCCGCTTGTCGCGCAGCAGGATGCGCACGCCGGAGTTGAGGAAGGCGAGCTCGCGGTAGCGGTGCTCGAGCTTTTCGAAATCGAACTCGGTGACGTTCTTGAAGGTGTCGTTGCTCGGCATGAAGGTGACGCGCGTACCCTTCTTCAGGCCGTCATCGTCGCCATTGCTGTCGACCGGCGGGGCATCGCCGGTAATTTCGAGCGAATTGACCGCATCGCCATGCTCGAAGCGCATGGTGTGGCTCTTGCCGTTGCGCCAGATCTGCAGCTCGAGCCATTCGGAAAGCGCATTCACGACGCTGACGCCCACGCCATGCAGGCCGCCCGAGACCTTGTAGGCGTTGTCGTCGCTGGTGTTCTCGAACTTACCGCCGGCGTGCAGCTGGGTCATGATGACTTCCGCTGCCGAGACGCCTTCTTCCTTGTGCATGTCGACCGGAATGCCGCGGCCGTTGTCTTCCACCGAGACGCTCCCGTCGGGGTTGAGCTCGATCAGCACCAGGTCGCAGTGACCCGCAAGGGCCTCGTCGATGGCATTGTCCGACACCTCGAACACCATGTGATGCAGGCCGGAGCCGTCGTCGGTGTCGCCGATGTACATGCCGGGGCGCTTGCGCACGGCATCGAGGCCCTTGAGGACCTTGATCGAATCGGCACCGTATTCGCCGTTCTGGCGGGACTTTTCGGGAATTGCTTCAGGCGTATCAGACATGTCGATTATATAGGCACTGCGGGTGGAAAGCGGAAGGCAATGGGGCAGCTGGCGGCCGCTTTTCCACCGCTTGCGGCACTTCCGGCCGCATGCGACGCTTGGAGAGCGTTGATGATGACACTGATTGTGGTGCTGGTGGTCTCGCGCGGGCTGCTGCTGGGCGCGCCTGGGGCCAGCTTGGTGGCGGATAACAAAATGGCCGCTCCGGGGTCGGAGCGGCCATCTGTTCGGCCCGAAAACGGGGGGGGAAGGGGGGGGAGGGTGTTCCCGGGCCTTGGTCTCGTTCTATCGCGGGGGGTGCGATACAAATGCATACGCTGCATGCTGCCTTGTGGTTCCATCGCCGGAGCGATTTTCCCCTTGGGCAGCGAGATCGCGAGGCAAATAGTAGCATTTGCTAATATCGCAAGTGCGAAAAGCTCGATATCTGTTGCAAATTTCGCAACAGATATCGAGCCGGTATGTCGGGCTGCAGCAGCCGGAAGGCTTAACGCATGGCGACGGTGGTTGCTGCGGACCCTTCGCGTGCCGCCAGTACGGCTTCGGCCTCGGCGCGGGCCTGTGCCTCGCATTCGGCATGCAGGTTGCGCCGCTTCAGGTCACGGATGAAGGGTGCAGGGCAGGCGCGGGCGACGGCGCCCTCGATCAAGGTCTCGCGGCTGGGCGGGGTATCGGTTTCGACGACAGCCGGGCGCGGGGCTTCGCCGATGATCATGACGAAAGCCGACTGGGCAGTGGCGGGAACGGCAACGAGCGTGGCCGCTGTGGCGACGGCGAGTGCGAACTTCTTCATTTCAATTCTCCTGGTCGAAAGGTTGCAAAACCCCCGCAGGACATCCCTTTGTCTTATGCGCTCATTGTGCGCTGCAGCGTGCAATGCTGCAAATGCGAAATGCGCGACAGGCGTACACATTTTCGCAACGCCGAATCTTTCACGCATGCGAACCAGGCCTCGTGTTTGTGAAAAACCGTTGATCCGGGTGTCCAGGACCCTGCCCGCGCTGGACAGGCGCGCCTGTGCCCCTCTAAGCGCCTTTCATGCAGGCAGATCATCACCCCGATTCCATCCTCATCGTCGATTTCGGCAGCCAGGTGACCCAGCTGATCGCGCGCCGTGTGCGCGAGGCGGGCGTCTATTCCGAGATCGCTCCTTTTACCCTGGCCGAAGAGGCGTTTCACCGGATGAACCCCAAGGGCATCATCCTGTCGGGATCGCCCGCCAGCGTCTGCGACGAGGGCAGCCCGCGCGCGCCGCAGGTGCTGTTCGACAGCGGCGTGCCGATCCTCGGCATCTGTTACGGCCAGCAGGTGATGAGCCAGCAGCTGGGCGGCGAAGTGCGCCCCGGCCACGAAACCGGCGACGGCGGCGAATTCGGTCGCGCCTTCCTCACCGTGACGCAGGAATGCGCGCTGTTCGACGGCCTGTGGCACGTCGGCGAGCGGCACCAGGTGTGGATGAGCCACGGCGACAAGGTGACCAGGTTCGCACCCGGCTTCGAGATCGTTGCCACCAGCGACGGCGCACCCTTCGCGGTGATCGCTGACGAAGAACGCAAGTACTACGGCACGCAGTTCCACCCCGAGGTCTACCACACGCCGGACGGGGCCAAGCTTCTCGCCAATTTCGTGCGCCACGTCTGCGGCCTTGCCGGTGACTGGACCATGGCCGCCTATCGCGAGACCAAGATCGCCGACATCCGCGCGCAGGTGGGCGATGGCAAGGTGATCTGCGGCCTCTCGGGCGGCGTCGATTCCTCGGTGGCAGCGATCCTGATCCACGAGGCCATCGGCGACCAGCTGACCTGCGTCTTCGTCGACCACGGCCTGCTGCGCCTCAACGAGCGCGAACAGGTCGAGACCATGTTCCGCGACCACTACAACATCCCGCTGGTGGTGGTGGACGCCGAGGAACGCTTCATGAAGGGCCTCGACGGCGTCACCGACCCGGAGAAGAAGCGCAAGTTCATCGGCGCCGAATTCATTAATGTGTTCGAGGAAGAGGCGGGCAAGCTGGGCGGGGCGGACTTCCTTGCCCAGGGCACGCTCTATCCCGACGTGATCGAGAGCGTCAGCTTCACGGGCGGGCCTTCGGTGACGATCAAGAGCCACCACAACGTGGGCGGCCTGCCCGAACGCATGAACATGCAGCTGGTCGAGCCGCTGCGCGAGCTGTTCAAGGACGAAGTCCGCGAGCTCGGCCGCGAGCTGGGCCTGCCCGACATGTTTGTCGGCCGCCACCCCTTCCCCGGGCCGGGCCTTGCCATCCGCATCCCCGGAGCAGTCGACAAGGAACGCTGCGACATCCTGCGCAAGGCCGACGCCATCTATCTCGACGAGATCCGCAAGGCGGGCCTCTACGATGCCATCTGGCAGGCCTTCGCCGTATTGTTGCCGGTGAAGACCGTGGGCGTGATGGGCGACTATCGCACCTATGACAGCGTCTGCGGCCTGCGCGCCGTGACCAGCACCGATGGCATGACCGCCGACGTCTATCCTTTCGACGCGCATTTCCTGACCGGCGTTGCCACCCGCATCGTCAACGAGGTGCAGGGCATCAACCGCGTGGTCTACGACTATACGTCGAAGCCGCCGGGTACGATCGAGTGGGAGTGACTTGCGACGCGGAATGATCCGGGGGATCATTCCGGCCAAGGCACTCGGCGACACAAGGAGCCGCGGGGCTGAACGAAGCCAATCCTGGGGAGGAGATCATGGCCAAGTACTGGAAGCGCATTGTCATCGCCGGGATCGCCGTAGAGCTGCTCTACGCGGTCTATATCTATTACCTGACCTCGACTGACCTGGCGGGCTACAAGCCGGAAGGCCTCGCCGTTGCCTTCATCCTGTTCGCGGTTGGCGGCTTCTGGGCTGCGCGGCCCGCACAGGGCGGTCGGATTGGCATCGGCCTCGCGGTAGGTCTGGTCGGCATGCTGTTCTACTACACCATCTCGATCCCCACGATCCTTGCCGGAGAGATCGAGTTCCCGCTGATGGCGTGGGTCAACCACGGACTGAAACTGGCGGGCGGGGCGGCAGGTGCGCTGCTGTCGCGGAGCAGTGCAGCAAAGGCTTGAGTTCCGGGACTTGAGCCGGATCAAAGCCCCAATCCGCCAATAGCCTAAGGCACGACTTCGAACTGATAGGAGTGTGCCGATGTTCCGCATGATGATGATCCTGTTGCCGATCATTGCCACTACCCTGATGGGCATGGCGATTATCGCCGTGCTCACAATGGACATGCAGGCCGGATGGAAGGAAATCCTGCTGGCTGCTGTCGCCGGTCTTGTTGTCTCGCTGCCGATTTCGTGGGTCGTCGGCAAGGCGGTGGTCGCGAAGACTGGCTGGGACAGCTAGTCCTTCGCTCGCCAGTTGCTGCTTCTCAACCGATTCTGGGGTGCGCTAAAGAAAGGCTTCCTCGCGCATGGGGAACGCGCGACCAAGTTCTCCGGTTGAGACTGTTAACCCGACCCAACCGGAGTATCCCCCCATGTCCCTCCACGATCCGCAGCCAGCCACCGCAGCCCTGTTCGACAGCGTCCCGGCCGGCGATATCCAAGCCGCCAACCGCATTTTCATGGCTCCGCTCACACGCGCTCGCTCGCTGAAGGATGGCCACCTGCAGACCCCGCTGCACGCGCTCTACTATGCGCAGCGCGCGCGTGCCGGCCTGATCGTGTCCGAAGCAACCCAGATCAGCGCGCAGGGGCAGGGCTATGCCTGGACGCCCGGCATCTACACCGAAGACCAGGCCGATAGCTGGAAGCTGGTGACAGGCGCCGTGCACAATGCGGGCGGACGTATCTTCGCGCAGCTGTGGCACGTCGGCGCGATCAGTCACCCGGTGTTCCAGCCGGACGGTGCAGCGCCCGTTTCGGCCAGCGACTGGACGCCCGAGGGTGAAGCCTTCGTCGGCGACTATCATCCCGATGGGCCGATGGTGCCGCACCAGCAGGCCCGTGCGCTGCGAGAAGACGAAATTCCCGCCTTGCTCGACGACTATCGCAATGCCGCGCGCATGGCTGCCCGCGCCGGATTCGACGGCGTCGAACTGCACGCCGCCAATGGCTACCTCATCGACCAGTTCCTGCGCAGTTCGGTCAACCGCCGCGACGACAGGTACGGCGGCAGCGTGGAGAACCGCACGCGGCTGCTGGGCGAAGTGGTCGATGCCCTGGCCGAGGTGCTGCCCGCAGGCCGCATCGGCGTGCGCCTGACGCCGATTGGCGGGGCTGGCGGCAGCAGCGATGACCATCCGGAGGAAACCTATCCGGCCGCGGCGAAGGTGCTGGCGGGCCGCGGTCTCGCCTACCTGCACGTGGTGCGCGCTACCGATCACGGCGGCGTGGCTGGCGAACGGTCGGAAGGCGACAAGGTGATCCACGCCATGCGCGAGGCCTTTGACGGCACCTTCGTGGTCAACGGCAACCTCTCGCCCGAAGACGCCGCGCACTGGATCGCCGAAGGCTGGGCAGATGCCGCGGCCTTTGGCCGCCTGTACATCGCCAATCCCGACCTGCCCGAACGCATCGCCGCGGGCGGCCCCTATAACGAGGCAGACGGCGGCACATTCTATGGCGGCGGTGCTGCCGGCTATGTTGACTATCCGACTCTGGCCAATGTGGACGATCCGCTACCGCTTGACTGAATGAGGAAGGGCCACGTTCGCGCGTGGCCCGCATGCTTTCAGGTCTTGGCCCGCGCCATCGCCACGACCCACACCAGCGCGGGCAGTACCAGCACGTAGAGCCCCATGGTGCCGTTGGCGAAGGGCACCACCTTCCAGAAGAACCACAACGCCCCCAGCAGCGGGAGCAGCGCGACCAGCAGGGCCTTGCGGCTCGCGCCTGCCAGCGGGTTGACGAACAGGCTGTTGTAGTTTGCACCAGGCTCCTCGGCCTCGCCGTCAGCCAGTGCGCCGCTGGCCAGCACGCCGCGATAGGCATCGATGTAAGCGAACATCAGCAGGACGTTGAGCGCCAGCACGCCCAACGCCATCACCGACAGCCCCGGCGCGCCTTCGATCAGCACGGCGACGAAGGCCCCGCAGACGTTCACGCACACCATCGCGGCCAGCGCGAAGGGCACGGCGCGGTTCAGCAGCAGGGCGAGCCCGCCGACCAGCTGGACGAACTTGGCAACGGCCAGCAGGCCGCTGGTCTCCAGGCTGTCCATCAGGCGCAGCGACATTTCGCCTTCCCAGGTCGCCGTGCGAACCCACGGCAACAGGTCCGGCAGGAAATAGGCGAGGGCCGTGGGCACCATGATCAGCCCCAGCGCCAACCGGAGCAGATCGAGGGAGCGCAGCATGTCATCCTGGCGCATCATGACTGCGCCTCCTGCTGCCACGGCAGCCGTGGCGGAGCATAGCCTTCCCACATGGTGCGGTAGCTGGCGCGGTATGCGTAAAGCAGGAACAGGTTGCAGCTCAGGACGCCCCAGCCATAGACCGCGCTGGTGGTCCACCAGCCTTGCAGCTCGGTATCCCAGTACCAGACGGTGAAACTCACTGGCAGCACCATCACCAGCGCCAGCGGCACGCGCCAGCCGAAGAGGATCATCAGACCGGCCAGCAGCTCGACTGCCTTGACCAGGGTGAACATGCCGCTGTCCAACAGGGCGGTGAACACCCCGTCGCTGAGCGGATTGGCGCCGCCCGGTTGCGGGTAGAGCCGGATGAAATGGTTGAGGCCCGCAGGCACCATCCATGCGACATAGACCAGCCGCACCCACCAGACCGCCAGACGCATCGCCATGCCGTCCCCTCCTCGATTGTCTCCCGGCGCCGAGCCTATGCCGGAACGGCAGGGGTTGCAAACAGGCGAGATTGGGGCGAAGCCTGCGCCCCATGAGCTGGGATGACTATTTCGCTGAAGATGCCGGTGCGAGTGAAGCCGAAACACGCGGCAAGGGCCGTACGGTAACCGTTGGCTGGACTGTTCGCTGGAAACCCTCGGGAGCATCGATCTGGGCGCCGCCAAAGGCTTTCAGCCGATCCGATCCCAAGGCTGCCAGCGCCAAGTCGATCCAGGCCTGTCCCGCTGCCATCGATTTCGACCGGCGCCATTTCGTCGTTCCCTGCCCGGTGGACCTCACCTTGCAGTTCGTGCGCAACGCCCAGGGCCAGCTGCAGCTGACCGATGCCGACGGCGAGAATTCGGCCATGCGCCCGCAGGGCCGCGCCAATCTTTTCCAGGTGCAGCCTGCCAACGAATGGCGCGATCCGGATCGTCCCATCCTGCAGTTCGTCGCACCCTATGTCTTTGTCGCGGATCAGCCGTGCTGGGTGGTGCAGACCGCGCCGCACCTGCATTGGTTTCCCGAACAGCGTCCGGGCGTGCAGATGGGCGGGCGTTTCCCCGTCCACATCTGGCCGCGCCCCCTGGCCTGGGCTTTCGAATGGTATGACCTGTCGAAGCCGCTGGTCCTGAAGCGCGGCGAGCCGTGGTTCTACGTCCATTTCGAGACGGAAAATCCCGGCGCGCGCGTGCGGCTGGTCGAACAGGAAATGACCGACGATCTCGAGACCTATCTGGAATCGATCATCGACGTGTCGAACTACGTGAACCGCACCTATGGCCTGTTCGCCGAAGCCCAGCGCTCGCGGCCGGCCAAACTGGTCAAGCCGAAGTAGGCTACCAGGCAAACCCGGCTTCGACAGCGCGTTTTTCCGCCTGGGTACTGGTGCGGCCAAGCACCTTGTTGCGGTGGGGATAGCGCCCGAAGCGCGCAATCATGCGGTAGTGGCTGCGGGCGAAGGCGAGGTTGCTGCCAGCGTTGAGGCGGGCGAACACCGCGAGGCTGGCGAGGTGGTCGGCGATCGCCTCGCTGTGCATCAGCGGCATGGCAAGGAACGGGCGCTGCTGCCGCTGGAGGCGGCGCAGGTAGCCGCGCTGCAAGGCTCCGTGGCAGATGGCGCGCGCCAGCGGATCGGTGGCGAAAGCGCGGGGCGTGCCGCGGAAAATGTTGCGCGGGACCTGGTCGAACAGCAGCACGGCTGCCAGCGCGGTCTGCGGATCGCCGAGGAAACTTGCTGGCGGACAAACGAAAAGCGCCTCCAGCTCTCGCCGGAAGCGCCTTTCAAGCAGGTCATCGACCCTTTCACTGCCGCCCCACCAGTCGGCGGGGCCAAGCTCGTGGAACCAGGTATGCAGCAGCTCGGCAGCCCACTGCCTGCGGGCCGCCGTCACTGCTGTCAGCCCTGTTCGACTTCCGTGTAGGGCACGAAGTCTTCGAGGAAGAGCACGCCGCTGAACTGGCCGGTCGAGCGGTCGATGGTGTGCGTCACGTCGGTGGTGCACAGCCGCGAGCCCGAATAGCGCTGGATGATCGGCACGTCCCACGAACCCAGGTGCTGCGGGTTGCGCGCACGGGCGACCCACAGGACGCCGGAGCGCTCGTAAACGAGGCCGACATTTTCCTCCACCCGCAGGCGGTTGGAGTCGAAAGTGGTGATGCAGCGCTGCGCTTCGCCGGCAGTGCGGCCTTCGACCAGCTCCTGGAAAGCGGTTTCGGCGCGCTCTTCACGGTCCTGCGCGGCGAGCGGACTCGCTGCCAGGGCGGCAAGGCCTGCTGCGGCAATCGCAAGAGGTTTCATCATGATCTGTCTCCTTGTGCCCGGCACATTACCACAATTCGATGAACCGAGGCTGACGGCCGATGCACCGAGGTGCCAGCTCGCGACAAGGCTCAGGCCGCAGCGCCCGTGTCCGAGGCTTCGGGCAGGCCGCCACCGTCTGCCGGGCCGCCCCTGAGGATGAAGCGCCGGTCGCAATAGCCGCAATCGACGAAACCGTGCTCGTCGATCTCCATGTAGACGCGCGGATGGCCGAGGCTGGAAGCGCGATAGTACTCGCCATTGCGGATGTCGCCGGCGCCGTCGCACCAGACGCGGGCCGTGTCGACGACAGTGGTTTCGGGGGCGGTTTCGGGTGCGTGATCCATGACCTGTGCCTCTATCGCTTTACGCGCGGGCGGAAAAGCCCCTAAGAGCGCCGCAATATGGCAGATGCAGCGATCGAAATCCGCGACCTGGAGAAGGAATACGCGGGCAGCAAGAAATCACCGCCCAAGCAGGCGCTGAAGGGCGTCAGCTTCGACGTGCCGGAAGGCTGCGTGTTCGGCCTGCTCGGCCCCAATGGCGCGGGCAAGTCGACGCTGATCAACATCATGGCGGGCCTTGTGAACAAGACCAGCGGCAGCGTGAAGATCTGGGGTCACGACATCGACACCGATCACCGCAACGCCAAGCTGCAGATCGGCATCGTGCCACAGGAAATCGTCTTCGATCCCTTCTTCACCCCGTTCGAGGTGCTGGAGAACCAGGGCGGTTTCTACGGCATCCCCAAGGCGCTGCGGCGGTCCGAGGAGCTGCTCAAGGCCGTGCGGCTGGAAGACAAGCGCAATGCCTATGCCCGCACCCTGTCGGGCGGGATGAAGCGCCGGCTGCTGATCGCCAAGGCCATGGTCCATTCGCCACCGATCCTGGTGCTGGACGAGCCGACCGCGGGCGTCGACGTGGAACTGCGCAAGCAGTTGTGGGAACTGGTCGGCGAGCTGAACGCCGAGGGCGTGACAGTGGTGTTGACCACGCACTACCTCGAAGAGGCAGAGGAGCTGTGCGAGCAGATCGCCATCATCAACCACGGCGAACTGATCGCCAACAAGCCCACGCGCGAGCTGGTGGGCATGATGGGCGAGAAGATCGTCCGCGTTTCGGTCGACAAGGACCTAGGCGGACCGATCATGGAGCCGTGCTTCACCAAGGCCGAAGTGGTAGAACCGCGGGTGCTGGAAGTCACATACGACAAGAGCGGCACCACGGCGGGCCAGGTGCTCTCGCTGATCCAGCAGCACGGCTACGCCATCCAGGACGTCACCACCCGCGAGGCGGACCTGGAGGACGTGTTCGTGCAGCTGACGGGCGGCTGAGGCCTAGTCCTGGCGGCCCTTGCGCCGGTCGCGTTTCCACTTGCCTTTCTTCACGCGGAAGATCGGCGCGTCGCAGTGTTCGCAGCGGCCGATATAGGTCTCGCCGTTCCAGCGGGCACGGTGACCGGCCGGTGCATGCCGGTTGAACAGGCACTGCAGCCGCGTGCCACTTGTGATCGTCGCTGTTTGCCTGCTTGCTCTGTCGTTCATCTCTCGCCTGCCGAGTCGATTTAGTCATTGAGAGGATTGGATAATCGCCTTTTCTTTCAAAGGCGTTGCAAGCGACAGGCGGTCAAGACATTCGCGATGTAAGGTGCCGGGGGAACGTGCAGTTGCCACCTGTGCGCTTGCGGGCATGGATATCACAGGGCAATGAGCGCGTCATGACGAGAGGAATACCTAGTCACGACGTTCTGGTAATCGGCTCCGGCGCGGCCGGGCTGACTGCGGCCTTGTCGCTGGCGACGCAGCTCAAGGTGCTGGTGCTGGCCAAGGGCCAGCTCACCAGCGGCTCCACGGCCTGGGCACAAGGCGGGATCGCTGCCGTGCTCGATGCGGGCGACACCTTCGACGATCATGTCCGCGACACCATGGTGGCCGGCGCCGGCCTGAACGACCGCGAGACGGTGGAATTCGTGATCGAACGCGCGCCTGCCGCGATCGACCGATTGTGCGAGCTGGGGGTGCCCTTCAACCGCGAGAGCGACCACCTGCACCTCACCCGCGAAGGCGGCCATTCGCACCGCCGCATCGTCCATGTCGACGATGCCACCGGCTGGGCCGTGCAGGCCGCGCTGCTGAAAGCCGCCGAGGAAAATCCCAACATCACCCTGCTGCCGCACCATTCCTGCGTCGACCTGATCACCGGGCGGCACGAGGAGAAGTATTCGGGCAGCGGCCGTGTCTGGGGTGCCTATGCGCTCGACGAGACGACCGGCAAGGTGGAGGCCTACAAGGCCCGCGCCACGGTGCTGGCGGCGGGCGGGGCGGGCCGCGTCTACCAGTTCTCCACCGCGCCGCGCGGTGCCACGGGTGACGGGATAGCCATGGCCTGGCGGGCGGGCGCGCGCGTCTCCAACATGGAGATGATGCAGTTCCACCCGACCTGCCTCTACAACCTCGAGGTCAAGAACTTCCTCATTACCGAGGCCGTGCGCGGCGAGGGCGGGCGGCTCTACCACCCGGAAACCGGCCACCGGTTCATGGCCGACTACGACCCCGAACGCATGGAGCTGGCCCCGCGCGACGTTGTCGCCCGCGCCATCGACGACCAGATCAAGCGGTACGGCCTCGACTATGTCCACCTCGACATCAGCCACGAGCCGCCGGAGTTCGTTAGGGAGCACTTCCCGACCATCCATGAAAAGCTGCTGGGGCTGGGCGTCGACATGACCAAGGGGCCGATTCCGGTCGTGCCCGCGCAGCATTACACCTGCGGCGGCGTGGTGATCGACCTCGACGGGCGGACCGACCTGCCGGGTCTCTATGCGGCGGGCGAGGTGAGCGAGAGCGGGCTGCACGGGGCCAACCGCCTGGCCTCCAACTCGCTGCTGGAGTGCTTCGTCTTCGGCGATGCGGTGGCGAAGGATATCCTCGCGCGGTGGGACAGCTTCGACGCCCCGCCCCGCATCCGCGAATGGGACGAAAGCCGCGTCACCGATTCCGACGAGGAAGTGGTGATCAAGCAGAACTGGACCGAGATCCGGCGGATGATGTGGAACTATGTCGGCATCGTGCGCACCACCAAGCGGCTGGAGCGGGCCAAGCACCGCATCGACCTGCTGGCGACCGAGATCGAGGACTATTACGGCCACTTCCGCGTGACGACCGACCTGATCGAACTGCGCAACCTGCACCAGTGCGCCGACCTGATCGTGCAGAGCGCCCTGCGCCGCCACGAAAGCCGCGGACTGCATTGCATTCTGGATTACCCGGAGACCGACGAGGTGCCGAACGACACGGTGCTGGTGCCCTAGGAAGGAAGAGCGCAGTGCCCGAACTCACCGCCAATGGCATCACCATCCACTATGACGATCATGGTCCGGCTGATGCCGATCCTATCCTGCTGATCATGGGCTACGGCGCGCAGATGACCCTGTGGCCGATGGAATTGGTAGAGGCGCTGGTGGGGCACGGCTTTCGCGTGATCCGGCACGACAACCGCGACATCGGCCTCAGCCACAAGTTCGACGGGGTGAAGGCACCGGGCATCGTGCGCCACAGCCTGATGCGCCGGATCGGGTTGCGGCCGAAAGTGCCCTATACACTCGCAGACATGGCGGACGACAGTGCCGGCGTGCTCGAGGGGCTGGGCATCGATCGCGCGCACGTGGTCGGCGGCAGCATGGGCGGCATGATCGCCCAGCACGTGGCCGCGCGTCATCCGGACAAGGTCCGCTCGCTGACCTCCGTTTTCTCAACCACCGGCAACCCCAAGCTGCCGCCAGCCAAGCGCGAGGCGATGGACGTGCTGATAAAGCGTCCCGCGTCCTTCGACGAAGACGTACTGGTGGAGCACGGTATCAAGGTTTCCCGCACCATCGGTTCTCCCGGCTTTCCCACGCCCGAGGACCGTCTCCGCGAACGCACCCGCGCGCTGGTGCGGCGCAGCGTCTACCCGCAGGGGCCGGTGCGGCAGATGGCGGCGATCATCGCCGATGGCGAGCGGACGAAGATGCTTGGGCAGATCACCGCCCCGACGCTCGTGCTGCACGGCGAGGACGATCCGCTGATCCCCGTCGCCCACGGCCACGCCACCGCCGCCGCGATCCCGGGCGCCAGGATCGAGACAATCCCCGGATGGGGTCACGACGTGCCGCTGGAGCTGGTGGAACGGCTGGCCGGCGCGATTGCCCGGCACGCGAGGGCGGCCTAGTCCCACCCTCCCCGACTGGGAAGCCGCGGGCCGGGGCAGCGCCATGTGCCCGACCATCCGGAACCGGCGAGGTTGCGCGCGATCGTGTGCTGGTGGCATAATCCCCGTCAAAGGGGGCTTTATGATGAAGACCATAGCTGCCGTATTCGCCGCCGTCGCGGCTGCCTGCCTGCCGGTTGCGGCGGTGTCGCAAGACGAGGATCCGGACCGGCCTTACGAGGGTCCGGTGATCGATGTGCATCTTCATGCTGCGGGAGCCGAAGACAACGGACCTGCGCCCAACGCCGTATGCCCCAGTCTGGCGGCCGACCTGCGCTATACCGGCAGCACGCCCTGGCCGGTGGTGATGACGCAGATTGCGCAGAACCCGACATGCGACGATCCCATCCGCGGCCCCGCCACCGATGCCGAGGTGCAGCAACAGACAATCGCCCAGCTCGAGGAACGCGCCGTGATCGCTATCCTCAGCTCGCAGCGGGACGAGTTTGCACAATGGTCCGCAGCTGCGCCGGGGCTTTTCCTCCGGGGGCACCCGTTCAACCTGAGCTGGGACGATGCTCCCACTGCCGCTGAACTCGCCGAAGCCTACGATCGCGGCGAGTTCCAGGTGCTGGCCGAAGTGACCAACCAGTACGCGGGCGTACTGGCAGACGATCCGGCATTTGCTGCCTACTGGGACATGGCTGCGGAAAAGGGGATTCCCGTCGGGCTGCACCTTGGCCCCGGACCTCCCGGTGCTCCTGCGCTCTATCCGGAATTTCGCGTGCAGTCGCCGCTTGCCATCGAGGAAGTCCTGCGCACCCGGCCGAACCTGCGTGTCTACCTGATGCATGCGGGTTGGCCGTTCGTCGACGATCTCAAGGCGATGCTTTACCTCTACCCGCAACTCTATGTGGACACCGGCGTGTTGCAACTCGCTGCCACGCGTGCCGAGTACCATGCCTTTCTGGAAGAGCTGGTGGATGCGGGGTTTGTCGACCGGATCATGTTCGGCTCGGACCAGATGAACTGGCCGGGCATGATCGGGGAGGGGATCGACGCGATCAACGAGGCGCCGTTCCTGACCTACGAACAGAAGCGCGCGATCCTGCATGACAACGCTGCACGTTTCCTTGCGCCCGAGCTGGCCGATCACGCGGCCGCCAACGCGGCGCGTTAGGCTGGCAAGCCGAGGTTCAACCGGCCTGCGGCAGGCGTTTCACCATGGGTAGATCCCTCTTGCTGTTCGTTGCGCTCCTGCTCGCCCCGCCCGCCGCGACGCAGGAGGGCGGCGAACCCAATGCCATCGTCGTCACCGCCCAGCGCTCCGGCGCGCCGATGTGGACCATCGACACGCCCACCGGCACGGTGATCCTCGTGGGCGAGATCGTGGCCGTGCCCGAAGCGACGCCGTGGCAGCCGGACCGGCTGGAAGAGGCCACCGCCGAAGCTTCGCGCGTGATCCTCGGCTTTCGCAGCCGGGTCTCGCCGGGTGACGTCTTGCGGCTGATCTTCGCCGGTGGTTCCATCACCCGCCTGCCCGACGATACCGTGGCGAGCGATTACCTCGCTCCGGGACAGCTGGCGCGGCTGGCGGCGCTGGAGGCAGAGTACGACCAGGACTATGCCCGCAAGAGCTTCCTGATCACCGCCTACGACCTGCTCTCGCGCCGCCTGCGCTTCACCCGCGATACCGGCCGCGATGCCAGCGACGTGGTCCGCCGCGCCGCGCGCCGGGCGGACGTGCCGGCTGATCCCGTGGGATCGGTGCGCGGGGAGGACATGCTCGACAACCTCGCCGAAGCCGATCCGCGTGACCACCTGCCCTGCCTCGAAGCGGCCATGACCGCGACCGAGATCGGCCCCGAACTGATCGAGCAGCGCGGCGCGGACTGGCGCGCCTATGACGTGCCCGCCGTCATGGCCAACCCGCTGGAAGTGGCGCTGGGCCGCTGCTGGCCCTGGGCGGACGACGAGCTGGGCGCCGACCTGCGCGAGCATTGGGTGGGCGCGATCGAAAACGCGACCGGAGAAAGCGGCGTGACACTGGCGGTGGTCCCGCTGCGCTTGCTCGCCGAACCCGATGGCGTGCTCGACAGTCTGCAGGCCGGGGGTCACCTGATCAGCGGACCGGCGTGGCGCTAGGTTGTAATTGACCGGGCCTGATTGATTGGGCCTGTTTGACAGGGCTTGATTGACAGGGGACCGACTTGCCCTAGTCTCCCTGCCAGCGGCAGGGGGCCGCCCATCAAGGGGGGCCATTGATGACTGCCACTACCTATGCCGAGCGCACATTCCTCGGCCAACCGGTCGGTGTTGCCTATCTCGCCATGACCGAGGCGTGGGAGCGCTTCTCGTTCTACGGGATGCGCGCGCTGCTGGTCCTGTACATGGTGCAGGAACTGCTGCTGCCCGGGCAGATCGAGAACGTGGCCGGCATGGACGGCTACCGCGCCGTGATCGAGAGCATCTTCGGGCCGCTCAGCACCCAGGCCTTCGCCAGCCAGACCTTCGGGCTCTACTCGGGCTTCGTCTATTTCACGCCGATGTTCGGCGGGCTGATCGCCGACCGCTGGCTGGGTGCGCGCAAGACCGTGCTGGCGGGCATCGTGCTGATGACCATGGGCCACGCGGCCATGGTGTTCGACACCAGTTTCCTGCTGGCGCTGCTGTTGCTGGTGCTGGGCTCGGGCCTGCTGAAAGGCAATGTCGCGGCACAGGTCGGCCACCTTTACCCGGCCGGCGAAGAGGTGGAGCGGGCGCGCGGCTACACGATCTTTTCGACCGGCATCAACATCGGCGCGACGCTGGGCCCCTTCATCTGCGGGCTGCTGGCGCAGATCTACGGCTGGCACTACGGGTTCGGGCTCGCCGGGATCATGATGGTGGTGGCTGCCGGGGTCTATATCGCTGGCTGGAAGCACTTTGCCGACGACACTCCGCACCACAAGCGCGAGACCGGACCGGCGGCTCCCATGACCCGCAACGACTGGTTCATCGTCGCCTTCATCGTCATCGTGCTGCTGCTGTCGCTGCCACAGTTCCTGGCCTTCGACCAGGGCGCCAATGTCGGCATGATCTGGGTGGCCGACCATGTCGACCTGACCAGCTTCCTGGGCACTGTGCCGGTGCCGTGGTTCTCTTCCGAAGACGCGCTGGCCTCGATCCTGATCGTGCCCTTCCTGCTGTGGTTCTGGCCCCGCGTCGGGCGCGGCGGCAAGGAGCCGAACGACCTGACCAAGATGTCCGTCGGCGCCGTGGTAATGGCGCTGTCGATGCTGGCGCTGGCCGCCGGTGCCATGCAGGCGGATGGCGGCGGCAAGGCCTCGATCCTGTGGCCGGTGCTGGCCTTCTTCCTGTCGGGCGCCAGCTTCATGTTCACCTGGCCGGTGCTCTTGTCCTTCGTCTCGCGCCGCGCTCCAGCGCCGGTGAATGCGCTGATGATGGCCTCGGTCTACCTCACGGCCTTCATGACCGGGATCGGCTCGGGCTGGCTGGCGCGGTTCTACGAGCCGTTGGGGATGACCGGTTTCTGGCTGCTGCACGTCGGCATCAGCATCGGCGGATGCGTGCTGATCCTGCTGCTGGCGCCGATGATCCGGCGCAAGCTGGACGCGCTGGAAGTGGTCAGCACGGCAGAGCAGGAAACCGCGGCCGAGCAATTGCTGGGTGAGGGCGAGGCGCTCCGCTAGGCCGGGTTGCCTCGCCCCTCAGCCTGCCGAAGCGAACCAGGCGCTCATCTGCTCGGCGACCTCGGGCGAGTAGAACAGGAATTCGGGCGGCTCGGCGCGCCAGGCGGTGCGGGCGTTTTCGAAAGCCACGAACATCTCGGCTTCCTGCGACGGCTGGCCATAGGCCTCGCGCATGGCGGCGACGGCATCGTCCTCGTCTTCCGGCTCGACCATGATCCAGATCATCTGCAGCCGGTCGTCACCGATCACGAATTCGGCGAAGCGTTCGTCGCCGAAATAGTCGAAGCCGTCGCAGTCGGCCTGCACCTGGTACTCGGCACCGGGCAGGAAGGGCGGGTCGATCTCGCGGACGGTCAGGCCACCGGCACACTTGCCGTCGAGCGCTTCCTCGATCGCGGCGGCGCTGCTGCCCCATTCTACGAATTCCGGCAGCGAGACATCCTGCGCCATGGCAGGCGTGCTGGCGGCAAAGGCGAGGGTGGTGAGAACGTAGCGCATGTCGACATGGTCCCTTGTTACTGGCTGGGAGCCATTTCGGGTTGATCGCGAAGATTGCGAGTCCTCGCATCGACCAATGTACGTTCCCGCCGGACCAACGGCATGGACATCAGCCGGGGCCTTCCACGCCTTCGACGATGACCAGGCTGCCGTCTTCCGAATGATCCGTACGCAGGTGGCGCACGGCCTGGTACTCGGCGGAGTGGTAGAATCCCTTGGCCGCCTCCACCGAGGGGAAGCGCACCACCACGCTCTGGTGCGGGGCATCCCCTTCCATCACGCAACTGTCGCCATCAACCACGACTGCCTCGCCGCCGTGCGCCTGCAGGATCGGCATGACCGCCTCTGCATATTTGCCGATCCCTTCGCCGTCGGTGACCTTGTAATGGGCGATGATGTAGCCGGGCATGAAGCCTCCTCTCGTTCGTGGTTTATTTCGGCTTAACTCCGCTTGTTTGCCGCCTTGCGCAAGCACGCTGGTTAGCCGCGCCTGATGAAGCCGCGTTGAGGGGCGGGCGCCCATTGTCGCGCCATGCAGCAACGCCTCCCTGGACTCGATGCCCTGCGCGGGATCGCCGCGGTCGTGGTCGTGCTGTTCCACCTCGGCCTGCCGATCCACGGCGCACACCTGGCGGTGGACTTCTTCGTCATGCTGTCGGGTTTCGTCATGGCGCGCACCTACGAACAGCGGTTGCAGGAGGGTTCGCTGGGCGCGGGCGCCTTCCTCAGGGCGCGCTACAAGCGGCTGTGGGGCTGGATGGCGCTGGGCACGACCATGGGCCTGCTGGCCGCGCTGGGCGAATATGGCTGGTCAGGGGACCTCGGCCTTGCCTGGCTGCTGATGCTGGCCATGGTGCCTGCACTGCACCTGCCCGCGACACCTTACCTGCTCAACCTGCCGCTGTGGTCGATCGTTTACGAACTCGTTGCCAATGCCGCCCACGCGCTGGGGCTGGCGCGGCTGGGCAAGGCGGGGCTGGCTGGGGCGGCGCTGGCCTGTGCGCTGGCGCTGGCGGCGATCATCGCCACGGCCGGTTTCCCGCGCGGCGGCTTTGCCGAGTACCACTGGCTGGTCCTACCGCGCATCGGCCTCGCCTATGTGCTGGGCGTGCTGTGCTACCGCCTGTGGGGTGACGCGCCGCCGGTGGCGGTGCCGTTCACCCTCGCTGCCATGGCCTTGCCCGCCTATGTTGTCGCCGTGTGGCTGGTGCCGTGGGACTTCGCCCCGCTGGCCTTCGTGCTGCTGCTCGCCCCGCTGATGCTGTTCGGCGGCATGCAGGCGCGCTTTGCCTCGCCCCGCGCGCTGGAGCTGGCGGGCCTGCTGGGGGCCGTGTCCTTCCCGCTCTACGCGCTGCACTATCCGGCGATCCGCCTGCTGCGGTTCGATTGGGGCTGGGCAGTCCTTGCAGCGGTCGGGGCGGCGATCTGGTGGCGCTATCGCGGCGGCAGGCTGCCTGCATTTGCCTTGCTGCCATTTAAGCGCGGTTCAGTCGCCTACCGCTAGACCGGCGGCGATGAAGCCCATTTCCGCCCTGGCCTGCGTCACCGGCGCGCTGCTGGTGGCCACGCCTGCGGCAGCGACGCCGCCGGACGTGATCGACATCAGCGACCAGCTGTTCGCCCTGTCGAACGATGCGGTCTTCGTGCTGCGCAGCTCGACCGACAACCTGGGCGTCTACTACAGCAGCTATCGCGAGACCTGGCTGGTCGGCATCGACGTGGCGACGGGGGAGGAGACCGCGTGGCTGGTCTACCGCGGTCGCCGCGACACCGTGTTTGGCGACGATGGCACGGACGAAAGCCTCGCAGTCACGCTGATCGATCGCGAAAGCTGGCACGACCCCATGCAGGTGATCGCCGATGCGCAGGCCGAACGGGTGCTCGGCGAAGGTCGCGGTCGGCGAGACGGCGAAGCACTCATCCCCGATGCGTCAGGGCAGTTCGCGGTCGAGCTCGACTACTGGCCGCGCTTCGCCTGGCAGCGGCGGGCGGCGCTTGATCGCGCGCGTGCTTCGGTCGCCACACTTGCCGCCAATGTCGCGGAAACGGATCGCCTCGCGCCGGTAACCACGCGCGAGTTGTTCGCCATGCGCGAAGTCGAATGGGATTCGTGCGCCTTCCACCAGCACGGCTATCCGCGCGGCACCGCGGCCAACGCCTACCTGCTGGTGCGCGTGGACTGCGAAGGCGTGGATAATGGCGAGACGACCTCGCTGATCCAGGTCGTCAGTCCATCATCAGCAGGATAGCAAAGGCCAACCCGGTGCCGGCGAGAAACAGTGTCCAGCTCCAGTAGAGCTGGAAGTCGAAGAGCCCGAACTCCTCCAGCGGGACGGTAAAGTGGAACACGTGCAGCAGGCCGCCGCTCGACCCGCCCGAGCCGATGAACAGCGCGACCAGCAGTGTCAGGAAGATCCCGAAGGGGATTGCTTTGAACATTGCGATCATGCCGGTCTCCAGCCTGCTAGCTTGCCGCCCCTATGCCACGAAGAGCGACCTTGTGCCACATCACCAGGCCCCCTCGGGGAGTCCTCGAGATGTAATCTTGCGCGGTATGATTCTTTTGATTCGCGATGTCGCGCATGCACAGCTTTTTTTCCGCAGATTGATTTTGCCTCTTGCGTACCACGCGAGTCGTGGGAACTCCGCGCGTCGCGGCGTATTGCATGTCTCACACACCCTGCGGACAAGTTCATTCGCGCGGTAAATTCAGATTAACCCACTTGCGTGCGAGTCCCGGGTGATTCACAAGGGGTTGTGGTCACCTTGCCGGAGGGACCCACTAGACCTAGATATGGGGTACAAACCATGCATCGCGTGGACGGGCCCCGAGTCACTCTAGTTTGCCCTCCATCAAGGCCGATCACGAGCAGGCGGGGATAAGTGAATTGCCGCCGATGCATGCGCGAAGACTGGCTGGCAGCGTGCCTGTTTCGAGTCGGACACATGCATGAATGACGGGTCTCCCAGCGCCGACCACGGCGCGGGATCGTAGCGAACGGGGATTTGGGCCAAATGGAATTTCGTAACACGGACGAGGCGGCAATGGGGCTGGACGAAAACACGACGACTGACACGAATTCCAAGCCTGCTCCCGCAAAAAAGAGTAGTACCAAGGGTTCCGATGCCAAGGCGGTGAATATGGAAAAGAAGGATGCCGGCAGCGACGCACTGGTCGGCGAGGCGGCGGCTGAGGCCATGGCCGAAGTGGCCAAGGCGGCAGCAGCCGAACAATTCGATTCGAAGAGCGTGAAGGCGCGCCGGTTCGACATCAAGATCGATCCCGCGCGCGACGCCAACCTGACCGAATTCGGCAAGGAAACGCTTACCGACCGCTACCTGCTGCCCGGCGAAAGCTACCAGGACCTGTTTGCCCGCGTTGCCGATGCATACGCGGACGACCAGGAGCATGCGCAGCGCCTGTACGATTACATCTCCAACCTGTGGTTCATGCCCGCCACCCCCGTGCTGTCGAACGGCGGCACCGGGCGCGGCCTGCCCATCTCGTGCTACCTGAACTCGGTTTCCGACAGTCTCGACGGCATCGTCGGCACCTGGAACGAGAACGTCTGGCTCGCCTCCAAGGGCGGCGGCATCGGCACCTACTGGGGCAATGTCCGCGGCATCGGCGAGCCGGTCGGCCTCAACGGCAAGACCAGCGGCATCATTCCCTTCGTGCGGGTGATGGATTCGCTGACGCTGGCGATTTCGCAAGGCTCGCTGCGGCGCGGCTCGGCGGCCTGCTACATCGACGTGCACCATCCGGAAATCGAGGAGTTCCTCGAGATCCGCAAGCCGTCGGGCGACTTCAACCGCAAGGCACTGAACCTGCACCACGGCGTGCTGCTGACCGACGACTTCATGGAAGCCGTCCGCGCGGGCGAGAAGTTCGAGCTGAAATCGCCCAAGGACGGCAGCGTCCGCGGCGAAGTGGATGCGCGCAGCCTGTTCCAGAAGCTGGTCGAAACCCGCCTCGCCACGGGTGAGCCCTACATCGTGTTCTCCGACACGGTGAACCGCATGATGCCCAAGCATCACCGCGACCTGGGCCTGAAGGTGAGCACCTCCAACCTGTGCTCGGAGATTACCCTGCCGACCGGCATCGACCACCTCGGCAACGATCGCACGGCGGTGTGCTGCCTGTCCTCGCTCAACCTCGAGAAGTGGGACGAGTGGAACACCGACAAGACTTTCATCGAGGACGTCATGCGCTTCCTCGACAATGTCCTGCAGGACTATATCGACCGCGCGCCCGAAGAGATGGCCCGCGCCAAGTACTCGGCCATGCGCGAACGCAGCGTCGGCATGGGCGTGATGGGCTTCCACTCCTTCCTCCAGTCCAAGGGTATCGGCTTCGAATCCCCCATGGCGAAGGTGTGGAACCTCAAGATGTTCAAGCACATCAACGCCAAGGCGAACGAGGCGAGCATGATGCTGGCCAAGGAACGCGGGCCGTGCCCCGATGCCGAGGAAATGGGCGCTATGGAGCGTTTCAGCTGCAAGATGGCAATCGCGCCGACCGCCTCGATCTCGATCATCTGTGGCGGTACCAGCGCCTGCATCGAGCCGATCCCGGCCAACATCTATACCCACAAGACCTTGTCGGGCAGCTTCGTGGTGAAGAATCCTTACCTCGAGAAGATCCTCGACAAGAAGAGCAAGAACTCGACTGCGGTGTGGAACTCGATCCTCGAAAAGGGCGGTTCGGTGCAGCACCTCGACTTCCTGTCCGACGAGGAAAAGGCGGCGTTCAAGACCAGCTTCGAAATCGACCAGCGCTGGCTGCTCGAATTCGCCGCCGACCGCGCGCCGTTCATCGACCAGGCGCAGTCGCTGAACCTGTTCATCCCCGCCGATGTCGACAAGTGGGATCTCGCCATGCTGCACTTCCAGGCGTGGGAAAAGGGCATCAAGTCGCTCTACTACCTGCGCTCGAAGTCGGTGCAGCGCGCGGGCTTTGCCGGCGGCGTGGAGGCGGACAATACCGGCGAACCGGCGAAGTACGAATTGCCGACGACGGATTACGACGAATGCCTCGCCTGCCAGTAGGGCGTCCGGGATCCTGACACAGCGAAGATGGCGGTCCGGATGGCCGCCATTTTTGTATCGGGCCTTGGTTGTTCGCCGCCCGGCTGTGGGTTATGTCCATAAGGCACGCGAAAGGACTGCAATGAACCACAACAGCGCCGCCCGCATCGCCATGGCCGCAGGCCTGGTCATCTTGCTCTCGGCCTGCGCCAGCCAGATCGACGCAGGCGTTTCGCATGAAGCGGGCACGCCGGGGTTCTGGTGGGGCCTGTGGCACGGGTTCATCTTCCCCTGGGCCTGGATCGGCTCGCTGTTCAGCGACAATATCGCGGTCTACGCCGTTCCCAATTCGGGCGGCTGGTACGACTTCGGCTTCTTCTGCGGGGTCACCGTGCTGGGCGGCGGGAGTGTGTTCGGCTCGAAGAAGCGCCGGCGCTGAGCTAGCCGGCCTGTCGATCCGCGAAGGGCGGCAGTGCCGCGACTTCGCTTTCGGACAGGTCCAGTCCGAACCGGCCTGCCAGCACGTCGCGATAGTCGGCCGCCTGCCCGAGTCTACGCTGTTGGCGTTCGCCGTCCGCGCGCCACTCGCTCAGCTCGCCGTCGACAAGGCTGGCAAAGCCGTCCGGCAGGCACAGGCTGGCCACCGTCACATTGGTGAAGCGCGATGTCGGGTGCGTGGCCGCCCAGTGGCTGCCCAGCGCGAGGTCGGCTTCGGCCACCTGTGCCAGGTCAAAGGCGAACTGCGCTTCCCATGCGTCGTCGCTTTGCGCGCGTCCGTCGCCCGAAGCCCTCGGTCCCAGCCGCTCGAGCAGCCACGAACCCGGGAGCGAGCCTTCCTCGCCGATGCGCCGTAGCCGGTGCCGCGCGCCATCGCCGGAAATGGCCTCCTGTCCGTCGCACAAGGGCATGGGCGGGGCATAGGCTCCGCCGAAGCCGGCATCGGCGATCCAGTCCTCGCCGCCGAGGTCCACCAGCAGCAGGCAATGGGTGCGCGGCGTGGCAGCGGGCGGATTGCCCAGGAGCACCCGCGCCAACAGCAGGCGATTGGCGAAGCCGAGCGCGGACAGCATGTCGGCCAGCAGGCGGTTGTGTTCGAAGCAGAAGCCGCCGCGCCGCGCCTCGACCAGCTTGGCAAAGACGCGCGCGCTGTCGGTGGCGATCTCGCGGCCCAGCCGGACATCGAGGTTCTCGAACGGGATCGCCTGCCGGTGCGCTGCCTGCACCTGCAGCAGTCCCGCCGCGTCGGGCGCGGGGGCCCGGTCCAGCCCGATCCGGGCGAGATAGGCAGCAAGGCGGTCAGAGCATTCCATCGCTCGCGCCATGCCGCAGCCCGGCACCGCTGACAATCGCCGACAGACCGTCGATCCGGGTTCCGGCTGTCAGCCTTGCGACAATTTGATGCGCAATGATGCTTGTTCGCGCTTGCCAGGTGATGGCAGTTCGCTAAACGAGCCCTCAAGGACTCTGCAAATGAGTTGCAACAGCAATAGTAGGAATGCTTGATGCGTAAATGGCACCGGTGGCTTTCGGTCTTCTTCGCCATCGTCATGATCTGGGTCGCGGTGACCGGCCTGTTGCACTACGTCGTCGTCTGGTGGCCCACGGCGGAACCGTCGCCCGCGGCGCTCGCCGCGCTGGAGCCGCCGCCCGGCTTCGTCTGTCCCGAAGGCTGGCGCTGCATCGCGCCGCGGCCCGACACCGGCAACCCGCTGGCGCAATACCTCGGCCTGTTCCACCACCTGCACGCAGGCAGCGAAGGCGGCATCTGGGGCGAGATCATTGTCATGCTGTCGGGCCTGGCGCTGGTCTTCTTCACCGTTTCGGGCATGTGGATGTATTTCCAGATGTGGGCGGGCCGCAAGGCCAGGGGATTGAAAAAGAAAGTCTTCTGGAAATAGCCTCTGCAAATTTTCATGACCGTTGGTGAGGCCATCTTAACCATTCGCGGGTTATGGCCTCGCTCATGAACAGTCGCGGCTCAAAACGCTTTCCGACGCACTACGGATACGGCGAGGTCAAGGTCTCGCGGTACCTCGTGCTGTACCTGTCCCAGATCGCCTGGCTGGCGCTGGGCGTCTTCCTCTATGTCGGTGCCCGCTGGCCGAGCACCTGCACGCCGCAAACCCTGTTCGACATCTATGCCTGCTCGATGCGTCTTCCCGAAGATGGCGGTGGCTGGCGCGAGGCCGCGCTGCTGACCTGGCTCTGGGCGACCCCGATCCTGGTGGCGCTGGAAGTCTCCCGCCGCTTCAACAAGGGCGAGGACTGAGCGCGATTACAGGCGCTTGACGCAAGCTCGGCCCAGCCTACGCTGGTGCGATGCTGCCGGTCCCCGATCCCGACACTCTGCGCTGGATGGCTAGTGCTGCCGCAGGCGGCTTGGTGCTGGCAGTGGCGCTGGCGCTCAACCGGGCGCACAAGTGGCTGGTCTTCTCCAGCGAGCCGGACCCCGAGCCCGAGATCGACATTCCCGACACGCGGGAAGGCCAGGGCTTGCGGGCCGAGGACGTCGTGGGGCCCGCTCTTGCCCTCGCGCTCAGCGGTGCAGCCACCGTCTATGTCATGTCCCTGCCAGATGCGACCGGTGAGCTGGTGTTTCTCGCCGCTGCCGGCGTGTTCATGCTCCAGGCGCTGGCCAACTGGCTGATGCATGACGATCGCGCTCCGGTTGTCGGGCAGCCGCCGCAAGCTGACAACGAAAAGCACGCGGTCTACCTGCCGTTGCTTTATGCTGCAGCCAATCTCGGCTTCGCCTGGCTCGCCTAGGCGCAACGGCCTGACTCGCCCCGGCAACGTTTCGTCGTGCGATTTATCCCCGCCGAATCATCGCCCGTTGCTATCGAATCGGCGCTATGATTCCCTATGTAGGTTATTCGCGATTCACACGGAGACCACCAGATGTCGTTGCTCGAAGCCCGCAAGACCTACAAGCCCTTTGAATACCCCTGGGCCTACGAGTTCTGGAAGCGGCAGCAGCAGATCCACTGGATGCCGGAGGAAGTGCCGCTGGGCGAGGATTGCCGCGACTGGGCGCAGAACCTCACCGATCACGAGCGCAACCTGCTGACGCAGATTTTCCGCTTCTTCACCCAGGCCGATATCGAGGTGCAGGATTGCTACCACGAGAAATACGGCCGGGTGTTCAAGCCCACCGAGATCAAGATGATGCTGGCTGCTTTCAGCAACATGGAAACGGTGCACATCGCCGCCTATTCGCACCTGCTCGACACCATCGGCATGCCCGAAAGCGAATACGGCATGTTCCTCGAATACGAGGAGATGAAGGCCAAGCACGATTACCTGGCCGAATTCACCGTCGACAATGACCAGGACATCGCCCGCACGCTGGCCATGTTCGGCGGCTTTACCGAAGGGCTGCAGCTGTTCGCCAGTTTCGCCATGCTGATGAACTTCCCGCGCTTCAACAAGATGAAGGGCATGGGGCAGATTGTCTCGTGGTCCGTGCGCGACGAGAGCCTGCACTGCGAAGGCATCACCCGCCTGTTCCACGCCTTCTGCGCCGAGCGTGACTGCCTCACCAAGTCGGTGAAGGAAGACATCATGGACATGTGCCAGAAGACCGTGCGCATGGAAGACGCCTTCATCGATCTCGCCTTCGAGCAGGGCCCCGTGCCCGGCATGACGGCGAAGGAGATCAAGAAGTATATCCGCTATATCGCCGACTGGCGGCTGGGCCAGCTGGGCCTGCCGACCATCTACATGGTCGACGACCACCCGCTGCCCTGGCTCGCCCCGCTGCTCAACGGCGTGGAACACGCCAACTTCTTCGAAACCCGCGCGACGGAATATTCGAAGGGCGCGACCAAGGGCAACTGGCAGGACGTCTGGGCCAGCTTCGACAAGCGCCAGGGCGCGAAGAACAAGGCCGCGAACGAGGAAGAAGACGAAGGTCCGGACATGTTCGGCGAGGTTGAGCCGAAGGGTGATGCTGGGAGCGTTGCTGCGGAGTAGCTTAGCAATGCACCCAACGGTTCTTGTATTGGGCGCGGGTGCGAGCAGAGCTTTCGGATTACCCCTCGGATTTGAACTTCGAGATAAGATCGCTGAAGATCTTAGAATTATGTTTGACCGGGGCGGAGGAGGATTAGCTTCGGGGAGCTATGAAATAGTCGATGCACTGCGTGTGCTTTGCAGGCTTCCCGATGGCCGAAAGGGTAACCTCGAGCCTCATCGGATCGCTGCCGTCGAGACTGCTGAAGCATTGGCATTCTCGGCATCTATTGACGAGTACATCGAACGGCATCGAGACGACAAATATACCGAAGACTGTGCAAAGCTCGCGATTGCGAAGGCAATACTCGAAGCAGAGAATAGCTCGGATATATTTGTCAGTCATCGACGACCTGCTGCCAATGGGTTCAACACCACTGGTGGCTCTTGGCTTGCCTCCTACTTACGTGACGTCTCGCGCGGTTTTTCTGCTAGAGATCTGCCTGAGGCTTTTCAGAATGTGACGGTCGTCAATTTCAATTACGACAGGTGTTTTGAGCACTACGCCTATCACTGGCTACAATCTGTATATCGGATTGAGGCAATCGAAGCGGCTGAGATTGTCTCGGGTTTCCAAGTCTATCATCCATATGGAAAGCTGGGGCCTCTTGAATGGCAAGATCCTCACGGCATACCCTACGGCGCTGGCGTAGACACGCGACGACTTCTTACGATCTCGAAACGCATTCGAACTTACTCGGAGGCCAAGGAGCCAGAAACCGGCATCGAGGTTGTGAAGGAAAGGCTTGGTGCCGCTCGAAATGTCGTCTTTCTCGGGTTCGGCTTCCATCAGCAGAACTTGAATTTGCTCAGAGTCGATGAATCTCGTCAATCGGCGGCATGGTGCTTCGCGACAACCAAGGGTATCTCAAAACCAAGTTGGGAAGTTTATAAATCTCGCATCCGCGAGACTCTCTCAGTTGCACCTCACAGAGATTTATACGCCGCAGATATCGACGGAAATTGCGAAGATTTTTGGGCGGAGTATTCGACCGTTTTGACTGCTTGAAATTCTGGCACTTAAGCTTGGGAAACCCGCCTAGATCGTAGGTAACGATAAAGTTTCCACGCTAGTACCCACCCAACAGCACATACGAATACCACTGATGCGGGTGCAGCATGAACTTCCACCCGGAATCGTTCAGGCTGCCAACCCACGATCCGAACAGCAGGTTCGTCCCCGCCGTAGTCGCTTCCACCGCCAACCAACTAGCCGTGCCTGTATCCTTCGACTCCAGCAGTATTGCGGTGTCAGTCCGCTCCACCACCTCCCACACCGCAATTCGATCCACCTCACCTCGCGCCAGGGCGCGGGCGTCGGCGCTGCTTGCGCCGCGGCCGATCAGGCTGAGCACCAGTCGCTCGGGCCAGAATACCATGCTGCAGTAAAAGCGCTCGATAAACTGCTCCAGCGAGACCGCGCCCGGCACCTCGCGGCAGAAGGCATCGCGATAATCCTCCGACCCGCCGAAGCCTGCCAGCAGGCTGTCCTCCGGCACGGCAATGGCGCGAACGCCGCGCATCACCAGCCCCAGGCGGGTGGCGGTGCGGCGATATCCCGCGTCAGGTCGAACTCCACGCGGAACAGCCGGGTCGGGTCGTTCCGCCGCGTCAGCTGGTAGGCGAAGCGCGCGCCGGGTTCGCCTTCGTCGTCCACCTCCACGCGCCAGACGTTGGTGAGCGACTGGTCCAGTCCCTCCTCGACGAACATGACCACTGATTCCGCGTCGACGGGGAAGTCCTGCACCCGCGCGGTGCCGGTGGAGAGGGTGTCGCCGCCGTACTGCGTCACCGCGTCCTCGTACCCGTCGGCGTGGCGATGGTCGTGCTTGAGGCGCAGGCCGTCACTGGTGCGCGTCACCACCCAGGTGCGGCTGCGGTCCCAGCCGCCGGGAGCCTCGTCATCCTCGATATGGAAGGCCACGGCCACGCGGCTGTCGCTGCACTCGGCCCAGTGCGCCACCATGTCACGCCCGACGAAGTCCGCATCGCGCTCGTCCGAACTCGCCAGCGCGCCGGCATAGGCGTTCCCGCAATGGCTGGAGAGCGCGTCCCAGAAAGCCTCCTGCGAGGCGGGGAGGCGGGCCGGGCCGGTGCTGGCGCAGGCGCCCAGCAATAGGGTGACACAGGACGCGGCAAGCGCGCGGCGGGCAAGGGGACGGGTGGTCATGGCGACTGCCTGCCACGTTCGCGCCCGACAGGCCAGCGTCGCCGCGCCGCGGCCTTCCTGGCTAGAACAGCCAGGTCCTCGGTCGCGGCATCGGCTGGCGGTCGCCTGCCTTCACCAGCGACAGGATGCAACGCACGGCAAACCACGCTGCCGAAAGGAAGAACAGCGCCATCATCCCGAACATCGAGGCGAACATCGCCATCGGTGCGGCAACCTGCTGGCCGGTTTCGGCAGCGTGCTCCATGTTGGCGAATACCGTGCCGAACACGGTCGCGAACCACAGGAAGACGGTGCCGACGACGATCGCGAGGCCGATCCAGAAGGTGCGGATCAGGTAGGTGTAATGGGACTTCTCCCATTCCTGCGTGCGCGCCTCCGCGCGCCAGACGTAGGCCAGGATCACCCCCACCAGCACCGAAAAGCCGAGCACGAAGTTGAGCAGGTAGAGGATCGCAATGATCACCGGGCGCTGCATGGTCACCGCCGTATCGCCCGTCGCGTCCGGAGCCGGTCCGGGTGGCGGCGTCGTGCCCTGGCGTTCGGTGCTGTCCATCGGCGTCATCCTTGCTTGCTGGATCCAGTCCTAGCGCGCGGCGGGGGATTGGGCAAAGCGCGAGTGCCTTCCCCCGCACTATCCGGCAGGGTCGGCACGGCCTTTCGACCGTGATTCTCCGAAAAGCCTTGAAACCTCCGCCGATGATCCACATTACCAATGTGCGGACCGGGCCCCTCTGGCGCGCGCTTTCATTTGGCGCACGTGATGTCGGACCGCATCGGACAGCCGATGCGTGTTTGACGGGGCCCTCATTCCCTCCCCCTCCACCCCGGCAGAGACGCATTCGGCCGTCCGATCACCTGAAACTCGCTTTGGGAGATCAAGGATGAAGGCCCGTTTCTACAAACTCATGGAGCTTCACCAGAAGCTCGACACCGCCCTGCGGCGCGAGATCGCTCGCCGCGTGCCAGACCAGTTCAAGGTCATGGCGCTGAAGCGCCGCAAGTTGCGCGTGAAGGACCTGCTTGCCCGGCTGACCGCAGTGCCCGCACGGGGCTGACGGCCAGCCAGGCCGCGAGGGGCGGGCCGGAGTTCCAGTCCTTCCTACCCCGCCCCGGCACGTCCCTCGCACCACCTTGCCATCCCACCCACACCGGCCGGAGACCGACCGATGATCGCCCCCATTACCAGGCCCATCAGGGAAACCATTGCCCCCGCCATGCGCGACTTCCTGCAAAAGGAAAGCGCCGGCGGCATCACCCTGATCGTCGCCGCCGCGCTGGCGCTCGTGATCGCCAATTCACCCTTCGCCGCCAGCTACTTTGCCCTGCTGCAGGTGCCGGTGGTGGCGGGGATCGGCGAAGGCGTGATCGACAAGCCGCTGCTGCTGTGGATCAACGACGGGCTGATGGCGGTGTTCTTCTTCCTCGTCGGGCTGGAAGTGAAGCGCGAGGCGCTGGCGGGCCAGCTCGACAGCTGGAACAAGGCCTCGCTCCCGCTGATGGCGGCGATTGGCGGCATGGCCGTGCCGGCGGCGATCTACATTGCCTTCAACGCCGGTTCGCCGGAGAACCTGGCGGGCTGGGCCATCCCGGCGGCCACCGATATCGCCTTCGCGCTCGGCATCCTCATGCTGCTCGGCCCGCGCGTGCCGGTGGCACTCAAGGCCCTGCTGCTCGCCATCGCCGTCATCGACGACATCGGCGCGATCACCATCATCGCGCTGTTCTATACCGCCGAGACGGACCTGACGATGCTGCTGGGCGCGGCGGTCACCTTGGCCGTGCTGGCGCTGTTCGGCCGCGCCAGGGTCGGCTCCAGCATCCCCTACGTGCTGCTGGGCGTGGTGCTGTGGGTCTTCGTGCTCAAGTCCGGCGTCCATGCCACGCTGGCGGGTGTTGCCGCCGCCATGTGCGTGCCGATCGCGGCGGGTGACGAGCGTCCGCTGGAGCGGATGGAGCATGGGCTGCACCCCTATGTCGCCTTCCTGGTGATCCCGATCTTCGGCTTTGCCAATGCCGGGGTCTCGCTGGCCGGTGTCGGCTTCGACACCCTGTTGTCCCCGCTGCCGCTGGGCATTGCGCTCGGCCTGCTGGTGGGCAAGCAGGTGGGCATCGTCGGTTTCGCCTGGGCCGCGGTGAAGACCGGTATCGCCAGCCTGCCCGAAGGCACCGGCTGGCGGCAGGTCCATGCCGTGTCGCTGCTGGCGGGTATCGGCTTCACCATGAGCCTGTTCATCGGCAACCTCGCCTTCGCCGATCCGGCGCAGGTGGACGCGGTGAAGATCGGCGTGCTGTCCGGCTCGCTGCTGGCAGCCGTGGCGGGCTTCCTGATGCTGCGCGCCAGCCTGCCGGAGCCGGAAGCGGCGCGTTCTTGACCCAAGACAAAGCCGGGCGCAGCCTGCGGCATTAGAATCCCTCCAATACGACACAGGAAGGACCATCAATGTCGCAGCATACCCCCAACGCACTGACCGAGATCTTCAAGCGCGATCACGACCTGATCTCCAGGCTGAAGCAGGAAGACGCGCACTACGCGAAGCTTGCGGACGAGTATCACGAGGTCAATCGCGCCGTGCACCGCCACGAAAGCGAGACCGAGGTGCTCAGTGATGAACATGCCGAAGCGCTCAAGAAGCAGCGGCTGGGCCTGCTCGACGAGATCACCATGATCGTCACCAAGGCGCGGGCTGCCGCCTGACTGCTGGCCACTTGCCAGACATGCCACGCATCGGCACATTCGCGGCCGCATCCAAGGAGACACGACTCATGAAGATCACCACTCTCGCCCGCACCCTCCTGCCGTTCGGTGCCGCACTGGCGCTCGTCGCTTGCGCAGAGGAAGAAGAAACCACCTACGAAGCCGACACCGAAGACCTTTCGGGCGGCGAGCTGCAGGTGGCCGATCCCGCTGCCGAGGGCGTGGAAGTGGACCTGCCCGAGACGCCGATGACCAACGCTTCGCAGGAAGAAATCGAAGCGGCTGCCGAAGAAGACGAAGCCGCCGAGTAATCAGGGGAGCTAGCTGGCGCGCGGCTCGCTGCGCGCCAGTTCCTCGCAGCGTCGGGTATCCTGTCGGCGGTCCGCAAAGGGTATCGCACCATGGCGCTGGCGACGTTCGCCGCGGCGGCGTCCACCCGCCATTCCATCTTTTTGACTGGCAGCCATGCCCGTCTCCGTCCGGTGGCCCGGTGCCCATCACACCGGACTGTTGCACGGACGTATAGACAGCATTGGTTGGCGAGCAGTTAACCCTGGCCGCCGCCACTCGGCACCACACGGCGCCAGCGCAACGGCGCGCGCGGCAGGGTCAGTCGTCCAGCGGGAATGGCTCGATCGGTTTGATCAGGCTGAAGTCCTCGCTCAGCGGTTCGTGGCCCAGTTCCGGCCAGTCGAGCGGCTCCTCTTCCACGCGGGTATCGGGCAGCCGGTCCAGCAGGTTGCGGATCAGGGTGAGGCGGCCGTGCTTCTGGTCGTTGTAGTCGACGACGGTCCACGGTGCATAATCGGTGTGGGTGGCCGCAAACATGGCCTCGCGCGCGGCGGAGTATTCGGCAAATTTGGTGCGGCTGGCGACGTCGATGGGGGAGAGCTTCCATCGCTTCAGCGGGTCTTCCAGTCGCTCGGCAAAGCGTTCTTCCTGCGCTTCCTGGTCAGCGGAGAGCCAGTACTTGAACAAGCGGATACCGTCGTCGACCAGCAGCTTCTCGAATGTCGGCACTTCGTGGAGGAACCTGGTGACCTGCGCATCAGTGGCAAAGCCCATGACCTTTTCCACGCCGGCACGGTTGTACCAGCTACGGTCGAACAGCACGATCTCGCCGGCGGCGGGCAGGTGCGGGACATAACGCTGGAAGTACCACTGGGTGCGCTCGACGTCGCTCGGCTTGGGCAGGGCGACCACCCGCAGCTGGCGCGGATTGATGCGTTGGCTGATGGCCTTGATCGTACCGCCCTTGCCGGCGGTATCGCGCCCTTCGAACAGCACGCAGATGCGTTCGCCATGCGCCTTGGCCCAGCGCGCCATGGCCACCAGTTCGTGCTCCAGCTCTTCGAGCAGCTCTTCATATTGTTTGCGCTTCATGGGTCACACTTGTTCCACTGCCTGCACCAGCCCGCAAGCGGCTATTGGCCAAATCGCATGCGCCAGCTAATGCGCGAAACACTATGACCGACCCGACCCACGAGAGAATGTTGGCGAAAGCCGAAACGCTGATCGAAGCGCTGCCCTATTTCCAGCGCTACGCGGGGCGCAGTTTCGTGGTGAAATACGGCGGCCATGCCATGGGCGATCCTGAAGCGGCACAGGACTTTGCCGAGGACATCGTGCTGCTGAAGGCCGTGGGCATCAACCCGGTGGTGGTGCACGGTGGCGGTCCGCAGATCGGGGCCATGCTCAAGAAGCTGGGCGTCGAAAGCCAGTTCGTCGACGGGCTGCGCGTGACCGACAAGGAAACCGCCACCATCGCCGAAATGGTGCTGTCGGGCGCGATCAACAAGGAACTGGTCAGCTGGGTCAACCAGGCGGGCGGCAAGGCCATCGGCATTTCCGGCAAGGACGGCAAGATGGTGGTGGCGGAGAAAGTCACCCGCACGGTGAAGGACCCGGACAGCCAGATCGAACAGGCGGTGGACCTGGGCTTCGTCGGTGAACCCAAGTTCGTCGATACCACTATACTGGAGACCGCCAGCAAGGCCGGCATGATCCCGATCATCGCCCCGATCGCGGCAGGCGAGGACGGGCATACCTACAATATCAATGCCGACACCATGGCGGGCGCCATCGCGGCTGCACTGGGCGCGGCGCGGCTGTTCCTGCTAACCGACGTGGCGGGCGTGCTCGACAAGCAGGGCCAGCTGATGACGGACCTGCGCCCGGCAGACGTTGCCCGCATGCGCGCGGACGGAACGATCAGCGGCGGGATGATCCCCAAGCTGGAAACCTGCGTCCACGCGGTGGAAGGCGGCTGCGAGGCGGCCGTGGTGCTCGACGGGCGCGTGCCGCATGCCATGCTGCTGGAATTCTTCACCAGCCGCGGCGCGGGTACGCTGATCAGTGCGGGCGAGAGGTGAGCTTGACGCTCGCTTGACGCGTATTACCTAAACGATACACTCGACGCGGGACGCAGCCTGCGGGCGTGAAAGGAATAATGAATGGCGGACGGACTCGTAACACTGATTGGCGTGATCAACATCATTGCCAGCGTCCTCATCACCTTGGTGATAGCGCAGTTCATCATCAGCTTGCTGTTCGCCTTCAACGTGGTCAACGCGTCGAACGAGTTCATGATGACGATCTACCGCTCGATCAACTCGTTGCTCGATCCCATCCTGCAGCCGATCCGGCGGATCATGCCCAATACCGGCGCAATCGACTTTTCGCCGGTGGTGCTGATCGTGGGCCTCAACATCCTGACCTGGCTGCTCTCGCGTGCGGCCATGGGGCAGCTCGTCTGACCCTTTGACAATCGCTGGCGGCAAGAGCAGGGGCGCGGATATGATTTCTCGCGCTACCATCGTGCTGGCCGCTGTCGCCATGCTTACTGCCTGCACCTCGCCGCAGCAGCAGCGGATCAACCGCGAGCGGGTGGCGGCGACCCGTTTCCTCGAACGCGAAGGCTCGATCGGCGATCCGGGCCGGGTGGCAGCTGCCGACTTCGCCTTTGCCCGCATGGCCCGTGACGAAGGCACCTGGACGGCCTTCCGTGCCTATGCCGCGGACGATGCGGTGATGGATGCGCCGGACGGCTTTGCCTCCGCCAGCGAGCTGCTGGCAGGGCTGGACGACCCGGCAGAGCCGATCCGCTGGGCGCCGACCAATGTCTGGTCGAGCTGCGACGGCACCATGGCGGCCAGCCTCGGTCGTTTCATCCGCCCCAACGGGTTGGTGGGCGACTACGTGACCATCTGGGAACTGCAATCCGACAACAGCTACAAGTGGACCTACGATACCGGCACGCCGGATGATCCGCAGCCTGCTCCCGAAGTGGAGGAAGAGCTGCCCGAAGACGCCATCGTCGTGCCGGGCATGACGTCGATCACGGGCCGCATTGCCGATTGCCAGCCCGAAATCGGCCAGTCCGCGCTACCGCTGGCGATTTCCGGCAATGCGAGCTGGGCTTCGACCTCGGACGATTCCAGCCTGACCTGGCAATCGACCATGCTGCCCGATGGCTCGCGCTACATGGAAGTCTTCTACCTGCGCGAAGGGGCCTGGGAACAGGTGGTCGACCTGCGCATTCCCGCAGGCGACTAGGTCATGGAACAGCTCTTCATCTCTGCCTTCATCACCCTGTTCGTGGTGATCGACCCGCCCGGCTGCGCGCCGATCTATGCCGGCCTGACCAAGGGCGCCGATGCCGCACAGCGCCGCAACATGGCGGTCCGGGCGAGCGTGATCGCCTTCATCATCCTGCTGGTCTTCGCGCTGTTCGGGCAGGACCTGCTCGCCGCGCTGCATATCGAGCTCGATGCCTTCCGCATTGCCGGAGGCCTGATGCTGTTCTGGATTGCCTGGGAAATGGTCTTCGAAAAGCGCACCCAGCGGCGCGAGGAACGCGCGGAACGGGCCACGCGCGAACATGTCGAGGACGTGTCGGTCTTTCCCATGGCCATGCCGATGCTCGCCGGCCCGGGCGCAATCGCCGCCATCATGCTGTTGCAGAACGAGGCCGAGGGCCTGGAAGAGACACTGGTTGTGCTCGGCGCGCTGGCGGCTGTCCTGGTGCTTACCATGGTGGCGCTGATCGCGGCAGGTCCGCTGATCAAGCTGCTGGGCGACCGCGTCGAGGCGGTGATTACGCGACTGCTGGGCGTGCTGCTGGCCGCGCTGGCGGCGCAATACGTAATCGACGGTTTGCGCGGGGCGTTTAATTTATGATTTTCGAGGCCGCCTCCGCGGCCTCGTCCTCGCTAGACGCGCTCCGCTTCGCTACGCGCCCGCTGCGGGCGGGCAGTCGCCCTTGCCTTCGCTTCGCTCGGTTTTGAGAGCCATAAAGCCAACTGGTGCTAATCTCGGTCGCGGCTAGCGACCGACCGAGCGCAAGCGCGCGACCCGCAGGTGCCGCGCAGCCCGAAGGGCGGAGCGAACAGCACCGAGGATGCCCGCGCGGAGGCGCGGGCGTAGTTACTGAAGAGTCACCCGGTCATCATCGGGATCGCTTTTCCCGAAGAACTCCATCAGCTGCACCAGCAAGTCGCACCGCGTGCGCAGGTCAGGAGCCTCCAGCAGCGCCTGCTTGGCCGCAGAATCGAACGGTGCGATCTGGCTGACGCCGTTGATCAGCGACACGTCGTCGAGCCGCGCCACCGAATCCCAGTCGATCGAATAGCCCTGGCTATCGGCAAACTTGCGCGATTCGTGTTCGAAACTCGCGCGTTCGCCCAGTGTCAGGTATTCCTCGGCAGGCTCCTCGATCAGCTCGACTTCGGCTTGGCGGAAGGGTGTACTCACTTCCAGTTCGCGGATCAGGCGGAAGCGTGACTGGCCGGTCAGCACGATATTGTAACGCCCGTCCTCGCTGGTCTCGACATCGTCGATCTTGCCGATGCAGCCCACATCATACAGCGGCGCGCCTTCGATCTCGTCGGTCGGCTGGATCATGCCGATCAGCCGGTCTCGCGCCAGGGCATCGCCCACCATGGCGCGGTAGCGTGGCTCGAAGATGTGCAGCGGCAACTGCAGTTCCGGGAAAAGGATCGCTCCCGTGAGCGGAAAGATCGAGATCCGCAGGCTCATCCGAACAGGATCAGCGAAAGCTTGCGGCGTTGCGCGGAGACCCAAGGGTCTTCCATGCCCACCGCTTCGAACATCTGCAAGAGCTTGGCCTTTGCCTCGTCGTTGCCTTCCTCGCCGCCGCCTTCAATGGCGCGGAGCAGGACCTCGGCTGCCTCGTCGCGCTCACCGGCAGCGAAGGCCGCTTCGGCGAAGGCGAGCTGGGCTTCGGTATCGGCGGGTTGTTCGGCGGCGATCTTGCGCAGGTTGTCGAGCTCACCCTGGTCGACCTGCGAGCCGGCCAGTTCCAGCGCCGACTGCGCCTGCGCCACCAGCGGATCGTCCTTCAGTTCTTGCGGCAACGCGTCATAGGCCTGCTGCGCGGCATCGGCCTGCCCGGCGGCGACGAGTGCGCGGATCAGGCCCGAGTGCACTGCCGGCTTGTCGGGTGCCATCTGGGCGATCTGCATGAAGACCGATGCGGCGCGCTCGGCATCGCCATCGGCCAGCAGCTGTTCGCCCATGGACACCAGCTGGTCCAGGTCGGGCTGCTGCGGATCGGCGCCGCCAGTGCCCTCGTTGATCGGCAGCTTTTCCAGCAACTGGTCGAGCGCGGCTTTCAGTTGCGATTCGCTGCGCGCAGGCGTCAGGTCCGCCACCGGCTGGCCCTGGAACATGGCATAGACCGTGGGGATCGACTGCACCTGGAACTGGCTGGCGATGAAGCGCTCCTCGTCCACGTTGATCTTGGCCAGCACCACGCCCTTGTCGGCATATTCGGCGCAGACCTTCTCGATCACGGGGGCGAGCGCCTTGCACGGCCCGCACCATTCGGCCCAGAAATCGACCACCACCAGCTTGGTCTGGCTGGGATCAACCACCTCTTTGCGGAAGCGATCGACCGCTTTCTGTTCGTCGAGATTGAGTCCCATGCTTGCCACGCTGCGTGCTCCTGTCGTCTGCATTTGTGTCGCCAGACCATGTGGCGACTTTGCAGCCATTGTGAAGGGTAAAGGCGTCCCTGTCCAAGCATTGTCCTAGCTTTGCCAGCTCGCTGCATTTTTGCCCTTGCGGGGGTTATGACTCGCTGCTAACTGCGCCGCTCCCCACCCGGAGTCACCTCCGGGAAACGTCAGTGAGCGGGCGTAGCTCAGGGGTAGAGCATCACCTTGCCAAGGTGAGGGTCGGGCGTTCGAATCGCCTCGCCCGCTCCATTTCCAGCATTCTAGGCACCGTCATGGCGCTAGCACAGCGCGGCTTGGCCGCGCCTATCCGCCGCGCACCGTTTCTTTCCAGCTATCGAAGGCCATCGTGCCGGCCTCGACTTCCTCCCACGTGATCTTGTCATAGGTGAACGACACGTGCTCGCGCGTTTCGTGCGCCATGTTTTCGGGATACTTGTTGTTGAGCTGTTCCAGATGGATGCCGCAGATAGTGGCTTCTTCCAGCGTGATGGTGAAGTAATGCGTTTCCTCGCCCGATGCGGCGGGACGGAAGAACTTGAACTCGATCTTGTCGATGGTGCCGTTCTTGGTCAGCGTGTCAGCCAGTAACGGACTGGCCTTGTCGAGCGGCTTGGTAGCGGTCAGAGGATGGTGCTGTCGCTTGCCGGTCGGCAGACCGGTACCTGCAGCGCGCGGCGAGGTGATCTCGTGCGTCAGGCCATACCATTCGATGTGGTTTTCGAGGCCGACCTGCATGCAGCTGCCCTCGACAGTGCCGGACTTGTTGGTGTCGAACGGTGGCGAATAGACACTCAGCGCCATCGGTATCTCCTCCCTGCTTGCTGGGAGAGAAGCTACCGCTGCGGGCGTATCAGCGGCAAACCGGTTAACTGCAATCTATCGCAGTTATGTCACCCCTCGCCGCCTTGGTAGCTATCCAGTTCGTCGCCTTGGACAGTGACGATGTGGACGAGGTTGGTCGCGCCCGCCTGTCCGAAGGGCACGCCCGCCATCATGGCCAGCTTGGAACCACCCTTGGCAAAGCCGTGGCGCAGGGCCATGCGCTTGCCCTTAGCGATCATCTCTTCGAAGCTGCCGATATCGCGCGTGGCCACGGAATGTGCGCCCCACAGCAAGGCGACGCGCCGCCCCACCTCGATCGAAGGCGTCAGCACCATCATCGGCACGGCAGGCCGCTCGCGCGCGACGCGGCGGGCCGAACTGCCCGAACTGGTGAACACGGTGATGGCGTTGATCGTCACCGTGTCGGCGATGGTCATGCAGGCATGGGCCAGCGCGTCGGCCGTGGTGGCGTCCGGCGGCGTGTCGAGCATGCGCACGCGCTGCTTGTAGCCTTCGTCCTTTTCCACCTGCCGCGCGATCGAATCCATCATCATCACCGCTTCCTCGGGCCAGGAGCCGGCCGCGGTTTCGGCGCTGAGCATGACCACGTCAGCCCCGTCGTAAACGGCATTGGCGACGTCGGAGACCTCGGCGCGGGTCGGCGCGGGGCTTTCGATCATCGATTCGAGCATCTGCGTCGCCACGATCACCGGCTTGCCGGTGAGGCGGGTCATGTTGACGATCTTCTTTTGCAGCGGGGGCACCTCTTCGGGAGCCAGTTCCACGCCAAGATCGCCGCGCGCGACCATGATGCCGTCCGCCTGTTCGATGATCTCGTGGAGGCGGCGGATTGCCTGCGGCTTCTCGATCTTGGCGCACAGGGCACCGCGACCACCCATCAGCTTGCGCGCTTCGGCGAGGTCTTCCGGGCGCTGGACGAAGGACAGGCCGATCCAGTCGGCCCCGTGATCGAGCGCGAAGGCAAGGTCCTTGCGGTCCTTTTCGGTGAGCGCGGGAATGGGGATTTCGGCATCGGGCACGTTCACGCCCTTGCGGTCGGAAATCACCCCGCCGACTTCGGCCCTGCAGACGATGGCGCCGTTGCTGACCGTCTTCACCCGCAGGCGGATCTTGCCGTCGTTCACCAGCAGGCGCTGGCCTTCCTCGACGACGTGGAAGATTTCCGGATGCGGCAGTTCCACGCGATGGGCATTGCCGGGGGTGCCGTCGCGGTCGAAGGTGAATTCCGCCCCGTGCGGGATGGTGGCGCGGCCGTCGGCAAACTTGCCAACGCGCAGCTTCGGCCCCTGCAGGTCGGCCAGTACGGCGATGGGGCGGTGGAATTCCTCCTCCAGCGCGCGGATATTGGCGATGGTCTGGGCATGCACCTCGTGCTCGCCGTGGCTCATGTTGACGCGGAAGGCGTCGGCACCGGCAAGGAACAGCGCGCGCAGGACCTCGGGGTCCGCCGTCGCCGGACCGGTGGTGGCAAGGATCTTGACCTTTCGGTCACGGGGCTGGAGCTTGGTCATGCAATGGGCCTATGACAGGCGGGCAAGACAAGACAAGGACAGAAATGAGCCAGAACCCCGATCCGATCGACGCTTTGCCTGACGAAGTCGCCGCCGCTGCCTTCCGCCGGCTGGTGCGCCACCTGCGCCACCGGCACGATGCGCAGAACATCGACCTGATGGGCCTGTCGGGCTTTTGCCGCAATTGCCTGGCCGACTGGATTCGCGATGCCGGCTACGAAGGCGACAAGGCCGCCGCGCGCGAAGTGATCCACGGCATGCCGATGGACGAATGGAAGGCGGCCTACCAGACCGAGGCGACGCAGGAGCAGCTGGACCGCATGGCCGCCAGCCTGGAGCTGAACAAGAAGGGCTAGATCCGGTCGAGCCGGTAGAGCTCGACCTGGCCGTAGTTCTTGGCGAGGTCCTGCTTGCCCACCGAGGTGAAGCGGCAGTTGTCGCAATCCGACACCAGCAGGGCGGCAGCAAAGCTGTCGGTGCAGTAGACCCCGCCGACCGGCGTGACCGGTTCGATCCGCGCCGTGCGATTGACCTCGCCGCCGTACCACAGCCGGTTGCCGGTGATGCGGTCCGTGCCGACCCAGATCGGGCCGTAGTGCACGCCGATGCGCATGCCGGCGATATCGCCTTCGGGGATCAGGCCCGGCGGCAGGTCTGCCAGCTCGTCCTGCAGTTCCAGGGCGAGGGCGGCGGCGCGCTGGGGTTCGTCGATGATGACATAGATGGCATCGCCCCAGGTGTTGCGGAATTCGATGTGGTCGCCGTGGTGCCGCAGCACGTCGCCGATGCGGCCCATCACGTGGTGCATGAACAGCACCAGCTCGCGCTCACCGAGGCGGGAAAAGCCCTTGTAGTCGGCGAACAGGATCGAACGGATCTCGCGCCGCGTGCCGCTGCCGATGGGTTCGTGATCGGGGAAGGTCAGCTCGCGCCGCACCTGCCCGGCGGCAATGCGTACGGATTTGCGGCCCAGCGATTCCCACAAGGCGATGTCGGCATTGGTGCCGGCAATGCCGGTCTTCGACAACGAGGCAATCTTGTCCGACACCACGGCCAGCTGCACCGTTTCCTGCCCGTCGATCTGCGCATGGAGGGCGGCCAGGCCCATGGCGTAGCGCGTGTTGTAGGCGAACTGGTTGTCATCGCCGACATAGGCACCGGGTGTGGCGAAATAGACCTCGGCCGCCTGGTCGCGGCAGGCGTGGTAGCGCGGCAGCCAGTCAGCCCCGCCGCAGAGGACGCTCTCGGCGATGAAGTCTTCCTCGCAGAACGGCAGGACCACGCGCAGCTCGTGCCCGCGCCGCAGCAGTTCCTCGGCGATCATGATATCCGCGCCGCAAGCCAGCGGGCCATAGCCCACGGTCACGTCATGCCCGGTGATGGCCTGGGCGATCCGTTCGCGCAGCACGGCCTCGGCGGCTTCGTCTCCGGCGTTGCCGATGTCAGAGTTGAACATGTGCCCGCAGTACATGGCGACCTTGCTCATGGGGCTATCGTCCTGCTGCGGAGTGGAGCGGCGCGGAGGCGGGCAGCGCGATCAGTTGAAATAGATCTCGAAGACGCTGCACACGTTGACGTTACGCCGCTCGATCGGCCGTTCGCTGGCTGTCACTGCCATGAAATCGTAGAAGCAGGCCCCGCTGCCATCGTCGACGGTGACGAACCAGTTCTGTCCGTCGCCCATGACTTCGGTGCCGAGCTGGTCCGGCCCCCACGAATCCACGTCGACGTTGGACCAGTAGAAAAACATGATCGTTTCGCCTGACTGGTTGATCAGCGTGACATCGCGGTTGTAGCCATCGCCGGTGGGCGCGACGGGCGTATCGACTTGCGGGACAGTGCCGTTGTTGGCGTCCGGCATGGGCGCAATCGGCGGCAGGACGTCATCTCCGCCGCTACTGGAAACTTCGAAATCGCCAGATCCGCCGTTGTCGCCGGAACCGGAACTGCTGCTGCCCATGGAGCTAAGGGCAAAGGCTCCGACTCCCGCGAGGACAATTGCGCCAATGCCGCCGCCGATGATCCACGGCGTCGAACTGGATTTCTTTCCGCTGTCGTCGGTCTCCGGCGGTGCGGCCGGCCCGCGGTCGCCCATCAGGCCGAGGACCTGCTCCGGCGTGCCCGAGGTCTGGAGATCGGCCGGGCCGGTGCGGACCGGCGGTGGAGGCGGCGGCGGAGGAGGCGGAGGTGGTGGCGGCGCAGCAGCGACCCGTTCCGGTTCGGGTTCCGGTACGGGCGGAGTTGGCGGGGGCGGTGTCTCCACCGCGGCCACGGCTGCCGCCGCCGCGGCGGCAGCTTCTGCGGTTGCCTTGCTCTCGCGCGCTCCGCACAATGCGGTCAGGCTGGCGCGCACCTTGCGCCAGCCGGGATGGTCTTCCTCGCCGTTCCAGTCTTCCAGGTTGGCGCACTGGATCTGGTTGAACGGCAGCGGGGGAATGATGTCCCCCAGCGAGGTCTGGATCAGCTTGCGATGGTTGCGCGCGGCATCGGCCTCTGCCCGCACCCATTCGCTCTTGGAGGCGTCGGCAGACCAGACGACGACGGCCGCCTTGGCGTTTTCGATCTTCTCGGTGATGACCTCGCCATAGCTCTGGTGCGGCGGAAGTTCGTCGTCCCACCACACGGCATAGCCCTCGGCCTCGATCGCGCGGGCCAGCATCGCGACCTTTTCCTTGTCGTGCCGCGAATAGGAAATGAAGACATCGTCCATCTGAGTATTGCCCCCCGGCATTGAACCCTGAGCGGGGATGATAGACCAGCCTCGGGCAATTGCACAATGCACTTGGGACAGACCGGCGGGCCGGGAAGAGAATGGCGTGGAGAAGGCCGATCACGGCTTCAACTGGGGCGAGTGGGCCGCTAACGACGCGGGCAACCGATTCTCGAACATATATTGGAGTTCACCCCACATGGCCGATGCCACCGACGACCGCCTGCGCCTGCTAATCGAGCGTATCGAACGCCTCGAAGAAGAGAAGAAGGGCATCGCCGACGATATTCGCGACGTCTACGCCGAGGCCAAGGCGGTGGGCTACGATCCCAAGATCATGCGCCAGATCGTGCGCCTGCGGAAGATGGACGCCAACGACCGCAGCGAGCAGGAAATGATCCTCGACACCTACAAGAACGCGCTCGGGATGGCGTGATCGCCGCCTGCGTCAAAGCAGGTTGAAGATCAGCACATAGACGAGGTTATAGCCCGCGTGGTGCAGCACGGCTGCGCGCAGGCCGAAGTGCGTGCGGCTATAGGCCAGCAGCAGTCCGCCCAAGGCCACGGGCGCGATTATGAGCAGGTCCAGGGGCGAATCGAGGCGGTCGTAGTTGACCAGGTGCAGTGCGCCAAAGGCCAGCGAGCTGCCCCAGACGAGCCAGTGGAAGTTGCTGGCGAACCAGGCGGGCACCTGCGTGTCCCGCGTGCGGGTGTAGGCCCACTGGCCAAATGCCAGGCCGGCTACGCAGATCGCCAGGGCAACGGGCACCAGGTAGAAGTCCGCCACCAGATGGCTTTCGGAAACGAGGATCAGCCCGTAGGCCAGCAGCCCCCAGCCGGCGAAGCGCAGCGAAGCCTTGTGCCCGCTCAGCCAGCCACGGAACAGCGCCTCCTCGATGATCGGGGAGAGGATCAGCAGCGACAGCACGTCGCCGACCAGGTCGTAATCGAAGGTGACGGGTTCGGGCATGTCCCACATGCTGTGGTCGACGTGATCGAACAGGAACCGGATGCCGGTGTCGATGGCCAGGTCCAGCGTGATCACCGCGATCAGCAGGAACACCATCAGGCGCGACCAGCCCATCCGTTCGGCAGGCAGGCGCGGGTGCGCGATGAACGCCACGATGTCGCGCAACAGCTTGTACAGATTGGACAGCGCAATGCTTGCGCTTGCGTCCTGCTTCACCATCAGAGTAAGGCCCCATCAACCCCAATCGAGACGGCAGATATAAGACAAATCCATGGCAGGCCATTCCAAATTCAAGAATATCATGCACCGCAAGGGTGCGCAGGATAAGAAGCGTTCCAACCTCTTCTCCAAGCTCTCGCGCGAAATCACCGTCGCGGCGAAGATGGGCACGCCCGATCCGGACATGAATCCGCGCCTGCGACTGGCGGTGAACACGGCCAAGGCGCAGTCGATGCCGAAGGACAATATCCAGCGCGCGATCGACAAGGCCGCGGCCAACGACGGCGAGAACTACGAGGAAGTGCGCTACGAGGGCTATGGCCCGGGCGGCAGCGCGATCATCGTCGAGGCGCTGACCGACAACCGCAACCGCACCGCCACCAACGTGCGCAACTGCTTTGCCAAGAACGGCGGCAACATGGGCACCGAAGGCAGCGTGGCCCACGGCTTCGAACGCAAGGGCCTGATCGAATATCCGGCCAGCGCGGGCGATGAAGAGACCGTCCTGATGGCGGCCATGGAAGCCGGCGCGGACGACATTGAGAGCTCCGACGACGGCCACACCATCTGGACCGAAGCCACGGCGCTGCACGAAGTCGCCACCGCCATGGAAAAGGCGCTGGGCGAGGCCGAGAACGTCAAGCTGGCGTGGAAGCCCAACCTGACGGTCGAACTCGATGAAGGCGCTGCGAGCACGCTGCTCAAGCTGGTCGATGCGCTCGACGACGACGACGACGTGCAGACCGTCTGGGGCAACTATGAAATCTCGGACGAAGTGATGGAGAAACTGGGCTGACGCCATGTGGAGCGTGATCGCCAAGGCATTGCTGGCAGGAGCAATGATCGCGGCGATCGCCGAAATCGGCAAGCGCCTGCCGACCATGGCGGCGCTGGTCGCCAGCCTCCCGCTGGTGTCGATCCTGGGCATGATCTTCCTGTGGCACGCCCGGCCGGATGCCGAGAACATGGCGCGGCACAGCGAGGCTACCTTCTGGTTCGTCCTGCCCAGCCTGCCGATGTTCCTGCTGATCCCGCTCATGCTGCGCCAGGGCCTGCCGTTCTGGCTGGCGCTGGCCGTGGGCTGCACAGTGACAGTGGGGCTTTACCTGCTGATGGTGCAGTTCGGCCCGCGCCTCGGGATCAGGCTCTGACATGCTGACGGCGCCATGCTGATCCTGGGCCTCGATCCCTCGCTCAGCTGTACCGGCTGGGGCCTGGTGCGGACCGAAGGCAGCCGGATTTCGCACATTGCCAACGGACAGGTGCCCACTGACAGCAAGGCGCCGATGGCCTCGCGGCTGGCACACCTGCAGGTGGAGCTGGCGCGGGTGATCGCCGAGTACGCGCCAGATCGCGCTGCGGCCGAGGAAGTCTTCCTCAACAAGAACCCGCAGTCGACGCTCAAGCTGGCGCAGGCGCGCGGCGCGGTGCTGGCGGCTTGCGGCGCGGCGGGGCTGGAGGTGCGCGAACATGCCGCGCGCAAGGTGAAGCAGGCCGTGGTCGGCACCGGCGCGGCAGACAAGACGCAGGTCCAGGCCATGCTGAAGGTCTTGCTGCCCGGGACGAAAGTCGCGGGCGGCGATGCAGCGGATGCGCTGGCCGTGGCCATTGCCGACGCGCACCTGGGATAGGAGATCGCCGTGTTCCTCGTTGTCTTCCGCAACCGCAAGCGCGCCGACATCGACGAGGCCGAATATGGCGCGGAGGCGGAGCGGATGGAGGCCATGGCCCGCCAGCAGCCCGGTTTCCTCTCGTTCAAGAGCTACATGGCTGACGACGGCGAAGTGATCGCCCTGTCAGAATGGGAGGACGAGGCGTCCGCGCGCGGCTGGGGCAAAGTGGCGGAACACCGCGCGGTTCAGGCCAGGGGTCGCAAGTCCTACTATGCCGACTATACGCTGTTTGCCTGCGACGACCCGCGCGTGCACCGCTTCACGGCGAAGGACTGACTGCGCTTTCCTACATCGCAGGCGCCGTGTCACGCCGCCGCCATGACCCTCTGCCATGCCGGATCGGGTGACTTTCGGGGCGCCGGTTTCGCCACCGGCTTTTTCGCTCTAGGACACTGTCACACCTGTAACACCTTGCGAGTAACGGCATGACAATCGAGTTCTACGGCATCCCCAATTGCGACACGGTGAAGAAGGCCCGCAAGTGGCTGGAAGCGCAGGGGATCGACTACACCTTTCACGACTACAAGAAGGAAGGCGCGGACGTGGTGAAGGTAGAACGCTGGATCGGTTCCGAGGGGATCGACACGGTGCTTAACCGCCGCGGCACGACATGGCGCAAGCTGCCCGACGAGGAGAAGGCACGCGCCGACGATGCCGCGCGGGCGGCCGCCCTGCTGGTGGAGCACCCTTCGATGATCAAGCGACCCGTGGTCGAGTATGACGGGGGCCTGTTGGTGGGCTTCAAGGAAGCCGACTGGGAAGCCGCGCTCAAGTGAGGTGGCTGCTTGCCTTGCTGGCGCTTGCGGTGTCTGCTCCGGCCATGGCGCAGGACCCCGACTTCATCGTGATCGCCCATCGCGGCGCTTCGGGCGAGCGGCCCGAGCACACGCTGGCCGCCTACGAACTCGCCATCGACCAGGGCGCCGACTATATCGAGCCGGACCTCGTGCCCACGCGTGATGGCGTGCTGGTGGCGCGGCACGAGAACGAGATCGGCGGCACCACCGATGTTGCCGACCGCCCCGAGTTCGCCACCCGCCTGACCACCCGCGTGATCGACGGCGAGGAGGTGACCGGCTGGTTCACCGAGGACTTCACCCTCGCCGAACTGCGCACCCTGCGCGCCCGCGAGCGCCTGCCCGATATCAGGCCGCAGAACGCGCGCTTTGACGGCCTCTACCAGGTGCCGACGCTGGAGGAGATCATCCAGCTGGTGCGCGCCAAGGAAGCCGAGACGGGCCGGGTGATCGGCCTCTATCCGGAGATCAAGCATCCCGGCTATTTCCAGGATATCGGTATCGACGTGGCGCACCTGCTCGTCACCCAGCTGCACGCGGCAGGTTACGAAGGAGCCGACGCGCCGGTGTTCATCCAGTGCTTCGAGGTTGCACCGCTGTGGCGGCTCGCCTCGATCACCGAGCTTCGTTTGGTGCAACTGGTCGAGGCCGACGGTGGTCCGGCGGACAATCCCTCGATGACCTATGCGCAGATGGTGACGCCGGAGGGTCTCGCCGAGATCGCCGAGTATGCCGATGGAGTTGGCATGGACCTGCGACTGGTGCTTGGTGAAGATGGCTCGCCGACGGGCGTCGTCGAAACGGCGCATGGGGCGGGGCTAGTGGTGCATGGATGGACGTTGCGAAAAGAAAACGCTTTCCTGCCCGCAACGCTGCGCTCGTCCGAAGACGATGGAGAAGTCGGAAACCTCGCCAGTTTGGCCATGATTGTAAGGGCCATCGGAGTTGATGGGGTCTTCACTGACGATCCGGCAGTTGTCGTACCTACCAATCCGCGAGATGGACTAGAAAATCTGCTCTACAGGGTGATCACCACCGACGCCGATGGGCGCGACTGAGCGCAACTACTGACGGCATCTATCGGGCCGAAGGGCTCAGGGACACCGCGCCGTAACCACGTAGTTGAGCGCCATATCGCCCGACAGGTGCAGGCCCTTTCCTACAGACCAGGCGATGCCCTTGGGTTCGCCCATGGCCAGCTCGGCACCTTCCAGCAGTTCGCGCAGTTCGTCGGGCGTGACGAAGTCGTCCCAGTGATGCGTACCCTTGGGCACCGCGCCAAAGGCCTCCGCCGCGCCGATCAGCAGGGTGCGGCTGGCGAGAGTGCGGTTGGGGGTGGAGAGCACCATTAGCCCGCCGGGCGCGAGGTGCGCGGCAAGCTGCGCGACGAAGGCCGCCTTGTCCTCGACGTGTTCGATCACTTCCATCGAGGTGACGAGGTCGAACTTGCCGAGGCCCAGCGAACCGAGCTCGCCGTGGCGGTAGTCGATGGCAAGACCGGCGCCTGCCGCATGGGCCCGCGCCGCGGCCACGTTCTCCGCCGCCGCGTCGACGCCGGTCACGCGCGCGCCCAGCCGCGCCAGGGGTTCGCACAGCAGGCCCGCGCCGCAGCCGACATCCAGCGCGGTCTTGCCTGCGAGCGGCTTCACGCTCTCGACGTCGCCGCCCCAGTGGAGGTCCACGGCCTCGCGCAGGAAGGCGAGGCGCACCGGGTTCAGCTTGTGCAGCATGGCCGAGGAACCCCTGGGGTCCCACCAGTCTGCCGCCAGCGCGCCGAAATGGGCGGCTTCCTCAGGGCGGATGGTTGCATTTGTGACAGTTGCGTTGCTCATCGCACCCCCCTAACAGCGCGCGGGTATTTCAACCAGACTGACAAGGGAATCGCGTGGCCCGCATAGTAATGAAATTTGGCGGCACCTCGATGGCGGGGACCGAGCGGATTCGCCGCGTCGCCAATATCGTGCGCGCGCAGGCGGCGGGCGGCAACCAGGTGGCCGTGGTGGTCTCCGCCATGGCGGGCGAGACGGACCGGCTGGTCAATTTCTGCCGCGAAGCCAACCCGCTGTACGATCCTGCCGAATACGACGTGGTGGTATCCAGCGGCGAGCAGGTCACCTCCGGCCTGCTGGCGCTGACGCTGCAGGCGATGGGTTGCAAGGCGCGCTCGTGGCTCGGCTGGCAGCTGCCGCTGCATACCTTCTCCGCCCATGCCAATGCCCGCGTCGGCGATATCGATGCGGACAAGCTGGTCGCCTCGATGGAAGCGGGCGAGATCGCCGTGATCCCGGGTTTCCAGGGCGTGTCGGACGAAGACCGCATCACCACCATGGGCCGCGGCGGATCGGACACTTCGGCCGTCGCCATTGCGGCGGCGGTGAAGGCGGACCGCTGCGACATCTATACCGACGTCGACGGCGTCTACACCACCGACCCGCGCATCGTTGCCCGTGCGCGCAAGATCCCCTTCGTCTCGTTCGAGGAAATGCTCGAGCTGGCCTCGGTCGGCGCCAAGGTGTTGCAGACCCGCTCGGTCAGCCTCGCGATGAAGCACAATGTCCGGGTGCAGGTGCTGTCGTCCTTCGTCGACGACAATGCCCCGCCCGCCGATACCCTGCCCGGCACTATGATCGTCTCCGAAGACGAGATGCAGGAAATCCTGGAGAGTAAGAAAATGGAACGCCAGTCCGTCACCGGCATCGCCCATGACAAGAACGAAGCCCGCGTGGTGCTGACCCGCGTGCCCGACAAGCCGGGCGCCGTGGCCGACATCTTCACCCCGCTGGGCGAGGCCGGCATCAATGTCGACATGATCATCCAGAACGTTGGCCGCGACAAGGGCGAGACCGATGTGACCTTCACCGTGCCGCAGGCCGAACTGGCGCGTGCGCAGGCCATGCTGGAAGACAAGAAGGACAAGATCGGCTTCAACCGCATCATCACCGACAGCAAGGTCGCCAAGATCTCGGTCGTCGGCATGGGCATGAAGAGCCACGCCGGTGTGGCTGCCACCATGTTCCAGGCGCTGGCCGATCGCGGCATCAACGTGCAGGCGATCTCCACCTCGGAGATCAAGGTCTCGGTGCTGATCGACGAGGACGAGACCGAGCTGGCCGTCCGCGTGCTGCACACGGCCTACGGGCTGGACGCGGAAGACCCGGCGATCGAGGGGGCGGCCTGAGCTTCAGGCCGCCCGCCCTCGCGCGGCAGCTCTACTTGCCCGCGCCGGCGCCGACCGTGGCGAACTGCACCACGTAGACTTCGCAGACGTTGATGTTGCGCTGCTCCAGTTCGCGGCCGTCGGCCAGGCGGGCCATGAAGTCGAAGCGGCAGGCGCCCGAACCGTCGTCCACCGTCACGTTCCAGTCCTGCATGTTGGCCAGCACGCCCGAGCCAAGCCGGTCGTCGCCCCAGCCGCTGGCGGCGACGTTCGACCAGTAGAGGTACATGATCGTCTGGCCGGTACGGTTCTGGATGGTGATATCGCGGTTGAAGCCGTCGCCCGAACCGCGCGTGGCGACCGGGGCGCTGTCCTGCAGCACGTCTTCCAGCTGCACGGTGTAGAGGTTGTAGACATCGCCAAGATTGCTGGTGGTCAACTCGAAGCTCTCGCATTCGACTCCGCTCCGGCGATAGAGCACGGCCTCGGTCTGGTCGGTGTAGTCGTAATCCGAATGGACGATCTCGCCGCGCGAGTTGCGGATGACGAAATCGAGGTCGGTATCGCCGTCGCCGCGCACGATGATCTGCACCTGCGGCGAGCAGATGTTCATGTCCACGCGGTGCGTGGCGTTGGCATTGACGCGATAGCTTTCGGTGTCGACCGGGTTGCCGCTGTCGGTGCGGACGTCGTTGAGCGTGACGTCCAACGCGTTCCACACGTCGCCGAGGTTGGTCGTGCGCAGTTCGAACTCTTCGCACGCCACGCCGTTGCGACGGTAGAGCACGGTCTCGCTCTGGTCGGTGTAGCCGTAATCCGAATGGACGATCTCGCCGCGCGAATTGCGGATGACGAAATCGAGATCGGTGTCGCCGTCGCCGCTCATGGTCACCCGCACTTCGGGGTTGCAGATGGTCAGCGTGGCGGTGTGGCTGGAATTGGCTTCTATGCGAAAGGTGTCCGCCTGCGCAAATGCCACGCCCGGCAGAGCGGCCAGGCCCAGGACCGCGCAGACCAAAGCGACAAAGCGATGGAAGGTCATGATCTATCCCCGTTGTTGTTGCCGCGGCGATGCATGACCGCCAGCGACTGCCCGCCATAACGAATATGCCAGCCAATCGCTTTGAGCAATGTCATTGCGGCGAGCCGTGGTGCGATGCAGCAAGCTTGTCGCGGGGATGCCTGCGCCCTAAGGGGCGGTCATGACCAACTATCCCAAGACCTGTGCGCTGATGGCGCGCGGCCGCGAATTCCTCGGCACCGATTACGCGATCCTTTGTGGCGCCATGAGCTGGGTGTCCGAGCGCAACCTCGTTGCGGCCATCAGCAATGGCGGCGGTTTCGGCGTGATCGCTTGCGGGGCCATGACACCCGAATTGCTCGACGCCGAGATTGGCGCCACCCGCGCGCTGACCGACAAGCCCTTCGGCGTGAACCTGATCACCATGCACCCCGCCTTGTTCGACCTGATCGGCGTTTGCGAAAAGCACGGCGTCGGTCACGTGGTACTGGCCGGCGGGATCCCGCCCAAGGGCTCTGTCGAGGCGATCAAGGCCTTCGGCGCCAAGGTGATTGTCTTTGCCCCGACGCTGGCGCTGGCGAAGAAGCTGCTGCGCTCCGGCGCTGACGCGCTGGTGATCGAAGGCAGCGAAGCGGGCGGCCATATCGGACCTGTTTCCACCTCTGTGCTGGCGCAGGAGTTCCTGCCCGAGCTGGCAGCGGAATTCGTGGTTTTCGTCGCCGGCGGCATCGGCACGGGCGACATGATCGCCGCTTACCTGGAAATGGGCGCGTCGGGCGTGCAGCTGGGCACGCGCTTCGCCTGCGCCAAGGAGAGCATTGCCCACCCCGATTTCAAGAAGGCCTTCTTCCGCGCCAAGGCACGCGATGCCGAGACCAGTGTGCAGGTCGATCCGCGCCTGCCGGTGATCCCGGTGCGTGCGCTGAAGAACAAGGGTACCGAGGCCTTCACTGCCAAGCAGCGCGAGGTTGCCATCATGCTGGACGAAGGCAAGGTCGACATGGGCGAGGCGCAGCTGGAGATCGAGCACTTCTGGGCCGGCGCGCTGCGCCGCGCGGTAATCGATGGCGATATCGAAGGCGGCTCGCTGATGGCGGGCCAATCGGTCAGCCTGGTGAAGGAAGAAGAGCCCGTCGCCGAGATCATCACCAAGCTGATGGAGCAGAGCGAAGCAGCGCTGGGGCGGCGGTGACCGGGATTGCCATCCGGCGGGCCGGACTGGCCGACCTGGATGGACTCGCGCCGCTGTTCGACAGCTATCGCCAGTTCTACGCGCAACCTTCGGACGAGGAAGGTGCGCGCAATTTCCTGGGCGAGCGGATCACCTGCGGGGAATCGGTCATCTTCCTCGCGCTGCTGGACGAGGGCCCGGTGGCGTTCTGCCAGCTCTGTCCCTCGTTCACCTCGGCAGGCCTCGCGCGTACCTTTATCCTCAACGACCTGTTCGTGGCGGAAGAGGCGCGCAAGCGCGGGATCGCTCGCGCGCTGCTCGATCACGCGGCGGCATGGGCCAGGAAGGAGGGAGCGGTACGGCTGACCCTCTCCACGGCGCATGACAACCAGCCGGCGCAGGCGCTCTATCGCGATCGCGGCTGGGCGCGGGACGAAGCGTTTCAGGTCTATCACCTCCCGCTGCAAGGCTGACCGGCGATGCGGATCGAGACTTATCGCGATACGCATTTCGATGGCCTAGACGGCCTGTGGCGCGAGACGTTCCCCGGAGATCCGCCGCGCAACCGCGCCGAATTCGCCGTGCCGGCCAAGCTGGCCGAGCAACCCGAGCTGCTGTTCGTGGCCGTCGATGGCGAGGCCGTCATCGGCTCGATCATGGCCGGCTATGACGGGCATCGCGGCTGGCTTTATGCCGTCGCCGTCAGTCCCTCACGGCAGGGCGAGGGGATCGGTCGCGCGCTGGTGGAGCATGCCGAAGCCGCCTTGCGACAGCGCGGCTGCGGCAAGGTCAACCTGCAGGTTCGTGAGGGCAATCCGGCCACCGGGTTTTACGAGCAACTGGGTTATGCGGTCGAGCCGCGTACCAGCATGGGCAAGGCGATCTAGCCCGCCAGCCCCAGCAGCACCCTGGTGGTCAGGTCCGGATCGTTCTGCATGACGAAGTGATCGGTGCCGGTCTCGTGGTAGTCCCACCCGTTCGCTTTGGCCTTGGCGGCGAAACCGGCGAAGGGCGTGGGCTGGTAGCCGGTGGCGAAGATGTAGCTCTTCTTCGCGATAGCCTCTTCATCGCCGCTGTAGGGGATGGCCTCCAGCAGGGTCAGCAGCGGGTGGTAGCCCACCACGCCGGGCACCTTTTCGAAATCGATGGAGCCGATGGGCTCGACCAGTCCGGGCCGGTTGCGCTGGCTGTCGATGTACCAGTTGTGCTCGAACTCGCCGGTGATGTCCCACAGCGACTGGTCGCTCTCGGGCTTGAAGGCGTCGACATAGCAGATCGCGTCGATGCGCTGGCCAAGGCGGCTGGCGACGGCGGAGATCACCATGCCGCCGTAGGAATGCCCGGCCAGCACGAAACGGTCGATGCCCGCCGCCTCGATCTGGTCGCACACGGCGTCGACATGATCCGTCAGCGTGATGCCCGGATGCAGCTCGTCCTGCCGCGTGCCGAGGCCGGGCAGGGTTGCGACGAGCACCTTGTGCCCCTCTGCCTCCAGCCTTGCGGGGACTTCGCCCCAGGTGTGGCTGCCGCCCCAGGCGCCGTGGACGAGTACGAAGTTCGCCATTGCTGTCAGTTCCTTCCGCAGGTTGGTCAGTTTTGAAAACGGGGTGAGCGGGTCATCTGCAAGGCCGCCAGCAGGCCCAGCAACGCCAGTGGTAGCCCGGCAATGAAGACCGTCTGCGCGGTGGCCAGTGCGCTGGCATCGGACAGTCCATCACCGAAGCCTGCGACATTGGCCGCCACGCCCGCCAGCGCCGCGCCCACCGCGCCGCCGACCTGCCGCACCGTCATCAATGCTGCGCTGCCGATGGCTTCCTCGTCGGTTGTCAGGTGGATGATGGCGCGCCGATTGATCAGCGCCGAACAGAGGCCGAAGCCGAGGCCCATCACCACGCCGGCGCCGACGATTGCCGCGATATGCAGTTGCGGCACGAGCCACAGTTGCAGGCTGACGCCGGTGCAGACCAGCGCTGCACCTGCCACCAGCGGCACGCGTTCGCGGCCGTCGCGGACATTGGAGACGACGAAGGCAGCGCAGGTCCATGCCAGCGCCATCGCGCCAACGACATAGCCGGCCTCGAGCGGCGAGAGATCGCGCAACTGTTGCAGGATCGGCGGCACGTAGATGCTGAACGGTGAGGAAGCGGCGGTCAGCGCGAAGACCGCAAGATAGCCTGCGCCGATGACGCTGAAGGGGTTGGATGCCTGGCGCGGCAACAGCGGCACCGGAGCGTGGCGGTCGACCCACAAGGTCATGCCCAGCAAGGTCATTCCGCCCGCGATGGCCGCCAGTTGCATGGCCGGTTGTGCCAGACGGTCGGCCATGCCGATCACGCCGATCCCGAGTGCGATCAGCACCAGTTGCACCAGCGGCACCCGGCCGCTCAGCGCCTTTCCTTCGGCATTGCCGAACGCGCGCGGCGCCAAGATGGCGAACAGCACTGCCTGTACGGCAAAGGCCCAGAATACCACGCGCCACTGGCCGCTTTCCGCCAGCAAACCGCCCAGCAGCGGGCCCAGCAAGGTGGCGATGCCCCAGACGCCCGAGACGATCGCAAAGACGCGCGCCAGCTGGCGGCGGGGAAACAGCTGGGCGATGGCGACCATGGCGAAGCCGGAGAACCAGCCGCTGCCAATCCCCTGCACCAGTCGACCGGCGAGGAACAGGTTCATGTCCAGCGCCAGCGCGCTGCCGACGCAGCCCAGCGCGAAGACAATTCCCGCCACTGTCGAAGCGCGGCCCAGGCCGAAGATTTCCGCCAGCCGTCCCGCGCTGGCACTGGCGATCACGGATCCCATCAGGAAGCCTGCCACTGCCCAGCTGAAGGCCTCGTAGCCACCGATGTCGGCAGCGACGGAAGGCATGATGGTCGTGGTAACCAGCGTGTCGGCTGCGTTGATCCACACGCCCAGCAGCACGATCCCCAGCTTGGCGACCAGCCCCGGGGAGAACAGTTCGCTCCATGGAGCCTTGCCTGGTGCGGTCTCGGTCATGGGTTGCGCTTAAGGTAGACGCCCTTGGGGGACAAAGGAAAAGGCCCGCGAACCTTGCGGTGCGCGGGCCTCCCTTCAAGCTGTCCTGTGCTTAGGCTCAGGCCTTCTTCGACGTACGCCAGCCGGTGGCGTAGGTGTCGGCAGCCATCTTGCCGTAAGGAACCGGCGAAACGATGACCTTGACGTCGAGCTGCTTGTGCGGCTCCACGGTGGTCTTGTCGGTGCCGCCGTTTTCTTCGCCCCAGGTGAGAGCGAGCTCGGTGCCCAGCGGAACATCGGCATCGACATAGCCGAGCGACAGGGCTTTCTTCTCGTTCCACGAGTAGCCGGTGAACATCGACTTGCCGATCACGGTGCCGTCAGCGTCCTTCACAGCGTCGAAGCTGGAGTTGCCGTAGTTGGCCAGCGGCAGGTCGAAGAACTTGTACTGCTCGCCTTCCGGATCGAACATGGAACCAACGATCTTCTTCATGTCGTCGGCGTTCCACTCGAAGGTCACCTTCTTGTAACGCTCCTTGGTGCCGTCTTCTTCCATCTTCTTCAGGGCGTCGGCGCCAATGAAGTCGTGGTCGAACTTGACGAACGGACCGTAACCCAGCTGATACGGGTTGGTGTAGTAGTCTTCGATGTTGTCGCCGACGAACGAACCGGCGATCGAACCGGTGGCTTCGTAGCCGTCAGCCGGCAGCCACTTGCGATAGTCTTCCAGCTCGTCGCCGGTGTAGATCGGAGGCAGCGGGCTGGGGATCCAGCCGCTCTCCAGCGTGTTCGAAGGATAGGCGCGCGAACCGACCGGGATCAGGCCGAATTCTTCACCGGCCTCGAGGATCTTCTCGCGGACATATTCCTGCTCTTCGTAGGGACCCCAGATTTCGAGGCCCGGCGAGCCGGCCATGCCGTGACGCAGGGTGCGGATCGTCTTGTCGCCGATCTTCATGGTCGACATGTTGAAGAACTTCAGCTTGTCCAGCGGTTCGCCGTTGAGCTTCTCGATCACGTCCCAGGCGCGCGGGCCCTGGATCTGGAAGCGCCACGAGATGCGGTGCACCGGCTTGCCCATCGGGCGCGAGGGCGAACGCGGATCGTTGATGATGTCGACGTTGTAGCCGCCCTTTTCGGCTTGGTAGATCAGCCAGTTCGCGGCAGGCGCGCGGCCGACGTAGACGTATTCTTCTTCAGCGAGGCGGAAGATGATGCCGTCGCCGATCACGTGACCATAGGGGGTGGTCGGGACGTACTGCTTCGCCTTGTTGACTTCCCAGCCCTTGGACGAGTTGACCATCGTGTCCGACAGCAGCTTACCGGCATCGGGACCGTTGATGTAGAGGTCGAACATGTGGTGCGACTGGTCGAACAGCACGGCGCCGTGCTGCCAGGCCCACTGCTCGTCACGCCAGTTGGAAAATTCGGGGGCGACGACCGGGTACACATAGGCACCGATCTTGTTGTTACGCAGCTGGCCGACGATATCGCCGTTTGCACCAGCCAAAACCTGTTCCAGATTCTTGGCCATTTCTCACCTCTCCATATTCATGAAAGAATCATATATGCGAAATTAGTATGCACCACATACAATATTCGGCTAGTGAGGCAAGGGTTGATTTTGGCGTTTGTGTCGCCGCCCGGAGGAGAGAAGAGAATGAAAGTCGAAGCGCTCGACCACGTCAACATCATCACCGACAGTCTCGACGAGACGGCCAATTGGTATGCCGAGTTGCTCGACCTTGAGCGCCGCGACGGCCCGCCGCCGCTGACGCCGCAAACCGCGCAATGGATGTTCGATGCCGAAGGGCGTGCGATCATCCACATCAACTCGGTCGACTGCGTGCGCGCCTACGATCGCGAGGTGAAACCGGGCGGATTAACCGGCGCGCTGCACCACGTTGCGCTCAAGCTGCAGGGCTACGAAGAGGTCAAGGCGCGGCTCGATGCGCGCGGGGCGGACTACCAGGAGAACCTGGTCGAAGCGATCAACCTGCGGCAGATTTTCACGGCCGATCCCAACAACGTGCTGCTGGAACTGAACTTCTTCGCGGGGTGAGCGCCTAACCCCGCCAGACCTTGCGGAACCGCCCCTTTTTGTCCCTGCGGTAGCTGAGCCGCTTGGGCCGATCTGCCACCCAGCGCCGGATGACGGTGAATATCGATCCGTCCGATCCCGCATCGTCGTTCTCGCTCAAGGCCCAGCCGACGACGAGTACCATCGCAATCACACCGGCAACCAGCAGGCCTACCAAGACAAGGGCAATGGTCGCCAACATTGGCTAGACCGGCACCCCGCCCGCGGTCGTCGTGCGGTACATCTCGCGGCGGAACCCGTCGTAGTCGTTGGGGCCGAGGTGCATGGTCGCGGCGTTGTCCCACATGCAGACCATGCCCGGTTGCCAGCGCAGGCGGCAGGTGAAGGCGTGCTGGGTGGCGTGCCGTACCAGGAAATCTATGATCGGGTGCGCCTCGTGGGTGGTCATGCCTTTGATGCCCACGGCATAGGTGTCGCAGATGTAGAGCGAGGGTTCGCCCGTCTCGGGGTGGGTGCGTACCAGCGGGTGGAACGATCCCTTCAGGCCCTGTTCCTGCTTTGCCTTGTCGCCAAAGCCGATGGCCTCGCCGCGCAGCTTGTTCTGCGTGGCGAAATTGTTCGATGCACTCATGTGCACGCGCAGCGGACGCAGCATGTCCTGGTAGGTCTTGCTGAGATGCTTGAAGGCGAGCGCGGTATTCGCCCAGGTTGTGTCTCCGCCATAGGGCGGGCCTTCGACCTGCCGCAGGGTGGTGATGCTCGGCGGTTCGGGCAGGAACGGGCTGTCGGTGTGCCAGCCGCCGCCGAACAGGCTGGGGGTGACCTCGTCGGCCTCCTTGATGATCGGGTGTACCTCGCGGTGTTCGGGTACGCCCTGCGTGTATGCATCGACCGCGAAAGGGCCGAGGCGGGCGGCAAATTCCTCATGCTCGGCGTGGGTGAGGTGCTGGTCTTTCAGGTAGACCATCTTGTGCTTCCACAGCGCCTGCTTGAGGCTGGCAATCCCCTCGTCGCTCAATTCGGGCAGGCGTATGCCGGAGATCTCCGCGCCCATGGCGGCCGCCAGCGGTTCGACGCCGAAGTGGTTCGACTTGAACGGATGGTTGTCAAAATCGCCGCAGGGGCTGACGCGCACTTCCCACATTCTAGCTCTCCTCTCGCGCCACGATACACGGTGCGGTCTCGCGCAGGAATAGGGCAGCGACAGCCGCGACCAGTGGCAACAGGGCGCAAAGGTAGAACACGCTTTCGAGTCCCAAATTGTCCGCGATCAATCCCGCGATGGGCGGCAGGATTACCCCGCCGAACAGTTCTGCCGAGCCGATCACCAGTCCTACTGCGGTGCTGGCCAGCACCGGGGAGACGCTCTCGGTCGGCACGGTGGCGCAGTAGAGCGGGCCGATGCCGATGGGGATCCACCCGGCGAGTATGATCGCGCCCAGAACCACGGGATCGCTTGGCGCAAACAGCAGGCCGACGGGCGCGGCGACGGCGGCGAGCGAGCCCCAGATCATCACCGGGCGGCGGCCGAGCTTGTCCGACAGGAAAGGCAGGCCCACCCCGCCGATGATCGCGGCGAGCCCGCCCATCGAGATGACGCTGCCGGCCATTGTCGGCGTCAGGCCCTTCTCGGCGGTCAGGTAGACGGCGAGGAAGGTGTTCTGCAGCACCAGCCATGCCGTGATCGTCGCCGCCACGGCCAGCGAGACACGGATGTTGCGGGCGGCGAGCAAGGTTCCAACGGCTTGCCGGAAAGGCAGGCTCGGTGCGCGTTTCGCCTTGGTCGGGCGCGGCTGGTCGGGCTTCAACACCAGCCAGATCAGCAAGGCCAGCAGCAGCCCGGGCAGCAGCGTCAGGAACAGCGTGTGCCGCCAGCCGATCACTTCGGCCAGCTGCGTGGCCACCAGCGGCCCGAGGAACCCGCCGATACCGAAAGCCCCCACCATCTGGGCAAAGCCCATGGCGAAGCCGCGCCGCTCGGGCGCGGCGGTCTGCGCCATGATCGTCTGGCTGACCGGCACCATCGGCCCTTCGGCAAGCCCCACCCAGGCGCGCGCCAGGAACAGGGCGATGAAGGCCGTGGCCAGCCCGCCCGCTGCCGAACCGAGCGAGAAGACCAATGTGCAGGCGATCAGGATCGTCTTGCGCCGTCCGGTGATGTCCGCCAGTCGCCCGCCGAACAGCGCCGAAAAGGCAATCGCGCCGGACAGCGCCGCAGCCAGCAGGCCGAGCTGGGCATTATCCAGCGCCATGTCGGCGACGATGTAGGGCGACAGGTAGGCGACCGTCAGCCGGTCGAACCCGACCACGCCGTTGCCCAGCGTCAGCAGCAGCAGCACCGCCAGCTCGTAGCCGCCCTTGCGGCGTGCCGGGGGTGCCGCGGTGGCCATTGCCGCTAGAGGGTGATCACCGTCTTGCCGAAGCTGTCCGGGCCCCATGCATGGGCATAGGCCTTGTCCGCGTCATCGAAAGCAAAGGTCTCGCCCACCGGGAAGGTCAGGCGGTGTGTGTCGACGAAGGCGTTGAGATCGCTGGCCATGCGGGCCGAGCCGACGAAGATGCCGCGCAGGCTGGCACCCGTCATCATAAGCGCGTGTGGGTTGGGCGGCTCGCCCTGGCTGAGCACGCCGATCAGCGCGATCTCCGCCAGCGGGGCACAAGCGGTCATCGACTGCCCCAGCGTGCCGGTGCCACCGACCTCGACGATCTTGTCCGCCCCGCCGAAGGTATCGCGCACGTGCGCGCCCCATTCGGGGATGTCCTTGTAGTTGATCGTGTGGTCGGCCCCGAGCGCCTTGACCTGCTCCAGCTTGGCGTCGGAGGAACTGGTGGCGATCACTACCGCGCCGGCGGCCTTGGCCAGCTTGAGCGCGATCATCGAGACGCCGCCGGTGCCGAGCACCAGCACCTTGTCACCGGCCTTGAGCGGGCGTCCGCCCTCGAACAGCGCGTTCCACGCCGTGACGCCGGCGCAGGGCAGGCAGGCGGCCTGGGCAAGGTCGAGGCTGCGGGCGATGGGGACGACCCCGTGCTCGGACAGCACCACCTTCTCTGCCAGCATGCCGGGAGCCTTGCCGTCGCCCAGTGCGGGCACGAACTTGGGCGGACCGTCGTACCAGCCCTGGAAGAACGTCGACTGCACTTCGTCGCCGATGCGCACGGACTTCACGCCTTCGCCGATGGCCACGACCTTGCCGGCACCGTCAGACAGCGGGATCGAAGGTTCGGTAATCGCGCCGCCGAAGTAATGGCCGCTGGCCACCGCGAAATCGCGGTAGTTGATCGACCAGGCGGTCGGCGCGATCAGGATCTCGCCCGGACCGGGCTCGGGATCGGCCATCTCCTCGAGATAGAGCCTCTCGAAACTGTCTGAGCCTTCCGGCAGCAACCATGCGCGCATTTGTGCGTCTCCCTGTTCTTATACTTCGAGTGTTTCCAGCGTGCCGCCGTCAACCGCCCAGTCCTGTCCGGTGACATGGCTGGCGGCGTCGGACAAGAGGAAGGCGGCGACTTCGGCCAGCTCCTCGCTGCTGCCCATGCGGCGCTGCGGAATGCGGCCTTCTATCTTGCCGCGCTGTTCTTCGGGAATACGGGCCAAGGCCTCTGTCTCGATGAAGCCGGGGATCACGCAGTTGCAGCGCACCCCGTGCGGCGCCAGTTCCATGGCCACCGCGCGGCTGAGGCCGAGCAGGCCGTGCTTGGAAGCAACGTAAGCGGGGTTCATCGCCATGCCGCGCTTCGATGCCATCGAACCAGTGACGAGGATCGAGCCCTTCTTTGCTTCGACCATCGCGGGGGCGACCTTCTGCACTGCCCAGAACACGCTGCTGAGGTTCACCCGCAAGGTGTCCTCCCACAGGTCGTCCGGATAGCCGAGCAGGGGGGTGAAGCCGCCGGTCAGCCCGGCATTGGCGAACAAGCCGGTGATCTGCCCGTTGGCCTCCACGGCCTTGTCCAGCGCGGCATCAAGTTCCTCGCGCACGCCGACGTCGGCGGTGGCCCAGGCGGTCTTGCCGCCCATGTCCTTTGCCGCTTGCTCCAGCATATCCGCCCGCCGCGCGATCAGCGTGACGGCTGCACCGCGCTCCGCCAGCATCTTCGCCGTCACCAGCCCGATGCCCGACGATGCGCCAGTGATGGCCACGTGGTGTCCTGCGAAACTCATTGCTTTCCTACCCTCTCCACGAAGTCCCGCCATGGCGGCTCTTCCCCGTGGTCTGTCCGATGCGGCGACCACACTTTCTCCAGCAGTATTCGTGCCGCAGCCTCGTCCATCCCGCAAGCCTCGACATGGTAGCGGTAGAAGAAGGCGGAGACGCGAAAGTTCATGATGCAGTGGACGTGCACGGGCCGGTCGTCCGCTTCCAGTGCGACGACGAAGGCAGCATAGTCGCTGTCCTGCGGGGCATCGAAGGCGACCGGGATGTGGACATAGTCCAGCCCCGCCTCAGCCATCCGGGCCCCGGCGTCAGGCAGGGCTTCGGGATGGTCCGCCAAGCCGAGGTTTATCACCTTGCGCACACCCACGGCTGCGAGGCGGGCGGGATCTGCGGACTCGAGCTTGCCCGAAGTGGTCACCCGGGGCGAGAGCCGCAGCCAATTGCGGATGTCCTCCGGGTCGGCGGTCACGCCCGATCCTTCAGGCGAGGCCCAGCACCTTCGCTGCGTTGTCCTTCATGATGCCCGGCATCACCTCGTCGCGGAAGCCGACGTCCTTGGCTGCGGCGATCCACTTGTCGGGGTGGATCAGCGGGAAGTCGCTGCCGAACAGCATCTTCTTCTTCAGCTGGGTGTTGGCGTAGGTGATCACCTGCTTGGGGAAGTACTTGGGACTCCAGCCGGACAGGTCGATGAAGACGTTGTCCTTGTGCAGCGCCATCGACAGGCTCTGGTCGACCCACGGCCAGGAGGGGTGGGCAAGGATGATCTTCATGTCGGGGAAGTCCACCGCGACATCGTCGATCAGCATGGGCTCGCCATACTTCAGCCGCATCCCGCCGCCGCCGCGCATGCCGGTGCCCATTCCGGAATGGCCGGTGTGGAAGATGACGGGCAGCTTGTACTCGTTGATCACCTCGTAGATCGGGTAGCCCATCGGGTCGCACGGGTGGGCGTTCTGGGCGATGCCGTGGAACTTGAAGCCCTTGACCCCGTGGTTCTCGATCAGGTCGATCGCCTCGCGCGCGCCGTACTTGCCCTTGTGCGGGTCGATGGAGGCGAAGGGGATGCAGATGTCGTCGTTCTTGTTGGCGATCTCCGCCACTTCGTAATTGGAGACGCGCTTGGCACCCATGCCGCTCTCGCAGTCGACCGTGAACATGCAGAAGGCGATCTGGGTCTCGCGGTAGAGCTCGATGATCTCGGGCATCTTGGGCCGTTCGCGCGGGGCCTTGAAATAGGCGCTGGCGGCATCGAAGAACTTGCCCATCACCGGGTCTTCCGGATCGTGGCAGGAAACTTCGGCGTGCACGTGCACGTCGATGGCGCGGATCTTGTTGAGGTCTATGGGCATCGGGTTCCCCGGAATGAGTTCGCTGGCAGCCTAAACACAACAAGGCCCGCCCCGGCAATGCCGAAGGCGGGCCTCGCGTTTCACACAGTGATCAAAGCTTCATCATCACCGTCTTGGTTTCGAGGTAGGCCTCGAGGCCGAGGCGGCCCTGTTCGTGGCCGACGCCGCTTTCCTTGTAGCCGCCGAAGGGCAGCGCGGGGTCGATCATGGCGTGGCAGTTCACCCACACCGTACCGGCCTGCAGCTGGCTGGCGATGCGGTGCGCGGCCGAGGCGTCCTTGGTCCAGACACCGGCAGCAAGGCCGTACTGGGTGTCGTTGGCGTCGCGCACGACGTCGTTCAAATCCTCGAAGCGCTGGGCAACCACGACCGGACCGAAGATTTCCTCGCGCACGACGCTCATCTGCGGGTTCACGTCGGTGAGGATGGTCGGGTTGACGTAGTAACCGGCGTCGGAGGGGGCATCGCCGCCCATCAGCACGCTGGCACCGTCGCGCTTGCCGGCCTCGATGTAGCCCATCACCCGGTCATGCTGTTCCTTGCTGACCAGCGGACCCATGTGGGCCTCGGGGTCGAGCGAAGGACGCGGCGCCCAGAAGTCCTTGGTCTGCGCCATGCCTTCGACCACTTCGTCGAACACGCTCTTGTGCGCATAGAGGCGCGAGCCGGCGACACAGACCTGGCCCGAGTTGAAGAAGATCGCCTGCGAAACGCCGGGGGCGGTTTCGGACACGTCGACATCGGGCATCACCACCACGGGCGACTTGCCGCCCAGTTCGAGGGTGACGTGCTTCAACGTGTCGGTGGCGTTGCGGTTGATCAGCTTGCCGATCTCGGTCGAGCCGGTGAAAGCGACTTTGTCGACATCGGGGTGCTTGACCATGCGGTCACCCGCGGTGTGGCCATAGCCGGTGACGATGTTCACCACGCCGGCCGGGATACCGGCTTCGGCGACGAGGTCGGCCAGGCGCAGCGCGGTCAGGCTGGTCTGCTCGGCGGGCTTGAGCACCGTGGTGCAGCCCGATGCCAGCACCGGAGCGATCTTGAGACAGGCCATCAGCAGCGGGAAGTTCCACGGCACGATCTGGGCGCAGACGCCTACCGGCTCCTTCAGCGTATAGGCGAACATCATGCCGCCGGGCATGGAATAGGGGGCCTGCGTCTCGCCGCCGATCTTGCCGGCCCAGCCAGCCATGTAGCGGAAGTGCGCGGCAGCACCGGGCACGTCGATCATGGCGGCCATGCCCTTGGGCTTGCCCACGTCGATGGCTTCCAGCTCGGCGAACTCGTCGGCGTTTTCCTCGATCAGGTCCGCCAGGCGATGCATGATCTTTTCGCGTGCGACCGGCGGCAGGTTGCGCCAGCGGCCATCGTCGAATGCGGCCTTGGCGGCAGCAACGGCGCGGTCGATGTCCTTGTCGGTGGCTTCGACGAACTTCGAGATAACCTTGCCCGAGGATGGGTCCTCGACGTCGATCGTCTCGTCCCCCGAGCTGTCGACCCATTCGCCGTTGATGAAGAGCTGCGGAGCACGACCCAGCGCCTTCTTCACGGCATCCGAATATTCGCGCTGCGTCCGATCAATCTTGGTGACTTCATTCATGGTCTGGGGCTCCTATCCCGGGAGAATCAATATTGTTGTGACGTATAGCAATCTTGCCGGTGTGATGCGAATCGATTCAGCCGCCGTCTTCCAGCGCCTTGTCCTCGTTGGCGCGCATGATGACGTACTGGCGGATGTTCTCCAGCCCTTCTTCATCGATGTCACTGGCGAAGCTGACCATGCCGTTGTGGGCAAAGGCCCCGTCGATCACGATCGCCTTCATCGCATTGAAATTGTTGATCGTCATCGAGTGGCGCAGGTCGGGGTTCAGCGCCCCGGCCACGGCGGCATCGCCATGGCAGGTGCTGCAGAAGCGGCCATAGAGACGCGCCCCGGCGGCGGCCTGTTCGGGCGTGCCGGTGAAGGGGGGCGGGTCCAGCGCGCGCTCGACCAGCGGCGGGGCCTCTGGCAGTTCGCCGTCGGCGCCGAGCTTGAACACCAACAGGCGGCTGATGTTGCGCGGGGTGCCGGACTTGGCGGTGAGGATGCCGGGAGCCACGTCCCAGACGCCGCCCCAGCCGACCATGATGGCGACGTACTGTTCGCCGTCGATGGCATAGGTCATTGGCGCCGCGATCACGCCGCTCTGCGTGGCGAAGGACCACAGCTGTTCACCGCTGGTGGCATTGTAGGCGCGGAATTCCTCGCCTGCCGTGCCCTGGAACACCAGGTTGCCGGCGGTCGCCAGCGTGCCGCCGTTCCACGGGCCGGGATAGTCGACGCGCCAGGCTTCCTCGCCCGTCACCGGGTTCCACGCGACCAGCGCGCCGGTGGTGGCAGCCAGGGTGGCTTCGCGCACCTCGGGGATCGGCGGCATGGCCGTGGCCGCGCTGTCGATGCCGGTCTGGAAGCCGCGCTCGGTTTCCTCGAACTCGGTATCGGCGAAGAAGGGGAAGCCGGCGAGGTTGGCAGGCAGGTACATCAGGCCGGTCGCCGGCGAATAGCTCTGCGGATGCCAGCTATGCGCGCCGCCTGCTCCCGGCAGGCCGACCCACAGCTGGCCGGTCTGCTCGTAGCGGGCCTCGGGGTTGATTTGCGGACGGCCCGTAACCGGGTCGATACCCAGCGACCAGTTGATGTCGACCCACGGCGTGCCCGAGATGAACTCGCCGCTGGCGGCATCGAGCAGGTAGAAATAGCCGTTCTTGGGCGCGTGCATCACCACGTGGCGCGGCTGGCCGTCGATCTCCACGTCGGCGATGGTGATCTGGGCGTTGGAATCGTAGTCCCAGCGATCTTCCGGGGTCTGCTGGAAGTGCCAGGCATATTCACCGGTGTCGGCGTGCAGTGCGACGATGGAAGAGGTGTAGAGATTGTCGTCACCCTCCACTTCACCGCTCTCGCGGCCATTGGCCGCCGGGTTCCACGGTTCGGCATTGCCGGTACCGAACAGCACCAGGCCGGTCTGCGGATCGTAGGTGATCGAATCCCACACGGTGCCGCCACCGCCGAGGGTCCACCATTCGCCGCCCCAGGTGGCAGCAGCCGTTTCCATGGCGTCGTTCTCGAACCCGTTCGCCGGGTTGCCTGGGACCGTGTGCCAGCGCCACAATTCCTCACCGGTGTCCCAGTCGAAGGCAGCGATGAAGCCGCGCGCACGGTATTCCGCGCCGCCGGAGCCGATGAACACCTTGCCGTCCGCCACGCGCGGGGCGCCGGTGCTGGTGTAGCTTTCGTGGTCGGGCACGTATTCGGTGCTCCAGGCCACGCTGCCGTCGCTCTGGTTTAGCGCAACGAGATAGCCGTTGAGCGTGGCGACGTAGACCTTGTCACCGTAAAGCGCGACGCCGCGGTTCACCGCGTCGCAGCAGGCGACGGCCAGCGTTTCGCGCGGCACTTCGGGATCGTAGCTCCACAGCAGTTCACCCGAAACCGCGTTGAAGGCGTAGACCTTGCTCCAGGCAGAGGTGGTGTAGAGCACGCCGTCGTGCACCAGCGGCGTGGCTTCCTGCCCGCGCGCGGTGTCGAAGTCGTAGGACCAGGCGAGACCCAGCTCGCCCACGTTGTCGGCATTTATCTGCGTCAGCGGGGAGAAGCGCTGCTCACCGTAGTCGCGGCCATGGCTCAGCCATTCTTCTGGCGCGGCTGCCGCGATCAGCGCGTCGGTTACGCCTTCTGTCGGGGGGGCAGTGCCTTCCGGCGCGCTGTCGCAAGCCGCCAGTCCCAGTGCCAAAGCAGCTGCCGCTGCGAGTTTCAAAACCTGCATTTTCGCCTCTCCCAAAGCGTGGTCATCGCGCCCTTAGGGCTCGCGCAATAATAACTATCGTTAGAATTGGCCAGAGGCAGGTCAAGCCGGGTTTGGCGCTGCGATGCACAATCTTTCTTGCGCGGCGCTGGCAGAGCGGCCTATGAACAGGGCGTCAGTCGAGCGCGAGCCCGCGTTATGACGCTGTTACAGCAGCCGCTATTCAGCAATGACAGGACTATTCCCATGACATTCAAGCTACCTTCGCGTGCCGACCACGTCGGTTCGTTCCTGCGTCCGCAATCCGTGCTGGAGGGACGCGAGCGTCTCGCCGCGGGCGACATCGACGCTGCCGCCCTGCGCCAGATCGAGGATGAGGCCATCGCCGAACTCGTTACCTGGCAGGAAGGCCTCGGGATCAAGGCCGTGACCGACGGCGAATATCGCCGCAAGTTCTTCCACACGGACTTCCTCCTGCAGCTTTCCGGAGTCGAGGAAACCGGCGGGATCAAGAAGGCCTTCAAGAACGACAAGGGCGTCGACGTCGAATTCGCCCCGCCGAAGATGATCATCACCGGCAAGGTTCGCCACGAGAAGCCGATCCAGCGCGCCGACTACGAATTCCTTGCCAGCAAGGTGAGCGCGCCGGGCGCGGTGGCCAAGGTGGCCATTCCCAGCCCGACCATGCTGCACTTCCGTGCCGGTCGCGCGGGTATCCCCGAGGAGGCCTACCCTGACATGCAGGGCTTCTACGACGACGTCGCCAAGGCCTATGCCGAGGAGATCGCCGACCTGGTGGATGCCGGCTGCCGCTACGTGCAGTTCGACGACACCAACCTCGCCTACCTGTGCGACACCGGCCACCGCGAAGATGCGCAGAACCGCGGGATGGACCCGGATTCGATCACCCACGACTATGCCAGGTTGATCAACGCCAGCTTCGCCGGTGCCCCGGACGATCTCGTCCGCACCATGCACCTGTGCCGCGGCAACTTCCGTTCCAGCTGGGCCGCCGAAGGTGGCTACGACCCGGTCGCCGAAGTCATGTTCAACGAATGCGACATCGACGCCTTCTTCCTCGAATACGACGACGCGCGTTCGGGCGACTTCTCCCCGCTGCGCTTCCTGCCCAAGGGCAAGGTCGTGGTGCTGGGCCTGGTCTCGACCAAGCTCGGCGAGCAGGAAAGCAAGGACGACATCAAGCGCCGTATCGACGAGGCCGCGCAATATGCCGACCTCGACCAGCTGGCGCTCAGCCCGCAATGCGGCTTTGCCAGCACCGTGCACGGCAACGACATCACCACCCAGCAGCAGGCCGACAAGATCCGCCTCTGTGTCGAAGTTGCCGAAGAGGTCTGGGGCTGATCGGTCTCGTGCCCCGTTCAGCAATCCATGCTGCTTGCTGAACGGGGCGACCAGATTTCGTTAACTGTGTTTGTGTAACCTTGCAGTCTCCAATGAAGGAGCTGTGACATGGCTACTGCGTTTGAAAACCGCCGCGAACAGTCCGCCCTGCCGGGCCGCTGTGATTGCGAGGGTACCAGCATGGCGGTCGCCATTACCTGCCTCACCACGGAAGGCTGCGTTCTGGAAGCCAATGACGACTGGGCCGGTGTTGCCGACTTCGTGCACCTGCAGATTGCCTCTGCCATCGACATGAACGGCAAGCTCGACTGGGCCCAGGGTCGCCGCGCCCAGATGCGCTTCTTCGGGCAGGTCCACCCTGCGGCTATCGCCAAGCTCCACGCTTGAAGTTCCCCGACCCAATTCGGTTTGGACAATAAAAAAGGGCGGCCCCGCGAGGCCGCCCTTTTGCTGTTGGTGGTGTTCCGTCCCGTGCGGATCAGAAATCCTTCCGCAGGGTGATCGCCCATTCGCGCGGGCGCGCCGGGGTCGCGATGCGGCCGCCGTTGTTGTTGCGCTGGTCGAACGACGAGTAGAAGTAATACTCGTCGGTGAGGTTGGTGACCTCCAGCGCGATCGACAGGTCTTCCTCCTCGTTGCGCCAGGTCACGCGGGCATTGGCC
>NZ_JBBYHV010000003.1:0-1958 GCF_038289935.1 Aurantiacibacter gilvus
CCGCCGTTGTTGTTGCGCTGGTCGAACGACGAGTAGAAGTAATACTCGTCGGTGAGGTTGGTGACCTCCAGCGCGATCGACAGGTCTTCCTCCTCGTTGCGCCAGGTCACGCGGGCATTGGCCGTGGTGAAGCTGGGCAGGTAGGTTTCGATACGGCCCAAGGCGCCGTTGTTGAAACCGGAGAAGGTTTCGTCCTGGTAGTAGACGTCGACACGCGGGGTGAGCGACCCGGCATCGCCGAGGTCGATCCGGTACTGCGCACCAAGCGAGAACTTCCATTCCGGCATGCCGGTACCCGGATCGGTCAGCTGTGCTCCCGATGCCGGATTGACGAAGGTGTACTCGAAATCGAGGTAGCTGAGCGAGGCGGAGATCTGCAGATCGTCAACCGGCTCGGCAAACATCTCGAGTTCGAGGCCGCGGATGTCCGCGCTGCCCGAGTTGACCCGGCAGGCGCTGGGAGTTTCCGTTCCCGGAACGCCGGTCGGACAGGGGCTCGCGGTCGACTGGATGTCGTCGTACTTGTTGAGGAAGGCCGACAGGTTCAGGCGCAGGCGGCGATCGAACAGGTCCGACTTGAAGCCGACTTCGTATGCCGTCAGCGTTTCCGGACCGAACGGCAGCAGCTGGAAGGCGTTGAACGGACGCGGGTTGGAACCACCGCCCTTGAAGCCCGTAGCGACCGACGCATAGGCGAGGAATTCTTCGCTGAAGCGATAGTCCAGGGCCACACGGTAGTCGACCTGGTCGCCCGAATAGCTGGCGGTCCGGCCTGTAAGCGCAAAGACGTTCTGGGTTGTATCGCCATCTCCGAGGACCACCCCGAAGGCCCCCAAGGGAAACGGGAAAACATCCAGCGTGTCCAGGCCATCATAGCCTTCGCCGTAGTAAAATCCGATCGGATCGAGGAACCCGTTGATCGTGCCATCCAGGTTGTAACGGAAATAGGTCTGGTCCTTGCTCTCCTCGGTATAGCGGATGCCGGCGTTGAGGTTCAGGTTGGGCGCGATTTCCCACGCCAGGTTGGCAAACACGGCCTGGGCATCGGCGTCTACCGTATCCGGCTGGCGGAACTGCAGCGGATAGGGAGCGACGTAGCGCAGGTCCTGCGTGGAATCATACACCGACGACTGTTCGAAGTAGTAACCGCCGACAGTCACGAAGACCGTGTCGGTAGCTTCGATGTTCAGGCGCAGTTCCTGGCTGAAGCTCCAGTTGTCGAGGTTGTTGATGCCGTAGCCGGTACGTGCCGGCGAGATGTCGCCGTCGGCAGCGAAGTAGGTGTCGAATTCGCGGTAACCCGTGATCGAGACCAGCTGCAGGCGCTCGGTGATGTCCCAGTTCGCCTGGCCGGAAACGCCCCAGCCGCGATAGGTGGTGCGGTTCGATCCGCTGGTTTCCTGCATGATCGTGCCGCCGGCACCGAAAGGGTCACCCGGGATGACGGGCGTGAAGGCACCGCCAAAGGCGTTTCCGTCAACCTGGAAGTTACAGAAGCGTCCGCAGATGAAGCGGTCGTCGAACGGCAGGCCGCCCGGCGTCCGGATGTTCGGGTTGTTGTTGCGCCGCGTGGCGGTCAGCACCTGGCCGGCAGCGGTCTGGTCCTGGTCGGTGAAGTCGGCGATGATGGTGAAGTCGAAGGTATCGCTCGGTTCCCACCGCAGGATACCGCGGGCTGCCTGGTAGTTGGTGCTACCCAGGCGCGCGATGCGGCAATCGTCGGTCGTGGCGAAACGCGCTTCGCCGCCAACCGGGTTGACGGGTTCGGCCACGCCGGTGCCGCCATCGTCTACCGATTGGGTGAACATGGCAGGGCCGCCGGCGGGATAGACACAGCCGAAATCGAGCTGGTCGACATAGCCGTCCTGGCGCTTCGACACGCCCGAGATGCGGGCGAACAGCGTATCGGTCAGCGGGAACTCGGCTGCAGCACGCAGGGTGACACGGTCGCGGCTGCC